>JAXLYZ010000066.1:0-50962 GCA_046351155.1 Myxococcota bacterium
CACCGCCACCAGCATCTCGTTCGACGAGCCCGGCTGCGTGCGCGGCACCGGCATCAACCTCTATCAGCACGTCGCGCGCGGCGTGGACGGCGGCGACTACTTCGTCATCAACAGCCAGTTCACGAGCGACTCGGGCAGCGCGCAGAACACCGACCCGGCGGCCTACTTCAACGCCGACTCGACCATGAAGTTCTCGCCGATGATCTTCAACGGCTCGGTCTACGAGCAGCTGCCCGCGGTCATCGTCGCCTCGCCGTTCGAGGGCGACTCGGTCATGTCGCCCTCGGGTCGCCTCGTCCTGTCGCGCCAGGCCGGCCCCGACGGGAAGTCGCTGGGCTACATCATCCGGCAGGTGAACGCGGTGAAGTCGGACGCCAACTACCACATCACCATCGACCGCACCGTGGCTCGCTCGTGCTTCTCGGGCGCCAAGCCGAACGTGTCGTTCGACGAGCGCTTCTTCGTCACGCACCACTACGAGAACGACGCGGCCAATATCTACATCGTCGACATGACGACCGGCGAGCGCCGCCAGGTCACCAACATGCCGGCCGGCCGCAAAGCCCTCTATCCGCACTTCCGCTCCGACGGCTGGTTCTACTTCCTGGTGCGCGGCGGCGACAAAGAGGTCGTCGTGGCCAGCGACGCGGCCCTCGTGCTCTCGGCGCCGGTCACCCCGTGAGGCCGCAGTCCAGCGCACTCGGGCTCCTCCTGGCCGCGCTCGGCGCCTGCCAGAGCGACGTCGCTCCGGACGGCGACAAGGCCCTCGACTTCCCGTCGCAGGGCGCGTCGGGCAAGGAGGACGCCTTCGGCCGGAAGCTGCTCGGCATCGCCGCGCCCTACCCGGCCGACGCGACGCTCGCCGCGCGCGAGGACGCGCTGAAGGCTGACCTCGCCGCGCGCCGCGCCGCCGGCTGGGACATCGTGCGGCGCGTACTCGGACCGGTGCCGCTGCTCGGGCTGACGCCCGCCGACGGCGAGGCCGCGCCGAGCGCCGACACGGCGACGGTGCCCAAGGTCCCGCGCTGGCAGACGTGGTACGGCATCGAGGACCTGAAGCGCATGTTCATCGAGCTCTACGACCGGCTCGGCCCGGTCGGTCGGCTCGAGCGCCGCCCCTTCTCGACCGCCGACCTCGACAGCATCGAGGCCTGGAACGCCGCGGCCCTCGACCGCTCGAACCGCTGGCCGCTCGAGCGCTACCTGGCCTACGTCGATCAGCTCGGCAAGTGCCCCGACGACATGGACGCCGACGCCTGCGCGCGCCTCCAGCAGAGCCAGTTCAGCGGCGGCGCCGCCGGCAACGCGCGCATCACCTACAGCCCCGCGACCGCGCGCCACCTGCTCGAGAGCTACGCCGACATCGTCGCCTGCCTCGACCGGCTGGGCGGCCTCTCGCTCGACGCGAGCCCGGCCGACGACGACAACTTCACCTATTGTATGGGCTCGGAGATGCCCGCCGACGCGGTGCTCGTCAAAGCCCAGTGGGTGCGCTCCGACTTCGGCCGCAAGCTGCCGGCCTTCGACACAGACGCGGCGTCGCTCGCCCAGATCGTCGGTCCCGCCGCCAGCGCCGACTGGGGCGCGGGCGCGCGCCAGGCCGACGAGCCCGAGCGGGGTCTACACCATCCGCCTGAAGAAGAACGGCGACACCTACCGCCTGGCCGCGCTCCGCATCGCGGCCAAGGGCTCGCCACTGGAGCTGGGTCACGCTGTGGTGGAGCGACACGCCCGACCAGGACTTCGGCGCCGACCGGCCGGCCGCCGCCGTGAAGGACGAGCTCGACTCGGTGTGGTCGCACTACGAGATGAACGTCGCCGTCGACTACCTCGAGCAGGACCCCGACCCGGCCGCGCGCGTCGCCGCGACCCCGTCGCGCTGGCGGCCGCGCTCGGCGCCGTCGGCGTCGCGCCCGGCGAGCCACCTGGTGCAACAACCCTACGTCGAGCACGGCCGCGGCAACGCGCGCACCAACTGCATCGGCTGCCACCAGCACGGCGGCAGCCTGGCCGGCCAGGACCTCGACCAGGACGGCGCGCCCGACCCGTTCGTGCTCGAGCGCGTCATCGATTCGGAAAGCCTCTTTCCCAAAAACGGCCGCACGCAGATCCGCCAGGTCTTCCCGAGCGACGACTACCTGTGGTCGGTCTTGCGCGTCGACGACGTGTCGCACGTCTTCCTGACCAGCATGGCCCAGTTCGACTCGGTCGACGCCAAGGACCCCGACGTGCGCGCCCACCGCATCGTCGCGCTCAGCGGCGACGCGCTGCGCGGCGGCGAGATCTTCCTCGACTCGTGCGCGCGCTGCCACGGCGAGGACGGCCTCGGCACGGTCGACGCGCCGTCCTCCAGGAGCGCGTGCCGACCACGACGACAACGCCATCGCCAAGACGCTGGTCGGCGGCAAGAACGGCATGCCCGCCTGGGGCGACCGCTTCGACGATCAGGCGCTGGCCGACCTGCTGGCGCACCTGCGCGCGACCTTCATCGCCCCGCAGCGCTGATCGGTGCTGCCCGGCGGGCCGCGCGTCACTCCTCGATGCGGTCGCCGAGGCTCCAGCCGTCGTCGCCTTCCTCGAGCTCGAACGACGCGCCGACCCGGGCGTACTGCTCGTCGACGTCACCGGTGACCTCGAGGCGCCTGCCCTCGGCGTTGCCGATGCCGAGCACTCGCAGGAGTGGAAGACGGTGCCATCGTCGAGGTCGCGACCTGGCAGTGGAGGCCGAGCCGCGCGTCGCCGCAGGCCCGCGCGATGGCCTCCTCGTCGAGCGGGGACGAAGGCGCCCGGCGGCAGGCCCCTTCCAGTTCGGGTCGGTCTCGTCGACCACCGCGCCCTTCGAGCTGCCGCGTGGCTGCGAGGCCGACGAGGCCTGCGAACCCGGCGAACCACCCGCGATGACGACCGATAGTGCCTTCGTCGACGCTCCGTCGGTCGGGGACGGTCCGACCTGGACCGATCTGGCCATCGAGCGGCCCGCCCGCGTGAAGCCGCTCAGCGCCTCGGCGAGCGCCGGCTCGACGCGTCCGAAGCGGCGCTGGCGCGCGGCGAAGGCGGCCAGCGCGCGCTCGAGCTCGGCGCGATCGAAGTCCGGCCACAAGACCTCGGTGAAGTAGAGCTCGGCGTGAGGCCTCCCAGAGGAGGAAGTTCGAGAGCCGCTGCTCGCCCAGGGTGCGCACCAACAGATCGAGCGGCGGCTCGGCCCGTCGCCAGCTCCGCGCCGAGCCGCCTCGTCGATGGCGTCGACCTCGAGCTCGCCGCGCCGGACGCTCGGCCAGCGCGCGCGCCGCGGCGACGATCGACTCGCGCGCCATGCAGGCGCGGGCACGGCGTCATGCCGCGGTTCGCGCCGACTCGGCGATGAGCGCCGGCAACTGCAGCCGCGCGCTCCCGGCGGCAGGCGCCCGAGCTCGCCGATGGTGGTGAGGCGGATGCCCTGGCCGAGGATCTCGTCCCACTCGCGCCGCACGAACTCGGCCAGGAGCTCCATCAGCACCTGCACTCGGCCGCCGGGCGCTGCCAGTTCTGCATCGAAGGCGTACGGCGTAAGTGCCTCGAGGCCGAGCTCGCGCGCGGCCGCACCGTTGCCCGCACGGCGTCCGCACCACGCCGGTGACCGTCCGAGCGCATGAGCCCACGCTGCGCCGCCCAGCGCCGTTGCCGTCCATCCGCGATGGCGACGTGCGCGGCCGCGGCCGAGCATCGTCGCCTCGTCGCCTCCTCCGTCCTCTCGCCGGTCGTCGCTGCGCGCCTCCGCTGCCGTGCCGAGGAACCGATAGCGGGCGGCCGCCGCGCTGTCATCGTCCGTGAGCGGTCGCGAACCCGAGAGGCCGAACGGTCGCAAGGAGGCGCGCGAGGCCGCGGTTGCAAGCGCCGCGCGCGCCCGCGATCCTGCCGGTGGGGCGACTTGCCTCACTGGGCAGGTGCTTCCCATGCGATTCGACCCGCGCCAGACCCGCGTCGCGGCACACGCGAAGGGCAAGCCAGCACCCTTCGGAAGGAACCCCCGATGAACCTCGACAAAGTCACCGAGAAGATCCGCGAGGCCCTGTCCCAAGCCCGAGCCATCGCCACCAAGGAAAACCACCAGGCGGCCGACGAGCCGCACCTCCTGCCGGCGCTGCTCAAGCAGCAAGGAGGGCGGCATCGCTGCATCATCAAGCACATGCAGCTCGACCCGCGTGCTCGCGGCCGCCGAGAAGCTCCTCGACAACATCCCTCGGTCTCCGGGCCGGGCGTCGGGCCGGGCGGCATCTCGATCACGCGCGAGCTCGACCAGGACCTCGTGCGCGCCGAAGAGCTCGCCAAGGGCATGAAGGACGAATACACGTCCGTCGAGCACGGCGCTGGCCACGGCCGGGCCGCAGAAGACGCCGACGCGCGCGCTGCTGCACGCCTTCAACATCAGCGCGAAGGCGCCTCGGGCGGAGATGGCCACCAACGTGCGCGGCAACCAGCGCGTGACCTCGGCCAACCGGGGCTACAAGGCGCTGACCAAGTACGGCCGCGACCTCGTCGCCGACGCGCGCTCGGGCAAGCTCACGCCGGTCATCGGACGCGACGAGGAGATCCGCCGCGTCATCCGCATCCTGTCGCGCCGCACCAAGAACAACCCGGTGCTCATCGGCGAGCCCGGCGTCGGCAAGACCGCCGTCGTCGAGGGCCTGGCCCATCGCATCGTGCGCGGCGACGTGCCCGAGACGTTGAAGGACCGGACCGTCTTCGCGCTCGACCTGGGCAGCATGATCGCCGGCGCCAAGTACCGCGGCGAGTTCGAGGAGCGCCTGAAGGCCGTCCTGAAGGAGGTCCAGAAGGCCGAGGGCCGCGTCATCCTCTTCATCGACGAGCTGCACACCATCGTCGGCGCCGGCGCCGCCGAGGGCGCCATGGACGCGGGCAACCTGCTCAAGCCCATGCTGGCGCGCGGCGAGCTGCACTGCATCGGCGCGACCACGCTCGACGAGTATCGGAAGTACATCGAGAAGGACAAGGCGCTCGAGCGCCGCTTCCAGCCGGTCATGGTCTCGGCCGCCACGGTCGAGGACACCGTGTCGATCCTGCGCGGCATCAAGGAGCTCTTCGAGGTCCATCACAAGGTCCAGATCCGCGACCGCGCGCTGGTCGCCGCGGCCACGCTCAGCGACCGCTACATCTCCGACCGCTTCCTGCCCGACAAGGCCATCGACCTCGTCGACGAGGCGGCCGCCGGCATCCACGCCGAGATCACCTCGATGCCGGTCGAGCTCGAGCAGGCCACGCGCCGCATCCTGCAGCTGGAGATCGAGGAGCAGTCGCTGCTCAAGGAGAAGGACGCGAGCTCGCGCCATCGCCTCGACGCGCTGCAGGCCGAGCTGGCCTCGGTGCGCGAGGACGCCGCCGCGCTGCGCGCCCGCTACGAGGACGAGAAGGCGCAGATCGAGCAGGTCTCGAAGCTGAAGGAGGACCTCCAGCGCCTGCAGGTCGAGGTCGACAACGCGCAGCGGAGCTACGACCTGAACCGCGCGGCGCAGCTGCGCTACTCGGACATCCCGGCGGTCGAGAAGGCCATCGCCGCGGCCGAGGCGGTGCTGAAGAAGAGCACGAGCACGGGCGGCGCGATCTTGAAGCAGGCCGTCGACGAGGAGGACATCGCGGCGGTCGTGTCGCGCTGGACCGGCGTGCCGGTCTCGAAGCTGCTCGAGGGCGAGCGCGACAAGCTCTTGCGCCTGGGCGACATCCTGCACCAGCGCGTGGTCGGCCAGGACGAGGCGGTCCAGGCGGTGGCGGACGCGGTCTTGCGCGCGCGCTCGGGCCTCAAGGATCCGAAGCGGCCCATCGGCAGCTTCCTCTTCCTCGGCCTGACCGGCGTCGGCAAGACCGAGCTGGCGCGCGCGCTGGCCGAGTCGCTCTTCGACGCCGAGGACAACATCGTCCGCATCGACATGAGCGAGTACATGGAGAAGCACGCGGTGAGCCGCCTCATCGGCGCCCCGCCGGGCTACGTCGGCTACGACCAGGGCGGCCAGCTCACCGAAGCCATCCGCCGTCGGCCGTACGCGGTCATCCTGCTCGACGAGATCGAGAAGGCGCACCCCGACGTGTTCAACGTGCTGCTCCAGGTGCTCGACGACGGCCGCCTCACCGACGGCCAGGGCCGCACCGTGAGCTTCAAGAACACGGTCGTCATCATGACCTCGAACGTCGGCTCGCCGCTCCTCCTCGAGGGCGTCGAGCAGGACGGCGGCCTGTCGGAGGCCGTGCGCGACCAGGTGATGCTCGAGCTCAGGCGCGTGTTCCGGCCCGAGTTCCTGAACCGCATCGACGAGATCGCGCTCTTCACGCCGCTCGATCGCGCCGACGTGAAGCGCATCGTCGGGCTGCAGCTGAAGATCCTCCAGAAGCGGCTGGCCGACCGGCAGATCGCCTTCGAGCCGACCGAGGCCGCGCTCGATGTCATCGCCGAGGAGGGCTACGATCCGGTCTTCGGCGCGCGTCCGCTCAAGCGCTTCATCCAGAAGCACGTCGAGACGGCGCTCGGCCGGAAGCTCGTCAGCGGCGAGGTGCCCGACGGCTCGCTGGTGACGCTCGACGCCAAGGACGGGCGCCTCGACATCCGCGTGAGCGCCCTCGAATAAGCGTCGTCTATTGCCCGCAGAACCAGGTTTCGCGGGCCTCGGAGGCCAACGGGCGGGCGCGGTCCACGAAGCGGACCACGCCCGTTCGCGCGCAGCGCACCTGGCAGGTGGGGCGGTCGACCTCGTTCGGGCACAGGCGCGCGGCCGCGTCGCAGGCGAGCTCGCAGGTGGCCGGACCGAGCGCGCTCTTCTGGCTGGCCGCACTGCCCTCGTTGGCGGCCAGCAGCTGGGCCAGCTCGCGCGCCGCGGCCGGCGACGCGCCGGCCTGGTCCATGAGCTCGGCGGCGCGGTCGGAGGACGGCCCGAGCACCGCGTCGAGGTGCCGGAAGAAGCGCAGGCCGGCCACCAGCATGTCGCGCTGGGTCGAGGTCGCGAGCGCTCCGGCCGAGACGCGGATCTGGCGCGTGGCGCGGCGCGCGACCTCGAGGTAGGCCGGCTCGACCAGCGGATCGGCGGTCGCGGCCGAGCGCGCGTGAGCCAGCACGTCGGCGGCCAGCAGCGGCTCGTCGAGGCGCGCCGCGAGCGCGCCCCAGAGCGCGATGGCGCTGGTGGTGCCCGGCTTGGCCGCGGCGTCGAAGCTCCGCGCCAGGCCGACCAGCGCGCTCTTGGCGTCGTCGTCGCGCGGCACGGCACCGGTCGCCAGCACCTCGCCCAGCGCCAGCCGGCTCATGCCTTCGAGCAGCGCGACCTTTCGCGCGAGGCCGGCGGGCGTCGCCCGCTCCGATCGATGACGTCGACCAGGCCCTCGAGCGCGCCCTTCGGGTCGCCGGCCCAGGCCTCGCGAAAGGCGCCGAGGAGCGCCGTGTCGGCCGCGCTGAGGCCGCCCGCGCCGCCGCGCAGCACGAGTGGCCTCGCCCGGCACCGGCAGGCTCGGGTCGACGAGGCCGTCGGCCAGCGCGCCGAAGCGGCCGAGGCGCCGCAGGATGGGGCCGACGTCGCCGCCGGCCTCGGCGCCGCGCTTCCTTCAGGCGCGCGCGCACCTCGGCGGTCGGCAGGTGCACGAGGCGCGCGCGAGCGTCTGGCCGCGCGCGACGACCAGCGCGTCGTTGACGAAGGTCGCGCCCGACACCGGCGCCTGCGCCGAGCCGAGCGCGGCGGTGCCGATGCCGAGGACGGTGCCGTCGGCGGCGGCGAGCGTCACGACGCCGAGGTCGGCGCCGTCGGGGTCGACCAGCACGAGGCGCGCGCCGACCGCGAAGGTCTTCGACGAAGGCCCGAGGCCCTCGATGCGCCGGTCTAGACGGAGTCGCTCTGACCGGCCTGCCAGGCGGTCCAAGCTGAGGCCGGCGCGCTGTCTTCGAGGCGGCCGCGTCGCCGGGCGGCGGCGGCGGCACGATGATGCGATCGCCGACGACGAGCGGCCTGGACCAGCTCGGCAGGGCGGTGGTCGAGGCGCTGAACGGCTCGCTCAGGGCCCATGGCCACGAGCTGCGCGCCGCCGGCCGCCGGGTCGGGCACGAACAGCGCCAGCGCGTCGTCGCCGGCGGCGGCCCACACCGCCTGGTTCCGGACCGTCGGGTCGCGCGCGATGACAAAGCGCGTGGTCTGCTCGACGCCGTCCGAGCCGACGACGATCACATGGGCCAGGCGGCGCCGTCGCCCGGGCGCAGGTCGAGGGCGTAGAGCGCGCGACCGGCCGGGTTCGTGACGAGCTGGCCCACTGGCCGCGCCACGCCGCCGATGCGGCGCGTCCACTGGCCGAGCTCGCGCCCGCCGTCGACGTCGAAGAAGCGCACCGGAATCGGCCCCGCCCTCGGCCGCGCTCCAGCCGGCGCCGCTGACCAGCGCCCGGGCGTGCGCGACGGCGGCGGTGCGCGCCCACTTCGGCGCGCCGCTCTCGACGTCGAGGCGCACGAGCGCCGTCTGCACCGCGCCGCCCTCGGCCAGCCACACGCCGTGCGCGTCGACCGCCAGGACGCGCCTCGCACGGCGTCGACGGGTCGGCCGGGCAGCCGAGATCGCGGCTCCACAGGCGGGGTGCCGACGTCGGCGCGGAAGGCCGCGACCTCGCGTCCGGCGGCGACCACGGTCGTGCCGATGACCCACACGCCGCGGCGCCCGTCGAGCTTGCGCGCCCCGGCCCCCAGCCCCGAGTCGACGCGCACGCCGGCGACGGCGCCGCGGAGGTCGCTGACGACGGCGATGTTGGCGTCCTCGGACGCGGCCGAGGCCAGGAAGCGGATCGGCATGGCCACGTCGTAGGTGCCGCCGAGCTCCCACACGCCGCCGGCCGCGACGCCGCGCGACGGATCGTCCAGGAGCGGAGCCGGTAGGCCCATCAGCATGGCGAGCATCATCGTCGCGGTCGCAAGCATCGGTCTTCCCTGGATCGAAGGCGGCTTCGACTAACCGAGCGCGACCGCGAAGTCGACGTTTCGTCCGCAATGCGCGTCGCGCCGAGCCAGAATCAGCTCAGACGCGGAGCGATTCTGCTGAGTGGGATCGCCGCCGCGAGCGAGCGACAAGGGGCGCGCCGGAAGCCTCCGGCCAGAACCACGGAGTCCACCATGCTCGCGTCCCCGCGCTCGTTCATCGCCCTCGCCGCCGTCGTCGGCGCCCTCCTCGTCGGCTGCGCCGGCATCCACGAGTACACGACCGGCGTCCCCGCCCGCGACTCGGCCCGCTTCTACGCCGCCATCCAATCGGCCGCCGAGCAGCACGGCCACAAGGCCTGGCAGTCGCACGACGGCGGCGTCCAGGTCGAGGTCGCCGGCTCCGGCAGCCTCATGTACTCGACCCAGCAGGGCGTCATCGTCGTGCGCACCTTCCCCAGCCGCGGCGGCAGCGACGCCCAGATCGAGGAGCGCGCGCGCATCTTGCGCGGCGAGCACGATCAGCTCATCGCCGCCGCGCGCTCCGACGCCATGGCCAACAAGGCCTTCGCCGAGCCCTGAGGCACGCGGCGACAACGGCAGGTCGCGCGTCGGACCGCAGACGCTGGCGCCGCCCGGCCTCGCCGGGCGAGAGACAGCGGCGTAGGTCCCACACGCGCGACCGATACGGCGCGGCCCGAGGGGTCGGTCAGTCGGGCGCGAGATCCTTCTTGCGCGTCGTAACGCCGCGCCCGTAGAGCTCGGCGAGCTCCTTCAGGCGCGCGGCCAGCGGGTGGTTGAAGGCCTGCACGCGCACGCGCCAGCCCCAGTTGCCCTCGGCCACGCCCGGGGTGTTCATGCGGCTCCGCCCGTCGAGGCAGAGGACGTCCTGGAGCGGCACGATGGCCAGGTCGGCGACCGACGCGAAGCACGCGCGGATGAGGTCCCACACGACCTCGTGCCCGCTCACCGCGAGGTAGCGGCGCACGTGGTCGCGCGCGCGCTCGTTGGTGGTCTGCCACCAGCCGAGCGTCGTGTCGTTGTCGTGGGTCGCCGTGTAGCAGACCGAGCGCGCCGTGTGGCGATGCGGCAGGAAGGGGTGGTCGTCGTCCTCGTCGAAGGCGAACTGCAGGATCTTCATGCCGGGCAGATCGAAGGTGTCGCGCAGCTCGTGCACGGCGTCGTCGATCTTGCCGAGGTCCTCGGCGATGAGCGGCAGGTCGCCGAGCTCGCGCCGCAGATCGTCGAAGAGCGCGCGGCCCGGACCGGGCACCCACTTGCCGCCGCGCGCGTTGGTGGCGTCGGCCGCGACCTCCCAGTAGGCGGCGAAGCCGCGGAAGTGATCGAGGCGCACGATGTCGACGTGGGTCAGCGCGCGACGCATGCGCTCCACCCACCAGCGATGTCCGTCCTGCGCCATGCGCGCCCAGTCGTATAGGGGATTCCCCCAGAGCTGCCCGTCCTTCGAGAAGAAGTCGGGCGGCACGCCCGCGACCGCGACCGGCGAGCCGTCCGGGTTCAGGCGGAAGCTCTCGCGCGCGGCCCACACGTCGGCCGAGTCGCGGTCGACGTAGATGGGGACGTCGCCGATGATGGCCACGCCGCGCTCCTTGGCGTAGCTGCGCAGCGAGCGCCACTGGCGCTCGAAGAAGAAGAAGAGCGCCACCTCGCGATCGATGTCGCGCTGCACGGCGGCCTTGGCGGCGGCCAGCGCGGCGGGCTCGCGGTCGCGCAAGGCCGGCTCCCACGACCACCACGGCTCGCCGTTGCGCGCGGCCTTCAGCGCCAGGAAGGCGGCGGCGTCCTCGGCCCAGCGGGCGCCCTGGCGGAACTCGTCGAGCTCTTGCTTCAGGCCCGGGTTCTTGCCAGCGATGAGCGCGTCGGCGGCCGCGATGAGGCGCTCGCGCTTGTAGGGGATGACGCGCGCGAAGTCGACGCTGTCGAGGCCGAAGGCGGGCGCCTGCAGCGCGTCGGCCGACAGCAGTCCCCAGCGCCCGAGCTCGACCAGGTCGACGAGCAGCGGGTGCCCGGCCAGCGCGGCCGGCGTGCCGTAGGGCGAGTTGCCGCCGCCGGTGGGCACGAGCGGCAGCACCTGCCAGCGCGTGAGGCCGGCCTCGGCCAGCCAGTCGAGGAAGCGGCGCGCGCCGTCGCCGAGGTCACCGATGCCGTGCGCGGACGGCAAGCTGGTCGGGTGGAGCAGGACGCCGGCGTGGCGCAATCGAGGGCGGTTCGCGGCCATGGTGTTCCTCGCTGCGCGCGGTGTGGGCCGGGCGCGAGCGGGCGCGAGCATAGTCCGCGGAGGCGGCAATGCAAGGGCCCTGAGTCGCCCCGCGCGCGGCCCGAGGGGGCGGAGGCGCACCTTGACTTCGATCACCCGGGTGGTTCTCTCCCGTGGGCAGCGCTCGCGCCGGAAGCCATCGGCGCGACGGTCCTTTCGAGGCATGCGCGCCGGGTCCCACTTCCCCGGCCGGGAGCAGCATGACGCCATCACCACCGCATGGCGCGCGCTTCCTGGGCGATGGCCGCTACGAGCTCATGGCGCCGATCGGCGATGGCTCGATGGGCCACGTCCACGTCGCGCGCCACATCGCCCTCGACCGCATCGTCGCCATCAAGCTCGTGAGCCGCGCGTCGTTCGTGGCGCAGCCCGACGCCGACGCGCGCTTCCGCCGCGAGGCTCGCACCACATCGCGCCTGCGCCACAAGAACACCGTGCACGTGCTCGACTTCGGCCACGACCCGGAGCACGGCCACTTCCTCGTCATGGAGTACGTGAACGGCGAGACGCTCGAGGACCTGCTGGCGCGCGAGGGCCGGCGGCTCGAGCCGCGGCGGGCCATCGCCATCGCCGCCCAGGTGCTGACGGCGCTGGCCGAGGCCCACGACGAGGGCGTCGTCCATCGGGACATCAAGCCGACCAACATCATGCTGCTGCCGTGCCTCGACGACGACGGCCAGCCCAGCGAAGAAGTCAAGGTGCTTGACTTCGGCATCGCGACGCTGCGCGGCGACTGCCTGGGCGAGAGCGACGTGTGCGGCACGCCCGAGTACATGTCGCCCGAGCAGATCCAGGGGCTGCCGGTCGACGAGCGCTCCGACGTCTACGCCATCGGCGTCGTGCTCTACGACATGCTCACCGGCCAGCAGCCGTTCTCGGGCGCCACCGCGGAGGAGGTCGTGCGCGCCCACCTCGTGGCGCAGGCGGTGCCGCTGCGGCAGCGCGCGCCGCACGTGTCGGAGGCGCTGGCGGCGGTGGTGACCCAGGCCATGGCGCGGAGCCCGGAGGAGCGCCCGCCGTCGGCGCGCGCGCTGCGCGCCGCGCTGCTCGCGCTGCCCGAGGCGACGACGACGACGCACGCGAACGAGACCCAGGCGGCGGGCGCGGGGCGACGCTGGCATCGCGGCTGGCTGGCGGCGGCCGTCGCGGTGGTGTCGATCGGGGCGGCGCTCTCCGGCTCGAGCCGCGGACCGGAGCCGAGCGCGGCGGCGGCCAATGCGCCCGACACCATGGGTCCGCCGCTGCTACGACCCGTGCGCGTGGCCAACACGGTGGCGCTGGTCCCCGCCTTCCACCGCTCGGAGTCGCTCGGGCCGACGCCCATCTGCAGCCAGCCGGCGGCGCTCCTGGCCCTGCCGCCGGCGTCCGCGGCCGAGGCCGTGCCGCTGTCGGACGGCTGGAGCGCGGTGCGCCCGGGGACTCCGCTCGCGACGCAGGCGGCGCCGGTCGCGCGGGCCGCGTCGGCGAGCGCGCCGCGCCTCGAGGCGCGCGACGGTCGCGCGATGGTGGTCGACCTCACGGTGGCCGGGCCGCTCGCGCGCGCGCTCGTGTCGGCGGCGCTCGAGCGCGCGCGTCCGGCGCTCGAGGCCTGCTACGCCAGCGCCGCGCGCGCGGCCGGCGCGACCCCGACCACGACGGCGCGGGTGAGCCTCGAGGTCGACAGCGCGGGCCGCGCGAGGCAGGTCCATGTGGCGTCGTTCCAGCTGACCGGCCTCGCCCGCTGCGTCAGCGCGGCGCTCGAGCGCGTGCGCGTCGCGCCGGCTCCGCCGCGTTCATCGGTCGCGCGCTTCCTGCTCGGGTTCACGCGCGGCACCGCACGTTAGCGCGTTTACTTGCCGCGACCCGGCGGTCGTTTCAGCAGCACACCGCAACGCCGCAGAGCACTCGCCATGCGTGCTGCGCCGCGGGCTCCAAGGGCCCGTGACCATTGACCGAGCTATCAGGCTCGGGCAGGGTGTGCGGCACTGGGGAGGGGAATCCGATGCGCTCGACCGCTGCTGTCTTGTTCGGGCTCGCTGCGTATTCGTTCATCGTCGCGCAACAAGCCAGTCTCGTCCACCAAGCTGTGATTTCGCACACCCAAACCCGCCTACCGCCACTTGTCCGAACCGCAACTCCGGAGCGCCCCAGGGTAGCTGGCTCCCCAGCACGTTGCAGATCCATCGACATCCACGCCGCAAGTACTGCTCTCTCCGGCGGCGAGCGTAGTGAACTCGATGCCATCCGGAGGCGTACTCTGACCGAAGCTGTTGTCTCCCCCAACAGAGCGTGACCCCATCTGAGCGAATGGCGCATGCGTGATATTCGCCAATCGCCAACGCCTTCATCGAGCCGGAGAGAGCCGATAAGGCCCCATAACTAGATGTTCCACAACACCGAATCGATCCAGTCAATGTCAATCCACATCCAAAACCATATCCGGACAAAGTGTTGTCAGCGGCGTCGAAGGCACTGCCGGGCCCGGTCACAAAAATGTCCCTCTCGTGCCAGCAATGCGCTCTATTTGCCGTATCCAACCCGCACGCATATTCCTGATTCATCGCGCGATATCAGTGAAGTGATCCGCCATCGACGGCACGCCAGGAACGTCGGGGTGGCAGAAGACAACACCATCGGTGCGAATCGCACAGTACCCAAAGGGCAACTCGGAAACGAATTTAGCGATACTCTGTGGCGGCACGAGAGCAACGGTCGAACTGTTTGAAGCGCAGTGTGGCGTTTTTGAGGGCATCTAGCCCACAAATTACAGGCGCCGACCCCCGCCGGAAGCGGCAATCGCCGTTAGTGGCGTGCCAATCAGGTCAAGACCGGCCGACGCGCCCCATGAAGTCAGCGTCACGTCTTCGCAGAAGGCCGAAGAATGCACTCACCCTCGTTCGATGCTCCGGAAATCTGAAGGAATGTGCCAGCAGGGGCATCGAAGCTTACGTCGGCGTCATTCCCCCAGCAACGCGCTACTCCTGAGCTCCTCCAGAGCACAACACGCATATTCGGAGCAGGTGATATCAACGAATCCCGAACCATGCGGCATGGCCACATCAGCGCTGTCCTGTCCCCGGCGAGGTCACCTCGCCGCCGATTGTGATGGCGCGAGCGCGATTGCCGCCAAGGCCGAGCGGGCTGCTGCGCGGAGCCCTTCGGGCGGATAAGTGCAATCATCTAGCGAAAACCCCCAGCACGCGACAGCCGAATCTTCTTGAATCGCGCACGCGTAGGATTTGGCACCGAACACCGTGCGGAACTTCGCATTCGACGGTGGCACCATCAGTTCGCCCGTCCGAGCCCCAACAGCTCAAGTCGCCGGAGGCAGAACTGCGCAGGTGAAGCGCCCGCCCGCGGCGCGACCCGCACATAGTCAGGCCCTTGCGGCGCCATGGCTTTGCCACGCCGTGATTATCTCCCCAGCATGTCAAATGCTTGCCAGACAAGATGCACGCGTGAGAGTCCAGCGAGAGCTGGACGCTGCAGTCGATTCCACTCCGACCGCGGGGGCACTCGCAGGCATTGCCCACGCCATCGAAATCATCATCTATCTGCTGCGGATTCCCTATCTTACCACAATTGTCCAAACCCGTCAGGAATGCCGTCACCGTCGTCGTCCGGATCGCAGGCGTCGCCGAGCGCGTTTCCGTCCAGGTCGGCCTGGTCGAGGTTCGCCACGAAAGACGCAATTTGTCGAGTTCATCGTCCACGCCGTCGTCGTCATCATCGGAGTCTGGCATCACCCCTACCATCGCTATCATTGTCTGACTGGTCTGCATTGGAAACGAACGGACAATTGTCATTGCAGCGCACGGCCGACCTGTCGCCGTCGACGTCAGCGATCGGAAAGTCCTCATCCGTCTGACCATCACAGTCGTTATCGACATTGTCACATGACTCGGCATGAGACGCGGAGTTAGTGCTGCAGACGACCGCCAACATGTCAGCGCCGCATACTCGACCACCTGCGCACGCCAGCCCCGCAACTCTGACCGAGTACGGCTCCGTTATCGCTCGGATAGAATGCATTCGCAAGCGGCTGTAAGCCCCCAATGATAAATGGGTCGTCGGCCGTACCGTCACAATCGTTGTCGAGACCATCGCAGATTTCAATCCTGGCGACTACGTTGCTCGAGCACTCTAGAGAGACGTGGTCGGGTCGGCATTGCACCGTTCCCCAGCGCACGCTCAACGCCGCAGGCCTCTCCTTGTGCTTTCCGGAGTCTGCGGCAAGAAGGTTCCTGAAGCAGGGCCACCGCTCACGAATGGTTAGTCAACACGCAATCGCAGTCTTCGTCGCTTCCGTCGCAGGTTTCTGGAATCGATACAGAGTCGGTTAAAGGCACGCAGGCCGCGTTGGTCGCTGCTGCAGATGACCAAGCCGCCGGGTACAGCGTCGAGCACCACAGACTTGACCTTTGAACTTGCCGTCATCATCCCGAATATCTGGCATTCGCCAATAGCGAGATCTGACCGTCGGCGGTAAAATCTTCGTCGACTCCACCATCGCAGTCGTCAGCGCCGTTGCGGTCTCGGCGGACGCCGATCGACCAGTCGCAAGTGAGCTGAAATACCGTCGGCGCCGCATGGATTATGCCCCCCAGCGCACGCGCCGCGACCGCAGCCTTCCCCGAGCCCGCGCGCCGCGTCGCCTGCGAACGGTCCGCCATCGTACGTGACGGCCACCTGGGAGGAATGGGTCATCTGTGACTCCGTCGCAATCGTTATCGAGCCGTCGCACCTCTCGTCGGCAAGGGCTCCAAGAGAGTCACCAGGTCAACGCGTCGGGACCGTCGCGAACCACATGGCCGCCACCGCGGGCATCCGGTTCCACACGGTGCGTCCCGACGACTGCCCTTGTCGCCGTCGAACGTTCCGCCGTCGAATGTCACGTGTCCATCAGGAAATCTTCATCGGTATTGCCGTCGCAATCGTTGTCGAGGTAGTCGCAGACGTCTGGCACGGGCGACATGGGTGTATTGCAGACTAACGTGGCACGGTCCGGAGGGATTGCAGAGGACGGAACCACCAGCACAGCGGCCCGTACCACAAGACGAGCCCAGCACCTTGCCGATATCTCCTGCGTAGTAGGCGATCGGCAAGGTCACTCTGTTGGAAGGTCCGTCCTTGAAGTCTTCGTCCGTGAGTCCGTCGCAATCGTTGTCTGCTCCATCGCAGATCTCTCGCTTGGTCCCCCGCTCTCGTCGCATATCGTGCGGTCCGACCGGCTCGAGTCGCACCGCACGATGCCATTCTTGCAGTCATCTGCATCCGAGCCATCACATCCAAGCCAATCGCGAAGCCTTCGTCAGTTGCCCCGTCGCAATCCATTGTCCAGGCCATCGCAGTCAGTGCCATCGTCCTGATAGCCGGCGACTGCAGCATATCCGCAATTCCACTCGCCGGCTGGCGTACACACCGCCTGCACGTGGGCGAAGTCGGTGCCGCACACACCTTGATGTTTGCAGCTGCAGCCGCAGGGAATACCTTCATTCAGATCGCCATCGCAGTCGTTGTCCACGGTGTCGCAAGATTCGGGCAATGCTTGTGGCATCGAGCCATCGGGATTAAGAACTGCACGTTGCTTCATGGGCCGAGGAGCATTCGACCACGCCGAGACCGCACGCACCTCGGCCGTCACAAGCTTCACCGATGGCGTGGCCCTCGTACGCTAGCCCCTCGTCGGTCGCACCGTCGCAGTCATCGTCGATGCCGTTGCACAGCTCAGGACCCGCGCAATTGCCGGAATCGACTCCAACGTCAGTCTCATCGGGCTGAGTGAATTCTGCTTCGCCGTCGGCGGATGCGTCCGCAGCGGTAGCCGCGACTTCCTGCATGTCCGAGTCGTTTCCGATAGACGTTACATCGTCGTCTGCCGACGTTGCCGGAATGGGCCCTGGGAAGCACCCAGGCGAAAGCAGGATGCAAAGGTATGGCAGACGCATGGAGTCACTACCTCCTCTAAAAGATGGAGTCCGCTGCGTTCCCTGACGCTGACTGGCATCCTAGCCCAAACACTCCGCTCGTTGAAGGGCCCGCCCATATCCGTCAACCGCCGGTCCGGATGGTTCGTTCTGCCCGCGAGACGTGTTCCGCATCTCCCCAGTTGCGCTGTTCGTCGACGCTCCAAGCCTGCGAACGCCTTGTGAACGAGCACGGGGCGCGGGCGATCGCTCACGCATGCGAGCTGCGGCCACATCGAGCCGGCTCGAATCCCGCCGTACCGGGCCGCCGCCCGCCGGGCGGGGACAGCGGTGCACCAGCTCCGATGGAGGGGCCATCCGAGGATTGACGCCCAGGCGGGGGAGGCTGCGCTGGCGCCCGTACGTAGACCTCTTGAGCGTCGAGCTTCCGCTCACGGCCGACTCAAGCCCGTGACGCCCCAACGACATCCGCACTCCTGCGGCGTCGCAACCCGACTGCGGATGGCTCGCGACGCCCGCGATGCCCATTCTGGGGCGCCGGGTGCGTGCGCACGCCTTCCAGACTGGCAGGCCGCCTGTCACGCCACCGCCGGGGTTCACCCCGCGGCCAGGTTGTGCCATGACGAGGGCGATGCCTCGCTTCCCCTCGCCTGCCGGCACCACCGCGTCGCTCTCGGCCGGAGTCTTCTCCGGGCTGACCGCGCGCCTCAAGAACCACCCCGGGCCGATCTACCCGCTGCACGTCGGCGACACCTGGCGCGAGCCGTACGTCGGCGCGCGCGCCGACGAGCAGCACGGCCCGCTCATCCACACCTACGCGCCGGTGCAGGGCGAGCCGCGCCTCCTCGCCGCCATGGCCGCGCGCGTCCTGGCGCGCACCGGCGTGAGCCTCGACCCCGAGGCCGCGTGCGTCGTGTCGGGCGCCACCTCGGGCCTGTCGGTGGTGGTGCAGGCGGTGCTCGACCCGGGCGACGAGGTGCTGCTGCCGGCGCCTTACTGGCCGCTCATCCGCGGCATCATCGCCTCGCGCGGGGCGCGCCCGGTGGAGGTCCCGCTGTGGGATCGGCTGGGCGACCCGGACTTCGACCCAGAAGGCGCCCTCGAGGCCGCGGTCACGCCGCGCACGGCGGCCATCTACGTGAACTCGCCGAGCAACCCCATCGGCGCCATGCTCGGCCCCGACCACGCCGCCGCGGTCGCGCGCGTCGCCGAGCGCCACGGCCTGTGGGTCATCTCCGACGAGGTCTACGAGGAGCTCTACTACGGCCCGAGCGCGCCCGAGTCGTTCTGGGCCCGGCCCGACGTCCGCCACCGCGCCATCGTGGCCCACTCGCTGTCGAAGGCCTACGGGCTGGCCGGCGCGCGCGTCGGCTTCGTGCACGGCCCGGCCGAGGTCATGCGCGCCATCCGCGCCGTCCAGACCTTCCAGGTGTACTGCGCGCCGCGGCCGATGCAGCTCGGCGCGATCCGCGCCCTCAACGAGGGCGACGACTGGCTGGCCGAGACGCGCGCCCTCTACGGCGCCGCCGCGCGCGTGACGGCCGAGGCCTTCGGCGTCCCCGCCCCGCCGGCCGGGACGTTCCTCGTCTTCGACGCCGCGCGCTGGCTGCCCGACGACGCGCCCGACGCCACGCCCTTCCTCTATCGCTGCCTCGACGAGGCCGGCGTGCTGCTGACGCCCGGCTCGGCGTCGGGCGCGGCCTACGCGCGCTGGGTCCGGGTGTGCTTCACCTCGGTGGCGCCCGAGGTGCTCCGGGCCGCGCTGGCGGCGCTCGCGCCGGTGCTCGCCACGGCGTCGCGCGAGGTGCCCCGATGAGCGGCGTCCCGGCCGTGCTGCCGCCGGCGCCGCCGTTCGGCCGCCTGAAGCTCGCCATCTTCGACATCGAGGGCACCACCACCTCGATTGCCTTCGTCTACGACGTGCTCTTCCCCTACGCGCGCGCGGCGCTCGGCGACTTCCTGGCGCTCCACTGGGACGAGCCGCACGTGCAGGACGCCGCGCAACGCATGGGCGCCGGCGCCGGCACGAGCCCGCAGGCGGCCGCGGCGCGGGCGCTCGAGCTCATGGACGGCGACGTCAAGGACACCGGCCTGAAGGCGCTGCAGGGCCTGGTGTGGTCGCAGGGCTACGCCGACGGCACGCTGCGCGGCCACGTCTTCGCGGACGTGCCGGCCGCGTTCGCCGGCCTGGCGGCGCGCGACGTGGCCATCGCCATCTACTCGTCGGGCAGCGTGGCGGCGCAGAAGCTCATCTTCGGCTGCTCCGAGGCGGGCGATCTCACGCCGGCGATCGCGGCATGGTTCGACACGACCACCGGGCCGAAGAAGGATCCCCAAAGCTACCTGACGATCGTCCAGTCGCTCGGGGTGGCGCCGGCCGAGGCGGTCTTCTTCACCGACAACCTCGACGAGGCCCGCGCGGCCCGCGCGGCAGGCCTGGATGTGCGGGTCATGCTGCGCCCGGGGAACCCGGCTCTGCCCCCGGGCCACGGCTTCGAGGAGTGGTCGAGCTTCGCGGCGCTGGTCGTCGCGACTTGAATCCGGCGTTTCGACGTGGCGTCATGGGCCCGTCTCTCCGTTCGTCACCGTCCTCCCGGAGAAGCTCATGAAGGTCCGTTTCGCGGGTTTCCTGGCCGTCGCGCTGTCGCTGTCGATCGGCTGCGGGGGCGAAGAGCTCCTGACGACCACCACCACGACCGGCTCGGGCACCTCCAAGAGCGACGGCAACGGCTCCGATGGCTCGGACACCAACGCGCTGCTCATCACCGGCGCGGTGGTGCTGGGGCTGTCGGTGGCCGCGACCGTCATCGCGCTCACCGCCGACGACGACTCGTCGTTCTCCTACCTCGAGCGCCACCAGCAGGAGGTCCGCGTCGCCCTCGCGCGCGGCGACGGACCGTTCGTCGGCGACGTCGCGCAGCGCCTGGGCCTGCCGGCGCCGCTCATCCCGCACCTCGGCCGCGTGCTGCGGCGCGCGCGCCCCGACCTCGAGCCCGAGCTGGCCGGCGGCCACATCGACAAGGCCCGAGCCCGCGCCTTCGCGCGCGCGCTCGTGGCGGCGCTGGCGTCCGACCCGCTGCTCGCGCCCTACCTCGAGGACGCGCTCGTCGTCGCGACGGCCCGTTGATTTGTCTCACGAGCCTTCCGCGGCGCGCGACCCTGGAGGCTCACGCTGGCTCCAGGCTCGTGAGGCGGCGGCGCCCCGCGCGCGACTGACCTCCGCCTGCGCGGCCGTCGCGCTGGTCCTCGCCCTGATCGGCGCGCGTCCGACGAACGCAGCCGTGCCCGACGACCGCGCGGCGGCGCTGGCCGCGCTGCTCACGCCCGAGCTGGCATCGGTGGTGCGGCCGCTGCCGCGCATGCACGACGCCAGCAAGGCCGAGAAGCTGGCCTTCCTGGCCGAGCTCGGCCGCCGCGTCGACGCCCGCGACCACCTCTCCGACGACCCGGCCTGGCGCGCCATCATGGCCTGGCCCGAGCCCGGCGACACGCTGCTCACCTTCAGCCGCACGGCCCCCGACCAGTCGCCGCTGCGCTATCCGGTGCCGGCCGGCCGCTTCGATCCGGCGCTCGACTTCGCCGCCTCGGTGGCGGTCGGCTGGCTCGAGCCGAAGACGCTCTCGTGCCGCTTCCCGCTGCGCGCGCGCTTCCTCCTGCGCCACGGCCTCCTGCGCGGGCCGCTGCCGCTCGACCTCGGCCAGTGCCCGGTCGATGGCTGGGCCGAGTGGCCGCGCGTCGACGGCGTCGAGGCCCTCTACGTCACGCCGACCTGGGGGGATCCGTCGGCCAGCATGGGCCACGTCATCTTCCGCGTGCGCCACGTCGCGAGCGGCCGCGCCAGCGGCGAGAGCTTCGCGCCGGTCTTCGCCTACTCGGCCATCGACGCGCCCTCGAAGGGCGTGGGCTACCTGCTCCGCGGCATGACCGGCGGGCTCACCGCCAGCATCCGCCTCGAGACCTTCGGCGACGTCTACCGCCGCTACGCCATCGACGAGCGCCGCGACCTCGAGGTCTACGACCTGCGCCTCGCGCGCGAGGACCTGCACGACCTCCTGGCCGAGGTGTGGGCCGAGCACGAGGACCAGATGGCCGTGCCGTACGCGTTCTTCTCGGTGAACTGCGCGTCGCTGGCCTGGGATCTCATGCGCGCCGTGCGGCCCGACCTGCCCGAGCGCGCGAGCCTGCTCACCCACCCGCACGAGGTCGTCGGCAAGCTCCTCGAGGCCGGCCTGCTCGCGCCGCGCGGCGCATCCCGGCGCTGTGGAGCCGCGCCGTCGACGGCGAGCGCGCGCGCGACGCGCTGGCCGCGAAGCTCGTGGACATCCCCGGCTTCGCCGCGCTGCACGCCGCGCGCTGGGGCTCGCCGGCCGCGCGCGCCAAGGCGCTCCAGGCCTTCGCTTCAAAGCTCGGCACGAGCGCACCGGAGCCGCTCGCCGAGGCGCTGGCCGACTACGTCGACCGCGTCATCGACATCGAGCGCCAGGCCGTCGTGGAGGCCAGCGGCCACTACGACCCGGCCGCCACCAGCCCCGCGCTCGACGCCGCGCTCGAGCTGCGCGCGCGCCTGCCGATCCGGCCCGACCCGCAGCTCCGGCCGCTGCCGGAGACCCACATCCGCGCCTCGGCCTCGCGCCAGCGCGCGCTCGAGGCCGGCGTGAGCGACCAGGGCCGGGCCGAGCTCGCGCTCACGCTGGCGGTGATGGACGAGGACGCCGGCGCCTCGCGCGCGGTCGTCCTGCGCCGAGCCGGCCGCACCGTGGTCCTGCGCAGCGAGACGCGCCTCTCGTCCGACGGCGCCGACGTGGCCGTCGAGCTCCAGCGCTTCACCGTCATCGAGGCCGCCACCTGGGGCGTCGGCCTCCGCACCGACGCGAGCTGGCTCGCCTCGCGGCTCGGCTTCCTCTTCGCGCTGGGCAGCGAGTCGTGGCCGCGCGAGGGCATGGCCTTCGCCGTCCTGGCGCGCGGCGGCGTCGGCCTGACGCTGGCCGCGAGCGCCGACTTCGGCGCCCACCTCGTGCTCGGCGCCGACCTCGCGCTGGAGAGCTGGGACGCGCCGGCCGACCGCTTCCGCGGCGGCGTCGGCGCCTTCGTCGAGGCCGCGCTGCCGCTCGGCTGCGCCGTGCGATGGCGCCTCACCGCTCGCCTGCGCCCGGTGTGGGCCTTCGACCGCGGCCTGGCGCTCGGCGCCGAGGTCGAGACCGCCTTCGACCTCACCCTCGACGGCGACCGCGGCCTGCTGCTGCGGCCGTCGCTCGGCGCGCGCACCGGGCTCCCGGCCGGGAACGGCCTGCGCGTGGGGCTCGCGCTCGTCTTCTGAAGTCGGGCACCGAGCGCAACGCGGCGGCGCCGGCGCGACCGGCTCCGGCCTTCGTTGAAACACGGCGAGTTTCGTGTCACGAGCGGGACCATGACCGCTCTGTCCCCTCCGACTCGCGCCGCGTCCGACCCGGCCGCGCGGCTCCCGCCCTGGCGCCCCGCGCGCCCGCGCCCGGTGCTCCTGGTGCTGGCCGCGGCGCTGGCCCTGGGCGCCGGCCTCGGCCTCGTCGCGGGCTACGGCCTGCGCGGCGTGTGGCCGTGGATCCTGGTCGAGGCCGTGCTCGGCGTCGCGCTCGGCGTCGGCCTCGGCCTGCTCCAGCCCGGCCCGCGCCTCGACCGGCGCCTGCTCGCGCTGGCGGTGCTCGCCACCATCGTCGGCATCCTCGTCGGCCACTGGCGCGCCATGGCGCGCAGCGCCCCGACCCCGCTCGGCTTGGGCGACTACCTCGCGCTGCGGCTGCGCACCGAGCCGCTGCTCGGCGAGCTGCGCCCGGGCGCCCTCGTGAACGCGCTGGTGCTGGCGCTGCAGGCGCTCGTCATCGGCTGGTGCGCCGCCACCGCAGCCAGCGCCGTCGCCGCCTATCGCGGGCGCGGCACGCCGCGGAGGGTGCGCGCCTTCGTGGCCGAGCGCGTCGCGGCGCGCGAGCCGGAGGCGGCCATCCGCCAGGCGCTCTCCGCGGCCGGCTGGAGCGATCCCGCGGCGCAGACCGACGCGCTCGTCGACGGCGCCCGCCTGGCGACGAGCCTCGCCAAGGCCGGCGACGCCGCGCAGACGAGCCGGCCGCCATGCTGAGCGCCATCGCCGCGCTGCTGGTCGCGCCGCTCGCCTCGCCGCTCTTCGGCGCGCTGCCGAGCGGGCTCGATCGCGACACCGGCATCGACATGGACGCCGGCATCCGCTTCGTCGGCGCCCAGCTCCCGCCCGAGGTCGAGAGCGGGGGCAAGCTGGATGTGACACTCTATTTTGTCACATCCAAGCCACTCTCGCCCGATCTCCTGAGCTTCATGCACCTCGAGTCGGGCGGCGACTGCCGCATCGTCTTCGACCGCGCGCCGCCCGCGCCGGTGGACGGCGTCATCGCCCACCACGTGGTGGTGCCGGTGCCGTCGTCGTGCGCCGCCGGCACGCGCCTCAAGCTGCAGACCGGGCTCTACTCGAAGGCCGACGATCACCGCGTGCGCGTGGTGCAGCCGCCGTCGACCGACGACCGCATCTACGCCGGCACCGTGGCCATCGTCGCGCGCGACGCGCGCAGCGAGCCGTCGCTCTGGACCATCCCGCGGCTGCGCTACGACAGCGCGCTCGGCTCGCGCCACCCGCCCTGGTCGCTGGCGCTGGGCGTGGTGCTGGCGCTCGGCCTCCTGGCGCTGGCGCGCCAGAGCCGCGCCATGCGCCACCTGGCGCTCGACGACCCGCGCCTCTTCGCGCGCCTCGACCCGCTGCCCATCGCCGAGAAGCTGGCGCTCCTGGCCGTCGCCGTGGGCCCTCGCGTTCGTCGTGCAATATGTCAATATCGCCGCCCAGACCGTCGGCTATCCCTACCAGCTCGAGTGGATGGAGGGCGGCGTCATCGAGACGGTGCAGCGGCTGCGCGACGGCCAGTCGATCTACGGCCCGCCTTCGGTCGAGTACGTCCCCTACATCTATCCGCCGGGCTACATCGCCGCGACGGCCGCGGTGTCGCTCGTCACCGGCGTCGACTTCCTGGCCGCGCGCCTCGTGTCCTTCGTCAGCATCCTCGGCGCGGCCTGGCTCGTCTTCCGCTTCATCCAGCGCGAGACCCAGGGTCGCATGTCGCGCCTCTGGGGCCTCGTCGGCGTCGGTTTCCTGTTCGCGACCTACGCCGTCACCGCGCGCTGGTTCCACCTCGCGCGCGTCGACAGCTTCTACCTGCTGCTCCTGCTCTGGCCGCTCTACCTCCTGCGCTACCGCCGCGGCATGCGCTCGGCGATCGCGGCCGGCCTGCTCATGACCGCCTGCACCTTCACCAAGCAGGCCGCGCCCATCGCGCTCCTGCCGGCGGTCGGGCTCATGTTCCTGGCCGAGCCCGGCGAGCGCCGCCGCACCTTCGTGGCCGGGCTGGTGTTCGCGGGCACGGCGCTGGTCGCCTACCTCGTGGCGCAGGCCATGAGCGACGGCTGGTTCGGCTACTACATGTGGGATGTCCCGAAGCAGCACGCCATCGTCGACGAGTTCTACAAGCGCTTGGACCGCCGACCTGTGGCCGGCGGCGCCGCTCCTCTGCATGGGCACGGCCGGCCTGGCCTTCTTCGCCGCGCGCGTCGGCCGCCGCGCCGCCTTCCACGTCGGCCTCTTCGTGGGCTTCCTGGCGAGCGCGTGGCTCTCGCGCCTGCACTCGGGCGGCATCGCCAACGTGCTCATCCCCGGCTTCGCCGCGCTGGCGGTGATGGCGCCCATCGGCATGGCCGCGCTCGAGCCGCAGCCGGTGGCCGGCCTGCGCGGCCCGGGCGCGGCCGCGACGCGCATCGGCCTGGCGCTCTTCGTGGCGTTCCAGTTCTTCGCCCTCGGCTACTCGACGGGCGACTCGCTGCCCGCGCCCGACGCGCGCGAGAAGGGCGCCAAGTTCACCGAGTACCTGAGCCACATCGACGGCGACGTGCTGCTCCCCGACCACGACTTCATCCAGCGCCGCGCCGGCAAGCGCGACTACGCGCTGGGCATGGCGTCGCGCGACCTCCTGCGCATGGAGAGCAGCGACGACCCGGGCAAGCTCATGCTCGAGGCGTCCATCCGCGAGGCCTTCGCCAGCCGCCGCTTCGCCGCGGTCATCCTGTCGGAGGAGGACCACCTCCGGAGCCTGCTGCTCCCGACCTACTGCTTCAAGGAGCGCATCGACCTCGCGCCGTCGCCCATCACCGGCTGGGTCATCCGGCCGCAGTGGGTGTGGGTGCCGCGCCTGGCCGGCACGCCGACCGACCGCGTCGAGTGCATGCGGTAGGGTCCCGGCGGCGCGGGCGACCGCCGTGTCTCGTGCTCGTGCTCGTGCTCGTGCTCGTGCTCGTGCGTCGTGCTCGTGCTCGTGCGTCGTGTGCTCGTGCTCGTGCGTCGTGTGCTCGTGCTCGTGCGTCGTGCTCGAGCACGAGCCCGGCAGTCACGAGCACGAGTCACGAGCCACGAGTCACGAGCCCGTGACCCGCGCACGGCACCCGCTCACTTCCCGCAGGACGCGTCGCGCACGATGAACTCGACGCGGCGGTTCTTCTCCTTGCCCTCGGGCGTGCTGTTGTCGGCGATCGGCTTGTCCTCGCCGTAGCCCTTGCCGGTCAGCGACTTCGCGGCCAGGCCCTGCTTGATGAGGTAGGTGCGGACCGCCTTGGCGCGCTTGTCCGACAGGCTCCGGTTCGAGGCGGCGCTGCCGTCCGAGTCGGTGTGGCCCTCGATGTCGACGCGCTGGATGCCCGGGTTCTCCTTGATGATGCGCGCGACCTCGTTCAGCAGCGGGAAGCTCACCGGCTTGATCGTCGACTTGCCGGTATCGAAGTAGATCTTCTCGCCGATGATGATCTTGCAGCCCTCGATGCGCGCCAGCGGCGGGCTGTCGGGGCAGCCGTCGTCGTCCTGGTACTCGTTCACGGTCTCGGGCTCGTCGATGCACTTGTCGGCCGTGTCGAGGATGCCGTCCTTGTCGTTGTCGGGGTCGGGGCAGCCGTCCTCGTCCTCGAAGCCGTCCTTGTCCTCGGCCGCGTCGGGGCAGCCGTCGGCCGTGTCGAGGAAGCCGTCGTGGTCGTTGTCCGGGTCGGGGCAGCCGTCGTCGTCCTGGTAGGTGTCGATGTCCTCCGGCTCGTCGCGGCACTTGTCGACCGTGTCGAGGACGCCGTCGTTGTCGTTGTCGGGGTCGGGGCAGCCGTCGAGATCCTGGTAGCCGTCCTTGTCCTCCGGCTCGAGCGGACACTTGTCCTCGGAGTCGACGAAGCCGTCCTTGTCGGTGTCGGGCTCACCCTGGTACGGCGCGTACTGGAATCCGGCGAACAGGCGCAGATCGGGCGCGCCATAGCCGGCCAGGATGCCGGTGCCGGCGCCGACGTCGATGTGCAGCGCCTTGGCGAAGCGGAACTTCAGGCCGCCGGCCAGCTCGAGCGGACCCTCGGTCTTGTCCTTGAAGGGGTTGTCGAGCGGCGTCGTGCCGAAGAGCTCGAGGCCGATGGCCATGGCGTCGACGACCTGCACCTGGATGCCGAGGCCGTAGAGGAGCTCGTTGCCGAGCGCGATGTTGCTGAAGTTGCCGGTCTGGGTGCGCAGGTTCACGCCCGCGTTCAACGCGATGAGCAGCGGCCCGGAGCCGACCGTCATGGCCAGCTTGGGCTGGATCTGCGCGCCGCCGTCGCCCGAGGTGTCCTTGCCGGTGGGCAGCGTCGCGCCCACGCCGAGGTTCAGGCCGAAGCCGTTGCCCTTCTTGTTGCGGTGGAGCAGCGTCACGCGCAGCCGCACGCCGAGGTCGCCCATGCCGGCGTTGTCGGCGCCGGGGTAGCGCACCTCGTCGCCCACCGACAGCACCGTCACCGGCACCTGCACCTCGAGCTCGGCGATGCCGGCGATGCCGAAGCCGAGCCCGGCCTCGAGCTGCACCAGCGTCTCGATGACCTTCTCGTCGGTCTCGCTGTCACCCGTCTGGACGACGAACTTCAGCGGGTTGTCGAGGAAGTGCCCCCACAGGCCGCCGTACACGGTCCAGGCCGGCGCGACCTCGCTGCCCTCGACCGAGAAGATGCGGTCGACGCCCGGCTTCACGAGGAAGTGGTTGACGTTGAAGCCGTCGGGGCCGGCCGCGCGCGCGCTGCCTCCCGAGCCCGCCGCGCCCGCGACCAGGCCGACCGCGAGGCCCGCCACGAGCGCCGCCCGCGCCGAGCGCCGCCGCCACAGGAGCGCCAGCGCGCCCATGGCCAGGCCGACGAGACCCCCGCCGCCACCGCCGGCGCAGTCGCCGGCCGACGAGCCCTGGAAGTGACCGACGGCGTCGTCGGCGGGGTTGTCGACGGCGTTTCGGCCGCTGTCGACCTCGGCCTTGTCGTCCATGCCGCCGAAGTCGGTATCGCGCTCGTTGGGGTTCGTGCGCCAGATCAACACTTCATCACCATCCTTCAGGCCCTCGCCGTCGGTGTCGGGGTTGGTCGGATCGGTGTGCCAATCGGTGACCTCCGCCCCGTCGAAGAGCCCATCGCCGTCGCTGTCCGGGTTCTTCGGATCGGTACCGTAATCGTTCACTTCCGCGCCGTCGAGCAGACCATCGTCGTCCGTGTCGGGATCGCGCGGGTCGGTGCCGCGCGACACCTCGGAGGCGTCGGGCAGGCCGTCCTCGTCGTCGTCGGCGTCGACGCAGTTGGCGCGGCCGTCGTTGTCGAAGTCGCTGCAGTCGGTGGTGCAGGCGACCTCGGCGTCGTTGCAGTCGGGTGCCAGGCAGCCGTCGCCGACGCCGTAGCCGTCGCCGTCCTGGTCCTGGCACGACTCGGCGCAGTCGGGGATGCCGTTGCCGTCGCCGCCGTTCCGGTCGCTGCAGTCGGTGGTGCAGGCCTTGATGGTGTCGTCGCAGTCGGCGCCGGCGCAGTTCGGGCCGGTGCCGTAGTTGTCGCCGTCCTTGTCGTTGCAGAGGTCGGCGTCGTTGGGGATGCCGTCCTGATCGTCGTCGTCGACCTCGCAGTTGACGATGTCGCCGTCGCACTTGTCGCGCGGGTTGGTGTGCTGGGTCAGCACCTCGACGCCGTCCTTCACGCCGCCGTCGTCGGTGTCGGGGTCGAGCGGGTTGGTCTCGCTGTCGCCGGGCTGATCGTAGTCGGCCGGGTCCCGGTCACCGTCCTGGTCCTCGTGCTCCTGGCAGTCGGTGGCGCCGTTCTGGAAGCCGTCGCACAGGCCGTCGCCGTCGGTGTCGCTGCGCGCCGGGTTGGTGTCGCTGCCCTGGTCGTAGTCGCCGTCGCCGCCGGTCTCGTCGCCCTTGCAGCCGCTCTGATCGAAGGCGCCGCCGCCCGGCCCGTCGCACAGGCCGTCGTTGTCGGAGTCGGTGTCGAGCGGCAGCGTCTGGTTCGTGAGCTCGCCGCCCTGGCAACCGGCAGCGCCCGCATCGGTGCCGTCGCAGATGCCGTCCCCGTCGGTGTCGGGGTCGATCGGGCTCGGCTCGGTCGTGCCCCAGTCGGCGTGGTCCTTGTCGCCGTCGCTGTCCTCGAAGCCGGCGCAGCCGCCGACCTGGGTGGCCCCGTCGCAGAGGCCGTCCTTGTCGGTGTCGACCTTGGTGGCGTCGGTCTCGCTCGGGTCGTGCCCGTTGCCGCCTGGGTCCTCCTCGAGGTCGAGGAGGCCGTCGCCGTCGCTGTCGTCGCAGGCGTCGCCCTCGTCGATGGCGTTCGGGTTGAAGCCGCCCGCGTCGTAGTGGTTCCACTGGTTGGCGTTGGGCGTGAGGACGCAGTTGTCTTCGGGGTCGACGATGCCGTCGTGGTCGGTGTCGGTGGGCGTCACGACCTGGCCCTCGACCAGCGTGAAGACCGTGTTGGAGGCCTTCTCCGGGCCGGCGCCGGCGCCGTCGAGATCGACGTAGCCGGTCTGGGTGATGGTCGTCGCCTGGGTGGCGGTGACGGTCACCTGGAAGGTGATGACGAGCTGGCCGTTGGCCGGGATGCTGGCCACGGTGGCGCCGCCGCCGGCCCACGGGTCGGTGCCGCCGCCGAGCGGCGCGCCGTTCACGGTGGCGCTGTTCGGGACGTAGCTCGTGCCGGCCGGGACATCGATGCGCAGCTTGGCGCCCGACACGGCGGTGCCGCTCGGGTTGGCGATGGTCACCGTGTAGGTGAGCGTGGCGCCGGCCGACACCGCCGGCGGCGTGGTCGGCGAGACGGCCAGCGTCACGTTGAGCGCCACGCCGGGGATGACGCGCGTCTCGCCGGTCTGGTCGTCGCGCTGCAGCGGGGCGCCGGCGCAGTCGGGGGTCCAGGCCGAGTGGAAGCTCGGCGTCACGGTGACGTTCGACTGCGGCGACGGCGCGGGCTGGATGGCGTCGACGCGGTAGCTCAGCGTGACCTCGGTGAAGGAGCCGGCGGGGATGCCGCCGATGGCCACGCCGCCCGTGTGGTTCTGGCAGTTGGCCGGGTTCAGCTGGGCCATGCTGACGCCGGTCTTCGCCACGCCGTCGATGGCGAAGGAGCCGGTGAAGGTCACGTTCGAGGGGAAGGCGAAGCAGAAGTAGACGTCGTCGGCCGGGCCGTTGCCGTCGTTGTAGACGGTGACCGTCGAGGTCAGGACGTCGCCGGCGAAGGTCGCGGCGTGGTCGACGTCGTGCTCGGCGACGAGCAGCGGCGAGGCCACCTCGAGCTCGAGGCCGATGGCTTCGACGATGAAGTCGTCGCCCTCGACGCCGACGTCGCCGCCCGAGGTCACGAGCAGCGACGTCTGGCTCTGGCCGTTGTCGAGCACGTACGGGTTGTAGGTGAAGTCGTTGATGGGGATCTGCGCGATGTCCCAGCCCACGCGCGCGCCGTCGACGAGCGTGAACGACGCGCCGTTGTCGGGGTTCACGGAGTGGTTCTTCGCGCCGAAGGTGCCGCGCGTGTCGAGCGTGCCGTCGCCCTTCTCGATCTGGCTCGCGAAGAAGTTGTCGTAGGCGTTGTCGGGGCCCGACAGCGGGTAGAAGTCGCCCGGGCTCAGCGGATCGGCGATGGCGAACTGGTCGTTGAAGTACTGCGGGTCGCCCTCCATCGCGGTGACGATGAGCGTGCCCGAGGCCTGCGACGGCGCGGGCGGCGTGCAGAAGCCGCCGACGTCGATGTTGGTGTCGCAGGGGCAGCCGACGCCGTTGTAGCGGACCTCCTCGGAGGTCACCCACAGGTTGATGTTCTTCAGCTCGAGCGCGTCCTGCTCGTAGACGACGAAGAGCGTCCAGCCGCAGCCGGTGACGCTGCTGGTCGTCGAGGTGCCCGCGACGCGCGAGACCATGTAGCGCCCGGGCCCGCCGGTGGCGATGGCGCCGGTCACGGCCGCCCAGCGGCTGTAGTACTTGTAGCCGGCCGACACGAGGGTCAGCGAGGTGTCCTCGCCGGTCGGGCTGACGGTCTGCTTGACGCCCGACGGCAGCGTCAGGACGACCGTGTTGGGGGTCGTGACCGGCGTCGCCGGCACGCTGTTCACCTGGCTCGAGCACGACCAGAGCAGCGTGGCGTGGGCGATCGACACGCCGGCGGGCAGGTCGAGCACGGCCTCGGAGCCGTTCTTGGTGGGGTCCGCGGTGGTGCCGACCGGGAAGGTGCCGTTCACCTCGGAGGGGAACTCGAGCGGGTTGGCGATGAAGGTGCCGATGGCGCCGCGCTTGCCCGGGGCCACGCCGGTCGAGGCCGAGTCGAGGCCGAGCGCGTTGCCGGTGGCCACGATGTGGCCGCGCAGCGTCTGCGAGAAGACCGGCGTCTGGGCCGCCGCGGGGGTGGCGACGGACAGGCTCGCGAGGGCCAGGAGGAAGAGCGTTCGGGCTTGGCGCATGAGGATCTCCAGAGGCTCGAGGCACTTCGGCGAAGGAGGCGGTCCTCTATCAAGGATTCCGGGCCCGACTCAACGACAATCCATTTCGGGTCGAACGGGGCTTACAAGAGGCCGTGGCACCGCGGTCGGCAAGCGTGTAAGCATACGACCGCACGTCTGGAACGGAGGCATGGATGCAGCTCGGAACGTGGCAAGGCGGCTTTGGCGCCGTGAGGTGGATGGGAGCGATGGGCGCGGTGGTGGGTCTGACGCTCACGAGCTGCGGTGACGGGCTCGGCGGCTTCCTCATCTCGGACCAGCAGGAGGTCGAGCTCGGGGCGGGCGTCGACACCGAGCTGCGCGGCCAGTACAAGATCGCCGCGCCGACCGACCCGGCCACGGTGTGGATGCAGGGCTTCATCGGCAAGCTCGTCGACGCCTCGACGCGCTTCCGCGACCCGGCCGACATCGGCGGCTACAAGGTCGCGGTCATCGTCGACGACGAGCTCGTCAACGCCTTCGCGGCGCCGGGCGGCTTCACCTACATCTCGACCGGCCTCATCCTGCAGGCCCAGACCTGCGCCGAGATCGCCGGCGTCATGGGCCACGAGCTGGCCCACGTCACCGAGCGCCACGGCGTGAAGCAGATCGAGGACACGTACGCGGTGTCGATCGTCAGCGGCTGGTTCCTCGGGGATGGCCTCGCCAACGACGTCGCGGCGACGGTCTACAACTTCCTCCAGAGCACGCAGTTCAGCCAGGAGCACGAGGCCGAGGCCGACCTCATCGGGCTCCAGATCTCCCACGACGCGGGCTACAACCCGTACGGCCTGGTCGACTTCTTCACCAAGCTCCTGGCGCTCGAGGGCGACTCGGCGCCGCCGAAGTTCCTGTCGTCGCACCCGCCGACGCAGGAGCGCATCGACGACGCCAGCAAGGAGATCGAGAAGCGCTACGGCGACACGGTGAACCCGGGCACGACCCAGACCTACGAGTGCGTCGGCACCGCGCTGACGCTCGAGAACCTGAAGGCCCACATCCGGAGCGGCGTCGAGGTGACGCCGGGCACGGGTGAGAACCCGCCGGCGCAGTGATGGCTCACGACGCACCGGTCCTCGTCATCAGCGGCCTCGGCGCGCCCGAGGCGGCGGCCAAGCTCTACGGCCGCGGCCTGGCCGCGCGCGGCTTCCGCGTCTCGACCGTGCCGCAGCGCTGGCTCGGCTTCGGCGACGTGCGCGTCGCGGCCGGCGTCGTCGGCGAGGCCATCGCCCGCGTGCGCGCCGAGACCGGCGCCGACCGGGTGAAGCTGGTCGGCATGAGCCTGGGCGGGCTCATCGGCCTCTACTATCTGAAGTGCATGGGCGGCGCGGCGATGGTCGAGCGCTTCGTCTCCGTCGGCGGCCCGCTGAACGGCAGCAGCGTGGCGCGCCTGGCCGAGCGCATCCCATCGCGCGGCGTGCACGCGCTCATGCAGACGAGCCCCGACAGCGAGCTCATGCGCGAGCTCGAGTCGGCGCCGACGCCGGCCGGGGTGCGCATGTTCTCGGTCGGCACCTGCGGCGACGTGCTGACGCCGCGCGCGTCGTGGGACGCCGAGGGCCTCGAGCCGATCGAGACGCCTTACGGCGCCTTCCCCATCGGCCACTGGCTGCTCTTCGCGCACCCGGGCAACCTCAAGGTCGTGGCCGACCTGCTCGCGGGCTGACGCGCGCGAGCGACGGCACGCCGATGGTCAGCGCCCCTTCTCGCGCAGGCGTCGCGTGGCGAGGCCGGCCAGGCGCAGCGCGACCTTGTCCCAGCGCTCGTCGCTCGGGGCCGCCGGGAAGGCGCGCGCGCAGTAGTCCACGAAGGCCGCCAGCGAGGTGAACTCGGGCCGCAGGAACGGCGCCGAGGTGTCGGGCGGCGGGTAGTCGAAGGCGGCGGCGCGGTCGATCCAGCCGCCCGGCTCGAGGAACCAGCGGCGGTAGCGCGCGGCGTTGGGGATGATGAAGCTCGCCAGGCGGCGGTGCTTCACGTGCTCGGGCGTGGCGCCGTCCTCGATGCCCTGGAGGAAGGCGCGCAGCCGCTCGAGGCCGCCCGGATGCGTGTGCACCAGCTGCAGATCGAAGACCGGCATGCCCTCGTGATAGACGTAGGCGATGTGGCGCTCGAGCGCCTCCATCGAGCTGTGCAGGCCGTGGCCGACGCGGAAGTGCTCGAGGCCGATCTGCGAGATGACGATGGGCGTGCGGATGAGCGGGTGCCCGTAGAGCGCACCCTCGTAGCGCTTCACGTCACCGGCGTCGGGCATGACGACGTAGGGCGCCATCTCGATCTGGCCGAGCAGGAGCTGCCAGGTCGTGGGCATGACCGACAGCATGCCGCGCTCGAAGAAGACGGCCAGGCGCTTTGACAGGTCGAGGTCGACCGGCGTCTTCGCAGGCTTGGCGGACTTGGCGGAGTCAGAGGATGGGCGTGCGGCGGTGGTCTCGAGCATGGCGCGCGCAGATAGCGCTCCCGGCCGCGCGAGGCAAGGCCCGGGCCACCCGGCGGCCACCTCCGGGTCTGCATAGGCGGTCTCCCCACCTGGGGTCAGGACTACTTCTTTTCTCATTTTCCACGGTCTCGCCACCTGGGGTCAGGACTACTTCTTTTCTCATTTTCCGCCGCGCCGGGCTCGGCGCCGCGCCCGCGGCTCCGGCCCGCGCCGCAGGCTCGTCCCGCGCCCGACCGGCGACCCGGCCGGCGCGTCCTGCGTCCCGTGACGGCGGCGTGACCGAACCATGACCGAGGCTCGGGCATGGTCGCGGCAGGAGGTACCCATGACCATCTCGACCACGTCCCGCTCCGCCCTCACCAAGACCGCGACCCCGCTCCTCTCGAGCCTCGTCCTCGCCGCGCTGGCCGCCCCGCTCGGCGCCGGCTGCGCCGCGTCCTCGCCGCTCTCGGCGAGCCTCGAGCCGATGCGCTACGAGGCGCCGGCCCCGCCGCCCGAGCTCACCCAGAACCACTTCAAGCGCGACATCATGGGCGACGTCGACGAGGCCCAGCTGCGCGAGATCCTCGCGGCCCCGGTCTACCTCGAGGAGAAGTCGCGCATCGGCATCCTGCCGGTCAGCGACGGCTACGACGTCGACGCCGACATCCCCACCGGCGCCATCCCCGGCGCGCTCGAGAAGGCCCTCGAGGAGAGCGGCCAGTTCGAGGTCGTGAGCGAGGTCACCACCGACTGGCCGCACGCGTCGGGCACCATCGGCGGCCTGCGCGAGCTCGCCGCCCGCTACCGCGCCGAGTACCTCCTGCTCACGCGCAACCGCTTCGTCACGCGCTCGCACGCCAACGGCTGGGCCGTGACCTGGCTCACGCTGGTCGGCGGCCTGGTCTTCCCGCATCGCACCATCGAGGTCGCCGGCGTGGTCGAGGCGACGCTCCTCGACGTGAAGACCGGCACGCTCCTCTTCACCGCCTACGAGCGCGTCCACGACCAGAGCATGGAGAACGTCTGGCAGAACGAGCGCAAGCGCGCCGACATGAAGACGCGCCTCCTCGGCAAGGCCACGAAGGCCATCACCGAGAAGGTGCTCGATCAGGTGCGACGCCTCGTGGCGGCGCGCCCGGCGACCGGTGCCGACCGCGTCCGCGCCGCGCCCCGTGCCCGGCGGTCGCCGCACCGCCGCCCGGCGTCGGCGGTGGGGTCAGGTCGGCGTCCCCGGACCTTCGATGATGACGGGCGCGTCGGGGTCCTGCGGCTTGCCCGTCGACCTCGATGATGATGAACTCGACGCGCCGGTTCATGCCCATGCCCGGCTCGCGCTTGCCGGCCAGGCCGGTGACGATGGGCGCTTGCACTCGCCGAAGCCCTCGGCCACGGGCGCCGGCGTCGACGCACGCTCCTGGCTGACGAGACCAGGCGGCCGGCTCGGCGCGCGCCTGCGACAGCTTGTCGTTGTAGACGAGCTCGCCCACCCAGTCGGTGTGGCCCTCGACGCTGCCGAGCAGATCTCGGGCTTTCGCCTCGCGCAGCGCCGCGCGCCGCGACCTCGTCGAGCAACCCAGCTCCACCACGGCTTGATGGTCGCCTTGTTGGTATCGAAGAAGACCTTGTCGAGGATCTCGATCTTCGTGCGTGACGCGCACAAACTTCGGCGCGTCGTCGGGGCAGCCGTCCTCGTCGCGTGGCAATTCTTGGTCTCCGGCGCGTCGCGGCAATACCGAAGCCCAGCGCGTCGGGCAGCGCATCGAGCACGTCGAGGACGCCGTCCTGGTCGTTGTCGGGGTCGGCGCAGCCGTCGTCGTCGGCGAAGCCGTCTGCCGTCCTCCAGGCTCGTTCGGGCATGTCGGCGGTGTCGGCGATGCCGTCGTGGTCGTGTCGAGGTCGGGGCAGCCGTCGGCGTCCTCGCACTCGTCCTTGTCCTCGGGGTCGCGCGGGCAGCAGTCGAACTGGTCCATCACGCCATCGCCGTCGTCGTCGAGGTCGGGGCAGCCGTCCTCGTCCTCGAAGCCGTCCTTGTCCTCGGCCTCCTTGGGACAGGCGTCGCGCGGATCGGGGATGCCGTCCTTGTCGCTGTCGATGATGAGCGGCGCGGCCGGCGCGAAGGCCAGCGACATCAGCGCGCGCCACTCGGGCGCGCCGATGCCGCGCGTGAGCCCGGCGCCGCCGCCGACCTCGAGGAACCATGTCGCCGAGGTGCGCCGACTGTACGGCCACGAGCTCGATGGGCGCGGTGCGGCCGTCGTCCTGCGCCTGCCCGGGCGAGGCCGGGTTGCGGTCGGTCGACACCGGCACCGTGCCGAAGAGCGACGCCTCGACGTGGATCGACTTGGCCGGCGTCGGCAGGTCGAGGCCGACCGCCCACTCGAAGCCATCGTCGAGCACCAGGTTCTGCGCCGTCGTCTCGGGCACGATGTGCCAACCGAAGTTGACCAGCACGCCGAGCCCGGTCGAGCGATCGTGCCAATCGGCGAGCAGGCGCGGCACGACGCGCACCGAGCCGTACGACATGAAGGCCTGGTCGTCGCCGGTCGGCACCGCGACCTCGAGCTCGGTGCCGAGGCCGAAGCCGGCGCCCTCGAGGAAGCGCCCGCGCAGGACGATGCGCAGGTCGCCGGCGGCGACGCCGCTGACCGCGTCGCCGGGGCGATTGAAGAGCGCCAGATCGCTGCCGCCCTGCTCGAGCACGAGCGGCATCTGCACGGCGATGGCGAAGCGCTCGAAGAGGCCGAAGCCGACGCCGATGTCGGCGCGCAGGCGGTGGTCGACGACGCGCGCCGTCTCGGCGGTGGCGTCGCTGTCCTGCGCCAGCTCGAGCGGGTCGCCGACCCAGCCGAGCTCGGCCCCGAAGACGAGGCCCAGGTGCGGCGGCACGCGCGTGCGCGCGACGTTCAGCACGTCGAGGCCGGGCAAGGCACCCGGCTGGTAGGCGTCGACCAGGAAGCTCGCGCTGGAGTCGGGGACCTGTGCGCGCGCCGACGCGCCGGCGGCCGCGAGCGCGAGCCCGAGGGCCGTGGCCCGAGCAGCATCCACCCAAACGATGCGCGACAACCCCACGCCCATGGTTTAGCGGCCCCGGCCGGGGTCTGCAAGCCCGGTCGCCCAGCCGGTCATCAGGCGCACCGGGCGGCGGTCACTTCGAGACGACCCGCACCACCACGCCGCGCTCGTAGATGGCGACCTCGACGAGCGGCGTGCCGGTCACAATCGCGTGCGCCGTGGTCGGGTCCACGGCCATCTCGAAGACGCGCCCGAGCTGCTCCAGGATAGCGTCGTTGCCGAGCATGGCCTCGAGCCCGTCCTCGGCGTCGCCCATGCCGACGTGGACGCGCTCGCGGTCGTGGACGAGGATCTCGGCGGCGCTGACGATCTGCTGGCCGTCCTCGTCGAGGTGGTCGAGCGGCGAGAGGCGCGCGCGGTAGCTGAGCGCCATGGCGCCGAGCGTCGGGCTCACCGCCGGCAGCGGCTCGAGCAGTGGCGGCTCGGTGGGGTGCGGCTCCACGGGCGCCGGGCCGTCGCCAGGCCCGTCGCCAGGAGGGTCGACCGGCCCGTCACCCGGCCCGTCGGGCGGGCCGCGGGCGAGGTCGAGGCGGCCAGGGACGGCGTCCGGGCAGGCTGCGGTCGCTCGAGCTGGCCGCGACCACGATGGCCACGCCCACGCCAATGACCAGCAGCGCCGCCACCAGCGGCCAGAACCACCCCGGCCAGCGCGCCCGGCCGGCGCAGCGAGCGGGTTCGCGCGCGGCGCGCTGCGGGTTCCGACCGTTGGCGGTGATGGTCCGCTCGCGCGCGGGACGGCCGCCGGCGCCGCCGGGCGCGGCGGGGTCGGCCGCGGCGTGGGCGCGGACAGGGCGCGGCGCGGCGCGGCGACCGGCAGCGTCTCGTCGAGCGGTGGCCCGTCGCCGGTCTCGGCCTCGGCCTCGGCGGCCGCGGCGCCGGCAGCCTCGGCGTGCGGCCGGCCACGGCGCGGTCGAGGGCCTCCAGCGCCAGCCGCGCGCTGGCCGGGCGGTCGGCCGGGTTCTTGACCAGCATGCTGCCGATCAGGCGGCGATGGGCGTCGGCACGCCCGGCACCAGCGTGTCGACGTCGGGCGGCGGCGTATGCAGGTGCATGTCGAGCAGCGGGAAGATGCTGTCGCCGGCCGACGGCGGCGGCACGAACGGCGGCACGCCGGCCAGCATCTGGAACATGACGCAGCCCAGCGCATAGAGGTCGGTGCGCGCGTCGACGGTCTCGCCGCGCCACAGCTCGGGCGCCATGTAGAAGGAGCGTCCCGAGGAGCCCCTGCGTGCCCGCGCCCGACCCGGCGAGCGCGCGCGAGATGCCGAAGTCGAGCACGCGCACGTGGTCGGTGTCGCCGGGCAGATCGACGATGAACAGGTTCGCCAGCTTGATGTCGCGGTGGATGATGTGGCGCGCGTGCTCGTGCGCCTCCACAGCGACTTCAGGATCTGCCGGACGATGTGGGCCGCGCGCTGCCACTCCATGGGGCCGCCGTCGCGCAGCAGATCGGAAAGGGGCTTTCCTTCCAGGTACTCCATGACCAGGTAGAGGAGCCCCTCGTCGACGCCGAAGTCGGTGACGCGGATGGTGTTCGAGTGGCGCAGCGCGGCCGCGTTCTGGGCCTCGAGCTGGAAGCGGCGCACCGCGCCCTCGTCGCCGATGGCGGTGCCGTGGAGGAACTGGCGCAGTCGCCGCCGGTCTGGGTGTGGCGCGCGTGATAGACCGCGCCCATGCCGCCGGCGCCGAGGCGCCGGAGGATCGTACTTGCCGGCGATGACCCGTCCGAGGAACGGGTCCTTGATCACCATCGAGCCCACGAAACCTCCTCGGCGACCGGTCGGCACTGCGCGCCCAGGGATCGATCGCCCGGGCGCATCATTCCCCAAGACGGCCCGCGGCGCTGGCCTGGGCCGCGCGCCGCCGCCGTCACGGCGCCGCGTCGGGGTCGCTGGGCGGCGCGTCGCCCGGGGCGCGCGGCGGCGCCGGGCCGTCCTCGCCCAGCGCCTTCATGACCAGCCCGCCCATCTGGCGGAGGCGCGCGCGCTCGGCCTCGGAGCGAGGCCGAGCTCGCTGCCGATCTCGTCGACCAGCGCCTGCGCAGCTCGGCCTCGCGGTTCTGCCCGAGCACGCCCTTGGCCGCGTCGAGCCACTTCTGCAGCGTCGGGTCCTTGGGGCCGGTGAGCTGGTCGAGGAGGTCGAGCGCCAGCCCCGGCGTGAGGCCGTCGCCGAGCGCACCGCCGAGCCCCTTGCCGATGAGGTCGGGGCGCTTGCCGAGCTCGTCCATGAGCGTGCGCACGGTGCCGTCGACGGCGCCGTCCGACACCAGATACTCGAGCAGCACCTCGGGGCGGATGGGCCCGACGTCCTCATCGGCGTGCGCCTCGTCGAGCCAGCGCGCGAGCAGCGCCTCGGTCTCGGCGCGGCGCGGCGCCTGCGCGAGCCACGCCGTGCGCAGGGCCGGCAGCGCGACCGGCCCCGGCGGCAGCGCGCGCAGCGCCGCGTCGAAGAGCTCGGCGCGCCGAGGTGGCGCGGCAGCGCCTCGCCGAAAAACCCGGCCTTGGCCGCCCATGGCCGCCCTCGCCCGGAGCTGGCGAAGCCGCGCGTCCCGACCTCGCCCGACGCGCTGGCGCGGCTCAGCACCGGCTCGGCATGATCGGCGCGCGCCGTCTGGTAGGGCAGCTGGAGCCCGAGCGCCAGCGCGCGGCGCGCGGCCTTGTCGCCGTCGGCCTGCTCGAGGGCGCGCAGCGCCGGCCCGCGCCACGCCCTGCTCGAGCACCAGCGCCGCGGCCGCGTCGACCCCGCGCCCGAGCCACCACTGCGCCGCGACGGCCGTGTTGGCCGGCCAGGTCGAGCGCCTCCTTGGGCGCCAGGTGGTGCGCCAGGAGCGCCGCGGCGAGGTCGTCCTTCAAGGCCGGCGCCTCGCCGTGGAAAAGACCGGCCGGCACCAGCACGAGCCCGGGCAGCGCGACCACGCCCGGCGCCGTCGAGCATGGGGCAGGCGATGACGCGCAGCTCGGGCACGGGCGCCCTGCCCCAGCCGGTCTCCAGCGTCTCGAGGGTGCGCCGCGCGATGGTGAGGACGTCGCCCGCCACGCCCGACGCGTCGGCCGGCGCCAGGCTCGAGAGCGCGACCCCGCCGGCCTTGGCCTGGCTCGCCGCCAGACCGCGCGCGGTGACGACGGCCACCTCGGGCACGTCGACCGCGACCCAGTGGAAGGCGGTCGCGGCGCCCTTCCGCTCGCGCCCGACCTCGACGCCCGAGGCCGCGACGACGAGGTCGCTCGGCGCCGTCAGCGTGGCGTCGACGCTCATGCGCCCGACGCCGCCGGCCTCCACGAGCCGCGGCACGATGCCCCACAGCACGGTCACGCCGCCCTTCTCGCCGAAGAGCGCGCTCGGCTCGGCGCTGGCCACGAACGGCATGAAGCCCGGCGAGCGGCACCTCGAGCACAGCGGTCGGCGTGCTGGGCTGCGGCAAGGGCGGCGGCCTTGCCATCGAGCTTCCCGGCCATGCGCACGACCACGCGCGCGGCGGCGCCGAGGCGATCGTCACCGGCAGGCTCCAGCGCGCGATCGCCGCGCGGGTCGACGAGCCGGCCGTCGACCTCGACGCGGTCGACGTCACGCGCGGCTCGGTCCCGACGTTGGCGGGCAGCACGAAGTCGAGCGAGGTGCGCCCGGCGTCGCTCGGCTGCACGAGTTCGATGGTCGCGACCGCGGTGAAGCTCCGACTCGCCTCGTCGAGCGTCACCTCGAGCCCGACCAGCGGCGCGCGCGCCACGCTGGCGAGGTCGACGCTGACGCCGGCCTTCTCGACCAGCGCCTGCACTGCCGCGCGGTGTAGCGCCGGCGCGTCGGGCGCCGGCGCGACCGGCCCGGACGCCCCCGTGGTCGGCGCGCCGTCGCTGCCCTCGAGCCGCGGCGGCTCCGCCTTGTCGCAGGCCGCGACCGCCGGGACGCCGAGGACCGCGAGCGCAAACCACACCTTCGGGCCGAGCCAGGTCATCATCGTCATCCCTCCAGCCCGCGCGCGCGGAGCAAGGTCTCCAAACGACGACGCCGGCTTCGGGGATTCCCGAGGACCGGCGTCGCGTCACCCGAGGAGCGGGCTCAGGGCGTCTTCGGCGGCACCGGCGCCACCGCGGGAGCCTCGATGGCCTTCGGCCGCATGGCCTCCGACTCGAGCTTCCACATCTGCTCGCGCATCTCGCGCAGCTTCTCGGCGTCGGGATCGGCCTGGTTCGCGCCCATGCGCAGCTTCACCAGGTCGGCCACCATGTCGGCCACGGTGCCTTCCTTCAGGTACTGGCCGATGGTCGCCACCAGCCCGTCGTCGCCGACCGTCACGCCCTCGGCGAGGTAGCCCATGCGATCGAAGGCGGCCATCATAGCGGCCATCGACTTCTCCTGGGCGGCGCGCTCGGCCTCTTCGACCTGCTTCCGCAGCTTCATGTACTCCTCGTACTTGGCCGCGGCCTCGGGATCGCCGGGCTTCGGCATCTCCATCCGCATGCCGCGGCCGGCCGCGAAGAGCCAGCCGCCCGACAGCGTGAGCGGCATGACGAACACGCCGGCCAGGTCCTGGCGCCCGAGCAGCGCCTTCAGGTGCGGGTTCGAGAGGTTCGGCACGAACGAGCCGGCGCTGTCGGCCGCGGCGGCGCGCGCGCCGAGCTCCGGATCGGTGCCGATGACGAGCTGGCTGCCGACGACCTGGATGGTGAGCGTCTTGTCGATGGGCAGCGGCACGGTCGCGGTGCTGGTCGCGGCGTCCCACTTCACGAAGCGCGACAGCTGCTCGAGGCTCGCCACCTTGGCGAGCAGCGCCTTCATGCCGTCGGGGTTGGCCAGGCCGATGACCGCGCCGCCACCGAGCTGCGACCACGGCTCCTCGGAGGCCATCATCTGCTTGACGTCGCCGGTCACGCCGAGGCCGAGCTCGCCCGAGAACAGGCCGAGCACGTCGGTGTCGAAGTCGACGCCGGCCACCTGCTTGAGCTGGGCCTTGACCTCGCCCAGGTCCTCGCCGTCCGCCTTCATGGCCTGCGCGACGATGTCCATGTAGGCCGGCAGATCGATCTTGGCGCCCGCCAGGAAGAGCGGCGCCTCCTTCATCGCCTTCACGATGGCCAGCGTGCCGCCCACGTTCTTCACGAGCTTCTTGAACTTGGCGTCGGGCGCCATCGGCAGCCGCACCTGGGCCTCGATGGCGTCGCCCACGAGGTCGAAGCCGGCACCGAGCCCGCCCAGATCGCCGAACATCGACTTCACGAGCTCGGCCTCGGCGGCCTCCTTCGACCGCCGCTTCTCGGCCCAGCGCTGCTCGTCGGCGATGGCCCGCTCGAGGCGCGCAACCTCGTCGGCGTTGCCGGCCTTCTTGGCCTCGTCGAGCGCGGTCTGGAGCGGCGCCAGGCCGCCCACCGGCTCGTCGCGCTTCATCGACACCATCGTGTTCATGAAGGTGCCGAGGTCCATGAAGTAGCCGCCCTCGTCGGCGGCCAGGCCCTTCACCGCCGAGCGGTAAGTGGCCGTGGACGCAAGGCTCGCCTCGGGCGCGCGACCGGCCAGCTCCTTGGCCATCGCGGTGGCGCCGCCGCCGTGCTCGTAGACGACCATCATGAAGACGTTGCCGCGGAAGATGAGCGCCGCCTTGTCCGACTCGCCCATCGAGAGGACGGTCGCGTCGCCCACCTTCTCTTCGGTCGGCGTCGCGCCGTTCTTCTTGGCCAGCTCGTCGATGGCCTTCCGCAGCGCCGCCGGGTCCTTGAGCGTGAAGAAGAGCGCCATGCCCTGGTGGCGGATGTCGACGGCGCCGACGCCGGCCGGCCCGTCGAGATCGAAGCCGAGCTCCTGCCAGGCCGACGGCTGGAAGAGGTTCTTGCCGACCTGCGCCTGCACGCGATCGACCCACGGCTGCAGCTCGGTCGCGTAGGTGTCGCGCAGCTTCTCGAGGCCGAGGCCGTCGATGAGCTTCTGCGGCACGGCGACGCCGACCATGATGGCGTCCTTCGGCAGCATGGCGATGGCCGGGGCCGCGAAGATACCGGTCGGGGCCGACAGATCGTTCGGCGCGACGTCCTGGGCAGGGGCGCCGCCCGCGTCGGGCGTGCTCGGCTGGGCGCCTTCCGGCTCGCGCCGCGGCTGTCCCTCTTCACCCGACTTGCCGGCGTCGGCGGCGCCGGCGGGCGGCGCGGCCGCGCTGGTCGGCGCGGTGGTCGGCGCCGGCGGCGCCTCCTTCTTGCCACAGCCGAGCGTGGCGACGCTCAGGCTCGAGATGAGCGCCAACGGTCCGAGGGCCGAGCGCAGGAAGCTCCGAGAACGCATGGACATGCCGAGCACCTCTTCCCCGGAGGGAACTGTGGGGTCGGCCGAGGGATATGCCACCAGCCGGGCGAGGTGCGCAACGCTTTTCTCACCCCGATTGGCCCAGCATCACCGGCCAATTGGCACATCAAAATCCTCGAATCTGTCCCTTGCCACCAGTCCAATGGGCGTGCATCGTCTGCTTCGTGGGGTACCAAGTGGACCAAACACTCGACATCCGACTCGACGCCTCGAACGAGCAGCCGCTCTACGCACAGATCGTCGACGAGCTGCGGGCGCGCATCCGATCGGGGGCGCTGCCGCCCGGCACGCGGCTGCCGCCGACGCGCACGCTGGCGCGCGCCCTGGCCACCCACCGCAATACCGTGGTGCGCGCCTTCGAGGAGCTCACCGAGATGGGCCTCATCAGCGGGCACGTCGGCCGTGGCAGCTACGTCCGCGACAGCGGCGGGCGCGACGCGCTGGTGGCGCCGACGCCCGAGCCCGAGCAGGAGCCGCCCTGGTCGTCGCTCTTGTCGCGCGCGGTACAGGCCGAGCCGCTGCGCCGCATGCAGCGCTTCAGCGGCTCGGCTCCGAGCGGCGCCATCAACCTGGCGCGCATGCAGCCCTCGCCCGACCTCATCCCGCACGACGCCTTCCGCCGCTGCCTCGATCACGTGCTGAAGACGCTCGGCCCCGAGGCGCTCGCCTACGCGCCGAGCCAGGGCCTGGAGCGCCTGCGCGAGCTCATCGCCGCCGACCTCGGCCAGAACGGCATCCACGCCTCGCCCGACGACGTCATCATCACCTCGGGCAGCCAGCAGGCCTTCGACGTCATCGCGCGCACGCTGGTGAACCCGGGCGACGTGTTCCTCACCGAGGCCCGCACCTACTCGGGCGCGCTCAACATCCTGGCCGCCAGCGGCGCCGAGGTGGTGGGCATCCCGGGCGACGACGAGGGCCCGAGCATCGACGCCGCCCAGCGCACGACGGGGCACGTGCCCGGCCGCTTGAAGGGCTTCTACCTGATGCCCAACTCGCGGAACCCGACCGGCACGTCGATCTCGACGCCGCGGCGCGAGGCGCTCGTCGCCTGGGCGCGGAAGGAGCGCGTGCCGCTGGTCGAGGACGACTACGGCGCCGACCTGGTGCTCGACGACGCTGCGCCGCGGCTGCCGGCGCTGCGCGCGCTGGCGCCCGAGGTGCTGCACCTCGGCACCTTCTCGAAGAAGCTCATGCCCGCCCTGCGCGTGGGCTTCATCGTGTGCCCGCCGGCCTTGCGCGGCCCGCTCACGAGCCTGAAGCACGCCATGGACCTCGGCACCTCGGCGGTGCTCCAGCACGCGCTGGCCGAGTTCCTCGACCGCGGCCTCCTGCGCGCGCACCTGAAGACGGTGTGCGCCGCCTATCGCGAGCGCCGCGACGTGCTGGCCGAGGCGCTGACGAAGCACCTGCCGCGCGAGGTGACGTTCAAAGTGCCCGACCGCGGCGTGGTGCTCTGGCTGGCGCTGCCGCCCGAGATCGACGCCGAGGCGGCCTACCAGATCGCGCGCCTCGACGGCGTGATGGTCTCGCCGAGCACGGTCTATTCGACGTTGTCGCCGCTGCCCACCGGGCTGCGGCTGACCTTCTGCAACGAGTCGCCCGAGCGGCTGCGCGAGGGCGCGCGGCGGCTGGGGCGGGCGCTCGCGAGCCTCACCGGCAAGCGCGGGCGCGGGCGCACCACGGAGAACGAGCTGCTGGGCGTCTGACGACCCCGGCCACGCACGAGCGAACGAGCGAACGAGCGAACGAGAGAAAGGAGAGCAAGTCATGGAAGCCGAGAAGTCCACGTTCAAGGTCAAGGTCGGTCTCGCCGAGATGCTGAAGGGCGGGGTCATCATGGATGTCGTGAACCCCGAGCAGGCCAAGATCGCCGAGGACGCGGGCGCGTCGGCGGTGATGGCGCTCGAGCGGGTGCCGGCGCAGATCAGGAAGGAAGGCGGCGTGGCGCGGGCCAGCGACCCGTCGATGATCCAGGGCATCCAGGCCGTGGTCGACATCCCGGTGATGGCCAAGTGCCGCATCGGCCACTTCATCGAGGCGCGCATCCTCGAGGCGCTCGAGGTCGACTTCATCGACGAGAGCGAGGTCCTGACGCCGGCCGACGAGGACTTCCACATCGACAAGCACGGCTTCAAGACGCCGTTCGTCTGCGGCTGCACCGACCTCGGCGAGGCGCTGCGCAGGATCGGCGAGGGCGCGGCCATGCTGCGCACCAAAGGCGAGGCCGGCACCGGCAACATCGTCGAGGGCGTCCGCCACCTGCGCACGCTGCGCACGCAGATCCGCCGCCTCACCGTGCTCGGCCACGAGGAGCTCATGACCGAGGCCAAGAAGCTCGGCGCGCCGTACGCGCTGGTCGAGGCCGTGGCCCAGGCCGGCCGCCTGCCGGTGCCGAACTTCGCCGCCGGCGGCGTGGCCACCCCGGCCGACGCCGCGCTGTGCATGGCGCTCGGCGCCGAGTCGGTGTTCGTCGGCAGCGGCATCTTCCTGTCGGAGAACCCGGCGCGCCGCGCCAAGGCCATCGTCGAGGCGGTGACCTACTGGGAGGACGCCAAGAAGCTGGCCGAGATCTCGAAGGGCCTCGGCACCGCCATGGCCGGCATCGAGATGGAGAAGCTCGACGAGTCGCAGCGGCTCGCCAAGCGCGGCTGGTGACGATGAGCGCCGCTCCGAGCCCGAAGACGATCGGCATCCTGGCGCTGCAAGGCGGCTACGAAGCGCATCACAAGACGCTCGTGGCGCTCGGCGCCCGGACCCGCTTCGTCAAGCAACCTGACGATCTCGCGCAGCTCGACGGGCTGGTCCTGCCGGGCGGCGAGAGCAGCACCATGCTGAAGCTCCTCGACTGGTCCGGCCTGTGGGCGCCGCTCGACGCCTTCGTGCGCTCCGGCAAGCCCGTGCTGGCGACCTGCGCCGGCATGATCCTCGCTGCCACCGGCGTCACCGGCCCGGCCCAGAAGAGCTTCGGCTGGCTCGACATCGACGTCGTCAGGAACGGCTGGGGCCGTCAGGTCGAGAGCTTCGAGGCGCGCGACGACGCGGACAGCATGGCCCTCGTCTTCATCCGCGCGCCGCGCATCACGCGCGTCGGCCCGGGCGTCGAGGTGCTCGCCACGTTCAAGGGCGAGCCCATCGCCGTCCGCCAGGGCGCCATCGTCGGCGCCAGCTTCCACCCGGAGCTGGCCGGCGAGGCGCGCCTGCACGCGACGCTCGTAGCCTGAGGTCGCACGGCCGAGCTCGAACGCCGGCCGGCGAGGACGCCCGGCTGAATCAGCCGGGCGACGTCTGCCTCACGGAGCGCAGACGAACGTCTGACCCGAGTTGGCCGTGCCGCGGGTCGCGACGATCGGCCCCTGCCAGGTGAAGTCGACGCTGCTGCATCCGCTGCCGCTGAGCTGCAGCGAGGTCCCGGTCGCGTTGGCGCCGTCCTCGATGACGCCGATCGATGTCGACGGCTGCCCTGCGGCCACGCCGCTGGCCGCGACGAAGCCGGCTTCGTAGGACACGAACTCGACGAGCGCGCCGCCCGCATCCACGAGGGCCATGCCGTCTCCCTCCTGCGTGCCGCCGTTCTGCAGGCCGACGACATCGAAGGCGACGAACCCGTAGCCCTGGCCCGCGTCGGCGACGACGCCGGTGAGCCCGGTGATGGCCGTCGTGGGGTTGTACGGAGCGCGGCTCGCCGCGGCGCCGTTGTAGAGGACGAGCGTCCAACCGGTGAGGTCGGTCCCGGCCGGCGCCGCGACCTCGACGAACTCGCCGACATCGGCACCCGTGTTGTCGTAGTGGATCTCGTTCACCCAGACCGTCGGCTTGGCTCGGGTCGGAGTCCCGACGCGGACGTTGTCGACGTTCCAGATGCCACCGACCGAGTTCGCTCCCCACGCATAGAGCCGGAAGGTCACGCGCGCCTGGTCGGTCACGGTGGCACCGTCGACCAGCACGCCATCCAGGTAGACGATGTGCATCGGGGTCGGCAGCCCGGTACCCCAACCCGCGACACCCGGCCCGGTCGTGCCGCGACGGGTGACCTCGACGAACGGCCCGGCGTCGCCGTTCACCGAGACGAGGAGCGCCCAGTTGGTCGGGCCATCGGTCGCCGCACGCTCGTCGAACTCGAAGGCTGCGCTCGGACCCGTGCTCGAGACGAACTGGTAGTAGTCGCCACACTCGACCGCGGCGCCCAGCGTCTTGCTGAGAGCGGCGTTGCTGTCCGGCGGAGTCTGCGGGTTCCCGTCACAGAAGAGACGACCGGAGCCCGTCGCACCGACCTCGGTGTCGCCGGCCCACTGCCGATAGCCGAGCGACGCCTCGCCCTGCACGTCCGGGCAGCCGACGGCGATGTTCGGATTGCCGACGAACTCGCCCGGCGCGAGGTCGACGGTCTCCGAGCTCGAGTAGACGCCCGTTCCGAGCTGCACCTCGAGCCCATCGGGGTTCGTCGGGAACAGCGTGAACTCCTCGGCCCCTGCGTCGTTGACGCGCTTGAAGCACCACACTGCGCCGTACTGCTCGGTGCACATGTCGGCGTCGGGCGAGCCGTCCGCGTCGTCGTAGTCCTCGCCGCACTCGGCCCAGCCGTCGCCGCAGGTGTTCGCCGGGCCGCTGCACAGGCCGTCGCACGCGCCCTCGCCGCAGTCCGACGTGTCGCTGTCGTCGCAGGTCTCGCCGGGGTCCACCTGGCCGTTGCCGCAGACGTTGCAGCCCGCGGTCGCGACCGCGTACTTGGCCACGTAGGCCTCCTCATCGCCGAAGAAGTCGTAGCCCAGGTCCCAGCTGAACGCGGTCACGTTCTGGTCGTCGAAGACGGCCCACTCGGTGAAGCCGCCGGCCACCCACACGTCGCCGTTCTGGCCCACCGCGACGTCCTGCGCCCAGTCGGCGCGGTCGCCGCCGAACGACTTCACCCAGCTCCAGCTGCCGTCGGGCGCGCGGTGCACGACGAAGCTGTCGCGCGAGCCCTTGTACGGCACGGCCTGCGTCGGCTGCTCGCCGAAGAACACCGAGTCGTTGTTGTTGCCCGACAGCGTCAGGGCGCCCGAGCGGTCGACGGCGATCGAGGTCATCGAGGCGTCGAACGAGTACTCGCTGCTGTGCGCCAGGTCGCCGGTCGCGGCGTCGAGCTCGACGATGGAGAAGGTGCCCATCTCGAGGTCCTCGACGAGGGCGTAGACGGTGCAGGCGATGGGCGCGACCGAGCCGTGGCAGCCGTAGGCGACGTCGACCGGGAAGACGTACGACCCGCCGATGGCCTCGGTGAGCTGCACCGCCCAGGTCACCGCGCCGGCGTCGTCGACGCGCGCCACGAACACGTCGCGGCTGCCGTCGAAGGCCCCGGTGAGATCGGTGGCGCCGAACTGCGCCGTGCCGGCGAAGCTGCCCAGCACGAACGCGTTGCCGGCGCCGTCGAGCGCGACCGCCTCCGACCAGTCATCGTCGGAGCCGCCGAAGGCGTCGACCCAGCGCACGTTGCCGTGCTTGTCGTAGCGGACCACCGTGGCGTCGCCGCCGCCGAACAGGTCGGCGCTCTCGGTGCCGAAGTCGACGCTGGTCTCGCTGCGCACGTTGACTCGCCGACCACGACCGAGTCGCCGGTCGGCGTCGCCGCCACGCCGTAGGCGTAGTCGTCGTCATAGGAGCCGCCGCTGTCGACCCACAGGAGCTCGCCGGTGGCCTTGACGTAGCGCGCCACGAAGACCTCGTTATCGCCGGTCTCGTTGCTCGAGAAGAGCGTCGGGCACTCACCGCCGATGGCGCCCGCGTTGGGGATGTTGAGCTGCGCGTCGCAGCAGCCGAAGGTGATCTGGCTCGCGAAGTAGCCGGCCACCGTGACGCCGGTCTGATCGACGGCGACGCCGGTCGACTCGTCGTCATTGAAGCCGCCCGCGCAGGCCGCCCACGTCGGCACGTTGTCGTTGGACGTCGCCATCACGAAGACGTCGTCGTTGCCCTGGTACGAGAACTGGTTGGCGCCGAACTCGACGCTGCCGAAGCTCGGGGCCTGCGGCACCGCGGCCAGCTGGCCGCCGCCGTAGAAGCCGGTGGTGTACGAGGCACCGTCCTCGTCGACCGCGACGGCCTCCGAGCCGTCCGAGCCGAAGCCGCCACCCTTCCTCACCCACGAGCTGTCGACCGCGCACGGCGCGTCGCAGGTGACGTTGCAGTGGTTGCGTTGGCCGTTGAGGTCGCCGTCGTCGCAGGCCTCGTCGCCGTCGATGCGGCCGTTGCCGCAGGCGTCGACGCACGTGCCGGTCTCGCACACGCACGACGAGCTCGTGCAGTCCTGCGTGTCGGTGCAGTTGGTGCCGTCCTCCTGGACGACGTCGGGCTGGCAGTCGTAGCCATCGCCGCTGCAGTGCTCTTCGGGGTTGCAGAAGCCGTTGCCGGCGTTGCAGACCGTCGTGTTGTCGGCGACGTCGTCGAACGGGCAGTAGCGATCGAAGCCAGTGCACAGCTCCACCAGGTCGCACACGCCCTGCGAGCCGCGGCACACCGTGGTGTTGTCGGCGAAGAGATCGGGCGGGCACTGGCCGCTGCCACCCGGGCACTTCTCCTCGGCGTCGCAGTCGCCGTTCTGGCCGCGGCACACGGTGCCCTCGGCCAGGTAGCCGGTGTAGTCGCAGGCGCCGTCGACGCCGTTGCAGGTCACGTTCTGGTCGCAGTCACCCTCGGCCGAGTGGCAGACGTAGCCTTCGAAGGCCACCTGATCCTTCGGGCACTCGGTGCTGTTGCCTTCGCAGTACTCGGGGAAGTCGCAGCCGCCGACCGAGTCGCGGCACGTGGTGCCGAAGCCGAAGAAGCTGTCCTCGGGGCAGAACGGCGAGAAGCCGGTGCACGACTCGGGCTGGTCGCAGACGCCGGCGGCGCCGCGGCACACGGTCGTGTTGTCGTCCCAGAAGTCGATGGGGCAGTCGGCCGACACGCCGTCGCACTGCTCCTCGGCGTCGCAGTCGGCGATGGCGCCGCGGCACACGGTGCCGAGCGGCTCGACGCCGGCGTAGTCGCAGACGCCGTCGAGGCCGTTGCAGGTGACGTTCTGATCGCAGCCGCCCATCGACTCGTGGCACACGGTGCCCTCGAAGAGCACCACGTCGTCGGGGCACACGGTGCTGTTGCCCTCGCAGAACTCGGTCACGTCGCAGTCGCCGACCGACTCGCGGCAGGCTTTGTCGTGGCCGAAGAACGAGTCGTCGGGGCAGGCCGCGCTCTCGCCGTCGCACTTCTCGGCCGAGTCGCAGTCACCGGCCGACGCGCGGCACTCGGTGTCGACCGGCAGGACCTTGTCGCTCGGGCAGGTCTTGTTGGTGCCGTCGCACTTCTCGGCCACGTCGCAGAGGCCTTCGGCGGCGCGGCAGACCTTGGTGCTCGGCGCCTTGGCGTCGGCCGGACAGTCGTTGGAGACGCCGTCGCAGACCTCGGCCACGTCGCACACGAGGTCGGCGCCGCGGCACTGGACACCCTGGAGCTTCGCGTCGGTCGGGCAGTGGCCGGCGCCGTCGCAGGACTCGGCCACGTCGCACTGACCGGCGACGTTCCGGCACACCACGCCCTCGCTCGGGAACACGCACGTCTTCGAGCAGCCGCAGGTCGTGGCGCCGCCACCCGGGCCGGCGTCGCACTGCTCGTCGAACTGCGGGTCGGCGATGCCGTCACCGCAGCGGCGCAGCGTGCAGTCGGTGCGGCAGGTGGCGTTCGGCGCGTCGGAGTTGCCGTCGCCGAGGTCGCACTGCTCGGTGCCCTCGGGGAAGCCGTCGCCGCACTCGGGCGGGGTCGGCCCGTCGCAGGTGTTGTTGCAGTGGCCGTGGGTGCCGTTGAGCTCGCCGTCGTCGCACAGCTCGAACTCGAACTGGCGGCGCCCGTCGCCGCAGAACGGCCCGAGCTCCTGGCAGGCGAAGCAGCCGCCGTAGGCGCCGATGTTGTCGCCGTCGTCGCAGACCTCGCCGGCCTCGACCACCTCGTTGCCGCAGACGCTTGGCAGGCACTCGTGGGTGTTCTCGTCGTGGTCGAAGTCGGAGCTGTCGCAGACGAAGCCCGGGTCGACGTCGTCGTTGCTGTCGCAGGCCGTGAGGCAGCCCTCGACGCCGGCGCAGACGTAGCAGCCGCAGCCCGCCGCCTCGCCGTTGTCGGTCAGGCGGTCGCAGTCGTCGTCGATGCCGTTGCAGATGTCGGTCGCGCCGGGGTGGACGGCCGGGTTCCGCGGCTGGCAGTCGTCGACGTTCTTCGAGCCGTCGTTGTCCCAGTCGTCGTCGAGGCAGTCGGCGATGCCGTC
>JAXLYZ010000067.1:0-49661 GCA_046351155.1 Myxococcota bacterium
CGCGGCCCGCGACGGCGGACGCGATCGCGATCCGGAGGTTACCGCGGTCTCCGCGGACTTCAGGCGATTGGAAAGGAACCTTACGATTCATCGTTTGCATCAGCCGGGGAAGGTTCCCAGTGTTTGACTCGAGCAGCCTTCGGGCTCCTCGGAGGCGGACATGAAAGCAGCACGCACCAGCTCGTTGCCCCGGCTCGCGCCGCTCGGTCGGTTCGTCGCGTCCGGGCTGACCCGGCGCCCGGGCGTGCTGCCCGGGTGGCTCTTCCAGGATGCGCGCGGCCGACAGCTCTTCGCCGAGCTCACGCGCTCGCCCGAGCACTACGGCGCGCGCACCCAGGCCGCGCTCGTCGACGAGAACGCGCACGCCATCGCTCGCGAGGCCGGCGCGGAGGTCGCGCTGGTCGAGCTGGACGCCGACGGCGGCCAGCGTGCGGACGCGCTGCGCGCGGCGCTGCTCGAGCGGCAGCGCTGGCTCCACTACATCCCCGTCGCGGCCTCCGAGGCCGAGCTCGGCGCCTCGGTCGAGCGCGTGGCGGGCCGCACGCCGAGCCTCGAGATCGAGCCGCGACGGGCCGACTTCCTGCAGTCGGTGCGCTTCCTCGCCTCACTCCCCTCGCCGCGCCTCGTCGCCGCGGTCACGCCCCGCATGGGCGAGCTCGGCGCCGCCGACACGGTGGCCGAGCTCCGGGCCATGCGCAGCGTGTCAAGTACGCTTGACACTCTGCTCCTGGCCTTCGATCTGGCCAGCGCGCCCGACGCGCTGTGCGCGGCCTACGACACCGCCGACGGGGCCGGCGCCCGCTTCGGGCTGCACGCGCTCGAGCGCCTGAACCGCGAGCTCGGGGCCGATTTCGCGCTCGACGCCTGGGTCCACGATGTCTCTTGGAACGCGAGCCACTCGCGCGTCGAGCTGCGGCTCCGGGCCAAGACGCGCCAGCGCGTCTTCGTCGACGCGCTCGGGCTGCCGCTGCTCTTCGAGCCCGGCGACCTCATCGAGACGGCGAGCTTCCACAAGCCCGACGTCGACGGCATCGACCGCCTGCTCTTCGCCGGCGGCTTCGCGCGCCGCGCCCTCTGGCGCGACGCCGACGAGCGCTGCGCCGTCGTACTGGCCGCCGCGCAATAGCGCGTCGGCCCGAGACCGAGCCTCAGGGGCAGTCCTCGAGTCCGTCGATCCAGTCGCGCACGACGGCCGCGCCCTCCTCGTCGAAGAGGTGGCTGCCGAGCGGCGGCATGCGCCACGGCGGACCGCGCACGAGGCGCTCGTGCACGACGCTCCGGCCCGAGTCGCCCGGCGTCACGAGGCGGGCATCGTCGAGGCCGACGTCGCCGTGCTCGGGCACGACGTCGCAGACGCCGGCCGCCGCGAGGTCGACGTCGCGACGCCAGTCCATGGCCGTGCCCGACGGACCGTCCGGCTGATGGCAGAAGGCGCAGTTCACGGCGAGCCAGCTGCGCGCCCGATCCTCCAACGCCTCCTCGTCCTCGATGGGCGCGTCGAGCGCCTCGTACGGCGGCGGCCACTGGTCGGCGTCGGGCAGCGCCGAGTCGAACAGGCCCCAGGTCGCCCACGCGTCGATCTGCCGGAACGGCCCGTGGCCGGCGTAGACGACGTCCCGATCGAGCTGGCGTGTCTCGAGGCCGAGCACGCCGTCGCCGCCCTCGAGGTTGCTGGTGCGGTGGCAGGCCGTGCACTGGCTCGACGACGGGATCGACCACACGAACGTCGAGGCCTCGGTGTCGGGCAGGACGACGTCGGCGCCGGCCGTGACGAGGTCGGCGTCGAGCCCGTCGGCGCGCCAGCGGTAGCTCCAGCCGCGCACGCCCTCGGCCTGCTTCACCAGGAAGCGCGTCTCGATGCGACGCATGCCGCCGCCGAGCGGATCGGCGCGCTCGAAGTGTTTGATGAGCACGGAGCCGGCAGGTAAAGTCCACTTGTCATGGGTCGCGAAGCCGACCGTGCCGCCGGGTGGCAGCACCAGCCAGCGCGACTTGACGGCGCCGTCCGACCAGAACGGCAGGTTCAGCGCGTACGGCAGGACCCCGGTGGTCGGCGTCAGCGACGCGAGATCGGCGAAGCAGCCGGTCGCCGACAGCGTGGCCGGCGGCGGGCTCGCCACGGTCGGCGCGTCCTCGAGGCGGTAGATGCGACCGTTCACGAGCCCGAGCAGGTAGACCTCGCCGTCCTCGTCCTCGCCGAAGGCGGCGATGTTGGTCGGTGTCTGGATGCCGTTGGCTGGCGTGGGCTCGCCGCGCTGCCAGGTGGCTAGGAAGTTCGAGACGTAGTCGGCGAAGACATAGCGCCCCCAGAGCGACGGGGCGCGCGTGCCGCGGTAGACGAAGCCGCCGGAGATGGCGGCCCCCGTGATGGTCCCCGAGCCGCTGTGCGGGTACTCGAGGACCGGCAGCTCGAGCCCGCTCGTGCCGCACGTCCCCGGTCCGCCCGGCCGGCAGTGCGCCCCCTCCATGACGCTCCAGCCGTAGTTGCGCCCGCAGCTGACGACGTCGACCTCCTCCCACGCGCCCTGGCCGACGTCGCCCACCCACAGCTCGCCGGTCAGCCGGTCGAAGCTCGTGCGCCACGGGTTCCGGAGCCCCCACGCGCAGATCTCGGGCCGGGCCGAGCCACCGACCGCGAAGGGGTTGTCGGCCGGGATGGCGTAGGCCTTGCCGTCGGCTCCGTGGTCGACGTCGATGCGGAGGATCTTGCCGAGCAGCGTGTCGAGGCGCTGGCCGTTCCCGAACGGGTCGTTGGCCGAGCCGCCGTCGCCGAACGAGAGGTAGAGGAAGCCGTCCGGACCGAAGTGCAGCGAGCCTCCCTTGTGGTTGTCGAAGGGCTGGTCCTGGCGGAGGAGCTCGACCTCGGACGCCGGGTCGAGCCGATGCGGATCGGCGGGGTCCACGCTCCAGCGCGTGAGGTACGAGGTGGTCTGGCCGCTCGTCCGCTGGCAGTAGGTCGTGAAGACGTAGCCATTCGAGGCGAAGCGCGGATGGAAGGCGATGCCCAGGAGACCGCACTCGCCACCGGTGTAGACCTTGCTCCGGATGTCGAGGAAAGTGCGCTTGACATGCGCGCCCTGGGGCCCCGACAGCTCGATGACGCGACCGGCGCGCTCGACCACGAAGACGCGACCCGAGCCGTCGTTGGCGTGGGTCAGATCGATGGGCGCCGAGAACGCCGCCAGCTCCGGGAACGCGTTCGGCATCTGCAGCGCGCTGCCGCCGGCCTGGGACGGCCCCATCTGGCCCACCTGGCACGCCGTCGCGTAGCTGAACGGCGGCAGCTCCGTCGGGTCGTCGACGTCGGGCGAGCTGTCTCCCGCGTCGATCGACGCGTCTGGTGACGCGTCGGGCGCGGTCACGTCGTCGTCCACGGCAGTGTCAAGCGCGCTTGTCTCGTCGTCGTCGCCGACGACGTCGGGATCGAGCGCCGTGTCGTCGTCCGTCGTCGCGTCGTCGGGCCCCACGGCGGAGTCGTCGGCGTCGTCGGCGCCGGTGTCGTCCGCGAGCCCGGTGTCGAGCGGACCTGACAGGTCGTCCTCGGCCGTCGCGTCGTCGCTCGCGCTCGTGTCGTCGGCCACCGCCGTGTCCGGCTCGCCCGCCGCATCGTCGCTGGCCGTGACGTCGGCCGCGGTGTCGTCGTCGACGAACGTGTCAAGCGCACTTGTCGTGTCGTCGTCCGCGCTCGCATCGGGCTCGGCCTGCGTGTCGGCCACCGCGCCGCTGTCATCGTCCGTTCGTGTGTCGGGCTCGGGCTCGGTATCGAGCTCGGGTGCGATGTCGTCGGGGCCGGCGTCGGGCTCTGCGTCGGGCTCGAGCGCCGTGTCGGGCTCGGAGCTGTCCTCGGTGGCGCTGTCGGTCGCGGCGCTATCGGTCGCGGCGCTGTCCGGAGCGGCGCTGTCGGGGACGACGTCGTGCGGCTCCTCGCCGTCCGAGGCGACGTCGTTCGAGGCATCGTTGCCGCCGACGTCGCCCACCGCGCTGTCGGCGTCGCTCGCGCCGTCGGGGCTCGCGTCGGGCTCGACGCGCCCCTCCTCCGACCCCTGACACGCGACCAGCAGCGCGCAGCAGCACCACCCCCACCACCGGCCGATGCCGTGCCCCATGGCCCCGCCTCACTCCGACGCGAAGATGGCGTACTCCATCGGCGCGAGCTCGAGCTGGACCTGCCCGCCCGTCACCGTCAGCACGCGCGCGGAGAAGAGGCTGCTCAGGTTCTTGCCCTCGAGCCCGAGCTCGCTCGGGATGGTCACCGCCTCGTGGCGCGTGTCGCCGCCCTTGTTCATGGCGATGACCATCACCCGCGCCTCGCCCGACGGCAGCGCGTCGGTGGCGAGCCAGCGCGCCTGCACGTAGAGCGAGTCGTCGATCCACAGCTCGCGCCGCTCGCCGCGCCGCAGCGTGGCGTGGGCGCGGCGGGCCGCCCCCAGCTCGCGCACCCGGCGCAGCAGCTCCTGCTGGTTGCCTGTCAAGTCCGCTTGACGCGGCAGGAGCCGGCGGTTGTCTGGGTCGTTCGAGCCGCCGAGGCCCAGCTCGTCGCCCATGTAGACGAGCGGCACGCCGCGCAGCGTGAGCAGGAACGCGAACGCCATCGACTGATGATTGATGATGTCCCACTCGCCCGGCGTGGCGCCTCCCTGGGCCATGGTGTCGGCGGTGCCGCCGAAGGGCCCGAGGTCGTTGCCGGCGATGGCGGTCGCCAGGCGCGGCACGTCGTGGTTGCCGAGGAACGGCGACATCCAGCCCAGCGCCGGGCCGTAGCCCTGCTCGCTCGCCACCAGCGCGCCCTCGAGCGCGCGGAAGGAGCCGTCGCTGACGAAGGCGTCGCGGATGGACCAGTAGAGCGGGAAGTCGAACTGACCGTCGAGCTCGGCGCGGTCGATGTACTGCATGATCTGCGGCCGCCCGTCGCTGCCGGTGAAGGTCTCGCCGACGAGCCAGAAGGGCGCTCCGCCGAGCGCCGTCACGGCGTCGAGGCGCTGGCGCACGGCCTGGAGGATGGAGCGGTCGACATGCTTCACCGCGTCGAGGCGCAGCCCGTCGATGTCGAAGCGGCGGACGAACGCCAGGACGTCGTCGGCCACGCGCACGACGGTCGCGTGGTCGCGGTAGTCGAGGTCGGGGAGGTAGCTCGCGAACTGGCAGTCGCGGGCGCGCGCGTCCCAGTCGCAGCCGCTCGTGCCGCAGACGCAGGTCGTCTTGCACAGGCCTTCGGCGCAGTAGGGGTGCTGCTCGTGGACGTGGTTCAGGACGACGTCCATGACGATGCGCATGCCGTGGGCGTGGGCCTTGGCCACGAGCGAGCGGAAGGCCGCCTCGCCGCCGTAGCGCGCGTCGATGGCGTCGGGGCTCACCGGCCAGTAGCCGTGATAGCCGGCGTAGAGGTGCGTGCCGTCGAGGCCGACGAAGGCCTCGGCCGGCTGCTCGACCACCGGGGTCAGCCACAGCGCGTTCACGCCGAGCGCCTCGAACCAGCCGTCGTCGACGGCCGACTCGAGCCCGGGCAGATCGCCGCCCTGCCAGTTGGCGATGGGCTCGGGACCGGACACCGGATCGGCGTGGCCGTCCGAGTCGCGGAAGCGATCCGGCATGGCCATGTAGAGCGTCGCGTCGCGCCAGTCGAAGGGCGCCGCCTCGACCCAGAACGGCAGCCACGCCGGGTCGCGCGCGGTCCGATCGTCGGTGTCGGTGGCCGTCGCGTCGAGGCGATGCTTGCCGGGCGCGAGCGTCTCGTCGAGGGCGACGCAGCCGTCTCCGTCGACCGGCAGGCCGAGGTCCTCGCCATCGAGCATGACGGTCAGCGTGGCCAGCGCGGCGCCATCGCGCGCGGGCTCGAAGCAGACCTCGGCCGACACGCGCCCGCCCTTCACGGCGAAGCGCGGCACGGTGACGGCCGGGCGACCGCAGTCGGGGACGATCAGGTTCCGGTGCTCCACGCCGCCCACCCAGTGGGTCGGGACGCCGGCTCCGAGCGGGCCCTCGAGCGCTCCGTTCACGGCGTAGGCGAAGCCGTGCTCGCCGGCCGTCAGCTCGAGGTCCGCCGTCCAGAGGCCATCGGCGGGCCTCCTCGGCGCGGCGCTGGTCGAGAAGCCGTTCCAGTCGCCGGCCACCGCCACGCTGGCGGCCAGCGGCGCCCCATCCCATGACAAGTGCACTTGACACATCGTGCCCGGCGCGACGGTGTCGGCGTCGGCATGACCATCGCTGGCGACGCTGGTGTCGGTGGTGCCGTGGGTGTCCGGGGTCGGGTCGATGAAGTCGCCGTTGCAGGCCAGGGCCGGCAGCGCGACGAGGCCGAGCGCCGAGCGCCGCAGCGCGGCGCGGAGGCCTGCAGTCCGGGCCGGAGGTCTCGGGGCGTCACCGGGTCGCATGCCGACAAGATGCCCCAGCCCGAGCGGCCGTGTCACGCGCCCTTGACCAGAGCGACGCTCGCGGGGCCAAATGCGCCGCATGCTCGCCCTGCTCTCCCCCGCCAAGACGCTCGACCTCGACCCGCCCGACCCCAAGCTCCCGTTCACCGAGCCCGGGCTCCTCGCCGAGGCGAAATCCATCCACCAGGTCATGAAGAAGATGTCGGTCGCCGACCTGGCCGCGCTGATGGACCTGTCGCAGAACCTGGCCGAGCTGAACCGCGAGCGCTTCCAGGACTGGAAGATCGAGCACGCGCCGGGCGAGGCCAAGCAGGCCATCCTCACCTTCGCCGGCGACGTCTACCTCGGGCTCGAGGCCGGCAGCCTGAAGAAGAAGGACCTCGAGTGGAGCCAGCAGCACGTGGGCATCCTGTCCGGGCTCTACGGGCTGCTCCGGCCGCTCGACCTCATCCGGCCGTACCGCCTCGAGATGGGCTCGAAGGTCGCCACCCGCCGCGGCAAGGACCTCTACGCCTTCTGGGGCGACAAGATCGCCAAGACCATCGTCCAGCGCCTGGACGGCGAGCGGCAGCGCTCGGTCGTCAACCTGGCCTCCAACGAGTACTGGAAGGCGGTGGCGCAGCCGGTGCTGGCCAAGGCCGGCATCCCCATCCTCAACGTCGCCTTCAAGGAGATCCGCGACGGCGAGGCGGTGACCTACGCCCTCTTCGCCAAGAAGGCGCGCGGCATGATGGCCCGCCACATCATCACGGCGCGCGTCGACGCCCCGGCCGGCCTGAAGGACTTCGCGGCGGCCGACTACCGCTTCGACGCCGAGCGCTCGAGCGACGACACCTGGGTCTTCACCCGCCCCTTCCGCAAGATGGCCATGGCGTCGGGCGACGACTGACCCGCTGCGGGTGTCAAGCGCGCTTGACACCTTCCGGCCGGCCCGAAGGACTTCGCCTCGCCCGACTACCGCGTCGACGCCGAACGCTCGAGCGACGACACCTGGGGTTTACGCGGCCCTTCCGCAAGAGCGCGATGGCATCGGGCGGTGACCGACTCGCCGAGGGCCTCGGCGAAGCCAGGCTGCGCTGCTGATGCAAGAGCACACCGCACAGGACGAGGGCGGCCGAGCGAGGCCATCCGATCGACTCAGTCGACAACGGCAGGTCGCGCGTCGGACCGCGACGTTGGCCTGCCCGGCCTCGCCGGGCGAGAGTCAGCGGCGAAGGTCCCACTTTCGCGCGACCGATACGGCGGACCGTCGATTTATCGACGGTCCTTCAGCGCGGCACCACCAACAAGAGGTCGGACACCCCGCGCTCGCCGCCGTGGTCCACGTCGCCGTCGTCGGACGGCGAGTTGACGATGCCGTTCACCGACTGATCGCGGATCCACATGGCGCTGGAGCCGCCGCCGTCGAGGTTCACCGCCTGCACCGCGCCGAGGTCGACGAGGTGCTGCGCCAGCGACGGCAGCGTCATGCCCACGCCGGCGTCGGTGCGGCCGTCGACCACCACCAGGAGGAGCTTGCCGTCGGCGGTGAGGCCGAGCGCCGTCCGCGGGTTGCGACCGACGAAGAAGGAGCTCGTTCCCTCGGGCTCGATGGCCACGGCGCCGTCGGTGAGAGGCTCGAGGTAGCTGCCGATGGCGTGCCAGGCGTCGGGCCAGTCGCGGTCGGCGTCGACCCAGGCCATGATCGGCGCGCCCTCCGAGGTCAGGCCGAACGATCGCCGGGGCGAGCCGTTCAGGTGGTTGTAGCTCGCGACCACGCCCGCCACCTTCACGAGGTCGAGCGACGGGCGAGTGCCCGGGCCGGTGTCGAAGAAGCCGGCGTTGATGGCCGCGATGGCGTCGTGGGCGGGCGCGGTGATGCTCGGTGGAGGCAGCCGTCGCCGACGTAGGGGCGCACCGTGGCCAGCGCGCGAGGTCGACCGTGAGCGAGCTCATCGTCTGCCGGCCGCCGGCGAGATCGGCGCAGACCTTCTTCGCCAGACGACCCCGGGGGCCACGTCGACCACCTGCCAGCGGTCGAGGATGGTCTGCTCGTAGGGCGAGGCGGTAGGCGCCGGCGTGCGTGGATCCGGCCGCGTTCGAGTAGGTGTCGACGACGAGCCAGTAGTCGCCCGGCTCGAGGTCGATCGCCAGGCGCGTGCTGGCGCGCTCGAGGCAGTCGGCGCTGCGCTCGCCGGCCGCCGGCAGCGCGGCCAGGAGCTGCACGTCGACGTCGACGCCGTCGGCCTCGGCCACCTCGGCGACGAGCTCGCCAGGGGCGTCGAAGCTCAGGTGATAGACCTGCTCGGGGCCGGCCTCGCCCTGCGGGCGCAGCGTAGCCGTCGAGCTGCGACTCGGTCGCGAGCGACGTGTCGTCGTCGACGACGTAGGGCCAGTGGTCGACCTCGTAGGGCGCGGCCAGCGTGCCGGCCGGAGGCGCGAGCGCGTCCGACCCGTCGGGCGGGTCGTTCGTGTCGGGCGTGTCGGGCGTGTCGGGCGTGTCGGTCGTGTCGCTCGCGTCGGTCGCGTCGCTAGCGACCGCGATGTCGGCCCCGTCGTCGTCGACCTGCGCGTCGACCTGCGCGCCGTCACTCCCGTCGGTCGAGTCGACCGCGTCGATCGCGTCGAGGACGTCGGGCGCGTCGGGCACCCCGGTGTCCGCCGGCTCGGCGCTCGCCGCCGGATGGGCGCGGCTCAGCGACGATGCGACGTGGCGCGCGCGTCGCCGCAGGCGACCAACGACAGCGCGAGCATGGCGCGGCGGAGCATGGCCGCGTTGAACCACGGGAGCGCGCGCGCCGGGCAAGGCCGCGCCGTCGATCGCCGCGCCGGCGTGTGGCAGCATGCGACCGGAGGTCCCCATGGCCCACGAGACGCCCGCCCCCGCCCCCGCCCTCACACGCGACGAGCTCGTGCGACTGCTGCGCCGACAGCGCTACGGCGTCGTGGCCTCGCTCGGTCCGAGCGGCGAGCCGCAGGCCGCGACCGTCGGCTACGGCGTGAGCGACGCCCTCGAGCTCGTGTTCGACACGCTCGGCCACACGCGGAAGTGCCAGAACCTGCGCCGCGACGGGCGCGTGGCCTTCGTCGTGACCGAGGGCGAGGAGACGATCCAGTGCGAGGGCGTGGCCGACGAGCCGCGCGACGCCGAGCTCGATCGCCTGCTGCCGGTCTACCTCGCGGCCTTCCCCGACGGGCTCGCGCGCCAGTCGTGGCCCGGCCTCACCTACGTCCGCATCGCCGTCGCGTGGGCGCGCTACTCCGACTTCCGCGGCCCCGAGCCGCGCATCGTCGAGGCGCGCTTCTGAGCGCGCTCAGCGCAGCGCCGCGCGCGCCGCCAGCAGGAACTCGCGCACGGCCGCGTCCTCGCTGAGCCCGATGGCGCGTGTAGGCCTCGCGCGCCTCGGCGTGGCGACCGAGCCGCCGGAGGAGCGCCGCCCGCACCGCGTGGTAGGGCTGATAGGCGGCCGTCTCCGGGGCCGGCAGCGCGTCGAGCACGGCCAGCCCGGCGGCCGCGTCGACCTCGCTCAGCGCCGCCGCGAGTCCGACGTGCGCGCCGATGGTCGGCGCCACGCGCACGAGCCCACGATACACCTGCGCGATGAGCGCCCAGTCGGTCGGCTCGCCGTGGACGCGCCGCGCGTGCGCCGCCTGGATGAGCGCCTCGAGCTGGAAGCGACCGAGCGTCGCCGCCGCGCTGGCCCGCGCCAGCTGCTCCTCGCCCTCGGCGATGGCGGCCGCCGACCAGCGCGCGACGTCCTGCTCGGCCAGCGCGATGTAGCGCCCGTCGGGCCCGCGCCGCGCCGCGCGCCGCGACTCGCAGAAGAGCAGCAACGCCAGCAGCCCGCGCGCCTCGGGGTCGTCGGGCAAGAGCGCCACCACCAGCCGCGCCAGGTGGAGGGCCTCGTCGGCGAGGTCGCGCCCGCCGCTGTCGACGCCGGCCGCGGCGTCGTCCTGCCCGCGCGTGAAGGCCGCGTAGATGGCGTCGAGCACCGCCTCGAGGCGCTCGCCCCACTCGCGCCGCTCGGGCACCGCGAAGGCGATGCCGGCGTCCCTGATCTTCGCCTTGGCTCGCACGAGCCGCTGGCTCATCGCCGCCGGCGACACGCACAAGGCCGACGCGATGCGCGCCGCGTCGAGCCCCAGCACCGCCTGCAGCATGAGCGGCGTCCGCGCCGCCGCGTCGATGGCCGGGTGCGCGCACACGAACAGCAGCGCCAGGCGATCGTCGGGGAACGGCTCGGCGCTCGCCGGGTCGACGCGCGCGGCCGCCTCCTCGGCGGCCAACGCGATGGCGCTCGCGCGCGCCGCGCGCACGCCGTCCTTGCGCGCCTCGTCCAGCAGCCGGCGCCGCGCCGCGGTCAGGAGCCAGGCCTCCGGCCGCGCCGGCACGCCCTGCTCGGGCCACTGCTCGAGCGCCGCGCGGAAGGCCTCGGCCAGCGCGTCCTCGGCCGCCGCGACGTCGTGCGAGCGCGCCGCCAGGAAGGCGACGAGCCGCCCGTACGATCGCCGCGCGGCCGCCTCGGCGGCCCGGCGCGCGCCGTCCTCGCCGCCCGCCACCATCACATCATCGGCAGGACGGGGCGCACCTCGACCGCGCCGCTGGCGGCCGCCGGGCAGCGCGCCGCCCACTCGAGCGCGTGATCCAGATCGCGGCACTCGAAGAGCATGAAGCCGCCGAGCTGCTCCTTGGTGTCGGCGTACGGCCCGTCCTGCACGCGCCGGCGCGACTCGCCGACGCGCAGCGTGGTGCCGGTGTCGGGCCCCGCAGCGCCGCCCCGCCGGTGATGACGCCGGCCTCCTCGAGGGCCTTGGTGTAGGCCTTCCAGGCGGCCCAGTAGGCACCGGTCGGCTGGCTGCGGGCGCTGAAATCGGCGGCGGTCTCGTAGATCATCATGGCGTACTTCATGGTCACCTCGTGCTCTGGCCTGGGCACCTCCCCAGGCTCTAACCCATGTCGCGCCAGCCGTCGTCGTTTCGACAGGCGCGTCGTGGGACGATGACGTTTTCGCGCGAGCGGCTATGATGTCGGCGAAATGTCTCGCAGCGTCGCCACCTTCGCAGTCCTCGCCAGCCTCGCCGTCAGCGCGCTCGGCGCCGCGGGCTGCCCGAGCGACCCGACCTTCCGGCTCGGCGACACCGTCGACGACGCAGAGGTCGCGCCGGACTCGACCAGCGCGCCCGACTCGGGCGACGACGCGAATGACGCGAATGACGCGAGTGACGTGAACACCTGCGGCGCGACCTGCGGGCCGGCCATGCAGTGCCTGGACGGCTCCTGCCGCTGCACGAGCCCGGACTGCGACGAGCCCATACTCGCGTCGGGCGTCGGCCGCGTGCGCCTCGCGATCGGCTTCGCGCCCGCGCCGAGCGTCGCCTACGTGCGCCCGGGCGCGGCCCCCGACATGAACGTCGCCACCTGGTCCACCTGCTGCGGCTGGTCCTCCGACCTGGCCATCGCTCAGGCCGCCGAGACCTTCGACGCCATCATCGATCCGTTGGGCCACCTCCAGCTGCTCGGGCTCGGCGCCGAGGGCGTCGCCGTCATCCAGCGCCACTCCGACGACGGCTGGGCGCGGCGCGACACCGACGTCGCGCCCTGCCATCGCGGCACGCTGCAGCTCACGCCGCGCGGCGACGGCCTGGTCATGGGCTGCGTCGACGACCTCGGCGCGCTGCGCCTCTTCGACTACGACACCTTCGGCGACGGCTACCACGCGCGCGGCACGCCCGCCCTCGACGTGGGCGCCGCCGCCACCACCGCGCCCGGCGACCGGGTGCCGTTGGTGCTCGACGGCGACGGCCGCGTCCACGTCGCGTTCGCGCGCGACGGCGCCCCGAGCGGCCGCCAGATCGTGGTGGCCGACGAGACCGTCGGCGGCTGGGAGTCGGCGCCGGTCGAGCTCGTCCCCGAGCCGCTCATCGGCCTCGTGCCGGTCGCCATGGCGCTCGACCGGGACCAGCGCCTCCACCTCGTGACCGTCCGCGACGACGCGGGCGGCGGTCGGACCCTGCTGCACGACCGGCGCGACGCCACCTGGTCCTACGAAGAGCCGCTCCAGGGCGCCGCCCTCGGCATCCACGTGCTGGCGCTCACGCGCGGCGCGGGCACCGCCATGGCGCTGCTCTACGACGACGGCGCGGTGCTCCACTGGTGGTCCTTCAGCCACGCGCTCGACCCCGGCGCCGCCGACCACGCCACGCTCGACCTGCCCGACGGCGTCGCCTCGGCCGCGATGGTGGTCGGCGACGGCGACGCCTTCGTGGCCTTCACGACGGCCACGGGAGCGCTCCGGCTGTGGCGCCCGAGCGCGCACGAAAGCGCTCCCGCGCGCTGACGACGGCCTGACGACGCCTTGACAGCGAGGGATCCGGCGGCGACGCTCGGCCGGCCGTGACCGCCCGCCTGACCATCCCCCTGTGGGTCCAGATCCTCGTCGGCATGGCCGTCGGCGTGCTGGTCGGGCTCCTGGCCGGGCCCGACGCGAGCTCGCTCGGCGAGATCGGCAAGCTGGTCATCCAGCTCATCAAGGTCGCGGCCACGCCGCTCCTCTTCCTGGCCATCGTCAACGCCATCGTGCGCACCGAGGTCACCGCCGTGGCCGGCCTGCGCATGGTCGTCATCGCGCTCGTGAACGCGTCGATCGCGCTCGGCATCGGCCTCCTCGCCTCGAACCTCTTCGAGCCGGGCACCCACCTCACCCTCGCGACGCTGGCCAAGACCAAGCCGCAGGCGCCGGCCGAGGCCCTCGACTTCATGAAGACGCTGGCCTCATACCTGCCGACCAGCGTGGTGCAGCCCTTCGCCGACAACGCCATCATCCCCATCGTGCTCTTCGCGCTGCTCATCGGCTTCGGCCTGCGCAAGGTGCGGCGCGAGCTCGGGCACCCGCGCGAGACGCGCGGCATGCCGCTCCCCGAGGTCGCCGCGACCGAGCCGCCGCCGTCGTTCCAGCCGGTCGACGACGTGCTCGCGGTGCTCTTGCGCATGACCGAGGTCATGCTCGGCTGGATCATCAAGCTCGTGCCGCTGGCGGTCTTCGGCGTCGTCGCCAAGGCGGTCGGCGAGAACGGCTTCGAGCCGCTCACCGGCCTCGGCGCCTACGTCGCGGTCGGGGTCGGCGGCCTCGCCGTGCACGCGGCGCTGACCTATCACGCCTGGCTCCTCCTCTACGTGCGCATGCCGCTCCGGACCTTCTGGCGCGCGGCCAAGGACCCGGTCGTCTACGCGCTCGGCGCCAACTCGAGCCTGGCCACGCTGCCCGTCACGCTGACGGCGCTCGACAAGCTCGGCGTGAGCAAGGCCTCGTCGACGCTCGGCGCCTGCGTCGGCACCAACCTCAACAACGACGGCATCATCTTGTACGAGGCGATGGCCGTGCTGTTCGTCGCCCAGGCCCACGGCATCCACCTCACGGCCGACCAGCAGCTGCTCGCCGTCGCGACCTGCATGATCGCGGCGATGGGCATCGCGGGCGTGCCCGAGGCCGGCTTCATCTCGCTGTCGATCGTGCTGGCCACCGTCCACCTGCCGGCCGAGCTCCTGCCGCTGCTGCTCACCGTCGACTGGATCATCGCCCGCGGCCGCTCGGTCGTGAACGTGCTCTCGGACATGCTGGTGTCGATCATCCTCGATCGCTGGAACGGCAACCGCTTCGGTCGCGCGCCGCCCGGGTCGAGCGCGACGCCCGCGCCGCCCGCCTGAGCCGCTCAGCGCGGCGCGAGCAGCAGCTCGTGCTCGACGACGAAGAAGACGCCGGCCGCGTTGCAGGCCACCTGGGGCCGATGCCACGCGGGCGCCTGGTAGCGCGCCAGCTCGATGACGGGTCCGCCGAACGACGGCACGTCGAGGACGCGGAACGCGTGCTCGCCGTCGCGCACGACCACCACGGCGCCGCGCGCGTCGGCGGTGATGGCCATGGCCTCGGCCCCGAGTCGCGCGCGCCGATGGCGTCGGCCGCCGTCGGGCCGGCGCCACAGCTCCCGGCCGTCGGCGCTGGTCCAGACCCAGGCCTCGTGCGCGCGCGCGAGCCGCACGTGGCCGGTCGGCGACGCGCGCTCGGCCAGCACCAGGCGGTCGTCGCAGCGCCCGTCCCAGCCGACCATGCGCAGCCGCGTGACGGCCTTCGTGCCGCCGAAGACGCCGCGCTCGTCGACGCGCATGCACACGCCGACGCCGTCCTCGGTCGGCGTCGCGTCCCAGCCGCCGCCCGCCCCCGATGCGCGGCCCCACGCCGCCAGCGTGCGCGCGCCGGTCGCGGCCTCGTGCACGCGCACGCGAGCGGTCTGGCTCGACGTGACGCCGTCGGGATTGAGCTCGAACGGGCACGCCAGCCACGTCGCGCGCCCGCCGCGGAGACCCGGGTACATCGGCCGCGGCTCGGCCTCGGCCAGTACCTCGAGGCCGCCGTCGGCGCGCGCGATCTTCGTCACGCGCTCGGCCGTCATGTCGGTGACGAGGAGGTGCGACGCGTCGGCCGCGAGCCCGACCGCGCCCGGCGACACCGTCGCCACGACCTGCCGCCGACCGCCCTCGTCGAAGCGCGCGAGCTCGGTCCCGTCGATCACATAGGCCACCGCCTGCGCCCACGGCCCGACCGCGAGCGCGCTCGGCACCTGGTGCTCGGCCGTCCCGAGCGACACGATGTCGTCGCCCACCACCGCCGCCCGCGGCGGCGGCAGCACCACGTGCTCGACGCGCCGGCGCGCCGCCTCGCCGAGCCGGCGCTCGACCACCGCGGCCAGCTCGGCCGCGATCGGCAGGCACGCCTCGCGCGCGCGGCGCCGCGACCACGCGCCGTGCGCCAGCGCGCGCCCGGCCGCGCACCACAGCCGGTCGTCCCTAGACCCGTTCCCGCCCGCGCCCTCGTCAAGCGCCTTGACGATCGCCTCGGGCCCGAGCCGGTCGAGCAGGTCGAGCGGGATGCCCTCCTCGGACGGGTACTGCCACCACGACGAGTCCGCCAGCGCGAGCCACGCCAGCAGCGCCCGCGCCGCCGCGGCCGGCCCGCCGAGCGCCGCCGCCAGCGCGTCCGCCGCGGCCCCGACGGCCGGGTGCGCGCGCGGGTGCGAGAGCCCCATCGGCCCGACCAGCGTCGCGACGTACGGCGCCAGCGCCACCGGCATGCCCGCCATCCAGCGCCGGTGGCGCGCGTCGTCGACGGCCGCCGCCTCGCGCGCCGCGCGCCAGGCCGTGCGCGGCGCCTCCAGCCCGCGCGCCGCCAGCAGGTCGAGCAGCGCCTCGGGGCGCTCGAGCCAGGCGTCCGACTCCCAGCCCTCGACGCGGATCGACTGCCCGTGGTGGAGGCCGATGACCCCGACCACGGCGCCGCCCGCGTCGTGCAAGAGCAGCGCGTAGTCGCCGCGGCACATGCCGTGGAACGGCTCGCCGCCCTCGCGGACGGCCAGCGCGCGCCCCAGCGCGACCACGTCCGGCCCGCTCAGCGTCAGCACCTCGCGCGTCCCCAGCGGCCGCCCGTCGGCCACCCCGCCCTCGCGCACGACCACGCGCGCCGCGCGCGCGAGCATGGCGTCGAGCGACGGGCTCGACCCGGCCACGCTCAGTCGGGCTCCAGGTAGTCCAGATCCTTTCCGAACGTCTCGCGCAGGTAGGCCAGCGACGCGAACGCGATGGCGAAGGCGATGGCCGCCACCAGGAAGCCGCTCCAGGCCGCGCCGAGCGAGCCGATGACGGCCCGGAAGAGGATGGCCAGCGGCACCGTCAGGCCGCGCACGAAGTTCGGCGCGGTGGTGGTCACGGTGGCGCGGATGTCGGTGCCGAACTGCTCCGACGCCATCGTCACGAACAGCACCCAGTAGCCCGACGTGACGCCCAGCAGCGCGCACAGCGCATAGAACGCGCCCGGCGAGAGCCCGGTCAGCGTCAGGTACAGCCCGACCACCGCCAGCGAGGCCAGCAGGAAGATGAGGATGGCCTTCCGCCGCGACGCCAGGAACTGGCTCGCGAGCCCGCTCATGAGATCGCCCGCCGCCATGCCGAGGTAGCCATAGAGGATGGCCTTGCCGGCCGTCACCGGCCCGGTCACCCCGAGCGCCTTGCCGAAGTCGTCGGCGAAGAACATGAGGATGCCGATGCTCACGGAGATGGGCAGCCCCACGCCGATCGACGCCGCGTACTTCAGGAGCCGCCGCGGCCGCGCCACCAGGAGATCGAAGCGCCCGAGCCGCGTCCGCGCGGCGGCGCCGTCCATGACGCGCTTGAACATGGCGCTCTCGTAGGTCGAGAAGCGCAGCGCCAAGAGCGCCATGCCGAGCCCGCCACCCACGAAGTACGCCACGCGCCAGTCGGCGACGTCGGCCACCAGGTACGCCAGCGCCGCGCCGCACACGCCCACGCTCGCGACCAGCGTCGTGCCCCAGCCGCGGCTCTTCTTGTCCATGGTCTCGGCCACCAGCGTCACGCCCGCGCCGAGCTCGCCGGCCAGCCCGACGCCGGCCACGAAGCGCAGCACGGCGTAGACGGTCACGTCGTCGGCCAGGCCGTTGGCGGCGTTGGCGAGCGAGTACAGGATGATCGACCCGTACAAGACCGACACGCGCCCGCGCCGATCGCCGAGCACGCCCCACAGCACGCCGCCCACCAGCGTGCCGATCATCTGCCAGTTGAAGAGCATCTGGCCGATGCTCGAGATGTCGGCTTGCTGCGTGTAGCCGAGCGACCTCAGGCTCGGCGCGCGCACGATGCCGAACAGGATGAGATCGTAGACATCGACGAAGTAGCCGAGCGCGGCGACCACGACGATGATGCTCAAGCGGGCCTTCTGGCTGCGGCTCTCGGCCGAATCGATCGACGTCACGCGCCGAGCATACATCCCGTTTACAGATCGCGTCTCCCCCATCGCGCGTCGTGTCCCGGGTCCTGCTCCGGCCCGCCTGCCAAGCCCGGCGCGCGCGCCCCAACCGCCCCAGGAGACTCGCATGACCCTCGCCGCCCTGTGCCTCAGCCTGCTCGTGTCCAGCTCACCGCCGCTCGTCGCGCCACCCGCCGGGACCGCCCCGACCCTCGTCGCGCCCGTCGCCACCGCGGCCGCCACCACCCCGCTCAACGCCGTCATCGGCGACGCCGGCTTCATCGCCCGCTACGGCCGCGCCCCGACCGCCGCCGACCCGCAGGACGTCCGCATCCGCGCCCACCTGGCCTTCGTCATCGCCGAGCTCCGCAAGGCCTCGCCGAGCATCGCCGACCCCGACGCGCGCCTCCGCCGCGAGGCGCTCATCGACGCGCTCGAGCGCTATGCCGCCGCCGGCGCGTTCCCCCACAACAGCGCCTACCCGGCGCGCCGCCCGGTGTTCATCGACGAGGACGGCAACGTCTGCGCCGTCGGCTACCTGGTCGAGGTGTCGGCCGGCCGCGCCGAGGCCGAGCGCATCGCCGCCCTGCACCGCTACGACTACATCGCCGACATCGACGACCAGGCGCTCGACGCCTGGACCGTCGCCAACGGCTTCACCCCGACCGAGCTCGCCACCATCCAGCCGTCCTACGACTGGGAGTACCCGCGCCCCGGCGACCCGGGCAACCCCGGCCACCCGATCGTGATGCCGCCCCTCGAGCCCCCGCCCGAGCATCCCCCAGGGCATCCCATCGACCCGCTGCCGCCGCGGCCGCTCCCGCCCGAGCTCGCCAAGTACCCCGCGGTGGCCTTCCTCGCCCCCGAGACCATCTCCCAGGCGCGCGCCCTCGGCAGCTGGACCGACGCCGCCGGCTTCGCCAACCTCGTCTTCCAGTCGGCCGGCTTCGACTTCCTCGTGCGCTTCGACGGCGACGGCCAGATGATCGGCTCGGGCCGCTTCGACGGCACCACCCTGCGCTGGCGCGCCTGGTACCCGAGCGGCCGCCTGGCGGCCGTCGGCAAGTACGAGAGCGGCGTGCCCGACGGCGCCTGGACGCTCTACCGCGAGAGCGGCAGCGTGCTCGCCCGCCTGCGCTTCCACGCCGGTGCGCTCGTCCGCCGCTGAGACCGGCTCGCCCGAGCGCGATTTTGTCAAATACCAGAATGGCGCCACATCGGCGCCATTCTCGTCTCACCACCCGCCGCGCTCGGGATTTGTCACTTCGGCTTGGGGTTCTCGTCGAGCCGGGTCTGCCCCGGGTCCTTGAACCAGTCCGACTTCAGGTGCCGCTCGAGGCAGCTCGCGTAGAGGCAGTCGCGCAGCGCGTTGGTGGTCCACAAGACGCGGTCGTGGTCGGCCTGCGTGCGGATGAAGATGGCGCGCGACTTGGTGATGGCGCGCTTGCTGAGCTCGGTCCCCTCGACCTGCTCCTGCCCGTAGGCGACGCCGGCCTGATCGAAGAACCACATCAGGCGCTTGTTCTCGATGGTCGGCGCCTCGCCCGAGTAGAAGCTCACGAGCTTGTGCCGCTCGGCGTCGGTGCCGCCGTTCTTGTAGGTCGCCACCACCCAGTCGCGGAAGGTCCCGGTGCGCCCGTAGAGCGCGTCGAAGAGGTAGACCTCGTTGACGTTGAAGCCGCCGACCTCGATGCAGTAGCTCACCACGCGGAAGCCGCCCGAGTGGCATGACAGGATGACCTTGCCGACGCGCGCCCGCGACGGGATGCCCGAGCGCTCCATGCGCGCCTGCAGCTTCGGCGTCTGGAGAGTCTCGCGCAATTCGGTGAGGAAATTGACGAGGCCGTCCTGGGCGTCGAGCTTGCCGCCGGCCATGTCCTCGGCGCGGACCGGGCCCTGCGGGAAGACGATGATGGCGTTCTGCTTCGACGCGAACAGCTGCTCGCGCAGCTGGTGCCGCTTCATCGCGTCCTCGGCCGTGTCGCGATAGCCGTGGAAGTGCACGATCACGTCGATGCGCTCGTCGCTCGAGACGCGGAAGTACTTCGGCACGAAGGCGATGACGGTCGGGTCCTTGTAGGGCGACCCGTGGCACGGGAACGGCGCCGTCTCGAGGTCCATCGTGATGGTCGTGCCCTTGGGCCCGACCGAGATGTCGCGGATCTTCGACTTGGCCGGCGTCGCCGCCAGCGCCCGCCGGGGCAACGCCAACCCCGCCGCCCCCGCCAGCACGAGGCCGGCCGAGGTGAGGAGGAAGCGCCGTCGACTAGGGTTGGAGGTGTCGTCCATCCGAGTGGCCATCCACGGTGGCAGCCGGGGTCGCGCCCGTGAGCGGCGCGGCATGCGCCTCGGTCGCGGGCCGGGTGAAGCTCTGGAAGACCGCGCCGCCGAGCACGAAGCCAACCGCTACGACGGCCGCGCTCTTCCAACGGCGAACATATAGTAGATGACCGACCCAGGTCACGCCGAGGATGCCGAGGCCGATGAGCGGGTACCACGCCTCGAGGCCGGGCTTCTCGACGGCGTTGGCCAGCTTGGCCGCGATGGCCAGCACCGCCAGCAGGATGTAGATGCCCGGCAGGATCGGGTAGGCCGTCGCGCGATAGGGCCGCGGCGCATCGGGCATCTTCTTCCGCAGCACGAACACGGCCGCGACCGTGAGCGAGCCGGTGACGAACATGGCCAGCGACGTCATCTCGGCGATGGCCTCGGCCGTGCCCGAAAGCACGATCAGCGCGGCCAGGAGCGTCCCGAACCACAGCGCGCGGCGCGGCACGCGGCGCTTGCCCGAGAGCACGCCCATCGGCTTCCAGAAGGCGCCGTCCTTGGCCATGGCGTAGCCGACGCGCGCCCCCGCCATGACCGTCGCGTTCACCGAGGTGATGATGGCCATGGTGATGATGAGCAGGATCAGCGGCGCGAGGTTGCCGGCGCCGAGCGCGTTGGCGGTGCGCGTGCCGGCATCGAAGCCGAGCGCCGGCGAGCCGCTCGAGGCCACGCCCTGGAAGCCGAGCACCGCGACGAACACGGCCGCGAGCAGGATGTAGAGACCGGTCACCGCACCCGTCGCCGACAGCATCGAGCGCGGCACGTTGCGCCCCGGGTTCTTCACCTCGGCCGCCACGTAGATGATGTTGATCCAGCCCGAGAAGATGAAGTTGACGTTGAGGAACGCGGTCGCCAGACCCGCCAGCGTGAGCGTCGCCGGCAGCGTGCCGAGCTCGTCGCCGGTCGGCGGGTGGACGACCGTCGGCTGCGCGATGAGCACGTAGGCTCCGAGCGCCAGCATGAGCGCCATGGGCGCCAGCGTGAGCAGCGTCTGCGCCTTGGCCGACAGCGCGGCGCCGAGGTCGTTGATGAGCGTGAGCAGCACGAGGAGCCCGATGGCGCCGAGCTGCGCGTAGGTGATGCCGGCCAGCTTGGCCGACATGTCGATGCCGAGCAGCGGGCCGATCTCGTACTGGAAGACGGCGATCGACAGCGCCGCGTTCGAGCCGGCGAAGATGGCCGCGAACAGCACCCAGCCCGAGGCGAACGCGATGGACCGCCCGTACGCCGCGCGCTGGAAGACGTAGTCGCCGCCGGCCTTGGGCATCATGGCGCCGAGCTCGCCACAGGCGACCGCGCCGCACAGCGCGAAGAAGCCGCCGAGCAGCAGCATGCCGAAGAAGAGCGGCAGCGTGCCCATGCCGGCCGCAATCTCGTCGAGGAAGATGAAGACGCCGACGCCGATCATCGAGCCGGCGACCAGCGTGAAGGCGCCGAGGCCGCCGATGACGCGCGGCGGGTGGTGCTCGTCGGCGGTGGTCGTCGATGCGGAGGCGGAAGCGGGTTGTGGGTCGGTCATGAGCTCGCAGCCAACGGGCCGAAGTAGCCGCGGATTCCGTGCCTCGGCACGACGCCCGAGGCGAACGCGGCGGCCCGGATACCACGGGTCGCGACCCCGGTCATTCTGACTTTGCGGGCTCCATCCAAAGGCGCGCGATGGCCTCGTGGGTCGGGTTGTCGGCGGGCGCGTTGGTACAGATGTAGAGCCGGCACTCGGTCGGCCGCGCCTCGTAGATGCCGCAGCCCTGGGCCTTCGCATCATAGAAGATGCACTGCCCGCGCAGCGCCCGGTAGAGCGCGTCGGCGCGGCTCGCCGCGGGCACCGCCGGCTTGCCGTCGATGCCGAGCTTCAGCGGCGCGAACACGTGGACCACCTTGTCGTCGACGGTGGTCGCGTCGATGACGAGGTACTTGCGCACGAACTCGTCGGGCGCCATGCCGCGCAGCGCCGCGGCCGCCTCGACCTCGCCGGGCGCGAACCAGCCCGGCGACGACTTGCAGCACAGGCCGCGGCGCACGCAGCCGAGCTCGGGGTTCGGGTGCGGCGGCAGCTCGTCCCAGGTCCAGTAGGGGTTCTCCGTCTCGCCCGGCGCGTCCGGCTCGTCGGGCCCGTGCTCTCCGACGCTCGCGGTGGGTTCGGGCTTTTTCTCGATGCGCTCATCGAGGATTCGGAAGCGGCCTGACCTCGTCATGCGTTATGAATCGCTCATGCTCGCATGGATTCCAAGCCTGTTCGCGGCGGCCATGGCGATGGCGCCCGACATCGCCTTCACCTGGCCCGCGCCGAACCCCGACGCGCCCGCCGTGACGCTCGGGATCGACGTGCTCGCCGACGAGAAGCTGGACCTCCTGAAGGGCAAGAAGATAGGCCTCCTCACGCACCCGGCCGGCGTCGACTCGCACTGGGTGCCGACGGTCGACCGGCTGGTGGCGCTCGGCAAGGCGCACGACTTCAAGGTCGTGCAGCTCTACGGACCCGAGCACGGCATCCGCGGCTACATGAGCCCGGGCGAGCGCCAGAAGGACGCCGTCGATCCCCACACCAAGATCCCGGTCGAGTCGCTGTTCGGTCTCGGCAAGCGCGGTCGTCCGTCGAAGTCCTCGCTCGACCGCATCGACGTCCTGGTGGTCGACCTGCAGGACCTCGGCTCGCGCACCTACACCTACGTCTCCACCCTGGGCGAGGTGATGGAGGCGGCCAAGGAGGCCGGTAAGCCGGTCATCGTCCTCGACCGCCCGAACCCGTACGGCGGCCTCGTCTTCGAAGGGCCGGTGCGCGAGAAGGGCTTCAAGAGCTTCATCGGCTGGGGTCCGTTCCCGGTCACGCACGGCATGACCATCGGCGAGGTGGCCAGGTTCTATAATGAGGTGGTCGGCATCGGCTGCGACCTCACCGTCATCCCGATGAAGGGCTGGCGGCGCTCGATGACGTGGGTCGACACGGGCCTCCAGTGGGTGCCGACGAGCCCGGCCGTGCCGCACATCGAGAACGCCTGGCTCTACACCGCGACCGGCATGTTGGCCGGCGTGTCGGAGAACGTGAGCGAGGGCGTGGGCACGACGCTGCCCTTCGAGCAGATCGGCGCCGAGTGGATCGAGGCGCCGAAGCTCGAGAAGGAGCTCGAGTCGCGGCACCTCCCCGGCGTTCGCTTCCGCGCCGTGACGTATCGTCCAGCGAGCTTCAAGTTCCGCGAGAAGGTGCTCCACGGCGTGCAGATCGGCATCACCGATCCGTCGGCGTTCCGACCGATCAAGGTCGCGCTGGCCTTGATGACGGCGCTCGAGAAGCTGTGGCCGGGCCAGGCCGAGTACGACGAGGAGTTCACGGTGGCCCGCGTCTGGGGGAACACACGAGTGCTGGCAATGGTCAAGGGCAAGAAGAGCGCTGACGCGATCGAGGCGACCTTCGCCAAGGACCTGGAAGCCTTCGCCGCCGACCGAGCCAAGGTCCTGCTCTACCCCTGAGGCGCCGGGCCGCCTCCGAAGCGGCCCCGCGAGCCCTCGAACGACCGCCCGGCAGGCACGAACGGCCGCTCTGGCTGCCCTTGCGTCGACGGGGGCCTTCGACTAGCCTCCCCAACCGAGGCGCGTTCCGCCGGTCTGTCACGGGGTCTCGAGGGGGTTCCAGTCATGTTCAGGACCACGACGTCGACGCTCGGGCTCGCGAGGGTCCGAAATGGGGTGGCAGTCTGTCGCTCAGCGCTGACTTTGACGGCCGCCGTCATCGTTGCCTGGCCACCAGCCCGGACGGTCATCGAAGCAGATCGGCCTCGGCAGCAGCGTCGAACACGGATGGCTCGGAGGCTCCAGGATCGGGTTCTCCGCAGGTGTGGGCAACGGCTTCGGCACGAAGATCGGCCTCAACGTCAACATGCACGCCGAGTCCGCGACAGATGGCACGCTCGGCTTCGCCTTCGCCCATACGGCGGCCGGCACAGCCCTCGGCATCGACGCCATCGTCATCTACATCGACCGCGCGCTGGCGGCTTTACCGACACGACGTCCTTCACCGACAACGGCGGAGGCAGCAACAAGGACGCGCCGCGGTATCTTCGTTCGCCACCAACGGCTCCTGCTGCGACATCGTGTTCCCGACCGGTCACCGCGGACTACGCGGTTGTGATCGAGTCGTCGGCGGGGCTGTACGAGCTCAAGACTGGCAACACCCTGAATTTCGTGAAGTCCCCGGGCCAAGCGGTCTCTTCCGAAGGAACCGCCTCCGAGGTGCGCGAGATCAAAGTGCATTCACGATGGCCGATATCGACAGTGCACCTGGCGCGGCGATCGACTATTTTGCCACTTCCTCAATTCCGCAAATTGCACGCGCGCCAATGAGTTCCAGGGCGTCACGACCGCACCTGGCGCAAACTTCAACCAGTCGACCTATACGATGGCCGCGGGTGACTTCAATACGCTCCAGACGTACGCCGATCCGCGGTCCCTGGCGGGGAGCAAGGCCTTCGCTACATGCGTGGATTCTGCGGCGGAGGGTTCTTCCGGCGCCGGCTACCGGCTGGCCGAATTCCGCGAATTGGTCTCACGGCGGGTCTGTCGACGAATCTCGCATTCGGCGGCACGGCGACTTCGGGCTGTTGGCCTGCGGCTCGTCCACCACGAATGGCGCTCCGGCAACCGGCCTGAGCGCCGCCGCTCACCTCCGCAAACAACGGCCTCGTCATCAGCATGTTTTGGAGGCGGCAATAGTAGCACCGCATCCCATAAGAATGACTGCGCTGTTCTTCAACTGCGGCCTTCGCACCCGTTTCGCTCAACAATAGATCGATCCAACAGGCGTCTTCCGCGGGCAACACCTGGGCGCGCTACACGCCGCCCAACGTCACATTGAATCCGGGACAGTACTTCCTTATCAGGTGCGATCCCAGCGCGGGCGGAACCAATGGAGCGGACGTCCCGTCACCAGACAGGCAAGATTGTATCAATTGGTCCACCTCCGAAAGATCGCACTGGTCGACGGCAATGACGGCACTCGTGCGGCACAACCACAAATTGCAATATGATATCGAACATCATCGACTTCGTCGGATATGGGAGCGCTGCGACAAACCCCGAGGGGACGTCTTTCGCTCCCGGCATCACCATCAACAACGTCGGCGGCCGCGCTGGCGCAGGCTGCACTGATACGAATCAGAATGCCAGCGACTTTACTCCTCGGCGGCCGGACCACAACGCCCCGCACCCACCAGCGCCACAAATGAATGCGCGGCAGGCATTTGGCAATTCGCATTCTCCGTTAAAGCGGCACCCCCCACTCGGGGCTGGCGCTCCCGGCCCGGAGCAGGCAGCTTCAGCGACACCGAGACGCACTCCTCTACCGTGTTCAGAACACGTCCGCCTGCGCTCTCGATCGGCGTCCGGTACAGCATCTACTATCTGAATGACACGCACTCGGGACGACCTTCGACCTCACCTATTCCGTCGACGGCACGACCTTTACCCTCAGGCAGTTCCTTCTCGACGCCAACGACTGCCGACGGCGCATGGCATGAGCAACTCATCGACATTCCGAGCCTCCCACGCTCTCGGCCTGGGCGCGAACGCCAACCTCACCCTCAGGTGGGATGTCTATAACTCGAGCAGGTGATACGGGGACGACGCCATCGCGATCGAGCGTATCCGCTTCGATGCAGTGCCCGCACCGAACACCCCTGACTTCGGCGACGCACCGAACACCTATAAGACCACGTCCGCATCAGGCGGACCGAACCACCTCGTCACGGGCGCTGCTCCGTACCTTGGCGCCAAGGTCGACGCCGAAGCGGATGCCGCCTCCTGGTGGGGAACGGCGTCGAGGACGACAACACCGGGACGCCCGACGACGAGGACGGCGTCACCCTCACGACGCTCGACAGCGGGACGCTCGCGAACATCCCGATCGTCATCTCCGGGAGTGGCAATCTCTCGGCCTGGTTCGACTGGAATATCGACGGCGATCTTGATGACGGTGGCGGCGAGAATCCGATCGTCAATGTGGCGGTCACCGCCTCGACGACCAGCAGATCGGTGCAGTGACCCCTCCGGTCGGGCTCAAGAAGTTCGGTACGACCTACGCGCGCTTCCGCATCGCGACCGGCCTGCTCGCCAGCCTGGGCGGCGCGGCCACCGACGGCGAGGCCGAGGACTACGCCCACGCTCACCGGTACGGACTTCGCCGATGCGCGCCGGGCGATCTATGGAACGCGCGCCACATCCTCGCCGTCAGCGCGACCCTGCCTTCATCGGCACGAACCCGACCGACGCCGAGAACACCCAGCCCGACAGCACGGGCAACGACGACCTGGACGACCAGCGACGACGAGGACACGACGGTCCCCGCGACCTTCTACTCCGGCGTCAACGCCAGCGCTTCCCGGTCACGTCGTCCGGCACCGGCAAGCTCGACGTGTGGGTCGACTGGAACAAGAGCGGCACCTCGACGGGGGCGAGAATGTGCAGTTCAGCTTGGCGTCCGGCAGCGGCACCCATCGGGTTGACGGTCCCGACGCTCACCACGTTCGGCACGAGCTACCTCCGCCTGCGCGCCACCGCGTCCGGCGTCGCCAACGCGACGGCCGATGCCACGGGCGGCGAGGCCGAGGACTACCAGGTCATCCTCCAAGGCTGCGGCGATCACCTCGTCAACGCCCTCCGGCGGCCGAGTTCGCGACGACGACGACTCGCCTCCGGCCTCGGGCGACGGCTGCTCCGCGACCCGCCAGATCGAGACCGGCTATGTGTGCACGACCCCGGGCAGCGCGTGCACCTGCGACACCGCCAATAAGTACATCCTCGTCGGCACGCAGCGCCTGCGCGTCGACTTCGGCGACGCCCCCGTCTCGTACGAGCCTCGAGCCCGGCCCAGCACGTCATCACCGGACCGTTCCTCGGCCCGACCGTCGACCCCGAGCTGGCCGCGCAGTCGTCGCCCGACGCGAGCGGTGACGGCGCCGACGACGACGGCGTCACGTTCGGCTCGGCGTTCTATCGCGGCACCACGGGTACAGGCGACGACCGTCTTCGAGGCGCCGCCTCGGCGCTCCTCAACGGCTGGGTCGACTGGAACCGCGATGGCGTCTTCGATCCCGCCACCGAGGCCGTGTTCAACAACCAGTCGCTGGAGCGGCGGCAACACGACGAACCCGTTCGACGTGCCGGTGGGCGCTTCGCTCGGCGTCACCTTCGCCCGCTTCCGCATCTCCGCCGCCGGCGGCCTCAACCCCACCGGGCCCGCGGCGTCGGGCGAGGTCGAGGACTACCAGGTCACCATCGTCGGCTGCGGCGACAACATCGTGCAGGCACCAGAGCAGTGCGACGACGGCGACGCCGGCAACGACGGCTGCACGGCGAGCTGCACCAAGGAGCAGAACTGACCTGCCCGGCCGGCGGCGGCAACTGCACCTGCGACGCGCCGTTCATCAACGATGGCTCGGGCACCTGCCAGTACCTACGACTTCGGTGACCTCAACAACTCGTACGACACCACGCTGCCCACCGGCGCGCGTCACGCCGAGTCGGTCACCGGCCCCATCCTCGGCATGGTCGTCGACTTCGAGGCCGACGGCACGCCCGACATCGGCGCCAACGGCGACGGCGCCGACGAGGACGGGCTCGTGTCGATCCCGAAGTTCATCAGCGGCACGACCAACCTGAGCGTGCCCTTCCACGTGACCTCGCCAGGCAACTGGCAGGCCGCCGTGTGGATCGACTGGGACCACGACGGCAGCTTCCAGGCTGACGAGCTCACCGACACGGTCAGCGGCACCGGCTCCGAAGACGCCAACTTCATCTTCGACGTGCCGACCCTCGACGTCAGCGTCAACACCGGCATGCGCGTCCGCATCGCCACCAACCTCGGCGCGACGCCGAGCCCGGCGGGTCGCTACAGCGACGGCGAAGTCGAGGACTACATCGCGACCCTGTCGCTGTGCGGCAACGGCGTCGTCGACGTCGGCGCCGGTGAGACCTGCGACCAGGGCGGCGCGACCGGGTCCGACCCGAACCCGCCGAGCCCCGGCGACGGCTGCGACACGACCTGCCACAGCGAGCCCGGCTACGACTGCGCGGGCGAGCCGTCGGTGTGCACTCCGAGCGCGGCCGATGTCGCCGTGTCGAGCTTCGCGTTCTCGCCGACCAGCGGCTACGGCCCGGCCAGCACCACGCTCACCGCGGTCGTCACCAACGGCGTCCCGGCCACCGCGACCAACGTGACCATCGTCTTCGATAGCCCGGCCGCGAGCGTGCTCGCGCTCTCGCCGCCCTCGGCGCTGCCGACCGGCTGCACCGAGACCGGCACCGTGGACGCCCCGACCTACACCTGCATCACCGCGTCGCTGGCGCCGACCGCGTCGCGCACCTACGACTTCCCGTTCGCGCTGCCGACGACGCCGTCGTCGCCGGCCGTCGTCACGCTGCAGGTCAAGAACCTGACCTCGAACGTCGGCGACCCGAACAGCGACAACAACGGCGGCACCGCCACCTACACGCCGCGCTACTGCGGCGACGGCGTGGTGCAGGTCGGCGACACCGAGACCTGCGACCAGGGCAGCCAGAACGTCGCCACCGGCGACGGCTGCGACGCCGCGTGCCACGTCGAGTCGGGGTGGCAGTGCGCTCCGGGCAACCCGAGCGTGTGCCAGGAGATCGTCAACGTCGGCGTCAACCTCGCCTTCGCGCCGACCCACGCCTACCAGGGTGACGCGTCGACGATGACGTGGACCGTGACCAACGGCAGCGGCAAGGACGCCAAGGGCGTCGCCGTCAGCATCACGAAGTCCGCCAACGCGACCTACGCCGTCACGTTCGGCGGCGACAGCGGCTGCAGCCAGAACGCGACCACCATCACCTGCACGTACGGCAACGTGGCCGACGGTGCGACGCTCGTCTCCTCGATCGTCGTGACCCCGAACCTCGGCGTCACGAGCAACATCTCGCAGACCGCGACGGTCACGACCAACAACCCGCACACCAACGACAACACCGCGACCGCGGTCCTCGAGGTCGACTACTGCGGCGACACCACCGTCGACGCCGGTCACGAGGAGTGCGACCCGGCGACGGGCGGCTTCGGCGGCGGACCGAACCAGTGCCGCGTCGGCTGCATCGCGCCGAAGTGCGGCGACGGCATCCTCGACGACACGGCCGGCAACGGCGGCGCCGGCCTCACCGAGTCGTGCGACCAGGGCGGCGGCAACGTCACCACCGGCGACGGCTGCGATGCGGCCTGCCACACCGAGACCGGCTGGCAGTGCGTCGGCGTCGGCGCCACGAGCTGCAAGCGCCTCATCGATCTGAGCGTCAGCGTAGGCTTCTCGGTGAACCCGGTGTACGCCACCGGCAACACCACCATGTCGGTCACCATCGCCAACGCCAACGCGTTCGCGGCCGCGACCAACGTGCGCTTCACCATCCCGAAGTCGGCCGAGCTCACCTATCCGGCGGCGGTGGCGCCGTGCCTGGCTTCGAACTCGTCGCAGATCGACTGCACGCTGGCGTCGGTGCCGCTCTCCGGCAACGTGGTGACCAACTTCGTCGTGTCGGCGAAGTCGACCTCGGTCGCCGGCACCATCTCGCAGACGGCCACCATCCAGAGCCAGGACAACCCCGACCCGGCGGCGGGCAACAACGCGGCGACGGCCAACCTGACCCACCAGTTCTGCGGCGACACGGCGACCAACGGACCCGAGGGCTGCGACCCGGCGAGCGGCGGCTTCGGCAACGCACCGAACCAGTGCCGCACGGGCTGCATCGCGCCGACCTGCGGCGACGGCATCATCGACACCGGCGCCGGCAACGGTGCGGCGCTCACCGAGACCTGCGACGACGGCGACAACAGCGGGACCACGCCCAACGCGGGCTGCAGCGCGACCTGCCAGACCGACCCCGACTGGTCGTGCGTGAACCAGCCGTCGGTGTGCACCCAGCGCGCCGACCTGACCAAGGGCACCTTCGCGTGGTCGACGACGCCCATCTATGATGATGGCGAGACCTCGAACCTGCAGGTGAGCGTCAAGAACAACGGGCCGGGCGTGGCCAAGAGCGTGAAGGTCAAGTTCACGCGGCCGACCGAGCTGACGCTGGGCACCCTGCCCGGCGCGTGCACCCAGACCGACGGCAACACCAACATCGAGTGCGGCGTCACCGGCGACCTCGCCTCGGGTGCGACGAGCTCGGTCTTCTCGATCCCGTTCACGACCAAGGGCATCGAGGCCGGCTCGGCGACGTCGACCATCGTGTCGCTGAGCCAGACGACGCCGGTGAAGAACCCGGGCGACGACTCGGGCGCGACCGCGGTGCTGTCGATCCACTACTGCGGCGACAGCCTCACCGACGCGCTCGACACCACCAACGGCGAAGAGTGCGACGAGGGCAACGCCCAGAACCTCGACACGCCGAACCACTGCCGCGTGAACTGCAAGGCGCCCAAGTGCAGCGACGGCATCATCGACAACGTCGGCGGCACCATCGACGGCCACAGCTGGACGTCGGAGACCTGCGACGATCAGAACGGCGACAACAACGACGCCTGCCCCGACGGCTCGGGCGGCACGTGCCTGACGGCGACCTGCGGTGACGGCTTCGTCAACTTCAAGACGCTCGTCGGCAACGCGCCCAAGGAAGACTGCGACCAGCGCAACAACCTGGTGGACGGCGACGGCTGCGGCCAGCAGTGCCACCTCGAGGCGGGCTACACCTGCGTCAACACGGTCGGGCCGGCGAGCCAGACGTGCACCGCGACCTGCGGCATCACCTACAACTTCACGCCGGTGAGCTCGGACTCGGCCAACTTCCTGCCCGACTCGGGCAACGTCTTCCAGTTCGGCACGTCGACCAAGTTCAGCAACGCGCGCGGCTGGGTGACCCTGCTCTCGAGCAACGTGCCGCCCTCGACGACGGCGACGCTGGCGAAGTCGGTGGCGGTGCAGGCGTCCTCGTCGGGGCGCGCGCCGGCCATCGAGGTCGACGTGCAGACCGACGGCGTCGACCTCGCCAACGACTGCCTCGAGCTCCACGTCGACACCGTCGTCTCGACGGCGGCCGGCACGCTGCGCGACTCGGTCTGCGGCGACGCGACCAAGACGCTGAAGGCGGACCTGGCGGTGGCGAACTCGCTCGACCGCCAGGTGGTGGTGACCCTCGTGTACAAGACGGCGGCCGGCGGCGCGAGCCGCGTGGGCGCGCTGGTGAAGGCGTTCCGCTACGTCTCGGACGTGGACGGCGACGGCATCAACGAGGTGAAGAACCTGGCCTGCACCGACCCGTGCGTCGACGGCGACCACGACCTCTACGGTGACGTCATCACCTCGAGCAACATCGCGCTGTGCACGGGTGGCATCTCGACGACCAAGTCGGACTGCAACGACAAGGACGCGGCCATCAAGCCGAACATCGACGAGACCAACTGCACCGACGGCATCGACAACAACTGCGACACCAAGACCGACGGCGCCGACCAGTTCTGCTTCGAGATCTGCGGCGACTACATCGACAACGGCAAGAAGCTCGACAACAGCCCGGCCGGGAACGGCGCCGACTGCGCCGACCCGCAGTGCAACGCCTACAGCTACACGCTGCCGGGCTCGTCGCAGGTCAACGTGCCGGCCGATCCGTTCTGCGCCACGCCGTGCCTCCTCGACTGGACCTTCTCGCGCGGCACCATCTGGACCGAGGACCTCAGCGTCGACGACCTGTTCGAGCCGCTGCCCGGCCCGGCCGTCTTCGGCTGGACCACCGGCCCGACCAGCGACGCCACGCGCAAGCTGGCGCGCCTGAACTTCCAGATCCCGAGCTTCGGCGGCGTCGCCCAGCGCGGCCCGGCGCCGAAGCTGCTGGTCGACTTCAAGCTGACGGCGAACACGGTCGGCAAGGACATCTTCGCCGTCTGCATCGAGAACAAGACCTGCCAGGGCAACACCGCCGGCATCACCAAGCTGGCCGAGACCTCGACCGCGGGCACGGTCACCGGCTCGGTCGACCTGACGCCGTGGCTCGGCAACGCCGGCCCCGACGGCAACCTCGACATCACCTTCGTCTTCGACACCAACGAGGCGGCGCAGGCGAACCCGGTCAACGTCAACCTCGACATCACGCGCGTGCGCCTGGCGTCGGACATCGACAACGACCCGCTCGTGCCCGTCACCGGCGGCTACGAGGGCACGGCCTTTGCCGGCCAGGGCAGCTGCGACCCGTGCTGGGACGCGGACAAGGACGGCTACGGTCTGCAGACCTCGCCCGACATCACCAAGTGCTGCTTCGTGTCGTCGGGCCAGTGCGCGACGCCGCCGAGCGGCTGCGTGGCGGGCACCACCAACCCGGCCTGCTTCGACTGCAACGACGACCCCACCCCGGGCAAGGGCGCCAACGCGCACCCGCCGCAGACGGCCGACGAAGGGCTCTGCGGTGACGGCATCGACAACAACTGCAACACCCAGATCGACGCGGCCGACGCCACCTGCGGCACCGAGGACTGCGCCAACGGGGCCGACGACAACGGCGACGGCGCCGTCGACTGCGCCGACTCGACCTGCGCCACCGACAAGGCCTGCAGCGTGTGCGAGCTGTCGTTCGAGTTCGAGAAGGGCCGCCTCAACCTGGCCGACTCGGCGGGCTTCGTGCCGTCGGCGGGCAACATCTTCGAGTGGGGCCGCGACCCGCTGCAGTACGGCGGCGTCGGCGGCTGGTGGACCGTCAAGGCCGGCAACATCTCGCTGGTGCAGCCGACCGGGCCGGTGAAGGCGACGCTGACGCGCTCGCTCAGCGTGTCGACGACCTACGAGCAGCCGAGCGTCGAGCTGGTGTACGACCTGAAGGGCGCGGGTACGCTCATCGGGCTGTGCATCGACAAGCCGGCGGCGACCTGCGACACCGACCACCCGCTCAACCTGGCATGGTCGACGTCGACGCAGTCGCCGTCGTCGGGCACGCGCGTGACGCCGGTGAACGCCACGTTCCACTCGGGGCTCTTCGATCACGCCTTCGTGCCCATCGGCAAGGGCGCCCACACCATCGTCATCGTCTTCCAGTCGACGGCGACCAACGTGGACGGCCTGTTCCTCGACGCCGTGCGCGTGCGCAGCGACATCGACCTCGACGGCAAGGGCGAGGCGACGCCGGTCTCGTGCGACCACTGCATCGACTTCGACGGCGACGGCTTCGGCACGAACCAGTATGCGGTGTCGGACCTGTCGACCTGCCCGACCCAGTACCAGAACGACTGCGACGACGGCGACGCCCAGGCCTACCCGCGCGCCCAGGAGAACATCCTGACGCCGAGCCTCGTGAACCTGTGCTTCGCCGCCAACGGCGCGGACATCAGCGACGACGACTGCGACGGCCTGGCCGACCCGTCCGACCCCGACTGCAACTCGTGCGGCGACGGGCGCATCGGCGTCGGCGAGACGTGCGACCCGCCGTCGGGCACCGACTGCACCATCGACTGCCAGCTCGGCGACAACACGCGCGCCTTCGTCAGCGAGATCCACTACCCGATCCTGTTCGGGCGCCGCTCGGAGCAGTGGATCGAGATGTACAACCCGGCCAACCAGGACGTCGACGTGCTGCTCGGCGAGGTCAAGATCATGGCCTGCGCCAACAAGGTCGGCGCGTCGCCGGCCGACGCCGACCGCAGCAACTGCCGGGTCGTGAGCTTCGTCGATCAGGTGGTTCAGAGCGGGCCGAACGCCGGTGACATCATCCCGGCGGCGTGCACGGTCGTCGGCCGCACGGCCATGGGCCACACCGACAACGACCGCTACTACGTCATCGCCTTCGGTCCGACCAACCTGTCCGACTTCCGCGACACGAGCGTCATCGACGCGGTGTGCGACGACCCGTCGTTCACGCTGCCGACCGGTGAGGAGTGGCTCGTCGTGCAGGCGGCGGGGGCCGACCTCGACAAGATCCCGATGAGCACCTTCGGCACGACGCCGCTCCGCAGCTTCGACGACTGCCTCTTCGCGCACGACGTCGAGACGGTGCACTCGGCGGCCCGCGGCCGTTCGATCGTCCTGACCGACATCGCCAACCGCCGCGCGCCGAGCAACAACTCGCCCGAGGTGTGGTGCCTGGCCGGGCGCGACCAGGACTACTCGCAGAGCGGCACCCACTACGGCTCGCCCGGCACCGCCGGCTCGTGCGCCGAGGTGGTGTGCGACGGCATCAACGACGACTGCGACGGCGACGACACGCTTGCCAAGGTGCTGGCCGACGAGGGCCGCGAGCTCGCCCCGTACGGCGAGGACCAGGACAGCGACGGCGTCTGCGACGCAGAGGACTGCCGGCCCAACGACAACCGCTGCACCTACGACACGAGCCTCGACCCGAACATCAACCCGTGCACCGACGACGCCGACCACGACGGCCTGCCGACGTGCGCCGACACCTGCTTCGACGTCGACGGCGACGGCTACGGCAGCCAGGGCCAGGACACCTCCGGCTGCGGCGGCAAGACCGAGAACGCCATCTGCGACGGCGAGATCAACTCGAACCCGGGCATCGCCGAGAACGACACGCAGCGCTGCACCAACGACCTCGACGACGACTGCGACCAGGCCAAGAACTGCCTCGACTCGGGCTGCTCGTCGCTGCCGGTGTGCGCGGGTGAGACCTGCGCCAACGCCACGGTCGTCGGCTGCGGCTTCCAGAGCGACGCACCGCTGCCCGGTGGCGGCACGCCGCCGGCGCTCATCGCCAACTCGGACGACTTCCCGGTCTGCCAGGCCGACGGCACGGTCAACAGCCAGGCCTCGCCCGGCAAGGACAAGGTCTTCAAGTTCACGGCGCCGTCCTCGTCGCCGGTGACCTTCCGCGTCGACAACCTCGGCTCGCGCCGCTACGCGCTGGCCGTGGCCTACGGCGGCAACCCGGCCGCCGACGACTCGTGCAGCGAGTCGAGCTGCGCCAACGTGAAGGCCGTCGGCTCGGCGCTGTGCGCCGACCCGGCCACCGTCACCATCGCGGCGCCGACGGCGGGTGAGACCTACACCATCGTCATGAAGTCGCAGGGCTCGTGCAACCTCGGCACCGCGCCGAACGCGCGCTTCACCGTGGTGTGCGCCGAGAACTGCGCCACCCCGGGCGACGAGGACAAGGACGGCAAGGCCGACTGCGACGACACCGACTGCGCGCTGACGCCCGCCTGCCAGGCCTTCGACCAGGACGGCGACGGCGTCTCGAGCGCCGACGAGATCACCTGCCTGTGCGCCGGGGTGAACCTCGAGACGCGCCCGCAGGACTGCACCGCGCCGCAGAACCCGAGCGTCTTCCCGAGCGAGGACGACATCACCGACGTCGACGGCGACCACCTCCTCAACTGCGTCGACAGCGACGACGACGGCGACCAGGCCAGCGACGTGAGCGAGCTCGCCAGCTGCAGGGACGCCGGCAGCAAGAACAACAAGCTCTTCTACCCGACGCGCGACCTGTGCACCGGCCCGAACTGCGGCCCGGCGCAGGGCGAGTGCTGCCAGAGCGGCAACAGCTCGAGCGACCAGTTCTGCCACGACCAGCAGATCGACGCGAACTGCAACGGCGCGGTCGACACCACCGAGGCCGCCTCCTGCGGCACCCGGGAGTCGAACTGCGGCGACAACATCGACGACGACTTCGACGGCTCGACCGACTGCGCCGACTTCGACTGCGTGCGGTCGACGCTGTGCGGGAACCAGGACGTCGACGGCGACTGCGTCTCGAACCGCGTCGAGGTGCTGTGCAACACCAACCCGACGGTAGCCGGCGCGCACCAGCCGGGCGTGGCCTGCGCCAACGGCGCACCGGGCTGCGTCTACTCGGACGAGGCGCGCTTCAAGAATGACGACGGCAGCTCGCTGTCGCCCGACGGCTGCCCGATCGACCTGCCGAAGTGCGAGGGCAAGAGCTTCACCGTCACCGCCAGCGACGACACGCTCACCTTCGTGTCGGCGCACGGCTTCAGCGTCGGCGAGCTGGCGGTCGTGTCGCAGCTCACCGGGGCCAACGGCCTCAGCAACAGCAGCTACTACGTCCAGGCGGTGGTCTCGCCGCTCAAGCTGAAGCTGGCGCTCACGGCCGGCGGCAGCGTCGTGAACGTGACCTCGGACGGCAGCGGCATCATCACCCACGCGTGCATCACCGACGACATCCCGAACTGCGCCGATGACGACGACGACGGCGACTTCTACGGCGACGTGCAGGAGACCATCTGCGGCTCGGATCCGACGACCGCGACGAGCCTGCCGCCCGACCTCGACGGCGACCGCCAGTGCGACGACGTCGACCCCGACGTCGACGGCGACGGCTTCGACAACATCCTCGAGATCAACTGCGCGCTCGACGCCGCCGACGCCGAGGACGCGCCGCGCAACCCGCTGTCGACCCCGCTCGACGTCGCTCACGACATCGACGACGACGGCACCTGCAACAACTTCGACGACGACGACGACGGCGACGGGTGGCCCGACATCACCGAGAAGCAGTGCGGCACCGACCCGCTGGATGGTGCCAACAACCCGACGGTCGCCAACCAGGATCCCGACGACGACAAGCTGTGCAACATCCTCGACAGCGACGACGACGGCGACACCTGGAGCGACATCGACGAGGGGCTGTGCCAGACGAGCCCGAACGACGCCATCGACAAGCCCATCGACACCGACAACGACCGCCAGTGCGACCTCATCGACACCGACGACGACAATGACGGCGTCGACGACACCACCGAGATCGGCTGCCACACCGACCCGCGTGACCGCTCGAGCTTCCCGACCGAGGGCGACGCGCAGGATCCGGACGGCGACGGGCTGCCCAACTGCATCGACGACGACGACGATGGCGACAAGGTGAAGGACGCCGACGAGAAGCTCATCGGCTCGGATCCGCTGCGCAAGGACACGGACGGCGACGGCATCGACGACGGCCAGGAGAACGCCAACCACGACAGCATCGTCGACCCGAACGAGACGTCGCCGACCAACACCGACAGCGACGGCGACGGCATCGACGACCTGACCGAGCTCACCTCGAGCTACCCCGGTCCGCTCGGCGCCGCGCCGACGCTCGGCTACAACCGCGACAGCGATGGTGACGGGCTCCTCGATGGCATGGAGGACCTGAACCACGACGGCAACCTCGACAGCGGCGAGACCAACCCGCTCATCGCCGACAGCGACGGCGACGGCTTCTCCGACGGCGACGAGGTCCACTGCGCCACCGACCCGCTGCGCGCGGTCGACGTGCCGCAGGACAAGGACCAGAACGGCGAGTGCGACGGTGCGCAGGTCGAGCGCGAGGACTGCGACCACGATGGCGTGGCCGACGGCGTCGAGACCTTCTGCGGCTTCGGCAAGTGCGACGCGGCGTCGACGCCGAGCTTCGCCGACCTCGACGACACCGACGGCGACGGCGACATCAACTGCGTCGACAACGACGACGACGACGACACCTTCACCGACGCCGAGGAGACCATCTGCGGCACCAAGCCGCGCGACGTCACGAGCCGCCCGAGCGACGACGACCGCCGCGACTACGACGGCGACGGCCAGCTCAACTGCATCGACAGCGACGACGACAACGACGGCCTCTCCGACATCAAGGAGGCCCAGCTCGGCACCAACCCGCAGGACCAGGACACCGACGACGACGGCCTGAACGACGGGCGCGAGGTCGATCTGCAGACCAACCCGAAGTCGAACGACAGCGACAACGACGGCCTGCAGGACGGCACCGAGCTCGGCGTGACGGTCGGCACCGACGACACCGGCGACAGCTTCATCCCCGACGCCGACCCGACGACGACGACGCAGGCCCGCATCGACGACAGCGACGGCGACGGCGTGGTCGACGGCGTGGAAGACGCCAACCACAACGGCAAGATCGACGAGGGCGAAGGCGACCCGAACGACCCGACCGACGGGCTCGCCGACACCGACAACGACGGCCTCATCGACCGCGACGAGAAGAACATCTTCCACACCGACCCGAACGACCCCGACACGGACGACGACGGGCTCGACGACAAGCTCGAGGTGTCGGTGTTCCACACCGACCCGCTCGACCCCGACTCGGACGACGGCGGCGTGCAGGATGGCTTCGAGGTCGAGAACCACACCGACCCGACCAACAAGGACGACGACTACACCGACGCGCAGGTGACCGGCGACAACGTCTTCGGCTGCGGCTCGTCGCATGACGCGGGCGTGCTCGGCTTCACGCTGGCCGTCGCGGGCCTCGTCCTCGCCTGGCGGCGCCGCGAGGCGGCGCGCGGCACGCGCGGGAGCGCCGAGCCGTGAACGAGCACACGAACTACGGCAAGGGATTCCGCCTGGGCGGCCAAGCCGACCCAGCTGGGGAATTGGAAAGAGGCGGTCGACCGATGGCGCACAGCCACATGACAGGGATGTTCCTCTCCGGTGCTCGTCAGCTTCGCGTCGCGCGCCCACGCTGGGTCGCGCTCGGAGCCTGCGTCGCCGGCGTGGTCTGCGCGGGGTCGGCGCACGCGGCGCTCATCACCGTCGAGACCGACGTCGACACGGTGGCGGCCGACGGCGTGTGCTCGTTGCGCGAGGCGCTGGCCAACGCCAACGATCCCGACAGCGTCGACCACAGCGCGGGCGACTGCGCCACCGGGTCGGCCGGCGCGGACACCATCACGTTCGACTTCGACCCGCTCGTGACGGTGCCGGCCATCATCCACGTCACGTCGCCGCTGCCCATCGCGTCGGCGGTGACGATCGACGGTGTGGACCAGGTCGACGTGACGCTGCACGGCGGCGACGCCACGCGCATCTTCACCATCGACGCCGGCGCCGACAACCCGACGGTGACGCTGGCGAACCTGACGATGACGCGCGGCTTCGCCGAGCGTGGCGGTCTCGTGTCGAGCACGGAGACGCTCGTCGTCGACCACTGCTACCTCCACGACAGCGCCGCCATCGGCGCCAACGGCGGCGTCGCGGGCGCGGCCTCCGGCATGGGCGGGGCGCTCTACACGACGGCCCCGCTGACGGTGAGCGACAGCGTCTTCGCCAACAACAGCAGCTACGGCGGCCACGTCGACGTGCCGGCCACGCAGGCCGGCGGCGGCGCGGGCGGCGGCATCGGCGGCGCCATCTGCGTCGCGTCGGTGGGCGTCGCGGTGAGCATCACGCGCAGCTACTTCGACGGGAACCTGGCGCAGGGCGGCGGCGTGCCGGCGTCGACGGCGAGCCTCTGGGGCGGCGCGGGCGCGGGCTTCGGCGGCGCCGTCGCGGTCGTCTCGGGCGCGACGCTCACCGTGAGCGGCAGCGTCTTCGTCAGCAACAACGCGACGGGCGGCCAGGATGGCCAGTCGACTGCGATCTTCACGGCGTCCGCGGCCGGCACCGGCAACGCCGGCATCGACTTCCACGGCGGCGACAGCGCGCTCAACGCCAAGGGCGGCATGGGCGACTTCGGCAGCGGCGGCGGCGGCGGCTCGCCGGGCGGCGACGGCGGCTTCGGCGGCGGCGGCGGCGGCGCCTCCGACAACGTCGATGCGTCGGGCGGCACCGGCGGCTTCGGCGGCGGCAGCGGCGCGGGCCACTCGCAGGTCTACTCCGGCGGCGGCGCCGGCTTCGGTGGCGCCATCTTCACGGCGGCCGCGACGGTCACCATCAGCGACTCGACGCTCGCCTTCAACGCGGCCTCGGTCCAGGCCACGGTGAGCACGCCGGCGGCGCGCGGCGCGGCGGTCTTCGCCCAGACGGGCGGCGTCACCATCACGCGCTCCATCCTCAAGGCGAACACCGCCACGACCGCCGACGGCAACAGCGCCCAGGCGGGCTGCGGGCTCTTCGGCATCGCGACGGTGGCGAGCGGCGGCCACAACATCATCGACACGAGCGCCGGCTGCCCGTCGGTCGCCAGCGACCTCCTGGCCAACCCGGGCCTCACGGCGTTCGGCGGACCGGGTCCGCTCACCGGCGTGTACCGTCCGACCGACTGCTCGAGCAACGTCGTCGACGCGGCCGGCGCGGGCTGCCCGGCCACCGACCTCTTCGGCGCGACGCGCCCGAGCGGCGCGACCTGCGACATCGGCGCGGTCGAGCTGGTCTCGGCCGACGTCAGCTACAGCATCAGCCAGACCGGCGTGGGGCTGCCCGGCCAGGACATCACCTTCCCGCTCACCGTCGCCAGCGCGGCGCCGGCCTCGAACGTCGTGGCCGAGCTCACGCTGAACCAGCTCACCTTCGTGAGCGGCGCCGGCTGCGTCGTCCAGGCGGACCCGACCAAGGTGCGCTGCAGCGCGGCCTCGGTCGGCCCCGGCGCGAGCTACACGCCGAGCGTCGTCCTCCACCTGTCGGCCACGCCGACGACCCCGTCCGTCTCGGTCGCGCGCTTCTCGGGCGACACCCTCGACTGCAACGGCGCGAACAACACCCAGACGCTGAACGTGTCGTGGTGCGGCAACGGCGTGGCCGACGGCGCGCGCGGCGAGACCTGCGACGACGCCGGCGCGGCCGGTGGCTGCAACGCCACCTGCAACGGCTGCGACGACGGCTACAAGGGCCCGACCTGCGCCAGCGAGTGCCCGGGCGGCCACGCCAACCAGTGCAACCTCCAGGGCGAGTGCGTCGAGGCCGGCGGTGTGGCCGTCTGCAACTGCGCGCAGGGCCGCTACGGCAACGCCTGCCAGAGCTTCTGCCCCGGCGTCGTCGGCCCGGCCGGCACCGACGCCACCGAGTGCGGCAACGCGCCGGGCGACGTGCACGGCACCTGCAACGACGGCGCGGCGGGCAATGGCCAGTGCGTGTGCGCGGCCGGCTGGTACATCACCGGCGGCGCGGACGCCGGGCTGAGCAGCGGCGCGGGCGTGTGCACGACCACCAAGTGCGGCGACGGCGTGGCCAAGGGCACCGAGGGCTGCGACGACAACAACGACCTCACCAACGACAACTGCCCGTCGGGCCCGAGCGGCACCTGCCAGCCGGCGAGCTGCGGCGATGGCTTCATCGACCAGCAGATCCCGACCATCGAGGAGTGCGACGGCGGCTTCGGCAGCGGCAACCTCGACGGCTGCGTCGAGGGCACGCCCGGCTCGCCCATCTGCCACATCGCCATCTGCGGCGACGGCATCCGCCGCACCGACAAGACGGTCGGCCAGGTCGGCTACGAGGAGTGCGACGACGGCAACCCGAGCAACACCGACACCTGCACCACTCAGTGCAAGTCGGCGGTGTGCGGCGACGGCTTCACGCAGCCGGGCGAGGCCTGCGACGACGGCAACCACAACAACAACGACGGCTGCCCCGACGACGTGGCCAATGGCGGAAATTGCCAGTTCGCCACCTGCGGCGACGGATTTGTCAATTTCGCCGGCAACGGCGGCGGCGCCGGCTTCGAGAGCTGTGACCACGGCGGCACGCCCATCCAGGGCTGCGCCAGCTGCCAGATCGCGCCGGGCTACCTGTGCGACGGCGCGAAGGCCACCACCTGCACCGAGACCTGCGACAGCGACTACGCCTTCGCCGCGGCCAAGGACTTCATGTGGCAGCAGCGCTCGGACAACACGGCGCCCTTCACCTTCGGCACCACCCACACCGGCGGCGCCGGCTGGGAGGTCGCGCTGGGCGCGGCCAAGCTGCCCGCGGCCCCGGTGACGTCGGGCATCTGGCACGCCATCGCGGTGCCGCTGGCGGGCGACGTGCGCGACCCGCGCCTGCTCATCACCTACAGCCTGCAGGCCGGCGCCACCGACTGCATGCGCGTCTACCTCACCGCCACGCCGGTCCTCGGCGCGGCCACCCCGGCCGGCGAGAAGTGCGGCCCGGGCACCGGCACGCTCGACGTCGGGCTGGCGTCGCTGGCCGGCCAGGTGAGCTACGTCACCATCCGCCTCGAGGCGCCCGAGAGCGGCGCCAACCGCGACGGTCTGGCCATCACGCGCGTGCGCGTGCGCGGCGACTTCGACGGCGACAACGTCACCGACTACAAGGGCAAGACCTGCGGCGACGCCTGCGTCGACAAGGACCAGGACGGCTTCGGTGACCCGACCAGCCGCGACCTCGTGGCCTGCACCGACGTCGACCCGAGCGCCGACTGCGACGACACCGTCTCGGCCGTGAAGCCGTCGGCGCTCGAGAACTGCGGCGATCACATCGACAACGACTGCGACTCGAAGACCGACGCGCAGGACACCCCGCGCTGCGGCGAGGACTGCGCCAACGGCATCGACGACGGCGGCGACGGCACGAGCGACTGCGGCGATCCGGTGTGCACCGGCCAGGCGGTCGGCGTGTCGGGGGCGGACGCCTTCTGCGCCGTGCCGTGCCGGCGCTCGTTCTCGTACGACACCGGCCCGGGCACGACCACGGTCGAGGACATGACGCCGGGCGGCGCCGTCAACAACATCTGGGCCTACACCTCGGCCGTCGGTGGCTTCACGACGCCGAACCTGGTGAAGGACAGCGCCACCGTCACGCGCCAGTTCGGGCGGCTCCAGCTGAAGGTCAAGATGACCAAGGCCTACGCCGGTCCGAAGCCGGTCCTGAGCATCACCTACGACCACGACGGCGCCGCCACCGGCCGCGACGTGCTGGCCCTGTGCTTCAGCACCAGCGGGCCGCCGACCTGCCAGGGCAACGACCTCGGCATCACGCTGCTCCAGGACACCCCGACCGACGATGCCGTGAACGGCGGCTTCGTCACGAAGACGGTCGACCTGTCGCAGTACGTCGACGCGTCCGACCTCTACATCGCGGTGCTCTTCGACACCTTCGAGGCCAACCCCTACCCGGCCGCCGCCAGCGGCGTGACGCTGACGTCGCTGACCATCGCGTCCGACGCCGACGCCGATGGCTTCTTCGAGGGCCGCTCGACCGGTGACGGCACGACCTGCGACCCGTGCTGGGACGTCGACGGCGACTTCTACGGCGACCCGCTGAGCCCCAACCTGCTGGCCTGCATCTCGCACGGCTCGGGCCTCCCGCCCAAGTCCGACTGCGACGACACGCGCATCAACGTGAACCCGGACGTGGCCGACGAGAAGGGCGTGCTCTGCGCCGACGGCCTGAACAACGACTGCGACTTCGACGCCCAGGGCAACCCGCTCATCGACGCCTTCGACAGCGGCTGCGGCACCGAGGACTGCGCCAACGGCGTCGACGACAACGACGACACGCTGGTCGACTGCGCCGGCCCCGTGTGCGCGGCGTCGTCGCTGTCGTGCCAGCTCTGCACCTTCGGCTACGACTTCAACACCGGCAAGGCGCGCGACGGCGCGGTGGCCACCTCGACCGGCTCGTCGAACGGCTGGACGCCGAGCACCACGGTGGCGACGCGCCTCTGGGACTACACCGGCAACATCGTCACCATCGGCACGCGCCAGGCCATCGGCTGGGGCACGCGCAGCGGCGGCAACGTCAGCGACGCCGGCAGCGGGCGCATCCGCGGCTGGCTCACGCGCCGCGTCACCGTGCCGCCGCAGATGCCCAAGCCCGAGCTGGTGCTGACCTACCACCTGGTCGGCGACAACGTGAAGGACACCTTCGGCGTGTGCTTCAACGTGGCCGCCAGCGGCTGCGGCTTCCAGAACGGCGGCACCGGTACGCTGGCCTCGTCGGTCGTGTGGTCGACGCACGCCAACACCACCCAGCTCACCACCGTGCGCGTGCCGCTTCCGCCGAACCAGGTCGACGTCGTGCTCTTCTACGACACGGACGACGGCAACAACAACACCAACGCCGGCGTCTTCCTCGACCAGGTCGAGATCAGCTCCGACGCCGACCTCGACGGCATCGGCGAGTACTTCGGCCGCGCCTGCGACGATTGCGTCGACGCCGACCACGACGGCTACGGCGACGACACCTTCGCGGTGACCGACCTCACCGCCTGCCCGAACCCCGACGTCCGTGACTGCGACGACCACGACTCGCGCCGGAACCCCGGCCTGGCCGAGCAGTGCTACGCCGCCGCGGACGCGCCGGACGCCATCATCCCGCCCGGCTCGGGCGTGAACCCCAACGGCGGCATCAACCGCGACAACAACTGCGACGGCAAGATCGACAACGAGACGCCGGCCTGCATCCAGTGCGGCAACGGCTTCATCGAGACGGGCGAGACCTGCGACGTCCTCGGCAACACCAACACGCCGGGCTGCAAGGACTGCCAGATCAAGGCCGGCTCGGTGTACGTCTCCGAGATCCACCTGCCCATCATCAACAACAACCCGGCCGAGCAGTGGATCGAGCTCCACAACGGGCTGCCCAACGACATCGATCTGCGCACCCTCGAGGTGAAGATGAAGTACGACCGCGGCAACGGCACCCCGCCGACCGTGATCGACCTCCTCGACGAGGGCGACTGCCAGGTCCAGACCGGCTACACCATCGACGCCAACCTGCCCGGCAAGCGCCCGTACTACGTCATCGCCTTCGGCCCGGTCGGCTCGACCGACTTCGCCGACACGAGCGCCATCGACATGATCTGCCCGGGCTTCGCCGTGGCCGAGTCGGGCGCGGGCACCATCCTCCTCTACCAGGGCACCGACACGAGCAAGGTCATCGACCAGGTGAAGCCGTCGACGCTCGTCTGCGCCTCCGGCTCGACCCACTTCGACGTGTCGCCCAACGTGTCGCGCGGCCGCTCGCTCATGCTCAAGGCGCCCGACAGCAACTCCACCGAGAACGACAACGTCGCCAGCTGGTGCCTGGCCGGCCCGCACGACACCTACTCGGTGACCGGCTCGCACTACGGCTCGCCCGGCCAGGCCGGCGTGTGCGGCGAGCTCGCCTGCGACGGCGTCGACGACGACTGCGACGGCGGCACCGACGAGACCGCCTTCTACACCGACGCGCTGGGCGGCCGTGAGCTGCCCGACGCCGACGCCGACGGCGTGTGCGACGCGCGCGACTGCGACCCGGCGCTCGCGGCCTGCGCCTTCCCGAAGACCGACGCGGCGTGCACCGCCGACGCCGACGGCGACGGCATCATCAACTGCAAGGACAGCTGCCTCGACGTGGACGGCGATGGCTTCGGCCCGAACGGCGCCGGCTCGCCTCCCGCGGGCGGCCCGGTCGCCGGCGCGTGCTACTTCGAGCCGTCGGTGTGCGACCAGCCCGGCCTGAAGACCGTCTTCCCGCGCGCCCAGGAGAACGCGGCCGGCATCAACGGCGCGTGCACCAACGGCCTCGACGACGACTGCGACCTGCTCGGCGACTGCCTCGACAGCGACTGCTTCGGGCAGGACGTCTGCAAGGCCGAGACGTGCCAGACCGCCAAGGCGCTGGCCTGCGGCGACGGCGCCACGGCCACGCCCAACACGGTCGATTTCGCCACCTGCTTCGCCGACAACACGCTGCCGGAGACCGGCAAGGACAAGGCCTACTCGTTCAAGGCAACCGACACCGGCAAGGTGCGCTTCAAGCTCCGGAACATCGGCACGCGCCTCTTCTCGATGCGCGTCACCGACAACGCCTGCAGCGACCACAGCACGGCGGCGGGCCAGTGCAGCGCTCCTGCGGCGCTGGCGTCGGGCGGCACCAACCCGGCCGAGGTCGTCTCCGACTGCCTGAGCGGCGCGACGCTCGACGTCGACACCGTCGCCGGGCGCACCTACTACATCGTCCTGAAGACGGTCGGCGACTGCGCCAACGGCTCGAGCCCGTCGGCCGAGCTCGTCGTGTCCTGCAGCGAGGTCGGCCACTGCGCGCCGACCGGCACGCCGCCAGTGGCCATCGACGAGGACGCCGACGGCTTCACCGACTGCGGCGACTCCGACTGCGTCTTCGACGCCGCCTGCATCGACGGCGACTTCGACGGCGACGGCGTGAGCAACAAGCTCGAGCAGCTGTGCGGCACGAACCCGTTGCTGCCGACCGAGAACCTGTCGCAGGATCCGTTCCGCCAGTACGACAACGACAACCTCATCAACTGCGTCGACCCCGACGACGACAACGACGGCACGCCCGACGCGGGCGAGATCGACGTCGATGGGCCGGGCCCCGACGTGGCCGAGTGCGCCCTCAACTTCGCCACCGCCAAGAACGACCCGACCATCCACCCGGGCGCTCCCAAGCAGTGCAACAAGGTGCTGGTCGACGCCGACTGCAACGGCCAGTTCGACACCACCGAGGCCGAGTGCGGCGTGCACGAGGACGTCTGCGCCGACGGCCTCGACAACGACAACGACGGCAAGTCCGACTGCGACGACCCCGACTGCGTGCCGAACTCGCTCTGCCGCTGCGCCGACTTCGACGGCGACGGCTTCTCGAACGAGGTCGAGATCGAGTGCAACACGGATCCTCTCGACTGCTACCCGAATCCGCACTGCGACTCGAAGCCGACGCCGCCCGAGATCGCCGACGACATCGAGGTGCCCGGCTCGGCGGTGGCGACCTGCGACAACGACGGCATCGGCGACGGCATCCCCAACTGCGCCGACCCCGACGACGACGGCGACGGCTTCCCCGACACCGAGGAGATCGTGTGCGGCAGTAATCCCGTCTCGAAGGCGAGCGTGCCGCTCAACACCGACGGCGACAGCCAGTGCGACGCGGTCGACCCCAACGACGACAACGACTCGTTCGGCGGCTTCGAGTTCCCCGACGTGCTGGAGATCCAGTGCCAGTCGGACCCGAAGGATCCGCTGTCGACGCCGTGGGATGACGCGCACGACGCCGACCACGACCACCTGTGCAACGCGCTCGACCTCGACGACGACGGCGACGGCTGGCTCGACTTCGAGGAGGCCGACTGCGAGACCGACCCGCTGTCCTCGGCGTCGAACCCGACCGTCGAGGGCGACGACCTCGACGGCGACCACCTGTGCGACAAGGTCGACCTCAACGACGACGGCGACGCCTGGCTCGACGCCGACGAGATCGCCTGCGGCACCGATCCCAAGGACGCGCTGAGCTTCCCGCCCGACGCCGACGAGGACGGCAAGTGCGACGCGGTCGACGGCGACGACGACGGCGACGGCGTGCCCGACACGACCGAGGTCCTGTGCGGCACCGACCCGCTCGACAAGACGGACAAGCCGCTGGCGGAGGAGGCGCTCGACCTCGACAACGACGGCATCGCCAACTGCGTGGACCCCGACGACGACGGCGACCTCGTGTCGGACGCCAACGAGCTGATCTACGGCTCCAACCCGCGCAACAAGGACAGCGACGGCGATGGCCTCGACGACGGCGTGGAGAACAAGGACCACGACGGCGAGTACGACGCGAGCGAGACGAGCGCGATCAAGAAGGACAGCGACAACGACGGACTCAACGACAAGGTCGAGGTCGAGAGCTGCTACTCGGCGGGCGCCGGCTTCCCGTGCAAGGCGTCGAACCCGCGCCTCAGCGACAGCGACAACGACGGCGTGCAGGACTCCTTCGAGGACGCCAACAAGAACGGCCAGACCGACGCCGGCGAGACGAGCCCGGTCATGGCCGACAGCGACGGCGACACCGTCGTCGACGGCATCGAGAAGGAGTGCGCCACCAATCCGCTCGACCCGCTGAGCATGCCGACCGACAAGGACGAGGACGGCGTCTGCGACGGCAAGCAGAAGGACACCGACGGCGACGGCATCGCCGACGGCGTCGAGACGTTCTGCGGCACCGACCCGCTCGACAACCACTCCGTGCCTTCGCTGTCGGACCTCGACGACCTCGACGACGACGGCAAGATCAACTGCGTCGACCCCGACGACGACGACGACCAGGTGGTCGACGACGACGAGATCGAGTGCAACGTCGACTCGCGCGACCCGACCAAGACCCCGACGGCGGACGACATCGGCGACTACGATCAGGACGGGCACCTCAACTGCTCGGATCCCGACGACGACAACGACACGCTCAGCGACGTCGCCGAGGCGCAGGCGCAGACCAACCCGAAGGACGCCGACACCGACGACGACGGCCTGTCCGACGGCCAGGAGCTCCTGGTCATCGGCACCAACCCGAAGGACGCCGACACCGACGACGACGGCATCGACGACGGCACCGAGTTCGGCCTGACGACGCCCAACAAGGACACGGCCGGCGCCTTCCAGCCCGACGTCGACCCGGCGACGACGACCGACCCGAAGAACCCCGACACCGACGGCGACGGCGTGAAGGACGGCGACGAGGACACCAACCACAACGGCAAGGTCGACAAGGACGCGACGCCGCCCGAGGGCAACCCGAACGACCCGACCGACGGCCTGCAGGACACCGACGGCGATGGGCTCATCGACCGCGAGGAGATCCTCATCTACCACACCGACCCGAACAACCCGGACACCGACGGCGATCAGCGCAACGACAAGCTCGAGCTGACGGTCGACCACACCGACCCGCTGAACCCGGACACCGACGGCGGCGGCGTCATCGACGGCTTCGAGATCCGCAACGGCACCGATCCCAACGAGAAGACCGACGACTTCTCGACCACCACCATCGAGGGCGGGAGCGTGTTCTCGTGCTCGGGCGGCGGCTCGGTCGCGACGCTCATCACGACCTTCCTGACCGGCCTCGGGCTGCTGGTCATCTACCGCCGGCGCAAGAAGGCCTGACGCCTCGCTGCGGCCGACGCGACGCCCGAGCTTCCTCACGGAGGCTCGGGCGTTCGCGTCTCGGGCGGCGTGCGGCGCGCGCGTCCTCGGGCGGCGTGCCCCGCGCGTCAGGACTTTGACGCCCGCGCCGGTAGCGGCCCGGCGACGGCTGGTACGAATCCGCGCGGGGCCATTGTTGACATTGTTGGTCACCTTTGACACGTTTGCCGACGTGACGCGCCTGACCCGCATCCCGAGCCCGCCGCCTGCCTTCCCTACGGAAGCGCGGAGCTGTCGGCAGCCGGCATCGGGTCGCCCGCAAGCGCTCTGACTCGGAGGCGTGCGCGCGGAGGCTCGGTCCCGGCATTCACTGCGCCGACTCGACCCTCCCGCGACAGCAAAGGACCTTTCGGAATGAAGCGCTTCTCCCTGTCCCTCCTCACGGTGGCCGCCGTGCTCGGCGCCACGCCGCTCGGCGCCTGCTCGACCAAGTCGAACGGCCTCACGCTCTTGAACGTCAGCTACGACCCGACCCGCGAGCTCTACGAGTCCCTGAACCCGAAGTTCGTCGCGGCCTGGAAGGCGAAGTCGGGCCAGGACATCACCATCAACCAATCGCACGGCGGCTCGGGCAAGCAGGCGCGCGCGGTCATCGACGGCCTCGAGGCCGACGTCGTCACGCTGGCCCTGGCCTGGGACATCGACGCCATCGCCGAGGCAGGCCTCCTCGCCAAGGACTGGCAGGGCCGCCTGCCCGACCACTCGTCGCCCTACACCTCGACCATCGTGTTCCTCGTCCGCGCCGGCAACCCGAAGGGCATCAAGGACTGGGGCGATCTCGCCAAGGACGGCATCCAGGTCATCACGCCCAACCCCAAGACGTCGGGCGGCGCGCGCTGGAACTACCTGGCGGCCTGGGGCTGGGCCAAGAAGACGCTCGGCAGCGATGACGCCGCGCGCGACTTCGTGACCAGGCTCTACAAGAACGTGCCGGTGCTCGACACCGGCGCGCGCGGCTCGACGACGACCTTCGTCGAGCGCGGCGTGGGCGACGTGCTCATCGCCTGGGAGAACGAGGCGCTGCTCGCCGCCAAGGACAAGAAGTTCGAGATCGTCGTGCCGAGCGTGTCGATCCTGGCCGAGCCGCCGGTGGCGGTGGTCGATCGCAACGTCGACAAGCGCGGCACGCGCGCGCTGGCCGAGGCGTACGTCGCCTTCCTCGCCACGCCCGAGGCCCAGGAGATCATCGCCAAGAGCTACTACCGCCCGCGCGACCCGGCCGTGCTGGCGAAATACGAAAGCACCTTTCCCAAGCTGCCGCTCTTCACCATCGACGAGCAGTTCGGCGGCTGGCGCACGGCGCAGGCGCAGCACTTCGCCGACGGCGCCGAGTTCGACAAGCTCTACGCCGCCAAGGCCGAGGTCGGCGCGGGCGGCGCGAAGTAATGTCGGCCTCGCCCGAAGCCGTCGCTCTGACGCTGCCGCGGCCGCGCCGTAGGCGCGTCCTGCCCGGCTTCGGGCTGTCGCTCGGGCTCACCGTGTTCTGGCTCGGCATCGTCATCGTGCTGCCGCTGGCGACGCTGGTGGCGATGTCGTTCCGCGAGTCGCTGAGCGAGTTCTGGGACACGGTCACGTCGGCGCGCGCCGGCTCGGCCTACCTCCTGTCGTTCGGCGCGTCGGCGGTGGCCGCGGTGGTGAACCTCGTCTTCGGGACGG
>JAXLYZ010000068.1:0-45725 GCA_046351155.1 Myxococcota bacterium
CGACCACGCGCTCGCGCTCGGCGGCGACGGTCACGTCGAGGGCCACCGGCACGATGGCCAGGCCCTCGGCCGCGCGCGCGAGCGCGGCGCCCGTGGCCGGGTCGCGCAGGCCCGCGTAGACCTTGTAGCCGGCGCGCGCGAGCGCGACCGAGATGGCGAGACCGAAGCCGGAGCGGCAGCCGGTGACGAGGGCGATCGGGTGGGTCGTGGTCATGGCGGCGCTTCATACCCGCTCGCCGGCGGCTTGTCCCCTTCGCGCTTGCCCGCTCTCGGGGCCCCGGCTATGGAGCCGGGCATGAAGCAGCACACCCCCAGCGATCGCGGGCACATCGTCGTCACCGGGGCCTCGGCCGGCATCGGCGCGGCCATCGTGAAGGCCTTCGGCGGCGACGGCCAGCGCCTCACGCTGGTGGCGCGACGGCGCGCTCCGATGGAGGCGCTGGCGGCCGAGGTCGCGACCTCGGGCGCGGCCTGCCAGGTCATCGAGGCCGATCTCGGCGACCTCGATCAGGCGACGGCGTGGGTCGACGCGGCCGAGGCGGCGCACGGACCGATCGACGTGCTGGTGCTGAACGCGGGCGTGCAGATCGTGAAGAGCGCGCTCGGCGTGAGCGACGCGGAGGCCGAGGCCGAGATGCGCGTGAACCTGCTCGCGCCCCAGCGCCTGGCGCGGAAGGTCGTGCCGCAGATGGTCGCGCGCGGGCGCGGCACGGTGGTCATCGTGTCGTCGATGGCGGCCATCACCCACACCCCGGGCATGGCCGACTACTCGGCCACCAAGGCCGGGGTCGCGGCCTACTTCGAGACCCTGCGCGTCGAGCTCGAGGGCAGCGGCGTGAACGTCGTCACGGTCTACCCGGGCCCGGTCGACACCGACATGGCGCGCGCCGCGCACGACCGCCTCGACGGCGGCTTCCTCACGAAGAGCATCCCCACCGGCACACCCGAGGGCCTGGGTCAGCTGGTGCGGAAGGCCGTCGCTCGGCGCTCGGCGCGCATCGTCTACCCGCGCGTCTACGGCGTGACGCGCTACCTGCGCGTGGCGAGCCAGTGGGCGACCAACCGCTTCGCGCCGAAGACCAAGGGGTGAGCGCGCCGCCAGCCGACGCCGCCGCGACGCGCGTGGCGGACCTCGGCGCGCGCCTCGCCGGCTGGGAGCCGTTCTGGCGGCCGCGACCGTTCGCGAGCCACGCCATCACCTGGGCCGAGCGCATGCCGGCAACGGTCCGGTGGCTGCTCGACCTCGACGACGCCCGCGTCGACGCCATCGAGGCGGCCGGGCGCATGCCCGGCGACGCGCCGCTCGAGGTGCGCTCGAGGCGGACGTGGCCGGCCGCGTCGAGGTCCCGTCGCTGGGGGTGCCGCGGCCGCTCGATCGGCACCAGGCCGCACACATCCCGGGGCGCAAGCTGGCGCAGATCGGCGGCATGGCCGGGGCGCTCGCCGATGCCGGCGACGCCCCGCACGGGCACACCATCGTCGACTGGTGCGGCGGCAGGGCCACCTCGGCCGCACGCTCGGCGCGCTGTCGCACCGACCGGTGACGGTCGTCGAGCTCGTCGCCGACTACGCCGACGAGGCGCGCGCGCTGGCCGCCAAGCTCGAGGTGCCGCTGGCGTTCGTCGCGGCCGACGTGCTCAGCGGAAGCGCCGACGCGACGCTCGGCCCGGGCGTCCACGCCGTGGCGCTGCATGCCTGCGGTGCGCTCGGGACGCGCCTCGTCGAGGTCGGCGCCGAGCGCGGGGTGGCCGCGCTGTCGCTGGCGCCGTGCTGCCTCCACAAGGGGCCGTGGCGCGCGCTGTCAGCGGCCGGCCGCGCGGCCGATCCCGGCCTCGACCACTCGGCGCTCCGGCTCGCTACGTCGGACGAGGTGGTGGCGCCACCTCGCCTCCGCCGCGCGGCGCCATGGCGACGCCTTCCAGCTCGGGCTCGATCTGCTGCTGCGCGAGGCCAGCGGGCGCGACGCGTACACCCGCTCAGGACGCTGCCGCACGAGCTCGCGCCGCACGCCTTCGCGGCCTGGTGCCGGGCCGCGGCCGAGCTCCGCGGGCTGGAGCTGCCGCGCCTTCGACCCGGAGCGCGCCGAGGCCGCCGGCTGGGAGCGCGCGCGACGGGCTCGCGCCTTCGGCCTCGTGCGCGGCATCTTCCGCCGCGCCATCGAGCTCTGGGTGGTGCTCGAGCGCGCGTCGTTCCTGGCCGAGAAGGGCTTCGTCGCGGTGCGCGTCGGGGCCTTCTGCAGGCGCTCCAGCACGCCCGGAACCTGCTCGTCACGGCGCGCGAGCCGGGTTAGGGTCGCGCGCATGGACGCAGGATCACGCTCCGACCGGTCCGCCGAGGCGCTGCCCGGGCACTGGGTCGATCGCCTGGCGACCGCCCCGGGGCGCACTTCAGCTTCCCAGCGGCTTGCGCGGTCGGCTCGTCCGCGACGCGCTGGCCATCGCCGAGGCGCTCTTCGAGACGGACGACGGACCGCCGTCCGCGGCCGAGCTTCCGCGCTGGCTCGGCCGCCGGCTCCACGACTACCTCGGCTCGGTCGGGCCGCGCTCGCACTTCGTCGTCTCGGCCAGCATCGTCGCGCTGGCGACGTTCACGCCGCTCGCGGCGCAGCGCCTCCGGCCTTCCGCCTGCCGCGACCGATCGGGCGCCTGCCGCTGCCGCTCCGCGTCGCGGCGCTGGCCCGCCTCGAGCGCTCGCCGCTGTCGCTCAACGTGTTGGCGGTGAAGGCCGCGCTCTGCATCCTCTGGTACGACACCTGGCCGCGCGCGCGGTCGGGCTCACGCCGGGGCGGCCGGTGCGCGAGCGCGGACCCTCGGACGGAGGGTCGGCGTCGTGATCGGAAGGAGCAGGACATCGCCGGCAGCCTCGAGCTCGACGCCGACGTCGTCGTCATCGAAGACAACGGCGCCGGCGGCCTGGCCGTCGCCGCCGAGTGCGCGGCCGCCGGCCGCTCGGTCATCGTGCTCGAGGAGGGCCGCACATCCCGGCCGGTGCACGGCCGCATGCGCCCGTCGAGTCGATGCGCCACGTGGCGCGACGGCGGCATGACCTTCGCCATCGGGCTCGGCGACACGCCGATGATCAACGTCACGATGGGCAAGGGCGTCGGCGGCTCGTCGAGCGTCACCGGCGGCGTCTGCCTGCGCCCGCCCGACGAGGTCCTGCATCGCTGGGCCAGGGACCTCGGCCTCGGCGAGCTGGCGCCGGCGCGCTTCGCGCCCTACCTCGACGACGTCGAGGAAGATGCTGCGCGTCCACGAGGTGCCGGTCGACATGCGCTCGCGCAGCACCACCTCTTCGGCGAAGGGCTCGAAAAGGCTTGGCGTAAGTCTCAAGTCGCTCCGCCGCAACACGGTCGACTGCCAGGGCGCGGGCAAGTGCAACTTCGGCTGCCCGCACGGCGCCAAGATGCCGGTCGACGTCAGCGTGCTGCCCGGCGCGCTGGCGCGCGGCACCGAGGTCATCTCGGATGCGCTGGTGGATCGCATCAGGTGGCGCGGCCGCAAGGCCATCGGCGTCGAGGCGCGCCTCCTCTCCGATCGATGGCGCAAGGGCCGGCTCACCGTGCACGCGAAGGACGTCGTGCTGGCCGCCGGCGCGCGGCGTTCCGCTGCTGCTGCAGAAGACCGGGGTCGGGCGCACGACGAAGCAGGTCGGGCGCAACATGACCTTGCACCCGAGCTTCCGCATGCTGGCGCGCTTCGACGAGCCGGTGCGCGGCTGGGAGGGCTCGCTGCAGAGCGCGTTCTCGGACGCCTTCATGGCCGAGGGGCTGACGCTCGTGTCGCTGTTCCTGCCGGTCGGCGTCATCGCCGCGACCATGCCCGGCATCGGCAAGGAGCACGCGCGCCGCGCCGCCGACATCGACAAGATGTCGGTCTTCGGCGGGCTCGTGCACGACGAGGGTGGCGGCGTCGTGCGCCGGGCGCCGCTCGGCCGCGAGCCCATCGTGACCTACCGCATGACGCCCGCCAACCGCGCGATGATCCCCAAGGTGCTGCGCAAGATGGCCGGCATCTACTTCGCGGCCGGCGCGCGCAGTACTACCTGCCGGTGCTCGGCGCCGAGCCGGCGGCAGCCGACACGCTGGCGTCCGTGCCGCTCGAGTCGCTGCCGGGGCGCGCCTTCGAGTGCTCGTCGCAGCACCCGCTCGGCACCTGCCGCATGGGGACCGATCCGGGCTCGTCGGTGGTCGACGAGAGCGGCCGACCGTGGGACACCGAGAACCTCTGGGTCGCCGACGGGAGCATCGTGCCGACGAGCCTCGGCGTGAACCCGCAGGTGACGGTGATGGCGATGGCGTTGCGCGTGGCGCGAGCTGTGCGGCACGGCGTGAGCGAGACAGGGAGCCCGATGAGCGCAAGCGGCCGACGGAAGACGGCAAGTACTGGGACAAGCGCGGCAAGGGGCACGAGGCGGTCGTGTGGGACACGATCGTCATCGGCTCGGGCATGGGCGGCATGACGGCCGCGGCCATGCTGGCGACGCTCGGCGAGAAGGTGCTGGTGCTGGAGCAGCACTACGTGCCGGGCGGCTTCACTACCCATGTTCAACCGCCCCGGCTACTCGTGGGACGTCGGCGTCCACGCCGTGGGCGAGGTCACCGAGCACGCCATGACCGGGCGTCTCCTGCATCGCCTGACCGACGGCGAGCTCCAGTGGGCGTCGCTGGGCGGCGTCTACGACGAGTTCCACTGGCCGGGCGACTTCCGCATCGACTTCCCCGACTCGCCGGAGAAGTTCCGCGCCAACCTGACCGACGCCTTCCCGGCCGAGCGCCAGGCGATCGACAAGTACCTTGACGACGTCCGCGACGTGGCCAAGGCCATGCGCAGCTACTACCTGGCGCGCTGCCGCCGGCCATCGGCAGCATCGCCGAGAAGCTCCTGGCGCGGCGCGCGCCGGAGGCGTTCGCCAGACCACGAGCCAGGTCATCGACCGCTGACGTCGAACGCCAAGCTGCGCGCGGTCTTGTGCTCGCAGTGGGCTACTCTACGGCGCGCCGCCGTCGCGCTCGTCGTTCGCCATCCAGGCGCGCTGGTGACGAAGCACTTCATGCACGGCGGCTACTACCCGGTGGGCGGCGCCAGCGAGATCGCGCGCACGCTCTGAAGCGCGTGGCGGACGGCAACGGCTGGACGCGCATCTCGACCGACGTCGAGGAGATCTGATCGAGCGCGGCAAGGCCGTCGGCGTGCGCATCAAGAAGACGGGCGAGGTCTTGCGCGCGACGAAGGTCGTGAGCGCGGCCGGCAATCTGTCGACCGTGACGGCGCCCCGCACTCCTGCCGAAGACCCAGCGCCAGAGCGCCTGGGTGGGCGACATCAAGCGCCTGCAGCCGGCGCCGGCACGTCTGCCTGCCTCGGCTTCAGGGCGGCATCCGCGCCAGGCGGGCGCGACGCCGGCCAACAAGTGGTTCTACGAGACCTGGGACACCGAGGCCGAGGCCTGGAACGTCGAGACCGGGAAGTCGTCGGGCGCCTTGCCCGACGCGCCCTGCCTCTACTCGAGCTTCCCGAGCCTGAAGGATCCGCTCCACGACCCGGGACCCGAGCTCCGCCACACCGGCGAGGTCGTGACCTTCGTGCCGTGGGACCGCTTCGCCGGCTGGGTCGACACGCGCTGGAAGAAGCGCGGCGCGAGCTACGACGACTTCAAGGCAGCGCTCACCGAGAAGATGCTCGAGCAGTTCCTGCGCCACATGCCCGGCCTGCGCGGCATGATCGACGTGGCCGAGCTGTCGACCCCGCTCTCGACCCACAACTTCACGCGCCCGATGGAGGGCTCGATCTACGGCATCGAGCCGACGCCCGAGCGCTTCGCCTGCCGCTGGTTGAGGCCGCGCTCGCCCATCGACGGTCTGTTCTTCGCGGGCAGCGAGGTCGCCACGGTCGGCGTGATGGGCGCGATGATGGGCGGCGTGCTGGCCGCGGTGTCGGCGCGTCCGGCCGCGGCGATGGGGCTGCTGCGCAAGCTGTAGAGGGGCCTCGGGCTCGGGTGCTCGTGCGTCGTGCTCGTGCTCGTGCGTCGTGCTCGTGCGTCGTGCTCGGGCGTCGTGCTCGTTCGTCGTTCGTCGTGCTCGTGCTGGTGCTCGTGCTCGGGGCCTGAGCTTGATCCGATCCGGTGGACACCGAACAGTGCACGAAGGTGCAGGAGTCGGGATGTCCAAGAAAGTGCGCAAGAGCTATCCGCCGGAGTTCAAGGCTGAGGCAGTGGCGCTCGCAAAGTCTGGCGAGAAGAGCCTGAGTCAGGTCGCCCGCGATCTCGATCTCAACGAGACGTCGCTGCGTCAGTGGATTGCGGCCGAAGAGCAGGTCAAGCCGTCGCGGGCCCTCAACACGGAAGAGCGAGCGGAGCTCGAGAAGCTCCGACGCGAGAATCAGACCCTGCGAATTGAGCGAGAGATCCTAAAAAAAGCCGCGGCCTTCTTCGCCAAGGAGGACCGGTGACGTTCTCCTTCATCGAAGCGGAGAACGCCCACTACCCGCGAGCACGAGCCACGAGCACGAAGCACGAGCCACGAGCCACGAGCCACGAGCCACGAGCCACGAGTGCCGAGCCACGAGAGGCCTCCGCGTCCCGCGCCTCCCGGCGGCGCTCGCCAGCGATCGTCATGACCCTTGTCGATAGCTCAGTGCGGGATGCTCGTGACGTTCGCCGGGCACTTCACGATCTCCCACGCGCACACGCCGTTGGTCTGCTTCACGCAGTCGCCGCTCGGGCCGGCCACGGTGGTGCCGTCGGGGCACATCCAGTTCGGCAGCGCGGGCAGCTCGCCGCACGCCTCGATGGGGCAGAGATCCTTGCCGGCGGGGCACTTGGTGATCTCCCAGGCGCACGTGCTGCCGTGGGCCAGGCAGCGGCCGGTGGGGCCGGCGATGGTGGTGTTGTCGGCGCAGAGGTAGTTGGGCGCGGTCGAGCGCTGGCCGCAGTCGTCGAGCTCGCACTCGGGCGTCTCCGGGCACGAGATGACCTCCCAGGCGCAGACCGAGCCGTGGGCGATGCAGTTGCCGGTGGCGCCCGACATGGTCACGCCGTCGGGGCACAGGGTCTGCGTGTCGTCGATGAAGCCGCCGCAGTCCCACGGCTGGCAGCCCTCGGTCGGGATGCCGGGGTTCGGCGTGTCGTTGCTCGCGTCGTTCGGCGGCTTGCACGACGTCGTGAGCGCGCCGGTGAGGGCGAGCGACAGGAGGGCTGCGAGGCGGATCGGCGTGGGGGTCATGCGGCTTCTCCGGGGCGAGGGCGGCGCGTCATGCCATCCTTTGACGCGCCGCGTCAAGACCCCGGTCGCGACCCGGCCGAAAAGGCTCGCGAGCGCCTCAGAAGCGGATGATCGGACCCTGCGACGGGTAGTAGTAGGCCCAGAAGAAGCACATCTCCGAGGTCGCGCTCTCGCCGAACATCACCGCGTGGCCGCTGGTGTTGTGCCACGAGCAGCGGAAGCGGAAGCCGTCGCCGGCGGTCGTGTCGAGCGGCGGATCGAAGCGCGCGACGGGCGCCTCCTGCCAGTCGAACGGCGTCCCGGCCGGCGGGTAGAGCGCGTCGCCGGCGGTGCTCTTGCTCGCCGAGCGCTCGACCTCGACGTTGGTGCCGAGCGCGTGGGTGTGGCCGGTCATCGAGAAGATGTGGAGCCCCGCCGGCACGCCGTACCAGACCCACGGCGTCGTCACCTCGGCGTCCTTCGGGAGGAAGATGTCGAGCGTGCCGTAGAAGAGGATGTCGGCGCGCTGCACCGCGTCGCTGTCTTCCAGCGTCTCGAACGTCACGGCGACGTCGGCCGTGATGGGCTCGGTGTAGTAGTTCAGGTAGTGCGCCTCGAGGCGGATCATCTGGTGCGGCTGGAGCTCGTAGGCGACGCCCGGCGGCAGCTCGACCGCGTCCTCGCGGATCTGCGAGATGACGAGCGGCACGGTGCCGCCCGAGAGCGCCTCGGTGAACGGCGCGCAGGGGAACGGGTCGAGCCGCTCCTCGGTCGCGGCCGAGGTGTAGACGATGAGGTGGTGCGAGCCCTTCGAGAGCCGCGTGGCGATGCGATGGACGAGGATGGGCTCGTCGTTGTCGAGGCGCTTGATGACGCAGCGGGTGGTCTCGTCGGTCGGCTGCATGGTCCAGCCGCCGAGCCCGAGCGAGTACTGCTTCCCGGTCGTGACGACGTCCTCGGCGACCGCTGTGTCGGCCGCCGTGGCGCTGTCGACGGGCTGGCTGCTGTCGCTGGCCGCGTCGCTGTCGGGCTCGCTCGCGACGGTGTCGGCGACCGCCGTGTCGGCCGCGTCGTCGACGACCGCCGGCGTGCCGTTCGAGCCGTCGCACGCCATCAAGGCCGAGCCGCACCACACGAACGCCAGGAGTTCAGTCTTCATGGCGCCGCACGGTGCCTCGAAAGCCGGCTGGATTCAATCGGCAGCGCTCGAGCGGATTCACGGCGCGTCGCACGGACTTGCGGACAAGCCGGCGAAGGGGTGGGGCGCGGGCTCGCTGGCGCCCTCGTCGACGGGGGCGGCCGCGTCGTCGCCCGCGCCGTCGGACGCGAGGCACATACCGGCCGTGACCTCGAGGCTCAGGTCGGGGCGACTGCGGCTCGCCAGCGCGAGGCGCCCGGCCACCACGGCGAGACTCGTCGCCGATGCGCACGTCAGGGCCGCGGCGCCATCGAGGGCGAGGCCGAGCGTCTCGTCGGCGGCCCAGCTCTCGGCGAGGTCGCGGTCGATCGGCGCGAGCGCGCGCAGGCCGGTCGTCACCACCACGTTGAGCACGGGCGACACGCTGACGCGCCGCGCGCCGTCGGGGTCGGTCGTGAGCGTGAGGTCCAGGCGGCGACCGCTGGCGGCGTTCAGGTCGACGCCGATGAGCGTCGCGCCGTCGAGCGTCAGCGTCGAGCGATGGTCGCCGAGGCCGAGGCCCTGCACGCTGAGCGCGTCGGCGTCGGCGTCGAGGACGACCTTGGCGCTGGCGCCGGCCAGGTCGAGCGCGAGCGCGCCGCTGACCGCGGCCGGCTCCTCGCCGTCGCCCGCGGCGAGGTCGCTCACGAGCTGGAACGGCGCCGCCGCGCGCAGCGTGCCCAGCGTGCCGTCGACGGTGACGCGCCGGGCCTGGCCGTCGAGGTCGACGGTCACCGAGGAGCGCGCCAGCGAGGCGCTGACGGCGTAGCCGTTGACGTCGGCGTCGATGACAAGCGGACTTGACACCTCGAAGGTGGCCCGCGCCTGGTGCTCGCCGCGCCGCTCGAGCGCGGTGCGGAGCTGGCCCTTGGCGCTGCGCAGCACCACGTCGTGGCCGTCGCCGCTGGCGACGTCGAGCAGGCGGAAGGCGGCGAAGGCCTCGGCGACGTCGACGGTGAGCGCCAGGCTCTGGTGGTGGAGCTCGATGGTCAGCGGCGCGAGGCGCACGTCGCCCACCAGCAGCGCGATGTCGAGGTCCTGAGCCGCGTACGACACGACGCGCAGGCGCAGCGGGATGGCCGTGAAGCGGCGCAGGCAGTCGGCGTCGGCCGAGCCCGGCTCGGGGCTCGCCTCGACGTCGCACGCGCTGGCGGCCGGGATGAGGTAGGTCGCGCTGGTGGCGTCGCTGCTCTCGAGGTTGGCCACCACCAGGAAGTCGTTCTCCAGGCGATCGGCCAGCTCGTCGGCGATGGCGGCCGGCGACTTCGGCGCGCCGTCGCCGCTCATGGGCGGGTCGTCGACGCCGGGCGCGGTGGCGTCGGCGGCGCCGCTCGTCAGGTCGCCGAGCCAGCTCGCGAGCTCGGCGTCGGCCACCCAGTCGGTGGCGTCGGTCCAGGCCGAGGCCGCCGAGCGCAGGTTGGCCGCGGCGGTGAAGCCGAGGCTGGCGGTGTCGAGCGGCAGCGCCGTGCGCTCGTCCGGGGCGTCGAGGCAGCCGCCAGAGAGCAGCACCGCCAGCGGAGTAGCCATCATCCAGCCGCGGGCGATGCGGCGGGCAGGCTGACCGACGCGCGCCGAGGTGAGCGGGGTCGAGGGCTGGTGGAATGCGGTCGCGGGCGATGCCATGTCGGCCTCCGAGCGGTGAGGCCCGGCAGCAGAGCAAGCGGCATGCCGCGGTCCGGCGCGGGGCTCGCCGTCGGCGAGCTCACCGCGCTTGCGCGTCAGCCCGCGATGATGGCCTGCGCCGCGAGCGCTCCCGGCCCGAGCGTCAGGCCGCCGCCCGGGTGGCTGCCGCCGCCGCCCAGGACCAGACCACGGATGGGCGTCGTGTACCGACCGGCCGAGAGTGCCGGTCGAAATGACAGGAACTGGTCGGGCGCGTGTTCGCCGTGGAGCAGGTGCCCGCCGGAGAGTTGCCAGCGCGCCTCGATGTCGGGCGGCGTGAGGAGCTGCATGCCGAGGACGCTCTTGCGCACGCCGGGGCAGGCGCCCTCCAGCTCGGTGAGGACCGCCTCGGAGAGGCCGGCGCGCGCGGCGTCGGTCCAGCCGCCCTCGAGATCGTACGACGCGGCGAAGACGCGGATCGAGGCGACGGCCTTCTGGCCCGCCACCGGCGCGCCTCCGGCGGCCGCGGTCACGCGCACGTCGAGCGCCGGCGGCGTGGCGTAGCGGCGGTACTTGGAGGCGTCGAAGCCCTGCTCGATGCGGTCGAGGCTGTCGCCGGTGCGGAGGTGGCGCGCCAGCGTGCCGGCGGCCGTGACAAGCGGACTTGACAGGGCGAGCTGGAGCACCGCCTCCGAGCCGCGCATGCGGAAGACGCGCGCCGCCTGGTCGAGCTCGAGCGGCAGCCAGGGCGCGCCGACGAGCTTCAGGAAGGTCTGCTTCGGGTCGACCGTCGACAGCACCGTCGCGGCCTGGAGCTCGTCGCCCGAGGCCAGGCGCACGCCGGTCACGCCGTCGCGACCGACAAGGATCTTGACCACCGACGCGCCCACGCGCAGCTCGGCTCCGGCGGCGCGCGCCGCGGCCTCGAGCGCGCGCACCAGCGCCGGCCCGCCGCCCTCGACCTCGCCGGCCGCGAGCGCCTCGCGCACGAGCAGGTTCAGCGCCGTGTGCGCCGACCAGGGCCCGGTGAACTGGCCCTCGAGCGCGCCGAGCGCGAGGCCCGCGCGCAGGCGCTCGGTGGCGAAGGCGTCGCGCATCCAGTCGGCGATGCACATCGGCGCGATGCGGAGGAGCTCCATCATCGTCTCGGCGCCGAGCTTCCGCACGGCCCAGCCGGTCTTGGCCAGCGACCACAGCGAGTCGCGCACCGACAGGGGCTTGGCGTCCCAGACCTTGAGCAGCGCCGGCCGCACCTTGGCGGTCAGCGCGCGGAAGCGGCGCCACGCGGCCTCGTCCTCGGCGGTCGCGCCGCGGATGCCGTCGCCGTCCATGGGCACGACGATCTCGCCGCCGCCGCTGCCCGCCGCCGGAGGCAGGACGAGGTCGGCGCGCGGCGCGCGCGTCAGCTGGAGGCCGAGCTTGCCGACCACCCACGGGCGCACGAGCGCCGCGTCGTGGTGCACGCCGGGCGCGACGAAGCCGGGCAGGAACTCGTCGCCTGCGGCCAGGCCGCCGAGCCGCGGCGCGGCCTCGAGCACTGTCACGCCGCGCCCCGAGCGGGCGAGCAGCGCAGCCGCGGCGAGCCCGTTGGGGCCGCCGCCGATGATGATGACCTGGTGCTTCGGGCCGCTCATACCGCGCGCTCCTTCAACAGACGCAGCGCCGCGAGCTGGCCCGGGGCGCCCATGATGCCGCCGCCCGGGTGGGCGCCCGACGCGCACATCCACAGGTTGGGGATGGGCGTCTCGTAGCGCGCCCAACCGGCCACCGGCCGCTGGAAGAAGAGCTGCTCGAGCGAGAGCTCGCCGTGGAAGATGTTGCCCTCGGTGAGCCCGAACTCCTGCTCGAGGTCCCAGGGCGTCAGCACCTGGCGATGCAGGATCTTCTCCTTCAGGCCCGGCATGTACTCGGCCAGCGTGTCGACGACGTCGTCGCCGAAGGCCTCGCGGTGCTTCGGCCACTGGTCGGCGCCGCCCTGGAGCGCGTACGGCGCGTACTGCACGAAGCACGAGATGATGTGCTTGCCCGGCGGGGCGAGGCTCGGGTCGGTCAGCGTCGGGATGACGACGTTGATGTACGGGCGCTTGCTCCACCAGCCGTACTTGGCCTCGTCGTAGGCCTTCTCGAGGTAGGCGATGGAGGGCGCGATGGCCACGTCGCCGCGGATGTGGAGGCCGTCGCCGGGGCGGCAGGCGAACTCGGGCAGCGAGTCGAGTGACAAGTTCACTTTACCCGAGCTGCCGCGCATGCGGTAGCGCTTCACGTCCGACACGAAGTCGCCGGGCAGGTGGTCCTGGCCGACGAGGCGCAGGAAGGTGCGGTGCGGATCGACGCCCGACACGACCACCTTGGCGCGCAGCTCGCGGCCGTCCTCGAGCACGACGCCGGTGGCCTTGCCGTTGTGGAGCAGCACGCGCTCGACGCCGGCGCTGGTCTCGATGTCGGCGCCGTAGGCCTTGGCCGCGCTGGCGATCGACAGGCTGATGCCGCCGGTGCCGCCCTTCGAGAAGCCCCAGGCGCGGAAGGCGCCGTCGATCTCGCCCATGTAGTGATGGAGGAGGACGTAGGCGGTGCCGGGCGAGCGCACGCCGAGGTAGGTGCCGATGATGCCCGAGACGGCCATCGGCCCCTTGAGCACGTCGGACTCGAACCACTCGTCGAGGAAGTCGGCCGAGCTCATCGTCATCATCTTGACGAAGCGCACGAGCTCGACATCGCTCATGCCCCGGACCTTGTCGCCCAGGCCCTTCAGGCGGCCGAGCTCGAAGGGCGAGAAGCTGGTCGGGTCGGGCGCGACCATGTCGATGATGGGCTTCACGAAGCGCGCCATGCGCCCCATGGCCTTGCCGAACTGCGGGTAGACCTCGGCGTCGCGCGGCGAGAAGTGGGCGATCTCGCGCCGGTTCTCTTCGCCGTCGGGGCCGCGCACCAGGCCGCGGTGGCCCTTGTCCTTGAACATCGCCGTGGTGGCCGGCGCGAAGCTCGACTCGAGCGGCAGGATCTCGAGGCCGTGCCGCGGCAGATCGAGGTCGCGGATGATCTGCGGCCGGAGCAGCGACACGACGTAGCTGCACACCGAGTAGCGGAAGCCGGGGTAGACCTCCTCGGAGACGGCGGCGCCGCCCAGCACGTGGCGCTTCTCGACGACCTTCACGCGGCGGCCGGCGCGCGCGAGATAGGCGGCGCAGATGAGGCCGTTGTGGCCGCCGCCGATGATGATGGCGTCGTAGCGGGAGGACGCGCCGCGCGCCGACGGGGGCGGCGACGACGAGGGTGCGGACGAAGGGGACGACGGTGCGGACGTCATGTCAGGACCTCTTCCGCGGCGGATCGAAGAACGGCAGCTTGGTGACGATGGCCGGCACGCGCGTGCGCTCCCAGTCGACGAGGATCTCGATGTCGAGCTCGGTGCCCGGCTTCTCGACCTCGGTGAAGACCGAGGCCAGCGCGAGGTTCTGCTTGAGCGTCGTCGACCACGCGCCCGAGCTGGCGTAGCCGACCTGGCGCATTCCTCTATAGAGAGGGACGCGCGCGCGCCACGCGGCCGTCGGCAAGGACGGCGGCAGGTCGTGCTTGGCGTAGGCGGCCTCGAGGGCGGGCCAGTCGATGACCAGGCCGACGAAGGCCCAGGGCGAGCCGGCGGCCTTCTCGGCGAGCAGCGCGCGCTGGCCGATGAAGGGCGGGTCGCGCTCGAGCTGCAGCGTCCAGCCGAGGCCGAGCTCGAAGGGGGAGCTCTTGTTGGCCGGCGTCAGCGCGTCGACGGCCGAGAAGTAGTCGCAGCCTTGCAGGATGAAGCCCGCCTCGATGCGCGTGATGTCGAGCGTGTCGAGGCCGATGGGCCAGATGCCGTGGGGCTTGCCGGCGGTCATGAGCGCGTCCCACACGGCCAGCGCGTGCTGGGGCTCGACCCAGATCTCGTAGCCGAGGTCGCCGGTGTAGCCGGTGCGCGACACGACGATGGGCGACTTGCCGCCGGGGCCCTCGACGGTGGCCTTCTGCCAGCCGAAGAACTTGAGCGCGGCGATGTCGGCGCCGGCGGCGAGCAGCACCGCGCGCGAGGTCGGGCCCTGCAGCGCCAGGGCCGCCAGGCGCTCGGAGGCGTCGACGACCTTCGCGTCGAAGCCCCGCGCGTGGCGCTCGAACCAGGCCCACGACGGCGACGCCGAGGTGATGCGCCAGCTGTCCTTGCCGAGCCGCCAGCAGGTGCCATCGTCAAGCACCTTTCCTTCATCGTCGCACCAGCACACGTAGGCGATGCGGCCGGTCTTCAGGGTGGAGACCGACTTCGTCAGCACGTAGTCGAGCAGCGCGCCGGCGCCGGGACCGCTGACGTCGACCTTGAAGAGCGGCGACACGTCGAGGAGACCGGCGCCCTGGCGCACCGCGTTGTACTCGCGCTCGGGGCTCGGGTCGTAGTGGCGGACCGCGTAGAAGCCGGCCCAGGTCTTCCACGCGTAGCTCGTGCACAAGGCCTGGGTGCGAGGGTGAAATGGGGTCGGGTGCGGCATGGCCGGGCGGGTGTAGCCGCCGGTTCCCCGGTCGTCAACGCCGCTCTCGCCCGCGCCGGGCGCGACCGCGACCGGGGCGTCACAGCAATCGCTGGCGGGCGTCGACGCGCAGGCGTATACGCCGCCCCCATGAGCAACCCGAAGCCCAATCCGAAGTCGAAGTCGCTCTTCAGTCCGCTCGAGCGTGTCTCGACCTGGCGCCGCCTGTCGGTCGGCATGTGGGGTCCGCCCACGTCGCCCGTGGCCCAGGGCCAGCGTGAGGTCGATCTCAGCGAGACGCTGCCGTGGCTCGAGGAGGTCTCGGAGAAGTCGGGGCGTCGCATCACCATCACGCACCTGTTCGTGGCGGCGGTTGGGCGCATGCTGCAGAAGTTTCCGGACTACAACGTGATCTTGCGCCGGAACCAGCCCTGGAAGCGGCCCTCGGTCGACGTCTTCGTGCAGGTCGCGGTGAAGGGCGAGGACGGCTCGGCCGACCTGTCGGGCGTGAAGGTGCACGACGCCGACAAGGGCAGCATCCTCGACATCGCCGACCAGATTGGCGCGCGCGCCAAGAAGGTCCGGGCCGGCCAGGACAAGGACATCGAGCAGGCCAAGTCGTCGCTGCGCGTCATCCCGCCGGTGCTCGTGCCGTGGCTCATGAAGGCGCTGACGACGCTGTCGTACGACTTCGGCATCGACATGACGCGCTTCGGCCTGAAGCCCGATCCGTTCGGCAGCGCCATGGTCACGAACGTCGGCAGCTTCGACATCCCGCACGCGCTGGTGCCGCTCATGCCGACCTCGCGCGTGCCGATCCTCTTCTGCCTCGGCTCCATCCACGAGCGCCCGCGCGTCGTCGAAGGCAAGGTCGTGGCGCGGCCGACGCTCATCCTCACCGGCAGCTTCGACCACCGCCTCTACGACGGCTTCCAGATCGGCCAGATGACCAACATGGTCGACGAGATCGCCACGCACCCGTCGAAGTACGACCTCGTCGTCTGAGGTCGCCGAGCGCTCTGCCGGCGGCTAGTCGGCGGCGTCGCCGCTGCCGGGCAGCACGACGCGCACGACGGTGCCGATGCCGGCCGTCGGGGTGACCTCGATGCGGCCGCCGAGGCTCGCGACGAGGCCCTGGGCGATGGCCATGCGCGGGCCGCCGGGGACGCCGATGCCGTTGTCGCGCACGGTCAGCACGGCGTCGTCGCCGGCGCGACCGACCTCGATGGCGACGGCGTTGGCGTAGGTCGGGCGCGCGGGCAGGGCGCCCAGCGCGTGCAGCAGGAGCTCGGTCGCGAGGAGCCCGACGCGCACCGCGCCGCCGGCCACGAAGGGCGCGCCGCCGGCGTCGTAGGTGAGCAGCGCGCGCCGCTCCATGTCGCTGCCGACCAGGCGCAGCACCGAGCGCACGATCTCGCGCAGGTCGACCTTGGGCGAGGCGGCGGCCTCGCTGCGCGCCAGGAGTCCGATGTCCTCGACCACGCGCCGGATGCGCTCGGCGCCGCCCTGCGCCTCGGCCAGCGGCTCGACCAGCGGATCGAGCTCGGCGCGCAGCTCGGGGTGCGCCTCGCGTAGCGCAGCGATGGCGCGCGCGACGTGGTCGACGTTGCCGTAGATGGACGTCAGCGGGTTCGACACCTCGTGCACGACGCCGGCGGCGATGTGGGCCAGCGACGCCAGGCGCTCGGGCAGGTGGAGCTCGCTCGCGAGGCCGTCGCCGTCGCCCGCGCGCGCGCTCGCGGGCAGCGGCAGGCGGCGGAGCCCGTCGGCCCACAGCGTGCCCGAGCGGGCGATGGCGACGATGGCCGTGACCTGGCCGCTGGCGTCGAGGCGCGGCACCAGCGTGCTGACGACGTGGTGGCGCTCGCCGTCGACGATGCCCTCGTCGTGGATCTCGCCGCGCGCGCGGCTCGCGGCGACCGCGGCGACGCGCTCGGCCCAGTGGGCCAGCGCCGCCTGGCCGGCCGGGTTGGCGTTCACCTCGAGCTCGCTCACCAGGCGCCCGACGACGCCCTCGCGCGCGAAGCCGAGCGCGGCCAGCACGGCCATGAGCGCGTCGCTCACGTAGAGCACGCGGCCGTGCGCGTCGAAGACGGCGAAGGTCGCCCCCGACTCGGAGAGCACGAGCGACGCGATGTCGACGGGCGCAAGGAGCCCGACGAGCGGCTGGAGATCGGTGGCCCACGCCATCGGCCGCATGATGCACGAGGCACGCCGGCCTTGAAAGCGCGGCCTGGGTCGGCTTCGCACGCGCGGCGGTCACCGGCCGGGGCGGTCGGCATTGAGGCGCTAACGGAAAGCCTGCTACCCTCACGTATGAGTCGCGGTGGAGAAACGTCCGACGGGGCGCGACTCGACCTTGGCTGGGGCAACCCGGCGCGCAGCCGGTGTCGATCGAAGGCCGGCGAACACCGAGCGGAGGCCGCCGCTCGGCCCTGGAACGAAGGCCGGCCGACGAGGCTGGCACGAGTCGAGGGCCGGGCGTCCAGGCGGACCCGAGCGAGGCCAACAATAGAGGGGGATCCATGGGATGGGGCCGGGCGTGGGGAAGCGTCGTGGGCGGCATCGTCGGCGTCGTCGGCTGCGCATGGGGCATCGCGGCCTGCAGCGGCGATGACCGGAGCGGCCAGAGCACGAGCGACGGCGACGGCGCCCAGGGCGACGCTCAGGCCGAAGTGGTGGGCGACGGCACGAGCGACGCGACCGGCATCTTCGTCGACGCCGACGCCAGCGCGCAGGACGGCGGCGACTCGCGCGACGGCGCGGCCGGCGATGGCGACGGCGCCGACGCGCCCGACGCGCTCGACCCGTGCGTCGCCGATCCGGGCGGCTTCGGCTGCGCCTGCGAAGAGAACGCGGACTGCAACAGCAGCTGGTGCATCCCGTCGCGCCAGGGCGACAAGGTCTGCAGCCAGACCTGCACCGAGAGCTGCCCCGGCGACTTCGCCTGCCGCCTCGTGCAGCTGCCCGGGTCGGACCCGGTCTTCCTGTGCGTCGACCTCACCGTCAGCCTGTGCCGGCCGTGCCGCACCAACCAGGACTGCCAGGGCAACTTCGGCGGCGTCGACAACCGCTGCCTGCCGCGGAGCGGCGCGGAGGGCGCCTTCTGCGGCCTCGGCTGCGCCAAGGACGAGGACTGCCCGGCCGAGTACAGCTGCCTCGACAAGGCCGACCTCGAGGCCGGCTCGGTCTCGAAGCAGTGCGTGCCGAAGGACGACGCCGAGTGCACGTGCAGCCCGCGCGCCGTGGCCGAGCAGGCCTCGACCGCGTGCGCCAAGCTCGAGTGCAAGGGCTCGCGCGTGTGCGGGCCCGACGGGCTCACCGAGTGCGACGCGCCCGACCCGGGCACCGAGATCTGCGATGGCCTCGACAACAACTGCAACGGCTCGGTCGACGAGGGCTTCCCCAACACCGACGGCGACGCGGCCGCCGACTGCGTCGACAGCGACGACGACGGCGACGACCACCCCGACGAGGACGACAACTGCCCGCTGGTGGCGAACCCGGGCCAGGAGGATCACGACGGCGACGGCGTCGGCGACCTGTGCGACCCGCCGGCCGCGCCGGTGCTGCTCGAGACGCGGCCCGTCTCGCCCGCCAACGACAACGCGCCGCTCATCGTCGGCACCGCGTCGCCCGGCACCACCGTGTCGCTCTACGCCAACCCGAGCTGCGGCGGCGAGGTCATCGGCACCGCCATCGCCGACGGCGACGGCGAGGTGGCCATCGTGACGACCGTGGCCGACGACAGCGTGACGACGTTCTATGCCGTCGCCACCGACCCGTCGAACGGCCTCGTCTCGGCCTGCAACGGCGGGCTCGCCTACGTCGAGGACTCGACCGCGCCGACGGTCCCGACGCTCACCGGCACCGACCCGGCCTCGCCCGGCGGCTCGACCACGTTCGCCGTGCTCGGCGTCGCCGAGCCGAACGTGTCAATCGCACTTTACACGGACCCGACCTGCGCCAGCGGCGGCGGACCGGTCGGCGCCTCGGGCGCGGACGGCAAGCTGCGCATCCCGGTGACCATCGGCGCGGGCGCCACGGTGACCGTCTACGCCACGGCCAGCGACGCGGCCCACAACGTGTCGGCCTGCTCGGCGGGCATCACCTACGTGCACGACGCGGTCGCGCCGGCGCCGCCGGTCTTCAACGTGACCATCCCCACCTCGCCGTCCGACGCCGAGACGAGCCCGGTGCTGGTGGGCAAGACCGAGTCGGGCGCCAAGGTGTCCATCTACACGACGGCCGACTGCAGCGGCGCGCCGGTCGAGGTCGCCAACGCCGGCGGCAACGGCATCTTCACCGCCGTCGTCGACGTCGCGCCGAACTCGGTGACGACGTTCTACGGCACCGCCACCGACTCGGCGGGCAACGTCTCGGCCTGCTCGCCCGACGGCATCGAGTACATCCACGACGACCAGGACCCGGCGCCGCCCGTGCTCGAGGGCACCGATCCGGCCTCGCCCGGCAACACCACGACGCCCGACGTCTACGGCTCGGCCGAGCCCTTCGCGCTGGTGCGCCTCTACCTCGGCCAGGACTGCACCGGCTTCCTCATCGGCGAGGTGACGGCCGACGCGCTCGGCGACTGGGATGTGACGGTGGCCGTCGCGGCCAACGCCACGACCTACATCTATGGTCGCGCCACCGACCTCGCCGGCCGCGCCTCGGCGTGCTCGGCGGTGCCGCTCGAGTACACCCACGACGGCATCGCGCCGGCCGCGCCGGTGGTCTACGGCACGCAGCCCGAGTCGCCGTCCACCAACCGCCGGCCGTACGTCATCGGCGTCGCCGAGGGCGACGCCACCGTGACGCTGTGGCTCGACGACGCTTGCAGCGTCCTCGCCGGAGGCGCCGGCCAGGCGGCCGGTGACGGGACCTTCGCGGTCGTGACCGACGTCGCCGCCAACGCCACGAGCGAGATCTGGGCCACGGCGACCGACGCCGCCGGCAACACCTCGGCGTGCAGCGTGTCAAGTACGCTTTACACGCATGACGACCAGCCGCCGGCCGCGCCGACGGTGATCCTGACGCGGCCCGAGTCGCCGTCGTCGGTGCTGACGCCGGTCGTCTTCGGCACCTCGGAGATCGGCGCAGTGCTCGACGTGTACGTCGACGCCGCGTGCGCCGGGCTGCCGCGCGGCACGGGTGTGGTCGCGGCCGACGGGACGTTCTCGGTGCTGGCGCTGGCCGACACGAACAGCGTGACGATGTGGTACGCCACCGCCACCGACGAGGCCGGCAATCGCTCGGCCTGCTCGGCGCCCGGGCTCGCCTACGAGCACGACGACAGCCAGCCGCTCGTGCCGCACTTCACCGGCACCGACCCGGCGTCGCCGTCGAAGAGCTCGCTCACGCCCGACCTCCTGGGCGAGGCCGAGGCCGACTCGACGGTGTCGATCTTCACCGCGTCCGACTGCAGCGGCAGCGCCGTCTCGGTGGTGACCGCCACGCCCGACGGCGAGTTCAAGGCCGGCGTGACGGTGGCGGCGAACCAGGCCAGCACCTTCTATGCGCGCTCGGCCGACGGCGCCGGCAACCTGTCGCAGTGCTCGCCGGCCGGCATCACCTACGTCCACGACGACCGCGCGCCCGACGCGCCGGCGCTGACCTCGACCGCGCCCGCGTCGCCGAGCAACGCCTCGACGGCGCCGACGCTCCGCGGCACGGCCGAGGCCGACACGGCCATCGCGCTCTTCCGCGACGCCGGCTGCACCGACTCGGCCGGCAGCGCGAGCGCCGATGACGACGGCGACTGGAGCGCGGTCGTCGCGGCCACCGCCAACGCCACGACGACCTTCTACGCCACCGCCACCGACGCCGCCGGCAACACCTCGGCCTGCTCGGCCGGGCTCGACTTCACCCATGACGACCAGGCGCCGGCGGCGCCGGTGCTCACCGGCACCAACCCGTCGTCGCCGGCGCTCGACCTCACGCCGAACGTGCTCGGCACCGCCGAGGCCGGCGCGACCCTCCGCTTCTACGCGACGCCCGACTGCACCGGCTCGGTGGTCGGGCAGGGCGTGGCCGCGGGCGGCATCGTCGACATCGCCGCCGGCGTCGGCCCGAACCAGACGACGACGCTCACCGCGACCGCCACCGACGCGGCCGGGAACGTGTCGGGCTGCGCCGCCGGCATCGCCTACGTCAACGACAGCACGCCGCCGACCAAGCCGGTGTGGCTGCGCAGCAACCCGGCCTCGCCGAACCGCACCAGCACGACGCCGACGCTCGACGGCTCGGGCGAGCCGTCGGTGACGGTGCGCCTCTTCGCCAACGGCACCTGCAGCGGCGCGCCGGTGCAGACCATGACCAGCGACGCGAGCGGCGGCTTCACCTTCGCCGTGACGGTCGCGGCCGACTCCACGACGACCTTCTCCGCGGCCGCGGTGGACGCGGTCGGCAACGTGTCCGGCTGCACCGACCCGGCGCTCGTCTACACCCACGACGGCACGGCGCCGCTCCTGCCGACGCTCGGCCCGTCGTCGCCGACCTCGCCGAGCAATGACCCGAAGCCCGAGCTCAGCGCGCGCGCCGAGGCCGGCGCCACGGTGAAGCTCTACGCCAGCCCCGGCTGCGGCGGCGCGGTCATCGCGACGGCGGTCGCCAACGCCGCCGGCGACCTCACCTTCGTCGACGTCCCGGTCGGCCTCAACCAGCCGACGACGCTCACCGCGACGGCCACCGACGCGGTCGGGAACACCTCGGGCTGCTCGGGGACCTTCAGCTATCTGCACGACGACGTGAAGCCGGTGGCGCCGACCGTGACCGGCACCGAGCCGGCCTCGCCCAACAAGGAGATCCGCCCGAAGGTCGACGGCAGCGTGAGCGAGGCCAACCTGACGGTGCGCATCTACCGCAACGCGGCGTGCAGCGGCACGGCCGTCGGGACCGCCCCGCTCGGGGCCGCGCTGACCTTCGCCATCCTCTCGGACGCGCAGGCCAACACCACGACGACCTTCTACGCGCAGGCCACCGACCCGGCCGGCAACGTCTCCAACTGCTCGTCGACGTTCGCCAGCTACCTCCACGACAGCCAGGCGCCGAACCCGCCCTACGAGCTCGGCACGACGCCGACGCCGTGGTCGCGGACGGTCTCGAAGCCCGACGTCTTCGGCAAGGCCGAGGCCCAGATGGCCATCCTGGTCTACGCCGACGCGCTGTGCACCGAGCCGCCGGCCGCCACCATCCCGGCCGACGCGACCATCGACTGGACGACCCAGGTCGAGCTCGGGCCGAGCGACCGCGACACGGCGTTCTCGGCCAAGGCCCAGGACGCGGCCGGCAACGTGTCGGCGTGCTCGGCGTCGGTGCCGTACCGCTACGACAAGACGGCGCCGGTGTTCGCGGGCGCCACGGCGGCGGCGCTGGGCGTCGACGGCACGCGTCAAGTGAACGTGACATGGTCGGCGGCGAGCGACAACTTCACGCTGGCGCCCAACATGCTCTACCAGGTGTGCATCTCGCAGCGCTGCGGCGCCGCCGACTGCGACTTCACGAGCTCGCCGTACCCCGACGCGCCGAAGTACCAGCTGACGACGGCGGGCGCGACCACGCTGGCCTTCGACAACCTCCAGCCCAACACGCGCTACTACTTCAAGGTCCGCGCGCGCGACGAGGTCGGCAACCAGGAGACCAACGACAAGGTCGTGGCGGTGAAGACCCAGGGACTCAACTCGGGTATCGACCTGATCGTCGGCGAGACGAACTCCTGCGTTCGGCGCTCGGACGGCAGTCGCACCTGCTGGGGGCCGACCGCGGTGCCCACCAACAGCATGACCGAGGCCCTCCAGTTCAGCCTCGGCTCGAGCCATTCCTGCACCGTGCTGCGCGAGGGCAAGGTCCGGTGCTGGGGTGACAACACCTACGGCCAGCTCGGGAACAACTCGACGCAGTCGTCGAGCACGTCGGTCGAGGTGACCGCCATCACGACGGCGGTCCAGGTCGACGTCGGTATCGAGTCGACCTGCGCTCTGCTCGCCAACGGACAGGTGCAGTGTTGGGGACGCGACTCCGCCGGGCAGCTGGGTAACGGCAATGTCAGCGATTCGCAGAAGACGCCGGTCACCGTCGTGACCGACGCGATCGCGACGTCACCCCTCGATGGCGTGGTCCAGATCGCGGTCGGCGACAGCCATGCGTGCGCGCTGCGCGCCGATGGCTCCGTCTATTGCTGGGGATCGAACGCCTATGGCGAGCTCGGTCGGGATGGCGAGCAGAGCGAGTTCGCGATCGCATCGACCGCGACCGATCTCGTGCAGATCGTCGCGGGTCAGCTGCACACCTGCGCGATCACCAAAGCCGGCAAGGTAGTGTGCTGGGGAGGGAACAACTGGGGGCAGCTCGGCGACGACAACGCGCCGACCCGCTCCTCGTCGCCGAAAGAAGTCGTCGGTGTCGCGAACGCCATCGGGCTCGGCACGAGCCGGCTGCACACCTGCGCCGTGCTCGCCGACGGAACCGCGAAGTGCTGGGGCCGCAGCTCCGCGGGCGAGCTCGGCGACGGCCACGTCCCCCAGGTTCCGGCCGAGCTTCCGTACAATGATGTGCCGCAGACCGTCGTCGGATTGATCAATATTGTCCAGATTGGCGGCGGCGAGAACTTCTCTTGTGCGCGCTTGGCGGACGGCGTCAGCCGATGCTGGGGAAGTGGTCAGGGCGGGCGGCTCGGGACCGGCAACACCAACAACAGCGTCACGCCGGCGCTCGTGACGATTCCGGTGGGCGTGGCCGGCGTGGTGAGCGCGAGCATCGACAACGAGCATGCCTGCGCGCTCGTCGCCGACGGCAAGGCTGCGTGCTGGGGACGCGGTACCAACGGTCAACTCGGAGGTGGCGACGTCGGACCCGACTCGGCGCCGCTCGCGATCGTGGCAACGACCGCCCTCGGCCGCGCGATCCAGACGGGCGGGCAGCACAGCTGCATGGTGACCTCCATCGGCACGGTGCAGTGCTGGGGCGCGAACGTCGCTGGGCAGCTGGGCAACGACAGTACGACGCGCTCGCCCATCGTCGTCAATGTAAGCGGTCTGACCGGGACCCGCAGCGTCGCGCTCGGCGACAAGACCAGCTGCGCGCTGCTGGCCGACTCGAGTATCCGTTGTTGGGGCGACAACGCGGGCGAGAAGCTCGGCACCGGCCCGGGCGCGGCTCAGACGGCCAAGGTCGTGAGCGGCATCACGCGCGGCGTGAAGAGTTTGGCGGTGGGCTTCGAACACCAGTGCGCGGTCGACTTCGGCGGCGACGTCTGGTGCTGGGGCAAGAACGACAAGGGGCAGGTCGACGGGACCGCCGTTGTCGGTGGGATCCAGAAGACACCGAAGAAGGTCGTCGGCGTCGCGCGCGCCGTGCAGGTCGTTGCCGGTGGGGCACACAGCTGCGCGCTGCTGGCCGATGGCACAGCGCGCTGCTGGGGCGACAACGCCGCAACTCAGCTCGGCGTGACCGGCAGCGGCGCCGGCATCCAGACGGTTCAGACGCTGACCGCAGCCATCGGCCTGTCGGCCGGTGCGCGCACGACCTGCGCACTCAAGCTGAACGGCGTCCTGCAGTGCTGGGGCAGCAACGCTTCGGGGGCGATGGGCAACAACTCCGCCACCGCGAGCTTCGCAGCGCCGCAGGCCGTCACGCTGCCGGGCAGCCCGAACAACCGCGCGACAGCCGTGAGCGAGGGCGACGACAACGCCTGCCTCACGACCTCGACCGGGCTCGCCTACTGCTGGGGGGACAACGACGCGACGGCGCTCGGCAACGGGGCTGCCGAGTCCGTCGACTCCCGCACACCGAGCCAAGTGCTCTGCCTGCCCTAGTGATGTAGCATCGCTCGCACAGCAAGCACGGAGGGCGAACCGACATGAGGCGCACTGACTCAGATCGACTCAAGGCGATCTTGTTTTTGTCAATATCGCTCTCCGTCTCCGACGCGTGCTTCCCGGGGCCTTTGGAAATCGACGCCCTGGCCTCCGCCGACACGGCACGAGATGCTGAGCCCGACGTGTTCCCGATGATCGACTCGGGAACCGATGCGCAGAGTGACGCGGGATGCACGGCCGATGGGTGCAGCCACCTCGACGCGCCATGTCGCCGTGGGATTTGCGGTCCATTGGGGGTGTGCACGACCGTCTCGGTCGATGAGCCGTGTTCGGACGGACTGGCTTGCACCGTCGACGATCGCTGCGACCACGGCGTGTGCACCGCGGACCTCCGGACCTGTGATGATGGCCGCGAATGCAGCGTCGACACCTGCGACGAAGGCAACGGTGGATGCGTCGCCGACACCTCGGGTTGCGAGTGCACGAAGGACGCCGATTGCGACGACGGCAATCCGTGCGACGGTACTGAGATCTGCGATGGCCAAGGCGCGTGCAAGAAGGGAACGCCCTTAGTCTGCCCGGACCTCGGCGTGCAATGTCGGAAGGACGTGTGTGTCGTCACTGGTGGGCGGGCGGTCTGTTCCCAGGTCGTCGCCGACGAGGAACCATGCGACGACGCCAACCCGTGCACGGATCACGACCACTGCAGTGTCGGCGAGTGCCATGGCGGCGAGGTCGCCTGTACGCCGGATGACAATGAGTGCTCCATCGAGTACTGCGATCCGCAGTTCGGCTGCCAGGTGGACATGACGGGCTGCGAATGCCTCGTCGACGACGACTGCGAGACCGACAACAACCTCTGCAACGGCAAGTCGACATGTTTGGGGCTGACGTGTGTGCCGGGTGAGCCCGTCGAATGTACGCCGTCCACTGTGGCGTGCCGCGAGAACGTCTGCTTGCCTGCGCTCGGGGAGTGCTACGCGCGAGCCTTGGGCAATGGGTTCTCGTGCGACGACGGCGACAAGTGTACGGCCGTCGATAGTTGCTCTGACGGGGCCTGCATGGGCGGCGGCAGGACGACATGTGAAGCGCCGGACGATTGCCATACTGCCGGTACGTGCGATCCGCAGACCGGCACCTGCCCAGCGCCAAAGCCCTTGAGCTCGGGCTCGTGCGACGACGGCAATGCCTGCACGGACGGTGAGACGTGCGTGGACGGCGACTGTGTCGACGGCGTCGAAAGGCAATGCGGAGCTCCGGCCACGTGTCATGAACCGGGGATCTGCAATCCTCAGACTGGTGAGTGTGAGGAGGAGGCGATCGCGGACGGCCAACCATGCGATGACGGCGATCTCTGCACGTCGGACCAGTGCCTGGCTGGGAAGTGCGTCGGCGCGCCTCGTACCTGTGTTCCGCACGATTCGTGCGACCTGGCAGGCACATGCGACTCTGCCACTGGGCGTTGCTTGACGGCCGAGGACGGCAGCTTCTGTGGGGGCGGTGTCGGAACCTGCGACGCAGGGAAGTGCCAGCCGTACCTGGACCTCGCGGCCGGCTGGTGGCACGTCTGCGCGCTGGCTCGGAATCTCGCGGACCGCGAGAAGGACCGGGTGAAATGCTGGGGCTATGACGGGCACGGGGAGCTCGGTCAGGGCGGCGGCGCGCAGGGACAGGCCGCGCAATCGCTTCCCGCGCTCTCGTTTGGCGCGCCGATCGAGGGTGTGTTGGCCGGTCATCGTAACACCTGTGTGGTCGACAGCTTCGGTGGCATCCAGTGCTGGGGCGACGGGGTGTACGGAGTCAACGGGAACGGCGATACGGCAGCGCTCGACACCCCGCCGGACCAACCGATCGAGTTGGGGCAGGGGGTCGGTGCGATCCCGGTCGGAGCCATCTCGGAGCGCGTCGTCTGCACGCTCGTTCAGACGGGCGGCGATGTCGGCGTGAAGTGTTGGGGCACCGGAGCGCTCGGTCTCCCAGGCGTGAGTGTCATCGGCGATTCGCCGGACAACTTGCCGAGCGCGTTTGGCGCATTGCAGGTCGGCATGCCGATTGGACTGACGTCCGGCCAGTCCTCCAACTGTGTGCTGGACGGGAGTCAGGACGAAGTCCGCTGTTGGGGTACGGGGCCGACGGGTCAGCTAGGGGTCCCCGGACAGGAGAGCGCGACCTCGCCCACCTCTAGCACGGCGGTCTCGCTGCGCGAGCCGGACGATGGATCCATCATGGGCATCGCGGGCGGAGAGGGCCACACGTGCGCGCTCATCGCCTCCAACGGACCCAATCGCGTGAGGTGCTGGGGAGACGGTTCGCACGGGCAGCTCGGTCTCGGTCCGGCCCACCCGCTCATCGGTCGGGACGAGGCGCCGACGACCTTGCCGGCGGTCGACTTCGGGGAGCCGGACGCTGTCGTCCAGAGCGTGCGTGCGAGCTACGACGCAACGTGCGTCCTGCTCGAGACGCCGTCTGGCGACCGCCACGTCAAGTGCTTCGGCGGGGCGTTCGATCCCGTGGGACCGACGGCCATGACCATGCCCGGCGACATCCAGCCCATCGAGTTCGGTGGAGCGGTCCACGACTTCGTTGTGGGCCTGGACTTCATCTGCGCGGTACTGGCCACGGGTGATGTCAGGTGCAAGGGCGCGAATGACTTCGGCCAGCTCGGCCGCGGGGGCACGGCCGCGGTGCCGATCGATGGCCCTGCTCCGAGCCGGACCGAAGTCTTCTAGGTTGCGATCCCGAGCTGGGCAACCCAGCAGCTAGTGCCCTGGATCGGTGATTTCGGCGCAAAGTCAGTCACCGTCGGAGTGAGTTTGAGTCGTGCGCCTTGCGAAGCGAGAGGGCGACGACAACGGCTGCCTCACGACCTCGACCGGGCTCGCCTACTGCTGGGGCGACAACGACGCGACGGCGCTCGGCACCGGCAACGCCGAGACGGTCGACTCGCGGACGCCGACGGCGGTGCTGTGCCTGCCGTGAGGTGACGCGCGCCGCTCAGCGATCGGCGTGGATGATCGAGAGGCCCTTCGGGGCCTCGTCCTTCAGCGCCACGCCGGAGAGGCCGAGGCGCAGCGCCTCGCGCGCGAGCCAGGCGCAGCGTGCGGCGGCGGCGGCGTAGTCGAGGCCGTCGGGCGGGTGCACGTTGGAGATGCAGTTGCGGTCGGCGTCGCTGCGCCCGGGGCGCGGGTCGTACGTCAGGTAGATGCCGAGGCTGTCGGCGGCGCTCAGGCCGGGTTATGCCGCCGACCACCATGACGGCGAGGCGCGCGCGGAGCGCGGCGCCGATGGGGTCGGAGGCGGCCACGCGACCGTCGGGCAGCACCACCGGGGCGACGCCCAGGCGCAGCGCGGCGAACGCCGACAGCAGCGCGCCGACCAGCGCCTGGCCGTGGAGGACGACGCCGCTGCGCCGAGGCCGTCGCTCACGACGAAGCGCCACGTCGCGCAGCCGCCGCGCGCGCGCCGAGCGCGGTCAGGTGGGCCTCGCTGTCGGGGGACAGCGCGGCCGAGGTCGGCCGGCGCAGGTACTCGTGGCGGTGGGCGACGCGCGTCGCGGCCTGCACGACCTCGACGCCGTCGGCCTCGAGAGCGGCTCCGAAGGCATCGACCGGCCACGGGCGATGGACCGCGTCGCGGCCGCCGGCGCGCGCCGCCGCCAGCTCGAGGTTGACGCTCGTGCGCAGGCCGGCGCCGGCCTGGCCGAGGCCGACAGCGCGCGGCTCAGCGGTGAGCGCGCGCCACGGGTCGAAGCCGGCGTGCGCCGAGGCGAGCTCGGCCTGCTTCTCGTCAGGGACCATCGCTGGCCTCGGCCGCGGGCGGCTCGCTCGGCACCGGCAGGCCGCGGTGGTGCGCCAGGTGGCGCGCCGCGTCGAGCAGCGGACCGCGGCGCCGAGCGTCGGGCGGCAGGCGGTTCTGGCCGGCGTCGAAGACGCCGCTGTGCTCGAGCCAGGCCTCGAACTCGGGGGCCGGGCGGAGACCCAGCACCTGGCGCAGGTAGAGGGCGTCGTGGAAGGACGTGCTCTGGTAGTTGAGCATGACGTCGTCGGCGCCCGGGACGCCCATGATGTAGCTCACGCCGGCCACGCCGAGCAGCGCCGCGAGGTCGTCCGGCGTCGTCGGCGTCGGCCTCGGCGTGGTTCGTGTAGCAGACGTCGACGCCCATCGGCAGGCCGAGGAGCTTGCCGGCGAAGTGGTCCTCCAGGCCGGCGCGCACGATCTGCTTGCCGTCGTAGAGGTACTCCGGGCCGATGAAGCCGACGACGGTGTTGACCAGGAACGGGTCGAAGGCGCGCGCCACGGCGTAGGCGCGGACCTCGCAGGTCTGGGCGTCGACGCCGCGGTGGGCGCCGGCCGAGAGCGCGCTGCCCTGGCCGGTCTCGAAGTACATGCACTGCGGGCCGACGGTACCGCGGCCGAGCCCGCGCGCGGCGTCGTGGGCCTCGGCGAGCAGCGCCGAGGTCGATGCCGAAGCGCTCTTGTTGGCGGCCTCGGTGCCGGCGATGGACTGGAACACCAGGTCGACCGGGGGCGCCGCGCTCGATGAGGCCGAGCGTGGTGGTGACGTGCGACAGCACGCAGGACTGGTCGTGGATGGCGTAGCGTTGACGCACCCCGTCGATGAGCTCGAGCAGCGCGCGCACGTTGTCGGCGTGGTCGGTGGCCGGGTTGATGCCGATGACGGCGTCGCCGCTGGCGTAGAGCAGGCCGTCGACGATGCTGGCCGCGATGGCCACCGGGTCGTCGGTCGGGTGGTTCGGCTGGAGGCGCGTCGCGAGGCGGCCGGGCAGGCCGACGGTGGTGCGGAAGCGCGTGACCACGACGGCCTTCCGCGCCACCGAGACAGGTCCTGGAGGCGCATGAGCTTGCTCACCGCCGAGACCATCTCGGGGGTGAGGCCCCAGCGCACGCGGGTCAGCACGTCGCTGGTGGTGGTCTCGGCGAGCAGCCACTCGCGGAGCTCGCCGACCGTCAGCGCGGCGATGGGCTGGAAGGCGGCGGGTCGTGCTGGCGATGGACGAGGCGCGTGACCTCGTCGTCCTCGGCCGGCACCACGTCCTCTTCGAGGAAGCGGGCGAGCGGCACCTCGGCCAGCGCCAGCTGAGCCGCCACGCGCTCGGTGGCCGAGGCGGCGGCGAGGCCGGCCAGCTCGTCGGCGGCGCGGCGCGGCGAGGCCTTGGCGAGCAGCGTGCGCAGGTCGGCGAAGACGTGGGTCTCACCGCGTATGGTCCCCCGGTATGCCACGCGAGCAGCATCTCCGAGGCCCGGCGTGCGCGCTGACAAGGGCACCCCGGAGGGGCTGCTCCGGTGGGCGTCGTCAGGGCGCGCGGGCTGATGTCGCTGCCGTCGGCGAGCGTCGCGCCGGCGCTCGGCTCGCCGTGGGTGCTCGAGAGGCGCGTGTCGGCGTGCGGGTCGTCGGCGCGCGCGATCGAGTGTTGGTGCGCCCGCGTCGCGGCCGCATCGGCCAGCGCGTGCTGGCTTCCGGGGCGGCCGCCGGCCAGGGTGTGGGGCTCGGCACTCGCGGTCGGGGACGCGCGCGGCGGGGCGAGGTCGGGGCGTCGCCCGGGCTCGGGGCGGAGCTCGGGCGGGAGCGCCGCGAAGACCGGCTCGGCGTCCGGGCCGAGCACCTCGAGCATGGCCACCAGCACGGCGTCGCTCACGGCGCGGGCGCGCTCGTCCGCCACAGCGAGCGCTCGCGCCACGGCGACGCGCGGGCCGCCGCGCGCCTCCTCCTGCTCCTCGTGGAGCGCCTCGGCCAGCAGGCCGAAGACGCTGGCCGCGGCCTGCGGCGGCAGCGTGAGCGTGAGGGCGCGCAGGGCGGCGATGGCGGCGCGCCGCGCCTGCAGGTCGTCGTCGAGCCCGCCCAGCGAACGGACGAGCGGCAGGAACACATCGAGTCGTCGCCGTACGGCATCTCCCGCGAGGCCGCGTCGCGGCCGCGGCGCGAGTCCTTCGCAGGAAGCATGCCGCCGCGGATGTCGCGTCCGCGGACGGCTGGGGCAGCGCGCCTCGGCCGGGGCATTTTCGGGCAGGCGCGAAGTAGGCCGACAGGGCCCGGAGCCGCGCCGGGCGCGCGGCTGCGAGGTGCTCCGGCTTGGCACGTGGAGGCGCACTGGAGGGAAATGTCCGTCGACATCGGAGTCGACGGCCGGAGGGACTCCGCGCACGACGAACTCATGACGCCTCGATCGACGGCTGCTGCGCGCCCCCTCTGCCTGGTGACCGGAGGCGCCGCAGGGCTCGGCTTCGAGCTGGCGCGTGCGTTTGCCGATGCCGGCTGCGACCTGGTGCTGGCCGGCGACGGACAGGTGGAGCTCGATCTCGCCGCCCTCGAATTGTCGGCGCTCGTGCCCGGCGTCGACATCGCGCTCGAGCAGGCCGACCTCATGCGCGCTTCGGGACCATCGCTCCTCCACAAGCGCATGCGCGGGCTCGACACGCCCGTCGACATCCTCGTGGCCAACGCCTCGATCGGCGCCTGGGGCGATCTCGGCGGCGGCTCGACGCTCGACGACGAGCTGGCGACGGCGCGCGTCAACACGCTGTCCCTGCTCCACCTGACGCGGCTCGTGGCGCGCGACATGGCGCAGCGCGGGCAGGGGCAGATCTTCCTGGCCTCGGCCGAATCCGCCGCGGCGTGCTGCTTCGACAGCCTGCAGCACGCCACGCGCGCCTTCGCCAGCGCGCTCGCGACCGGCCTCGCCCACGAGCTCGAGGAGAGCGGCGTGCGCGTCGAGGGGCTGTCGGCCGAGGTCGATCGCGAGGGCGCCGTGGCGCGGCTCCACGACCCGGCGGCGCTGGTCGAGGTGGCGCGGGCCGCGACCGAGCGGGCGCGCCGTCAGCGCGCCGCCGCCGAGTCGCTGGAGGCCGTGCTGCACGAGGCGACGCTGGGTGCGACGGGCGCCTTCGCCTGGCCGCTGGCCGCCACCGCTCGGGCCTAGCGCGTCGCGCCGCGTGCAGCTCGCGCGCCGAGTGACAAAATCGCTGGAAAAGGGAGTGACAAAATGATCGCCATCCTCGATTCCGCTGTCTCGGCGCTGTTCGGGCGCTTCATGAAGGCCGAGGCCCCATCATCGGCCCGCGCCGCTCGCTGCCGCGAGGCCGAGCGCTTGCGTGGCGCGCCGATGCTGCCGGTCCCCGGCGGCTGGGCGCGCGGGGTCGACGGGCGGCAGCGTCGCGTCGATGCGTTCCAGCTCGATCAGAGACCGGTGTCCAACCGCGATTGGCTGGAGTTCTGTCAGGCCACGCAGGCCGAGGCGCCGCCGTGGATGTACCGCCCCGGCTTCGACGACCCGGACCAGCCGGTCGTCGGGGTGACGCATGGCGAGGTGCTCGAGTTCGCGCGCTGGGCCGGCAAGCGCCTCCCGACCGAGATCGAGTGGATGCGGGCGGTGGGCGAAGGGCTCTACCCGTGGGGCGTCAGCGAGCCCTCGCGCGACCTCGCGGTCTTCAAGGCCAAGGCGCCGGCGCCGCCGGGGCGACCGGAAGGGGCCGGCCCGTTCGGCCACCTCGACCTCACCGGCAACGTCTGGGAGCGGCTCGCGGACGGGTCGGCGCGCGGCGGCTTCTGGGGATCGGAGGACCCGAGCGTGGCCCAGCGCATCCTCTTGTCGGCGCGCGACTGCTCGGCCGGCATCGGCTTCCGCTGCGCGCGCTGAGCGCGCCGGCGGTGAAACGCGGGGCAGCCGAAGCGCCGCGCGCGCGGCTACTCGAGGACGAGCGCCGGGCGCAGCGCGCCGCCGCTCGGGCCGCCGAGGACCAGGCCGGCGTCGAGGACGGCGGTGCCGAAGGCGGGCACCGTGACGACGGCCGGCGTGAACGACTCGCCGGCGTCGAGGTGGCGGGCGACCCAGGCGTCGTCGCCGGTGGCGGTGGCGAGGCCGGCGCCGGCCCCGGGCGAGGCGGTGACGCGCCAGGCGACGGTGCGCGCGGTGGCGCCGTCGTTGTGGAGGGTCGCGCGCAGGCGATAGACGACGCCCCAGTTGCCGAGGTTCGGGTAGCGGTCCTCGCCGTCGGAGGCCGCCAGCGGATCGAAGCGCCAGGCGCGGAAGGCGAAGCTCACCATGTCGGAGGTGGTGGCCGCGGCGTTCTGGCCCGGGCCGATGTGGCTGGTCCAGCCGTCGTCGGGCACCGCTGCGGTGTAGTCGGCGAGGGCGGGATCCCAGCGGCGGGTGCGGACCGGCAGCGGGCCGGGCAGGGCGTCGGCGGCGAGCGTGAAGGTCGGCTCGAAGGCGACCTCGGAGGCGCTGGCGACGCCCTTGTACATGCGCGCCTCGTGGGTGCCGTCGGGCTCGACGCGCTGGACGTAGTCGCGCTCGGCGGTCGAGCCGTCGAGTCCGGCGAAGGCGTCGTAGGCGATGTGGTTCACGGTGACGGCGCCGCCGTCCACGTCGAAGTCGACGACGCCCGAGAAGAAGCTCCCGGTCGGGACGGACTCGTCGCGGCGCAGGATCCAGACCGACGCGCCGGCCGCCAGCGACGCGGGTGCGACGGCCCCGGCGCCGTTCAGCGCGGCGGCGAACAGGGCGCCGCCGTCGATGCCGACGGTGAAGCCGACGCCGCGCACGGTGACCGTCACCGGCGTCGCGCCGCCGTTGTAGAGCTGGATGCCGAAGCCCAGCGTGCGGCCGCTGCGGTTCACGTGCTCGAAGAAGCTCCGCGACAGGCCGCTCGCGGTCGTGCGGAGAAGCGTCGCGTCCATGAGCGTCGCGTCACCGAGCTCGGTCGTCGTCAGCTGCTCGGGGTTGTTGAGGAAGAAGAGGCGCCGCGGCTCGGACTGCGCGTAGGCCACGAGCGGCGCCTCGGGCGCGGTCGCGGTGTCCTCGGCGAGGTCGGTCGCGACGGTGTCCGCGGGGACGTCGGTCGTCGTGGTGTCCGCGGCGAGGTCGGTGTCTTGGGAGACGCGGGTGTCTTGCGAGACGGCGCTGTCCTGGGGGACGACGTCGGTGTCTTCCAGCGAGACGTCGGTCGGGTCGGTATCGGCGTCGGCGGAGACGTCGGCATCGTCGCGGGCGACGTCGGTGTCCTGGGGGACGACGTCGGGGCGTCGGCGAGGCCGGTGGCGACGCTGTCGCCGGGCGCGGCGCCGTCGCCCGCGACGCTGTCCGCGACCGCGTCGATGGCGGGCGCGACGTCACCGACGTCGCCGTCGTGGGCGGCGTCGCCGCAGCCGGAGAGCGCGAGCACGAGCATGACGGTGAGCGGGCGCGGCACGCGCGGGAGCATAACCACATTCGCGCGCGACCGTCCTGCATGAGCTGTCCTTCGCAGCCAGGAAGGCCTATGGGGAGCGATGCAAAAGCTCCTTTACGCTCTGATGCTCGCGGCCCTGTACGCACCTTCGACGCTCGCCGCTCCTCCCGCCGAGCCGACCGACCTGCCGGTGTGGCTGCCGCGCGCGTCGCTGGCCGCGGGCTCGGACGCCGCCGAGTGGGACGCCAACTACGGCGTCAACGCGCGCGCCGTCATCGGCAGCAGCGTGTACGTGCGCCGCCACGTGAAGGGCGACGGGCCGCCGCAGCTCTTCGCGTCGGGCCACTGCGGGCGCGACGCGTTCGTGGCCTCGCCCGCGCCGCGCGCGCCGGTCGACATGGTCGCCGACGGCGACACGGGCCTCCTCTGGACCGATCGCGCGGTCTACGTCCGCGGCGCGAAGGACAAGGCGTGGAAGCCGGTGCGCGGCGGCGGGCCGGGCTTCGACGGCGTCATCGCCACCGACGCCGGGCGCGTCGCGCTGCTCGCCGACGCGGTCGTGCGCTCGCAGGACGGCGGCCGCAGCTGGGCCGCGGCCGCGACGCTGGGTGCCGGCGAGCGCCTGGTCGGCGCCGGCGTCGGCGAGGTCCTCGTGCGGGGACCGGCCGGCCTCGTCGCCATCGACCCGGCCGGCGCGCGCGAGGTGCGCCTCGTGCTCGGCGACGCGAAGAGCCTCGTCGTCGCGACCGGGTCGCTGATCTTCGTGCAGGAGCACGTGCCCGACAGCAACGCGCTGGCGAGCACGCGCGTCTCGAAGGATGGAGGCCGCAGCTGGGTCGCGGCCGACGTCGGCACCTGGCTCGCCAATACGTCGTGGTCCCAGGGGCGGCTCATCAGCGCCTGGAACGGCGCCGTCTCGACCACGCGCGACGGCGTCAGCTGGACCTCGCAGCCGGTCCCGGGCGGCGACGACCTCGCGCTCATCGGCGTCTGCGACGGCGCGCTCGTCGCCTGGGACCACGGCGAGGCGCGGGTGCGCGCGCTGTCGCTCGGCGCGCTGGTCGATCCCAGCCGGCCCGCGGTCGGCGCTCCGCTGGCCGCGCGCGACGGTCTCGTCGGCAGCTGGCAGTGCCGCGGCGACGAGCCGCCGCAGGCGCTGACCGTCACCGCCGACGCGTGGTTCATCGGCGCCAAGCCGAGCGGCGACATCGCCGACCACACCTGGTCGTTCGACGGCACCTTCGTGCGCTGGAGCAGCGCGCGCTACGACTGCGGCAGCGACGAGTACGACGACAGCCCGTGCAAGAAGCTCGGCGCGTCGCTCGACCGCTGCGCGACCGTCGTCGATCGCGGCGCGCTCGGCCTGATGCTGCGCTACGGACCCGACTGCGACGCGCTCACCCACGTCATGAGCTGCACCCACTGAGCCTCAGCCTCGGCGCGGGCGCCGCGCCGCGCGCAGGGCCAGCGCCAACGCCACGGCCCAGGCCGCGTCGAGGCCGCCGGCTGCCGTGCAGCCGCTGCTCGCGCCGGCCGCGGGGGTCTCGGGGGCGGCCTCGGGCTGGGGCTCGGGCTCGGGCTCGGGCGCGGTCTCGGGCTGGGGCTCGGGCTCGGGCTCGGGTGTCGTGACCTCGGGCTGGGGCTCGGGCTCGGGGTCGGGCGTCGTGACCTCGGGCTGGGGCTCGGGGGCGGGCTCGGGCTCGGTCGCGGTCGTCTCGGCGTCGGGCTCGGGGGTCGGGTCGGGGGCGACGCCGCCGCTGGTCGTGAACGGCACGACCGCGCTCGGGGCGCCCCAGCGGCCCGTCTCGTCGGCGGCGCGCAGGACGATCCAGTAGCTCGCGCCGGGCGCGAGGCCGGCCAGCGTCCAGCGCTGCGCGGTGCCGGCCGCGTCCGGGCGCGGCACGTCGGGCACGACGTCCTCGCGCGCGAGGTCGGCGGCGGCGAACGGCTCGCGCGCGAGGCGCGCCTCGTAGGCGGTCGCGGTGCCGCTCGCGCCGTCGTCGCCGGGCGCGGTCCAGGCGAGCTCGACGCGGTCGTCGCCGCCGCCCACCACCGCGAGATCGGTGATGGCGCCGGGGGCGACCTCGTCGGCGGTCTCGACGCGGAAGGACCACACCGGCCCCGCCGTCTGGCCGCCGGCGTTGCGATCGACCACGCGCCAGTAGTAGGTGCCGCCGACGGTCAGCGCCGGCAGGGACCACGACGCCACCTCGGCCGCGCCCTCGGCGACGAGCGCACTCGGGGCGTCGGGGCTCGAGCCGAGCGCCATCGCCTCGACGCGCGCGCGCTCGCTGGCGAAGAAGAGCTGCACCGGGGCGCGGCCGCGCTCGGCCGGATCGCCGGTGCCGGCGCCGTTCTGCCAGGTGAGCGACGTCGGTCCGACCACCGCCGCGCCGTCGGCCGGGCTGGGCGCGCTCGGCGCCGACGGGGCCGGCACGTCGAGGGTCGTGAACGACACGACGTTCGAGAGCGCGGACGTGTTGGGCACCTCGTCCTGGCTGCGCAGCGCCACCCAGTAGGTCGTCCGTGGCGCGAGGCCGATGAGGTAGACGCCGTCGGCCAGCCCGGGCGGGGCCGGCGCGGTCGCGTTCAGCGGCTCGGCCGAGGCGAAGCTCGCGGCGTCGATGGGCCAGCGCGCGATGCGCAGGTCGTAGCGCGCGGCCTGTCCGCTGGCGCCGTCGTCGCCGGGCGCGGTCCAGCCGAGCGAGGCCGCGACGCCGTAGACGCCGTCGACGACGAGGTCGGTGATGGCGCGAGGCGCGACCACGTCGCCGCCGCGCGTGCGGAACGAGCGCACGGCGCTGGCGGTCCGGGCCGTGGCGTTGGCGTCGATGACGCGCCAGTAGTAGGTCGTGTCGGGCGCCAGGCCGCCCGGTCGGCGGTACTCGGTGGCGAGCCCGTCGGTGGCCAGCGCCAGCGCGCTGAACTGGTTGCCGGCGACGGCGGCCTGGTCGGTCCCGAGCAGCACCACGACGGCGTAGTCGGTGGCGCTCACCGGCTGGCCGGTGCGGGCGCCGTTCTGCCACGAGAGCGCGGCGTCGACCGGTACGTCGCTGGCGCCGTCGGCCGGCGCGGTGAGCGTGGCGGCGTCGGGCGGGAGGTTCTTCGTCCGCGCCGTGACGACGTTCGAGATGGGCCAGACGTTGCCGCGCTCGTCGCGGCAGCGCACGGCGAAGGACCAGCTCGAGTAGGGTTCGAGGCCGCCGGCCGTGAGCTCGACCGCGCTGCCGCCAGGGACGGCGTCGACCGGCACCGGCACCGCGGCGGCCCAGCTCGCCTCGCTCAGCGCGTCGGCCGAGCGGCGGAGATCGATGCTGGCCGTGCCGCTCGGGCCGTCGTCGCCGCAGGCCGTGAAGGCCAGGTCGACCGCGTCCGTATATAAGGATGTCACGCGCAGGTCGGACACCGCGCCCGGCGCCGTGTCGTCGAGGCCGACGGCGGTGGTCGCGCCGAGCGCGTTCGACGGGGCGCCGCGCGTGCCGTGGACGTCGATGGCGCGCACGCGCACGAGCCAGTCGCCGGCTGTGTCGGGCATGGTCAGCGCGGCATGGGTCTCGCTGGCCGGGAGCTCGGCGACGGCCGACCAGCTCGGGAGATAGAGCGTCACGCCGGCGAGCTCGAAGCGATCGATGGCCGCGCCCGCGTGCGGCCAAAGGAGACCCTGGTCGAAGCCGTCGAGGACGACCTCGTAGCGGAGCTCGACCCAGCGGCCGACGAACGGCGCGAGGCTCGCGCCCGAGACGGTCACCGTCTCCCACCACAGCGCGGCCGTGTCCTCGGCGCGGCGCACGGTGGTCCAGTCGCCGCCCTCGAGGTCGCGCAGCTGCAGGCGCACGAAGTTGCCGCCGCCGAGCGCGCGCTTCTCGCGCCAGCTGATGCTCGCGGCCGAGCCGATCCACACCGGGTGGGCGAAGGTCAGGATGAAGTGGCCGTCGCGCCAGGCCACCGCGGGGATGAGCGTCGGCGAGTCGTCCGAGCTCCACGAGGTGCCGACCGCGGCGTAGCTGAAGCCGCCGTCGGCCGCGCCGCCGGCGTTCCGGCCGCGGTGGTCGAAGCGCTGCCACGAGCCGCGCGCGCGCCAGTCCTCGAGCCAGCGCGCCTCGTCCTCGGCGTCGTCGCGATAGCTGCCCGTGGCCTCGTCGTGGCCGCGCTCGATGGCGTAGGCGGCGGCGCCGCTGGCCGCGCCCCAGGCCAGCGCGAGGCTCGCGCCCGGGGCCACCACCGACGGCCCGGTGAGGTAGGCGTGGGGCACCGGCGTGCGCGTGCCGAGCGTCATGTCGGGCGCGCTGGCGTCGCCGCCGACCACGAGCGCCACGCCCGGATCGTAGCCGTCGTCGGCCAGGCTGCCGCCGCTCGCGTGCGTCGCGTCGAGGGTCAGCGCGGCGCCGCCCGACGGGGCCCAGATGTCCTCCGACTCGGAGCGCACGTTGCCCGTCGTCGTCAGGCTCTGGTCGCCGTCGGCCTCGATCATGCGCGCGCGTAGCAAGGTCGGCGTGGCGCTGTGGTCGTTGTTCGGGCGGCGCTCGTCGATGTGCCAGATGGCGACGCCCTCGCCCAGCGCCTCGTCGTAGGGAAAGCGGTGGAAGCGGCCGACCTCGCCGTAGTGCTCGACCAGCAGGTACTCGCCGTCGGCGAAGCCGTCGTCGATGCGGAAGACGCCGTCGCGCGTGGTGGCGCTGCGGGGCACGAGGAAGACCAGGCCGGTCGCGCTCGGCAGCGAGTGGATGCGCTGCGGCGCGACCCAGCCGAGCAGCGCGCGTGTAGGCGTCGAAGGGGCTCAGGCGCGCGCCGCCGCCATTCCAGCCGCCGCCGGCCATGAGCGACCAGTTGCCGAGGCCCGAGCCGTCGCCGAAGGCGGCGCCGTCGGTGTCGTAGTAGTCGCGCACGCCGAGGAAGTGGCCGAGCTCGTGGCAGGCGACGCCGATGCGCGCGATGAGCTGCGTGCCGTCGAGGTCGCGCAGCGCCGAGATGGTGGTGTAGCGGGCGGCGCGCACGCCGTCGAAGGTGACGGCGTCGATCGAGCTGGCGTGCGACCAGACGTAGTCCTGTTGCCCGTTGCCGGCGGCGGCGTCCCAGCCCGAGTGGACGACGGTGAGCATGTCGACCCAGCCGTCGCCGTCGCCGTCGACGCTCCCGAAGTCGAAGCCCGCGGCCTGCAGCGCGACCAGCGCGTCGCGCGCCAGGCGGCCGCCGTCGTCGGTGCCGCGGCCGTCGCTGTTGGCGTAGCGCGCCTGGACGTCGGGGGCGCACCCAGGCGGTGACGACCGAGTCGATGTGGAGCTGGCCGTTGGTGGCCTCGTCGAAGTAGTCGGCGAGCGAGCCGGCGGCGCCGTCGGCGGAGTGGCTGGGCTCGTTCATGAGCGCGGCGTAGCGATCGGGGGCGAAGCCGTAGCGCGCGTCGACGGTCTGCTTCGAGTAGTCCCACTGGTCGGCGAAGGCGGCCAGGATGACCAGGTGCCGCGCGGTGCCGAAGCTCGCCGCGCGCAGGCCGGCTGCGGGCTGGTCGGGGGCGACGAGAGCGGCGCCGGCGGGCGCGGTGGCTCGGGCGCGCGGGCGAGGCGCTGGAGGTGCGGCACGAGGCCGGTGAGGCCGGGGTCGACGGCGCCGACGACGAGGTCGGTCGGGGCGAGCTCGCCGTGGGCGTCGAGCTCGGCGAAGACCCAGGTGCCGTCGGCGGCGCGCACGATGCTGTAGCCGTCGAGCGTCTCCATGTGGCTGTCGCGCTCGTCGCCGCGCAGCACGCGCAGGAACGCGCTGCCGTCGGGCTGGCTCGCGAGCTGGGGCTCGGGCGTCGCGGGCATGGCGCGGGCGGGCGTCGGAGACGACGACGGAGAGGGCGAGGGCGAGGCCGGTGAGGGTGGTGTGCGGGGCCATGACCCCGAGTAGCGCCGGCGCGGTCGGCGCTCGAAGGCCGGCGCGGGCGCGCGGCGAATGAGCAGAGGTGCCTAGGAACGCCGGCCGAAGCCGCTCGGACAACGAGCAGAGCTGCTCTTGCGGGCGCCTTCGCCGAGCGCCCACGCTGTCGTCATGCGCTGCCGCCTCGCCTCGTGTGTCCTGGCCGTCGTCCCGGCCGTCCTCGGCGGCGTCGCTCGCGGCGACGAGTCCCTGCCGCGGCCGGACGCGACCGCCGACGCCGCGGTCGACACGACGGTCGACGCCGCGGTCGACACGACGGTTCTCCCCGGGGTCGACGCCGCGGTCGACACGACGGTCGACGCCGCGGTCGACGCGACCGTCGACACGATGATCGACGCGACGCTCGACAGCGCGCCGCGGCCGACACGGCGACAGCGGACGACAGCGCGGTCGCGACCGACGCGGTGACGGCGGACGCCGGCTCGATACGGACGCGTATGTAGGGCCGCACGTGGCCATCCGCGACGGCCGCATGCTCATCGACGGCGAGCCGACCTTCCTCTACGGCGGCGACCTGCCGTACTTCCGCGTGCGCGCCGAGGACGGCGATGCGGCCGAGACGCAGCGTCGCTGGGCCGAGACGCCGACCTCATGCGCGCGGCGCACATGAACGTCGTCGGCACCTACACGCCGTGGGACTACCACCAGCTCGGCCCCGACACCTGGGACTTCAGCGGCGCGCGCGACTTCCCGGCCTTCATGGAGCTCGCGTGCGCGCGCGGCTTCCACGTCATCCTGAAGCCGGGGCCGCTCATCACCGGCGAGTGGCCGCGCGGCTTCGGCTCGTTCGGCGCCGTGCCCGAGTGGTGGAAGGCGGCGCACCCGGGCTCGCTCGTCCGCAAGGCCGACGGCTCGCTCTACAGCTACTCGCCGACCGGCGACGAGCGCCAGCGCCAGCCGAGCTACCTCGACCCGGACTACCTCCTGGCGGTGCGCGCCTGGTACGAGCACATCCTCGCGCTGGCGCGGCCCTACCTCGGCACCTGCCTCATCGGCCTCCAGGTCGACAACGAGACCAACCTCTACTGGTCGGAGCCCTTCGGCGACGTCGACTACTCGCCGAGCGCGCGCGCCTTCTTCGCGGGCTGGCTCGCCGAGCGCTACGGCGGCGACATCGCCGCGCTGAACGCGCGCTACCACGCGAGCTACGCCGACTTCGCCGCCGTGCCGCCGCCGGCGAGCGGCCCGGGTGCCATCGTGGACGTGGCCGATCGCCGGAAGAACCCGGCGCTGGCCGACTGGTACTGGTCGGGCCAGGCGCTGGTCCACGAGTACCTCCTGCGCCTGCGCGGCATGATCGAGGACCTCGGCTTCCGCGAGCCCGACGTCCTCTTCATCACCAACGACTCGCCCTTCGCGCTCCTGGCCGACGACGTGCGCGTCAGGAACATCCTCGTCCACGACGGCCCGACCAAGGACCCGATCGGGCTCGCCGCGCTCGACCTCTACCCGAAGCAGTTCCCGCTGAACGGCGAGCTCCAGGACCAGCCGTTCCAGGCCGACTTCCACACGCGCGCCTACGACTTCTGGGGCGACCTCGCCACCGGCGCGCAGGAGTACGCCTTCGCCATCGAGCTCCAGGGCGGCTTCTACAGCTTCCCCGTGCTCGGCCATCCGCTGGTGCGCCCCGAGGCCACCGACCAGATATTGGCGCGCGCCATCGGGCACGGCCTGAAGGGCCTCACGTTCTACATCATCCGCGACGGCTGGAACGCCGACGGCTCGCTCTACGACTTCCAGTCGGCCATCGCCGAGAGCGGCGCCACCACCGCGCGCTACGACGTCATGCGCCGCTGGGGCGACGCGCTGGCGCGCCACGGCGCGTCACTGCTCGGCGGCCGCGAGGTCACGAGCTCGGTGGCCATCCTCACCGACGGCCGCTACGCCGTGCCGCAGGCCGGCGTGCTCGACGACATGCAGCGCCTGCACACCATCGAGAACCCGGCCATCTTCGGCTGGCTCGTGAACGCCGGCATCAACCCGGCGGTGCTCGACGCGCGCGGCACCACGCCCGAGATGCTGGCCGCTTACGACGTCGTCTTCTTCCAGGACCCGGACTTCGTGGCGCCCGACACCGCCGCGCTGCTCACCGGCTACGTGGCGGGCGGCGGCTTCCTGGTCGACCTCCTGTGGCCGGGTCGCAGCGACGACGCGTTCGGCGGGCCGAGCCCGCTCGGCGCGCTCTTCCCCGCCACCGAGTCGGGCCAGTGGGCGTGGCCCGGCGCGTGGCGCTCGGGCCAGGTGCTGGGCGCCTTCGGCGACTACGCCGGCGACCTCGAGAGCTACTGGTACGCCGGCTTCTGGAGCGCCCCGGCGTGGCCTCCCATCGAGCCCTTCCTGTGGGAGAAGACGGCGCCCTTCGGCGAGCGCGGCAAGCTCGTGGGCTACGTCGTGCGCGACACGGATGGGCTCGGCACGCGCGCCTTCATCGGCACCAACGTGTGGGCGCGCTTCGACGAGCACGGCTACTACACCGAGGCCGAGGGCCACCTGGACGCCGCCGCGGCGCTCGTGCGCTGGCTCGTGGCCCAGGCCGGGCAGGGGCCGCTGCTCGACACCGGGCACGTGCGCCAGCTGGCCTGGCCGCGCCGGAGCGGCGAGCGCCTCTACCTCTTCGTCGTCAACGACACCGACCGGGCCCGCGACATCGTCGTGCGCTGCGTCGACCTGGCGCGCCTCGGCCTCGAGCCCGGCCGGCGCTACACGGCGCGCGCCGTGCTCGACGGCGACGTGCCGCTGGGCGGCGCGCGCAGCGGCCAGGCGCTCGCCGACGACGGCCTCGCCGTCCCCGTCGCGCCGTGGGCCACCGCCGTCGTGGCGGTCGATCCGGAATAGCAGGAGCCATCGCCATGACCCAGTCCATGAAGCAGGCCCCGCGCCCCGCCGACCCGCGCCGCGATGCGGGCCCGCGCGCCCCCCGAGCAGCGGCAGCGCGCCCACGCGCCGACGCGCGGCGCGAGCGACGCGGGCTCGCTCGACGCCGACCCGGCCCAGCTGGCGCAACCGGGCACGCCGTCCAGCGCGTCTCGGACGAGGTCGCGCGCAACAACCACGCGCTCTACGGCGACGCGCTGCCCGAGCACCTGGCCGGCCCGGGCAAGGCCGACGGCGCGCAGCCCAAGCCGGGCGGCGCAGGTGCCGCCAAGAAGGCCGCCGCCACGCCCCAGCCCGGCCCGCATTCACCATCCCCAAGGCCGGCCGCTGGCTCCTGAAGGTCGTCGAGCAGGTGGCCGCCTTCGCGCAGCGCGTCACCATCGAGAACGCCGCCTCCGACGCGGGCCAGGTGATCCAGCCGGCGCGCGGCGAGGAGCTGCGCGTCGAGGCCGCCGAGCCGTGGTCGCTGACGGTCGAGCACCAGCCGAGGACGCCAAGCAGGAGGCCTGGTCGGGCCGCTCGATGAAGGAGTGGCACCCGTCGGCGCACCGCGGCGCCGAGGTCGAGTCGGGCTGGCCTGTCGGCGTCGCCAGCGAGGACTTCGCGACGGCGACTTCGACGACCTCGTCCTGGCCATCGAGCCCGCCGGCGACGGCACGCTTGCCGCCCGACGTCGGCCCGCGGCCCGGCCGACCCGGCGAGCCGGCCTCGGGCGAGCGCGCCTACGTGGTCACCTCCCGGACCCAGACCGCCGAGCGCGACGCGCTTCGACCTCATCATCGGCGCCCTCCGAGGAGGCCACCTCGACGTCATCCTCGATCGCGTCGTGGCCGCGCCCGAGGACTTCGCCGGGCTCGACCTGGCGAGCCTCGACGCCGTGCTCGCCCGCTTCGCCGAGTTCCGCGGCATGCTCGCCGGCGGCGAGCTGGCCGCCGTGCGCGCCCAGGGCCGAGGCCTCGGTCCTGGCCTACAGTCGGCCATCCGCGCCGCTCGCAGCGCCGCAGCCGCGCGGCCGGCGCCGCCAGCGCGACGGCTAGTCTAGCCGCAGGCCTCGGCCGCGCCGCCGACGACGCCCACGCCTGCGCCAGGGCGGCGCGCTGTCCGGGAAAGCCGGCCACGAAGGCGCTCGGGCCGCGCGCCTCGGCCGGCCTCGCGCAGCGCCGCGCACCAGGTCAGGCAGGGCGTCGGCCCAGGCGCGTAGCGCATCCAGCACCCGCCGTCGCGCACGCCGGCCAGGAGCTCGAGGCGCACGGTCGGCGCCGGCTCGGCCTCGTCGTCGCGCCACTCGGCCAGGAGCGACGTCGCCTGCGCCGCGGCCGACACGCGCCAGCGCACGCCCGCGCCCGCCGGCCGCGCGTGCAGCTCGGCCCGCCAGCCGAGGCCGAAGGCCTGCGCCCGACAGCTTGCCGTGCCTCGCGGTCCGTCCATGGGGTCACCTCCTTTGCTCCGGCGCCAGTCTATGCGCCGATCGCGCGCGCGCCACGTGGCATCGGCACGCCCCGCGAAAACAGGCAGCTGCGCCCGGGTCGCCTCTCGTGCGGCTGAGAAGGTGTGCTCAATTCTCGGGATTGCGCGCTCGCGGCCTCGATCCTCGCGCCCGGCTGCGTTCCCCTCCCTGCAGTCCGAGGCATCCGTCAGCGCTCGTGGCGCCGACCGATCCCCACACGCAGGAGTCGCCGATGAGTCTCGTGGGCAAGGTGTCCAGCCTCAAGAAGAAGATGGACGACGTCAGCATGTTCGGCGGCACGCTGGAGAAGGCAAAGTTCCTTTGCTATCCGTGGTCGCCCGACGAGCTCATCATCGCCGCGCCGTCCGAGATCAAGTTCTTCCTGAACCCGAGCTCGATCCACGTCGAGAAGTCGATGTCGTTCACGGAGGAGCCGCACGTGCAGACCACGAGCGGCGTGAAGTACTCCCACACCCACCCCATCTGCCTGAACATCGGCGAGCTCTGGTTCGACACCTACGACACGCGCAAGAGCGTGCGCGAGGAGCACATCGACGCGCTCGAGTCGCTGGTCGACTACGATCCGCGCTCGCACTACCCGCAGGTCATCGTGTTCGTGTTCGGCGAGTTCTCGCACCGCACGCGGCACAACACCGTCTACACCTTCTTCCTCTCGAAGCTGAGCGTCGACTACACCATGTTCCTGCCCGACGGCACGCCGGTCCGAGCCAAGGTCAGCGTGTGCTTGAAGCAGGTCCTGCCGCAGCGGACGCAGGAGGAGCAGAACCCCAAGGGCTCGCCCGACCACGCCAAGCTCTACACCGTGAAGCAGGGCGACACGCTCCAGAAGATCAGCACCTACGCCTACGGCACGCCGGTCGAGTGGCGCCGCATCGCCGACGCCAACGGCCTCGACGACCCGATGACGCTCCGCCCCGGTCGCAAGCTGAACCTGCCGCCCATCCTGAAGTAGCGCCGACCGCACGCGCGCGCGGCCGGCGCGATGCTGGCTAGCGCGGCGTGACGAGGCGCAGATCATCCGGCAGCGGCGTCGCCAGATCGACCACGCGCGCCTCGCGGCCGAGCACGAGCAGCCCGCGCTCCATGGGCAGCGCCGCGCGCAGGCCGCCGAGCGCGCGCGGATCGAGCACGTCGACCGCGCCCGCCTCGACGTCGACGCACACGAAGGCGCGGAGGTCGTCGCTGGCGCCCACCACCCAGCGGCCGAGCGGCCGCGCCAGCCAGCGGCGCGGCGGCCCCGGCGCCAGCTCGAGCGTGCGCGTGACGCGGCCGCGCTCGGGGTCGAGCAGCTCGAGCTGGCCGCCGCGCACGCTCAACACCCCGCCCGCGACGGCCGCGACCAGGCGCCGATCGCCGGCGCCGTCGGCGGCGTCGGCGAGCGCCACCGTGCGCACGCTGGCCACGCCGAGCCCGAGCAAGACGAGGCGCTTGGGCGTGCCGATGACGACGTCGAAGCCGCTCTTCAGGACCACCATGCCGCGGCTCTCGACCAGGCCGGGGATGCGGATCTGGCGCATCACGTAGCCGAGCTTCGGATCGTAGTACGCGAGCGGCGTGCCCTCGCCCGGCCCGAGCTCGGCCAGCTCCCAGCCGAGCAGCAGCACCTGCGTCCCGTCGGGCGTCCAGGCCAGCTCGCGCACCGGCGTCTGCGAGCCCGCCGCCACCGGCAGGTCGGCCACGACGCGGCCGGTGAGCAGCATGACGTCGACCAGCCGATCGGGCGCGACCAGGAAGGTGGTCTCGCCGCTCGGGCTCGGCGCCAGCTCCCACGCCGCCGGCGCCAGCGGCACGCGCAGCTTCTTCTTGCCGTCGGCGAGCTCCCAGGTGACCAGCTCGCGGCGCCCGGCGAAGAGCCCGAAGCGCCCGTCGCCCGACACGCCGAGCGCGCCGCGACCGCGCGCCGCCGGCGGGATCGGCTCGGCCTCCGCCGGGCCGACGCCGAGGACCGGCGCGAGGCCGAGCGCCAGCGCCAACGCGCGCGCGAGCCTGCCGACGGGA
>JAXLYZ010000069.1:0-45457 GCA_046351155.1 Myxococcota bacterium
CGCCTGCATCGGCAACGACAAGGAGCGCCGGAACCCCGCCTGGCACCGGCTCCAGACGCCCTTCCTCGAGCGCCTGGCCGAGGCCGGCGCCGGTCCCGACGACGTCGACGTCGTGCTCTGCACCCACCTCCACTTCGACCACGTCGGCTGGTTCACGCGCTGGACCGGCGAGCGCTGGGCGCCGACCTTCCCGCGCGCGCGCTACCTCGTCGCGCGCCGCGAGTGGGAGCACTGGCTGCCGCTGCCGAAGCACGCCTACGTCGTCGCCGACTCGCTGCAGCCGGTGGCCGACGCCGGCCTCGTCGACCTGGTCGAGCCGCCCTGCGCCGTCACCGACCAGGTGTCGCTCGAGCCCGCGCCCGGCCACACGCCGGGGCACGTCGTGGTGCGCGTGCGCTCGGGCGGCGCCGAGGCCGTCATCACCGGAGACAGCCTGCACCACCCGTGTCAGGTCGGTCGCCCCGACTGGAGCTCGAAGGCCGACGTCGACGCCGACGTCGCCGGCGACACGCGCCGCCGCCTGGTCGACGACGCGGCCGCGCGCCGCGTGCTGCTGGTCGGCACCCACTTCGCCGAGCCGGCCGCCGGCTTCGTCGACGGCCCGCCCGACGCGCGCCGGCTCAACCCCTCGGGCTGAGCGCCGCCGCGCGCGCGCGCTCGAGCAGGCGCTGCACCAGCGCCGGGAAGGGCAGGCCGGCGACCGCGGCCGACTTCGGCAGGAGGCTCTCGGCGGTGAGGCCGGGCAGCGTGTTGGTCTCGAGTAGCACCGGCCGCCCGTCGGCGCGCACGATGAGGTCGGTGCGGCTGTAGCCGCGGCAGCCGAGCACGCGATGGGCAGCCAGCCCGAGCGCGCGGATCTCGGCCTCGAGGACCGGGTCGATGGGCGCCGGGCAGAGCTCGTCGGTGGCGCCCGGCGTGTACTTGGCGACGTAGTCGAAGAAGGCCGCCGTGACCGGGCGGATCTCGACCGCGGGCAGCGCGCTCGGCGTGCCGTCGGGGCCCTCGACGACCGGCGCCGTGAACTCGCGGCCGTGCACGTACTGCTCGCACAGGAGCGAGCCCGCCTCGGCCACGAGCGCCTGCCCCTGGGCCGCGAGCTCGTCGAGGGTGGTGGCGATGACGACCCCCACCGACGAGCCCGAGGCCGGCGTCTTCAGCACCAGCGGCAGGCCGAGCTCGGCGGCCAGCGCGCGCCAGTCGACGCGCCCGGAGACCACGCGGTCCTTGGCGACCGGCAAGCCGGCGGCGCGGTAGACGGCCTTGGTGCGGACCTTGTCGAGGCCGACCGCCGAGGCCTGGATGCCCGAGCCCTGGTAGGCGATGCCGAGCATCTCGAGGGCGCCCTGCACGCGGCCGTCCTCGCCGTCGGGGCCGTGCATGGCGATGAACGCGACGTCGGGCCGCCAGCGCTCGAGCGCCAGCAGCGTCTCGCCGATGCTGCCGCCGCCGGCCGTGGCGCCGTCCTCCTCGGGCTCGCCGGGCACGCCGCCTTCTGCCGAGACCTGGCAGGGCCGCCAGTGCCGGTCGTCGCGAGCACGGTCGGCCCGCCGGCCGATCTCAGCGACACCTCGTGCTCGCGCTCGCCCGCCCGCCAGGGCTTGCTGGCAGCAACACTCCTGGTCCTCGATTGCCGCCGCGTTCAACGCGCCGCCGCCTCGAGGCCGAAGAGTCCGAGCGAAGGCCACAACCAGCATGTCCGAGCCAAATCCCCGAAGCCGCCGACCCCGCCCAGGCCGCGCGCGCCAGCGCGCGACCCCGCCGCCGAGGGCGCCGCCGCCTGCGCCGCCGCCGCATCGCCACGGTGGCCATGGTCGTCTTCGTGGTAGCGGCTTCTTCCTCTTCGGGAGCCGCGTGCCGAAGGACGTGACGCTCCGCTTCGAGGGTGCCGTCGACGCTGCGCGGCGACCAGCACCAACAACGAGTTCCCGCGCACGCGCCTGGCCGACTGGCCGGTCGGCTCAGCAAACTCGATGGCCAGAAGGTCGCGAGCTTCAGCATTGCCGACCCCGTCCGGCCTCGACGATCCGCTGTCGCCGCCGGTCGGCCTCCAGCTGAAGAACGGCAGCTGCGGCGCGCACGTCATCGCGCGCGCCAGCGACGGCGCCGAGGTCGAGCTCGACGGCCTCTTCGAGGTCGACGGTTCGGGCGAGGTGCGCGTCGATCTCCGTCCGCGCCGCTGACGCCGCGCTCGCGCGTCAGGCTTCGTGCTCGGCCAGCGGCTCGTCGTCCTCGGGCGGCCGGATGATGTCGGCCTCGGGGTCGACGTACGACTCGGGCGGCTCGGCACGTAGACCGAGAGCTGGCCCTGCAGGTCGAGCTCGATGACGAGGTAGTCGGCCTGGGCCTCGCCCTTCAGCACCGCGCGCGCGATGGCGTTCTCGCAGAAGCGCTGCACCGCGCGGCGCAGCGGGCGCGCGCCCAGCGCCGGGTCGGCGCCGCCCTTGTCGAGCACGTAGTCGAGCACGGCGTCGGTGACCTCGTAGCGGATGTTGCGCTCGGCCGACAGCTGGGCCGAGCTCTCCGACACGAGCAGCCGCGCGATGCGCACCAGCTCGGAGCGCCCGAGCGGACCGTAGACGCACTTCTCGTCGACGCGCCCCCACAGCTCCGGCGGCAGCACCTTCCTCGCGCTGTCGAGCACCTTCCTGCTCGTCGCCGGCGTCCAGCGCCGCGGCGCCGTCGGCGCGCGTGGGCGAGCTGCTTCGAGCGCGCGCGGATGACGTCGGCGCCGAGGTTCGAGGTCATGATGATGACGGTGTTGCGGAACGACAGCAGCGGCCGCCCCTTGGCGTCGGTGAGGCGACCCTCGTCGAGCACCTGGAGGAGGATGTTGAGGACGTCGGGGTGCGCCTTCTCGACCTCGTCGAGGATGATCTGGTAGGGCCGGCGCGTGAGCGCGGCCGTCAACTGGCCCGCGTCCTCGTGGCCGACGTAGCCCAGGCCGCCTTCGCCAAGCGCGCCACGGCATGCCGCTCCATGGCTCGCTCATGTCGATGCGCGTCATGGCGTCCTTCGAGCAGAACAGGAAAATCCGGCGGCACCTTTGCGGTCTCGGTACCGACGCCGGAAACTGGCCGAGGAAGGCTGCCGATCGATACTTGCTCGAGAAGCGGCCGAGTTCCGCTGGATGACGTCGGCGATGGCGTCGAGCACGAGGTCGTGGCCGATGATGCGCTCGCCGAGGAAGTCGCGCAGCATCGGCATGCGCTCGGCGTCGGTCATCATGAGGCGCGCCACCGGGATCATCAGCTCGGCCACCACGCCGGCGATGTCGGCGACACCTCGACCACCTCCTTGCCCTGACGCGCGTGGCGCGCGCGGCCGCGGTGTCGGCCGAGGATGAAGAAACCACTTCATCAGGCGAGCGCCCGGTCGACGATGTAGCGGCGCGACATCTTGACGGCGGCGTCCAGCGCCTCGGGCTGGAACGGCGCGGGTCATGAATAGTTCTCGTACTTGTCGATGACGCCGCGCAGGATGGCGAGCGCGTCACTGCGCCACCTCCGACGGCTCCTCGACTTCGATGGGCTGGAAGCGGCGCTCGAGCGCCGGGTCCTTCTCGATGCCAGCGGTGGTACTCGGCCGGCGTGGTGGCGCCGTGCACGGGAACTCGCCGCGCCTGGCCGCCGCCTTGAGGTCGTTGGCGGCGTCCAGCACCCTCGCCCGGCGGCGCCGACCAGGGTGTGCAGCTCGTCGATGAAGACGATGCCGGCCGCCGGCGCGCCTCGTCCTTCAGCTTGGCCATGCGGCGCGGCTGCCGCTGGGCTCGGTGCCGGCGACCAGCGGCCGACGTCGATAGGAGATGACCACCTTCTCGCGGAGGCCGCGGCGCTTGTTCGTCCTTGCCCTGCTCGAGCAACTGGCCAGCGCCAGCCCTCGACGATGGCGGTCTTGCCGACGCCGGGCTCGCCGACCAGGCAGGGGTTGTTCGAGCGCCGCTTGTGCAGCGTCGAGCGTCGCCTCCGGAGAAATGGTCTTCGCGGCGGCCGATGACCGGGTCGATCTGGCCGCGCGCGGCCTCGGCGGTGGTTCAGCGAGCCCGGTGAGAGCAGAACGCTGCTCGGCGTCGAGGCCCAGGTTGCCCGGGTCGTCGGCGCGGCACGCAGGCTCGGGCGCGTCGGCGAACGGCGAGGTGTCGCGCAGGCGGCGGTGACGGCAGGACGCGGGCGGCACGTGTTGGGCAGCAGGGCGGCCTGCGGCGACGACGACGCCGCAGGCGGATAGGGCGGCGAGATGGGGCGCCAGGCGCGAGCAGCAGACCGGCGGTGCAGCGACGTGGCGACCAGGCTCGACCAGCGAGGCTGCTGAGCATCGAGGCCTGCTGCCGCTCGATGGCGCGCCGGCGCGGGCCACGTTGATGCCGCCCAGCGCCAGCGCACGTCCGCACCTGCACCGGCGGGATGCCGAGGAAGACGCAGACCTTGTAGGCGACCGAGCCCTTCTCGCGCGTCACCGCCAGCAGCAGGTGGAGCGACGACACCAGCGGCGAGGCGCTGCGGTTGGCCGCCTCGACCATGTGGCCCTCGATGGCGCCGAGCAGCTCGTCCGACTCCTCGAGCCGGCGGTCGGCGCGCTTCACCTGGCCGAGCGCGTTCAAGACCTTGTCGACGTCGACGCGCAGCTCGGTCAGCACGCGGCCGGCGCGCGACGTCGAGGTCAGCATGCCGAGCAGGATGTGGCCGGTCGTCAGCGCCTGGTCGGCGCCCGCGGCGTACTCCTGGGCCGTGCGGAGGATGGCTTGGACTTCGGAGGAGAACCGCATCACGCGCCGAGGTAGCACACGAGAGGCCGATCGTCGACCGGGGCGCGCCGGCCGCGCCGCGTCAGGGCACGGCCTTGGGCGGCGCGGTGCCGGGCGCGGGCGCAGGTGCCGGCGCGGGCGCAGGTGCCGGAGCGAGCTGGGCCTTGAGCTTGTCGAGGTTGGCCATGGCGCGGGCCATGCCGCCGGGGACCTCCTCGCCGAAGCGGACCTCGTGGGCGCCGCCCTTGCCCGCGACCTTCACCGCGATGATCGGCTCGCCCGGCCCGGGCTTGGCCGACTCCGCCTTCTCGATGGCGCCGAGCGTCGAGTACACGTTGAAGAGCTCCTGGTCGGCGGCCTGCCCGGTCGCGACCGGCTTGCCGTCGGCCGTCAGCGCCAGCTTGCCGGTGGCGTCGATGGTCAGCACCTCGAGCGGCCCCTTCTTGGGCGAGGTCGCCTGGAATTCGTAGGTCACGGTGTCGAACGGGATGAGCGGCTTGGCCTGCGCCTTCATGTCGTCGACGCGCACCAGCAGCGCGCCTACCGCCAGCGGCGCGTCGCCGTCGTAGCTGCGCTCGAGCGGGCCGCCATCGCCTTCGTCGCGCTCGAAGCGCACGACGCGCACGTCGCCGCTCGTGCCGGGCTTGTCCTTCGAGGCCTCGACCGCGGCCGAGCCGACGCGCAGCGTCTCGACGTCGGCCACCGCCACGTTGCCGTAGGCCGACGGCTTGTCGTCGCTCCACACCATGACCAGCGTGTTGGCCATGATGCGCACGCGCTCCTTCGGCGGCGCGCCCTTGGCCGTCGAGGTGTGGGTCACGTCGATGGCGGTGATGGGCGGCGGCCGCTTCTCGCCCTTCAGATCGGCCTGCACCCCGTCGATGAACGCGCGCAGCCCGCGCATCTCGGGCGGCGACTCGGCGCCGGCCACGCGCAGGTTCCAGAGCGCCCCCTTGGCGTCGACCAGCTCGAGCCGCACGGTCGCGCCGGCCGCCTTCTCGTCGGTCGACTTCAGCGCGCGCAGCTCGGGGTCGGCGATGAGCTTCGACAGCGACGCGATCTTGTCGGCGTCGAGCGTGCCGACGAAGCGCTTGGCCGGCTTGTCCTCGATGGCGCTCACGGCCCCGTCCGAGGCCAGGATGACGATGGCCAGCGGCTCCTTGGCGCCGGCCGCGGTGTACGAGTAGGTCAGCGTGAAGGGCGCCGCCTCGACCGGCTTCACCGCCGCCGGCGGCGCAGCGTCGGGCGCCGCGTCCTGGCCTTTGCCACCGCAGGCCGAAGTCAGGATCCATGCGTACAGGGGGAGCGTGATGGTGCGTCGGGCGTTCATGATGGCCGAGCATATATCACGCTCGCGCGCCCGGTCGACCCGACCCCGGGTGCCGCGTGTGCTAGGCTCGCGTCGGCCGCCCTCGGAGGTCTCATGCGCCCATCGCTCCCGCTCATGTCGTCGTGCCTCGCCGTGCTCGCGGGCGTGCTGGCACCGTCCGTCCCCGCGCGCGCCGACGCGCCGCCGCCGCCGCCCGAGGTCGTCCGGCCGGCCGCGGTGGAGCAGGCCATCCGCGACGCCCAGGCCTCGATGCGCGCCGCGCTGGCCAAGCAGTACCCGGCGGATCAGATCGTCGTGCGCGTCGAGCCGGGCAGCTTCGACACCGTGGTCGCGGTCGCGGCGTTCCCGGGCGCCTACCCTGGCACCGGCGTCATGCGCCAGCTCATCGACGCCAAGAGCGGCGTCACTTATGGCGTGCGCGGCGCGAAGAGCTTCGCCGACTTCGTGCGCGAGCGCGGCTGGCTCGCGCAGCGCCCGGCCGACGACGCCATCGTGCGCATCTTGAACACGGCGCTCTTCGAGGGCATCGCCATCCTCGACGATCGCGCGCCGTCGCCGAAGATCAGCAGCGACCGCGACGGCCTCCACATCGAGGTCATCCGCCGCTTCATGCCGAGCAGCGGCGGCCAGTGGCTGGTCGTCACCGTGCCTCCGGCCGGGCCCGAGGTCGTCACCACGCGCCGCCTCGAATAGGATTTGTCATATCACCGCGGCCCGATCTGTGATCGCATTTGTCATATGCCTTGATTTTGGCACATTCGCGCGTCAGGGGTCGAAGCAGTAGCCGCGCCCGCGCACGGTCATGAAGTGGCGCGGGTGCGTCGGATCCTCTTCGAGCTTCGTGCGCAGGCGGTGGAGGAAGTTGTCGACGGTGCGCGCCGTGCCCTCGTAGCTCGAGCTCCACAGCGCGTCGACCAGCTGCTCGCGCGAGAACACGCGCCGCGGGTGGGTGACCAGGAAGACCAGCAGGTCGAGCTCGCGCTGGGTCAGCGTGACGTCGCGGCCGGCGCGCGAGGCGGCGCGCCGCTCGAGGTCGACGGTGACGTCGCCGAAGACGATGGGGCGCGCCTCGCTGCCGGTCCAGGTCGGCCGCCGCAGGCGCGCGCGGATGCGCGCCACCAGCTCCTTCAGCGAGAAGGGCTTGGTCAGGTAGTCGTCGGCGCCGAGGCGCAGCGCCTCGACCTTGTCGGCGATCTCGCCGCGCGCCGACAGCACCAGCACCGGCGTCGGCCGCTCGCGCTGGCGCAGCTCGGCGACCACCTCGAAGCCGGTGAGGCCGGGCAGCATCAGGTCGAGCACCACCAGATCGGGCGAGTGGGCCAGCGCCAGCTCGAGGCCCTGGTTGCCATCGGCGGCGTGCAGCACGCGGAAGCCCTCGAGCTCGAGGTTCATCACCAGCCCGCGCGCCAGCGTGCGGTCGTCCTCGACCACCAGCACGGTCGGCCGATCGCGCGGCGCGTCAGCCAGCATGGCGGTGCTCCAGCGGCAGCCACAGGCTGAAGGTGGCGCCGGCCCCGGGCGCGCTCTGCACCTCGACCCGGCCGCCGTGGACCTCGGCCACGCTCTTGACGATGGCCAGGCCGAGGCCGGTCCCGGCGCGGCTCATGCGGTGCTGGGGCGCGCGGTAGAAGCGCTCGAAGATGTGCGCCTTGGCCTCCTTGTCGAGGCCCGGCCCGCGATCGCTCACGCTCACCACCGCGTGCTTGGCGGTGGCGCTCAGCTCGACGGCGATCGGGCCTCGTCGCCGGCGAACTTCACGCCGTTGTGGACGAGGTTGGCGATGGCCTCGACCAGCATCTGGCGATCGCCCGCGATCGGCGGCAGCGGCTGGAGCCGGAGGTCGATGGTCGCCTCGCGCCCCTCGGGCAGGCGCGCGATGGTGCCGACCGCCTCGCGCACGGCCTCGCCGAGGTCGAAGGGCTCGTGGACCAGCGGCGCGCCCTGGTCGAGGCGGCGCCACGCCAGGACGCGCGACACCAGCGCGTCGAGGCGGCGCACCTCGTCGCCGAGCATCTCGGTGAGCGCGGCCAGCCGCGCCGGGTCGTCGCCGCGCCCGGCCTCGAGCGTCTCGGCCACGAGCCGCAGCCCGGCCAGCGGCGTGCGCAGCTGGTGCCCGGCGTTGGCCACGAAGTCGGCCTGCATCTCGGCCAGCCGCGAGGTGCGCCGCACGAAGATGACCGCGGTGGCGCCGCCGGCGATGGCCGACGCCGCGAAGGACAGCGTCAGGACGCCGATGACCAGGCCGTACGACTCCCGCCACAGCGCCAGCGCCACGATGCCCACCGACAGCGTGAGGAGCGACGGCACGAGCACCGTCCCGAACAGCAGGGCCAGCAGCATCCGCGTGGGGCGGATGGGGTTCGGCCGGCGCTGCCTCTGGTGCCCGCGGACCATGGCGCTCAGGGTTGTCTGCAGCCGATGAGCCAGCGCCCGTCGCGGCGGAGGAGCGTGAGCTGCGTCGAGAGCGTGGTCTCGCCGAGCTGCACGCCGGCGATGTCGAGCTTCACCTTCTTCCCGAGCACTTCGGTCTCGGTGGTGGTGTGCTCGGCCTTGGCGGTGCCGGTGACGGTCGCCCGCACCGTGGCCTCGGTCTCGCCCTGGGTCAGCGGCTCGACCTTCACGGCCGTGAGCGTCATGCGCGCGCCGAGCACCACGTCGGCATCGACGTCCCAGACCTTCTCGCCCGAGCACGCCGGGTCGACCAGCGCGCGCGCGGCCGCGAGGTCGCCGCCGGCGCCGCCCGCCCGCAGGTAGCGCTCGGCCGTGGCGACCGCCGACAGGTCCTCGCTCGGCGCCGCCGCCGGGGCGATCGCCTCCGTGGCTTTCGTCTCGGCTGCCTTCGTCTCGGCTGCGGGCGCCTCGGGCGCCCTGGCCTCGGGCGCAGGTGCCTTCGACTCGGGCGCGGCTGCCTTCGACTCGGAGGTCGGCGCGGCGCGGGCGGGCTCGGCGCGCGACCGCACGCCGCGAGCGAGAGCGACACCGCCAGCAGGAACGACGAAGTACGGACCGGACGCATGCAGCCTCTCCTCGCAGCGTGAGGCGCGCCGGCCGTCCCGGCGCGCGCGCCACGATATATCATGCGCTCAGGGCCGGCGCCGCGATCGCGCCGTCGTCGCTGACGATGGGCAGCGCGCGCGCGCGCTCGGGTGACGCCTCGCGCTCGATGTCGCCCAGCGCCTCGGCCAGGCGCGGCAGGACGTCCTCCTTGGTGTAGCGGATCATGTGGTCGCCCATGGCCGCGAGCACGACCGCGCGCCGCAGGTTGTGGGGGGCCTTCCGCGCCGTCTTGAAGAGCAGCTTCCAGAAGTGGCCGCGCCACGAGCGCACGATGCCCAGCATGAACATCACCTTCACGAGCTTCCACACGTCGCTGAGCTTCACGCGCGCGTGCCCGGGCGTCTTGCCGCCGAGCAGCGCCTGGCGCTGCACGCGCTCGAAGTAGGCCTTGGGCTGGTAGAGATCGGACAGCAGCTGGGCGTAGCCCTTCACCAGCGTGGCCTCGTCGAGCGTCGGCACGAAGTTGGGGCGACCGAACTGATCGCCGTTGGTGGTCGTGCGCAGGCGACCCTCGCGATCGAGGCGACGCCACAGCTGCGTCTGCGGCAGCGCCATGAGCAGGCCGGCCATGGCGATGGGGATGGGCGTCGACTGGATGAAGGCGCGCTGCGCCTCGAAGATGGCCGGGCCGTCCTCGTCGAAGCCGACGATGAAGCCGGCCATGACCTCGAGGCCGGCCTTCGACAGGCTGTTCACCGCCTCGAGCAGATCCATGCGCAGGTTCTGCGTCTTCTGCGTGCCCTGGAGCGACGCCGCGTCCGGCGACTCGATGCCGACGAAGATGCCGCTGAAGCCGGCCTCGACCATGGCCGTGACGAGCGGCTCGTCGGACGCGAGGTTGATGCTCGCCTCGGTGCTGAGGTCGAAGGGGTGGCCGCGCTCGGCCTGGTAGGCGGTGAGCTTCGGCAGCAGCTTCCGCACCGCCGGGCGGTTGCCGATGAAGTTGTCGTCGACCACGAAGATGGCGCCGCGCCAGCCGAGGAGGCGCAGGGCCTCCATCTCGCCGATGACCTGCTCGGCCGACTTGATGCGCGGCACGCGTCCGAAGATCTCGATGATGTCGCAGAACTCGCAGCGGTAGGGACAGCCGCGCGAGGTCTGGATGCTCATGGTGTCGTAGCGCGCGAGCTGGAGCAGCTCGAAGCGCGGCGTCGGGCTGGTGGTCATGGCCGGCGACGGCAGGCCCTCGGCCGACAGCACGCGCGGCGTGCGCGCGCCCTGGCGATCGGCCTCGGCCACGGCCTCGACGATGGCGCTGACCAGCGAGGGCACGCGGCCCTCGGCCTCGCCCTGGAAGACCACGTCGGCGTCGGCGTACTCGCCGGGCGAGGTGGTCGGAGCGGGTCCGCCGACGACGACCGTCTTGCCGAGCGCGTGGGCGCGCGCGGTGACCTCGTGCATCGAGTCCGCCTGCACGCGCATGCCGCCGATGAGGACCGCGTCGGCCCAGGCCAGCGTCGCGTCCGGCAGGCTCTCGATGTTGAGGTCGACCAGGCGCATGTCCCATTCGGCCGGCAGCAGCGCGGCCAGGGTCACGAGACCCAGCGGCGGCAGCATGGCCTTCGCGCCCGAGTAGCGGAGCGCGTATTGGAAGCCCCAGTAGGTGATCGGATACGAGGGATGGACGAGCAGGATCTTCATGCAGCGACCGTAGGGGCCGCGTGTCACCGCCATGTCACGGTGACGGAGTTTTGACCCAGGCGCGGCGACGCGCGCCGCGAGGCCTCCCGACGCGGACGCCGGAAGGCCCGCTCGAGCCTCACTTCACGCGCTGCCAAGACGAGCGCAGATCGTTGCCATCGCCAGTCCCGAAGCGCCCGCGGACGATCCAGGCGCGGCCGCTGACGTCGGGCGCGGGCAGGCTGATCTCGGTCTCGAAGGTCTCTTCCTTGCCGCGCAACAGACGACGCGCCGGCGCCACGCGGTGCGACTTGACGGTGGCCTTCTTGCCGCTGCCGTTGCCGGCGGCGGCGCCCGGGGCGGCCACCTTCATGGAAGGACCGGTGGCGTCGTTGGCGGCGACGGCGACGAGGCCGCTCACCGAGACGGTCTTGGCCGTGACGGTGGCCGCGGCGCCGAGGTCGGCCGCGGGCTCGAGGCGCACGTCGACGAACACGCCGTTCTTCACGTCGAGGTCGGCGGTCGGCATCACGGTGATGAACACCGGCAGGATGCCATCGCGGACGCGCTGGCACTGGATCTTGACGGAGCGCGGGGTCGGCGCGTCGGCCGCGCCGGTCTTCTTGGAGGTGTCGGTCGGATTCGAGCTGCTAGTCATGCGAGATGCTCCCAGGGCGCGAGCCCGTCGGGCCGCACCATCGATGACGCCCGTGCGCCGGACGTGCGTCGGGGCGGCGCATGCTCGATGCAGGCTCGGCTTGCGCGCGAGCTCGGGGGCGCGTGTCCGGCATCCTCATCGATCGAGTGTCCGAGCGGCGCGCACCACGGTCATCCAGCTCGGGGCTGTGACCGCGGCGAACGTCCCAGCTCGGGCGGATGACGTCAGCGATGCCGCACGACGAGGGTGCAACATAGTGACCGGAAGACCTCGAACCAAGGTGATTCTTCGCCGCGCGAGGGCCGGCTCGTGCTATGGCCGCTTCCTTGCCGTCACGGCCGAGCCGCCTGGTCGACGAGAGGAGATCACGATGACGATCAGGAGGTCCGTCGGCGCCGCGCCGAAGACCACGCCCCGCACGCCGGGCGCCGCGGCGTCCGCGCCGCGGGCCGCCGCGCCGAGCGAGCACGGCGACCCGGTGCGCACCTACCTCGCGCAGATCGGCGCCTTCGCGCTGCTCGACCGCGACGACGAGATCGCCTTGTCGCAGGGCATCGAGGCGGCCGAAGACCGGATGTTCGTGCACCTGCTCGAGTGGGAGCGCGCGCTCGTCGCCTTCTGCGACCTGGGTGCGCTCTTGAAGACCGAGCCCGTGCGCACGCTGGTGCGGAGCTACGCCGACGCCCACGGCGACGACGACGACCTGCTGCGCGCGGCGGCCATCGCCGCAGTCGAGGCAGCCGAGCGCCGGAGGAAGGCGGGCGACCTCGACGGCGCGCGCGCCGAGCTCGTGCGCATCCGCTGGAGCCGGACGCTGGTGGCGAAGTGGCTGGGCGAGCTCATGCGTCTCGCCGGTCGCGCCTCGCGCGCCGAGACCGAGATCCGCCGCATCGAGCGGCGCGAGCACCAGACGACCAAGGCGCTTCGGAGCTCGCGCGACCCGGCCACGGCCAGCATCCGCCACGCGCTTGCCTTCCAGGGCAAGCGCCTGCGCGGCGTCGAGGTCGAGGCCGGCCTGCCGCCGTCCGAGCTCCTCGCCGTGGCCTCGCGCATCGGCCAGGCGCAGGTGCACGCCGGTCGGCTGAAGGGCGAGCTCGTGCGCGCCAACCTGCGCCTCGTGGTGTCGATCGCCAAGCGCTACTCGAACCGCGGGCTGGCGCTGCTCGACCTCATCCAGGAGGGCAACATCGGGCTCATGCGCGCGGTCGACAAGTTCGAGTATCGCCGCGGCTTCAAGTTCTCGACCTACGGCACCTGGTGGATCCGCCAGGCGGTGTCGCGCGGTCTGGTCGAGCAGGGCCGCACCATCCGCGTGCCGAGCCACGTGGTCGACCTCTTCCGGAAGCTCCAGCGCGCGTCGCTGGCGCTCTTGCAGACGCTCGGCCGCGAGCCGACGCCGGACGAGCTCGGCGCCCACACCGGCCTCGAGAGCGAGAAGGTGCGGAGCATCCTGCTGCACCTGCGCGAGCCGACGTCGATGGACACGCCCATCGGCGACGGCGACGACATCTCGATCGGCGACACGGTGGCCGACAAGGACATGCCCGGCCCGGCCGAGCGCGCCATGCAGCGCGAGCTGTCCCTGCGCGCGCGGCGCACGCTGGCGACGCTGAGCCCGCGCGAGGAGAAGATCCTGCGCATGCGCTTCGGCATCGGCGAGGTCACGGACCACACGCTCGAGCAGGTGGGCGGCGTCTTCTACGTGACGCGCGAGCGCATCCGGCAGATCGAGGCCGAGGCGCTGCAGAAGCTGCGCGAGCCGTCGCGGGCGCGGGCGCTGCGCGGCCTCGTCGAGTAGCCGCGGCGGCGGTCTCGGCGGGTGGACACGGACGGCGACCTGGTCGACGATGGCCGCCATGGTGAGCCGACGATCGCGTGCGACAGCCGAGGGTGAAGAGGGGACCGTGGAGGCCGAGCGCCCGTGGAAGCCCTGGGCCACGTGGATCATCATCGGCCTGAACGTCGCCATGTTCGCCTTCGAGCTGGTGGCCGGCGCGGACCTCCTGTCGCCGAGCGGCGGCGTGCTCGACGCCTGCGGCGCCAACGTGGCGTCGGCGACGCTCCACGGCGAGCAGTGGCGGCTCGTGACGGCGATGTTCCTCCACGCCGGCATCGTGCACATCGCCGCCAACATGATCTCGCCTCTACCAGTTCAGCGTCGTCGAGCGCCTCTTCGGGCGCGGCGGCTTCGTGGCCCTCTACCTCGTGGCCGGCCTGCTGGGCGGCGTCGCCTCGCTGCTGCGCCACCGGCCGCGGGCTCGGTGGGCGCGTCGGGCGCGGTCTTCGGCGTCTTCGGTGCCTTCGGCGCCTTCCTCCTGTTCCACCGCGAGCGCCTCGAGCAGGACGCGTGGCGGCGCCAGGCCATCTCGCTGGCCAGCTTCGTCGGCCTGAACGTCATCATCGGCTTCGCCATCCCGAACATCGACATGGCCGCCCACATCGGCGGCCTCGTCGCCGGCTTCGGCGCCGGCTGGCTGCTGCTGACGCTGACGCGCAACGGCCGCGACAGCGGCATCGGTCGCGGCGCGCCGTGGCTCGTCGGCGGCGTCGGCGTGGCGCTCACCGCCGGGCGCTGGTGGTGCTGAAGTGATGTCGCGCGGCGCGGTCGTGGCGAAGGGCTGGCGCGCTCGGGCTCGGCGCCGTCGGGCTCGGCGCCGTCGGGCTCGGCGCCGTCGGGCTCGGCGCGTGCGGCGGCGATGCGGCGGCGAGCGACGCGCCGACGCGACGGCCGACGACGTCGCGAGCGAGGTCGTCGGCGATGCGGCCGAAGAGGTCGTCGACGCGCTGCCGGCCAACGCCGGCCAGCTCTACGCGCGCTTGAAGGGTCAGCTCGTGAACGGGCGCACGACGGTCATCGCCGCGCCCGGGGACGACCTCGAGATCACCTTCGACTACACTATCTGGAGCCCGCCCGAGTGCGCCGACTGCGCCGCGCAGATCCTCGTCGCCACGAGCGACGGCACGCGCCTCGGCTGCGCCTACGACGCCGTCCCCGGCGTCTACCCGGCGTGAAGGGCCACGCCGCCGTGACGCTGCAGGCGCCGGCCGCGACCGGCACCTACGGCGTGCGCTGAAGCTCGTGCAGGCCGCGAGCCGCGAGGTGGCCATCGCGGCCTACCCCGCCGAGCCGGCGCCCGAGTCGAGACGCTCTTCGAGTTCCTCGTGCAGTGAGCCGGACGTGACGTCGACCCGGCAGGCGCTCCCCGACATCCTCGCGCCCGACCTGCGGCTGCTCTTCGTCGGCATCAACCCCGGGCTGCGCTCGGCCGAGATCGGCCACCACTTCGGCGGCCGCACCAACCCGTTCTGGCGCCTCCTCCACGCGGCCGGGCTGACCCCCGAGCTGATCGCGCCCGAGGACGATCGGCGCCTCCTGACGTACGGCCTCGGCCTCACCAACCTCTGCCCGCGGCCCTCGCGCGCGGCCTCCGAGCTCACGCGCGACGAGCTCGCCGCCGGCGCGCGGGCGCTGGCCCGGAAGGTCCGGCGCACGCGACCCGAGCGGTCGCGCTGGTCGGCGTGACGCTCTATCGCCAGGTCTTCGCGCGCGGCGCCGAGCCCGGCCCGGGTCCGAAGACCGAGCGCCTCGGCGGCCGCCCGGTGTTCGTCGTGCCCAACCCGAGCGGCCTCAACGCGAGCTTCCCCGGCTTCGCGTCGAAGCTCGTGTGGTTCGAGGCGCTGGCGCGCTGGCTCGACGCGCTGCCGAGCGAACGCCGCCGAGCAGCGCGCGTCGAACGAACCGCGGACGAGCGCCTCCGGACGAGAAGCCGCTCTCAGGCCTTGGGCTGATAGCGGCAGAAGACGCCGGTCTGCACGTCGCGCGCGAGGTCGGCGCCGAGCGTCGGGCACACCTCGGCGATGCGCTCGAGCGCGTCGACCAGGCGGCGGCGCACGTTGACGCGGGCGCGCTCGACGGCGGCGCCGCTCGGACGCGCGCGGCCGCCGAGGCCGAAGGCGCGGGCCAGCTCGCGCTCGAGGCGCTCGATCTCGGCCCGGACGCGCTCGCGGCGGAGCTCGTCGTGCCAGGCATCGGCCTCGGCGCGCTCGGACTCGAGCTCGGCAAGGCGCGCGCGATAGGCCTTCTTCGCGGCCTGGTCGAGGGCCGGGGCCGCGGCCTCGCCGACCACCGCGCCGCCGCCGGACAGGTCGAGCGCGTGCACCTCGACGCCGGGCGCGGCCACCAGCCGGGCCAGCATGCGCAGGCCCCGGCTGTCCTTGACGCGGCCCACTTCGCCGCGGCCGACCACCGTCCACACCTCGCCCTCGCGCGTCAGCCGCACGGCCTCGTCGCGCGGCACCGCCGCGCCGCGACGCGCGACCAGCGCGGCGTGGTCCGCGCGCACGGCGGCCGCCAGCGGCTCGGCGCCGAGGCGCGCGCAGAAGGCCAGCGCCGAGGCGGCCCAGGCGTCGGCCTCGGCGTCGAGGCCGAGCACGTCGGCCAGGCGCATCAGCGCGTGGTCGACGACGCTCGTCAGGATCGATGCCAGGCTGGTGACCATGAAGGCGCGCCCGGCGTGCGGCAGCAGGCGCTCGCGCACGTGCCCGGCGAGGCGGCGGTCGCCGAGCAGCCAGGCCGTCTCGCTCAGGCTCTCGAGCGCGTGGATGCCGATGGGGGCCGCGAAGACGCCGCCGTCGAACATGGCCGCGATGCGCGCGCGCGCGTCGTCGAGGCGGCCGGCCTTGGCGTCGGCCCAGGCGCGCGCGCTGCCCTCGACGAGCGGCGAGGCCGCGGCCAGCGTGCGCACGATGGCGTCGGCCTTCAGCGCGAACCACTCCGGCCCGAGGCCGCGCGCCACCGCGCTGAACGCGGCGCGCACCGGTCGCATGGCCGCCCCCAGCTCGTCGCCGGCGGCCTCGCGCAGCGCGAAGGCCTCGGCCACGAGCCGGTCCTCCTCGGCCCAGGCGCCCTGCCAGCCGGCCCTCATGGCGCGCAGCATCAGCGCCTGCGCGCGCAGGCGCGCGAGCCCGGTCGGCTCGGCGATGGCCTGCACCCGGCCAGCGCGCGCTCGAAGCCGGCCTTGTCGCCGAGGTCGACGTGGTCGTAGGCCAGGCGCCCGAAGGCGCGCAGCGCGCGCGGGCGGTCGCGGCGGGAGAGCGCCAGGCGCGCCGCCTCGGCGTCGATGGCGGCGCGCTCGGCCGGCGGGCCGTAGTCGGCGAAGGCGCCGCCGGCCGAGAAGAGCACGTCGGCCAGCACCGCCTCGTCGCCCAGGCGCCGGGCCATGGCCAGCGCCGCGCGCGCCGCGTCGAGCGGCGCCAGCGGATCGGCGTCGGGCTGGCGCGCGGCGGCGAGGCGGACCTCGAGGCGCGCGCGCCACGGGTCGTCGTCGGGCGGAAGGCGCCAGCGCCTGGCCGAGCAGGCTCACCAGCGCGGCGTCGACCCGGCCCGGCACGACCTCGGCGCCGTAGGCCAGGGCCGCGCGCGCGCCCAGCGCGCGGTCGCCGAGCGCGTGGGCCAGCTCGCGCTGCGCGGCGCGGCACGCCTCGAGCGCGCGCGGCCGATCATGCGCGCGCACCCAGGCCTCGCCCTGCAGCACCAGCAGGTCGGCGCGGCAGCGCGCGTCGCCCGGCGCCGCTGGCCGAGCGGGTAGCGCCGAGGCGTAGGCCGCGGCGGCGTCGGCGAAGGCCAGCCGCGCCGAGGCCGCGCCCGCCGCGCGCACGGCGGCGTCCAGCGCGCGCGGCGCGGCGTCGAGGCCGGCCTCCGACCAGTGGCGCGCGATGTCGGACAGCGGCGCCTCGGGTCGGCGGCGAAGGTGCGCTCGAGCGCCTCGGCGGCCTGCTTGTGGAGGCGCGCGCGCACGCTCAGCAGCGCCTCGACCAGCGTCTCGGCCACCAGCGCATGCGAGAACTGCCAGCGTCCGGGTCCGCGCGCGGCGATGATCTCGGCGGCGGCCGCCTCGTCGAGCGCGTCGTCGAGCGCGTCGGGCACGACGCCGGCGACCTCGGCCACCAGCGCCGGACCGAACTCGCTCGACCAGCGCCGCCGCCTGCAGCAGCGCCACCGTGGCCGGCGCGAGCAGCGCCAGGCGCTCGCGGATGACGGCGCGCACGGCGCCCGGCACGCCGCTCGAGGCCGGGCCGGCCCGGCCGTCGGCCTCGGCCGACGCGCGCCGCGAGCAGCGTCGAGGCTCGCGCACGAACAGCGGGCCGCCGCCGCTGGCGTCGTGGATCATGCGCGTCACCTCGGGGTCGCGGCGGCCGGTCCGATGCAGCACGAGCGCCTCGACGCCGGCCGCGTCGAGGCGCGAGGTGGAGCACCTCGCCGCGGCGACCGAGGCGGGCGAGGCTCGCCCTCGATGGGGGCCGAGCGCCGCGCCTCGACGTCGCGGTAGCCGGCCATGAGCATGACGCGCGCGCCGTGGGCGACGGCGCGATGAGCTCGGCCAGCGACAGCGACGACAGGTCGGCCGCGTGCAGGTCGTCGAGCAACACGAGGAGCGGCGCCTCGCGCGGCGGCGCCGAGGAAGCCGGCGACGGCGTCGTGGAGCGGGAACGGATCGGGCGCGGCGGCGGCGTCGCCGGTGTGCTCGAGCAGGCCGGGCAGGAGCCGCGTCAGCGCCCGCGCGCGCTCGGGCGCGACGCGCGGCAGCAGCGCCCGCAGCGCCTGGATCCACACCCAGTAGGGCGGCGCGGCGCCGAGCTCGGGGCGCGCCCCAGCCGATGGCGAAGCCGTCGGCCCGCGCCAGCTCGGCCGCCGCCTCGAGCGAGCTCGGTCTTGCCGATGCCCGGCTCGCCGGTCGCGAGCAGCACCTGGCCCGACCCGGCGGCTGCCGACGCCAGGCGGCGCGCACGGCCGCGAGCTCGCGATCGCGCCCGACGAGCGTGTCGAGATCCACGCCCCGGGGATACCGCTCGCCCGGCGCGGCGACAAGCGGCGCGCGCGAGAGGCAAGGACCTTCGCACCGCGCGCGCGTCACTGCTTGTCGGCGCTGCCCGCGAGCGTGAAGATCGGCTGGCCGCCGAGCGTGCCCTGGCTCTTGATGTCGAAGTGGCGACAGTCGGCGCGGAAGCTCATGCCGATGGTCTCGGTGAAGGGCTTGCCCGCGAGCGTGCCGTGGTGGACGAACGCCAGCGCGCCGCCCTTGGCGGCGGGCGCGTCGGCCACGTGGTCGTGGGCGTCGCCGACGTTGGTGGCGGCGTACCAGTGGTACTTCCGCGCGGCCGGATCCCAGGCGAAGAGGTCGCTCTCCTCGAGCGCGAAGCCCTGGCCCTGCATGTGGGTCTGGCACGCCACCGCGGAGCCGCCCGCGACCGCCTGGCAGGTCATCGTCACGTCCAGCGCCTGCGCGTCCTTGCCCTGGGTCATGGTGGCTGGGCCGCGCCAGGTCCCCACCATGTCGAGCATAGCCGAGACCTCCGGCGGCACCGGCGGCGCTCCCGTCTCGGCCGCGGCCGAGGAACCGATCGCCAGCGCGCCAAGAGCCTCCGCCACCTTCGTCACACCGTTCATCGCTCGCTCGAGATCCATGTCAGCACCTCCGACCGACGAGGCGTGACACGCGCGGGAGCCGCCGTGACATTCGACGGAACGGGCCCGCGAGGCGTCGCGCTCGAGGGCGGTCACGGCGCGCTCGCCCGCCCGGCGACCGGCGGCGATGGCGTCCTTCACGCGCTCGCGATCGAGGTCCCAGGCGCGGACGGCCAGCGGGCGGTCGGGGTGGACGGCGATGACCTTCACGCCCAGCGCCTGGCCGACGGCCGGGTCGCCGGGGCGCACGCGCGGCCGCAGCGGGCGGCTGAGCGCGGTGCCGTCGTGGGCCGGGAAGACGGCCAGCAGCGTGGTCGCGCCGCGGGCGGCCACGGCGCCGAGCGGCAGGTTGTCGGTGATGCCGCCGTCGATGACCAGCTCGCCGCGGAGGCGAATGGTCCTTCCATAGAGGATGGGGAAGAAGCACGAGCCGAGGATGGCGGTGACGAAGTCGGGCTCGTCGCGGCTCGACAGGACGAGCGTCTGGAAGTCGCGGGCGCGCGTGGCGGTGCACAGCGCCTCGAGCGGGGCCTCCCGCAGATCGCCGTCGCCCAGCGTGTCGCGCAGCGCGTCGCGCACGATGGTGCTCATGTCGAACGGCGAGCGGTTGTGGAGCGCGCGCCGCCACGAGACGATCGAGCGGCCGCTGAAGCGCTCGAACAGCTCGGGCAGCGCGCGGCCGAGGCCGGCGGCGAGCGCGGCCGCGACGATCGAGCCCGACGAGGCGCCGGCGGCGATGCCGAACGGCACGCCCTCGGCCGCCAGGACGTCGGCCACGCCGGCATGGAAGGCCGCGCGGCAGACGCAGCCCTCGAACACGAGACCGATCATCGGCGCGACTCCGGCAGGGTGGGGTGGTGGGCCTCGAGGAGCGCCAGGCAGGCGCGCACGCCGCCCTCGTCGCGGAGCGGCCAGCTGGCGCGTTGGTCAAGCGTCTTTCGCACCTCGCGGACGGCGCGCGCGACGGTGTCGGCGCTCGCGTCGGCGGCGAGCAGGGCGCGCGTCGCGTCGAGGTGGCCCTCGCGCGCCGCGATGGCCAGCGGCGGGCGCTTGAACGGGTCGAGCACGCGCGCGTCGGCGCCGCGCTCGAGCAGCGCGGCGATCATGGCGGCGCGCCCGTTCCAGGCCGCCTGCACGATGGGGTAGCCGCCGCGGCGGTGCTTGGCCGTGACGTCGCCGCCGGCCGCGATGAGCTCGTCGAGGAACGCGAGCGGCACGCGCCCGGTGAAGACCGACTGCCAGCACGAGCCGTGGAAGACGTCGTAGCCGTTGGGGTCGGCGCCGGCCGCCAGCAGCTCGCGCGCGCGGTCGCCGTCGCCGGCGTGCATGGCCTCGCGCAGCGCCGTGCCGAGCGCGGCCGGCGTGCGCGCGGGCCGGCGCGGTCGCGCGGGCGCCGGCGCTGGCGCCTCCCACGGCACCGGTCGGAGGTGCGAGCCGCCGAGCAGACGCCACGGCATGCGCACGTCGCTCGGCGCGAGCTCGTCAAGCGTCTTGACGATGCGCGCGCCCGCGCGGCGTCGCCGGCGAGGTAGGCGACGGCGGCGAGCGCGATGGAAACGACGCGCGCGCGGCCAGAGGTCGGCGAGCTCGCCGAGCTCGATCGTGAGGTAGCGCGCGTCGGCGCCGCGCACGAGCGCGTCGAGGTGGCCGCCGACCCCGCGACGTCGAGGGCGGGCAGGGCGGCCGCGAGCCGCGGCGCGCGCGCGAGCTGGCGCAAAGCGGTCGTGCGCGCGGCGAGCGGCGACCTTGGTCCGGGCGGACGTCGGCGGGTCGGAACAGCGCGAGCCAGAGCAGCGGCAGCGACGCCTTGGCGGCGGCCAGCGTGTGGTGCTCGGGCCGATGCGCCGGATCGTTCGCGCTCGGCTCGCTGGCGCGCCGATCGGTGGCGCAGAGATAGGCCCTATTGGCCATCGCTCGGACTCCGCCCGCGGGCTCGTCGTCGGCCAGCGACACGGCGCCGCGCGCGTGGTGCTCGCTCAGCGTCAGGCCGCCGCTCGGGTCGCCGTCGCGGGCGGCGATGGCGTCGAGCGCGGCGCGGGCCTTGGCCTTGGTCTCGGCGTCGCGGAAGATCCCCTTCGACAGCGGCTCGATGCGGGTCAGCTGCGCGGGCGTGCCGATCGCCGCGAGCGCGTCGAGCGCGGCCGCGACGATGCGATCGTCGTACGACTCGAGGAAGGCGCCGATGGCCTCGGCGTGCGCGCGGTGCCGAGCGCCGTGAGCAGCCCCAGGTTGCCGACGACGATGCTCGGAAAGCGGCGCGCGTCCACGTGGTCGATGAGCGACAGCACGACGGCGCCGCCCTGCGCCGAGCGCTCGGGGCGGAGCGGCGCCACGGCGCGGACCACCTCCGCCGGTCGCCCGAGCGCCGCGGCATCGGCCTCGAGCGGCGCGTCGAGGCGCATGAGGTGCTCCCAGGCGGCGCGGCGCACCGCGTCGGACGGGTGCGCCACCAGCTCGCCGAAGAGCGCCAGGGCCTGCTCGCTCGGCCCGCGCGCGAGGTGCGGCAGGAGCTCGAGCGCGCGCGTCGCGTCGAGCCACGAGCGCGGCACGCGCTTCTCGAGCAGCGCGAGCGCCGTGTCGCGCGTCGTCGGCGTCAGCGCGGGCGCGCGCAGCGCCGCCATCACGCGCTCGATGGCCAGGCGGCTCAGCACCTCGAAGCTGGCGCCGGCGGCCGCCGACAGCGTCGCCTCGTGCTGTAGCGCCTGCTCGAGCGGCGCGCGCTCGAGGTAGGCATAGACCGCGCGCGACGCGACCGCCGGCGACGGATGGCGTACCAGCGTCCAGCACGCGCTCGAGGCTCTCGCGCGTCATGTCGGTCCGGCGCCAGAGCTCGAGCGCCGGCACGATGAGCCCGCCGGCGCGCCATCGAGCGCGCCGTCGGCGATGAACTGGGCCAGCCGCAGCGCGGCTCCGGCCGCGCCCGGCGCGTCGAGGCGGGCCGCCGAGGGCCGAAGTCGCCGAGACGGCGAGCCGGCGCCAGGCGACGCCGAGGTCGGCCAGGCGCGCGAGCGGGAAGCCCGCGACCAGGCGCCTCGGCGGCGGCGAGGCGCAGCGCGTCGGGCAGGCTGTGGTCGGCGAGGTGGGTCGCCAGCACGGCGAAGCCGTCGTCGTCGTCGCCCGCGGCCGCGATGGCGCGCTCGGCCCGCGCGCTGGAGGTCGGCGCGCGGTGCTCAGCGCGCGGTAGCGTGCGCACCGCCGGATTCGATCGTCGAGCGCGATGCGCAGGACGCGCGACGCGCTGTCGTGCGCGCCCTCGAGGTCGGCGCGCCACGCGGTCCATGGCGTCGACGACCGCCGCGAGGCCGTCGGGGCCGACTGCCAGCGAGGCCGCCGCGTCGAGGTGGAGGCTGTCGTCGGCGACCCAGCCGCCGAGCGCCACCAGCGCGCGCAGGCGCCGGCGCGCCATGGCGTCGAAGAGCCCGGCGTGCGCGTCGCCGGCCAAGACCACCACCTCGGCGTCGAACTCGGCGTCGCCGGTCGCGAAGCCGCCGGCGTCGGTGAGCGCCTGCGCGCGCGCCATCACCACCAGCCCGGGCGCGCCGGTCGCGACCGCCAGCGCCACGTCGAGGCCGACGCGATCGGGGCCGACGGCGCGCGGCTCGAAGGCGATGGGCGCGCCGTCCGGGCTCGTGCCGTCCCAGCGCGGCGGGTATGCGCGCGCGAGCCGCGGCCGGTAGCGGACCAGCGCGTCCTTCCAAGCCGAGGCGCTCGTCGCGCTGCGCGGGCCGCTCGTCGCCATGCGGGAGTTCTCGCCCGACCGGCCGGGCGTGTCGAGGCCGCCTTGCCGATGCGCGACGACGGATGCGACAACCGCGCTCGATGGTTGGGCCTCGCCGATGAACCCGCTCCTCTTCGCGTGCCTCGCGCTCGGCCTCGGCGCGCCGCCGCCGCCTGCGCCCGCGCCGCAGCCGACGACCTCCGATCTGCACGGCGACGTCGACGGCGACGGCCGCCCCGACGTCCTGCGCTTCGCCGGCGACGCGGCCGGCGCGCACGCCGTCCTCTCGCTCGAGCGCGGCCGCGGGGCCGCCTGGGCGAGCCCGGTCTACCCCGCCTGGAAGGCCGCGCTCGGGCCCCTCGAGCGCGGCGCGCCGGCGCTCGTCGTGCTGGGCATCTGGACCACCAAGCATCGCCATCCGGGCCCGGCCATCCAGCGCACGGTGTGGGTGCTCGGCTGGGACGCGACGAGCGATCATATGGTCGAACGCTGGCGCGGCAGCGCGCTGGCGCGCCCGTTCGACGACTTCAGCGTCGGCGACCTCGACGGCGACGGCCAGGCCGAGCTGCTCGTCCTCGAGCACGCCACGAGCTGCCAGCTCGCCGCCTATCGCTGGCAGGGCTTCGGCTTCACCGGCCTCGGCAAGGGCCCGGTCGCCTGCGCCGCCCGCCTGTGCGACGATGGCTCGGCCTGTGTGGACAGCGACGGTCGACGCCGTCGCGTGCGCCTCGCTCACCACCGCCTCTCGCTGGAGGACCCATGAGGGCTCTGCCGATCCGCTTCGCCGCTCTGCTCACCCTCACCGTGGCCGCCTGCGGCAAGTCCGCGCCGCCGCCGCCCGCGACGACGGCGCCGGTCGCCGCCGCCGACGCCGGAGCCAGCGCGCCGCCGGCCGCCGATGCCGCTGCGTCGCCCGCGCCCGACGCCGGGCCGAGCGCGAGCGACGACGCCGCTCCCGCCGCCGACGACGCCGCGGCGAGCGCGCTCGACGATGCCGCTCCTCCGGCCGACGACGCCGCGCCGAGCGCCGAGGCCGACGGCGCCGCGAGCCCCGCCGGGCCGGCGCTCGCCGTCGCGCCGGCCATGAAGACGGGCGTCATCTCGCCGCCCGGCGTCGACGCCGACCACGCGCGCGTCAGCCCCGACGGCCGCCGCGTCGTGTTCCACGCCGGCGCCGACGGCGCGCGCGAGGTGTGGATCGCCGACATCGACGGCCAGAACGCCGCCGCGCTCACCAGCGACCCGAAGGACGACCGCGACCCGAGCTGGTCGCCCGACGGCACGCGCGTCCTCTGGAGCTCGAACCGCGGCGGCGCCTACCACCTCATGATCGAGGACCTCGCCACGAAGGAGGTCACGGCGCTGACCGACGGCAAGGCCGACGATCTCGAGCCCGCGCTCTCGCCGCTGCGCTACACCTTCGAGGCCGTCCGCCCCGACCCGTGCGGCGGCGAAGGCGGCGCGTCGGCCCAGGAGGTCGACAGCTACGAGAAGGTCGCCTTCACGCGCCGGGTCGGCGGCAAGCGCGCGGTCATGTTCCGCGCCCTGAACGGCCAGCACGAGGGCCAGCTCTCGCCGAAGGGCGCCGACTGCTGGGGCCCGCGCTGGTCGGGCGACGGCCTCGCGCTGGCCTGGACCTGCGCCGGCGCCGGCGGCCCCGAGACCCTCGTCCACGACACCCACGCCGCCTGGGACCAGGACCTCGCCGCCGCGCTGAAGGCCATCGGCTTCAAGCCCGACAGCGACAAGCTGCCGCCCAACTGCGAGCTCGACGACCTCGCCCACTGGAAGGACGACGCCTGCGCCAAGGCGCTGCCCAAGCGCTACGCGCGCCACGCCGCGGCACCGGTGAAGGGCTCGGAGGGCCGCGTCGGCGAGGGCTACGCCACCAACCAGACGCTGGTCCTCACCTCGGGTGGCGACGGCGCCGCCACCGCGGATCGCGCCGGCGGCGAGTGGGCGCCGCTCGGCGTGCCGACGCCCGGCGACATCGCCGGCATCGACTGGTCGCCCGACGGCTCGCGCGTCGTCGTCACGCGCAAGGCCGCCGACGGCAGCCACGCCATCGCCGTCGAGGCCACCAGCTACCCGCTCCAGGACGTCCGCGACCTCAACGCCTACCCCGAGGTCTGGGGCCAGGTGCGCTCGGCGCTCATGGCCAAGAACCGCTTCGTCGTGCGCCCGGGCGCCGAGAAGGAGCTCTTCACTGCCTACGACAAGATCGCCTACGCGCGGCGCGCGCCCTTCGTCACGTCGGACTCGCTGCTCCAGATCGTGCGCGACGAGATCGCCGGCCTCATCAAGAAGAACGAGGAGACCGCCGCGGTCGCGCTGAAGGACATCTGCGGCGAGCTCATGAAGGAGTTCGCGGCGCGCCCCGACGCCGGCTCGAACCGCTCCCTGGCCGCCCACTTCGCCGTCGCCTGGGCCGCGCTGGAGGCGGGCGAGGGCGTCAGCGGCCCGGCCGCCCCGGCCATGCCCGGCGAGGAGCCGCCGCCCGACGAGCCCAAGCCGAAGTCGGCCGACGAGGTCATGCGCGACGCCACCAAGGAGGTCCTGGCCAAGGTGCCCGAGGTCATCCGCGAGCGCGCCGGCGACCTCATCGCCAAGGCGCTCGCCCACGAAGGCATCGCCGACGTCGCGGTGCCGGGCTACCCGGAGCCGGTGAAGGTCGACTTCTCCCAGATGAAGCCGCGCGGGCACTACGCCGGCACGTTGGCCGGCTACTTCGTGGCCATGCGCTACCTCGCTGGTGCCGCTGCCGTTCGATCAGTCGGCGGTCGACCTCGTGCGCTTCATGCAGAAGGATCGCCTGGGCCAGCCCTCGCTGCCGAAGGAGTGGGAGACCATCGACGCCATGGTGGCCTTCATGGGCCGCCCGGTCGACCACGCCGAGCCACGTGCGCGACCAGCTCGCCAAGGACGTGCGAGCGCGCCGGAGCGCTGTTCGACCGCTCGAAGGCGCTGGCCGCGCTGTCGGCCGGCGCCGGCCTCGGCGACCTCGGCATCCGCGGTGCGGCGGCGCCGTCAGCCGAGGACGAGGCGCCGGCCGCGCCGCGCGAGCCGTCGCTCATGTTCTTCCTCCCGCTGCGGTGGCCTGGCCTCGACACCACCGCGTACAGCGCGCTCACCCACTCGGCGGTGCCCAACCGCGGTGCTCCTCGGCGGTCGACGCCTTCGCCATGCTGGGCGTGCCGGCCGCGCTGCGCATCGCCGCCGCCACCGCCGCGGCCGAGCCGTGGAACGAGGCCTACACGGCGCTACGCTGCGCCAGAAGCTGCCCGACGCCAAGGACCCGCTGCGGAGCTCGGACCTCTACCACGAGTGGCTGGCGCTCATCCGCACGCTGGCCACGGTGTCGCCGTCGGCCGCGACCGCGCGCCTCGACTTCAGCGCCAACGACGCCTGGCAGGACCGCATCCTGTCGTCGGCGCTCGGCGGCTACGCGCAGCTGAAGCACGACTCGGTGCTCTACGCCTTCGAGGACTTCAGCGCCGAGTGCGACGGCGGCTTCGGCATCATGGTCTTCGTCGAGCAGCCGATCCTGCCCCTGCCGCGCGGCTTCGTGGAGCCCAACCCGGCCTTCTTCCGGGCCGCGGCGGCGCTGGCCAGGCGCGCCTACGCGCTGTTCGCGCCCGACGGCGAGCCGAGCATCACCATCGCCTTCGACGACCAGGGCGGCGAGGTGACCTCCAACGGCCGGCTCGTGGCCGAGCGCCTCGCGACCATGGCCGAGCGCGAGGTCCAGGGTCAGGCGCTGAGCGACGACGACTACGCCTGGCTGCGCAAGATCGGCAGCACCTACGAGGCCCTCTTCTTCACCCAGCAGAAGTCGCCGAGCCCCGCCTTCGGCGCGGACGAGGGCCGCCTCGCGCGCGGCATCGCGCTGGTCACCACCATCCACACCAACGTCACCTCCGGCGAGGCGCTGCACATCGGCATCGGCCGTGTCGACGACGTCTTCGTGGCGGTGCCCGACGTGGTCGGCGCGCGCATGACCCAGGGCGGGCTCTTCTCGTTCTACGAGTTCGCGCACGACGCCAGCGACCGCCTCACCGACGAGCAAGGAACGACGAGCCTGCGCCAAGACCTCGCCAGCGGCCGCCGTGGACGCAGAGCTTCCTCGAGGCCGGCGGTGTGACGGCGCTGCTCAATGCGCTGTGGAGCGCGATGGAGGCCCACGGCCACGGCCTCGCCGGCCTCGGCGAGCCGCCGCCGCAGGACGTCGCGACGCTGGCCTTCGGCGGCGACGTGGCGCTCGGGCGCGTGGTCGCGGGCCGCATCCGCGACATCGGCGAGGCGACGCGCTGGCCGCGGCGACACTGCTGCTCGCCGGCGCCGATGCGGGCGTTGGTGAACCTCGAGGGCGCGCTCAGCGCGCGCCTGCCGGCCGCCGATGGCATCCGCCTCGGCGCGGCTGGCGCGCGCCGCGCTGCTCGCCGCGGCCGGCATCGACCTGGCGTCGCTGGCCAACAACCACGCCCTCGACGCCGGCGTGGGCGGCCTGGCCGGAGACGCGCGCGGCGCTGGCCGCGGTCGGCGTCGCGACGCTCGGCGCGGACGAGCGGGCGGATGGCGCGGCCGCGGCCGCGAGCGCCGAGGTGCGCGTCGTGCGCGGCCTGCGCATCGCCTTCCTGGCCGCGACCGATCGCCGGAACGCCACCGCGCGGCGCGCCGACGTCGTGCGCCACCTGGCCTACATCCCGCCCGGCGAGCTCGAGTCGGTGCTGGTCGAGCGCGTGCGGCGCGCGCGCGCGACGGCCGACGTGGTGGTGGTGTCGCTGCACTGGGGGACCGAGCTCGCGCCCGCGCCGAGCGCGCGCCAGCGGTCGATCGCCAGGGCGCTGGTCGCGGCCGGCGCCCAGGTCGTAGGCCACCACGCGCACGTGGTCCAGCCCATGGAGGTGGTGGGCGACGGCGTCGTCTTCTACAGCCTCGGCAACCTGCTCTTCGACACGCGCAAAGCTCGGCACGCGCGCCGGCGCCATCGCGCGCGTCGAGCTCACGCGCGGCCCGGGCGGCGTGCGTACGACGGCGCGCTGCACGGCGTCGCGGGGCGGGTCGGGCCTTGTCGCCGCGGCGCGCGCGCTTGAACGGGGCATGGCGCAGCCCACCCCCATCATCCGTCTCGAGACCGACCCCGACGAGCCGCGCGCGGCCAACCTGCTCATCGACAACCCCGGCGCGCGCAACGGCCTGACCGCGCCGGCCTGCGCCGACATGGCCCGGGCGATCGACAAGGTGATTGACGATCCCGCGGTGCGCGTGCTGGTCGTGCGCGGGGCCGGCGACGACTTCTGCTCGGGCGCCGACCTGCGCTCGGCCGGCGGCGCCATGGGCAACGACGACGCCGTGCGCGCCTACCTGCGCGACGGCTTCCACAAGGTCATCAACGCGCTCTGGGCCTGCCCGAAGCCCACGCTGGCGGTCATCCGCGGCGCCTGCGTCGGCTTCGGCTTCGACCTGGCGCTGACCACCGACCTGCGCCTGGCCGCGAGCGATGCCAAGCTCGGCCAGGTCTTCACGCGCATCGGCCTCGTGCCCGATGGCGGCTCGAGCTTCTCCCGAGCCGGCTGGTCGGCCTCGGCGGCCATGGAGCTCATGCTGCTGGCCGAGCTTCGACGAAGTCGAGGCCGAGCGCATCGGCGTCGTGAACCGCGCGCTGCCGCCGGGCGAGCTGGCGGTGACGGCGACGGCGTGGACGCGGCGCCTGGCGGCCGGGCCGCCCATCGCGCTGCGCCTCGGCAAGCACAACCTGCGCGCGGCGGCGGCCAGCGGTGGCCTGGCCGACGCGCTCCAGCGCGAGGAGGACGCCCAGCTCCAGTGCCTGCGCTCGCGCGACGCGCTGGTCGGCGTGCAGGCCTTCTTCCTCAAGAAGGAGCCGCAGTTCGAGGGCCGCTGAGCGCGCTCGCGGCGGGCGCCGCGGCACCCGTCACAGCGCGCGACACGGCACCTCGGGCGCGAACTTGCCCGGGATGCGCAGGCCGAAGGCGGTCTCGACGGCGCCGCGGAGCTGCGGCGCGTCGGTCAGGAGCACGCCGCCGAGCCGCGCCTCGCCCGAGCCGCGGAAGCCCATCACCGCGCTGGCGAAGACGCCGCGGCCGGCCGGGTCGGCGCCGATGGCGCTCCGCCACACGCCGCCGAGCTCGATGTCCCAGGAGCGCGGCGACAGCTCGGCGTCGAGCTCGCGCCCGAGGTGGAGCCCGAGCGCCAGCAGCGAGGCGTCGGGGAAGATCCAGGTGCCGCGCGCCAGGACGCCGGCGCCGCCGTCGATGTCGCCCTCGCTGCAGGCGCCGTCCGAGCCCCACAGCCGGCGCGTGAGCTCGAGGTCGGCGCCGATGCCGATGCGGTTCGGGCCGCCCCAGAAGACCTCGATGAAGACGCCGAACGAGACCTCGTAGTCGTCGGCCGCGGCCGGGCGCGGCGCGGCCACCAGCGCGGCCGCCAGCGCCGTGGCCGGCAGCACGGCCGCGAGCCCGCGCCTCATGGCAGCGCCGCGAACGCCGCCAGCACGGCGCGCGTCTCGTTGGCGGTGCGCTGGGCCACGTGCGGCTCCTTGCCGACCCAGCCGAAGGCGCGCAGGTTGTCGGCGTCGCTCTCGGCCAGGCTGATCGTGCGCGCGCCGCGCTCGGCCGCGAGCGGCGGCGACGCCAGCGACGGGTCGCGCTCTTCCAGGTGGCGCGCGACGTGCTGGCCGATGTGGCACGAGGCGCAGTCGGTGGTGTCGGGCAGGTGCTGGCTCGGGTCCTCCTGGCGCACGGCCCAGGCGTGGACCTCGGCCTGGGCCTCGGGCGCGAGCGCGTCGAGGCGGTCGGCGCTCGCGCCCGGACGGCCGGCCGGGTCGGCGAAGGCGGGCGCGACGGTGTAGTCGAAGGCGTGGCCCACCGTGCGCGTGACGTTCTGCTGGGTGGCGCCGATGCCGGCGATGGCGAGCTTGCCGCCGCCGGTGACGAAGCCGCCCATCTGCCACTGGCCCGAGCGCGCGAAGGTGCGCGAGATGAAGGTCATGCGCACGAGCGAGGCCTGGCCGGCGTAGCCCGTCACCAGCGCGAAGAGGCGCGCGGCGTAGGGGCTCTTCAGGCCCTGGCGGGTGAGCGCCGGGCTCGGTCCGAGCGGCGCGCCGACGTTCTCGGGCGCGAGGGCGGCCAGCGCGCGCAGCTCGCGCGCGATGGCGTCGAGCTCGCCCGGAGCCAGCGCGTAGAGGGCGTGGAGGGCGCCGTCGTAGAAGCCGCCGGCCGGGTCGGGGATCTGGAAGACGAGGCGGATCTGCGGCTGGCAGGGCGCGGCGAAGGCGGTGCGGAAGCAGGGATCGAAGCGCGCCGCCACGACGCGTAGCGCGTCGTACTCGTCGCCGTCCTCGACCTCGCGCACGAGCGAGAGGCCCAGCCGGTCGACCTCGCTGCGCGGCAGCAGCACCCCGCCGCGGGCCGCGCTGGAGGCCGGCCACAGCGCCTCGGCCGGCGCCGCCGGGAAGAGCACCGACACGTCGTTCGGCGCCAGCGCGGAGCCGGTCGCCGCCGTCGCCGCGGGCGCGGCGCCGGTCGGCACGGCCTCGCTCGGGCCCGGCGCGCGCGCGCCGCAGCCCATGCTCACGGCGCCGGCCAGCGCCAGCGCGAGCGCGCGCGGCGTCATGGGGCTGGGGCCGGCTGCGGCGGCGCGAGGACGGCCTCGACGCGCGCGAGCTCGGCCGCGTCGAGCCAGCCGCCCGCCACGCTCTCGAGCCAGCCGTAGTCCTTGTGCCAGCGCAGCACCACCAGGAGGTGCAGCCCGGGCGCGGGCTCGCGGCCGGCGTAGCGCTCCCAGATGGGGCTCTTCGAGACGCCGTCCACGCAGGCGCGGTGGGTCAGGTCGACGAGGTCGGGGACGTTGGCCGGCACGATGGCGAGCGACGCGGTCGCGGCCAGCGCGGGCAGGTCGGCGCCGGCGCGCACGACGCGCTCGACGGTGGCGCGGTAGGCGATGAAGTCGTAGGGCGCGCAGCGCTTGCCGCGGCCGCCCGGCACCGGATAGGCGCGCTTCTCGCTCTCGGGCGTCGCGATGGTCACCAGCGCCAGCGTGGCGAAGCCGTCGCGCACCGGGCGCAGCAGCTGCTCTTAGGTGATTACCTCGTCGTGGACCTGGCCCGCCGGGACGGGCGCGGCCGCGAGGCCGAGGGCCAGCGCGACGAGCGGGGCGAGTGCGAAGCGAGAGTGCATGCCGACTCCGGGCCGTGGTGCCGGCATCATAGCGGATCGACGCGTCGATTGCCGAGGCGCGCGCGAGCTGTCGGCACCGGCCGCGATGAGGGCCGACGGTGCGACCGGCGTCGACCTCGGCGGCGAAGCGTGACGGCGCGGACGCGACGGTACGAACCTTGTAGATGCCCGGCTCGGGTGGATCACACGAGGTGGATCATGGGCAAGCCGACGGAAGACTTTCTCACCCTGCCGGGCATCGCCGAGCCGCTGAAGCCCCTCCTGCGGAAGCTCCTCGCTGAGGAGCTCATCCCGGTGCCGGCGCTGCGCGCGCTGGTCGACACCTACATCCGCGTCATCCGCGAGGCCTCGCGGAACGGCGCCCACGTGAACCTGGTCGTGGGCGAGGGCATCGCGCTGGCGCTGCTCAGCGTGCTGGCCCGCGTCGACGCGCGCACGACCCCCGACGAGCGCCGCATCATCCAGTCGGCGGTGCGCTACTTCGTCATCGAGAACGACGCCATGGGCCACGACCTCGCGCACGAGGACGGCCTCTTCGACGATGCCCGCGTGGTGAACGCCATGCTGCGCTGGATCGGTCGCGACGACCTGCAGGTCGCCGTCCCCGCCTCCGGCGCGGCCCGCCGCCCCACGTCGATGGGCTCGGCGGCCTCCTCGCGCTGACGCGCACGAGCGTCGAGCGAGCCCTGATCGAGGCCGACCGAAGTCTGACCGAAGCCTGATCGCGGCCTGATCCCCCGCTGACCGAGCGCCAGCGTGACTGAGCACAACGGACCCCACGGGGGTCTGTTGGCCCGGGCACAGCCGTCGCCCGACCGACCCCGAGCGAGCTCCGACCGCGCTCCGACCCGACCGAGCGGCACAGCCTATGCTCGCTCTTGGACCGGAGGTGCACATGGGCGCGCGAGCTCTCGCTTCCCTTCTGGTGTTGGCTCTGCCTCTCGGCGCGGGCGCCTGCGGCGACGGCGCGACCCCGGCCCGACACCTCGTGACGGCCACCGCGGCCGGCGGCGGCGGCTGCGCGCTGGTCGAGGCGAAGGCCGGCCAAGCCTGGTCCGACGAGGGCGTGGTGGTCGTCCCCGACGGGGCCGAGATGCTCGTCATCGGGACGCGCTCGGCCTCGGACAACCCCGACCTCCAGGGCGCGAGCATCACGCTGACCTCGCCCGACGGCACGAAGACCGTGCGCCTGGCCGACGGGCACATCACCGCGTCGGGCTTCGCCTCGGTCGACCTCGCCACGCCCGCCAGCGACCCCGCGCTCACGGCCTGGATGGACGACGTGCTGCTGCTCGATCTGCCGGCCGACCCGACGCCGGAGGACTGGGAGGAAGTGCTCCTGCGGGCGCGCGGATATGACCCCGAGCACCCGCTGGCCGACCTGCCCGCCGAGGTCCAGCACGCCATCGACGACGGCCAGGCCGAGCTCCTCGCGCAGCGCGGCGCCATCATCGCCGGCTCCGACAGCGCCAAGCCGAGCGACGGCTTCGTCGTGCTCGGCCCCGACGCCGGCAGCTGGACCCTCGCCGTCGACGTCAGCGCCAGCGCACCGGCCATCGCCAGCCTGCTGTGGGTGATCCCGGCCGGCGCCGACGCCACCGTCGCCGACGCCGTCGGCCACGCGCTGGCCGGCACCACCGCCGCCGAGAGCGGCGCGCTCGCGCACGTGGCGCGCGCCATCGGCAACGGTGAGGGCGAGGACCCGGGCGGCGCCTGGCACCTCGAGCAGTTCCGCTTCCCGCCGCCGTCGCACGCCTGGGAGTTCTATCGGGCCCAGGTCTTCGACGTCTCGTACAAGGTCGTCGTGTGGCTCGTCCTGCGCGGCTTCTTCACGAAGGCCATCGACGTCGTGCTGAAGCTCGAGGGCACCACCGCGCTGCTCGCCGCCGGCGTCACCAAGGACCGCCTGAAGACGCTGTCGATCTTCGTCGTGTCGACCATCTACAAGGAGATCCTGCGCTACTCGAGCGTGCCCGAGCTGTGGTTCTGGCGCGCCGCCTACACGCTCCACGACGTGCCCGGCTACTTCCAGCTCTTCCACCTCGGGAAGTCGGTGCCGGCCGGCCCGCTCGAGCGCGTGAGCTTCGGGCTGCAGCCGATCGCGCTCGGCCTGAACGCCTTCGAGGAGATCCACCTGGCCGGCGGCAACATGACCCAGGACCTCATCGCCCGCGACATGTGGGGCAACTCCGATCCGAACACGAGCCCCAAGGTCGCCAGGTGGTCGCTCGCCCCGGCCGCGCTCGCCAAGGTGAAGCCGTCGGGTCAGCAGGACGGCGACTGCACCGTCGAGTCGGTGCTCGGCCAGACCACCCCGGGCACGGGCAAGCTCACCGTGGTGGTCGCCACCCAGCCGGCCAAGGTGGTCGTGCCGGTGACGGTCGAGGCCGAGCTCGCGCTGAGGCCGCTGGCCGGCCGCGTCGACGCGGGCGGCGCGCTCACGCTCACGGTCGAGGGGCTCGAGGGCCTCACCGACCCGACCGTCTTCGCCTGGTCGACCGACGGCGCCGCCGGCGAGCTCGAGGACGCGCACGGCCACCACGGCAAGGCCTTCGAGTCGCCCGACGCGGTGGTCACCTACAACGCCGCGAGCGACGCCGTCGGCGGCACCATCGACGGCGTCGACGTCACGGCCTTCCTGGAGGACGGCCACGTGCGCCTCGGCGCCGCCAGCGCCACCGTGACCATCGCCCCGCTGGCGCCGTGCAAGGTCACCATCTCGGTCTACGACGCGCCGGCCGAGTGGGTGCCGTCCGACGGCACGCCGGCCGACATCACCTGCGAGCTCGGCGGCGGCACCTACGTCATCGACCCGGCCTCGCTCGCCGGCTGCATGACCAGCGCGGCCTGCCACCTCCAGTGCCTCGGTTGGGAGGAGCCGGCGCCGGCCGCGTTCGGCATCGCCTGGCACACCTTCGACGCCGACGGCAACGCCACCGGCGGCAACGCCTGCGGCTCGGTCTGGTACTCGGCCGACTCCTGCCAGGGCCACGTGGACTGGCTGAAGCGCGCCTGCGCCGAGGGCAGGTGCGGCGACCAGGGCTGCAGCGCGTGCAACTGCGGCTGCGGCGGCGGCAACTGCTACCCGTGGCACGGCCCGGGCACGATCGTCTTCGACGCGGTCGTCAACCTGCCATGCACCGACGCCGCGCGCTGCTACTACGACCACATGCCGGGGCACGCGGCCGGCAGTTACTCGTTCGAACTGGTGAGCTGCGCGTCGGTCGACGACGCGCTGCCGGGCTGCCCGGGCTACGTCCCGGAGTGAGGCCAGGAGGCCGCCATGCGTCGCATCGCCAGCGCTTCGATGATCGTGCTCCGAACCGGATTCCGGGCCGGACTCTGGTCGGATTCTGGGCCGGGTTCTCGGTCGCGCTCGGGGCCTCGCCGCGAGCTGCGGACCGGACGCGTCGGGACCGAGCGACGTCTCCGGCGACGCCGTCGTCGACGCCGTCGGCGACACGAGCGCGGACACCTCGCGCGACACCGCCGACGCCAGCGACATCGGCGCGCTGCCCGACTGGGGTGACGACGACGCGCTCGTGGCCTGGCTCGAGGCGGTGGTGGCGACGTGCCCGCCGACCTCGCTCTCGACGGCGCCGGTCGGCTGGGAGACCGAGCTCATCACCTCGGGCGGCTGCACCGTGCGCTACCCGGCGGGCTGGGTCTCGACGCTCGCGCCGGGCGCCTACGAGTGCACGCGCGACGCCTCGCGCGATGTCGGCTATCACCTCGTCGCGACCGCGCTGCCGGGCGTCGACTGGGACGAGGTGTCGCGCGGCGACGAGCTCGTCGCCGACCTCACCGACACCTATCCCGACCTGGCGGTGCTGTCGGCCGCGAGCGCGTCCGACCCGTACGGCGTCGGCATCCGCTACCGCGTCATCATCGCCAAGCTGACGCTCGGCGGCGCCCACACGCTGGCAGTCTTCAAGGTGGTGCACAGCGGCTGCTCGGTCGTCCTCGCCAGCTGCCCGCTCACCGCCAGCCTCACCTGGGCGCCCGCCGCCGAGCTGCCCGCGTGGGCCTGCACGCTGGCGCAGATCGAGGCGACGCTGCACTGCCCGAGCGGCGGCGGCGACACCTGCGACGAGGGCGACTGCGACGCGAGCTGCCGCGACGACGGCCAGGACGGCGGCACGTGCGTCGGCGACAGCTGCATGTGCATGTGAGCGCGCCGCGACCGACGCGGCTCAGCGCGCGCGCCGCGATCACACGGCGCGCAGCGCCTCGACCAGCGCCGCGATGTCCTCGCTCGAGGTCATCTCGGTGGCGGTGACGAGGAGCCCGTCCTCGAAGACGGCGATGCCGGCCGCGATGCGCTGCGGCGCGAGCGCGTCGATGATGGCCTGCGCCGCCTTGGGCGTGGTCATCACGAACTCGTCGAAGGTCGGCCCGCTGAAGCGGAGCGACCAGCCCGGCAGCGCCGACAGCGCCGCCTTGGTCTCCTCGGCGCGGAGGTGGGACGCGCGCGCGCACGTCTCGAGGCCGCCCGGCCCGAGGCAGGTCATCGCGATGGTCGCCGCCGTCGCCATGAGCGCCACGTTGGTGCAGATGTTCGACGTCGCCTTCTCGCGCCGGATGTGCTGCTCGCGCGTCGACATGGTCAGCACGAAGCCGCGGTTGCCGCGCGTGTCGACCGTCTCGCCGGCGAGGCGCCCGGGCATCTGGCGCAGGAACTTCTCGCGCGTCGCGAAGAGCCCGAGGTGCGGCCCGCCGAACTGCGCCGGCACGCCCAGCGACTGGCCCTCGCCCGCGACGATGTCGCAGCCGAGCTCGCCCGGCGGCTTCATGACGCCGAAGGCCAGCGCCTCGGAGAAGGTCCCGACCAGCAGCGCGCCGTGCTTGTCGCACAGCGTCCGCGCCGCGGCGAGGTCGTCGAAGGTGCCGAAGTAGTTGGGGTAGCCGAGGCACACCGCGGCCGCGCCCTGGGCCAGCTCGCGCTCGAGCGCGGCCAGGTCGACGGTGCCGTCCTTGCCGTAGGGGATCTCGACGAATGTCGCCCCGTCCGACTCGACGAAGAGCCGCGCCACGTCGCGGTACTGCGGGTGGATGGCGGCCGACACCAGCACGCGGCGGTTGGCCGACGACTGCACCCGCAGCGCCATCAGCGCGGCCTCGGCCAGCGCGGTGGCGCCGTCGTACATCGACGCGTTGACGACCTCCATGGCCAGGAGCTCGGACACGAGCGTCTGGAACTCGAAGATGATCTGCAGCGTCCCCTGCGCGATCTCCGGCTGGTAGGGCGTGTAGGCGGTGTAGAGCTCGCCGCGCAGGAGGAGCTGCGACACCACCGTCGGGGCGTAGTGATGGTAGACGCCGCCGCCCAGGAAGCTCACCGCCTGCGACATGGCGACGTTCTGCGCGCCCAGCATCGACAGGTGCTTCCGCAGATCGGGCTCGCCCATCGCCGACGGCACCTCGAGCGGGCGCCCGAGCTGGAGCTCCTGCGGGATGGCCGCGAACAGCGCGTCGAGCGTCGCCGCGCCACCATTCTCACCGATGGCGGCGAGCATGGCGATGCGGTCGGCCGCGGTGTTGGGGATGTAGCGCATGGCCTGCCTCAGCCCTGGTCGAGCGCCGCGAGGTGCGCCGTGTAGGCGGCCGCGTCGAGGAGCCCGGCGAGCGCGTCGGGCGCGGACGCCTGGACCGCGATGGCCACGATCCAGCCGTCGCCGTAGGGCGACTTGTTGATGGCGTCGGGGGCGTCGTCGAGGGCCTTGTTGACCTTGGCGACGGTGCCCGAGACGGGCGCGTAGAGGTCGCTCACCGACTTCGGCGACTCGACCGTGCCGAAGGGCTTGCCGGTCTCGACCTTGGCGCCGACGGACGGCAGCTCGACCATCACGACGTCGCCCAGGTGCTCCTGCGCGTAGTCGGTGATGCCGACGACCACCAGGTCGCCGTCCTGGCGGGCCCACTCGTGGTCTTTGGTGTAGCGGAGGTCACTGGGGACGGAGCGACATGGGAACCTCACCTTGGATGACGTCAGGCCGGTCCGCGCGCTAGGCGCGGGGGGCACGGTAGAAGGGGGCTCGACCACCACGGCCGGCGTCGCCTTGCCGCGGATGTCGACCTCGAGGGTGGTGCCGAGCGCCGCGTGCGGCGCCTGCACGTAGGCCAGCGCGATGGCCTTGCCGGTGGACGGCGACAGCGTGCCCGAGGTCACCGCGCCGACGTTGGCGCCGCCCGCCAGGACGGCGTAGCCGTGGCGCAGGATGCCGCGCGCGGTGAGCTCGATGCCGACCAGCCGGCGCGGGACTCCGGCCGACTCCTGGGCGACCAGCGCGGCCTTGCCGATGAAGTCGTCCTTGTCGAGGCGCGTGACCCAGCCGAGGTTGGCCTCGAGCGGCGTGGTCGTGCGGTCGATGTCGTTGCCGTAGAGGGCCATGCCCATCTCGAGCCGCAGCGTGTCGCGCGCGCCGAGGCCGGCCGGGCCGACGCCGAGGTCGGGGCCGGCGTCCACGAGCGCCTTCCACAGCTCGGCCGCGACCGCGTTCGGGACGTAGAGCTCGGCGCCCGGCTCGCCGGTGTAGCCGGTCGTGGCGTAGAGGATCTCCGCGCCGCCGAAGCGCGCCGTGCGCATGCGGAACGGCTTCATGGCCGCGAGCTTCTCGCCGAAGATGCGCGCGAGCAGCGTCGGCGCCTTCGGGCCCTGCACGGCGATCTGCGCGTAGTCCGCGGACTCGTCGGCCATGCTGGCGTCGAGGCCGAAGGTCGGCAGCCGCTCGCGCATGTGGGCCACGTCGCCGTCGTGGTTGCCGGCGTTCACGCAGATGAAGATGTGGTCGGGGGCGAGCCGGTAGATGATGAGGTCGTCGACGATGGTGCCGTCGTCGGCGCACATGCAGGTGTAGAGCGCGCGCCCGTCGGCGATGCGATGCAGGTCGTTGGTGATGAGGCGGTTGACGGCCGTCAGCGCGTCCTTGCCGCGCACCCGCACCTCGCCCATGTGCGACACGTCGAAGAGGCCGACGGCCTGGCGCACGCGGTGGTGCTCGGCCAGCATGCCGTCGTACTGCACCGGCATGTCGTAGCCCGAGAACGGGACCATGCGCGCGCCGAGGGCGACGTGGGTCTCGTAGAGCGGGGTCCGCTTGCGCGTCTCGGAGGGGGTCGTCGGAGCGGTCGACTCGGTAGCCATTGGCGCGGGACCCTAGCCCGCAGGTCGGTGTTCGGCAAGCATGAGTTGGCGGCTCCCGGACGCGGCTGTGGCATGATGCGCACACCCCTGGAGGCGACGCCGGACCGCGCAACATTTCGAGCCCGGGCTCGTCGTCCGTCGCTGTGCCCGAGGTCCCATGCGTCTGCTCGCGCTCACGGCAGCTATCGCCCTATCGCTCGCCGGTAACTCTGCCCGCGCCGAGCTGCTCGTGAACCCGAGCGGCGTCACGCTCGGCGATCGGCGCGACCCGCGCATCGGCCTGGTCATGCGTGCGCCGGTGTGGAGGACGGCCGAGGGCTACCTCGTCGCGCGCGACGCGGCCTTCTCGACCGACGTCTTCAATGACGTCGAGCCGCTGCGCTGCTGGAACCTGGCGACCGACCCGCCGACCGCCGTCGGCGCGCCGCTCGATCGCCCGGTGGGCCCGCTCGGCGCGAACGAGCGCGCCTACCACGGCCACCTCGCGGTCGCGCCCGACGGCAGCTCCTGGACCGTGGCCACCGGCAGCCCCTTCGACGTCCACGTCTACGCCGCCTCGTGCGGCGCCGATCCGACGCTCGTCCGCGCGCTGGCCGCGGCCGACGTCGACGTCGCGCTGCAGGGCGAGCTGTGGGACGACGGCCGCGCCACCTGGCCGGCCCGCACCTCGGGCATCATCTATGTGCCCGGCCGGAGCGGTCTCCTCTTGCGCCTCGACCCGAGCGCGGCGCCGGCCTCGGCGGCCGTCACCGTCCTGGCCGACGGCGACGCCTGGTACGACGCGCTGAGCCCCGCCACCGCGGCCGCCGATCGCAAGGCCGATGCGTGGCGCATCGCCGGCGCGACCATGACGCCGGTGGCCGCCGGCCAGGCGCTGTGGGTCGCCGTCGAGGGCCCGGCGCCGGCTGGCGACGAGCGCCTGACGACCCTCGTCGCGGTCGCCGACGATGGCGCCATCCGCGTCGTGCGCGGACCCGACCGCATCGCCGGCGCCAGCGCGTCGTGCCGTGGGCTGCCGTGGACGGCGCCGTGCTGACCGGCGGCCGCGCCGCCCTCGGCTTCGCGGCCACGACGCCCGAGGTGCTCGACCTCGCGGCGCGGCGCCCGGTCGGCTGCCCGTCTTCGGCGTCTATCCGTTCGCCGGCGGCCTCGACGCGCACGAGTCCCCTGGCCGAGGGTGGCCGATCCGTTCGTCGCCAACGACGACGCCAACCTCGGCGGCGACTTCCTCGCCACCGCCGACGGCGAGCTCGTGATGCTCGGCGCCGACGGCTACCTGCGCGAGCTCGGCCTCGACCCGAGCGTGGCCGACTTCGATCGCGATCGCCTGAGCGCCGCGCGCGAGGCCGAGCTCGGCCTCTCCGACCTCGACGCCGACCAGGACGACGACGGCGTCAACGACGGCGCCGAGCTGGGCTACTTCGCGACCGATCCGCGCTCGGCCGCCAGCGCCCCGATCCGCATGACGCGCGCGCTGCGCATGGCGCCGTCGAGCTTCCGCGAGGACATCGTCGGCATCCAGCCGTCCGACACCGACGTGCCGTTCGCGGCGCCCGTCCTGTGCCACACCTTCCTGAGCAGCGAGCCGCGCCAGCCGACGCTCATGCTCGGCTGCATCGACGGCAGCGGCGACCTCGTGCCGACGCCGCCCAAGGTCTACGGCTGGTGGAGCTTCACGCCGGAGCAGGATGGCGCCGGGCCCGAAGGCCTCGACGGCGACCCCGAGAAGCCCCATCGCTACCTCTACTATGATGACTTCACCGGCCCCCTCGGTCAGGGCGACCGCGTGCGCCTGCGCTACGACCCCGACACCGGCGCCACCGTCGAGCGCGAGCGCGTCGACTGCGACAACACCGACTGCAAGGAGCTGCCGCCGCTCTGCGCCGTCGACGCCGACGCCTACCTCAGCGTGACGACCACCGCCGACGGCCTCGGCACCATCGTGCGCCACCGCTTCGGCTTCGAGCCCTTCGCCGTGGTCGACCCGCAGCGCGTCGCCTGCCCGGTGCTCGCGAGCCCCGACGACCCGTGCGCCGGGCCGCGCCTCGGCCGCGTCGTCGGCACGCAGATCGCCGGCTGGGATCCGCGCCACGCCAGCTATCTGGTCATGCTCCAGAGCGCCACCGGCGGCGCGCTCTACGCCGTCGGCGCGCGCTCGGCGACGTTCGTGGCCGACGCCTTCGCGCTGCCGCTCGACGGCCAGCGCCTCGTCATCCAGGCCCACCCGGGCAGCCACGCCGGCAACGGCTTCTTCGCCGCCGGCACCTTCCAGACGCCGACCCAGGGCAGCTTCCTCGGCGCCGTCGCGCTCGACGACGCGTTCGCGCCGGTGCCCGCCGCGCAACCCGCCATCGCCAACCCCGACGGCCTCGGCGCCGCGTTCAAGGACGGCTTCCTGGCGGTGCGCTTCCCGCAGTACTGGGTCGATCCGAAGGAGGCGCTGGTCGGCGGCGACGCGCGCTGCGCCGAGTCCGACGACGTGCTGCTCTGCGACTGGCCGTCGTCCTACAACTACGATCCGAAGCAGGTGCCGGTGGCCAGGCGCATCGCCTACGTCGAGGTGCCCGAGGGCCTCCAGCCGGGCGAGGTGGTCTTCGCCGCGCCCGGCTCGCTCGTGCGCGCGACGCTCGGCCGGCAGCTCACCGACGCGCGCGCGCCGTCCGTCGCCGCGCCCTGGGCGCTGTGGCGCGTCACCGAGCTCGGCGGCGTCACGCCGTGGCTCGACGAGGGGGACTTCGTCGACCTCGTGGCCGACGACGCCGTGCGCGCCGAGCTCGCCGCGACGCGCCTCGGCCCCATCCTCGGCATGGGCTGGGACGAGGGCTCGGTCGGCGCGTCCGACCAGGGCCACCGCACCTCTGCCTGGCCGAGCCCGACGCCGGCCGCGTCTGGAGCTGACGCTCGACGACGGCCTGCCCATGGCGGTCGCGCTCCGCGCGCGCGGGCGCGGCGGTCGGCTGCGGCTACGCGCAGGACGGCACCTTCGGCTGGGTCGCCGCCGACGCCCGCGCTCCACGTCGGCGACCAGAGCCTGGCCCTCGACGGGCATCATCCGTCGGGCCTCGTCGCCGCCGTCGAGGGCCAGTGGCTCGTGCTCGACGCCGTCGGCGACGCGCTCTGCTCCGACGGCGCGCACGCCCACGACGTCCCGCGCGCCATCATGGCGGCGGCGCCCGGGCTCCAGCCCGACTACTTCACGACCTACCTCGATCGCGACGGCAAGATGTGGAGCTCGACCGGCCTCTGCGCCGGCGCCGACCCGGACCTGGCGCTCTTCGACCGCGAGCTGTCGATCTGGCAGCACGCCTACGGCCGCTTCACCGTACGCCCGGTCGAGGTGCCCGCGGCGTCACTGGCGGTGCGCCCCGACGGCATCGTGCTCTTCGCCTCGCGCGGCGCGGCCTGGAACCTCTACGCCGAAGACGACGTCTTCCGCCTGCGCCCGAGCTACGCCGACACCGGCAGCCACAGCGCCACCGGCACGGCCGTCCTCGACCACGCGCCGTGGCGCCGCGACGTGCCGCGCCTGGCGCTCGCCTCGTCGGACCCGCAGGGCGCGACCGCGATGGTCACCGTCCCGGGCGCGCCGCCCGTCCACCCGAGCGACGACTGGGAGCGCTTCGCCGACCACGCGACCGAGCCGGTGCCCGACGAGGAGGTCGGCCCCGAGGCCGCCGACGACGCGCACGCCGAGGCCGACAGCGCCGCCTCCGCCGAGACCGCGCCGGTCCGCCGGGGCGGCGGCTGCGACGGCTGCGGAGCGGCCGGCGACGGCCTGCCGACGGGCCTCGTCGTCGGGCTCTTGGCGCTGGTCGGGCCGCGCGTCACGCGCCGGCGCGCCGCCGCACGATGACCGGCAGGCCGCCCTTCGGCCGCAGCGTCACCATCGGCTCGGGCACCACCGGGGCGCCGGGCGCGGCCAGCTCGAGGCGCACGTGCGAGAGGATGGTGGCCAGCGCGAGCTGCGCCTCCATGAGCGCGAAGTGGTTGCCGATGCACACGCGCGGCCCGGCCCCGAACGGCAGCCACGCCCCGCGCGGGCGCGCCTTCTTGGCCGCCGGCAGCATGCGCGACGGGTCGTAGCGCAGCGGGTCGGGGTAGATCTCGGGCCGCCGGTGGAGCCCATATATATTGATCATGACGAAGGTGCCGGGCTCGAGCCGGAAGCCGCCGACGCTCACCGGCGCGGCCACCTGGCGACCCATGGCGTAGGCGGGCGGCCACAGCCGGAGCGCCTCGTCGATGGCCGCGGCGACGAGCGGCATGCGCGGGAGATCGTCGGGCGTCACCGGCCGCCGCGCCGCGCCGGCCGGGCCCGCGAGCACCGCGTCGACCTCGGCCGTCACCGCGTCCCACAGCGCCGGCTCGCGCGCCAGCGCGTAGAGCGTCCAGGTGAGCGCGTTGGCGGTCGTCTCGTGGCCGGCCAGCATGAGCGTCATGATCTCGTCGCGCACCTGCGCGTCGCTCATCGCCGCCGCCTGGGGCTGCCCGCGCTCGTCGCGCGCCGCCAGCAGCGTCGACAGGACGTCGCCGCGATCGTCCTCGCCCAGGCGCAGCACCGCCTGGCGCCGCTCCGACAGCACGCGATAGACCACGCCGTCGAGCGCCGCGACCGCGTCGCGCATGCGCCGATGGCGCGCGATCGGCACCTCGTAGGGCAGCGGCACGAGCGAGCTCACGCCCTCGACGATGGCCTGCATGCCGTCGGTCAGCGCGCGCGCGATGAGGTCGGCGTCGCGGCGCAGATCGGTCGCGAACAGCGTGCGGCCGACGATCATGAGCGTCATCCTCATCATCGCGTCGGCCAGATCGACGCGCGCGCCGTCCGGCCAGCCGCTCGCGGTGGCCCGCGCCTCCTCGGCCATGGCCGCGCCGTAGCCGGACAGGCGCCGCGGCGTGAAGGCCGGCGCCATGAGCCGGCGCGCGTCGGCGTGGGCCTGGCCGTCGCTCGTGAGGAGGCCGTCGCCGAAGATGGGTCGCCCCTCGACGGCCAGCCCGCGCGACTTCCGGAAGGCCTCCGGGTGGAGCGCCAGGATGTCCTGGATGCTGGCCGCGTCGCTGGCGGCGTGCACGGCGACCGGCCCCATCATGAAGCGGCACACCGGCGCGAAGGCGGCCAGCCGCTCCTGGAACGCCAGCCGCTCGCGGCGCATGGCGCGGACGTGGCCGAGCACGCCGCCGCCGGGCAGGACCGGGGCGGTCGAGGCGCGGCCGGCGCGCCACGCGTCGACGAGGGTCAGGCGCCGAGGCGGGGCGGGGTGGGGGATCGCCCCCGGGGTCGTCGTGGGCGGGGTGGTCATGGGCCGAGACTGCCACGTTGTGCTTCGGCTTGCGACGAGCGGTGATGACGGCCATCATGCGCCGCCATGAATGTCGCTGTGATCGCTGCCGGCATCGTCCTCGGCCTGGCTCTGCCCGGCTGCGAGACGACGCGCTTCTACGAGCGCCAGCGCCTGAACGATCGCTGCATGAAGCTCGACCACGACCAGGCCACGGCCTACATCCGCACCAAGGCCGAGGCCGCGCGCGAGGGCGCGCTGGGCGGCTTCGGCATGAGCCCGGCCGGAGGCTGCGGGTGCGAGTGAGGCCGCTCGCGGTCGGCTCGCTCGCCGCCGTCGGGTCCGTTGCGCCCGCCGCGGGCTCGGCGCGCGCCGAGAACGAGACCGGCCTCGACCTCTACTACTTCTCGCAGGCCGACCACGGCGGCCAGGCCTACCGCGCCGAGGGCATGAGCTACGGCGGGCTCCGCTACTCGCTGCGCTACGCCATCGATCCGGAGCTGACCTTCACCTTCAACGTCGCCGGCAGCTTCATCGACAACGACGACCCGGTGACCTTGCCCGACCCGCTCGGCGCCTCGGTCACCACGCAGGCCTCGGCGCGCATCATCGCGCTCGACGCCCAGACGCTCTTCCGCTACGCGCCGCGGCACGCCGCCTGGTCGCTGGTGACCGGGCCCTACTACCACCATCAGCGCCGCTTCGTGTCGCTCGGCGCCGACCTGCAGGGCGACTACGCCATGGCCGGCGGCGACACCACGCTGTCGCTCGGCTACAGCCTGCGCGTGGCGTGGGTGAAGGAGCGGGGCTGGGACAACACCTGGCACCCGTGGGACCGGCTCTACTCGCACAACTTCGAGCTGTCGCTGGCGCAGAACCTGTCGCCCTCGGTGATGGTGTCGCTCGGCGCACAGCTCTCGGTGCAGCGCGGGCCGATGACGGATCAGTTCACCTACGTCGTCCTCTACGACGGCGCGGGCGTGCCGGCGTCGCTCGGCTTCGAGTCGCTGCCGCGCGAGCGCGACCGCGTGCAGGTGAACGCGCGCGGGCGCTGGTCGCCGCGCCTCGGGCTGTCGCTCGGGCTCGATCTGTCGGCCTACACCGACACGTGGGACATCAAGCACGCGGCGGCCGAGCCGAGCCTCGAACTGCCGCTCGGCGACGACGTCCGGCTGCGCCTCTGGTATCGCTTCGCCGGGCAGACGGCGGCGCGCTACTTCGACGCGCACCCCGAGGCGGCGGCGCGCTTCCAGACCGAGGACTCGGACCTCGGCTCGTTCTTCCTGCATGGTCCGGGCGCGCTCGTGACGTTCCCGTGGGGCGGCGAGGAGCTGCGCTGGGTGGGCCGCGTGACGGCCTTCGCGTTCTTCCGATCGGATGGCATCCAGGCGGCCGGCATGGACTTCGGCATCGGCGCGGAGTGGTGACATGAAGGTGGGGCTCTCGCTCATGGCGATGGTGTTGTCGTGCCTCGGCGCGTGTGCCAGCGGCGCCGCGTCGCGGGGCGGCGAGGCGCACGGGGATGGGCTCATGGCGAGCGCGTCGGGACCCGACGGCGCGGCGGTGTTCGACCAGGTGCTGGCGAGCGAGCCGCGCACGCTGGCGGTGTTCACGACGGCCTGGTGCGACGTGTGCGCGCGCGAGAGCCCGGCCCTCGTGGCCTGGGCGCGGGCGCATCGCGAGAAGACGCGCGTGGTGGTGGTCATCAGCGGCTCGAGCGCGGCGGAGGCGCAGCGGGTGGCGGCGAAGCGCGCGCTCGACCCGGCGGCGGTCGAGGTGGTGGTCGACGCCACGGGCGCGCTGGCCGACCGCTACGCGGTGCAGGCGACGCCGACGCTCATCGTGTTTTCCGGCGCGACGCGCGGCGGCTCGTGGCAGAGCATCGAGGACGTGCCGGCGCCGTGAGCGCGGTGGCCTTCGTCGACGCCGGCCACGAGCTCGGCACGACCTACCACGCGCTGGTGCACGCGCCGGCCGCGGCCGAGCCCCGAGCCCGCCGCGCGCTGGCCGAGGCGCGCGAGGTGGTGCGCGCGCTCGAGGCGTCGCTCTCCGAGTGGCGCGAGTCGAGCCACATCAGCGCGGTGAACCGCGACGGCTTCGGCCGCGAGGTGGCGCTCGAGCCGGCCTTGCGCCACGTGCTCGGCGGTGCGCTGCACGTGGCGGCGGTGACGGGTGGCGCCTTCGATGTGACGTGGCGGACGCTGGCCGTGGTGTGGGAGCAGGCGGTCATCGGCGGCGTCATGCCGAGCG
>JAXLYZ010000070.1:0-44660 GCA_046351155.1 Myxococcota bacterium
GCCGCGGTGCCCGCGACGCGACGGTGCGGCTCGTCGTCGAGGCTGACCGCCTCGCACCAGGCGTCGATGCGCGAGCGCTCACCCACACCGAGCTCGTCGTCGTAGGGCTGCCCGTCCGTCTCGCGTGCCGCCGAGTAACAGACGGCGACCGCGACGAGCTGGTCATCCCGCTCGATGGGCCGGATGTAGGCGTGGCGCGCGAGCGATTGCGGGCCGTAGACGCGCGACGGCGCGTCGTCAAGCGACACTTGGCCGAAGGTCCTCGTGGCCGCGGGGCTCGGAAGCATGCCGCGCGTCATCTCGAGGATGAATCGCACGTAGGGCGTCAGGGCCGACAGCTTGCCCGGCTCGTCGAAGCCCGGCATCAGACGCCACGCGGCTTGCTTCGCCTCGCCCTCGTCGAGGCGGTCGAGGTCCTGGCCCTCGAGCACGGCTCGCGCCAGCGCCTCGAACCCGGGCAGGTAGCGGCCGTTCTGGCGCACGTGCTGGAGATCGACGCACAGTGGGCGCGTGATGACGTCGCCGCGCCGGAGCTCCAATAGTGCCCGATCGGCCTCCGCAACGGCGCGCTGCCAAGCCTGCGCCTGGTGACGCTGGAAGGCGACGCCGTCCCGCGTGCTCGCCGCCACCAGCTCGAAGCTCTCGGCTACTTCCCACGTGCTGACGAGCGTCCGCTCCGAGCTGAAGGCCGGCGGCAGGGGCTGACCCGTCTCGAGCTCGTGGTGGAGCAGCGCCGCGACGGGCACGTCGTCGGCCGGGAGCGTGGACATGATGACGTGGCGCGTGTGCCCGCCGGCCGCGGTCACGAGCGTCAGCGACAGATACTCAAAGGCCCGCATCGGATCGTCTTCGCTATCCGGCGCGAAGACATGGAGCGTCCGCCGGTCGGCGGTCTCGACGGCACGATAGGCGGCATTCGGGCCGCCGATTCGCGCGATGCGCAGCACGCTCACGCGGCCCTTCTCGAAGGGCACGGCCTCGAGGAAGCGGGCGAAGGCGGACACGTCACGGCGCTGGCGCAACCCCACGAGGCCCGAGTCTTGGACGTCGCGCGCGTCGGGTAGACGCAGACGCTCGTCGTCGCGAGACTGGACGAGCACGTGGTCGTGGACCGCGGACGCCTGCCCGGCGTAGACGGGCATGGCGCGCAGCACGTGGTTCGTGTCCGGCGCCCAGGCCGACACTATGACCGGCGATCGATCAGCGATGGCCGCGCCGAGGCCGTCCCAGCACTCGGCCTTGGCGAGGCCGCGCACGGTCTTGCGGAGGCGCTCGAGCGGCAGCGGTGGTTCGTCGATGCCCTTGATGAAGTCGGCGATGTGCGCGAAGCGCGCGACCGCGCCGCGGCGCTCTAAGCGCCCAGACGAGGTGATAGCGTCAAGCGCCGCGACGTGAGCTCGCGTCGCAGGTCCGCATAGAGCGGCTCGCCGCGCGCCAGTAGGCGCCGCGCAGCTCGTGGAGCGCCAAGCCGAAGCGCGTCCACTCGTCCTCGAACGACGGGTTCTTCAATGCCTTGCGCAGCGCCGTGAGTTCGCCGACGACCGGCTTGTCGCCGACGTTCACGCTGAAGACAGTCTCGAGCTCGGCTGGCCCGGGCACGCCGAGCTGGATGAAGCCGGAGATGCGCTCGTGAAGGACCAACGACGGATGCGGCTCCTGGACGCCGCTGCCGCCATCCGGCGACCCCGGCACGTCACCGGCCGGCGGCATGGGGATGCTGCGCATCGGCAGCGGGCGCGTCACGTCGAGCACGCGGTCGTTCCACGCCTTCACGAAGGGCTCGACGCTCTGGTTGATCCAGCGGCGCCGCCCCGCGAACACGTTCTCCTGGATGAGCGACACCCAGCCGGCGGCGACGGCGTCGGCGTTCACGACGGGCAGGCGCTGCGTGATCGACAGGCGCTCGTCGGCCCGACATCAACGTCGAACATCGTCACCAGGCCGAGCGACGGCTCCGCCCGCAAGAGGTGGGCGGGCAGCTCTTCGAGGCTCGACGTCTTCGCCTCAGCGCGCGAAGCCGGCACCGGCAAGAGCGCCTCGACCAACGCCTGCGTCTCGTGCGCCGCCTCTTGCAGCGCTCGAGGATCGCCTCAAGCGCCCGCGCGTCGACGCGACCGTCCTGCCACGGCAGCACCTCCGGCTCGGCTACGCCGACGTAGGCAGTCACCCACAAGGGCCGCGGGCACATGAGCGGCAAGACGAAGACGGGCTTGCGCGGGTCGAGCCCGAGCACGTTGTCCATGACCAGGTCGCGCGCGCGCGTGCTCATCGCCAGGCGCGGCAGGAACAGCGCCCGGTCCTTCCGGCGTGCGACGATGTCGAGGTGCGCGGCGCCCGCCGACGACGGTGTCCCGAAGCGATAGTTGGGCTTGGACTCGTCGGCGGGGATGGCGGCCAGGCACTCGAAGCGCGCCGTGCGCGCGTCGAAGCGCCACAAGGTCAGGCTGAGCTTGCTGTGGAGGCTCGTCTGCAAACGTGCTGATTCGCGCACTCGCCACCAGGCGCGCTCGACCTCGTGGAGGAGGGCACGGGCGACGGCTGAGGCCTGCGCACGGAGGTGCCGACTCGTGACGGCGGTCGTGGCCATGCGGAGTGAGCTTACATCAGAGACGAGCGCTGGCAACGCAGGCACGGTCGCGTGTGCAGAAAGACAACGGTGGTCTGGCCGTCAAGGACGGCAGAGGACGGGTCGCCTACGCCAAGCAAGACGGCGGTTTAGGTCGCGATGCATCTGCTCATGCAGCGGTTCCCGCTTCCGTGACCGCGCATCGCCCACCGATACGGCACGTAGCAAACCCATCTCTCGAAGAGCCGGATGCGGAAGTTCCGCACGTCCGGATCTGTGGGGGCCCCGTCGTGCAAGCATCGGGGCTACCGGACAATCGACGGTCCCGCTGTATCGGTCGCGCATGTGCCGCCGCTGTCTCTCGTCCGGCGAGGCCGGGCGGAGCCAACGTGTGCGGTCCGAAGCGCGACCTGCCGTTGTCGCCTGAGGGCACCGAGGCGCGCGGCCCGGCGGCGACGCGACCGCTGACCGACGGTCGCCCGAGCGGCGCGAGGATGGTCGCCGGGCCTCGCCTCGACCACGCCGCGCAGGCCGGTGGTCTTGACGTCGAGAACGGAAGCGCGAAGATGCCGACGGCTTCCAAAAAAACTTCGTCAGCGCGGCAGGTCCGACAGGCGGGCTTCGCCCGTTGGCGTCGCCTCCAAGGAGAGCGAATGACACAGCCGAGCTCACCGACGACACCCAGCCCCTCGCCGGATCGCAAGCGCGCGACCAAGCTCCTCGCCGAGCGGCGCGAGGCCCTCACCGCCATCCCCCCAGGCAAGGTCCTCAAGCCGCGGGTCTCCTGCGAGCAGGCGATCGCACTGACCACCCAGATCCTCGGCATCGCCCGGACGAACGTCTCGGCGGGCGGCGAGCTGAGCGACGAGGCGTGGACCAACTTCACGAGCGAGCTCAGCGATCTCGAGCCCAGCGTACTCACCTACTTCGCGGCGCAGGATGTGATCGAGGCGGGGCTCCCGGCCGAGTCCGTCACCCGCCGGCGCGAGCTGCGGGCCAAGGTCCGCGCTCACGATCAGCTCCTCTCGAAGTGGGCGCGTGCGGCGTTCGAGGATGATCCGGTCGAAGGTCCGATCGTCGCCGCGCTGATTCCCGGCTCGGGCGTCTACGACGACGCGCAGGACACCGTCGGCTGGGTCGCGATGTGGCGTCGCCACCCCGAGGCCAGGGAGCAGAGCCCGATCACCGTCGCCTACCTCGACGAGGCCGAGGCGGACGCGACCGAGCTGCTGCCGCTCATCAAGGCGGAGGACACGGACACGGAGGCGCGCGACCTGGCGCGCCGCGCCTACACGGCCTGGGCGACCACGTTCAACCACATCGCCAAGGTCGGGACCTTCCTCACGTCCGGCGACGTGACCTGGCCCGGCATCACCGCGCCGAAGAAACCGGCGCCGCGGGACACGACCGACACGACGGACGCCACAGCGACCACGGCGACGGACGCCACGGCGACCGCGACCGCCGACGCGGCGACGGGCGCGAGCGGCCCGGCACCGACCCGCTGAGCGGGCCCGCGACCGGAGCGACCGGCGGCTCCACAGGCCCGCCTTCGGGTGGGTCGGGGCGGCCGGTCGCCCGATCGATGCCGTCGACGGGGCGACCCGAGCGACGCGGTCGCTCGATCGCCGCCGTCAGCGACCTCGACGAGCGATTTCTCGCTCCAGCGCTCCGGTGACAGCACCTGCCGAGCGATTGTTCGCTCAGATCGTCCGTAGATGCCGGTGGCCACCTCGTCGGCCGTCGAGTCGTTCGTGCGCAGGCGGATGCACGCGAGGACCAGCGCCGCGATCGCGAAGTCAGGCAGCCAGACAGCGCGGGCACCTACGACGCATGCGCGCCGGGCGGGTCATCACCTGGCGTCGCTCATATGGACTCCGGCCGCGGACCGATGTCGGCGGAGCTGGTCGAAGCTTCGCGCCCGCTCAGCCCGGCGCGCAGGCGCGCCGCGTCGCGCGCCGGTGGCAGGCCGAACTGGCGGGTGTACTCGCGAGTGAACTGCGACACGCTCTCGTAGCCGACCGCGAAGGCCACGCTGGCGACCGCTCCCGGCTCGGCGAGCAGCCGCTGACGCGCCTCCCGCAAGCGCATCTGCTTGTGATAGGCGAGCGGGCTCAGCCGCGTCACCGCCTTGAAGTGGCGATGGAATGACGACGTGCTCATCGAGGCGACGCCCGCCAGCGTCTCCACCGCGATGGGCTCGGCCAGGTGCGCGCGGATCCAACTCACGGCGCGGCGGATCTGCGACAGCCGGCTGTCGGCGCGCGCGAACTGTCGCAGCACCGTCCCGTGCTCGCTCTGCAGCACGCGGTAGAGCAGCTCGCGCTCGATCATGGGCGCCAGCAGAGGCACGTCCTCCGGCGCGTCCACCAGCCGGACGAAGCGCAGCAGCGCGTCGATCATGGCCGTGGTCACCGGGCTGACGGTCATCGGCTCGAGCTCGTCCGGCGGCGCCTCGAGCGCGCGCTCCGGTCCGGGCGGCAGGTCGATGAGGAGGGCGGCGACCGCGGCGCGATCGAGCCGGACGGCGATGCCGAAGTAGGGCCGCTCCGGGCTGCAGTCGATGACGGTGCAGCGCACCGGCACATCGATCGACGCGAGCAGGAACGTGCCCGGGCGGTGGTCGAGCTGGCGCTCGCCCACGTGCACGCGCTTGATCCCCTGCAAGGTGAAATAGAGCATCGGCTCGTAGATCACCGGCGTCGAGGCCTTGGGGCCGTAGCTCGTCCACAGCGTGAGGTTGGGAAGCAGGTCGCGGCTCGCAGGCACCGCGTGGCGCTGGGCCAGAGCGCGAAGCTCGGGGGTCGGGTCGTGCATCGCCGTGACCATCCCAGGATGGGCGTGGGCGACGCAAGCCGAGAGGCGAGAGTTTGAGAGGATCGGGCAAGACTCCGGCAGCATCCGGCGCGCGCGCGCCCCGCGCCGCGGCTACGCTCGAGCCCGACAAGGAGACGTACCCATGAGCACTGGCAAGACGGCAATCATCACTGGCGCCAACAAGGGCATCGGCCGCGAGATCGCGCGCCAGCTCGGTCACCGCGGCTACTCGGTCTGGCTCGGATGCCGCGACCCCGAGCGCGGCGAGCAGGCGGCCGCCGAGCTGCGCAAGGAGGGACTGGACGCGCACCTCCTGGCGCTCGACGTGACCAGCGACGCCAGCGTGAAGGCGGCCGCGCTGACCTACGGCAAGGCGCGCGACACGCTCGACGTGCTGGTGAACAACGCCGGCATCGCCACCGGCGGCTACACCGCGCCGAGCGAGGCGAGCCTCGACGACATGCGCGCCGTCTACGACGTGAACGTCTTCGGCCCGGTGCGCGTGACCCAGGCCTTCGTGCCGTTCCTGCGCAAGGCCGGACAGGGGCGCATCGTCATGATGAGCAGCAGCCTCGGATCCATCAGCGAGCAGCTCGACATGACCCGTGGGCCCTACGCCGTGAACCTCCTCGGCTACAACTCGTCGAAGAGCGCGCTCAACATGATCACCGTCTCGTTCGCCAAGGAGCTCGCGCCGTCCGGCATCAAGGTGAACGCCGCGAACCCGGGCTACGTCGCCACCGACCTGAACAACCATCAGGGGTATCGCAGCGTGGAACAGGGCGCGGCCATCGCGGTGCAGCTCGCCACCCTCGGCCCGCTCGGCCCGACCGCCGGCTTCTTCAACGACGGCAGCGACGCGCCGCTGGGCCGGCACGCCTGGTGACCCGCCGCGACCGGCACGACCCGAGCCTCGGCGCGGCGCCTCAGGCGGCGCGCAGCTCGGCGCGGGGCGCGACCGGCAGGCGCACGTAGAACGTCGTCCCCTTGCTGAGCTCGGTCTCGAAGGTGAGCGTGCCGCCGTGCTGGTCGACCACCACCGAGCGCGCGATGGCCAGGCCCTGACCGCTGCCGCGCCCGACCTCCTTGGTGGTGAAGAACGGGTCGAAGATCTGCTCGCGGATGGCGGCGGGGATGCCGCCGCCGGTGTCGCCGATGGCGATGACGACGGCGTCGCCGTCGGCGCGCGTCTGCACGGTGATGAGGCCGCGCCGGCCGGTGCCCTCGACCGCGTCGGCGATGGCGTGGGCGGCGTTCACGATGAGGTTCAGGAAGACCTGGTTGACCTCGCCGGCGAGGCACCTCACCGGCGGCAGGTCGCCGAGCTCGAGCGCCACGTCGGCGACCAGCTTGTACTCGCTGCGCGCGATGTTGAGCGTCGACTCGAGCGCGTGGTTGATGTCGACGCCGCGCATCTCGCGCCCGTCGAGGTGGGCGAACTCCTTCATCGAGCGCACGATGGCGGCGATGCGGTCGAGGCCGTCGACGGCGCGGTCGAGGGCCTGGGGCGCCATCTCCATCACGTAGGCGGCGTCGGTCTCCTCCTCGGTGAGCTCGATGGCGTCGACCGACGGGCTCTCCGGCGCCACCGCGCGCACCACCGCCTTGAGCGAGCCGTAGGCGCCGAACAGGCGCCCGATGTCGGCGAAGGCGGTGCGCACGAAGTGCACGCTGTCGTTCACGTACTGCACCGGGGTGTTGATCTCGTGGGCCACGCCCGAGGCGAGCCGGCCGATCGACTCGAGCTTCTGCGCCTGGCGCAGCTGGAGCTCGAGCTCGTGGGTGTGCGTGACGTCGAGCATGACGCCGCGCACGTTGGAGCCGTCCGGCGCGCTGGCGATGAGGCGCAGCCACCGGTAGCGGCCGCTGGTCGGGCGCAGCCGCACCTCGAGCTCGACGCCGTCGTGGCCGATGCTGCCGAAGGCGTCGACGAGGCGCTGCAGGTCGTCGGGGTGGATGCGCTCGGCGAGGAAGCCCGGCGCGAGGCAGGCCTCGCCGTCGACGCCGAGCAGGCTCTGGAGCTGCGGGCCGACGTAGCGCAGGCGCAGATCGAGCGTGTCGATCTCGAACGGCACCGTCTTGGTCGTCTCGACCAGCATGCGGTACTGCTCGCGGCTCTTCTCGAGCGAGCGGGTGCGCTCGACCACCTTCTTCTCGACGAAGTCGTGGCTGGCGGCCAGGGCGGCGGTGGCGGTGGCGGCGGCCGAGAGCTCGCGCCGGCTCTGCACGATGCCCATGAACAAGACGACGTCCTCGAAGGCGACCCAGAAGCCGTGCTCGAGGAAGCGCCACCACTCGGGGTTCGGCGTGGCGTAGATCGACTCGGACCACAGCATGCCGCGCACGAGGTGGTCGCCGATGACGGCCAGGGTGGCGGTGACGAGCAGGGTCCAGTCGCGATAGAAGGCCAGGAAGGCCAGCGAGCCGAAGACGTGGAAGTGCGTCTCGATGCGGCCGCCGGAGAGGTGGATGAAGATGGCCGACCAGGTCATCTGGCCGAAGGCGATGGCGTGCCGCGTGAGCACCGCGCCGGAGCGGCGACGGACGAGGTAGAGGACCGGCAGCGTGAGCGCGGCGCCGACGCCGAGCGCGAGGTAGACGTGCAGGTGGATCGACGAGCTGCGACCGGCCCACGCCAGCGGCGACCAGACGAGCGCGACCACGACGGCGGCGGCCCACTGCACGACGAAGAGCCAGGCGAAGACGCGGTCGGTGCGTCGGAAGCCCGCCTGCAGGCGGTCGTGATAGAGGTCGTTCGCACGCGCGCGCACGGTGCTCTCGACGGGTCGCTCGGTCAGCTCGGAAGTGATCATGGGCGGTCCTGGAGCGGGCAGCCGTAGACGGCGCCAGCCACGAGGCGTGACAGGGGATGGGGCGCGCTCGTCGGCGGCAGGTCGACGTCGCGGCCATCGAGCAGGGCTTCGAGGCGCTCGCGCTGCGGGCTCGCGCCGACGTGGCCGCGGCCGGGCGTGATGCCGCCGGCGAAGAGCAGGCGGCCGTCGGGCGCGTAGAGGACGACGTGGCCCGAGGTGGTCGCGCCGAAGCGCTCCGCCTCGCGCCCCTCGAGGTCCTCGATGACGCGCACGCCGGGGATGGCCTCCGCCTCCTTCCAGCGGTCGCCGCGGACCGCGCCCGCCGGGTCGTCGGCCCAGCGCTCGATGGCGACCGTCGTCGCCACGCGCGTCGAGCGGTAGGCGAGGATCTCGCGCAGCTCGGCCAGCGTGGCCGCGGTGCAGGGACAGCGCGGGTGCGCGAACACGACGAGGGTCGGCCGCGCGTCGTCCATGGCGATGGCGCTGTCGGCGGGCCACTGCGAAAGCAGCGCCGTCGCCGGGCTGCCGGGCGTGAGCTTGTAGCTCGAGACGCTCACCAGGGCGGCGCTGATGCCGGCGACCCAGCCGGCCGCGAGCAGCCAGTCGAGCCAGCGACCACGCGCCGAGCGGCGCGCGGGCGCGACGACCTCGAGTGGCGATGGGGTCGAGCGCTGCATGCACGTCGAAGAACGGGACATCCGGCCTGGGCCGATACCCCCGCGGTTACGTTTCGTCGCTCGGCTGAGGAAGCGCCCGTGGGAGGCGGTGCGGCGTCAGCGCGGAGCGGGCGGCGAGAGCGCGCGGCAGACCGCGAAGCGCACGCCGTCGGCGTCGCGGCGGCCGCCGGTCATCGTCAGGAGGAGGGCCTCGCGCTCGAGCGTGAGCTCGTCCTGCTGCGGATCGCCGAGGACGGCCACGCCGTCGTCGGGGCGCTCGAGGGCGCGCCCGTCGGGGAGGCCGAGCTGCGCGTCGTCGACCTCGAGGCGCGCGGCGACGCCGGCCACGCGGAGCGGCGCGACCACGGCCAGGCCGAGGCTCACGCCGCCGCGACCGTCGCGCGCGATGGCGAGCGCCGCTCCGCGGCGCGGCGGCGGCGCGCACCGCGCGGCGATCGTCGATGGGGCGGCCGGCGGCGTCGACGAGCGGGATGCGGTAGAGGCCGGGGCCGACCGCGGTGAGCTCGGCGCCGCCGAGCCACACGCGCGGCAGCGGGGCGCCGGCGCTCGGGTCGAGCTCGAGCCACAGCACCGGGCTCGGGCCGTCGGCCGCCGGCGTGAGCGGGTTGTCGCGGCAGGGGTCGTCGCCGCAGTGCCCGGCCGCGGCGGCGTCGGCCAGCGCCTCGAGCGTCGTCGCGTCGATGACGTCGCGCGCGGCGAGGTCGTCGAGCGCGGCCGTGACGCAGGCCTCGAAGGCGGCGTGATCGTCCCAGCGCAGCGCGCTCGCGCGCGGCCCCTCGCACGGGCAGCGCTGGGCCAGGCTGCAGCCGTCGAGCGGGTCGATCGGATCGGGCGGGTCGATCGGATCGGGCGCGCCGATCGGATGGGGCGCGGCGGCCGACGCGGTGCCGAGGCACGCGTCGTGGGCGTCGGCGACGCCGTCGTCGTCGTCGTCGTCATCGCAGGCATCGCCGACGCCGTCGCCGTCGCTGTCGCGCGGGCTCGCCTCGGCCACGTGCGGGCACGGGTCGACGTCGTCGGGGAGGCCGTCGCCGTCGCCGTCGCCGAAGGTGTAGTCGACGACCAGCGCCTCGCGCGAGAGCTGGCCGGCGACGCTGAGGCTCACGAGGTAGCTGCCGCCGGGCAGGGGCGGCGCCGCGCAGGTGATGACGCCGCCGGTGCGCACGGCCGAGTTGCAGGCCACGCCGCCGACGGTGACGGCGAAGCCGCCGGGCGCGGCGTCGGCGCCGAAGTCGTCGCCGCTCAGCGTCAGGCGCGTGCCGGCGCTGACCGTGGTCGGGCTCACCGCGCGGAGGCGCGGCGCGGCGTAGTCGAAGGTGCGCGTCTCGGAGAAGTCGACGCCCTGCGCGATGCGCACGGCGTGGCCGGCGCCGACGCCGGCCGGCAGCCGCGCCTCGAGCGCGCCCGCTTCGCGCGCGACGATCGTCAGCGGCAGCCCGTCGAGCGTCAGCCCGGCCGTCGGCGACAGCTCGCGCCCGGTGACGCGCAGGCGGCCGCCGGCGAGCGTCGAGGGTCGCGTCGGCCGCGTGCCCATGCTCTCGAGCACCGGCGGCGCATACGCCGCGAGCCCGCTCACGGCGCCGCTCGTCTGGCCGTCGACGGTGACCGTCACGGCGACCGGGCCGGTGCCGATGGGCGCCAGGCAGTGGATGGCGGTGTCGAGCACGTCGGTGATGAAGCAGCTGTGCCCGCCGAGGTCGACCGAGTGCTGGCCGCGCACCGTGCCGAAGCCGCGACCGCTGACGACGACCGCGGTCGGCGTCGCCGGCGAGAGGCGCGACGGCGTCACGGCGTAGACCTCGGGCGCGGTGAAGTCGACGGCCACGCCCGGGCCGACGTCGTCCTGATCGCCCACGCTGACCAGCACCGGCACGCCCTGGCCGCTGCCCGGCGGCACGCGCACCTTGATGGCGCCGTCGGCCTGGCTGACGACGCTCGCCAGCTCGTCGCCGACGCGCACCACGGCGCGGCTCGTGCCGAGATCGGTGCCGCTCAAGAGCAGGAGGTCGCCGGCCGCGACCGTCGCCGGCGTCGCGGCGAGGACGCGCGGGGGCCGGTGTCGGTAGGTCGCCGGCGCGGACGCGACGCCGCCGGCCACGACCTGGAACGAGCGCACGCCGACGCCGCGCGGCACCACCACCTCGAGGCGCCGATCGCTCGTGACCGCCGGCACCAGCGAGCGCCCGTCGTCGAGCAGCAGCGAGGGCCGGACGCCGAAGTTGCGACCGGTGACGACGATGCGACCGCCGCTCGTGGCGACCGGGTCGACCACCGCGTCGGCGCTGGGCGCCGGGTAGCTGAAGAGGGCCGGCACCGAGGCGACGCCAGCGGCGGTGACGATGAGCAGCACGTCGCGCCCCTGCCCGACCGGCACCGTCACGCTCAGCTGCGTGTCACTGCCGGGTGCGCCGTTGGCGGGCGTGCCGTCGATGGTGACCGAGCCGCCCGTCAGGCCGCGGCCGACGAGGGTCATGACGTCGCCCGCGCCGCCGGACGCGCCGGGGGCGAAGCTGTAGCGCTCGATGACCGGCGCGTCGCGATCGAAGTAGAGGACGTTGGTCGGGCTCGATCCGAAGCTGCCGACGACCTTCTGGGCGAGCCCGCTGCCGGCCGGCAGGATGAAGCTGCGCGCGCTGTCGTCGCCGCCCGGGAGCAGCGTCGCCGGCACGTCGCCCACGCGGATGCCGGTGAGCGTGGCGAGGCCGTTGCCGTGCACCGTCACGGTGATGCCGCCGGTCGGCGGGCCGTGGCTCGGGTCGAGCGAGACGAAGGCGCCCGCGGTCGACAGCAGCATGGCGTTACTGGGCTGGCCGCCGGCGCTGATGACGACGTCGTAGCTGCCGGCCACGAGCGGCGGCAGGTCGCAGGTGAAGCTGCGGTCGTCGTGCGCGACGTCGGGCGCGCTCGGGCACGACACGCTCCCCACCGTCACGCTGGGCGACGTGCCGAAGCCGTCGCCGCTGAGCGTCAGCCGGCGGTTGCCGTCCTGCACCGCGACCATGGCGCGCGACAGCTTCACGAGGCGCGGCGGCTCGTAGTCGAAGGGTTGGGCGTTCGAGGTCACGCCGCCGCGCCGGACCGTGACGGGCGCGTCGAGGCCGGCGCCGACCGGCACCTCGAAGGCGAGCCCGGTGTCGCTCCACGCCACGACGCGCGCCAGCTGATCGCCGACGAAGACGGTGCCGCCGAGCACGCCGAGGCCGGTGCCCTCGGCGCTGACGATCTGGCCGGCGCGGCCGCGCCCGGGCGTCAGCGCGCCGAGGCTCGGCAGCTCGTAGCCGACGTCGAAGCCCAGCGCCGGATAGCCGAAGATGCCGATCTCGAGCTGGTGATCGCCCGAGCCGGGCGGCGCCTCGAAGACGATGGTGTCGAGGTCGGCGTGCGTCACCGCGATGAGCTCGCCGTCGAGCCGCAGCGCCTCGAGGTCGAGGTCGGCGCCGCGCACGGTGACGGTCCCGCCCGCGGCGGGCCAGAGCGCCGGCGTGATGCTGTCGACGCGCGGGGCCGGCCCGGGCACGACGAAGGGCTGGCTCACGCGCCCGCCCGAGGCGATGACGGTGACGACCTGGTGGCCTTCGTCGAGCCCGTCCACCTCGAGGTAGCACTCGACGTGCGAGGCGGTGTCGGGGAGATCGTAGATGCGGCAGCCGCGGCCCGAGAACACGATGTAGCGCCAGTCGGCGAACATGCCGGCCGGCGTCTCGCCGACCATGACGCCGTCGATGGCGTAGATGTCGTAGGTCTTGGTCGAGCCGGTCAGGTTGCGGTCCACGCGCGCGCCGCGCGTCACCGCCTGGATGATCGGCGGCCCGGCCAGGAAGTAGACGGGCGTCGACCATTGCCCGCCGGCCTCGACGCGCAGGTAGTGCTCGTCGAACAAGAGGTAGGGCAACGTCGCCACGAGGCTGTCGCCGACGCGCTGGGTCTCGAGCACGGTGGGCCCGTTGCCGCCCTGGGTCACGGCCAGGTTCTCCGGGTCGTCGGTGTCGAGCACGACCTTCGGGTGGAGGCCGAGGTCGAGGCCGGTGGTCCGCAGCGTGACCTGATCGCCGGGGTAGAGCGCATGTCCGTTCGAGGCGCCGAGGTCGGCGCCGGTCACGACCGGCTTCGGGTAGCGGAAGCTGCTCGGCGAGTCGGCCGAGGCGACGTCGTCGACGCCCTGCTCCTGCCATAGGACGGTGACCCGCACCGGCACGTCGCGGCCGGCGCCGCTCGGGTCGAGCCGGCACGTCACGCGGTGGGCGCTGGCCGTCTCGACCGCGCAGGCGAAGCCGCCGAGCTCGACGCGCGTGGCGTCGACCGTGTCGACGTTGCCTCGGAGGTTGTCGCCGATGAGCTCCACGCGCCCGTTCGCCAGCCCGTGGACGGCGCTCACGCGCGGCTGGAAGCAGTCCTGGGCCAGCTCGGCGCACGCGTCGCCCTCGGCGAAGGCGGTGGCGTCGCACCAGCATCCGCTCGGGGTGTGACCGGTGCAGTGCCCCTGGCACTGGCCGGCCCGGCTCGGGGCGGCGGCGGCGCAGACGATGACGAGTGACAGCAGCGCGAGGACGAGCGGCGCGAAGATGCGATGGGGCATGCGTGGCGTCTCCGTGGAGCCCCATCGATAACGTGCTCGGGGGGCGGCGCACAAGGCGCTCCCCCCCTTACGTCATGGCCGGTCCGAGACCGCCACGCCATTGCGCGCGCGCGGCGTCCGCGGCGGCGCGACCGGCCGGACCCGATTCAGAAGACGAGCGAGACCTCGCCCACGAACGACAGGCCCGGCTGGCGCACGCGCGTGTCGGCGACGAGGCCGCTGCCCGGATGATCGATGGCCCAGTCGAGCGCGTTCCGGACGCTCAGGTGGTAGTCGCCGTTGATGGCGCGGATGTGGCCGGCGAAGCCGATGTCGAGCAGCACGGTGGCGCCGGTGTACTTGCCGTCGAGGTCGAGGCGGCCGCTCTCGATGGCCACGCGCGACACCAGCGACAGCGCCTCGGCCGCCAGCGGGATGATGGCCTTGCCGCCGAAGAGGTGGGTCGGCGAGTTCTCGGCCGCGCTGCCGTCGAAGAGGCCGCCGAGGCGCGCGCGCTGCAGCGAGTAGCTGAAGCTGTAGGTGAGGCCGCGCTCGAGCTCGTGGACGATCTCCAGCTCGAGGCCGGCCGTCGACACCGCCTCGCCGCCGTTGGCGTACTGCAGCGGGCTCTCGCTCGTGCCGTCGCCGTTCAACACCACGCGGTTCGACAGCGAGCTGGCGTAGAGGTCGGCGCGCACCACCAGGTTGTCGCTCAGGTGCTGCGAGAGCTCGGTCTCGAGCGTGTAGATCTTCTCGGCCGTGAGGTGCTCGGGCGAGACCTGCGTGACGCCGCCGTCGTTGTAGGCGACCTCGTAGAAGCTCGGCGCGCGGAAGGCCGCGCCGGCCATGACCTTCAGGATGGTGCTGTCGGTCGGCCGCCACACCAGCGCGGCGCGCGGGCTGACCGCGCCGTCGGTGCCGGTGTAGGCCTCGTCGCTCTCGCCCTCGCCGGTCTCGGCCAGCACCGTGCGCGCGTCGGCGCGCAGGCCGAGGTGGAGCGCCACGCGCTCGGAGACGCTCCAGTCGGCGAGCGCGAAGGCGGCGTAGTCGATGACCGGGTGCTCCTCGTCGAGCGGGAACTCGCCGGTGCCGACGTCGCCGCCCTTCATGGTGTCGGCGATGTCCCACTGCAGGCGCGCGCCGAAGGTGAGGCGCGGCCAGCCGTCGGGGGTCACCACCACGCGCGCCTCCGAGTCGAGCGCCCAGGCGTGGAAGACCTCGCGGTAGAGCACGTCGCTCTCGGCGTCGCGCGGGTAGTCGCCGCGGTAGTACGAGTGGTCGAGGGCCACGCGCCAGTCGAGGTCGACCGTCTTCGAGAGGTGCGGCTGCCAGCGCAGCTCGGCGAAGCCGCGGCGATCGAAGATGACGATGTCGCGGTTGCCGAAGTAGGAGCCGAAGGGCGCCGTGACCGCGGCGTTGTCGCGCGAGTTGAGGAACCACATGAGCGACAGGTCGCCGAGCACGACGCGGCCCATGGTCGAGCCGGCCAGCATCTCGCCGCCCTCGGTGGTGCCGTCGGGGAACTCCTCGCTGCCGACGCGGCTCGGCGAGCGATAGGCGTGGGGCTGGGTGTAGGCCAGCGTGCCCCAGGCCCAGGCCGAGCCCTCCTGGTCGCCGACGCGGAACGGCCGGCCGTAGTCGGCCCAGGCGCGCGCGCTCTCGGCGCCGGCCGCGCCGAAGCCGACGCGGCCGCGCGGCTCGGCCAGCGTGCGCGGCGGCACCAGGTTGACGACGCCGAACATGGCGCCCGAGCCGTAGAGCGTCGAGCCCGGGCCGCGCACGATCTCGATGCGGTCGAGGCCCTCGAGGCCGACCAGGCCGTCGGCGGTGATGTGCGACGAGCCGTCGTAGAGGTAGTTCATGGTGTGGCCGTCGAGCTGCACCTGCACGCGGTTGCCGAAGTCGCCGAGCGGCGCGAAGCCGCGGAAGCCGGCCACCGGGTAGTCGTAGTCGTTGGTGACGTAGGTGCCGCGGCCGCCGGTGAGCGCGTCGCCGAGGTCGACGTAGCCCAGGAGCCGCATCTCGTACGAGCTGATGAGCGACACCGACGCGGGCGCGTCGTCGGTCGACTCGCGCGCCAGCGACGCGGCCTCGATGTCGCTGGCGGCGCGCAGATCGGCGTGCACCTCGACGCGCCCCTGGTTCGGCACCTCGACGTCCTTCGCATAGGTGCCGAAGCCCTCGGCGACCACCTCGAGGTGATGCTTGCCGACCCCCACGCGATCGAGCACGGCCGGGGTGAAGCCGGCCGGCTGACCGTCGACGCGGATGAGCGCGCCGAGCTCGTCGCAGCTCACGAGCAGCGTGCCGGTCTCGGGCGCCAGGTCGACCTGGACCTGGCGATCCTGGCCCTCGGCGATGACCACGTCGATCTCGAGCGAGGCGTAGCCCGGGTGCTCGACGTGCAGGCGGTGGCGCCCGATGGGCACCGTCAGCGTGCCCGGCACCGGGCCGCGCACGCGCGCGACGCCGCCCACCAGCACGGTCGCGACCGATCCCTGCGGGCCGCCGTTCACCGTCAGCGTCCCGGTGATGGGCTTCATCCGGGCGCTGATGTGCGGGTTGTCGCCGGGCTTCACCGTGAGCGGCGGCGCGTCGAAGGGCAGGCTCCCGTCGGCGCGCACCAGCACGGTGTAGGTGCCCGGCTTCACCGGGATGAGCGCGGGCGTGGTGGCGTACGCGCCGAGGTCGATGCGGTCGAGGTAGACCTCGGCGCCGGGCGGGTCGCTGTCGACGGCGATGACGCCGACCTGCGGCCCGATGCGGGCCAGCGCGTCGCGGCTCTGCTGCGCGGTCGGGTCGTCGGCCGGGCTGGCGTGGAGGTGCTCCTGGTAGTAGCGATAGGCCTCGACGAGCTCGCCGAGGCGCTCGTAGCAGTAGGCCAGGTTGAAGACGACGTTGCGGTTCGGCGCCAGCCGGTTCGAGGCGAAGTAGTAGCCCAGCGCCTCGCGGAAGTTGCCGGCGGCGAAGGCGGCGTTGCCGAGCTGGAACGAGACCTCGGCCTCGTCGGCGGTGCCGGTGCGCGGCTGCGCGTGGGCCAGCCGGGCGGGGCCGGCGAGGCTCGCGAGGCTGAGCATCACCGCCAGCGCGAGGCGATACAGACGTTTCATGCTTCCCCCTGCGGACGGATGCGCGCGAGACGCGCGGCTCAACGAGTCGTCTTGATCCCGGTCGGCGGCGGCGGCTTGTCCTCGTGCTTCTGGGGTCGCACGTAGCTCCGGGCCTGCAGCTTCACCGCCAAGGTCGGGGTCGGCGCGACCAGCGTCAGCGTCTGGTCGACGAAGCCGCGCTTGCTGATGACCACCTTCAGCGGGAAGGTCATCTTCTCGAGCGGGATGGCGAGCGGCGTCGTGCCGAGCTCGATCGAGCCAGCGCGGACGGCCGCGCCGTCGGGCTCGGTCGTCACGGCGATGCTGGTGATGGCGGTCGGCGCCGGCGGGGACGGCGCGACGTCGGGCGCGACGTCGGGCGCGTTGGGCGCCGACGCGTCGAGGGCCGGCGGCTCGGCGCTGTCGGGCGCGGGCGCGGCGTCGGCGCTCGGCGTCGCGGCGTCCAGCTCGTCGTGCGGCGCGGTCGCCTGCGCCGTGGCCGCCATGACGCCGCCGGGCGCGGTCGTCGCTGCTGGAGGGGCGGCGGTCGTCGCAGCGACCGCGACGGTCGGGCCGGCGTCCTCGCGATCGGGCGTCACCGGAGTCGGCGCCGCGGTCGCGCGCGCACGGGCAGTGGCGTCGTCGTCGGCGACACGCGCGGCGTCTTGTCGTTGGTGTCGTCGCCGCGACCGAGCACGATGAGCAGCGCGGCGGCGATGGCGACCAGCCCGATGAGCGGCCACAGCCAGCGGCGCTGCGGCTTCGGCGGCGCCGCGCGCAGCTCGTCCTTGCGGTCGCCGGTCATCGGCGTCGGCGGCAGCGGCGTCAGCGCGACCGGCGCCGGAGGGCGCTCGCCCTCGCGCGTCTGGCCGCGCGTCTGCGGCTTCGTCGAGTGCAGGACGCGCGCGCCCGAGCGCGCCGGGCGTAGCCGCCAGCAGCTCGGCGGCGCTGACGAAGCGGCGATCGACCGGCCCGAGCGCGCGCAAGAGCACCGTCTCGAACCACGGCGGCGCGAGCGAGTCGGCGCGCAGGCTGGAGATGGGCGGCACCGGTCGCTCGCGCGGGACGCCCTGCGCCCACGGCGGCTTGCCGGTGTAGAGGCGATAGGCCAGCGCCGCCACGTCGAGCACGTCGTCGGCCGCGCTGCGGCGCCGCGGCGCGGGCAGCCCGAGGCCGACCAGCACCGGGCGCACCTGGCCGGGCAGGCTCGTCTCGAGCAGCACCGTGTCGGCGACGATGCCGGGGTGGACGAAGCCCTGCGCGTGCGCGCGCTCGAGCGCCGAGAGCAGCTCCAGGAGGACCGAGATGGCCTCGGCGCTGGTGCACGGGCCGTAGTCGTCGCCGATGGCGTCGTCGAGCGTGCGCGCGTAGACGACCCAGGCGCCCTCCTGGTCGACGCCGGCGCCGGCCAGCGGCGCGAAGCACGGGTCGGCGAAGGCGGCGAGGCGCGCGAGGCTCGCCTCGGCGTCGGGCAGCGAGCGGGCATCGAAGCGCACGAGCAGACCCAGCCCGGCCGGCGGGTCGAGCTCTACGAGCGACCACGCCAGCCCGGGAATGGGCCCGTCAATGCGGCGAACGATGCGCGATCGAGCCTGAGCCGACATGCGCTATCCTGAGCAGGCGTTGGACACCCCGTGTTGGGGACGGCCGGAGCTTAACCCCGAGATTGAGCCGGCCGCAACCGCCGTGCGCCTCGGCAGTTACAGCTGCCGAGGCCTGGGTACGGGCGCCCTCTGACTCGCGGTCAGCGGAACCCCACCAGGCCGACGAGGTCGAAGATGGCGTCGAACACCGCGTTGTCCTGGTCCACGATCTGCTGGACGAGCACGCCGTCGAGCAGCGCGATGACGATGCCGGCCAGCTTGTCGGCGGCGATCGGCAGCGGCAGCTTGCGGCGGGCGAGCTCGCTCGCGAGCGCCTCGCCGACGCGGCTGCGCGCGCGGTCGTAGATGCCCTTCAGGCGCGCGCGCATGGCCGCGTCGTCGTAGGCGCGGCGCACGATGTCGAAGGTGAGGCGGCCGCCGATGCGATCGCGCCCGAGGCGCTGGCCGTAGAAGTCGCGGATGGCGCCGATGCGCTCGCTCGGGGTGGTGGCGAGGTCGAGCCTCGTGCCGAGCTCGGCGACGATCTCCTCGGCCCGCTCTTCGAGCACGGTCATGAGCAGGTCGAGCTTGCCGTCGAACGAGCCGTAGATGGCGCCGGTGGTGAAGCCCGCCCGCTCGGCGACGAGCGCGACCGAGGTCCCTTCCCAGCCGAGATCGGCGTAGACCGCCTTGGTCGCGTCGATGAGCTTGCGCCGAGTCTCGGCTCGATTGCTGGCCCTGGTCATCCCTGCCCCCCGCACGCCCGACATTATCAGGCTCGTCCCGCCCGTGCCACCGTGTTAGTCCGGCGCGGCTTCGACCCGGAGGCCCTCATGGCACACTCGCGCCGCGCGCTCTTCGCCTTCCTGCCGCTGCTCGCCCTCGCCGCCTGCGGCGATGACCCCGCGAGCGGCGACACGACCGAGCCCCCGACCGACGCCGACGCGACCGCGCTCGGCGACACCGACGCGGCCGCGACGACGGCCGACGCGCCCGACGCCGACGACGTCGACGCCGCCGATGACAGCGGCGACGCGAGCGACGCGAGCGACGGCGACGCGCTGGCCAGCGACGACCAGGACGGCGACGGCCTGACCGACGCCGCCGAGCTCGCCATCGGCACCGAGCCCGACGTCGCCGACAGCGACGAGGACGGCTATTGGGACGGCTGGGAGGTGGCCGCCGACAGCGACCCGCTCGACCCGCTGTCGACCCCGACGCTGACCCTGCCGACCGGCGATCCGTACATCCTCGACCTGGTCGACATCGTCGAGCCGACGCTCTTGCGCTCCTTCCTCGGCAGCATCCTCGACAAGTGGCCTCCCATCCTCGTCTTCATCGACGGCGACGGCGACGGCCCGGTGACGCTCACCGGCGGCATCGCCGCGCGCGTCGCGCTCGGCGCCGACGACGCGGCCGGCACGGCCGACGACGAGTACGGCTTGAAGCTCGGCTCGCTCGACCCGAAGACCGGCGCCTTCCAGGTGCTGCTCCACGGCACGCGCACGGGCGACGAGATCCACTCGACCGCCGACGAGGTCGTCATCGATCTCTCCGGCATCAGCGCCATCGTCGCCGGCGTGCGCCTCCGCGTCGAGCAGGTCTCGCTCGACGCGACCTTCGTCGACGGCGGCGCGCGCCTCGAGCCGACGCGGCTCGCCGGCATCCTGTCGCGGGCCGGCGTCGAGGAGATCCTCGAGAAGGCGAACCTGCCGCTGCCCATCGACATCGAGACCGCCATGGGCATCCTCGATCCCGACGGCGACGGCATCATCGCCGTCGACATCGCGCTGAAGGGCCGGCCCGCCATCGCCAGCGGCTGGGCGCTGACGCCGGCCGCCGAGCCCGTCCTGCGCGACCCGGGCGTGTGCTGCCCCGACGGCATGACGGTCGGCTCGGTGATCGACCCGGCGCTCACCATCGAGGACCAGGGGCTCCAGCCGTCCGAGGAGGCGCTCGGCGCGCGCATCGTCGCGCAAGCCCTGGCCCACCCGGATGTCCTCGACTTCATCGCCACCCAGCGCGTGGTCGGCACGGGCGCCGCGGCCGAGCGCCGGACCTACGTGTACTCGCCGCGCGGCGACATCTACTTCGTGCGCGACCACGTGCTGGTCGACGGGCACGCGGCCACCACCTGGCGCACCTATCTCCTCGCCGACGCCGACGCGCTCGAAGGCACGCTCATCGCGCAGGACGACGCGCGCAGCCCGCTCGCCCACCAGGACCCGACCGCCCTCTCCGACTACGCCTCGTTCCTCGCGGCCGGCGAGCCCTTCGCGCCCAACGCGGACTACCAGAGCCTCGGCTACGCGCCGGGCGACGAGCGGCTCGTACGCGTGCCGCCGGCGGTCCTGCCCTACCCGTTCGCCTACGAGCGCCTGGCGCAGATCTTCGACGACCCGCGCGCCGGCGACTTCGTCATCCAGCGCGTCTCGTACGCCGGCAGCCGCGGCAACCACGGCCATCTCGGCGGCCTGCAGAGCCGCTCGCCGCTCATCATCTCGGGCGCGGGCGTGAAGCGCGCGGGGCAGGAGTCGGGCGCCGGCTGGAGCATCGCCTGCGCCGGGGCGTGCGGCGGCGGCAAGACACCGTTCCTCTTCCGCGACGAGGCGGCCCACATCGTCGACGTGGCGCCGACCGTGGCCAAGGCGCTCGGCGTCGCCACCACCACCGGCGTCGGGCCCGAGGGCCGCATCGCCGACGACGTCTACCTCGCCTGGCAGGACGGCCACCCGCTCGACGCCGCGCTCAGCGGCGCCACCGCCGGCCACGCGCTCATCATCGTCAACGACGGGCTCACCTCGATGGAGCTCCTGCACCAGGCGCTCGACCCCGAGCGCAGCGAGCTCGACGCCTACCGCGAGCTCATGGCGCGCGGCGTGACCTATCGCCACGGCGCCATCACCAACTTCCCGTCCAACACCTACCCGAGCCACAACGTCATCGGCAGCGGCGCCTACAGCGGGCACCACGGCCTCGTCGACAACAGCTTCTACGAGCGGCCGGTGGCGGCGTCCTTCGCGCCCATCGTCGAGCTGTTCTCGACCGAGAAGTTCCTGGCCGGCGCGCACACGGGTCTTCCCATCGAGACGCTGCACGAGGCGGTCTTGCGGAGCTTCGGCGGCGTGTGGACCAAGACCGGCAACCCGAGCGGCGTGTGGACCGCGAGCCTCAACGATCCGTCGACGCGCGGCGCGCCGCTGGCGACGCTCGAGCGGCGCGTGCCCGACGGCTACGTGGTGCCGGCCGCGGCCAGCTCGCTCGACCTCGGCGGCACGAGCTGGCCCTACCCCGAGGCTTCGCTCACCGACGCCGAGGGCCTGCTCGACAACAGCACGGTGACCAACGCCTACGGCCTCTACATCAGCAACCCGGCGGCCGGGCGGCCCATCCCGCGCTACGCCGTCATCAACTTCTCGAGCACCGACGGCGCCGGCCACAAGGCCGGTCCGCACGGCGACGTCCTGCGCGAGAAGGTGCTGCACGAGACCAACGCGCGCCTGCGCATCCTCATCGCCATCCTCAAGCAGGCCGGCATCTGGGACGACCTCGTGGTGGTGCTCACCGCCGACCACGGCATGGAGCTCCTCGACCCGAGCGTCAGCGCCGACCCGCTCGACGGGCTGGCCGCCGACATCGGCGTCGTCCGCGAGCACGCCTTCATCTATATAAAGGAGCTCGGGCTGGCGGCGACGCCGCTGCCCAACGCGGTCGGCCCGGTGACGTTCACCGTCACCGACCTCGACGGCGGCGGCCCGATCCTCGGCGCGGTCGTGGTCGTGAAGACGGCCGACGGCAGCGAGGTCGTGCGCGGCACGACGCTCGTCGACGGCACCGTCACGCTGACGCTCGGCCCGGTGCTCGGCCCGCTGCACGCGACGGTCTCGAAGTCCGGCTTCTCGACCGGGGACCACGCGCTCGGTCAGTCGACGCGCGCAACTCCGGGTCGCCGCGACGCTCTCGCATGAGCATGGCCGTGAGCGGCGGCGTTTTCGCGCGCGCCGCTTGCGCTCCGTCGCGCCGCCTGCTAGATACTGAACTGCATGGTTCAGTATGCGCCCGCCCGCCTGGATGCTTCGTTTGCCGCCCTCGCCGATGCGACTCGGCGCGGCATCCTGGAGCGGCTCGGGCGTTCGGACGCTTCGATCTCGGCGCTCGCCGAGTCGTTCCACATGACCCTGACGGGCGTGAAGAAGCACATCGGCATCCTCGAGCGCGCCGGCCTCGTCGCGACCGAGAAGCAGGGACGGGTACGGACCTGCAGGCTCGGCCCCGCCGTGCTGGACGCCGAGGCGGCGTGGCTCGAGCGCTACCGCCAGCTCTGGGCTGCGCGCTTCGATGGGCTGGACCAGGTCGTCGAGAAGCTCAAACGCAAGGAGGAGACGCATGGAAGCAAGAAGTGAGAGCGGCGCCGCCAGCCCCACGACCGTCGAGAGGCGGTCCGATCGCGAGCTCGTCGTCACGCGCACGGTGAACGGTCCGGCGCGGCTCGTGTTCGAGGCCTGGACGCGGCCCGAGCTCTTCGCAGAGTGGTGGGTGCCGCGGTCGTTCCCCATGAAGCTCGCGTCGTGCGAGCTCGATGTCCGGGTCGGCGGCGGCTACCGGCTGGCGTTCATCGTCGAAGGCGCCGAGATGGCGTTCTTCGGCCGCTACCTCGAGGTGGTGCCGGCGTCGCGCATCGTGTGGACCAACGACGAGGGCGGCGACGGGGGTCAGGTCACCACCGTCACCTTCGAGGAGGTCGGCGGCAAGACCCTGGTGGTCCTGCACGACCTCTATCCTTCGAAGGAGGCGCTCGACGAGGCCATCGCCTCGGGCAGCACGTCGGGGATGCCCGAGCAGCTCGACCAACTGGACCAGCTCGTGGCCGGCCTGGTGGCGGGCACGGCGCGCTGAGCCCGGCGCGACGTCCTCGAGCACGGCGCGGCGGCGAGCGTGAGGACGTCTCGCCGCGCGTCAGTGGCAGGTGCCCTCGGCGCACGCGGGGGTGAGCACGAGCTCGATGAGCGGCCCGAAGACGTTGTCGCTGAGCGGCGCCGGGTTCGGGTCGCCGGGCGGCGACGAGCGCGCGCCGGTCTCGATGGGCGGCGACGAGCGCACGGCGCTCACGGTGAGGCCGCCCGTCGTGTAGGGACCGGTGACCGTGGGCAGCCCGACGGCGTCGGGGCCGAGGTCCTTGAAGGGGATCTGCACGGTCCCGCTCTCGTCGAAGATGCCGACCAGGTAGGTGCGACCGACCTCGAAGGTGAACGTCAGCGGCGAGGTCACCGGCCCCGTCTGATCCGGGCCGAGGACCGGCAGCCCGCGGGCCAGCAGCGCGCCCTGCGCGTCCCAGATGCGGGCCTCGAGCCGCTTCCCGGGGCACGGCAGCACGATCCACCTGACGCCGCTGATGCTCGTCTCGGCGTTCACCTTGACCTCGTACGCCCGCGCTCGCACGCCGCCCACGGCCGTGCGCTCGCGGTTCGTCGGCGGCGCCAGCGCGAGCCAGCTCGTGGCCACCCGCTGGAACGAGGCGCGGGCAAGCGGCACGCCGGTGACGAGGTTGACCTGCGCGTCGCCGCTCTCGATCGATATCTGGTAGAGCCGGCCGGGGAAGAGCGAGCACGGCAGCGGCAGCACGGTGCGCGAGCCGCTGCTCGGCGCGACGGTGGCGCCGACGGCCACCGTCACCGCCGTCGCCGTCGGCGTCGGGAGCGCCGTCACGACCAGGCGCGACGGGCCGGTCAGCGCGCTCGAGGGCACCCGCACCGCGGTCAGCGTCGTGTCCGCGGCGACGGTCAGGAAGGCGCTGTTGGCCACCTCCGGGAAGCCCGCGTCGCCGGTCGAGGTCCACGCCGGATCGTCGATGCAGGTGAACGCGCCGATCTGGTTCCGGCAGCCCTCGACGCAGCCGTCGCTCCCGGCGGCGCACTCGTCGACGTCGACGCAGGCGCCGCCGTCGTCGGCGCGGAAGCCGCTCTTGCAGGCGCAGCTGCGGCCGTCCGGTCCGGTGTCGGGGCCGGGCCGATCGGTGCACGCCATGTTGGCGGCGCACGGGCTGACGACGCAGGCATCTTCCTCGACCACCGCGCCGGACACCTCGATCTCGTCGAGCGCCGCGCCGCTCGCCTTGAGCTGCACCTTCACGAAGCGGGCGATCGTCGGGGTGAAGGCGGCGACGAAGGTGGCACCGGCCGGCGCGGCCGCGACCTCGGCGGCGCTCGCCTCGACCACCTTCATGTACTCGCTGGCGTCGTCGGCGGCGTTGCCCGCGGCGTAGACGGCGTCGGTGGTGGCGAGCAGGACCGCGAAGCCGCCGCTCCCCCGGTCGTTGAATCCGCCGGTGCGATCACGGCCGAGGCGGACGCCGTCGACGCGCATGAGCCGGCCGAGGTCGATCTTCACCCACGCGTCCGCGCTGGCGCTCACCCAGCTCGCGCCGTTGCCGTAGTAGCCGTCGTTCACGTGCGCCTGGTCGTGGATGGCGAAGCCGGCGATGGTGTCCTTGGCCACCGCCGGTCGCGCGAACCCGTTGCCCGACCAGGCGAGGTCGGCGCTGCGCACGAAGGGCCGAGCGCGGCACGCCGGCTGCGTCGAGCCGGCCCGGCACTCGTCGGCGCCGAGCGTGGCGGTCGCGGGGCCGGTGGGCAGGGCCTCGACCCGCGCCGACGCGGCGGCGATGACGAGGAGCGACAACGCGATGGCAGGACGAATCTTGGGCATGAGCCCAGGAGACGCGGGCGGGCTCGGGCTGTCAAGCGCGTGCCGTGGCGCCGCGACGCGCGGTCGACTGGCCCCTGGAGGCCACTTCGGGCTATGACGTTCGACGATGGGCCTCTTTCTCGTGAGCCTCGTGCTGCATGCCTGGAGCCTGACCGGATCGGCTCCGGCGCCGGTGCTCGGCTCGGGGCTCTCGGGGCCGGCCGGCTCGCATCGCAGCGCGCCCAAGGGCGAGCTCATCCAGGCCTTCACGCTGCCGAGCGGCATCGCGCTGCCCTACCCGACGCGGCGCGTGTTCCGCGGCTTCGGCCCGTGCCTGAAGTCGGGCGCGCACTTCCACGAGGCCATCGACCTCGGCGGCGTCGGACCCGACGGCGGGCTCGGCACGGCCGTGCGCTCGCTGGCGCGCGCCAGGATCACGCGCCTCGGCAAGGCCGAGGTCGACCCGGTGAAGTTCGGCGCGCCGGACACGCGGCCCGGTCCCGCGCTGCGCGACGGGCGCGAGCTGCCGCGCGTCGCCGACGTGCCGGGCTATGGCGCGGTGGCGTTCTTCTCGCGCGAGCAGGGCACGTGGCGCTCGGGCAACCTGGTCGAGACCGAGGTCATCGGCGGGCCGCTCGACGGCGCGCGCGTGCGCTACCTCCACCTCGGCGCGGTGCGCCCCGACCTGCGCGTCGGCGACGTCCTCGAGCCGGGCGAGGAGCTCGGGCTGCTGGGCGGCACCGGCGTCATGGAGTCGAGCCCGCACCTGCACATCGACGCGCGCGACGCCGACGACGTGGCCATCGATCTCGGGCCGTGGCTCGGGCTCGCGCCGACCGCGAGCTGCGGCGAGGTGGCCAAGCGCGCGAGCGAGGCGGCCAGCGCCATCGCCGCGCCGAGCGGACCCGACGACGCCACCTGGCCGGCCTGGCACCCGCGCCGCTGGGGCGCGCCGGTCGGCGCACCCGAGGGCCTGGCCAAGGCGCGGCGACGCCGCCCCGCGCGCGTGCCGGCCGCGGTCGATCTCGCCGCCGCGCCCTCGCCGTACCTCGGCGCGCTGGCGCCGACGCGCGCGCCGGTGGTGCCGACCGGCAAGGTGCTCGAGCGCGCGCTGAGCGTCCCCGACTGCGGCAAGAGCGTCATCGACGACGACTTCCGGAGCGGCCAGAACGCCGCCCACACCTTCCGCGCCCACCTCGCCAAGGGCCGCTACCTCGAGGTCGGGCTGAGCGCGGTGCCGGTCGGCGCCGAGGCCGCCTGGACCCCGACGCTCGAGCTCTTCGACGCGACGACCGGCCTGGCGCTGACGCGCGAGCAGCCGGGTCCGCTGACGCTCGGCACCATCGACGGCACCAGCGGCGCGCCGCCGCGGCTGCGCGTGGTCGTCGGCGCGGCGGTCGATGTGATCGTCGCCATCCGCGGCCCGGTCGACGCGAGCGCCGCGAGCGCCTCGGCGTATCGGCTGCAGCTCGCCGAGAAGTGCAAGCCGAAGGGCGCCGCGCCGCACTGACCGAGCGTCAGGGGGAGAGGCGCGTGAGCTCGACGCCGTACCACTGGGCGGCGCAGTCGTCGTCCTCGATGTAGGCCCACTCGCCGGTGATGCGGTCCGGTCCGATCGCCGACGCGCGGAAGCAGATGCCGTACGCCTCGCTGTCGTCGCTCGGCGGCTCGAGCCAGATGATGTCGTCGTCGCGCACCTTCCAGCCGGCGCTGCCGATGACCACGCCGGCGCTGAGGTCGTAGGTCGCCTCGCCGAGCGTGAGGTCGACCTCCTCCTGGGTGTCGGTGCCGTCGGAGGCCATCCCCGACCAGTGCCCGAGGACCGCGGCGTGGAGCGCCGCGCCGTGCGGCGGGCCGCTCGGCTCGGGGGCCGGCTCGGGCGCGGGGACGGCGACGGTCTTGACGCTGGTGCCGCACGCGACGAGCAGCGGGACCAGACAGACGATGGCGTGGACGCGAAGCATGGCGACCTCCCTCCGAACCGGAGCGTGACGTCTCGGAGACGACGACGCCGGTCCGATTCGAATCACGCGCGCGACATCTCGCGGCGCGTGTCGACCTCGATGGCGATGGGCAGGCGCAGGCGGAAGGTGGTGCCGCGGCCCTCCTGGGTGTCGAAGGCGAGGTCGCCGCCGTGCGACTCGACCACCGCCTTCACCAGCGACAGGCCCTGGCCGCGACCGCGCCGCGGCGGCTTCGTCGAGAAGAACGGCTCGAACAGGCGCGAGCGCACCTGCGACGACATGCCGATGCCGCTGTCCTCGACCTCGACCTCGACGAAGCCCTCGTGGTGGCGCGTGCGCACGCGGATGGCGCCGCGGCCGCCCGGCTCGACCTTGGCGCCGACGGCGTGGGCCGCGTTCAGGATGAGCTCGAAGAGGGCGTGGGTGAGGTCGGCCTCGTGCGCCTCGACGCGCGGCAGCGCCGGACCGAGCTCGGTCTCGACCTGCGCCACCGGCTTCCACTCGTTGCGGCTCACCGTCAGCGTCGTCTTCACCAGCGTGTTGACGTCGACCAGGCTGCGCGTGGCGAGCTCGTGCGGGTGGCCGAGCTGCTCCAGCGCCTGCACCACCTCGCCCAGGCTGGCCATGGCCGCGGCGGCGCGCGCGCGCAGCGCCGGCGAGACCTCGGCCGAGAGCTGCTCGAGGAGCGCGCCCAGGTTGTCGATGGGCTCCTCGAGATCGTGGGCGATGCCCGACGCCATCTGCGCCAGCGACTCGAGGCGCCGCCGGTTGCCGGCCTCGACCTCGTAGGCGCGACGCGCCGTGACGTCGCGCACCGCGGCCAGCACGGCCGCGCCGTCGAGCGTGGCCACCGGCGAGAGGCTGATGTCCACCGCCACCTCGCGGCCGTCGGCGCGCACCAGCTTCAGGTCGCGGTTGGCGCCCATGTGGCGCGAGCGCCCCTGGGCGGTGAAGTGCTTGCGCAGCGCCACGTGCGCGACGCGCGCGGCGGCCGGCAGGAAGTCCTCGACCGGCAGCCCGACGAGCGCGTCGCGCGGCACCAGCGTCAGCTCCTCGGCGGCCTTGCTGGCGGTGAGGATGCGACCGTCCTGCGACACGAGCAGCAGCGCGTCGGGCGCGTAATCGAAGATGTCGCGCAGCGTCTGCTCGACGCGGAAGCGCTCGGCGAAGAGCGCGATGCGCTCGCCGAGCCCGGACAGCGTGCGCACCACGCGCTCGCGCTGCCCGGGGATGCGGTGCGTGAAGAGCTCGATGGCGCCGTAGCGGCGGCGGCCGCGCGCCAGCGGGAAGGCCGCCACCTCGCGCAGGCCGAGCGCGTGCAGCTCGGCCGGCACGTCGCCGCCATCGACGTCGCCGGTCATGGCCACGCCGGCGGCGACGGCGCGGGCCAGCAGCGCGCGCGGGCGGCCCGCCTCGGGCGCGAGGCGATCGGCGTAGGCCAGGAGGCGCGGCGCCACCCAGCGCGTGGTGCACACCAGGCGGCCTTCGCGATCGGGCTCCCACAGCGCGCCGGCCTCGGCGCCGATGGCGCTGCCGATGGTGTGGAGCAGCGCGCGCGCCGAGTCCTCGAGGCGCGCCGACAGCGCCATCAGCTCACCCACCTGGCGCTCGAGGCGCAGCTCGTCCTCGGCCAGCTGGCGGCGCGTCACGTCGACGACGGCGACGAGGGCGCCGCCCGAGCGCCGCGGCGTCGCGCGCAGCTCGAAGTGCTCGTCGCGCTCGTCGAGGCGACCGAGCTCGAGCACGAGCTCGCCGCTGCGACCGGCGAGGAGCGCCGTGAGGGAGTGGGCGAGATCGAGATGCGCGGGCAGACGCTGGACGATGAGCCCCAGCCCGTCCTCGCTGGCGGCCGTGCCGGCGGCCTCGCACCAGCCGCGCCAGGCGGTGTTGCAGGCCGTGACCCGCCCGCTCGGATCGAGCAAGGCGACGCGGCCGATGTGCCCGTCGAGGAGCTCGTCGATGATTTCCATCATGTCTCCGGATGCTGTGTGAACGCTCGACGGAGCTTACTCGACGGTCGGAGCGACACGCGACCGACGCGACCGTCTCGGGTTACCTGACCGCAGGCACGGCCTCCGCTCGCCGGCGGACGAAGGACGGATACGCCGCGGCGGGAGCATCGGTCACGCAGGCCCAGCCAGGGTGTGCCGAGGCGCCCGGCGGCCGGTCGCGCCGGCCCAGGCGGCCGCGCCCGAGGGCCGCGCGGGCCGCCTGCGCGGCGGGTGTGCGATTGGTGCCCGCCTTGCAAAGACAAGCCGCGCGCGGACCCGACGGTGGGATGCGCGCAGACCTCGGAGGTCGTGGTGTCGCTTCGCCCCATCCCGTTCGGTGCCCTCGTGCAGCGGCTCGTGCGCGAGCTGGCGACGTGCGGCGACGACGGGTCGGTCCTCGAGCTCCCGGCGCGCCGCATCTTCCATGGCGCGGGCGTCGATCTGTCGGTGCGCCATCACGGCCGGCGTGCCGCGAACCCGTTCGGACCCGCCGCCGGCCCGCACACGCAGCTGGCCCAGAACATCGCCGTGGCGTGGCTCGCCGGCGCGCGCATCGTCGAGCTGAAGACGGTGCAGGTGCGCGACGACCTGGTGATCCCGCGGCCGTGCATCGACATGGCCACCGTCGGCTACAACGTCGAGTGGTCGCAGGAGCTGCGCCTCGAGGAGTCGGCGCGCGAGTACGCCAAGGCCTCGATGCTGGTGACCATGCTGCGGCACGGCGGGCTCCTCGACTACGAGCCGGGCTCGGACGAGACGCTCTTCGATCTCAGCGTCGGCTACGATCTGGCCGGCATCCGCTCGCCGGCGGTGGTGCGCTTCCTCGATCAGATGGCCGACGCCGGCGCGCTCGTGCGCGCGCTGCGCGCCGAGATTCCGCCCGAGCACGCGCAGCTGGCGGCCCTCGACTTCGACAAGACGCTTTCACGTTCGGTAACGCTGTCGACCTTCCACGGCTGCCCGCCGTCCGAGATCGAGGCCATCGCGGCGTGGCTCATGCGCGAGCGCGGGCTCGACGTGACGGTGAAGCTCAACCCGACGCTGCTCGGCCGGCAGCGCGTGCGCGAGGTGCTGCACGAGGTGCTCGGCTACCGCGACATCGTCGTCCCCGACCGCGCCTTCGATCACGACCCGACCTGGGAGCAGGTGACGGGCATCGTCGAGCGCCTGACCGCGCTCGCGAGTGAGCTCGGCCGGAGCTTCGGCGTGAAGCTCACCAACACGCTGGTGGTCGAGAACCATCGCCGCTTCTTCGCGCCGAGCGAGCGCGAGATGTACCTGTCGGGGCCGCCGCTCCACGTCCTGGCCAGCGAGCTGGTGGCGCGCTTCCGCGAGAGCTTCGGCGCGGCGCTGCCCATCTCGTTCTCGGCCGGCATCGATCGGAAGAACCTGGCCGACGCGGTGGCGTCGGGCCTCGCGCCGGTGACGGTGTGCAGCGACCTCCTGCAGCCGGGCGGCTATGGCCGCGCCCACGGCTATCTCACCGAGCTGGCGACGCGCATGCAGGCGGTCGGCGCGCGCGACGTGCCGAGCTTCATCCGCCTGGCCTACGCGCCCGACGGTTCCGGCGACGCGGTGGCGAACGCGCGCACCCACCTCGGCCAGGCGCTGGCCGACCCGCGCTATGCTCAGGCCAAGAACGCGCGCCCGCCGCGGAAGCTCGAGCGCGTGCTCACGACCTTCGACTGCACGAGCTGCGACAAGTGCATCCCGGTGTGCCCCAACACCGCGGTCTTCGCGCTCGACGTGCAGCGCCCGGCGGTGGCCGAGAGGCGCGCCGATCCGCATCAGATCGCCATCTTCGCCGACGCCTGCAACGACTGCGGCAACTGCGACGTGTTCTGCCCCGAGCACGGCGGGCCGAACCTGACCAAGCCGCGCTTCCACGGCTCGCACGAGAGCTACCTGGCCGAGGCGCCGCGGAGCGGCATCTGGGTCGAGCGCCGCCCGGACGGCGGCTTCGAGGCCTGGGGGCGGTTGGGTGGCGTCGAGCACCACGTCGCGAGCGGCGACGTCGCGACCCCGGAGGACGGCGCCCGGGCCGACTTCGTGGCGCTGGTCGAGGGCGCGCTGGCCGTGCGCGGGAGCTGGTTGCCATGAGCACCTCGGGCCGCGAGCGCGGCATCACCGTCATCGCCATGGGCGGCAACTCGCTCCTCGATCCGGCGCTGCCGCCGACGGTGGCGAACCAGTTCGCGGTCACGCGGCGCGCGGTCGCGCCGCTGGCCGACCTCATGGCCCAGGGCCAGCGCTTCGTCATCACCCACGGCAACGGCCCGCAGGTGGGCTGGATGCTGCTCCGCTCCGAGCTGGCGCGGAGCGAGATCCACGAGGTGCCGCTCGACTCGCTGGTGGCCGACTCGCAGGGCGCCATCGGCTACATGCTGCAGCGCCTCTTGCGCGAGGAGCTGGCCCAGCGCGGCCTCGACATCCCGCTCGCCACCATCGTCACCGAGGTCGAGGTCGACCCGGCCGACCCCGCCTTCCAGGCGCCCTCGAAGCCGGTCGGCCTGTTCTACAGCCAGGCCGACGCCGAGGCGCGCCGGCGCGAGCGCGGCTGGGTGGTGAAGGAGGACGCCGGCCGCGGCTGGCGGCGCGTCGTGCCGTCGCCGCGCCCGCGGCGCATCGTCGAGCTCGACGTGCTGAAGCTGCTGGTGGGCGACGGCGCCACCGTCATCGCCTGCGGCGGCGGCGGCGTGCCGGTCATGCGCGACGCCGAGGGTCACCTCCGCGGCATCGAGGCGGTCATCGACAAGGACCACACCAGCGCGCTGCTCGCGACCGGCCTCGGCGTCGAGCACCTCGTCATCACCACCGGCATCGACCGGGTCATGCGCGGCTTCCGCGGCCCGCACCCCGAGCCGCTGGCGCGCGCCACGCCCGACGAGCTCGCCGCCCTGCTGGCCGCCGGCGAGTTCCCGGCCGGCAGCATGGGCCCGAAGATCGAGGCCGCCATCGGCTTCCTCGCGCGCGGCGGCAAGCGCGTCACCATCTGTCACCCCGAGGCGCTCGGCGCCGCGATGCGCGGCGAGGCCGGCACCGTGATCGAATGAAGCTCACATCCATAGAAGGACCGATCCCGCGATGAGCCCCACGACCCGACTGCAAGACGCACTGCCCGCCCTCGACCACGCCGTCCTGCAGAGCCTGCTCGGCCAGAGCCTGCTCTGCACCCAGGACTGGAGCGACGCCCAGATCGATCAGCTGCTGGCCGTGGCGCGCGCCTTCGAGACGCTCGACCGCGCCGGCGTGAAGGCCGACCTCCTGCCGAACGAGCTCGCCTGGGCCCTCTTCTTCGACAACTCGACGCGCACCAAGTCCGCCTGGGCCGGGGCCGCGACGCGCCTCGGCATGCAGCCGGTCATCGTCGACGGCAGCTCGACGCAGATTGCGCACGGCGAGACCTCGGCCGAGACCGGCGCCATGCTCGGCATGAACAGCCACGCCATGGGCGTGCGCCACGACCTCATCCTCGGCCAGGGCCGCGCGCTCATGCGCGAGATGAAGCAGGGCATCGACGAGTACCTCGCGGCCACCGACCAGCCGCGGAAGGTCCCGCTGGTGAACCTGCAGTGCGACCTCGATCACCCGACCCAGACGCTGGCCGACCTGCAGTGGCTGCGCGAGCGCCTGGGCGGCCTGCAGGCACCAGGGCAGCCTGGCTCCGCCAGGCCCTCTGACGCGCTGCGCGGCAAGCGCATCGCCATGTCGTGGGCCTACTCGCCGAGCTACGCCAAGCCGCTGTCGGTGCCGCAGGGCATCATCATGCTGCTCACGCGCTCGGGCGCCGACGTGGTGCTGGCCCACCCCGAGGGCTACGAGCTCCTGCCCGAGGCGCTCGAGGCGGCGCGCGCGAACGCGGCGCGGAGCGGCGGGCGCTTCAGCGTGACCGGCTCGATGGACGAGGCCTTCGCCGGCGCCGACGCGGTCTACCCGAAGAGCTGGGGACCGCTGGCGCTCATGCACGCGCGCGTCGACGCCGCCGCCGACAAGAAGGCGCTCGGCGAGATCGAGCAGAAGGCGCTGGCCGTGAACGCCACCCACAAGGACTGGATCTGCGACGCGCGCCGGATGGCGCTGACGCGCGGAGGGAAGGCGCTATACCTCCACTGCCTGCCGGCCGACATCGGCGCCGAGGTGACGCCCGACGTCATGGAGGGCGCGCGCATCGACGTGGCGCGCGAGGCGCAGAAGAAGGTCTACGCCATCATGGCGCTGCTGGCGGTGGCCAAGGTCGAGGGCCTGGCCGCGCGCCTGCAGTCGCTGGCCGGAGGACGCGCATGAGCACCCGGGAGAAGAGCATCGATCACATGGAGCTCGACCGGCGCGTGCGCGAGCTGGCCGCGCGCGACCTGCCGCTGGCGGCGAAGATCCTGCGCGAGGCCGTGCGCGTGCCGGCCGACTACGTCGACCGCGCCGCCGACGATGGCGGTGATGCGCGCTCGGGCCTGTCGAACCACGAGGGCCCGCGGCTGCGCGGGCTCATGGCCGCCATCGTCGAGCACAAGGCCGTGCGCCACCCGAGCGACGTCGCCGTCGACGCCTTCGGCAACCTGGTGTGGACCGTGAGCGATCCCGACGACGGCGTCGCGCCCGCCGACAAGAAGGTCATCTACCTCGACGGCCACTCCGACACCGTGCGCGCGCTGCGCGCCGACTGGCTCCGGAAGTCGGGCGGCGGGCTCGACCCGTACCTCGGCATCATCGACCCGGCGCGCATCGACCGTGCGTTCCTGCGGAGCGAGCTCGGCTGGCTGCCGCCCGACGACGAGTGGGGCCACCTGCTCTTCGGGCGCGGCTCGGCCGACCAGCTGGCCGGCGTCGTGTCGCAGGTCATCGCCACGCGCATCCTGCTCGAGCTGGCGCCGCTCGGCGCGCTGCGCGGCGTCATCGTGCGGAGCTACGCCACCGTCGCCGAGGAGGACAACGACGGCGGCGGCCCGCGCTTCGTGGTCGAGCACGTGCTGCCCGGCGCGCCGCCCGAGCTCGTGCCCGACGTGGTCATCCTCACCGAGGGCACCGGCGACGCCAAGAAGGGCGCGCTCGGCATCTACCGCGGGCAGCGCGGGCGCATGCAGATCGAGCTCGCCATCACCGGCCGCTCCTGCCACGGCTCGATGCCGTGGATGGGGCTGAACCCGCTGGAGTTCGGCGGCGCCATCGTGGCCGAGGCCGCGCGCGCCTACGAGGCGCGGCAGGGCTTCCTCGACGACCCGTTCCTCGGCCACGGCACGCGCACCGCGTCGTGGGCCGAGCTCGCCACGCCGAGCGACTGCGCCGTGCCCGAGAAGCTGGTGGTGCGCTTCGATCGGCGCCTCACCATCGGCGAGACGGCCGACGCCGCGGTCGCCGACGTCGAGCGCCTCGAGTCGGTGAAGGCCGCGCGCGCCGCCGGCCTCAGCGTCGACATCGGCGTCCCCGACTACGCCGAGCCGACCTGGACCGGCTACCGCGCGAAGAACCCGCAGGTCTACCCGGGCTGGGTCACGCCGGCCGATCACCCGGCCATCGTCGCGGCCGTCGACGCCTATCGCCGCGTCGTGACGCCGGCCGTCGCCGAGCAGCGCGGCGGCGCCGAGGACGAGCCCGGCGGGTCGCTGAAGCGCGAGCCGCGCGTCGATCGCTGGATCTTCTCGACCGACGGCGTCGGCTTCCCGGTGCCGGTCGAGCAGCGCGCCATCGCCGTCGGCCCGGCCAAGCGCTGGGTCACCTCGGGCGCCGTGAAGCACCCGGCCATGTTCGGCTTCGGCGCCGGCCAGGAGCAGAACACCCACAAGATCGGCGAGTGCGTCGATCTCCGCGAGCTGCAGCACGCCATCGCGCTCATCGCGCGCTTCCCCGCGCTGTACGCGGCCGCGACCGCCGTCGAGCCGAGCTAGGAGGACATGATGGGCGCCGCATCCGAGCACGCCGAGACACGCGAGACGCCAGCCGAGCCGAACGTCACCTTCGAGCTCAACGGTCGCCTCGTCACGACGCCGTACCGTCCGCACGAGACGCTGCTCGAGACGCTGCGCGAGCGCTTCGGCCTGCGCTCGCTGAAGGACGGCTGCTCGCCGCAGGGGCAGTGCGGCGCGTGCCTGGCGCTGGTCGACGGCGCCGCCAAGACCACCTGCTCGCGGCCGACGGCCAAGATCGCCGGCCACCAGGTGACCACGCTCGAGGGCCTCTCCGAGGTCGAGCGCGACCGCCTGGTGCGCTGCTTCGCGACCACGGGCGGCGTGCAGTGCGGCTTCTGCCTGCCGGCCATCGCGCTGCACACGACGGCCTTCGTGGCGCACTACCCGCGGCCGACGCGCGACGAGATCGCCCACCACTTCGATCAGAACCTGTGCCGCTGCACCGGCTACCAGAAGCTGTTCGACGCCATCGCGCTCTACGCCGCCGTCACGCGCGGCGAGGCGCCGCTGCCCGAGCCGTGCGCCGACGGGCGGATAGGAAAGCCGCTTGCCAATGTGCGCGCGCGCGAGACGACGCTGGGCGAGCGCGCCTACGTCGCCGACCTGGTCGAGCCGGGCCTGCTGCACGGCGCGCTGGTGCTGTCGCCGCACGCCCGCGCGCGCGTCGTCCGCATCGACGCGAGCGCCGCCCTGGCGCTGCCCGGCGTGGTCGCGGTGCTCACCGCGCGCGACGTGCCCGGCGAGCGCTGGACCGGCATCATCGTCGCCGACTGGCCGACCTTCGTGGCCGAGGGCGAAGAGGTGCGCTACGTCGGCGACGTGCTGGCCGCCGTCGCCGCGCCCGACGAGCACACGGCGCGCATGGCCGCCGCGCTCGTGAAGGTCGACTACGAGGTGCTGACGCCGACGCTCGATCCGGCCGAGGCGCTGGCGCCCGGCGCGCGGCAGGTGAACCCGCGCCACGAGAACCTCCTGGCCGAGACCATCCTCGTGCGCGGCGACGCCACCGCGGCGCTGGCCAAGAGCGAGCACGTCGTCAGCGGGCGCTGGCAGACGCAGCGCATCGAGCACGCCTTCATGGAGCCCGAGAGCTGCCTGGTGGTGCCGTCGGGCGCCGGCGACGCGCGGCGCCTCCACGTCTACAGCCAGGGCCAGGGCATCTTCGACGACCAGCGCGCCATCGCGGCGCTGCTCGGCGTCGGCACCGACCGCGTGCACGTCGAGCTGGTGTCGGCCGGCGGCGCCTTCGGCGGCAAGGAGGACCTGTCGGTGCAGGCGCAGACGGCGCTGCTGGCGTGGCACACCGGGCGGCCGGTGCGCGTCACGCTGACGCGCGAGGAGTCGGTCCGCGTGCACCCGAAGCGCCACCCGATGACGCTCGACTACGAGATCGGCTGCGACGCCCACGGCCACCTGACCGCGGTGCGCGCGCGCATCCTCGGCGACTCGGGCGCCTACGCGTCGGTCGGCGGCAAGGTGCTCGAGCGCGCCGCCGGGCACGCCTGCGGGCCCTACCGCGTGCCGGTGGTCGACATCGAGAGCCGCGCCGCCACCACCAACAACCCGCCGTGCGGCGCCATGCGTGGCTTCGGCGTGTGCCAGACGGCGTTCGCCATCGAGGGCTGCATCGATCTCCTGGCCGACAAGGTCGGCATCGACCGCTTCGAGATGCGCCTCCGCAACGCGCTGCGCGTCGGCGACCTCTACTCGACCGGCCAGGTGCTCGAGAAATCGGTGGGGCTCGTGCAGACGCTGATGGCGGTGAAGCCGCACTGGGACGCGGCGCGCGCCGCCGGGCAGGCGGTCGGCATCGCCTGCGGCCTGAAGAACAGCGGCCTCGGCAACGGCGCCACCGAGCACGGCCGCGTGCGCCTCGTGGTCGAGACGCCCGAGCGCGTGGCGCTCTACAGCTGCTTCTCCGAGATGGGCCAGGGCCTGCTGACGACGCTCGTGCAGTGCGCCGCCGAGGAGACCGGGCTCGCGCCGCGCCTCTTCGCGCCGCGCGTCGACACCACCTTCGCCCTCGGCGCCGGCCAGACCACCGGCTCGCGCGGCACGCTCTTGGCCGGCCGCGCTGCGCAGGACGCGGCGCGGAAGCTGGCCGCCGATCTGCGCGCCGGCTCGGACGGCCACGCCCTCGGCGAGCTGGTCGGCCGCGAGTACGAAGGCCACGTGCAGATCGACGACACCACCGCGCCGGGCAAGCCCGGCCCCGACGGCCGCGTGAAGACCCACTCGAGCTTCGGCTTCGCCACCCAGCTCGTGCTGCTCGACAAGGACGGCCGCCTGGCGAAGGTGGTCGCGGCCCACGACGTCGGGCGCGCGCTGAACCCGCTCACCTGCGCCGGTCAGATCGAGGGCGCCGTGGCCATGGGCCTCGGCTACGCGCTGAGCGAGGCGCTCGACACCGAGGACGGCCATCCCATGACGAGCAAGCTGCGCGACCTCGGCGTCCTGCGCGGCAGCGACGTGCCGCCGGTCGAGGTCATCCTGGTCGAGGACCCCGAGCCCGAGGGCCCGTACGGCGCCAAGGGCGTGGGCGAGATCGGCCTCGTGCCGACGGCCGCGGCGGTGGCCGGCGCTGCGCGCCTTCGACGGCCAGCTGCGGACGACGCTGCCGATGCGCGACTCGCCCGCGGCGCGCGCTGAGCGTCGGGCATCATCCCCACGGCTCGCACGGCTCGCACGGGCACGGGCACGCCCGCGCGCACGCGGAGCCGCGATGAGCCACCTCGAGCCGCGGACGCCGGCGCGGCACGCGCGCCACGCCATCGTGGTCGGGCCCGACCGCACCGGCCGCATCGTCGTCGTGCCGGGCGCGCTCCCGGCCATCACCTCCGAGCGCCTGGCCTGCCCCGACGCCGTCATCCGGCCGGGCTGGGTCAACGCGCATACCCACCTCTATAGTGGGCTCGTGCCGTTCGGCGTGCCGCTGCCGAGCCGTGGCCGGGCGACTTCCTGTCGATCCTCGAAGCGCTGTGGTGGCCGCTCGACCGCGCCCTCGACGCCGACACGCTGCGCGCCGCCGCGCGCGTGGCCATCGGCGAGGCGCTGCTGGCCGGCACCACCACGCTGGTCGACCACCACGAGTCGCCGTCGATCATCGCCGGCTCGCTCGACGTCCTGGCCGAGGCGGCGCTGTCGCTCGGCATCCGCGCCGTGCTCGCCTACGGCGCGAGCGAGCGCAACGGCGGCGCCGACGAGGCCGCCGCCGGGCTGGCCGAGTGCGAGCGCTTCGCGCGCGTCGTCGGCCTGCGCCACCCGACGCTGCGCGCCATGGTCGGGCTGCACGCCGGCTTCACCGTGTCCGACCCGACCATCGCGCGCGCGGTGGCGCTCGGCCGCGAGCTGGGCGTGCCGCTGCACGTGCACGTGGCCGAGGACGAGGCCGATGTCGCCGACGCGCGCCGCCGCGGCTACGCCGGGGCGCTGGCGCGGCTCGTCGCGCACGGCGCCGTCGGACCGGGCGCGGTGCTGGCCCACGGCATCCACCTCGGTCGCGACGAGGTCGCCTGGGTGGCCGGCTCGGGCGCCTTCTTCGCGCAGAACCCGCGCTCCAATCGCACTAACGGCGTCGGCTATCCGAGCGTGCTGGCCGGCGCGCGCGTGGCGCTCGGCACCGACGGCTACCCGTCGCGCATGGAGGACGAGGTGCGCGTGGCGCAGGACGACGGCGCGCGCCATGGCGAGCCGATGACGCTGGCCGACGAGCGCCTGCGCGCCGGCTGGGAGCTCGCCGCCTGGCACTTCGCCGACGACCCGCCCGGCAGCAGCGACGTGTGCGCCATGGGCCCCGACGGCGCCGTGCACGTGGTGGTGGCCGGGCGCGTGGTGGTGCGCGACGGGCGCCTGGTGGGCGCCGATATCGCCGAGCTGCGACGCGACGCGAGCGAGGCGGCCGCGCGCCTGGCCACGCGCATGCAAGCAACGAGAGAGAACCCATCCGGTGAGCCCCCCGCGCCGGCCGGCGAGCGAGCTGCGCCCGCCCTGGCCGGCGTCCTGCGCCGGCCCGCCGATGGAATACACAACCCTGGTTGAGGAACTGACATGACCACGTTCGACCTACCGCTCGGCATCCAGGACATGGAGGCCCATCGGCGCACCGTGAAGCGCTTCCGCGACCAGGGCATCGTGCTGCCGACGTTCTCGGAGCTGGCCGATCCGACGACCATCCCCGACTCCATCCGCCAGCGCCTGGTCGACGTCGACCCCGACTCGCCGCACCCGCTCAACCTCTTCCGCGTGCACTGGTACAACGCCGCCGATCGGCGCGAGCAGGTCTCGGTGCCCGGGCACCTGGTGCTGCCGCCGTCGCTCACCGGCGTGCGCGCGCCCATCTTCGTGGCGCTGGGCGAGCGCTTCCCGCTCATCGGCGCGCACAAGGTGCTGGCCGCGTACGCCTGCCTCGTGCCGCGCCTCGCCGCCGGCGCCTTCGACCCCGAGCGCCACCGCGCCGTGTGGCCGTCGACCGGCAACTACTGCCGCGGCGGCGTGGCCATCTCGAAGATCCTCGGCTGCCGCGGCGTGGCGGTCCTGCCCGAGGGCATGAGCGCCGAGCGCTTCGCCTGGCTCGAGCGCTGGGTGGCGCGCCCCGAGGACATCATCCGTACGCCGGGCACCGAGTCGAACGTCAAGGAGATTTACGATACCTGCCACGCGCTGGCGGCCGACCCGCAGAACTTCATCCTCAACCAGTTCAGCGAGTTCGCCAACCACCTCGCGCACTGGCGCGTGACCGGTCCGGCGCTGGGCCGCATCTACGAGAGCTGGTCCCAGAACCATCCCGACCGGCGCCTGGCGGCCTTCGTGTCGGCCACCGGCTCGGCCGGCACCATCGGCGCCGGCGACTTCCTGGCCGAGACCTACGGCTCGAAGACGGTCGCGGTCGAGGCGCTCGAGTGCCCGACCATGCTCGAGAACGGCTTCGGCGCGCACAACATCCAGGGCATCGGCGACAAGCACATCCCGCTCATCCACAACGTCATGGCCACCGACTTCGCCGTGGCGGTGTCGGACGCGGCCACCGATCGGCTGCACGCGCTCTTCCAGTCGGTGGTCGGCCGCAGCTACCTCGCCGACCGGCGCGGCGTGCCGGCGGCGCTCCTGGCGCAGCTCGGCAGCCTCGGCCTGTCGGGCATCGCCAACGTGCTCGGCGCCATCAAGGTCGCCAAGTACCTCGACCTCGGGCCCGACGACGCCATCGTCACCATCGCCACCGACGGCGCCGCCATGTACTCGAGCGAGATCGACAAGATCATCGCCCGCCTGCCGCACGGGCTCGACACCGTCGCGGCCGGCGAGATCTACGGCCAGTACGTCGCCGCCGCCACCGTCGACCACGTGCTCGAGCTCGACCACACCACGCGGAACCGCATCTTCAACCTCGGCTACTACACCTGGGTCGAGCAGCAGGGCGTGTCGATCGAGCGCTTCGAGGCGCGCCGCAAGCAGACCTACTGGCGCTCGCTGCGCGCCGCACTGTCGGTGTGGGACCACCTCATCGGCGACCTCGACGACGAGGTCCGGAGCCGGCCATGAGAGCCGCGGCTCGCGTCATCCCGCCGACGGCGCCCGCGCGCCGCGAAGCCTCGCTGCGCGTGTGCGGCGGCTGCGGCGCGGTGGTCGAGTCGGCGGGCTTCGTGCCGCGCTGCCCGAACGCCGGCGACGGCGGCGACCACGTGCTCATGCGCGAGCTCGACGAGAGCTGGCTGCCGCTCGGCCTGGGCGGCGACCTGCGCTATGCGGAGCGGCCGTTCCTGCGCTGGCGCCACCGGCTCCACGCCTGGCACCAGGCCATGCAGGCGGGCTGGAGCGACGAGGCGTTCATCGCGCTGGTCGAGCGCCTCGACCACGCCGTGGCCGAGGTCGACGGCCGCGGCTTCCGCGTGACGCCGCTGCGTCCGGCGCGCGCGCTGGCGCACGCGCTGCGGGTGCGCGGGCCGCTGTGGGTGAAGGACGAGACGCACGCCGTGGGCGGCTCGCACAAGGCGCGCCACCTGTTCGGCATCCTGCTCGGGCTGGAGGTGGCCGGTCAGGCGCTGGCCGATCGGCCGCTGGCCATCGCGTCCTGCGGCAACGCGGCGCTGGCGGCGGCGGTGCTGGCGCGCGCCGCCAAGCGTCGCTTGCAGGTGTTCATCCCGCCCGACGCCGAGGCCGCGGTGGTCAAGCGCCTTGACGAGCTCGGCGCCGACATCGTCGTATGCCGGCGCGTCGACACGACGCCGGGCGACCCCTGCGTCACCGCCTTCCGGGCCGCCGTGCAGGAGGGCGCCCTGCCCTTCGCCTGCCAGGGTCCCGAGAACGGCATGGCCATCGAGGGCGGCGAGACGCTCGGCTGGGAGCTCGTCACGCAGCTGGCGGCGCTGGAGCCGATGCCCGCCGGGGGGGATGTGGCCGACCCGCCGCGCCTCGATCGCGTCTTCGTGCAGGTGGGCGGCGGGGCGCTCGGCGCCGCCGTCGGGCGCGCGCTGCAGCAGGCGACGGCGAGCCATGCGCTCGGGCGCATGCCGCGCATCCACGCCGTGCAGACGGCCGGCGCCTGGCCGCTGGCGCGCGCCTACGAGCGGCTGGCGCGGCGCCTCGACGCGGCGCTCGGCCACGGCCGCGAGGGGCAGGCGCCAGGCGAGCTCGAGCTCGGCGAGGCGGCCTTCGCCTTCCGGAACGAGCGCGCCGGCCGGCTCGCCCTCGCCTTCGGCGGCGAGACGGTGCAGGCCGAGCTGCGGCGCGCCGCGCAGCGCCGGAGCGAGTTCATGTGGCCGTGGGAGCAGGCGCCGAACAGCGTCGCCCACGGCATCCTCGACGACGAGACCTACGACTGGCTGGCGCTGACGCGCGCCATGCTGCAGGGCGGCGGCTATCCCATCGTGGTGGACGAGCCGACGCTCATCCACGCCAACGCGCTCGGGGTCGGCGGCACCTCCATCGCCGCCGACGAGACCGGCACCGCAGGCCTGGCCGGCCTCTACGCGCTGCGCGACGCCCACGGCCTCGACCCGACCGAGGTGATGGCGCTACTCTTCAGCGGGGTCCGCCGCCGCGTCGCGCGCTAGCCGCGCCGCGTGGGCAGCGCCGAGCCCCGCCCACGCACGGAGGAACCGATGAACCCGACCCAGGAGACGCGTCCGGCCGCGCCCGGCCCGACACCGGCGGCGCCCGCGACACCCGCGGCCGCTCCCTCGAAGACCGCGTCGCTGCGCGGCTTGCCGTTGGCCGAGCAGGAGGCGGCGCTGGCGCCGGCCGACGCCGGCCCGCCGGTGCAGATGAAGCCGGCGGTGCAGCGCAAGCCGGGCAAGGACGCGGCCAGCGATCGGGCGGCCAACCCCGAGAACGCCGCCGACTGGAGCGCCGCGTACGGCGCCGAGAAGAACGGCCAGCGCACCATCTCGACGCACGTCGGCTGGAGCTACGACACCTATAAAGGAGGGCTCGGCCGGGTCGAGGCCACGAGCGCCGGCGGGCTCCAGGCCAACGCCTACGGCCACACGCGCTCGGGTGCCAACAAGGGCCAGGTCATGACCGCGGACATCACGCGCCCGACGCTGCTCTCGATCTTCACGGGCATGAAGGCCGACTTCGACAACGAGCCCGACGCCAAGAAGAAGAAGGAGCTCGACGGCTACATCGACGACATGGTGGGCTACCTCAACGAGGCCTTCAAGGCGATGAAGGTCGACACCGTCGAGGCGCGCGCGGCCTACCTCTCGCACGCCTTCATCGAGTCGGATCAGTTCCGCCGCTTCACCGAGACGCAGAAGGCGACGCAGAACTACGAGCGCGACCCGTCGAAGGTGACGCTCGACACGGGCTACCTGAAGGGGCTCGGCGACGCCGAGATCGCGCAGGACGCCGAGCACGCCAAGGACCCGACGAAGCCCAAGGGCGCGAACTTCTATCGCCCGGGCGGCAGCGTGAACCCCAACGGCAACTACGAGTTCCTCGGGCGCGGCCCCATCCAGGTGACCCACAAGGCGCAGTACGTCGAGACCATCGCCATGCTCGAGCACATGGCCGAGCAGTGGCTGGCCGACGCCGCCAAGGAGACCGACGCGACCAAGAAGGCCGAGGACGAGAAGCTCGGGAAGAAGTGCGCCGAGGCGGCGACGGCGGTGAAGAAGGACCCGAGCGCGGCCGCGCGCCCCGAGTACTCGCTCCTGTTCTCGGCCGCGACGATGAAGCGCGCCGGCGGCGACGTGAGCTCGGGCGACGTGAAGCCGGGTCAGACGTGGAACGGCGTCGACGGCGCCAGCGGCTGGGTGGCCGGCGGCAAGCAGGATCCGAAGTCGGCGCAGGGCAAGGCGCTCATCGAGAAGGGCAACGTCTACGCCAAGGCCGTCCCCATCCTGCAGGCCCAGGCCGCGGCCCAGCCCCCGGCGCAACAGCCGGCGCAGCAGCCGCCCGGCCAGCAGCCGCCCGCGCAGCAGGCGCAGCCGCCCGCCGGCAAGCAGGCCGAGGCCGACGCGCCGGGCGGCGGGTCGAACGTCATCGAGGGCGTCGACGGCACCCCCGAGGGGCTGGAGCGCGCGTCGACGATCGCCTGATCGGATCGGCATGAGACGTCAGTAGCGACGCGCCTCGACGCACTGCTGCGGGTCGGCCAGGTCGATGGTCACCGCGCCGCGCGCGTGGACCTCGTCGTCGCCCGCCTTGCCGCTCACCGGACCGAGCGTGACGGTCTGGCCGCGGCCGACCTTCCAGCTGCGCGACCAACGCCGCTTCGAGGTGACGCGCTCCTTGTCGCCCGGCGCGTGCGCCAGCGTGACCACCGACTCGGCGCCCCCGAGCGGGTAGCGATAGCAGTTGAGCCCGTAGCCGCCGCCGGCGCAGACCGCCAGCGAGCGCGTCTCGGCCTTGTGCTGCAGGCCGGCGTCGGCGTCGGGCTCGTAGCGCGCCTCGGTCACGACGAAGACGTGCGTGAAGTCGACCGAGGGCGTGGTGCAGTCGTCGCAGATGTAGGCGATGCGACGCGCGGCCTCGACGCTGTAGTCGGTCCAGCCGCCGCGCTCGAGCCGGAGGTGCTCGGCCACGAGCGCCGCGGCCCGGAGGTCGCCGGCGGCGCCCATGACCACGTGCGCGGCGCGGTAGTCGCTGCCATCCGGGCGCTGGCCGGCGACCTCGACGACGAGGCCGATGGGGTTGTCGAGGGCGCGCGTGCCGAAGTCGCCGTCGGCGGGCGTGCTGGTCAGCGGCAGGCAGGTGCAGGCGGGGCAGGCGTCGTCCTTCTTCGCCTCGGCGCAGGCGGCGTCGAGCGCGCCGTCGGGCAGGACCGGCACATCGGCCGCCGCGGGCTTCGAGGCCAGGGTCGCGAGGGTCGCGAGGACGGCCCGCGCGGAGACGGCGAGGGCACGGGGAACGGGGCGTCGCGGTCGGGAGATCATGGCTCGGGGATACACCCGCGGCGGGGTGTCGCGAAGCGCGCGATGCCGACCGTCAGACCGGCGCGAGATCGTCGGGGCGCCGCGCTTGCGTCGACGCGCGGCGGCGTCTAGCGTCGCGCCATGCACCTCCACGGCGCGCGCTCATTCGTTCCGGGCAGTCTCGTCCCGGCTTGCCTCGGGCTCGCGCTCGTCGGCCTCGCCGGCTGCGGCGACGACCCCGCCACCGGCAGCCTCGCCGACGCCGACGCCACGGCGAGCGACGCCGCGATGACGGACGCCACCTCGAGCGACGCCACGTCGACCGATGCCGCGACGACGGACGCGACCGACGCGACCGGCGCGGACACGACCACGGCCGACGCCGCCGACTCCGATGTGACCGCCTGCGACCCGGGCGCGGATCACACCGCAGAGGATCTGCTGGCGCTGCGCCGCCTCGGCCTCCGGCTCGCGCCGGTGCGGCTCGAGGGCAGCCTCGGCGCGGCCGCGCCGGTGTCGGGTCAGACCGGCGAGGTAGCTGCGTCGCTGCACATCAGCAAGGTCTGGTTCGGCCCGTCCTTCCTCGAGGGCAGCGACGTCACCGTCCACCTCGACGCCGCCGAGAGCGCGCTCCTCGACGTGCCCGGCGAGGTCATCCTCGGCTTCGA
>JAXLYZ010000071.1:0-44189 GCA_046351155.1 Myxococcota bacterium
CAGGCGCGCCGGCGCGCACGACTTCGTGCTGAAGGACGGGCTCAATCGCCTCGTGCCGGTGGTCGAGCGCGAGCTGCGCGAGGCCGATCGGCGCGCCCAGCAGCGCGCCACCGAGCGGGCCCATCGCCGCCAGGAGGCGCGCTTCCGCGCCATCATCGAGAAGGCCGACGACGTGGTGCTCCTGGCCGATCGGCAGGGCACCATCCTCTACGCCAGCCCGGCCGTGAAGAAGGTCCTGGGCTACGAGCCCGACGCGCTGGTCGGACAGTCGGGCGCGGTGCTCATGCACCCCGACGACGCGGCGCGCTCGGCCGCGCGCTACTACGGCGTCATCGACGGTACGGCCAGCTCGCGCCCCGAGCCGCGCCGCGCCCGGCGCGCCGACGGCGGCGAGGTGTGGGTGGAGATCGCCGCCACCAACCTGCTCGACGAGCCCGACGTCGGCGCCGTCGTCGTGCACCTGCGCGACCTCACCGATCGGCGCCGCGCCATGGCCGAGCTCGAGGCCAGCGAGCGGCGCTACCGCCGCATCATCGAGACCACCAGCGAGGGCGTGGCGCTCATCGACGCCAGCGGGCACGCGACCTTCGTGAACCGGCGCCTGACCGAGCTGCTCGGCTGGGCCGAGGGCGCCGACATCATCGGCAAGCGCTTCGCCGATCTCGTCGACGCGCGCGGCCGCGGCGCCTTCCTCGGCGTCATGATGGCGCTGCGCGAGGTACGCGAGCCGGCGCAGATCGAGGTGCCGCTGTCGAAGCGCGACGGCACGACGGTGTGGGTCCTCATCGAGGCCACCGGCATCTTCGGCGAGGACGGTCGCCACGAGGGCTACCTCGCGATGCTGGCCGATCTCACCGAGCGCCGGCGCGCCGAGGAGGCGCGGCGCCGGGCCGAGGAGGCGCTCAGCAAGAGCAGCGAGCAGCTGCGCCACGCGCAGAAGATGGAGGCCATCGGGCGCCTGGCCGGCGGCGTGGCGCACGACTTCAACAACCTCCTGACCGTCATCCTGAGCTACGGCACCATGGTGGCGGCGCAGTTCGCGTCCGACGATCCGGTGGCCGAGGACCTGGGCGAGCTCGTCACCGCCGCGCGGCGCGCGGCCGAGCTCACGCGCCAGCTGCTCATGTTCAGCCGCCAGCAGGTGGTGCAGCCGCAGACCATCGACGTGAACGACGTCGTGAGCGGCATCGAGCGCATGTGCCAGCGCATCCTCGGCGAGGACATCACGCTGGTGACGGCGCTCGGGAGCGACCCGGGGCTCGTGCTCATCGACCCGGGGCTGCTCGAGCAGGTGCTCATGAACCTGGTCGTCAACGCGCGCGACGCCATGCCGGCCGGCGGGCGGCTGACGATGGAGACGACCTCCCTCGAGCTCGACGAGACGTTCGCGGCCGAGCACCTCGGCATCACGCCGGGCCCGCACGTGCTGCTGGCGGTGAGCGACACCGGCTGCGGCATGGATCGCGAGACGCAGGCGCGCATCTTCGAGCCGTTCTTCACCACCAAGGAGGCCGGCAAGGGCACGGGCCTCGGGCTGTCGACGGTGTTCGGCATCGTGCAGCAGGCGCGCGGCAGCGTGTGGGTCTACAGCGAGCCGGGCCACGGCACGACGTTCAAGGTGTACCTGCCGCGGGTCGACCTGCGCGCCGACCGCCAGCCGACGACCGGCCCGCGCCCGCACGTGCCGCCGGGCACCGAGACGGTGCTGCTGGTCGAGGACGAGGATCAGGTGCGGCGCATCGTGGCCGCGGTGCTGCGGCAGAACGGCTACCAGGTCATCGACACGCGCCGGCCCAGCGAGGCGCTGGCCAAGCTGGCCGAGCACGAGGGCGTCGTCGACCTGCTCGTGACCGACGTCGTGATGCCCGAGATGAGCGGGCCGCAGCTGGCCAAGCAGCTGCGCGAGCTGCGCCCCGGGCTGAAGGTGCTGTGCGTGTCGGGCTACGCCGACGAGGCCATCGTCGGGGCCGGCCTCATCGACGCCGGCGTGGCCTTCCTGCAGAAGCCGCTCGTGCCCGAGGCGCTGCTCCGCAAGGTGCGCGAGGTGCTGTCGAGCTGACGTCGACGCGGGGCGTCGCCCACGGCGGGCGGCATCGGCGGGGTCACTGCGCGGCCTCGTCGTCGTCGCCGACGATCTTCGTCTGACCGGTCGCCGCGTCGTACTCGTAGGCGACCGCCTTCTGCGCCGGGTGCGCCGCGCGCTCCTCGTCGAGCAGGCTCTTCCACACCATGGCGAGGTCGTCGGTGACGGTGTCTTCGACGGTGGACTCGAGCTTCTCGACGCGCACCGTCGCCGCCCCCACCTCCAGCTCCTGCTTGGCCACGGCGGCGATGTGGGCCGTGTCCCGCGCCGCGCCGTGGTTCGCCTCCATCGCGTCCCAGCTCTTGGCGAGCCCGCCCGGCGCGTTCGCCAGCGAGCTCGCGGCGGCGTGGCGCGCGAACGCTTCGTTGGAGAGCTGCCCGCCGGCCAGCATCATGCGATCGACCTGGGACGCCCGCGCCTCGGGCAGCCCTTCGATGATGACGTGGGCCGTGGTCTGCCCCCGATCGTAGGCGTAGGCGAGGGCCGGATCGTGGCGCGAGGCCTCGGCGCCCTTGAAGTCCTTGGCGCGCAGCGCGGCGCGCACCGAGTGGAACAGCGCGGCGCGGGCCGGGTCGCGGTCGAAGGTCAGGAACTCGACGGTCGCCGGCGTGGGCGGCAGCGGCTTCGTCCGGTCCTCGGGGTTGGTGATGAACTCGCGCCAGCTCAGCTTCGGGTGGTAGTCCGCGAGCCATTTGTGGCCGTTCCAGCGCCCGAGGAGGCGCGGCTCCACGAAGGCCTTCACGTAAGCTTCGGCCTCCGCGTCGCTGGCGAAGTACTGGTCGCCGCGGACCTTCTTCCAGAGGTCGTCGCTGAGCTCCTTCGCCACGCCGGAGCCCTGTGTCTCGCCGACCAGCTGCTCGACCCCCGACTTGGCGCGCAGCGGCTTGCCGTCGGCGCGCGTGAGATCGAGCGCGACCTCGAAGCTCTGCACGACCGGCGATTGCCCCTCGGCGGCCGGCGGCAGGCAGTAGCAGCCGCGCACCTGCACGGGCTTGATGGCGAGGTCCTCGCCACCGCTCGGCTTGCCGGTCTTGTTCTCGGCCGGCGTCAGCGCGTCGGCCATGGCGTCGTAGCCTTTGCTGGCCGCGGCCTGTCGATCGACGGTCGGCGTCTTCTCGGGCGCCTTGCCGGACGACGGGGTGGTGGAGCGCGACAGAGCCTTCGCGGTGTTCTGCGACTGGACCATGCTTGACCTCGGTGCTGGATGGGTACGCGGGGGGCGTCCAGACCGAAGCTAGCAGGCGTCGTCGCGAGTCTGCCGAAACGTAAGTTGGGCGCGAGATCGCGCCAGGTCACCTCGCGCCGCGCGACGCGACCGGCCGTGACCGGGTCAGTCGCCGGCCGGCGCCACGCGCACCTCGGCGTAGCTCGGGTCCCACACCACGCTGGCCACGACCTCGCGCACGTCGTCGTCGGCGATGCGGCGGCCGAGGTTGTTCTGGCTGGCGTAGCGCACGACGGCGCAGGCGATCTCGAAGCTGACGCGGCGGAGCTCGTCCTGGTGCGGGAAGATGGCGCGCACGGCGAGGCGCTCGGGGCTCACCATCTGCGCCAGCGTGGCCGAAGCGATGTGGAACATCTCGGTCGTGATCTCGCGCGTCTCGGCGATGGCGGCGCCGAGGCCGAGGCCGGGGAAGATGAAGACGTTGTTGGCCTGGCCGATGACCTGGCGCATGCCGTCGTGCTCGACGTCGGCGAAGGGGCCGCCGGTGGCGATGATGGCGCGGCCGCCGGTCCAGCGCAGCGCGTCGGCGGGCACGCACTCGGCCTTGCTGGTCGGGTTCGACAGCGGCATGAGCAGCGGGTGCTCGCAGCCCGCGGCCATCGCCTCGACGAGCTCCTCGGTGAACGTCCCGGCGCGCGCGGTCGCGCCGACGAGGATGGTCGGCTTCACGGCCCGCACCACGTCGACCGGCGTCGGCTCGGCGGCGGGGTCGAGCCCGTACTCGCGCATGGCCGCGAGCGGCAGCGCCAGCTCGCGCTTGTGCGGCTCGTCGGTCTCGCGCCCCTCGTGCAGGAGCCCGCCGCTGTCGAAGGCGATGAGCGAGCGGCGGATGGTGGCGTCGTCGGCGCCGTCGGCGCGCATGGCGATGGCGCAGAGGCGGGCGATGCCGGTGCAGGCGGCGCCGGCGCCGATGAAGAGGATGCGCTGGTCGGCCATCTTCTGCTTGGTGATGCGCAGCGACGCCAGCATGCCGGCCACGGTCACGGCCGCGGTGCCCTGGATGTCGTCGTTGAACGAGGCCACGCGGCGGCGGTAGCGCTCGAGCAGCGAGAAGGCGCGGTCCTTGTGGAAGTCCTCCCACTGCAGGATGGCGCGCGGGAAGACCTCGCGCACGCCGAGCACGAAGGCCTCGATGAAGTCGTCGTAGTCGCGGCCGCGGAGGCGCTTGCGCGGGTAGCCGAGGTAGAGCGGGTCGGCCAGCAGCGCCGCGTTGTCGGTGCCGACGTCGAGGCTCATGGCCAGGCACTTCGACGGGTGCAGCCCGGCGCCGGCCACGTAGAGCGCGAGCTTGCCGATGGGGATGCCCATGCCGCCGCAGCCCTGATCGCCCAGGCCGAGGATGCGCTCGTTGTCGGTGACGACGATGAGGCGGATGTCGCGGAACGGCGAGTTCCGCAGCACGGCCGGGATGTCCTTCACGTCGTCGGGGGTGATCCACAGGCCGCGCGCCGAGCGGTAGATGGCGCTGAACTTCTGGCACGCCTCGCCGACGGTCGGCGTGTAGACGATGGGCATCAGCTCGGCGACGTTGTCGACCAGCACGCGATAGAAGAGGACCTCGTTCCGGTCCTGCAGGCTGGCGAGGCCGATGTACTGCTCGAGCGGCGTCTGCTTGGCGCGGATCTGCGCGATGGCGGCCACCGCCTGCTCCTCGAGCGAGGTCACGCGATAGGGCACCATGCCGCGGAGCCGCAGCGCCTGGCGCTGCTCGCGGTCGAAGGCCGTGCCCTGGTTGGTCGACGGGTTGTGCATGAGCCACACCCCCGCCTTGCGTGTGTGGATGACACCGGCACTGCGCAGATCGTGAAGCGAGTCACCCATCGTCGACCTCCCTGGGCCGTCGCCGGTATGAGCCTCGGCCGCGCGTTGCGCAAGACCGACGCCGCGCGTCGCCAATGCGGGCGCCCCTGCCCACGGCGACCGGCCGTGCGTCGGCTCAGACCGCGACGAGTGCCTCCGCGTCGGTCCACAGGTCCGACAAGAGCTCAGCCTGCTGGAGGACGGTGGTCGTCGCGGCGTCTTGCTTGTCGGGCGGGTAGCCATGCCGGCGCAGGATGCGCTTCACGATGACGCGGAGCTTCGCCCGCACCGATTCCTTCATGGTCCAGTCGATCGTGACGTTGCGCCGGACCGTCTCGACGAGCTCTCGCGCGATGGCGCGGAGAGCGTCGTCACCGAGGATCTTCACGGCGCTGTCGTTGACCTCGAGCGCGTCGTAGAACGCCAGCTCGTCGGTCGTCAGCCCGAGGTCTTCGCCGCGCTTCTCGGCGGCGCGCATCTCCTTGGCGAGGTCGATCAGCTCCTCGATCACCTGGGCCGCCTCGATGGCCCGGTTCTGGTAGCGGTGGATCGACTTCTCCAAGAGGTCCGCAAACGAGCGAGCCTGCACCAGGTTGTGCCGCGAGCGCGCTCGGACCTCATCGTTCAGCAGCTTCCGCAATAGCTCGACGGCCAGGTTCTTGTGGCCCATGCCGCGCACGTCGGCGAGGAACTCGTCCGACAGGATCGAGATGTCGGGGTTCTTGAGACCGGCCGCGGCGAAGATGTCGAGCACCTCGTCGGACGCCACGGCGTTGGCGAGGATCTGGCGGATGGCGTGGTCGAGGTCACCCGACGACTTCTTGTCCGTGACGAGCGTCTTCGCGATGGCCGAGCGCACCGTCTGGAAGAAGCCTACGTCGTCGCGGATGCGGATCGCCTCGTCATGCGGCACCGCCAGCGCGAACGCCTTCGACAGCTCGGTCACCGCCTGCAACAGCCGCTGCTTGCCGTCGGGTTGCGCCAGCACGTGCTCTTGAGCCGCCGACAGCAACGTGAGCTGCGCGCTGGCCTTCACCCCGATCTTCCACGCCGACCAGTCGAAGCCATGGAAGATGCCGCAGCACACCTCATGACGCGCCAGCATCAGCGCCACCGCCTCCGCCTGATCGAGCGCCGTCTCTCCTTCGCCGCCGCTGTCGGTATAGGTCTGGAGCGCCTTCTTGAGCTGGTCGGCGAGGCCCAGGTAGTCGACGACGAGCCCGCCCGGCTTGTCGCGGAACACCCGGTTCACCCGCGCGATCGCCTGCATGAGGCCATGCCCCTGCATCGGCTTGTCGACGTACATGGTGTGCATGCACGGCGCGTCGAATCCGGTCAGCCACATATCGCGGACGATGACGACCTTCAGCGGGTCGTCCGGGTCCTTGAAGCGCTGCGCCAGCGCCTCGCGCTTCGCCTTGGTGCGGATGTGGTCCTTCCACTCGGTCGGGTCCGACGCCGACCCGGTCATCACGACCTTGATCGCGCCGTCATCGTCGCCGGTACCGCGCCAGGCCGGCCGCAACGCGACGAGCGCATCGTGCAGGGCGACGCAGATGCGGCGGCTCATGCACACGACCATCGCCTTCCCGTCCATGGCCTCGAGCCGCCCCTCGAAGTGCCGGACCAGGTCATCCGCGACCAGCGCCAGGCGTCGGTCCGTCCCCACGATGGCCTCGAGGGCTGACCACTTGGTCTTCAGGCGCTCTTTGCCTTCGAGCTCCTCGCCCTCGGTGATCTCCTCGAACGCTGCGTCGAGCTTCGGCCGCTCCTCGGCCCTCAGCGCCAGCTTGGCGAGCCGGCTCTCGTAGTAGATCGGGACCGTCGCCCCGTCCTGCACCGCGCGCTGGATGTCGTAGATGCTGATGTAGTCGCCGAACACCGCGCGCGTGTTCTTGTCGGTCGACTCGATCGGCGTGCCGGTGAAGCCGATGAACGACGCCTTCGGGAGAGCATCGCGGAGGTGGCGCGCGAAGCCGTCGATGAAATCGTACTGGCTGCGGTGGGCCTCGTCGGCGATGACGACGATGTTCTGTCGCTCCGACAGTAGCGGGAAGGTGTCGCCGCGCGTCTCGGGCACGAACTTCTGGATGGTCGTGAACACCACCCCGCCGGCCGCGACCTTCAGGAGCTCGCGGAGGTGTCCACGGTCGCGCGCCTTCTCGGGCGTCTGCCGGATGAGCTCGCGGCAGCGTGAGAACGTCGCGAAGAGCTGCTCGTCGAGGTCGTTCCGATCCGTCAGCACCACCAGCGTCGGGTTCTGCATCGCCGGATGCAGCACGATGCGTCCAGCGTAGAACGCCATGGTCAGGCTCTTGCCCGAGCCCTGCGTGTGCCACACCACGCCGACTCGGCGATTGCCGCTCGGCTGCGACGCCGCGATGGTCGCCTGCACGGCGTTCCCCACCGCGTGGAACTGGTGGTAGCCGGCGAGCTTCTTGATGGCGGTGTCGCCGTCGCTCTCGAACACCACGAAGTAGCGCACGAGGTCGAGGAAGCGCCGCTTGTCGAAGACCCCGCGCAGCAGCACCTCCAGCCGCGACAGTGTCGCCGGCGCGAGGTCCTCGCCTTCGATGGTGCGCCACGGCAGGAAGCGCTCGCGGTTCGACGACAGCGTCCCGATGCGCGCATCGAGGCCGTCCGACACGACCAGCACGGCGTTGAAGGTGTAGAGAGCGGTCAGCTCGGAGCGGTAGGTCTGGAGCTGCTGGAAGGCACCCCAGATGGTCGCGTTCTCGGCCGCCGCGTTCTTCAGCTCGATGAGCCCGAGCGGCAGCCCGTTCACCAACACGACGACGTCGGGGCGTCGCTTGTGGCCATGCTCGGTGATGGTGAGCTGGTTCGCGACGAGCCAGTCGTTGGCGTCCGGCGTATCGAAGTCGATGACCCGCACCGGGTCGTAGCCGATGCTCCCGTCGGGCCGCACGTACTCCACGCTCACGCCGTTCACGAGGTAGCTGTGCAGCTCGTGGTTGGCGTCGACCAGCACCGGCGAGCTGATGCGCGTCAGCTTCCGGAACGCCTCGTCGAGCGCCTCGGCGGTGGCCACCGGGTTCAGCCGTCGCAGCGCCGCGCGGAGTCGAGCGACCAGCACGACGTCGTCGAAGCTCGTGCGCTCGGCGCCGGTCTCGCCCGGGGCGATGCTCGGCCCACCGACGACGGCGTAGCCCAGCTCCGCGAACCACTCGAGCGCCGCGGCCTCCACGATCGACTCGGTGAAGCTTCCGCTCATTGGGCCTCCGACTCTACCTTGGTCGCGTCGCCCCCTTCGGGCGCCGGCAGGCACGCCACGACTCGGTCGACCATTGAACAACCTCCGCGGGCGTGAGGCAGACGACGTGCTTGACGATCTGATCGAAGCTGGGGCACGCCGCACGAATCTGATCCCGAGGCGTACGCGACGCTCGCCACGTGGCGTCGGCGAGAATCCCATCGCGCGCAAGCGGAGTCGGCTTCTCGGCCGGAACGACTCGCCCGAGGACCATGCACGTCCGCTCAACGAGCGTCTCCACGTTGGCTTCGAGGAAGATCAGCTCATAGTCCCTGGGCGCCTCCGACCTGAGCCTGGCGGCAATGCCACTCTTGCAGTCAGGCACTGGCGGCGGTGACTTCTTCCAGAGGTCGCGGGCCTTGTCGCGATCGATGACCGCAACCACGAGTCCGCTTCGTGCCAGCTTCGCGACGTCCTCCTTCAGCGCCCGCCCGACGTTTCCGTTGCCGCGCTTCGGGAGCGACTTGATGGCGTCGTTCAACGCCCGTCGCCCAGTCTCGTGTCGTCCGCGACGCAGGCGATCAGCAGCTCGTGAGGTCCGAAGCTCTTCACCTCGCCACCGCGCTCGTCCTCCCACAGAACGGTGACGATCACGGTGCTTCCTCCGCAGGGCCCAGGGCTGAGTGGAAGACGTGCGAGGCGTAGCCTTCCGCTCGCAGGCTACCAAGCCCGCGATAGCTCTCCAGCCATTCGTCCAGCGCGGCGCGGTCAGGCCGACGTAGCCGGGCCGCATGACGCTCGTCGAGATCACAGAGGACAACGCTGCCGGCGGGATCGGCGAGCGCGTCGAGCAACCGGTCGGAGTGGGTCGCCAGGATGACCGGGCAGGTCGCCGATGCCTCTTCGAACATGCCGACGACGCGCGCGAGGAGCGTGGGGTGTAGATGCGTCTCCGGTTCGTCGAAGGCGAGGACCGAGCGCGTCGGATGGAGCTCCATGAGCGCGATGCACGAAAGGTAGGTGAGCTGGCCCTCGGAGAGAGAGTCTGCTGGAAGGGTCCAGCCATTGGTCATGACGACGGAGAGCTCGATACGACCTCGGCCGGCGAGCGGAAACTTGAAGTCCGTCACCTCGGGGCCGAGACCGAGGCGAGCCCGTTCGATGACGCGCGCCCAGACCTCACCGCCCTCGTCCTTGAGCGCATGCAGCGCGTTCGGCAGGTTCTTCGCGAAGCGAGCCAGCGCGGGCGCGGACTCGATGGTCGTGGGCCAACGTGGTCCCTCGCGAATGTCCAGCTCTGCTTGCTGCCATAGCGGGCGCGCGTCGAACTGCACGTGGATCTCGACGTTCGCGAGCGCATCGAGAACCCGCCGCACTTCGGGCTCCGCCTTCAAGCCGAGGTTCGGGAGCGCCAGCGTATGCTTACCGACCGAGACTTTCGCCATCCGCGGCCAGCGTCGGTTGAGCACCGGTTCGTGGTGCCGGCCTTGGCGCCTTCAAGAGGCGAATGGCCTGCGCTTCCCGAACCGCGAGAACGCGGCTCCGGCTGATTCGCCAACTCAGTCACATTCAGCACCTCACTGAAGACGACCGGCTGAGTTCCTTCCAGCCCGTACGAAAACGTGTAAGCCGAGCCCGCGGGCCGGCGCGCTCTTCGATGGTGACCCCGAGACCCAACTCCGAGGTACCTCGTCGCAGCAGCGACTCGAACGGCCCGTGGTGCTTCGCGAGAGCCTCGGTGCCGAATTCGCCCGGCCTGGCCGCGAGGCGGAGCAGCTCCAGCGCCTCGACGATCGAGCTCTTGCCGACGCCGTTGTCGCCGATGAGGACCGTCAAGCCCTTCAGGTCGAGCGTGAGGTCATCGATGACGCGAAGCCCACGGATGCGGAGCTGAGTGATGCGGTCGCCGTTCATGGTGAAGACCCAGGGTGATTCGAGGAGGTGGAGGCCGTTCGCGCGCGGCCCTCGACGAGTGCCGAGTCAGGGGTCGGCGCGAGGCTCCATGAGCTCGAACGCGCCCCGACCGGGTCGGGGATGCGACTGATCTTCGGTCCTCGCACGAAGCGTCCGCGCACGTTGATGTAGACGCGGCCCTTGCCATGAGCCAGGACGGCCTTTGCGTAGTCATCGGCTCCGAGCGTCGCACGCGCTCGAGTTCCTCACCCGAGCCTGGCAGCCACACCGCCAGAGTGACGTCGCTGATCGGCGCCCGTCACCGCCGACCTCGCCGTGAACCGACTCGACCGTCCCCACGAGCCACTCGTTCGGGTCAATCGCGGCACGGGGCCGGAGTCGCTGCGAGATGCCTGAGATGGCATCACGGTACTCGCTGCGGACGTAACGCCCGAGGGCACCCCTTCCGGCTTGGTGCGGCTGGCGCCCACGAAGTCGAGAGCTCGACTCGACCTTCGTCCGTCGGCTGCATCTTCAGGAGCGCATCGCAGAGGTTGGCTGACACGATGAGAGCATCCCCGGACGCGGCGACGAGCCGGTCCACCTCCGTGCTCCTCGCTCGATGGCATCCACGACCGCCTCGGTTCCCGCATGAGTAGCGTCGTCGCCTTTCGCAAACGGCACGGCCTCCCGCGCTCCGGCCTCGGCTCCGGGCCGAAGCGGGCAGATGACTTGATGACGCTGCCGCGTTCGGTCTGTCCGGCGCGGCACGAGCTCAGCATCCCCTCGGCCTCGAGATAGGACATAGACAGCGTGGAATGCCGCCGGGTGAACGACCGAGCAGGCCGATGCGAGAATGGCGCGTCGAAGGCCCTCACGCAGGATAGATCCCAAGCAAAGCCCAGCTCCCCATCACGCGCGCTGGGTGCGATGACGCGCACGCGCAGGACGTCCGCCTCGATGGCATGCGGTCCTCCAGCACAGCCTGCACGTTCGGTCGCGCCTCACTTCCGCGAAGCGCCGAGATGGCGGTGAGCGCCGCGTCCGGTCATCCTGGATCTTCGGCATCGATGGGGATCTGTATTGCCGCAGCGGCTCGCTCGGATCGCGAAAGACCCAGAGGCGACCTTTGGCGCCGGTGACGGCCTGCCACTTCAGGGCCTCCGCGTACTTGCGCACGTCGATCGGGCGCAGCGAGCCCATCGTCGCTTCGAGATCGTTTGTCATCAGAGGTTCTCCTGGCACGCCGCGTGCCGAAATAGCTCGATCGCCGTCTGGCGACACGAGCTGCGCAGCGCGGGGTATACCGTTTGGTCCGTCGTATTCGATGGCCGGCGCCCCGGCCAGGCTCATCCAGTAGCCGCAACGTCGCAACACCAGCTCGTCCGCACTATGCGCGAGCCAATTCGCCGGATCGGGCGGCAAGAACAGTACGACCAAGAGCTTGGGTGGCACGACGCTGACGCCGCGCAGGCGATTGCAGGTCTTGAGCATCGAGCGAGTATGACAACCCCTTCGGTGTGACCGTTGGCGGCTTGACGGTCGCCTTGAGCTGACCTGGAGACTGAGGTCGGTGAAGACGGCGCCCGATCCGGAAGTCGCGGACGAGGTGGAGGTGGCATCGATCCCGAGGTTGTCGAGCGCCCGGGACGCAAGCTGGCAAGCGATGCCGGCCTGCGCCGCAACCGCGTGGAGATAGGCGTAGCTCAGCTCGGATTCGATGTCGTTGGGCTTCACGGGGCCTCCTCCGATGATGCGCTCGGCGTCGGGGACGCGGAGCTCGCCCGAAAGGAGGCGGGGGAGGAGGGTGTCGCGGAGCGTCGCGAGGGTGCGGTTCTCGATATCGGTCTGGAATGACGCGTGTAGGAGTGGGGCCCCAATGTCGTCCCACATCTTCAGTACGGACCCGGACGGCCGCACCACCGGCAGACGCTTTCCATGTCGCCGGCAGTCACATGCCCAAGGCCCGTGGTCTGTTTGTTGCGGGCAAGTTCCGCGAATACAGGCTTGAGAAATGAGTGTCGACAGCACGAATCCCCGTTCGTATTCCGATGCGGAAGAACCGAAGATGCTGATTCAGCCAGCCTGGGCCGTGGGACCAGACGAACGTGTCGATCGACGTGTCTGGATTTCCAGACCATGAGAACAGGATGTCGCCCTGTTCGATGCGGTACTTCTCCGGCATCTGAATATGCGAGAATCCGGTTTGTGACGTCACGCCGGACTTCAGCTCCGCGATCTTGATAATTGGTAGCCTCGACGGTCGTGATTCGGCTCGCGAATGCAGAGTAGGCCGCTCCGTTGACGTACGTCGCCAACTCGTAGAGAGGCAGGGTCGCCATCCCTGCGGAATCGGGGCCAGTACTGACTGCTCGAACGAACCCGGGAAGAGCGCCGCCGTCGCGGCGTCCATGCCCGCCGGTTCGCGGCCTTCGGCCTTGGAATGGACCGGGTCGAAGTCCACGAACCACGACTTGAAGAGCGCCCGCGCCATGGCTTCGAGGGTCTCGCTCGTGCGACGGTTCAGCTCGATCTTGTCGTCGAGTGTGCCGAGGATTTGGGCGATTGCCCGTTGCGCCGCCATACTTGGCAGAGGAATCTGGACGCGACGTAGCTCCGTCTGGCGAATACCCAACACGGTGGTCCCTGTCGCTCTTGAATGCAGCTCTTGGACGACGTTCTCTGACTGAAGTGCGTAGTAGAGAAACCGTCCGTGGAGCCGCTGCTTGTTCGTTCGGACGGCAAAGAGTCTCTGGCCGATACACCACTCCAACCGGCTCTTGATGTAGGCGAGCTCGCCGAGGGGGGCCTCTGAGGTCAGGATCACATCATCAGGCAACAAGGGCGTTCGCATCCACTTCTTGTAGGTCGGCCCATCGACGAAACGAGGTTCATCTGCGGCCAGATCGATCCCGCGATTCTTGATCAGTTTGGCAGATATCACTCGGTGACCAGCCCGGACGAATTCCGATCCGAGCTTCAGCGGCGTCACGCCACGTCGATCGAGAATATCTTCCACGAGGTCTCCGAGCGGCGCTGATTGCCAGTCAGCGTCCATAGCCCAGCCCAAGGAGGTTCGTCCGAATGACTTTCTCGAGCCGAGCCCCCTCCGCGAACTGCTCCTCCAGCGTCTTGACCAGCCGCGCCATCTTCTCCTCGAAGGGCTCGGCGTCCTCCTCGACGTCCTCGGCGCCGACGTACCGGCCGGGCGTCAGCACGTGCTGGTGCGCGCGGATCTCCTCGGTCGTGGCGCTCTTGCAGAAGCCCGCGACGTCCTGGTATTTGCCGCCGCCGTCACCGCGCCAGGCGTGGTAGGTCTCGGCGATTTTGGCAATGTCGGCGTCTGACAAATCCCGGTGCACGCGATCGACCAGCGCGCCGAGCTTGCGCGCGTCGATGAACAGCGTGTGGCCGCTGCGGTTCCTCATCTTCTTGCCGCGGCCGCCGAGGCCGTTCTTCTTGTCGCGGCTCAGGAACCACAGGCAGACGGGGATCTGCGTCGAGTAGAAGAGCTGTCCGGGCATGGCCACCATGCAGTCGACCAGGTCTCCTTCGACGAGCGCCTTCCGGATCTCGCCCTCGCCCGACTGCTGCGATGACATGCTGCCGTTGGCCAGGACGAACCCGGCGATGCCGGTCGGCGCCAGGTGGTGCACGAAGTGCTGCACCCAGGCGAAGTTGGCGTTACCGACCGGCGGTACGCCGTACTTCCAGCGCACGTCGTCGCGCAGGTTCTGGCCGCCCCAGTCGCTGTCGTTGAAGGGCGGGTTGGCGATGACGTAGTCGGCCTTCAGGTCCTTGTGGGCGTCCGCGTGGAAGCTCTCGCCGTGGGCGATGTTGGCGTCGATGCCGCGGATGGCGAGGTTCAGCTTGGCCAGGCGCCATGTCGTGTGGTTCGACTCCTGGCCGTAGATGCTGACGTCGCCGATCCGTCCGCCGTGCGCCTCCACGAACTTCTCGCTGGAGACGAACATCCCGCCCGAGCCGCAGCACGGGTCGAAGACGCGGCCCTTGTACGGCGCCAGCATCTCGACCAGCACGCGGACCACGCACTGGGGCGTGTAGAACTGGCCGCCCTTCTTGCCCTCGGCCGAGGCGAACTGGCCGAGGAAGTACTCATAGACGCGGCCGAGCACGTCGCGCGAGCGGTTCTCCTTCGAGCCGAGGCCGATGGTGGCGATGAGGTCGATGAGCTCGCCGAGGCGCTGCTTGTCGAGCGCCGGCCGCGAGAAGTCCTTCGGCAGGACGCCCTTCAGGCTCGCGTTGGCGCGCTCGATGGCGATCATCGCGTCGTCGAGGTGCTTGCCGATGCTCGGCTGCTTGGCCTGACCTTGCAGGTGCGCCCAGCGCGCCTCCTTCGGCACCCAGAAGATGTTGTCGGCGCGGTACTCGTCGGGGTCCTCCGGGTCGGCACCGGACTTCACGTCGGCGGTCAGCGCGGCGTGCTTCTCGTCGAACGCGTCGGAGATGTACTTCAGGAAGATGAGGCCGAGCACGACGTGCTTGTACTCGGCCGCGTCCATGTTGTTCCGGAGCTTGTCGGCGGCCTGCCAGAGCTTCGACTCGAAGCCGAGGAGCGCGCTCGACGTCGGGGCCGGCTCGGCCTTCGCCGCGGGCTCGCTCGTCGCTCCCCCCGCCTCGGGAGCGCGCACCTTGGGGGGGCGGCCTCGCCTCTTCGGGGCCCCATCTGCGTTCGCCATCATCGTCTCCAGAGTCGACCGCCCATCCCGGGCGGTTCGGCCGCGCATGCTACGTCGCCCCGCGCGGACCAGCAACGCGACGTTGGACCCACCGAGCGGGGGTGGGGTTGACACCCGTGCGGGGGTGATCGAATCCTCGGGGCTCTCCAGAAAGCTCGCCGTGCCTGCGGGGGTGCGGCTCCCATGACCAACCAAAGCGAGGTACTCCTATGCAGTTCCTACTTCGTTCGGCGTCCGGCGGGCAGCAGATCCGCTGGGGCCGCTCCATCCTGTCCACCGTGAAGGCTCACCTGACCGTGTCGGCGATGCCGAATGTCTCCTACCTCTCGACCACGCAGCTGAAAGCGCTCGGCGACGAGAAGGCCCTGCTCGAGCCCGTGCTCGAGCGGCTCACCAACGCCTACGCGCCGTATCGCGACTTTCTCGACAACGGCTTCCTCGAGATTCGCGCGCTCGAGCGTGTCGCCGACTACCTCTGCGACGCGGGCCAGATCGAGGCCAACTCCACCCTCAGCGGCAGCAAGGATGAGGTGGCGCGCCTCATCGATGGCGGCCTCAAGGCGATTCAGGGCGGGCTCGTCCTGTCGCGCGTCCTCCGCGCCGGCCGTCTGGCCACCATCGGCCTCGCCACCGGCGCGGCGACGCTGTTGCGAATCCTACCCGCCCCGAAGTTCCCGACCGTCGCTGCCATCGCGGACCGTCTCGACCAGGCCGGTGGCTTGCTCAAGGGCTTCCTCGACCGTGAGACGAACGAGATCGAGAGCCGGCGGCCCGCCTTGCGCGCCTCGGTGCGCGGCGCAGTCAACGACCTCCACGAGGCGCTCACGCAGATGAACGGCCGCCTGCGGACGCACTTCTCCGACGTGTTCATCGACAGCCTGTACCCGGAGCTCAAGGACCGCGGCAGCCGGGTCGCGGACGTCCCGGAAGACGACACGGCCGAGCCTGGTCCGGAGGGCGTCGCGCCGTCGGACGCACCCACCGCGTGAGGTCTGCGCTCGCCCGTCAGGGATGGTCGGCCCGCGCGGGCTGATCAGGTTCGAGCCCACGCGCGTGAACGGGCCTTCTGTCAGTGATCAGGTCGCGGCCGGCACGAGCGACGACGGCACCCAGAGGTCACGGTGCGCGGCGTTCGGGAGTGACGAGGCGACCAGCGAGCTCAGGTCGGGTCGTTCGCGCGTGAACGACCCGACCTGCCGTGTTCGAGACCCGATCGTCGCGCGTGACGACCCGACCCTGCGTGAGCAGGATCGGCCGTTCACAGGCGTCGACGACGGGTTGTGGTCTTTCGCGTTGCCTCAGCGATCAAGTGGCCCCGGCCGGTGGCTCCGTCGCTGACCCGTTCAGTGGCGTGGGCTCAGGACTTCTTCTGCGTCGGAGCACCTCCTTGCGGCTTCGGCGCCGGGATCACGCCCGCGTTCACGTGCTCCTGGGCGGCGCGCTGAGCGCGCGGTTTGAAGTCCTGCTTGCCGGCTTTGTCCTCCGCCGCCTGGATGCGGGCAGCGTCTTCCGGCGTGATGGGATTCTTGGGATCGTGCGACACAGGGTCTCCTTCGGGCCTTTGAAATGGCGGCCACGAAGGCAGACTAGGCGCGCGTCGCACGAGCAACAACGATGGATTTCATGGGATGATACGGCGTCCAACGTTGACAATGTTGGGGTGGCGTTGGACCCTGCCTCCATGGGCACGATCGCGGAATGGCCGTTCAGCAACACCGAGGGAGCGCGCAAGCTCCACGAAGCGCTCCGCACGTCGCATCCAGACGACGCAGCGAAGCTGTCGGAGAAGTCGCTGGCCACCAAGATCGGAGAGCTGCGCAACCGCAAGCTCGCATGGTGGGAGAAGCGCCCGCATCTCCTCGAGCTCTTCGCGACCACATTCGGTCTCGAGCCCGCCTCGCTCCGTGAGCCCGCCGACATCGGCGGCGCCGGCCTGATGTTTGCCGAATTCCCGGCGTTGCCGGCGCTCTCGCCGAGCGAGATGCCATGTCGGCTCGCTCCCGGCGGTGGACTCTTCGAGTACGCGATGAGCGGTCTGCAGACCCCTGCAGACCCACGCTTCCGCGGACATTGGTTCGTCGCGCCACCCGGCGCCGGGAAGTCCCTGGTCATCCGCTGGCTGCAACAGTTTCCTGATCCAGGCTGTGCGGTGGCGACGCTACCATCGCTCGATCACATCGCCGACCTGGCATCATCGGGCTTGCCGGTCGTCGTCGAGGTCGAGCGTCGAGGTGCCGCTGACGTCGCAGCGATGCAGCGCCTGCGGACCCGGCAGACGCCGGTTGTCGTGCTCGCCGCTCACGGGCCGCCCGGGGGCGCGGGCGATCGAATCGTCGACGACTGGAGCGTTCACCACTGGCATCCCCCGGCCGGATGGCGCTCCCAGCTCCTCGGCTGGGTCGCCGCGCGACTCGACGCTTCGCCGCATGAGACGTGGCTCGACACTGCCGTGGTGGCCGATTGGCTCGCCGCCAACGATCCCGACGAGATGTCGGTGGCGACGCCAGGCGACCTGCTCGCGCTCTGCGCCGACTTCAATCATCAGGACGCCGACGATGTAGCGCGGCCGGCGCGCGCCCGGCGGTGGATCGATCGGGTGGGCGTCCCGGGCCTGCCCATCGACGTCGCGCCAACGTGGGCTCGGCAGGTCGCCGGCCGCGCGATTGCGGAGCTGGCAGCGGCGCACGTCGAAGACGTCGCCACCGAGTACGGCGATGCTCACACCGAAGACTGGGAGCGATACGCGGCGAAGGTGCCGCATCCGAGCGACCACGACTCTACACCCGGCCCGGCCATGGTGGTCGGCCATCTCATCGAGTCCGGGCTCCTGCGATCGGGGGCGGCGGGCTTGATTCTCTACCCCCGCTGGGTCGCGGTCGGTCTCGCCGAGGCGAGCCTCCGGGCACGCTGGCGGCGACCGGCCGAATGGGGCGCGCTGGCGGCCGACGGCTCACGCCAAGCGCTGATCGACCTCGCGCTCGATGCGCTCGACGACGCCGAGCTGAACAAGGTCGCCAAGGCGGCCGCGAGCGTCGAGGGTGACCCTTCGATTGCGCAGCTCGGCGCCATCGAAGCCGTCCTCGCTGCCGCCGGGCGCCGCATCGCCTACCGAGCGCCTGCCTTTGAACCCAAGGACGCAGCGGTCTGGCAACGGCTCGTGGCCATCCAGGTTCAGTTCCTCAGATCCGATGGTCATCCCGGCACTGCTCCGTTCACGCGCCGCAGGACCCACGACGACACGGCGTGGATCGTCACGAGCTGGGCCCTCAGCCGCACGGTGCGTCCGCCAACGCCGGGGATCCCCGTCGAACGAGCTTGGATGTTTCCTGGCTGGGCCAAGTCCCTCGACCTGCGGGAGGCGGCTCATCTGAATTGGGTCTGGGGTGGCGATGATGAAGAGGGACCGGCCGGCCTCATCGAGAGGTGGGCGGTAGAGTTTGCCGCAAAGTGTGTTTCTGGATCGCTGCCCGACGCGCTGCCCAGCGTGCTGGTGCCCGCGGTGTTCATCCTCGCGCTCGACGGTCGTTGGCGACCGACGAGCGGGCATCTCGACATCGCGCTTCAGGGCCGTGGAGCCTGCTCGCTCGCCCGCGAGGGGCGACGACAACCCGAGGCGACCCGTATCCGTCTCGCCAAGCTCGTGTGGGAACTCGTCGGCGAGCGCGATGCCTCCGGTGTGCAGCCCGTCGCAATGCGGATCCGGGACCTCGTGCGTGCTCCGGGAGGGCCCGAGCTCGGTCAGTTCGTACTCGAATACCTCGATGCGACGACGTTCACCGAGACCGTGCGCGAGCGTGGGCTCTACCGACACGTGGCCGAAGGTGGCAAGGTCACTGGCACCAACGCAGACGTCTTGAAATGGCTGCCCGAGCGCCTCCGGCGCCCGGCGCTCGAAGCGTGGTTGACCCGCCAGCAGGGCGCGAAGGTTCGTTGGACGGAGGTGAGCCACCTCGAGTTCCTGCTCGCGCGCGAAGACTCGGCCCTCCTCGTCGGCTTCGTCGCGCAAGCGTCGGAAGTCGACACCGCAGTCGCGATCGCGCAGCGAGTCTGGGACCTCGACGCCGAGGCGGCTGGCGAAGCATTGCGAGCGACCCTGAGCGAGGGCCTCGATGCCGCGCGGCCGTGGATCCAGACCGCGCCACGGAGTGAGCTGCCGACGATCGCCGGCGCGATCGGTGGGGAGTCGATGCGGCCTGACTGGGTTCGAACATGGGCCGCGCACAAGGCCTGCAACGGGGGGCTCGCCGCCGCGGCGCTGTGGCGTATCGGCCGCTCATGAGCTCCCGTCCGCGTTCTTCGGGGCGGGGAAGGCCGTGCGCTTGCGACAGCGAGCGGTGCGGCCCCATCGCCGTCGGCGGCGTCCGCGCGCGCTGCGGCGTCGCCCTCGTCGCCGCGGGCCGTTCGAGGCGCCGTCGATCCGGCCGATCGACGTCGTGGCGGCGAAGGCGCCGCGCTGTGGCGCGCGTGCACTGCGCTTCGACGTGACGCGGAGCGTGTCTCGTGGCAAGTATCGCGATCCTGAGGAGGCGCTCGATGGGACGCGCGTTTGCAAATCGCATTGGCTCGATGATGGCCCGCTGGGATCGGATGGCGAAGGCCTTCACCCGCGTCGGCAAGGACATCGCCATCGCCGTGAAGGCGGGTGGCCCGAACCCTGACGCGAACCCGGCGCTGCGGCGCGCGATCCAGAACGGACGCGCCGTGAACATGCCGAAGGACAAGATCGACTCGGCCATCAAGCGCGCGGCCGGCAACGACGCCGAGCACTACGACGAGATCGTCTACGAGGGCTACGCGCCGCACGGCATCGCGGTGATGGTCGAGACCGCGACCAACAACCCGACGCGCACCGTCGCCAACGTGCGCATGCACTTCAACAAGAAGAACGGCACCCTCGGCAACAGCGGCAGCGTCAGCTACCTCTTCAAGAAGATGGGCGTCATCAAGATCGCCCGGGCCGGCGTCGACCGCGACACCCTCGAGCTCGAGCTCATCGACCACGGCCTCGAGGACTTCCTGGAGGACGAGAGCGACAAGGGCCCGATCTACGTGCTGCGCTCGGCCTTCAACGACTTCGGCGCGCTGCAGCGCGGCGTCGAGGAGCGCGGCGTCACGCCCATCTCGGCCGAGACCGAGTGGGTGCCGCTCACCACCATCGAGCTCGGCGAGGAGGAGACCACCGCCGTCCTCGAGCTGGTCGACCGCCTGGAGCAGGACGAGGACGTCCAGCGCGTCTTCGTGAACCTGGCCTGACGACCGGCGCGCGGGGCGCCGCGCAGGCGCGCGCAGGCTACGGCGCCGGGCAGTCGTACTTCATGCGGCACTGCGCCTCGTCGCCGAGCTGCATGCACTCGCCGACGCGGTGCTGGCACAGGCACGAGCGGTCGCACGGCGGCTCGCCGTCGCTGCAGGTCCGCCACTCGGCCCGGCACTCGTCAGGCGGGTAGGTCGCGAGGCAGCCCGGCAGCCAGGCGTCGCAGTCGGCCGGCGTGGCCTCGGGCGGGAACACGGCGCCGGCGCAGGTGGCGCAGCGCTCGTCGTCGGGGTCCCAGCGGCACAGGAAGCGCAGCTCGGTGAGGCCCTCGCACGGGTAGTCGGGGCCGCAGTCGAAGCGCAAGAGGCGCTGCGGCGCGCTGTCGATGACCAGCGTGCATGCATGGGCATCGCCGTCGGCGAAGCGCGGCCCGCCGTCGCACGGCGCCGACGCCCGATGGTGGAAGCCGGGCGCGACGACGCCGATGGCGGCGCCGCTCGCGCCGGCTCGGCTGAAGACGACGACGAGGTCCTGGCCGATGCCCATGAGGCGCTCGCCGCGGCCATAGCCGCCGTCGCCGTCGCGGTCGTCGAACACCACCACCTGGCCCAGCGCGAGGCGGCCGTCGACGTCCGGCCACGCCAGCTCGACCGCGGCGGGCGGCGGATCGAGCAGGCGCAGGTGCACCTCGCCGGGGAAGGCCTCGTCGACGCGCAGGCCGTCGGCCGGATGGAGCAGGAACTGGTTCCGGTCGGAGTCGGGCGTCACGATGCGGCCGTCGTCGGTCTGCCACGCCAGCGCGGCATGCGGCCGGCTGCCGAGCGGCGCGGCGCCGGTCGCGAACACCACGCGGCAGGTGAGCTCGTCGACCGGAGCGCCCTCGAAGGCCGAGTCCACGGCCGCGTCGCCGCACGCGGCGAGCGTCAGGGCGAGCGCGCAGGCGGCGGCGCGCGCCGTCATGGCGGCGGCGGCTGGGTCGGCGGCGTGGTCGGACCCGACACGAACGTCGGCGGGCTGCGCTCGGTCCACATGCAGGCGGCGCGCTGCCGCTGGCACGCCAGCGCCAGCGGGCCGAGGCTCTGGCACCAGGCGACCGCCTTGTCGCAGGCGCACGCGAGGTCGCACGGCGCGGCGCGCGCGGGCTCGCCGGCGCGGCACACGCTGGCCTCGTCGAGGCAGACCTCGGGCGGGAAGATGTCGCGGTCGAGGCAGTGCTCGGTCCAGGCGCCGCACGCCCCGGGGCCCGAGCCCTCGGGGAAGAGCAGGTACTCGCACGAGCCGCAGAGCGCCGGCGCCGGCGGTCCGTAGCGGCACACCCAGCGCACCGTCGCGGGATCGGGGCACACGCCGTCGAAGGCCGTCAGATCGTCGCTGCAGGCCGGGTCGAAGAACAGGTGGCGCGCGTCGAAGGCCCGATCGAGGTCGACGTGCAGCACGTCGAGCTGCGAGGGCTCGACCAGGCGCAGCGCGGCGACATCGCACGGCGCCGACGGCATCAGCAGGTGGAAGCCGCGGTCGAGCGGCACCCCGAGGAGCGCGCCCGCGGCGCCCTCGGGCGAGAAGGCGACCAGCGCGCGGGCGGCGCCGAAGAGGGGCTCGTCGGGCTCGAGCCGGCCATCGCCGTCGAGGTCGCCGTAGGCCACGATCTGCCCGAGCGCGAGCCGGCCGCGCTCGAGCACGCGCCAGCTGCGCTCGGGCGGCGCGCGGTAGATGGCGAGCGTGAAGGTGGTCGCGTCGGCCGCGACGATCGGCGTGTCGTCGCGAGCGCCGTCGTTGGCGGCGTCGGTCGTGCCCGCTGGCGCCGCCGAGTCGTCGCCCGGTCCCCACAGCACGGCGAGCCGGAGGTCCGGCCACGGCGCGAGGTCCGGGCCGGAGCCGTCGGCCGAGCGCACCGCCAGGCGCCCGGCGAGCTCGGTCAGCGGCTCGCCCGGGTAGCTCGCGTCGGCCGCCGGATCGCCACAGCCGCCAGCCACTCCGAGCGCGGCCAGCCCCCAGGCGATGCACCCGACATCCGGCATGGAGGGATGGTGGGGGGCCGGCGCTCGGGTGTCAACGTCGCCTGCCGCGGCCGACGCGGGCGCGCGCGCCATGCGCTCAGAGCCCGCAGAGCCCGGGGTTGTCGGTCAGCGGGCTCGCCGCGTTGCGGTCGTCGCCGAAGGCGCGCGGCCAGCCGCATGGGGTCGGCGCCGCGGTGGCGCTCGGCACCGACACGAGCAGCGGGCCGTGCGTCGTGGCGGCGCCGACCAGCAGCGAGCCGCCCTGCACGATGGGGCTCGGCACGCCGACCACCAGCTCGTCGGGCGCCTGCTCGAGGGCGAAGTCCTCGCTCAGGAGGACCTCGTCGCCGCTGCCGCCGACCAGCGCGAAGCCGCGGATGACGAAGCCGTTCTGCGGCGAGCCGGGCAGCCAGTGGCTGCCGCCGCTGAAGAGGCGGCCGTTGTCGCCGAAGGCCACGCCGGTCACGCGCTCGGGCAGGTCGGTGCGCACGAACAGCGCCTGGCCGATGTCGGCGCGCCAGCCGCCGAGCCAGTGGCTGCCGCCGCTGGCGATGACGCCGTCGAGGTGGCGCGTGCAGTCGGGGCCGACGCACACCGGCACCGGCCGCACCAGGACGGGCGGCGCCTCGATGAGGTCGGGCGTGGCCATGGGATGGCCGTTCAGCAGGAGCCGCGTGCCGGTCGGGCCGCCCTCGCCGAGGCCGCCGGCGATGAGCCGATCGCCCAGCGCGCCGTCGGCGGCGGCGTCGGCGTCGGCCGCGTCGAGCCAGCCGGTCGCGCCGATGAGCCACACGCCCGACGAGAAGACCGAGGTCACCCGGCCGACCTCGGCGTCGATGTCGGCCACCACCGTGATGCGGGTGTCGACGCCGCTGCCGCTCACCTCGAGCGCCACCAGGCGATGGTCGACGCCGACCAGCCACTGCGTGTCGAGCGAGCGCAGGCGCGCCGGCGGCGTGGCCGGGCCGGCGCCGAGATCGAGGCTCGCCACGATCGAGCCGTCGTTGCGATCGACCCAGCGCGCCTGCCAGCTGCCGTCGGAGTCGCTGCTCACCACCATCAGATGATCGCCGCGCACGCCCGGGCGGCGCATGACGCCGCCGCCGGCGTCGAGGTCCCAGGCCGAGGCGCCGCTGGCGCTGAAGGCCGACAGGCGGCGCAGGCCGGCCACGTCGACGACCGCGAACAGCGCGGCACCGCTGACGTCGGGCGCGGCCGCGGCCACGGCGTCGACGATGCGGCCGCCGGCCTCGATCGACACCGTCGGCGTGCCCGCGCCGACGTGGCTGGCCAGGCCGGCCGCGGTGGCCAGCACCAGCCGGTCACCGAGCATGACCGGCGTCGCGGTCGCGGCGCTCGGGTCGACCGTCGGCAGCTCGGGGCCGGCCCCGTCGTCGCCGCAGGCCGTCGCCAGCGCCGTCAGCGCGATCGTCGCCAGCGCCGCCCCGCGCGCGCGGCCGCTCCGCGTCATCGCTCACCTGCGTTGTCCGGGTTGGCCGCGCGTGCTCGCATCAGGGTCTCGAGGTCGTCCACCATCTGACCTGTATAGATGGTCACGCGCGCGCGGGGAACGTCCCACGGCGTCTCAGCGTCGAGGGCGAGAACGCGCGGGAGCCAGTCCTCCATGCGCAGCCGCGACTCGGCCAGGAAGCCCGACACCTCGGCGTAGAGCGGCGTGCCGATGGGGATGTCGAAGCTGAAGGTGGTGCCGCCGTCGACCGGCGTCTGCTACAGGTGCCGGCGCATGCGCACCTTCTTGCAGACGGCGCGCACGATGCGTGTGGAAGTGGTCCCACAGCGCGGCCTGGAAGCCGTCCTCCGACTCGGGCTCGATGTGGTAGGCCGTGGCCCGGAAGCGCGTCGGGCCGCCCGCGCTCTCGGGCGCGACCTCCTCGAGCTTGCCGGCCGCGCGCAGCGCGTCGACGTGCGGCAGGCACTCGGCCTCGCTGCCGTCGAGGCGCTCGGCGAGCTCGGCCAGCGTCAGCGGCCCGTCGCGATAGAGCGTGACCACCACCGCGTGGTGGCTCACCCCCTGCGCCTCGGTGCGCGGGATGACGCGATACTCGGGCTGCGCCGCCGGGCCGGTCACGGTGAGCAGGCCGTAGCGCACGAGGAAGCGCAGCGTCGAGCGCAGCCGCTCGTCCTGCACCGACGGCATGGCCGTCTGGATGGTGGCGTAGCGGACGCCGCGCAGCGGCGAGCCGCCGGTCTTCTGCAGCACCACCTCGTAGGCCTTCTCCCACAGCGTGGTGCGGCGCTTGGCGCGCTTGGTCGGCGCGTAGGTCTCGCGCAGCTCGCGCACGCGCTTGTAGAAGCCGGCGATCGACAGGTCGAGCGTGGTGGCGATGTCGTCGTTGGTGAGGCCCTCGCTGCGCAGCACCGTGACGATGTCGAGCAGCGTCTTCTGGCCGATGTCGGCGAAGTCCATGCGCAGCGGGTCGTTCGACTTGAGCGTCGCGAACAGCTCGGCGACGAGCGGGACCATGCGTTCGACCAGGGTGGAGAATTTCATGTCGCGGCCTCTTCGGCGGGGCGGAAACGGTGGAGCCGCGCGCGATGGCCGTCGAGTCTACCCGAGGACCACCGCGCGTGACACTGGGGCGGGTGAGCGCGAGCGCGCGAGCGGGAGCACGTGGAGGTCGGGCGAGCGCCACGGCTCACCGGCGCGGCAGCGCGTCGAGCGGCAGCGCGTCGAGCGCCAGCGCGCGCTCGGAGCGACCGGCGCTGACGAGGGCGCCGAGGCGGTCGGCGCGGTCGGCGCGGTCGCCGCGGTCGCCGCGGTCGGGCGGGCGCGGGGCGGCCGAGCCGGTGCCGAGGAGGGCGACCAGGCCGATGAGGCCGAGCGCCACGGCGGCGAGCGCGGCCGAGTTGGGCCCGGAGAAGGGCGCGAAGCGCGGCGCCAGCGGCGCCGAGAACGGCGCGGGCAGGGCCGCGAGCGGCGCGGGTCGTCGCATGGTGGGGCTCCGTTCGGGTGGGAAGGGCCGGCCACCGGGCCAGCCTCACGACGAACGATGCGCCGAGGCTGCGAGCGCGCGTACTGCAGTGTTGGGCACGCGCCGAGCTGTACGAACGGAGGCGGTCCGACCCTCTACCAAAGTAGAGGGTGGCTCGGACCCGCCATCCGCGCGGCGCTCAGGCGCCTTAGCCGTCACATGGCGTAGAAGAACTCTTCGCGCACGATCTTGTCGCCGGCCACGGTGAAGAGGCCGATCTCGTCCATCTGCACGCGCTGGCCGTTGGCGTGGCGCGTGATGTCGTAGGTGAAGCGCACCGCGAAGCGGTCGCCGTGGGGCCACGGGCCTTCGCAGGTCGCCGAGTGGACGGTGTGGTTGGCGCGCCACCACTCGCTCTTGCCCTGCACGGCGGCGAGCCCGCGCGACTCGGGCGATTGGCCCGGCGGGGCGCCCGCCTCGACGCTGACGATGTCGTCGGCGTACAGGGTGGCGATGGCCTCGGCGTTCTTTCCGGCCTTGCACAGCTCGACAAGCTTCTTTCCGATCTCCGACGCGCTCATGGGGTCTCCTGGGTCCAGTTGAGGGGCCGGAAGGTAGGCGATGAGGCGCCATCGGACAAGCGGGCGACGTGCCGCGCGACGTTCGACGTCGCGCGCGCGCGACGTCAGGACGGATCGACCTGGCTCAGGAACAGCTCCCACCAGAAGCTGGCGCTGTCGCTCGGCGGGCAGCGGAGCTCGAGGCGCAGATGGAGGCGCGGGTCGCCCGGCGGCGAGTCGCAGTGCCAGGGCGAGGCGTCGGGGAACTGCTGCTCGAGCCGGCAGCCGGACCTGTTGGCGTCGTCGTGGGCGAGGCCGTCGAGCGCGTGGGGATCCTCGAGGTGCGCCGGCAGCGCCGGGTCGCTGCAGCTCCAGCCGCGATCGAGGAAGGCGCGCACCACCTGCTTCAGCTGTGCGATGGCGGCGGCCCGGTCCTGGCCATGCTTGTCGACGAGGACGGCCAGGCTGTCGACGTGGCCGTGGAGCGGCACGAACCAGGTCCGCGGGTGATCGACGGTGACGATCGGCTCGCGCGTCCGGGCGTCGACCAGCGTCAGCGCCTCGAGCGTGATGTTTCGCAGGCTGTCCGAGGCGCACGGCGAGCCGGCCCCGGGCGTCAGGGCCTCGAGCTGGTCGCAGGTGAGGGACGCCGTCGCGGCCAGGCGGGGCGGCGGGCTCGAGCAGCCCGCGGAGGCGAGCGCGGCCACGGCGCAGGGCAGGGTGAGTCGGGCGAGGCGAGGCATCGACACCTTCGAGTCAGAGCGAGATGCGGAGGCCGAGCGACCAGTCGAGCCGCGGCTTGTCGGCGCCCTTGGTGCAGTCGATCGAGAAATTGAGCTCGGTGCCGCGGGGCCAGTCCGCGGGGCCGGCGCAGGTCCACGTCTCGGCCGGGCCGGCCATCTTCAGAGCGCGGCAGTTGTCGACCCGAGAGGCCAGGTCGCCCTCGCCCACGGTCCAGGTGACGCGGTCGAAGGCGCCGGCGTCGGCGAGCGCCGCCGCCATGCCCGGGGTGCAGGTCCGCGCGCGGCGGCGAGGCTCGCGGCGAGGGCGCGGACCTCGGCCTGGCGCTCGGCCAGGGTGCCGCCGCCGTACTTCGGAGACTCCGCACCCGCGCCGGTCACCCGGCCGTTGTCGACGTCGAGCGTCACGTCGGCGTCTTCGAACGAGAACAGCGTGCGGTGGGTCTTGGGGGCGACGAGGCGGAACCGGACCCCCTCGGCGCGGCGCTCCTTCTCGCCGCGTGCGCAGAAGGCGCCGAGCCCGGGCTCCAGCGCCTCGAGCTCGTCGCATTTGAGACCGGGCGCGACGGTGATGCGCGACGGCGGCTTCGACGAGCAGGCGCCGAGCGCGAGGGCGGTCGCCGCCGCGGCGGAGACGACAAGTATCTTGTCCATCGGGAACAAGGTCATGGCTACGGCCCTGGTGTCGGATCGAGTGCCCCATCGTAAGGGGGTCCGATCCGGGCAACAAGGGCTGCCAGGGGCGATCTGCCGCGACGCGGCGTCGATCAAACTTCGTTGATGGGCGCGTCGAGAGTTCTGCGAAGAAGCGAGCCCCGGAGGGGCCGAGGTCCCCCGCGCCCCGCGCGGATATGACAAAAAAATCAGGGCCCGTCGAAGGCGTCGAGCAAGGTCTCGCTGCCGTCGTCGTCGACGCGCCAGGTCTCACAGCGCAGGTCCAGGTCACAGACGGTGTAGCCGTGCAGGCTCTGGCAGAAGCGCGTGCCGGTGTGGATCTGGCTGCAGCCGTAGAGCGGCGCGCCGCCGCCGCCGGCGGTCACGTAGCGCACGCCGTCGACCGACTCGCGCGAGAGGCCGTGGTCGTGGCCGGTGACGACCACGACCTTGCCGGCGTGGGCGGCGAACTGCGTGCCCCACGCGCCCTGGCCCTCGAGCCACGGGGCGTGCCCGCCGACCGACGGGTAGAGCGGGCGATGGAACGCCACCACGAAGCGGTCGCCGGCCTTCTGCGGGTCGTCGAGCGTGGCGTGCAAGAGCGCCGAGCCGGCGGCGATGTCGCCCTCCGAGTCGAGGCCGATGAACCACAGGCCGGGGCCGAGCGGCCGCACGTACTGCGCGTCGGGCAGCGCGCCGTCGACGGCATCGCCGAGGCGCTGGACGAGGTTCGACCAGCTGCCGTCGTGGTTGCCGCGCGTCGGCAGGAGGCGGCGCGTCGGCGAGTGCAGCGCGCCCTCGACCTGCCAGAACTCGTCCCAGTCGGCGGTGCTGGTGCCCGAGCCGACGTAGTCGCCGGTGTGGATGAGCGTCGCGGCCGGGCAGCGCGCGGCCATGGCGCGGGCCACGGCGCCGTGGCCGACCTGGCCCGCGCCGTCGTCGCGCGTGTCGCCGTAGAACATGATGCAGCCGCGCGCGAGGTCGGGCGTCGGCACCAGCGCCACGTCGAGGCGGTAGGGCCCGGCCATGGCGGTGCCCGAGCCGTCGACGAAGCTGTCGACGACGATGCGGTAGTTGCCGGGCGCGACCGGCAGCGCCAGGCTGCGGTTGTCGCGCGCGAGGCAGCTCGCGGCGTCGCTGCCGGCCAGCAGGTGGACGTCGACGTCGGTGGTGTCGCCGAGGAGGTCGCTCACGCTGGCCACGAGGATGCCTGCGTTGGCGACGTGCACGGCGTAGACGACCTCGGGCCCGCCCTCGTCGATGCCGGGCGCGCAGGCGTAGTGATCGAGCGCGACCGACGGCGCGTCGGCGGTGGTGCGCGCGTCGGAGTAGGGCAGCGCGGCGACGGCGATGGGGTTCGCCACGGTGCCGACGCCGGTCGGCGGCTGGTCGTCGGGGGCGAAGTCGACGATCAGGTGATAGGGCCCGGCGTGGGCGACGCCGTTACTGTCGATCCAGGTGTCGACGGTGAGCCAGTAGGTGCCGGCGGTGACGGCGTGGCTCAGCGTGACGTTGCCGCGCGCGACGCAGGAGGCCGGGTCGGGCGAGGTCATGAGCTGCACGTCGACGTCGACGGCGTCGCCGGGCACGTCGTCGAGCGTGGCCGTGAGCGTGCCGGCCGAGGGCAGCGCCAGGCGGTAGACGAACTCGCCGCCGCGCTCGTCGCTGTTGGGGGCGCAGGCGTAGCGGTCGGCCTTCGAGCCGGGCGCGTGCTTGGTGTCGCGCACGTCGCTGAAGGGGAAGGAGGCGATGCCGATGGGGTTGGCCAGCGAGCCGAGCGGGGCAGTCGAGGCGTCGGCGTCGGTGAGCGTCATGTGGATGTGGTAGGGGCCGGCCAGCGGGTGGCCGTCGGGGCCGACCCAGGTGTCGACGACGACCCAGTAGGTGCCGGGCTCGAGCGCGAAGGCCAGCCCGAGGTTGTCGCGCACGATGCACGCGGCCGGGTCGTCGTCGCCGAGCAGGTGCACGTCGACGTCGATGTCGTCGCCGGGGCGGTCGTCGAGGGTGACGCCGAAGACGCCGGCGACCGGCACGTCGATGCGGTACACGAAGCCGTCGCCGCCCTCGTCGCTGTCGCCGTCGCAGGCGTAGCGATCGAAGACCGGCGACGGCGCGAGCCGCGTGTCGCGCGCGTCGTCGAAGGGCAGCGCGCTCACGACGATCGGGTTCTCGAAGGTGCCGAGGCCGGGCGCCAGCGTGGTCGTGTCCGAGCCGTCGCCCGCGACGTCGGTGGCGGTGGCCACGTCGCCGGGCGCGCTCGCGTCGGCGTCGCCGAGCGCGGTGGTCGAGGCGCTGTCGGGGCCGGCGTCGCCGATCGGGGCCACGCGGTCGGCGCCCTCGTCGAGCGGCCGGGCGCTGGCCACGTCGGCGCCGCGGCCGATGTCGACGGCGCGGTGGGCGCGCTCGTCGCCGCAGGCCGGGGCGGCGAGGGCGCAGGCGAGGGCGCAGGCCAGCGCGAGCGGGGCGTGCGGGGCGGGGCGGGCAGGGCGGGGCACGGGACGGATCATGCGCCACCATCATGCGGGGCGGCCGCGGTCATGCCAAGGACGGCGCGCCGCGCGCGCAGCTCGGCGAGCAGCCGTCGCGCTCGGCCGGCGTGAGGCAGCGCAGGAGCGCCGGGAAGACGACGGCCTCCTCGGCCGCGAGGTGGTGCGCGAAGTCGGCCTCCAGCGCGCTCGCGACGGCATCCAGGCGAGCGGCCGGCGCGGCGTGGCGCGCGGGCTCGGCGGCGAGCGCGCCGGTCAGCGCCAGGAGCTCGGCGAGCGGCGCCGCGTGCTGCGCGTGCTCGGAGGCCATCGTTGCCAGCGCGCGATCGAGATCGGGCTCGCGCCCGGCGAGCGCGCGCGCCAGCGTGTCCTCCTCGTCGCGCACGTGCAGCGGCAGCGAGGTGCCGAAGTAGCGCGCGATGCGCCGCGCCGCGTCGGCCACGTCGCCGGCCGCGAGGTCGGCCCTCCGCCCGAGCGCCACCGCCAGCGCCGCGAAGTGCCGGATGCGCTCGTGGCAGTCGAGCAGCGCGTCGCGCAGCGCGTCGTCTCCGTCCTTCGAGGTGCGGGCGAGCAGTCCCATGTCCCGGCGGTATCACGCGCGCCTCGGGGGCGCCAACAAGGGGGCGTTAGTGCCCAGATTCTGTGAGAATTCTTCCTTGCGACGAGGGCCGCCGACGCGGCACTCCTGCAGCGGTACAGGCGATGGTCCGGCAGCGGACCGAGGGGGATTGCGATGCGCGTCGGACGTTTCGGAACGGCAGGTGGACTCGTGCTCATGGCCCTCGCGGCATGCGACGGCGCGCCCGTGTTGCCGGGCGCCAACGACAGCGCGCAGGCGGACGCGACCACGGCCGACACCTCGGTGGCGGCCGACACGGCCGTCGAGGACGACACCGCGGTCGAGGACGACACGGCCGTGGCCGAGGACACCGCGGTCGAGGACGACACCGCCGTCGCCGAGGACACGACCGTGGTCGAGGACACGACCGTGGTCGAGGACACGACCGTCGTCGTCGAGGACACGACCGTCGTCGAGGACACGACCGTCGTCGAGGACACGACCGTCGTCGCCGACACCACCGTCGTCGAGGAGGTCGTCTCCGAGGTGCCGGTGCCGGGCGGCGTCATCACCTGGAGCGCGCCGCCGTCGGGCTACTCGGCGTCGCACCCGGCGTGGGCGCCCAACGGGCCGTGCTCGTCGGGCCAGTGGTGGACCTACTCGGGCACGCACGAGTCGACCAACATGCACCCGGGCAACGACTGCGTGCAGTGCCACCTCGATCACGACGGCCCGTCGATCCGCTACGCCGGCACCGTCTACGCCGCCGTCGACGACACCGACGAGTGCCGCGGCGTGCAGGGCGTGAAGGTCGAGATCCTGCGGAACGACGACACCACCGCCTACACCGCCACCACCGGGTCGGGCGGCAACTTCTACTTCCGCACCAACGTGGCTCCGCTGCTGGTCGAGTACCGCGCGCGCCTCACCTACCAGGGCCGCACCCGCGAGATGGACGGCCTGCAGAGCGAGCCGAGCTGCAACACCTGCCACAGCTCGGTCGGCAGCGAGGACGCGCCGGGACGCATCGTCGCCCCCTGAGGTCGTCGTCGCGCCGGTCGCGCTCGGCGCGCGAACCCTTTCGCCGGGCGCGCGGCTCCCACCGCTGAGCGCGAGGTCGACGGCCTCGCCACTGGAGGGAGCCGCGATGTCCTCGCCGATCGTGCTGACCGAAGACACCTTCGATGCCGTGCTCCAGCGCGGCATCGTCTTCATCGACTTCTGGGCGCCGTGGTGCGGGCCGTGCCGCTTCTTCGGGCCCATCTTCGAGGAGGCCGCCGGGCGCCACCCCGACATCACCTTCGCCAAGGTGAACACCGAGGAGGAGCAGCGCCTGGCCGGCGCGCTCGGCATCCGCTCGATCCCGACGCTCATGGTGGCCAAGGACGGCGTGGTGGTCTTCGCGCAGCCGGGCGTCATCCCGGCCGCCGGCCTCGACGACCTCGCCCAGCAGGCGCGCGGCCTCGACATGGCGGTCGTGCGCGCCGAGCTGGCGCGCCGGAGGGACGCGGCCGCGCTGCGATCGTGACGCGCGTCGCGTGCGGCGGCTGAGTTCGAGGTCGGCGTCCGCGGCGCTCGGCGTCCGCGGCGCTCAGCGCAGGTGGAGGAAGTCGGCGAGCGCCTGGCGCACGTCGCGCTGGATCTCGACCGGCACCACCGGCAGCGCGCGGCACTGCGCCAAGCTCAGCTTCAGGCCTTCGCACTGACCGCGGCAGCGCGGGCAGCGCGCCACGTGCTGCTCGAGCTGGGCGCAGATGGAGCTCGACAGATCGCCCTCGAGCTGGCGCGAGTACATGGCCACGATGTCGGGGCACTCGCCGTCGGCGGCGCGCTCGCCGTCGGGTGCGCCCAGCGCCGCCCGGAGCGCCGCGCGCCCGCGATGGAGCCGGCTCTTCACCGCCTCGATGGTGAGCCCCATGACCTCGGCCACCTCGGGGGCGGTGAGGCCCTCGACGTCGCGCAGCACCACCACCTCGCGCATGGTGTCGGGCAGCGCGGCCAGCGCGCGGTGCACGCGCTCGGCCACCTCGCGATCCTCGGCGGCGCGCTCGGGGCTCGGCGCCGGGTCGGCCACGGCCACGTCGTCGAGCGCCTCCAGGCTGTCGGGCGCGCCGCTCTTCCGGCGGTGGCGCTTGGCGCAGGCGCTGCGCGCGAGCTGGAAGAGCCAGGTCGAGAGCGAGCTCTCGCCGCGGAAGCTGCTGATGTGCGAGGCCACCGCCAGCATGGTGTCCTGCAGCGTCTCCTTGGCCTCCTCGGGATCGCGGCACATGCGCAAGCCGAAGGCGTAGATGCGCGCCTCCTCGCTGGCCAGCAGCTCGGCGAGCGCGGCCTTGTCCCCCTGGCGGGCCCGACCGATGACGTCGTCGAGGTCGATCACGGGCGGACCCTAACCCGCGTCCGGCGCCCAGGTGAAGCTGATTTGCCGACCGCGCGGCGGCGCCCGGAAACCGCCCGCGGCGATGCCTTGGCGCGGACGGCGCGCGGACGGCGCGTCACTCGCGATCGACCAGCACCACCTCGACCGAGGTGCGCCGCACGTCGCCCGGCGTCGGCTCGACCTCGACCTCGAGCGTGGCGGTGAACCCCTCGTAGAGGGCGGCGTCGATGCCGTCGAAGATCACCGTGATGGGGTAGGTGCGATAGAGGCCGGGGCCGACGTGCGGCGTCGGGTACGCGGCCGAGACGAAGTGCCCGACGGTCGAGCCGGCGATGACGGTCCGGATGGAGACGCGCATCGTCAGCGGATCGAGCTCGGAGTCGAACGGCACCTCGACCACCGCCCACACGTGCAGGAGGCCCTGCGTGCCTTGCACGAGCTCGGCCTCCTGCCGGGCGGTGTAGGGCACGAAGTCGCCGCTGGTCGGGTCGAGGCCGCCGAGCGCGCAGGGGCCGCCGTCCAGGGCATCGACCTCGAGCGCGTCGCTCGCGTCGACCTCGGCCGCATCGGCGTCGTCGACGTCGGGCGCCACCGCGCTGTCGACGATCGCGTCGCCCACCGCGTCGACGTCGTCGTCGCGCGTCTCGACCGTCTCGGCGTCGCTCGCGTCGCTCGCGTCGCTCGCGTCCGAGGTCGCCGCGTCGCTGGCGTCGGACGCGTCGGCGTCGACGTCGCCCGCGCCGATGGGCGCGACCGGCCCGGCCGGCAGGGCGTCGCGCGTCGGGCCGAAGCGGAGGAGCGCGCCCTGGTCGAGCGCGTCGGCCGAGGTGAGCCGACCGCCGACGATCCAGGCGTCGCCACGCGCGTCGACCCAGACCGCGTGCCAGTCCTCGTAGACCGGCACGTCGGGGACCTCGCTCCAGCCCGAGCCGGGGCCGCCATCGCGCCGCACCACCTCGGCCAGCATGCCGACCGCCCACGCGCTGCCGTCGGCCGCGACGTCGACGCCGTTCAAGAGGAGCCACGGACCGGGGTGGCCGTCGGCGAAGTCGGGGCCCTCGCGGATGACCGCGTCGGCGGTGCCGCCGACCGCGACGAAGTCGCTGGCCGAGCGCCCGTGGATGGTGACGAGCCGCGGCTCGCCGGGCAGCACGCGCAGCGCCCAGGCGCGGCCGTCCCAGTGCAGCACCTGGCCGCGCTCGCCGACCACCCACACGTCGTCGGCGGCGCTGCCCCACACCTTGAAGAAGGTGACGCTCGGGTCGAGCGCGGCCGGCAGGTCGGTCACGACGCGGGCGCCGTCGCGCGTGATGCGCACCACCGTCGGCGGGCCGCTGCGCGGGTAGACGTAGCCGCCGACCGCCCACAGCTCGTCGGCTGACGCGCCCCAGATGCCGTAGAGCGTGGCGTCGGTGCCGGTCGCGACGGCGCGCGTCGCGCCGCTCGCGGGGTGGTGCTCGAAGACGCGGCCACCCTCGCCCGACATCCACACGTCGTCGGCGCCGAAGCCGGTGACCCACCACAGCGTGCCGCCGACGGGATCGACGGCGCGCAGGTCGAGGCGCGCGAAGCCGTCGGCCGTGCCGTGGATCACCTGAGGCCCGGTGCCCTCGCCGACGTCGGCGCCGACCAGCCACAGCTCGCCCGCGCGCGGTCCCCACAGCGACAGGACGGCGCTCGGGAGATCGCGCAGCACGACGTGCCAGCCGCGCGACGCCTCGGAGCTGTCGAGGGCGGCGCGCGCGTCCGGGGCGTCGCCCGAGGCGCCGCCGCAGCCGGCGGTGAGCATCAGGGAAAGCATGAGGGCCATGCGCGCGCGGCACTGTCGCGGTTCGATCACGCGCCGATGATAGCGCGCGCGCGGCTCGCTGGTGCAACGCTTTGTGTCCGTCCCCGGGGCTTCCATCCACGAGCATGCGGCGCTATCGTGCCGCGGTCCCCTCGGCCCCCACTTGCCGTCAGTCCCCGGAGATCCCCATGCGCGCACGCGTCCCCCTCGCGTCGGGCTTCCTGGCGCTCACCCTCTTCGTCGCCTGCGGCGACGACAAGAAGGGCGACCACACCGCACCCGTCGTGACCATCGACGCGCCCGCCGCGGGCGCGGTCGTCGGCGCCTCGGTGCACGTCAGCGGCACGGTCGTCGACCCGCAGGGCAAGGGCGAGGTCAAGCCCTCGGGCGTCGTCGCCGTGACCGTCCATGGCGTCGCCGCGACGCTCAGCGACGGCGCCTTCGCCGCCGACCTCAGCGACCTCCCGGCCGGCGCGCTGAGCATCGACGTCGCCGCCACCGACGCCAAGGGCAACGTCGGGACCGCGCAGGTGGCGGTCACGGTGTCGCCGGCCGTGGCGCTCATCGTCGACCCGTTCACGGTGCGGCTCGAGGCGTCGGGCCAGACCCAGGCCATCAGCGTCAAGGCCATGGCCGCCGACGGCGCGCAGCGGCCGATCGCCGCGGCCGACCTCACCTTCGACATGCTCGACGCGTCCGTCGCCTCGGTCGGCGCCGACGGCGTCGTCACCGCCGTGGCCGACGGCATCACCAAGCTGCGCGTGCAGGGGGCCGGCGCCGAGGCCCAGGTCACCATCGCGGTGGTGCTCGACAGCGAGCCGCCGGGCGAGCCGAGCATCCTCTCGTACCTGCCCGAGACCAACGGCGCGAGCGAGGGCTGGATCGGCCGCACCGAGCCCTACGCCAAGGTGGTCATCCAGGGCGCGGCGACGCCGGTCGCGAAGGTCGCCGACGAGCGCGGCCACTTCTACGCCGACGTGCCGCTCACCGCCGGGCGCATGAACGACGTCGCGGTCGTCCTCACCGACGTGAACGGCAACGTCAGCCGCGCCTACCCGTTCCCCATCCGCCAGAACGCCGCCGCCATCGACCGCGGCATGCTGCACGTGTCGTTCGGCCGCGCCGAGGTCGCCTTCGGCGCCGAGCTCGAGGGCATCGCCGGCGAGGTCCTGCCGCACCCGATGATGGCGCGCGCCACCGACAACGACGGCCGCCCGCTCACCAACACCGAGGTCGAGTTCACCATCACCTCGGGCGCCGGCTCGCTGTCGACGGTCGGCCCGACCGAGGCCGTGCCGGGCGGCGTGGCGCGCGCCATGGCGACCACCGACTCCGAGGGCTACGCGCGCGTGTGGTGGCGTCTGTCGCCCTCGGCGCTCGACGAGAACGAGCTCCTCGCGCGCCTGCCGGGCGACCTCGGCGTCCCCATCCTGTGGCAGGCGACCGGCCTCTTCGCGAGCTCGGGCCACGCCACCATCGCGGGTCGCGTCGAGGACGAGTTCGGCCTCGGCGAGAAGGACCTGCTGGTGCAGCTCACGACCGGCGGCACGCCGACCCGCACCGACGAGCTCGGCGAGTTCCTGCTCGACGTGCCCGACGACGTCTTCACGAGCCCGAGCGGCGCCATCGCCGGCAGCTCGGGCCGCGTCGTCACGGTGCTGCTCAACGCCGACGCCAGCGGCGGCGGCGCGCAGGTGACGCGCAACACCTACCCGCTGACGGTGTTCCCCGGCCGCGAGAACCGGCCGCTCGGCGCCTTCAACCTGCCGCGCCTGCCGGTCGGCACCGCGCTCCAGCTCGACGCCACGGGCCACGTCACGCAGGAGGTCACGCTGTCGAGCCAGATCACCGGCCAGCAGCTGCCGACCAAGCTCCACGTCCCGGTCGGCACGCTCGTCACCTTCCCCGAGGGGCTGCCGGCCGAGCGCCGACGCCTGGCCATCATCCAGGTGCCGATCAACGCCACGCCGATGCCGATGCCCGACGGCTACTTCACGAGCTACATCATCGGCGTCCAGCCCGGCGGCACAACCTTCGACCCGCCGCTGCCCATCGAGATCCCCAACGTCGACGACTACCCGCCCGGCTCCGAGGTGGACCTCCGCGCCTGGGACCACACGCTGGCGCGCTACGTCGACAGCGGCCGCGGCACCGTCAGCGAGGACGCCGGCTACATCCTGAGCGACCCCGGCGCCGGCATCCGCATGGGCGCCTGGCACGGGGCCACGCGCAAGCCCGACGACCCGTGCTACGTGACCTACACCGTCACCGATCCGGGCGTCGCCGCGACCGCCGACCAGCACGAGGAGGTCGACCTGCCCAAGGACGACGAGCAGGACTGCGTCTGCAAGATCAACGGCGTGGCGTCGGCCTGCGAGCTCGACAAGAAGGGCGACCCGGGCCGGCCGCCGCGCTCGCAGACCATCCGCGCGCCCTGCAACAACAACAACTTCCCGGGGCCCCGGCCGCCCGACCCGAAGAAGCCCGACGAGCCGCTGCCGGCGATCTCGGTCGAGTGCAAGCCGAAGAAGAAGGGCATCAAGATCACCTACCCGGCCAAGACCAAGGAGCCCTACACGGTGCGCATCGGCACCGAGGTCCCGTTCCACGCGCAGTGCGAGGACGGCAAGAGCGACGGCTCGATCCAGTGGCAGGCGGCGGGCGGCACGGCCACCAACCTGAGCGGCCCGTCCATCAAGGTGAAGTTCGAGAAGAAGGGCAAGTTCACCGTGTCGGCGTCCGGCACGACCAAGACCTGCAAGGGCTCCGACACGCGCGTCATCGAGGTGCTCGACTGCGTCGACGCGGGCCAGGTGCGCGTCTGCGGCGACAAGATCACCGACCTCGGCGGCGGCAAGTACACGGTCGGCCCGAGCGCCACCATCGGCGTCGTGAAGCCGACCGCGACCGACGACCTCAACCCGGTGCCGGTCGACCCCGACCACGCCGGGCAGTTCCTGCGCTGCAACGCCGTCGTCAACGTGGCGCCCGACAAGGTCAGCGCGTCGTGCGCGCTGTCGATGGACATCGGGCTCGCGGCCATCACCTCGCGCGTGCTCAACGACGTCATCATCTATCAGGGCGCCTTCGAGATCTCGGGCGACCGCAACATCAAGCTGACCATCGCCAACTACGAGGGTCCGCAGAAGGGCTTCCAGTACGACATCGCCGGGCTGCCGCTGGCGCTCACCAACACGCCGGTCGTGCTGATGCCCGACGGCATCGGCATCGATACGCCGGACCTCCAGTTCTTCAAGCCCAAGGAGACCGTCGTCGGCAGCTTCAACTCCGGCTACGACATCAAGGAGTGCGGCAAGGTCCCCATCACCGACACCGACGGCGAGAAGATGTACGTGCCCGGCTGCGACATCGCCGGGGTCACCGAGAAGAAGGTCCTGGCGCCGGACCAGATCACCGCGGCGTTGACCGGCCTCTTCCTGTCGCCGACGCGCACGTCGGTGTCGGCGTCGTTCTCGTGGACGCGCGAGATCGAGTTCAAGATCGGCGCGCTCACCAAGATCGCCTTCTCCTACGACGCGGCGCCCGACAAGTACGCCGGCGCCATCGGCTTCGCCTTCGGCCCACCCGTGAAGCGCGTCGGCATCGAGGTCGCCGGCGAGCTCACCAAGGGCAAGGTCACCTCCGCCAGCATCACGGCCACCTTCTCGAAGCGCCTCGGCGACGCGCGCTTCCCGCTGTCGCTGCCGGGCATCCCGCTGCCGCCGTCGGGCGTCGGGCCGTTCTTCCTGTCGAGCATCAACGCCACCGTCACCAACCCCTGCTACCTCTTCGACGCCTGCCCCGGCCTCTACCCGACCTTCGCCACGACGGCGGCCATCACGCTGGCGCCGACGGTGAAGATCGCCGGCCAGGAGTACGCGCTCTGGAGCGGCACCCTCACCGGCACGTTCGCCAGCTTCCCGATGAAGATCGAGCTGTCGGGCAAGGCCTCGCTGCTCGGCACCGTGACCGGCTTCGCGGCCAGCGCCACGCCCGGCGACCCGGCGGTGCAGGTGGCGCAGAAGGCCGTGAAGGGGTTGGGCGTCCTCGACGGCGCGGTCGGCCTCGAGCTCTCGGGCGGAGACGACTTCAAGGTCTACTTGAAGGGCGGGCTCACCATCAACAACCCCTTCGGTGACCCGGCCGCGCTCGGCCCGCTGGCCGAGGCGCGCATCGACACGTCGATCACCCGGGTCGGCAACAACTTCAAGGGCAACGCCTCGCTCTCGGGCGCGCTCTACGTGCCGAAGTTCAAGATCTTCGGCGTGGCGTTCGGCGGCACCAAGTACGCCGGCGGCACCGCCATCATGCGCACGCAGTCCCTGCCCGGCACCGCCACCGACCCGGCCGGCGAGGTGAGCGGCGACGTCATCCTCGGGACCGGCGTCTTCGGCGACAGCAACTTCCACATCGACATGAGCTTCGAGAAGGGCGTCTTCGCCTGGATCAACAACAAGTACGCCGGCTTCGTCCCCATCGGCTACGTCGCCGGCATGCTCGGCAGCTACCAGGTGACGCCGCCCTCGGCGCCGAGCATCGCGCTCGACGCGACGAGCGGCGAGCAGGTCTTCGAGTACGACGGCACCAACCCCGACATCGAGCTCGGCGTACCGGCCGAGAACCTGTGGCTGCAGATCGAGCACGTCGGTCCGGCCACCTTCGACCTGCAGCTGCCCGACGGCTCGGTCGTCACCCACGACGCCGTCGTCGCCGACCCGGGCGAGGCGCGCGCCTTCTACCTCGAGGGCGCGGGCCTCGAGGGCCAGACCCAGCGCACCACCTGGAGCGTGCCGATGGCGGCCGCCGGCGCCTACCACGTGCTGGTCGTCGACCACCCCGAGAACGTGCGGCGCGTGCTGGCGCGGGTCGCGCCGAAGCCGCCGTCGTTCGTCTTCGACGAGCCGGTGACGGTGGCCGACGGCGCAGCCGACATCGCCTGGAACGCGACCGACGACGGCGCGTTCTCGGCCGAGCTCTTCTACAGCCCGGTCGACGGCGGCGGCGACCTCATCCCCATCACCACCATCGCCGACCCGACGGCGACCGATCACTACAGCTGGTCGCTCACCGGCGTGCGCCCCGGGACCTACGCCATCGTGGCGCGCGTGAGCGACGACGACGCGCCGGCGACGCTCGTGCGCTCGCGCTCGACCGTGCGCGTCGACGGTGCCGGTGGCGCGCTGCCGGCGCCGCGGCTCGTGCGCGAGCAGGCCGGCGTGGTGAGCTGGCTGCCGGTGGCGGGCGCGACGAGCTACCTCGTCCACGCCGAGCCGCTCTATCGCACGCCGCCCTTCCTGGCCGGGCTGGCCGGCGCGGGCTCGCCCTTCACGCTGCCCGGCGCGGCCTCGAGCGACACGCTCGAGCTGTGCCGCGGCGGCGACCTCCAGCTGAGCGCGCCGACCACGCGCGCGGCCATCCCCGGCTTCGTGTCGGGCTGCGTCTTCGACGTGACCATCGGCGTGCAGGACGCCGACGGCCTCGCGGCCTTCGCGCCGCCGGTGCGCGTGGGTCTCTCCACGAGCCTGGCCCCGACCACCGTCCCGCCGCGGCGCGCGCGCGTCGGCGAGGAGTGGAGCTTCCGGCCGCACATCGCCGGCGTGCACGAGCTCGTGGCCATGACGCTGGCGCAGGGCATCGCGGCCAACGTCGAGGGCCTCACCTGGACCCCGACCGCGGCCGACGCCGGCAGCTCGATCGAGATCGGCCTGGCCGTGCGCCGCCCGGGCAAGCCGCTCCTTTTGGTCGACGTGTTCCAGGTCGAGGTGGTCGGCGCCGATCAGTCGGTGGCGCCCGCCATCGGCGGAGCGACGCGCGTCGACGGCGTCGTCGGCCAGGCGCTGGCCGCGCCCATCGACGTCCCGAGCGACGCCGAGGTGACGCTGGTCGACGCGCCCAGCGGCATGACCTGGAACGCCGCGAGCCGCGAGGTGCGCTGGACCCCGAGCTCGAATGCGGCCATCGCCTCGGCCGGTGAGGTGAGCTTCACCGTGCGCGCCACCGTGCCCGGCGTCGACGCGCCGAGCGAGCGCACCTTCCTCGTGCACTTCGCCGACCGCGACGGCGACGGCCTGTCGGACGCCTACGAGCTGGCCTCGGGCCTCGATGCCGAGGCCGCCAACGCGAGCAGCGCCGACGGCGACGGCGATGGCCTCTCCGATCTGATCGAGGACCAGCGCGGCCTGCGCGGCGACGCCAAGGACAGCGACGGTGACGGCCTCGAGGACGGCGCCGAGAACACGGCCGGCACCGACCCGCGCTCGGTCGACACGGACGGCGACGGGCTCGTCGACGGCGCCGAAGCGGCGAAGGGCGCCGATCCGACCAAGGCCGACAGCGACGGCGACGGCGTCAGCGACGGCGACGAGGTCGCGGCCGGCACCGACCCGGCCCACGCGCCCGCCGACACCGACGGCGACGGGCTGAACGACGAGGCCGAGGCGCGCCTCGGCACCGACCCGGCCGTGGCCGACAGCGACGGCGACGGCTGCGCCGACGGCGTCGAGGACAACGTCAAGAAGAGCAACCCGGGCACGGCCGACACGGACGGTGACGGCGCCGACGACTGCGCCGAGCGCGACGCCGGCACCGACCCGCTGGTGGGCGGCGTCGACTCGGACGCCGACGGGCTGTCGAACGACCTCGAGGTCGTCATCGGCACCGCGCCGTCGAGCGCCGACAGCGACGGCGACGGCTGGGAGGACGGCATCGAGGTCGCCTTCGGATCCGACCCGACGCTGGGCGACAGCAAGCCGCCCGAGGACGCGCCGGGCGCCAACGTGGCCCAGATGCTGCGCGGCAGCTCGACGCCGCTCGAGCTCACGCGCGCGCAGGTGGTCGACGCCGGCGAGATCGAGGTCTTCCCCGACGCCGACCACGACGGCGCCCCCGACGACTACGAGGAGCTCTACGGCTACGACCCCGCCAACCCGGCCGACGGCGCCAGCGACGACGACGGCGACGGCATCCCCATGTGGCGCGAGTCGCGCTACGGCACCGACCCGAAGAAGGCCGACAGCGACGGCGACGGCGCCAACGACCTCGACGAGATCCAGGCCGGCACCGATCCCAAGGACCCGGGCAGCAAGCCGTCGACCGGGCCCATCACGTCGATCGAGGTGTACCCGCCGAAGGCCGGCGTCGTCTCCAACACCATCATCGGCGCGGGCCACCTCCAGCTCATCGTCGTCGGCAAGCGCGACGACGGCAGCAGCGCCGATCTGACGCCGGCCACGCGCGGCACGACCTACAGCGTCGACCCGGTCGACGCCGGCGCGGTCAGCGCCGACGGCTACTTCACCGCGGCCTCGACCTACGAGGGCCCGGCGCGCGTGATGGTCGCCAGCGGCACCCTCAGCGGCGCCTGCGACCTCGTCCTGTCGAGCTTCACGCCGAAGCTCCTGGCCTCGCTGCCGGTCCCCGGCGCCAACGGCCGCGTGGCCGTCGCCGGCCCGTGGGTGCTGGTCGCCACCAGCTACGGCGTGGCCCTGGTCGACGCCAGCGTGCCGGGCGTGCCGGTCGTGCGCGGCAAGCTCGACCTCGGCGCGGTCTCCGACGTGGCGCTGCGCGGCACGCTCGGCGCCGCCGCGCTCGGCGAGGGCGGCGTCGCCTGGTTCGACCTCGGCGATCCGGACCACCTGCTCATGCTCGGCAAGGTCCCGCTCGAGAAGCCCGCGCGCGCGCTGACCTTGCTCGACGACCGCCTGGTGGTCGCGACCGACGCCGGCTTCCAGCTCGTGCGCCTGGCCGACGGCGGCGTTGGCCTCCTCGACGTCGACGGCGACGGCAAGGACGACCGCCTGCTCGAGAGCCTCTACCCGGGCACCGCCTTCACCACCATCGATCGCGACGCGACCTACGTCGTCGCCGGCACCACCACCGGCACGCTCATCGTCGCGCGCATCACGCCGGGCGGGCTCGTCCCCGACCGCGCCATCTCCACCGGCACGGCGCCCATCGCCGACGCCGTCGTGCGCGGCAACGTCGCGGCCGTGGCGCTCGGTACGGGCGGCATCGCGCGCGTCAGCCTGGCCGGCGCCGGCGCCGTGGTCGCGTCGGACAAGACGCTCAACTGCCAGGCGCTCGACGCCACCGGCGACCTGGTCGTCGCCGCCAACCAGGTCTTCACCAACCCCATCGCGCTCTACAGCGCGCAGATCCCCGACCAGCTCCCGCTGGTCGGCGCGGTGCAGGCGAGCGGCACCCTCTTCAGCGGCCTCGCCGTCGACCGCCAGTACTTCTACGTGGTGGCGCCGGGCGTCCTGCAGATCGGCCAGCACTCGGTCTTCTCCGACCTCCTCGGCGTGCCGCCGCGCATCGTCCCGCAGAGCCCGGCGCCCGGCGCCGAGTTCGACGAGGGCGCGGTGGTGCGCTTCGCCGTCAGCGCCAGCGACGACGTCGCCGTCGACGGCGTCACGCTGACGCTCGACGACGAGACCCTCGCCAGCTTCGACCAGCCGCCCTACGCCGTCACGCGCCAGCTCGACAACGTGCGCGTGCCGACCGAAGTGACGGTCGGCGCGACCGCGTTCGACCCGGGCCAGAACATCGGCACCATGACGCCGTACACGATCACCGTGCGGCCCGTGAACGACACCACGCCGCCGACCGGCAACTTCCTCCTGCCCATCGCCGACGAGCTCGTCGCCTCGGGCCACCCGTTCCCGGTGAGCATCAACGCGCTCGACGACTACCAGGTCGACGCCATCGAGCTGCGCGTGGACGGTGTGCTGCAGAAGCGCCTGGAGAGCCCGCCCTGGACCACGACCATCGACGCGCCGACCACCACCGCCGACCCCGACGGCAACGTCCTCGTCGAGGCGACCATCATCGACTTCGGCGAGAACGCGACCAAGATCGCGCAGAACGTCATCGCCACCGGCGTCGACCTCGTGGGCGACGGCGTCCTGACCATCGGCCCGGGCGACACGACCTACGACGGCAAGGACGTGCTGGTCGACCGCGGCACCGTCGCCATCAGCGGCGCGCACTCGTTCCATCGCTTCTACGTCGGTCCGACCGGCGTCGTGAGCCAGCCGCCGACCCTGCCGAGCCAGCCCGTGTCGACCACCGCGCTCACCGCCGATCTCATGGTCGTCGTGCGCGGCGGCGCCATCGACGTCAGCGGCCAGGGCTTCCGCGGCGACTGCGCGGCGGGCGACGACAGCTGCGGCGGCGGCGCCCACACCGTCGGCAACGTCGGCAGCGGCGCCGGTCCGCGCAACGGCGGCGCGCACGGCGGCGACGCCGGCGTCAGCGGCAACGGCGCGCGCACGGCCCCCTACGACGACTGGGTCCACCCGGCGCTGCCCGGCTCGGGTGGCGGCTACGGCTGCGGCGGCGGCGAGCCCGGCGGCAGCGGCGGCGGCGTGCTGGCGATCACCGCCACGCGCCTCCAGGTGGACGGCGTCATCCGCGCCGACGGCGCGCGCGGCGGCGACACCGCCGGCTGCCCGTCGGTCTCGGGCGGCGGCGGCGGCGGCGCGCTCGACCTCGACATCGGCACCCTCACCGGCTCGGGCCCCATCACCGCCGACGGCGGCTCGGGCGGCGCGGCCGGCGGCGGCGGGCGCCTGGCGCTGCACTACGACGACGCCACCGGCTACGCGCTCGGCCTCGTGCGCGCGCGCCCCGGCCTCGGCGCCGTCGCCCCGGGCGGGGCCGGCACGGTCTACCTCACGACGGCGGGCAAGACGCCGCTCATCCGCATCGACGACGACGGCCGCAGCGACGGCGTCGACGACCGCGCCTTCGGCGCGACGCCCGACACGGCGCGCCTCGACCTCGCGGCCGACCTGGTCATCACCGGCGAGAGCCGCCTGGTCGCGGTCCAGCCGCTCACGGCCAAGGACGTGACGCTCGTCGGCCGCGCGCGCATCTCGCCGCTCGAGACCACCGTCACGGCCGAGAGCGTGCTCGACCTGCAGTGCAC
>JAXLYZ010000072.1:0-42419 GCA_046351155.1 Myxococcota bacterium
GGCCGATGAGCGCGTACGGCTCGACCGCGCCGCGCGAGAACGGCACGCGCGCGGTGGCCTCGAGCTGGAAGACGGTGGCGCTGTCGTCGCCCGCGGTCAGCGGCAGCACCGCGCCGCCCACCTCGAGCGAGAGCCAGCTCGCGAGATCGAGGCCGAGGTGGAGGTGCACGATGGCCGAGGTGTCGGCGCTCTCGGCGTAGCCGCGGCTGTCGCTCTCGTCGAGGTCCCAGTCGCCGAGGACCAGGTTCACGCCGCCGGCGACGCCGACGTACACGCGCGGCATTGGCTCGTCGGCGTGCGCGCTGCGCGCCGCGAACGCGCCCGAAACGAGCGCGCACGACAACGAGCAAAGTCGAAGAGCCCGTGTGGGTTCCATCGTCTCACCCCAAGATCAGAAGCGGCGGCGGACCCCGGCTGTGGGGCGCGTCGACCTCTCGTGGCGGACTCCGTCTAGCGCGCGGCAAATCGCGCCACAACCACCGTCCGACGGTTAATTTGCGCCGGTCTGCGATGGGCGCGTCGACGGCTCGGCGGCCGTTCGACCCGGCGCAGGCGGATGCGCCGCGCGGCCGACTACGGGGTCTTCTCCGAGGCCGCGATGGCCTCGTCGATGATGCCCTGGAGATCGGCGTCCATACCCGGTTCACCGCGCCGCGCGCGGAGATACTCGAGGCCGTTGGCGATGGTGCCGCCCAGGATGACCGAGAGGTGGAAGCTCGCCACCGCGAACGACCGCTCCTGCAGCCCGGCGAAGGCGCGGCCCGACCACCACCACGCCTCGCGGTTCTTCGGGTCGACCGTCAGCGCGCGCGTGGCCGCGTCGAGGACGCCGGCCCAGTCGTCGCTCGCGGCGTCGACCTGCGCCAGCGCGACCAGCACCTGGGCATCGTAGCGATAGGCGTCGACCAGCGCCTCGAGCTTGGCGCGCGCGGCCTTCGGCTTCTTCCGCTGCAAGAGCTGCAGCGCCTGCACCTTCTTCGTGTGGAAGCCGCGCGGCACCGGGCTCCACGCCGCGGTCGTCTGGCGCACGGTGGCGATGGCGGCGACCTTCTCGTCGAGGATGGCCATCCGCGCGTCGTGGTTGTCGAGGATGTCACCGACCAGCTCGGGCAGCGTCTGCTCGTCGTGGTAGTGCGGGTAGAGCGCCTCGGCGTTCTCGAAGCGGAAGCCGGTCCAGCGCTGCACGTGGTCGATGTAGGTCCACTGGTGCGAGGCGCCCTTCCGGCCGACGCGCTCGCGCACGATGATCTCGACCTTCTGATCGCGGTCGAGATCGACGTAGTGGAGCTCGTCGTCGTGCTCGACGTTCAACGTCTGGAAGCCCTGCGGTCCGAAGCCGACGAGCTCGAAGAAGCGGTAGAAGCCCGACTGTCCCGACTCGCCGGCGAGCAGCACCTCGACGCGGCCGTCGGCGTTCAGGTCGCGGATGTCGGCCACGCGGAAGCGCTCGCCGGGGAGCTCGGTCGAGGCCCACACCGCGGTCGGCCCGTCGGGCCCCATCTTCAGGACGGTCGGCGCGAAGCGCATGCCCTCGCCGAGGAACGGCGTCGGCACGAGCAGCGCCTCGGGGGTGCGGTCGCCGTCGAGGTCGACCGAAAGGACCCTGACCAAATCCTGGGGTGGCCGCTCGGGGAAGCGCCCGATGACCTCGGACAGCTTCACGTAGGCGCCGCGCTGGTTCTTCGACATCCAGTCGGCCGACTGGAACTGGAAGATCTGCGCGTCGGGATCCGACAGGATGGCCTCGGCCTCGGCGCCGCGCAGCCGATAGGGATCGCCGTCGTTCCAGCCGAGGATGTCGAGGTCGTAGACCCCGTGATACGCCTTCGGCTTGGGCGCCGCGAGCGCGAGCAGCGCGATGGCGAACGGTGCGATCATCGGATGGCGTGAGCCTCAGCTCGGGTCGGTGCGGGGCTTGTCGGCGTCGCTCGGCACGGCCGGGGACGCGGCTGGCGCGGCGCCAGGCAGCGCGGCCGGGCGCGCGCGGCGCTCGGCCAGGCGGCGCTGGCGCTCCTCTTCGGCCTGCTGCACGGCGACCGAGCGGCGGCCGATGACGATGCCGATGATGATGCCGGCGGTCAGGACGAGGGGGATGAAGAAGATATGGGCCGAGGTCATGCTCTCCCTCCCGTGTCGTCTTGCAGCTTCGCCAACCGCGCACGGAGCTCCGCCATTTCGCCCTCGAGCCGACGCTGGCGCTTGCTGGCCAGGACGAGGAAGACGATGGGGATGACGAAGAAGGCGATGTAGCCCGCGGCGAGATACGGCACGCCGACGGCGTCGGTCTCGAGCTGGTCGACGCGCTTGCCGCAGCGCACGAGCGCCTCTTCGGGCGTCTTCGGGTTGCCCTGCGGCGCGGCCGACTCGCCGCCGAAGCTGGTCGGCTTCTCGGGCGGCGGCGCCTGCGCGAAGGCCGGCGCGCTGGCGGTGAGCGTCAGCGCGGCGCCGAGGACGAGCGCCAGCGCGGCCGCCGTGCGGGCGAGCCGGAGGCGTCTGCGCGGGGGCGCGGGCGGGTTCGACGGGATCGACATGGTCAGCTCCGCTGCGGTCCCGAGCTCGTCGACGCGCGCGCGTCCTCGAGGTCGGACAGATCGAGGTAGGCGCTCTCGACCTCGGCGGCGACGCGGTGGTGCCGCGCGCGCATCCAGACGAGGTAGAGGGCGATGAGGAGGATCGAGATGACGGAGAGCGCGAAGGTGAGCTGCATGTCTGCGCCGCGGAGCCCCTGCCCCTTGCCGGTCACGACCTGCGGATGGTTGCCGCCCCACAGCTCGACCGCGACGTGGATGAGGTAGACGGCCGGGCCGCCGATGACCGCGACGCCGGCGGCGAGGCGCTTGCCCATGTCGTCCTGGCGCGCGTAGGCGCGCAGCACGACGTAGCCGATGAAGAGGAAGACCGTGAGCAGCATGAGCGTGAGGCGCGGCTCCCAGGTCCACCAGGTGCCCCAGGCCGGCTTGGCCCAGATGGGCCCGGTGATGAGCACGATGACGCCGAAGACGATGCTCACCTCGCCGGCCGCGTGCGCCATGCGATCGATGCCGGCGGCCAGCGCGCCCATGCCCTTCCGCGCGCGCAGGATGAGGTAGGCCAGCGACGCCAGCGAGCAGGTGATGAACAGGATGAGCGTCGAGAACGCCGACGCCACGTGCATGTAGAAGATGCGCTGCACCTCGCCCATCTCCGCCTCGCGCGGCGCGACGAAGAAGACGCAGTAGAGCGCGGCCAGGAGAAAGGCCCCGAGGACCACCGGCAGGCCGATGGAGACGGCGCGTGGAAGGGGTTTGATCATCGACGGGGATCTAGCAGAAGGCCGCCCTGCATGCCACTGGCTCGTTCGCGCGCGCTCAATCGACCATCACGCGCTGGAACACCCAGGGCGCGATGGCCAGGTACACGAGGTCGAAGCCACCCATGAGGCCGAGCCAGTCGCCCGCGTCCTCGCGCGGCAGGAGGCCCAGCGCACAGGCGGTGAGCTGGACGCCGGCCACGATCACCGGCACCACGACCGGGTACACGATGACCGGCACGAGCACCTCGCGGAGGCGCACGTCGGCGAGCATGGCGCCGAAGAGCGTGCCGATGAGCGAGAAGCCGAGGGTGCCGAGGACCAATGCAACGACCAGCAGCAGGATGCCGCTCGCGGGCACGGCGATGCCGACGAAGAGGAGCGCCAGCGGCACCACCAGGACCTGGGTCATGAGCACGAACACGAAGACGCCCAGCGCCTTGGCCCAGAAGACCGCGGCCGGTCCGCCCGGCCCGAGCAGGAGGCCCTGCATGGCGCCGTTCTCGCGCTCGCGGTCCATCACGCGGGCGATGCCGAGGTTGCCCGAGAAGACGAGCGTCACCCACAGGATCCCGGGCGCCACCTGCTGGACGACGTCGGCCCCGAGCTGGAAGGTGAAGGCGAAGATGACCACGACCAGCACGGCGAAGAGGCCCATCGTGAGCAGCACCTCGCGGGTGCGCAGCTCGACGAGCACGTCCTTGCCGAGGACGAGCCAGATGGCGCGGAGCGTGGTCACGCCGGCGCCCCGTTGGGTCCGTCGGAGACGAGGCGCCCCTGCGTGAGGCGCACGACGCGGTCGACCGCCGGCCCCAGCGCGGGCAGGTCGTGCGTCACCGCCACCACCGTCCGGCCGGCCGCGCGCGCCGACGCGATGAGGCCCGCCAGGAGCTGCGTGCCGCTGGCGTCGAGGCCGGTCGTGGGCTCGTCGAGGAGCCACAGCTCGGCCTCCTGCAGCAGCACGCGCCCGAGCGCCAGGCGCTGGATCATGCCGCGCGAGTAGGTGCGGACGGGCCGGTCGGCGGCGTCTTCGAGGCCGAGGCGCGCCAGCGTCTGGCCGACCTCGCTACAGCGACCGGCGCCGGGGCGCTCGTGGAAGCGGCTGAAGAAGACGAGGTTCTCGCGCCCGCTGAGGTCGGGGTAGATGCCCGGCGCGTGCGCCAGGACGGCCATGCGGCGGCGCACGTCGCGCGGCGGGAAGGCGCCGAGCGGCGTGTCGAAGGCCAGCACCTCGCCCTCGCTCGGGCGCACGAAGCCGGCCAGGATCTGGAGCAGCGTCGACTTGCCGGCGCCGTTGTCGCCGACGATGGCGGTGACGGTGCCGGGCGCGAACACGAGCGACACGCGGCGGAGCGCCCAGCGGCGTCCGAAGCGGCGGCTGACCTCACGGCTCTCCAGCGCGGGCGTCATTTGAGCGGATGGCCTCGTTCCGCGCGCGTCGCATCCGAGTCGACCCGTCGCCGCGTGCGCAGGAAGGCCAGCGTCAGCGACGCCACGACCAGGGCCGAGAGGCCGATCACCAGCGGCCTGAGCAGCACGATGCGCGACGGCATGTCGCCCACGTCGACGAAGAAGACCTCGCCCGCCTTCGGCAGCTCGAGCGGTCGCAGGAGCCGCCGCTCGCCGTCGCCGGTCGGCCTTACGATGGTCTCGAAGGGCGTGCGCAGCGCGACCTCGGGCTCGAGGTCGTGGCCGAGCGCCACCGACAGCTCGAGGCTGTCGAGCTCGACCGGCGAGCGCATGGCCAGCGTGTGGTTCGACTCGTTGACGTAGGGCGCCGGGTAGGTCGCGTGCAGCGTCACGCCGTCGGGCGGGATGAGGCCGCGGTAGACCATGGCGCCGCGCTCGACCGACAGGCGCCCGAGCGGCGGGTCGACCTCGAAGAGCGTCATGTTGGGGTCGGGCCGCGGCGGGATCCAGCCGATGTCGAGCGACTCGCCGAAGACGGCGTGCTCGAGCATGGGCAGCCGGATGCCGCCCTCGCGGTCGACGTCGATGGCGCGCGGGTCGTCGCCCGGCGTGAGGCGCATGGTCTGCTCGATGAAGATCTCGTCCTCGGACACATTGAGCGAATAGGCCATGGCCGCGCGCACCAGCGAGCGATCGGCCGTCACCGCGAAGACATCGATCTGCGCCTGCCCGTTCTGCGACAGCTCGGACGGCCACTCGACGCCCTCCCAGCGCGCCACGACGCGCAGCGAGCGGCCGGGCGAGAGCTCGGGGATGCCGACGAAGGTGGCGCGGCCGTTGCCGTCGGCGGTGGCGATCCACACGCGCTCGAGGTTGCCCGCCGAGTCCTCGTCCATCATGCCGCGCTGCAGCTGCTCGAGGCGCACCTCGGCGCCGGCGGCGGGCAGGCGACGGCCGGCGGGCGAGTGGGCGACGACGTCGACGACGATGCCAGGGGGGGCGCCCATCGTCGGAGCGCCGCCGGCGACGCCCGGGTGGCCCGGAGGCAGGTCCGCGCCGGCGATGAGCGCGCCGGCGCCGAGAATCAGAAGGGCGATCATGAGGCTCCGTGCCGCTCCAGGTCATCCATCACGCGCAGCGCCTCGGCCTCGAAGCGGGCCCGGAGCGCCGCGTGATCGGCGGCCGACAGCTTGCCCGCGGCGAACTCGCCGTCGAGGTCCTTCAGCGTCAGGAAGAGGCGCGCCTTCTCGTCCTCGAGGGCGATCTGCGCCCGGTCCTCGTCGATGACGCGCTCCATGTCGGGCGACATCTTCCAGGCCTTGGCGAGGCGCGCGATGCACAGCGCCGCGAAGATGAGCGCGGCCGCGCAGATGGGCACCAGCACGAGGGTCGCGGCGTTCATGCGTCGTACGCCTCGAGCTCGTCGCGCAGACGCTGCTGCTCGACCGAGGTCAGCACCGGCCGCTCGGGCACCTCGATGGCCTGGTGCTTGCCGCCGCCCTTCACGCGCCGGAAGACCACGAAGGCCACGAGCAGCGTGACCAGCGCGACCAGGCTCGCCGGCACCCAGAAGCTCGCCGTCTCGTTGTCGAAGGTCCGGAGCTCGTGCGCCTCCCAGGGCTTCCCGTCGGCGCGCGTGCCGGCCATGGTCGCGTTGCTCTCGGCCAGGTAGTAGTTGAAGCAGTCGTCGACCGACACGCCCGCGGCCAGCAAGAGCCGGAAAGTGGCGATCCAGCGCATGCGGAACTGGCACGTGGCGCGGCTCGCATCCAGCGTCATGAGGTACTCGCCCGGGCACACCGTGCGCGTCGTCTGCATGATGGTCGCGAGCTTCTGCTTGTCGTAGCGCACGCGCGGCTCCCAGCTCGGGTCGACGTCGATGAGCCGGAGCAGCGTGTCGTACTTGGCGCGGCCCGTCCGCTGCGCGTTGGCCGACTGCGCGTGCATGACGTCGGCCACCACGGCGCGGTCCTTGTCGGCCTCGGGGCAGGCGCAGGCCGGGTCGGCCAGCGGCACCGGCGTCACCTGCCGCGCGGCCAGCGGGCAGCCGCAGTCGAGCACGCGCTCGAGGTCGACCGCGGGATCCTCGGTCGGGGCTGCGAAGCCGCTGGGTTCGGGGATCGGCTCGCCTTGCGCGCGGGCCGTCCCCGACGCGAGCACACCGCCGCCCAGCACCAGCGCGACGAGGATGGGCAGGGCCACGTCGCCGACATCGCGCCCGCCAGCGACCATGGTCGCGAGCGTCCGCCCGAGCCAGCGCGGCGACAGGCAGATGACCGCGCCGACCAGCAGGAAGAGGCCGCCGATCCAGAGGAAGTTCACGAGCGGGAAGACCACCGTGAAGACCTTGACGTAGGGCTTGCTGCTGCCCATCTCCGGCTGCATCGACACGTAGACGTCGACCAGGAAGTCGCCGTGCGAGATGGCGACCTCGGTCGTCGACGACTGCTTGGTCGGGTAGAAGCGCGACTCGGGCACGAGCGTCTGGCCCGTGGCCCGCTCGACCACCGAGACGGCGCCCTCCTCGGGCTCGTCGAGCACGGCCAGCACGTCCTCGGGCACCGTCGCCGTGTCGAGCCGCCGCCGGAACTCCTCCTGCTGGGCCGCGTTGGCGAAGCTCAGCGTGAGCACCGCCGAGCCGCCGCGGATCTCGGCGGTCATGGGGATGTCGCCCTGCTGGAAGGCCTCGCGCGCGCCGCGCAGGGACTCCATGCCGTACATCGGCATGGCCTGCACGAGCTTCGTGTCCTTGAAGGTCCAGGTCTCCTGGAAGCGCGTCGGGTCGACCGTGCCGCGCTCGAACTTGGGCCCGAACTCGCGCGCCAGGAAGTAGTCGGTGAGGAGCCGCTTGCGCTGCGCCGCGTCCTTGAAGTGGACCGTCATCTTCGGCGTGTCGTAGCTCGTGGCCACGTGATACGGGCCGGCGTTGCGCGCCTGGAGCCAGCCGTCCAGGTGGGCGAGCGCGTCGTCGTCGACGGTCGTGCCGGCCGGCATCGCGACGAACGTCGCGTCGTTGATGATGCAGCCGTCGTCCTCGCTGTAGCGGTGGTCGCGGTCGACCAGGGTCAGCGCCCAGTCCTTCACGACGTGGGTCTGGCCGACGGCGACCAGGCGGTCCTTCTCCTCGTGCTTGAAGGCCTTGCCGGTGAAGGCCACGAACAGGAAGACGATGCCGAAGTGGATGACGTAGCCGCCGTAGCGGCGCGGGTTCTTGAAGAGCACGACGAAGAGGTTGCCGAAGACGCCGCCGAGCCCCTGCTTCACGCGCACCTTGGCGGCGATCCAGAACTCGCGCGCCATCGACACCAGCACGAAGCCGCAGAGCCAGTAGACGATGACCGAGAGCCAGTCGGCGAACTCCACGCGCGAGGCCCACAGCGTGTAGGCGTCGCCGAAGTCGAGTCGGTTCACGCGCTGCACCGCGCGCAGCTCCATGAAGATGCCGAGCGCCGCGAGGAGCGCCGTCAGCAGGCTCGTCACCACCAGCGGTAATGCGAAGTTCTTCCGGAAGTTGCGGGCCGTGGCGCGGCGCCAGGAGATGAGCGGACCGATGCCGAGGATGACCAGCAGCGCCACGCCGATGGGCACGAAGATGGCGTTGAACTTCGCCTCGTCCCAGACCAGCGGCTCGTCGAGGCCGAAGATGTCGCGCACCGTCTGGCTCTCGGTGATCTTGCCCATGAGCGTGCCGTAGAGCGTCACGAAGGCGCAGAAGACGAGGATGACGTTGTTCAGGACGAACATCGACTCGCGCGACATCACCGACTCGATGTGGGCGTCCGAGCGGAGGTCCTTCCAGCGCTTCCATATCAACGTCGTGGCGAAGGCCGCGATGGTGATGAAGTAGGCCATGAAGTAGGTCGGGGTCTTGCTGTCGGCGAAGGCGTGGATGCTCACGATGAGCTGGGAGCGCGTGAGGAACGTCCCGAAGATGCAGAGGAAGAACGTCAGCGCCAGCAAGACGACGTTCCAGCGTTTGAGCATGCCGCGCCGCTCTTGGATCATCACCGAGTGCAGGAAGGCGGTCGCGGTGAACCACGGGATGAGGCCGGCGTTCTCGACCGAGTCCCACATCCACCAGAAGCCCCAGCCGATCTCCATGTAGGCCCAGCGCGCGCCCAGCAGGAGGCCGATCGACAGGAACACCCACGAGACGATGGTCCAGCGACGGGTGTCGGTGATCCAGTCGTTGTCGAGCTTCTTGGTGATGAGCGCCGCCATGCCGAAGGCGAACGGGATGGTGAAGAGGATGTAGCCGGTGAGGAGCGACGGCGGGTGGAACGCCATGACCGGGTTCTGGAGCAGCGGGTTCAGCCCGCGGCCGTCGACCGGCGCGGCCTTCGTCATCCACGTCTCGAACGGGCTCGACTCGAACACCATCAGGATGAGGAAGAAGAGGATGGCGAGCGAGAGGATGGCCGTGACCCACGCCATGTAGACCGGGGCGCGTTCGCGCGAGCGCGTGTAGACGGCGATGTTCGAGAAGATGGAGAGCGACGTCACCCAGAACAGCAAAGCACCTTTCTCACCGCCCCAGAAGGCGGCGAGCAGGTACACCGTGGGCATGGCCCGCTCGGAGTAGCCGGTGATGTACTTGTTCGAGAAGTCGTGGGTGAGGAAGCCGTGCGTGAGGATGGCCGCCATGGCCACCGCGAAGAGCGCGATGCCGAGGAGGCCGTAGCGCGCCCCGCGCATCCACCCGGGCTGCTTCGTGACGGCGCCGAAGATGGCGGTCACGGCCGTGGCGAGCGTCACGAGGAACGTGATGACGAGGAGGAGCTGACCGAACTGCTGCATGAGGTGGCTGCCTCGCCGTCAGCTTCGGGGGCCGGGTGTCGCCGGCGTCTCGTCTTCCATGTAGCGCTTCTTGTAGGCCTCGTAGTCGACCGGCGAGCCATCCTCGGTCTGGTACTTCGAGGGGCACTTCACGGTGAGCTTGTTGGCCTCGACGAGGCCGCTCGTGCCGGCGGCCGAGGCGTAGGTGCCCTCGACGATGGCGCTGCGGCCCTCCTTATAAGGATCGGGCAGGGCCTGGCGATAGACCACGCGCAGCTCGTTGCCCTGGTCGTCGACGATGGCGAAGTTCGTCTCCGACTTGCCGTTGACGGTCGTCGACTTGGTCGAGCCCTGCTTGATGGTGCCCACCACGCGCAGCTTCCGGTTCTCGTACTTCTCGGGCGCGGCCGTGACCTTGCCGATGGTGAGCTCGCTCTGCCCGCCCGACGTCGTCACGAACACCACCAGCGCGATGCCGATGGCGACGATGATGCCGACGATGAGGCCGTAGCCGCTGGGCTTCTGGTTGGCGCTGGCCTTGGGTTTGCGGCCCGGCTCGGCGGGGATGCGGGGTTCGATCTCGGCTGTCATGTCATCCTCCGGTCACGCTCATCGATTGGAAGGTCTGCTGCCCCAGGTCGAAGCGATGGCCCGTCGACTTCGTGCCGAGGCCGGTCTCGATGTGGGCGCGCAGTTCGTCGTCGCTCGCGCCCTGGCGCATGGCGTCGCGCAAGGACAGCTGGCCGGGATAGGCCAGGCATTCCTGCAGGCGCCCGGTCGCGGTGACGCGCACGCGATTGCAGGCGGCGCAGAAGTTGTCGGACAGGGCGGTGATGAAGCCGACCTTCACCGGCGGCGCGCCGTCCTTGGGGGTGAGCCAGGCGTAGCGGGCGGGGCCGCCGCCGACCACGGTCGAGTCGCGGGCCGGGCCCTCGCGGACCTCGAAGTCGTCGCGCAGCCGGTCGATCATGGCGTTCACCGGCACGAACGACTTGTCGGACCAGAAGCCGTCGACGCCGACCGGCATGAACTCGATGAAGCGCAGCATGAGGCCGCGCGCGGCCGCGAAGCGCACGAGGCCGGGCAGCTCGTCGTCGTTCTGGCCGGCCAGCACCACGGTGTTGAGCTTCACCGGCGCGAAGCCGGCGGCCTGGGCCGCGTCGATGCCGGCCAGCACGCGGTCGAGCTCGCCGGTGCGGGTGATGTCGCGGAAGCGCTGCGCGTCGAGCGTGTCGAGGCTGATGTTGACGCGCGACAGGCCGGCGTCCTTGAGCGGACGGGCCACCTCGGCCAGCTGGAAGGCGTTGGTCGAGAGCGCCAGGTCCTCGACGCCGGGCAGCGCGGCCAGGCGCGCGACCAGGTCGACGAGGTCGCGGCGGAGCAGCGGCTCGCCGCCCGTCAGGCGCACGCGGCTGATGCCGAGCGACACGAAGACCGTCACCAGCCGGACGATCTCGTCGAAGTCGAGGACCTCGGCGCGCGGGCTGAAGTGCAGGCCCTCGTCGGGCATGCAGTACAAGCAGCGGAAATTGCAGCGGTCGGTGACCGACAGCCGCAGGTACTTCACGGTGCGGGTGTGGGTGTCGACGAGCGGCCGCACGACGCGGGCCGCGGCCTTGCCGAGCGACAGCCGGTCGAGACCGACGACGGTCGGGCCGACCCGCGGCGCCGGGCCCATCGAGGCGCGGCGGAGGTCGGACTCGGAGGGGATCGTCATACGCGCGCTAAGCTAGGCGTGCTGCGGAGGGGAAGCAAGCTCGATGGGGATGAAGATTGACACAGTTTGACACCTATAGAATGACGCGCGGGCTCACGACCGGCCGCGAGGCACGCCCAGTGGCTCGGCGGTCGGCAAGGAGGCCCGCGATGCAACCGCTCCGTGACCTGGCGTCCCACCCCAAGGTTCAGGATCTCATCAAGCGCGCCGTCAGCTTGCGCTCGGACCTCATCGATCGCATCGACGACCGCTTCGGCGGCGTCGCCAAGCGGCTGAACCTGGTCACGCGCAAGGACATGAAGCTGGTGAAGCGCCAGGTGCGCGAGCTCGAGAACCAGGTCGCGACGCTCGAGCACCAGCTGGCGCAGGAGCGGCTCGCGCCGACCGCGCCGAGAAGGACCTGGCCGAGGCGCTGAAGGCCGCCAAGGCGGCCGCCGACGCCAAGGCCGCGCTCGACGGCAGGCCGCCGCCGACGCCAACGGCCGCCGAGGCCAAGGCCGCGGCGGAAGCCAAGGCCGCCGCCGAGGCCAAGCCGGAGATCAAGCCGGCCGAGCCGAAGAAGGCGCGATCGCGCAAGAAGGCCGAGGGCCCGGCCGGCGACGGCGAGGCCGCGACGACCGAGACGACCGCCGAGGCGGCGGGCGAAGGCGACGAGGCCTGAGCATCCTTCGCGGGCGAAGAGCTTGCGGCGGCTGGAGTTCGTGTCCAGACTGCTGCCCAGCACCGTGCTGCGCATGCTGAACCCTCGGCCCATCTTCGCCTTCCTGGTTGCGGTCGCGCTCTCGACCGGGGCCGCGGCGCGCGCCGAGACCTATGCCGCGGCGCGCGAGGCCGCGCTCGGGCACGCCCCGGACGCCGAGGCCCGGCTGCGCGCGGTGGCCGAGGACGCGGGCGCGAGCCCGGTCGACCGGCGCGACGCCTGGCACCTCCTGGCGCGCCTCCTCGACAAGGCCAGCCCGCCGCGTCCGACCGAGGCCATCGCAGCCTGGCGCCACGCGCTCGAGCTCGGGCTCTCGAAGGAGGCGCCGAGCGCGCTGCTCGACGCGCTGCGCTTCGGGCTCGCGACCGCGCTGGTGGCCTCGGGCGCGACGAGCGACGAGCCGCTGGGCTTGCTGGAGGCGGTCGAGCGCGACGTCTACTCGAACCTGCGCGTCGACGCGGCCTGGGGTCGCGCGCGCTACCTCGACCAGCTCGGGCGCAGCAAGGACGCGAAGAAGCTCTACGAGGCCATCATCGATCGCTGGCCCGACGCGCCCATCGTGCGCGCGGTGAAGGTGCGCATCGCGGCCCTCGACGTGGCCGCCGGCAAGCCCGACCGGGCGCGCGCGGTGCTGGCGGACCTCAGGCGCGAGGCCCCGGGCAGCATGGCCGCCAAGGAGGCCGGCGTGCTGCTGGCCAGCGTCGGCATGGGCGGCAGCGAGGTCGCGCGCGTGCCGCTGGCCGACATCGCCTGGCTGCTCGAGGAGCGGCGCTACCCCGAGGCCGACCGCGCGCTGGCCGCGTGGCTCGAGCCCGAGCCGGCCGCCGACGCGCCGCGCGACGTGCGCGAGGCGTGGCTCCGCGCGCTCGGGCTGAAGCTCGACTCCGACTGGGAGAACCTCCGCCTCGACGACGCGCTGGCCGTCCACGAGAAGCTGAAGGCCCACAAGAAGCCGGGCCTGTCGCAGGACAAGCTCATCCGACTCCACGCCTACGACGGCGACTTCGACAAGGCGCTTGACCTTCTGAAGGACAAGTTCGGCCGCAAGAAGACGCGCGCCTACCACGAGGCGCTCGGCGACTTGTACTATGAATTCGGGCGCTTCAAGGAGGCCTACGAGGCCTACACCAAGGCCTGGAGCCGCGCCGGCCGCGAGGCCCCTCAGACCGAGCGCATCAGCTGGTGTCTCCTGCGCATGGGCAAGGGCGACAAGGCGAGGTCGCTGTGGGGCGCCGGCGCCAAGGCGCGCGGCTTCAACAAGAACCTGTTCTCGCGCTACTGGTACGCGCGGAGCCTGATGCTCTCGGGCAAGAACGACGAGGCCAAGCCCATCCTCGAGGCGCTCGTCGAGGACGCGCCGCTCGAGTACTACGGCTACCAGGCGTGGTCGCGGCTCCAGGACATGGCCGGCACGGCGCCCGCCGGGGTGACGCCGCCGCCGCCGCAAGCCGTGTCGGCGGCCGGGGCGCGCATGGGCACGCCCAAGCTGGAGGCGCCCGACCTGACGCCGACCGTGGCCTGGAGCGAGGCCGCGCTGCACCCCGACTGGGACGCCGCGCCGCGGCCGGTGGCGCTGCCCGAGCTCGAGGCGGCGGTCGCGAGCTTCGCCGCCGCCTGGGGCGACACCGCCGAGGAGGCGCGGCGCGCGGCCGAGCTGGTGCACCTGGGCGACGTGGCCGGCGCCAGCGGCGAGCTGCGCGTCATCGACATGGATCTCCGCGCCATGCGCAACGCCGCCAGCCTCGGCGCGCGCGCGCGCTCGGATCTGCTCGACAACCGCAGCGCCCCGAAGGCGCGCGGCGGCGCCTCCATCCGCGAGGCCGGCCGCAAGAACGCGACCCAGGTCGGCAACTTCAAGCGCCGGGCCGGCGAGCTGCGGAAGGACCTGCGCGGCCTCCAGCTCATGTTCGCCGACCCGTACGCCATCCGGCGCGCGGCCGTCGACAAGGACGGCTCCACGCTGACGCCGGAGATCCTGGATGGCGCGTCGGGCAAGGGCTACTACCCCCTCGCCTACCCCGAGATCGTCGAGCCGCTGACGCGCCAGTTCGGGCTGCCGGCCTACTTCGTCTACGCCATCATGACGGTCGAGAGCGCGTTCCACAGCGGCGCGGTCAGCGTCGCCAACGCCTACGGCCTGGTGCAGGTGATCCCGCGCACCGGCTACAACCTCGCGCAGGAGCTCGGCTATCTCGACTTCGCGCCCGAGCTGCTGCTCGAGCCGCCGGTGTCGATCTACTTCGGCGGCTACTACCTGGCGCGCCTGCTCTCGCGCTTCCGCGGCCAGGAGCCGCTGGCCGCGGCCGCCTACAACGCCGGCCCGCACCGGGTCGCCAGCTGGCTCCGCGCGCGCGGCCAGATCCCCCTCGACATGTTCATCGAGGACATCCCCTACGACCAGGCGCGCAACTACACCAAGACGGTGCTCGAGCACATCGCCGCCTACCGCCGCATCTACGCCGGCGAGACGCACCTCTACATCCGCAACACCATCCGGACCGACGAGGGCGACGGCCCGAACTATTGAGCCCCGCGGCGCCGGCGCGCGCGGCGCGTGTACCGCCCAACGAGCCCGGGTCCTGCCGAGATGATGAATCGCCGCCCCCTCGCGTGCGCGCTCGCCGCGCTGACCCTCGCGCTCGTCGCCGGCTGCGGCAAGAGCGAGCCGCCGCCGCCGCCGGCCTACACCGTCGACGTAAGCGTCGGCACGACCATCGACCCGACGCTCGGCGCCGAGCTGCGCGCCGCGTTCGTCAAGCACCTTGTCGAAACCGGCCTGGAGGTCGTCCCGGGCGGGACGCCGGCCTTCGCCAGGGTCACGCTCGACATCGCCAGCCAGCGCGAGCGCGACGGCGCCGCGCCGGGCACGGCGGCCTTCGAGGTGTCGTTCACGGCGCGCGCGAAGACGGCGTCGGGCGCCGTCAGCGAGACCTCCCAGCGCTTCCTGCGCGAGGACGGTCGCGCCGTCGACGTCGCGGACTGGGCCGTCGCGACCGCGGCCGAGGCGCTCGCCATCGACGTCGCGGCCTGGCTCGTGCCGCAGCCCGAGCTGGCCGAGCTCCTGGCGCGCGCCGGCAAGGTGCGGCGCGGCGCGCCGAGCGCGCTCTTCTCGACGCAGGTACTGGTGCCGGCCCGCGCCGAGCGGGTGCAGGCCTTCGACGCCTTCTGCAAGGCCGAGGGCGAGCGGCTCTCGGCCGCGACCAAGGCCAACCCGCGCGGCATGCAGTGCGTCGGCGACCCGTGCGGCACCTGGTCGCTGGTGACGCCGTCGGCCGACGGCAAGAGCGCCTGGGTGCAGCTCGGCGACCGCGCGCCGCTCTTCGAGCTGTCGTCGCACCCGCAGACGCGCTGGATCGAGCGGCCCGAGGCGCTGGCGCTGGTGCAGCTCCAGCCCGGCACCAAGCCCGAGGTGCGCTACCGGACGACTAACATCTACGGCATCGCCGAGCCGAGCGGCGACGGCTCGCGCATCGCCGCGGTGAGCTTCGCGGCCAGCGATCGACCGGCGCTGACGCTCCTCGACAGCCAGAGCGGCAAGGTCCTGCGCGCCATCGTCCGCGGCGCCGACGCGAGGGCCGGCTGGGCCCTGCCGCTCCCGGGCGACGGCGGCGCTGTGCTCTTCGACGGCGACCAGGCGCTACTCGTCGGACCCGGCGAGCCGACCGCCATGCCGGCGCTGAGCCGTATCTGGCGCGCCCCGGCGGGCCTCGTGGCCAAGCTCGACGACGGGCGCCTGGCGCGCCTCGACGGCCAGGGGCGCGTGGCCGCGACCATCCCGTTCGAGGGCACCATCGTGAGCCTGCTCGACACCGGCAAGGAGATCCTCGTCGTCGAGGACACCGACGGCGACGGCTGCACGCTGGCGCGCATCGGCAGCCCGCCGGCCGGCGTCGGCGGCGAGGGCGCGCTCGTGCTCGAGAGCGAGACGCCGGTCTACGAGTGCGTGCGCGAGCTCCAGCGCCTGTCCGACGGGCGCCTGGTCGGCGTCGTCGACATGGCCACGCCGGGCGACCCGGGCCACGACGACGAGGTCGTCCTGCTCGACGACAAGAGCGGTCGCGCCACGCCGCTCACGGCCGACGACATGGTCGAGGAGTTCGTCCGCGTGGCCGGCACGCGCGTGGTCTTCAACCGCCGCCTCGGCGACTGGCCGGCCGACATGGACCTCGAGGTCTACCGGCGCGACGTCTGCTGGATCGACCTCGCGCCGTGACCCGCGGGGGCGCGCGCGGCCTGGTGCGTGACCGGGCCGGGGCCCTGCCCTAGCTTCCGCGCCTTCGTCTTCGGAGCGAAGGCCGCCGCGGGCGGCCCCGAGCGATGCCGCAGATTTCGTCTGGAGCCGCATTGTCCCTCTCGCGCATGACCCTCACCTACGACGACCGCGACGCCTTCCAGCAGCTCGTCGGGCCCAACGACCAACACCTGCGCATCGTCGAGGAGCTCCTCGGCGTGACCGCCGACTCGCGCGGCAACCAGCTCCTCCTGACCGGCGAGCACCACGACGTCGAGGTCGCCAAGGACGCGCTCGACCAGTTCTACGAGCTGGCGCGGAAGGGCTTCCCCGTCTTCGCCAGCGACATCCCGCGCGGCGTCGACATCGTGCGCTCGCGCGTGGCCAAGCTGGCCGACGTCTTCATGGACACCATCAACGTGCCCACCTCGAAGCGGCGCGTGGCCCCGAAGAACCTGAACCAGAAGGCCTACATCGACGCCATCCGCACGAACACGCTGACCTTCGGCGTGGGCGCGGCCGGCACCGGCAAGACCTACCTGGCCATGGCCATGGCGGTGTCGGCGCTGCTCGCGCGCGACATCAAGCGCATCATCCTGACGCGCCCCGCGGTCGAGGCCGGCGAGAAGCTCGGCTTCCTGCCCGGCGACATGGCCGAGAAGGTGAACCCGTATCTGCGGCCGCTCTACGACGCGCTCTACGACATGCTCGACATGGCGCGCGTGCAGCGCATGATCGCCGAGAACGTCATCGAGGTGGCGCCGCTCGCGTTCATGCGCGGCCGCACGCTGAACGACGCCTTCGTCATCCTCGACGAGGCGCAGAACGCGACGCGCGAGCAGATGCGCATGTTCCTCACGCGCCTCGGCTTCAACACCAAGACCATCGTGACCGGCGACGTGTCGCAGACCGACCTCCCCGACCCCGCGCGCAGCGGGCTCGCGCACGCGCTCCAGCTGCTGCGCGACGTGAGCGGCGTCGGCATCATCGAGTTCCGGCCCGAGGACGTCGTGCGCCACCCGCTGGTGCAGCGCATCATCGTGGCCTACGCGCAGGACGACGCGCGCGAGGCCGAGAACAAGGCGCGCCGCATCACCGAGCAGGCCATCCGCCGCGCGGCCGAGGGCCGCGGCTGATGGCGGTCGACCTCGCGCTCGAGGGGGCCGCGGCCGCGGAGAAGGCGCTCGGCAAGGTCCTCGCGAAGGACGCGCGCGCGCTCTTGAAGGCGGCCGGCATGGCGCGGCGCGAGCTGTCGCTGGTGCTCACCGACGACCTGCACATCCGCGAGCTGAACCGCGAGTGGCGCGGCGAGGACAAGGCCACCGACGTGCTGTCGTTCCCGATGGACGAGGCGTCCGACGACGACGTGCCTGTCATCGTCGGGGGTGGCCCGGGCGCGGCCACGAGCCCGCTCGGCGACATCGTCATCAGCCTCGAGACGACCGCGGTCGAGGCCGCGGCGGTCGGCTTCGAGCGCGACGTCATGGCGGCGTTCCTGCTGGTCCACGGCTTCTGCCACCTGCTCGGCCACGATCACGCCGAGCCCGGCGAGGCCGCCGCCATGCGCGCCGAGGAGGATCGCCTCTTCGCGCTGGTCCGCCCCGGCGTCGCGCGACCGCCGACCCCCTACTGAGAGCGCGCGCGTGAGCGACGACCACCGACCCGAGTACGAGATCACCTGGCGCCTGCCCGACGGCGGCGAGGTGCGCGGCCCGGCGTGGGGCAAGCTCAACCTGCTCGGCCACGCCGACACGCACGACCTCGATCTCCCCCAGGCGTGCGGCGGCCACGGCGAGTGCGGCACGTGCCGGGTGCGGGTGGTGGCGGGCGAGCTCACGCCCATCCGCCACGAGGAGGCGGCGCTCATGGCGCGCCACGCCAAGCGGTTTCGCGGCGGCGAGCGCCTCGCGTGCCAGGCGCGGCCGCGCTCCGACGTGACGATCGAGGTGCTGGCGATCATTCCGCCCGACCTGCGCGAGCTCGAAGAAGCCGGCGTCGACTGAGCGTGCTAGGGTCCGCGCATGAGTGACCCGACCCCGTCGACCAATGCCATCCAACATATTGCGGCCGCAGGCCTGAACGCCCACGGCGCGTTCATCGTCCTCGGCCGGGACGGCATTCGCACCGCCGAGATGCTGTACGCGCAGCGCGGCGACCACATCGTCATCGACCACACCTGGGTCGACGACTCGCTGCGCAGCCAGGGCTTCGCGCGGAAGCTGCTCGACGCCCTGGTGGCGTGGGCGCGCGAGACCGGCACGCTGGTGCGCGTGACCTGCAAGTACGCCAAGGTCCAGTTCGAGAAGGACCCGTCGATCCAGGACGTGCTGGCCGACTGACCCGCGAGGGGGGTCGGCGCGGCGGTCAGGCGATGCGGGCCGCCGCCGCGACGAGCGCTTCGGCCTCGGCCTCGCGGCCGGCGTGGACGAGCGCGCCGATGATGGGCTCGAAGGCGGCCGTGACGCGACGCGCGAGCGGCTCGGGCCAGCCGAGGATGTTGGGCATGCGCGCGGCGCGCTCGAGCGCCTGGGCCGCACCCGCGACGTCGCCGTGGTCGAGCAGGGTCCAGGCCAGGCGATGGTGGAGGTCGAACGAGAAGAAGCGCTCGGCGGCGCGCTCCTCGAGGACCGCGAGCGCCAGGTCGTGGCGGCCCATGGCGCGATGCGCGCGCTCCTGCAGATCGTGGAGCTCGTCGTCGGTCGAGTACCAGAGGTCGTCGTGGGCGAGCCCGGCCTCGGCCAGTGCCAGCGCCTCCGCGTGCTGGCCGCGCAGGTGGAGCGTGCGCGCGCCATCCAGCGCGCGGCGCGCGGCGGGCTCCTCCTCGCCGGCCGCGAGGGCGGCGTCGAAGGCGCGCCCGGCCTCGTCCCAGCGGCGCTCGGCGAGCTCGAGGTAGCCGAGCGCGCGCAGCCGATCCGCATCGCCCTCGGCGCTCTGCTCGAGCGGCCCGCGCACCAGCAGGAGCGCCGCGCGCTCGTGGTCGTCGGCGGGCCCGTCGAGCGCGATGCGCGGCAGCGCGCGCTGGGCCCAGTCGATGAGCGCGCGGCCGACCCAGGCCGCGTACCACGCGCCGAAGCTCGGCGCCTCGGGGCCGACGGCGCCGCCCTCGCGCGTCCAGTCGGTCCAGACCTCGCCGCGGTGCGGCCCGCGCAGGACCAGCAGCGAGCGGCCGCCGCAGCCCTGCTCGGCCACGACCACGGTGCCGTCGAGGAGGTGGGTGCCGGGGGCGACCGGCGCGTCGACGGGCGCGTCGGCCTCGGCGAGGAAGGGGCGGCTCGGGTCGGGCGCGACGTCTCCGCCCTCGGCCTCGGGCGGCGCGGCGCGCACGAGCCCGTAGTAGGGTCCGGCGCCGGCGGCGGCGAGCCGCGTCACGAAGGCGCGGTACTCGCTCGGCAGCGCCGGCTCGGCGCCCTCGGGCCCGCCCAGCGCGAGCTCGAGGTCATGCAGCTCGGGCTCGCCGAGCGGCCCGCCGAGGCGATGGCCGTGCTCGGGCGAGCCGAAGATCTGCCGTCCGGGATCGAGCGCCGCGAACAGCTCGACGCGCTGGCGGATGAGGTCCAGCCAGCTGCCGGATGGATGGATGGAGCGCTTGGCGGAAGGCTCGGCCACGACTCAGTGGTGATGGTCGTGGTCGTGGTCGTGGTCGTGACCGTGGTCGTGGTCATGCCCGTGGTCGTGGCCGTGGTGGTGGTGCTCACCGCCGTGGCGACCGTGCGGGTGGCCGTGCTCGAGCTCGGAGGCGCCGGCCTCGCGCAGCTCGAGGACCTTCACGTCGAAGTGGAGCGTGGCGCCGGCCAGCGGGTGGTTGAGATCGACGTGGACGTACTCGTCGTCGATGTCGACGACCCACATCGGCACGACCTCTTCGTCCTCGAGCTCGGCCATGAACTGCACGCCGGGGGCGAGCTCGGCGTCGGGCGGGAAGGCGTCGCGCTGGAGCGCGCGCAGGCCGTTGTCGTCGCGCTCGCCGTAGCCCTGGGCCGGCGGGACCGAGACCTTGATGTGGTCGCCGGGCTGCTTGCCGGCGAGCGCCGCCTCGAGGCCGGGCACGATGTTGCCGAAGCCGTGGAGGTAGGTGAGCGGCTCGTCGCCGACCGAGGTGTCGAGCGTCTCGCCCTCGTCGTTGGTGAGGGTGTACTCGATGGTGGCCACGACGTTCTTGGCGATCGCGCTGGGCTGGCCCATGTGGACTCCTTGCAGGGGCGCGCCGGGAGAGTGTTGGCGGCGCGATGGCCGTGGCGCATACCGCGTTCGGCCGCGCGACGCCAGCGCCCCCGTCGCGCCCTTGCCGCGCCCCGGCCGCCGTGCGACCACCCGTCGTATGGGCGCCGCCCCCACCCTCATCTACGAGACGCTGACCGGCAGCCACGCCTACGGCCTGGCCGGACCGAGCTCGGACGTCGACCTGCGCGGCGTCATCGTCGGGCCGAGCGCCTGGTATCACGGCTTCCGGGGCGGCCCCGAGCAGGTCGAGCACACGGCCGACCACGTCTGGTTCGAGATCCGCAAGCTGTTCCGCCTGGCGGCGCAGGGCAACTGGACCGTCCTCGAGATCCTCTGGACCGACCCCGCTGATCATCGCCACGTCACCACCGCCGGCCGGCGCCTCCTCGACGCGCGCGCGGCGTTCCTGTCGCGGCGCGTGGCCAAGACCTTCGCCGGCTACGCGCTGGCCCAGATGAAGCGCATCCGCACGCACCGCGGCTGGCTCCTGGCACCGCCGGCCAAGGAGCCGACGCGCGGCGACTTCTGGCCGCCTCGAGCGCGCGACCATCCCGAAGGACGAGCTCGGCGCGGCCGAGGCCCTGATCGCCGCCGGGCGGATGGATGAGCTGCCGCTGACGCCCGGCTTCCTGGCGCTGCTCGATCGCGAGCGCCACTATCGCGCCGCGCGGCGCCACTTCGAGCAGTACGTCGCCTGGAAGCGCGAGCGCAACCCGGCGCGCGCCGAGCTCGAGCCCGCTTCGGCTACGACACGAAGCACGCCATGCATCTGGTGCGGCTGCTGCGCATGGGCGCGGAGATCCTACGCGGCGGCGCCATCATCGTGCGGCGGCCGGATCGCGACGAGCTCCTCGCGGTGCGCGGCGGCGCGCTGAGCTTCGAGGCGCTCGAGGCGCGCTGCGCCGAGCACGAGCGCGACATCGCCGCGGCGCTCACGAGCACGACGCTCCCCGAGGAGCCCGACGACGAGGCCCTCGACGCCCTGTGCGTCGCCATCGTCGAGGAGGTGCTCGCGTGCTGATGCCCGACCTCGATCTCGCCCGTCGCTTCGTGGCGGGTCACCGCCCGGCGGGCACCGTGCTGCTCGTCGGCGTCACCGGGTCCCACGACTACGGCTTCCCGTCGGCCGACAGCGACCTCGATCTGAAGGGCATCCACCTGGCGCCGATCGAGGACGTGCTCGGCCTTGACCTTCGTCACCTTGGCATCGTCGATCGGCTCGAGGTGTTCGAAGGCGTCGAGTGCGACCTCACCTTGCACGAGGCCGTCAAGGCGCTTTCGCTTCTCCTGCGCGGCAACGGCAACATGCTGGAGCGCATCGCATCGCGCTTCCAGCTCTACGAAACGCCCGAGCTCGACGAGCTGCGCGCGCTCCTCCCCGCCGTCGCGTCGCGGCGCGGGCCTTCGGCCACTACCGCGGTTTCTTCGGCGCGCAGTGCCGCGACCACGCCCAGGCCGCCCAGCCGCGCGCCAAGACGCTACTCTACGCCCATCGCGTCGCGCTCACCGGCATCCGCTTCCTGCGCACCGGCGAAGTCGTGGCCGACCTCCGCGAGAACGCACCGCTCCTGGGCTACCCCGAGGCGCTCGAGCTCATCGCCCTGAAGCAGGCCGGCGACGAGAAGGGCGCCGTGCCGGCCGACCTCGACCAACGCCATCGGGCCAACTGGCCGCGCCTCGACGCCGAGCTCGAGGCCGCGCGCGACGCGAGCCCGCTGCCGGCCGAGCCGCGCGACGCGCGGGCGCTCTCCGACTGGCTCGTGCGCGCGCGCCGTCGCCACGCGGCCGGTTGACCTCCCGGAGCGGCGCCGGCGTCAGACCCCGAGCGCGCGCGCGCCAGCTGATCGGCCGGCATGGCGCTCGATGCGCGCCCGGCCTCGCGGCCGCCGCGGAAGACGATGAAGGTCGGGATGCTCTGGATGCCGTAGCGGGCCGCGACGTCGGGCAGCGCCTCGGTGTCGACCTTGGCCACGAGCAGCGTGCCCGCGCGCTTCTTGGCGAGGCGCTCGAGCTCGGGCGCCACCATGCGACAGGGCCCGCACCAGGCGGCCCAGAAGTCGACCACCACCGGCCACGGCGAGCCCGCCAACAGCGCGTCGAACTCGCCGGCGCTCTCGGCCGCCACCGGCGTGTCGACGGCAAGCGCGCCGTGGCAGCGACCGCAGCGCGGCGCGTCGCCGAGCTTCTGCACCGGCACCCGATTCTTGGACCCACAAGCCGCGCACGCGACGATCATGTTGCCACCTCCGGCGCCACACCCTCCGGCGCCCGTGGCCCCCTTCCATAAGACCGCCTCCGGTCGCGGGCAGGGGGTCGCGGAGTACGAGCCACCCAGCGTTGGATAGCGCGTGCGCATCGGTGTGCACGCGCGTAGCCAGGCGTGCACATCGGCTGCACAGCGATGGCGCCTCCGACGCGGTGGAATGCGGCCGCGCGAACGCTCGGACGTGCGGCATAGCACTTGCTCGGTGGCCCGCGTCCCCGAGCGCGACCTTCGCCTCGCCTGGACACCCACGCCGATCACCGCTGCCTCCGGAGGTTCGATGAATGCCCGCCCCTGGCTCCTGGCCTGCCTGACCGTCGCCGCCTGCGGCAAGGAGGACAACCGCGTCCCCGACCGCGGGCTGACGGCCTTCGTCCACGCCTATCCGGAGGCGCCGCGCGCGCTCCGCGCCAACGTCACCACGCCGTGGTCGAGCGGCCGCCCGCTGGGTGTCACAGCGACACACCTCATCGCCGCGGACCGTGACAATGGGACGCTGGTCCGCATCGACCGCGCCACGCTGCGCGCCGACAAGACCCTGAAGCTGGGCGCCACGCCCGAGCAGCTCATCGTCATGGGCGACGGCAGCATCGTCGTGAGCCTGCGCTCGAGCGGCGCCGTGGCCATCGTGAGCCCCGACTTCACCTCGCTGCGCGTGCAGCCGCTGGGCGTCGAGGCCTTCGGCGTCGCCGCCTCGCGCGACCAGCAGCGCATCTATGTGACGCTGCCGCTCGAGTCCGCGCTCGTGACGCTCGACCGCGACCTCGTCGAGCTCGGCCGCGCCTCGACCTTCCAGCTGCCGCGCGGCGTGGCCGTCACCGGCTCGGGCGACGTCGTGGTCGTCCACCAGCGGAGCGACGCGCTGCGCTTCCCGGTCGACGGCGACGGCCTGCCCGACGACAGCAACGTCCGCAGCGTCGAGCTCCGCCGCCAGAACCCGGCCGACCTCGTCAACGGCACCAGCACCACGCGCGCCGGCGGCCTGAACCTCACCGCCGGCCAGGCCGTCACCATCGACCCCGAGAGCGGCGACCCGCTCATCGCCCATTCGCTGGCCTTCACCGGCACCGTCTTCGCCGACGACGGCTCGGTCGTCGCCGCGCCCGCCCCGGCCCCGGCCTACTACGGCGACTTCTCGAACCTGTCGCCGACCACGGCGCCGGCCCTGCCGATCGAGGTCACCGTGACCAGTGACGCGCCGCCCGAGATCGAGCTGCCGGTCACCGACACCATCACCAACCGGCCGCTGAACCAGATGATCGACCAGCCGAGCGACGTGCTCGCGCACCCGAGCCGCTCGCTGCTCTTCGTGACCGGCAAGGGCACCGACAACGTGCTCGTCCTGTCGACCGCGGAAGGCGACCCCATGCGCTCGCCGCTCGGCCTCATCGAGGTCGGCCACGCGCCCACCGGCATCGCCTTCTCCGAGGACGGCAGGACGGCCTGGGTGCTGAACTCGCAGGAGTTCTCCATCAGCGAGATCGACCTCGGCGTGCTGCTAGCGCTCGAGCCGTCGGCCGAGGCCACCGCCCACCCGCGCCAGACCGGCGACGCCTTCTTCGGGTTCGCCGGCGCGACCGAGACGGTCGGCGACCACACCTACAACTGGGACGCGACGCCCGACTCGCCGCGCGCCGTGCCGGTGCGCGTGCCGACGTCGCGCACGGCCACCTTCGCGGCCGACCCGCTGACGCCTGCCGAGCGCCGCGGTGTGCGCCTCTTCACCTTCACCCACGACGATCGCGTGAGCAAGGGCGGCAGCTTCGCCTGCGCCTCGTGCCACATCGACGGCGGCGACGACGGGCTGGTGTGGCTCACCGGCGACGGGCCGCGCCAGACGCCCGCGCTCGCGGGGCGCCTCGACGGCACCGGGCCCTTCAACTGGAACGGCACGCGCGACGACCTGCAGTCCAACATGCAGGCCACCGTGCAGCGCATGGGCGGCTCGGGCCTCGGGCCGCACGAGCTCGCCGACCTCGAGGGCTTCCTGCTGGACGAGCTGCCGACGCCGAAGAGCCCGTTCGTGGCGCCCGACGGCCTGACGCCGGAGCAGGCGCGCGGCAAGGCCATCTTCGAGTCGGCCGAGGCGGCCTGCACGCGCTGCCACCGCCTCGACCAGAGGCTCACCGACGGCCTCGAGCACGACGTCGGCACGGCCAGCGACCTCGACCGCGCGCGCGCCGTGGCCGAGCGCGACGCCGGCATCGACCCGCGCCCGGCCGGCCTCTTCAACACGCCGAGCCTGCAGGGCCTCTTCTACACCGCGCCCTACCTGCACGACGGCAGCGCGCCGACCCTGGCCGACGTGCTCGAGCGCACGAAGACCACGATGGGCGACACGAGCCACCTGACGCCCGACGAGCGCGCGGCGCTCATCGCGTATCTCCAGACGCTGTGAAGCGCTGACCGCGCGTCGCCCGGCGGAGACACGGCGCAGGACCGCCTGTCTCCCGCCGTTGGCGCGGGCCACGCAGAGCGCCCCTCGGACGCGAGGCACGGCGGTTGCTCACGCGGGGACGCGCTCGCCGGAGCGCCCTCCCCGTCACCCCGAGACCGCCATGCGCACCACCCTCCTCCTGACCTCGTCGAGCCTCCTCCTCTGGGCCTGCGGCGACGACACGCCGCGCGCGCACGACACCGTCGACAGCGCGACCGCCGACACGACGGCCGCGGAAGACAGCGCGACCGCCGACACGACGACCGCGGCCGACACGACCACCACGGCCGTCACCACGACCGCGGCCGACTCGACGACCGTCGACGGCGCCGACGCGCAGGGCGACGACTACCTCGCCCACTGCGAGAGCTTCTTCGCGGCCCGCATCGTCGAGCTCCAGATCGCCGCCGACGCCACCTTCCCGAAGGACTGCGACGCGCCGCTGACCTCGGCCGTGAGCCAGCTGCGCGACGGCGGCAAGCCCATGTGCCACGCCGGCGAGAGCGCCAACGCCTGTCGCACGCGCCGCTACGAGAACCCGCCCGCGCTCGACGACCTCGATCAGGCGTGCTGGAACGGGCACGGACCCGCCGGCTGCATGCACGCGAGCTACCTCCCGCGCTGCGCCGACGGCGGCGACGCCTGCGCCGAGGACGAGGCGGTGTGCGCGGACGGCACGCGCCCGATGGTGTTCGCCGAGGCCGCCACCTCCGGGCCCTCCGACGTCTGGTGGTTCCACCTCGGCGGCGAGGGCGGCCCGTGCTCGGGCGTGCAGTGCTGGCTCAACTACCGCTTCGGCGAGAACGAGTTCCAGCGCGCCATGAGCACGCTCCACCCCACCGGCCCGGCGAACGCGGCGCTCCACGGCGAGGGCATCCAGAGCGGCGACGCGTCCGGCGTCTTCGGCCACATCAACCGCGTCAAGTTCGAGCGCTGCACCGACGCGGCCAGCGACGCCATCGAGTCGGCGCCCATCGCCGACGGCGTGCCGGCCGCGCTGGCCGGCGAGTTCCCCGGGCAGCCCATCGCCACCGTCGCGTCCTACGTGCCGGTGTGGCATCGCGGCTTCGACACCTGGCTCGCCGCCTTCCACCACATGACCACGCTGGCCGGGCGCGACCGCGACGGCGACGGCACCGCCGACCTACCGTCGCTGGCCGACGCGAAGCTGGTCGTCATCTCCGGCTCGTCGGACGCGTCGATGTGGGTGACCTTCGCGGCCGACCGACTGGCGGCCGAGATCCGCGCCATCGCCGGCCCCGACGTCGACGTGCGCATGGCCATCGACGGCATGTTCCCGCCCATGCTCGACAACGAGGGCCGCTACCACGCCGACGCGCCCGAGGACTTCGACATGCTGAGCCAGCCCTTCAGCGAGACCGGCCTGTGCACGCTGCCCGACAACGACGACGGCCTCGCCAACGAGGGCTGCTCGGACGCGAACTACGCGCCGGGCGGCACGCTGCGCTCGAGCTACGAGGCCCGCGGCGTCCTGCGCGACGCGTCGTGCGAGGCCATGCACGGCGCCGACGCGCCCGAGTGCTTCGATCGGAACCACACGCTCGTGCACCACGTCGGCATCCCGGTCTTCATCCTCGCCGACCAGGAGGACAACACCGTCTCCGACGGCCCGCCGGTCTACGCCGACGACTCGAGCTACCACTGGGACGCCCCCGCGACCTACCGGCGCCGCATCGTCGACCAGGCCTGGGACCTGGTCGATCACTGGTCGACCGCGGCGCGCGAGGAGGGCGCCGGCGCCGTCGGCGACCTCGTGCTGGCGCTGCCGAAGACGCGGCGCGAGGGCGAGCCGTGGGGGCGCGCCACCCACGTCCGCTTCGGCAGCGACGACGAGATGGCGAAGACGCTGACGCTCTGCAGCGCGGGCGGCGCCAAGGTGGCGACGCTGTCCTTCAGCGCCATGATCGGCGCCTGGCTCCAGGACGGGCTGCCGCAGACGTTCGCGTTCGAGGACGCGGCGCGCCCGCTGCCGAACGGCAACGTGTGGGTCACCGGCTCGAGCTGCCGCGCTCCGGAGTGAGGTCGGGGCCGACCAGGTGCGGCAGGATGGCGCGCAGATCGGGGCCGGCGACGTAGACCGACGCGGCCTCGATCAGCGCCGGCGGCGCGTCGTTCCAGGCGATGGAGAAGGCCGCCGCGGCGCGCCGAGACGTCGTTCATGCCGTTGCCGACGAAGGCGATGCGCTCGCGGGCGACGGCGTGCACGTCGGCCAGGAAGGCGAGGCCGTCGGCCTTGCCGTGGCGATCGTAGGGCGTCGCGACGCCGCCCACGAGCCCGCCGTCGGCGTCGAACTCGAGGCGGTTGGCCGACACGTGGACGACCAGGTGCTCGGGCAGGAGGCGGTGGGCCACGAGGTCGAGCCCGCCCGACAGGACCGCCAGGCGGCAGCCGACGGCGTCGAGCGCGTCGAGCACCTCGAGCGCGCCGGGCGTCAGCGCCAGGTTCTCGATGACGCGCACGATGTCGGCGCGCGTGGCGCCGGCGTCGCGCAGCATGGCGACGTCGGCCGCGAGCCACTCGGGGTAGCTGATCTCGCCGGCCAGCGCGGCCCGCAGCACCGACTTCCGGCGCGCCGGATCCGAGCCGAGGCGGCGATGCAGCGTGGCCCAGATGGGCTCGTCGTGCGCGACGAGCGTGCCGTCGAGATCGAAGACGACCAGGTCGAAGCGGCGCCCGCCGCCCACGCGCATCAGCCCGGAGGCCAGCGGAAGACGCGGTTCCCGAGCACGTGGAAGTGCAGGTGGAAGACCGACTGGCCGGCGCCGTCGCCGCTGTTCGACACCACGCGGAAGTCGGTGCAGCCGGCGTCGAGCGCGACCTTCCGGCACACCCACAGCAGGTGCCCGACGAGCGGCGCGTCCTCCTCGCGCATGGCGCCGAGGTTGGCGATCTCCTGCTTGGGGATGACCAGCACGTGGAACGGCGCGGCCGGGTGGAGGTCCTTGAAGGCGAGCGCCTTGTCGTCCTCGTAGACGATCTGCGCCGGGACCTCTTTCCTGATGATCTTGCCGAAGATGGTCGTCATGGGTCTCTGCTCCGCGAGGGTCCACTTCCTCGCTACGCCTCGGGCCCGACGTCGTCAACGCCGTCCTGGCGACGTCGGCGCACCTCGGTCACAGGCGCTCGAGCAGCTTCTTGGCGAAGAGGTACGCGTCGCCCGGCCAGCGCGCCGACACGTAGCTGCCGTCCTCGACGACGAACGCCGCAGTATCGTCGTCGTCGGTGCCGCGCCTGGTCAGCGTGCGCGGCCCGCGCACGAAGTCCTCGGGCGAGCGCAGCGCGGCCCGCACCTCGGCCTCGACGTACGCCGGGTAGGTCCGGTAGTAGCGGCCGAGGCGCCAGAACGTGAGCAGGTAGGCGCTCCGCTCCATGTACTTCGGCAGGCACGTCGTCTTCCGCCCGAAGAGCGGCGAGCGCCCGTCGCCGTCCTTGGCGCGCGCCGCGACCAGCACGCCGTGGCAGATGGCGCCGACGGGCTTGCCGCTCGCGAACAGCTCGGCGACCTTGAACTGCAGCGTCGCGTCGCCGAGGTACTGGCGCATGCCCGGCGCGTGCCCGCCGGGCAGGACCAGCGCGTCGTAGTCGCCGGGGTAGATGTCCTTCCAGCGCGTGGCGCGCGCGAAGGCCGGGCTGGCGATCATCTCGGCGTAGAAGGCCTTGGCCTCGGGCGCGGCGCCGAGCTTGCCGAAGATGACCCCGCTCAAGAGCCGCGGGTCGGCCGCCGGCAGCGGCTGCCCCTCGCCGCTGCCGCGCTCGGTCGCGAACACGACCTCGTGACCCGCGCGCGTGAGCAGCTTCCAGGGCACCGCGACCTCGGTCACGTCGAAGTCGGTGTCGGGCAACGGGACGAGGATGCGCTTGCTCAACGGGACCTCCCGACGGGAGTCTACTCCGGATCGGGGCCGGGGTCCGGCGGCGGCTCGTCGAAGTCGGGCGGCGGCTGGTCGCCGTCGTCCGTCGGCGCGGCCGTGCCGCGGAAGCGCACCTCGTAGGGCGCGGCGGCCTCGAGCTCGTCGGGGGTGATCTTCTGGCGCTCGAGCATCACCTTGAGCAGCGCGATGAGGTAGCTCCGCCAGCGCTCGGTGATCTTCCCTTCCTCGAAGAAGTAGTGATAGCGGCGCGGGCCCGGCACGATGCTGGCGAGGTAGATGGCCTCGGTCAGCGTGAGGTCGCCGGCGCGCTTGCCGAAGTAGTACCAGGCCGCGTCACCGATGCCGTAGATGCCCGGCCCGAACTCGATGGCGTTCAGGTAGAGCGCCATGATCTCGCCCTTCGACAGGGTCTTGGTCATCTGCCAGGCGATGAAGAGCTCCTGCAGCTTCCGCGACAGCGTCTTCTCGCCGCCGAGGTAAAGGTTCTTGACCAACTGCTGGGTGATGGTCGACGCGCCGCGCACGAACGCGCCGCGGTCGAGGTTGGTCGACAGGCTCTCCTTCATGGCCATCGTGGAGACGCCGTCGTTGCTGTAGAAGGTCCCGTCCTCGGTGGTGGTGAGCGCCGCCGGCAGATACGGCGTGATCGACTCGAGCGGCACCCACGAGCCGGTGTAGGGCCCGACCAGGCGCTCGCCGGGCGTGCCGTCGCCGAGCCGGATGCGGTAGCTGTGCGTGCCGCGGAGCTCGTTGAAGTCGACGTGGCGGCCCATCGAGATGACGCCGAAGCCCGACAGCACCGGGTCGGAGTGGACCTGGATGTCGCCCGGCTTGGCCAGGTCGAGGTCGATCGACAGCGGCCAGCGCAGGGTGCCGTCGACGCGCAGCCCCTCGAGCAGCGGCATCATGGCCGCCGGGATGGCGTCGATGACCGACTGCAGCGGCGTCTCGGGGAGGTCGAGCGCCACGTGCACGCGCGGCACCGTGCGCCCTTCGGCGATGTCGACGTCGAGCGCGGCGCCGACCTGCTTCGAGGTGACGCGCGTGTCGGCCACGGTGATGCGGCCGGCCGCGCCGTCGAACGACACCCGCCCCTTCCAGCCGAGGTCGAGGTCGCGCAGCGGATCGCGCGCGACGCTCGGGTGGTGGAACACCAGGTCCTCGACCGCGACCTCGCCCGAGAGGTCCCAGCGCTGCCCGTTGGCCGGTCCGGCGAAGTGCAGGTCCACCAGCGTGAGCGTGCCCTCCTTGCCGAGGTGCAGCGTGTCGAGGAGCGCCGCCGGCACGCGCGCGACCGGCACGCGCTCGAGGTGGGTGTCGACCTTCAGCGCGCCGTCGGACATGAGGTGGCCGGTGAGCGCGACCTTCAGCCCCTCCTCGGCGTCGAAGCTCGCACCGAGGTGCTTCTGCCCGTCGACCACCGTCGCGCGCAGCTCGAGGCCGGTCACGTCGAGCGAGCTGCCGCCGAGGTCGAGCAGCACCTCGCCGCCGGTCACGCCCAGCGACTTCAGGAACAGCTTGTCGAGCGCCGCCGCCGCGCGCGGCACCACGCGCTCGGACAGCCGCGCCAGCGCCTCGACCTTCGCCGCCACGCGCGCCGCCAGCGTCTCGGACTTGGCCGCGCCGGTCGCGGCCAGCAGCCGATCGCTGGCCGCCACCGAGGCCTCGGTGGCCGCGCGCGACAGGCTCGGCTCGGGCTCGCTCGGCGCGCGGATGATGCTGCCGGGCGCACTCTCGGCGCGCGGGAACAGGTCCTCGAACGAGTGGTGCCCGGCCGGGTCGAGGTCGATCTTCATGATGGGCCGCGTCACCTCGATGGCGTCGACGGCCTTCACCAGCTTGGCCAGGGTCGGCGCCTCGCCCGCGCGCCGGAGCAGCGACAGCGGCTCGGGCGCCAGCGTCAGCCGCTCGCACGTCGCGGCCGCGGCCACCACGCCGTTGGCGCCGCCGCCAGCCACGTCGATCGGCACCGACAGCTGCAGCGACGACACCTCGAAGCTGCCCTGGTCCTTGCCGTCCTTGGCCGCCGGGCTCCACGCCAGCCCGCCGAAGCCCACCACGCGGCGTCCGAGCATGAAGCGCACCGGCCGCGAGAAGCTCACCGCCAGCCGCTCCGGGCCGCGCGTCTTCGAGACCGTCGCGCCCAGCTCGAGCCCGAAGCCGGGGTCGAGCGTGGTGTCGGCGAAGCGCGCCGACGCCTCGAGGTGCGGCTCCTCGGCCGTCGCGTCGGGCAGCGAGGTGAGCGTGATGGTGCCGTCGCGGAGCGCCATGCGCTCTGGAATCGTCAGTCCGAACGGCAACTTCGGCAGCGCCGCCACGACCTCGATGGTGGCGTGCTCCATGGCGACGGCGGGCGGCGTCGGGTCGATGCTGACGCCCGAGCCGGCGCCGAGCCCCTTCTCCGCCTGTCCGCCCCGCAGGCCGGCCAGCACCCGGTCGACGTTGGTCTTGCCGTCGGCGTCGCGGCGCAGCTGGAAGGTCGGCTGGTCGACGTGGATGGCCACCGCGCGCACGCGCCGCTCCCACGGTGACACGTCGAGCGACAGCGACACGTGCGGCGCGCGCATGAGCGTCTCGCCCTCGCTGGTCACGCGCAGGTCCGACACGGTGACGTCGCCGCCCCAGGTCCAGTCGACGTGGCCGGCCGAGATCTGCACGCCGAAGCGCGCCTCGACCTTCCTCAGCGCCTTCAGCGCGGCGCGCTCGACCATCGGCGCCAGGCCGACGAAGACGCCGCCGGCCACCCCGACGAGCGCGGCGACGACGGCGCCGAGCACGAACCAGATGCGACCGCGGGGCTTGGGAGAGTCCATGGTCGGCTGCCAACGGTCGGGCCGACGATGCTCATCCGCGGGCGAAGGCGCGGAGGTCACCGCCGTGGCCCGATCTCGCGGGCGCACCGACATCAGCCGGGCCGGGCCTCGAGGACGGCTCTCATTCCGAGCCGTTGAAGGTCTTGGTCCCGGCGGTGAGGGCGGTCACCACGATGAGGGCGGTGACGGCCGCGACGCCGGCGCCGATGAGGAGGCCGGTCTGCAGCTCGGAGAAGTGGTCGACCTCGTAGTCCTCGATCTCGCCCAGCGCCAGCAGCGTGTCGCGGTCCGAGGCGACGAGCTGGCTCGACGTCATCTTGAAGTTGAACGGCGTCACCGGGTAGCGGCGGCCGCCGACCGAGCGCACGAAGATGTTGGTGTCCTTGTCGACCAGCACGTCCTCGCCGGCCTTGGACTTCACCGTGAGCGGCACGTCCGAGGCCTGGAGCTTCTCGAACTCCTCGCGCGGCACATCGTAGGTGTTGAAGCAGGCCGACACCGACGGCAGCACGAAGGCGCAGGCGGCGAGAATGGCGGTCGGGCGAATCGAGATCATCAGGTTCCTCGCGCAGGGCACACCGAGCCGAGCCCTATAGCAGACCGGCCCGCGGCGGCAAAGTCCGTTTTCTCCGACAGGCGAAGAGCAGGACCCCGGCGATTGGGGCGAGGAGCCCGCTTCCGCCACCGGCGCAGCCGTCCGCCGCGCTGGCCTCGCTGGTGAGCTTGCCCGGCGGGGGCGGCACGGCCGGCTGCGGCGGGCTCTCGGCGGGCGTGACCGCGAACGTCGACGGCAAGGTCGGCGCCCCGACCGCGGCCCCGTCCATGAGGCGATCGACCTCGCCCACCTGGGCCTCGGCGAACGGCACCGCGTCGCCGCTCTCGTCCAGCACCTCGGCCCACTGCAGCGGATCGACCCCTGGCACCGGCCCGATGCCGTAGCCGCAGCCGTAGCTCGGGCAGTCGGCGCGCCAGCGGCGGCCGTCGGCGTAGGTGATGTCGAGCCAGCGATCGCAGGCCGCGTCGGCGTGCTCCACGGTCTTGACGCGGTGCTCGTTCGACACGCTCGGCAGCTCGGCGTTGAAGGCGAAGATGGGATCGCGGGTCATCTCGGACGGGTCGATGGTGGTGAAGAAGCGCGTGAGCCAGGCCGCGCCGTCGAAGAGGTCGACGATGGCCTGGCGCGGCGCGAAGACCTCGGCCTCGAGGCGCGCGCGCAGCGCGTCCGTGTCGACGACGATGCCGAGCTCGTCGGCGCGGCCGAGCCAGTACTCGAGGAAGCCGTAGAACTCGCCGTCGGTGGTCAGGTGGACGTCGTTGGGATCGGGGCAGAAGAGCTGCGGGCACTCGGCGCACATGCGGCACTCCCACGGGTAGCCGCGCAGGTCGGGCGGCTTGGCGATGACCGAGCGCAGCGCCGCCACCACGTCGGGGTCGCTGATGACGAGCCCCAGGGCGCGCACCAGCTCGACCGCGCTCCCGGCGGCCCGCACCGCGGACTGGACGTCGCTGCCGATGGCCTTGGGGCGGTCGACGTCGCGCGCGTAGCCGGCGTACTCGGTGACCCAGGCGCGCCCGCTGGCGGTGTCGACGGCCTGCGCCACGAGGTCGGCGTAGCTGCCGTAGTCGGGGAACGAGAAGGCCATGTCGTCGAGCGTGGCGTGGATGAAGTTCTTCGGCACCGCGCGCGCCGGGCCGAGCACCCACACGTGGATGGGCATGTCGCGCAGCGCCGCGATGCCGGTCAGGCGCAGCGGCACGCACGGCGCCTCCTCGCCGAGCGAGATGGCCAACGGTCGCAGATCGCCCGTCGTCTTGCCGCTCTGGAGGCGGATGCCGATGAACTCGTAGCCCTTCACGACGTACGACTCGAGCACCGGGCGCGCCGCCGGATCCTGGGTGTAGCCGTGCTCGGCGAGCCAGGCGTAGAGCGCGTCGACGTCATCGGCGTGGATGAGCTGCGCGTCGTAGGGCCCGACCTTCGCCTCCTCGAGCACGACGACGCTCGGCGACCCGCCGCTGCTGGCGTCGGCCGCGGTCGTCGCGTCCTGCGTCAGCGCCGTGGCGTAGCTGTCCTGGTAGCTCACCGACTGCTGGCAGCTCGCGACGTCGGGCGCGCGCGTGGCCTCGACCACGAAGCGCGGATCGGTCGCGGCCTGGAGGCGCGGGAACAGCGCCAGCGACGAGATGGCCACGGCGCGATCGAGCGGCAGCGGCTGGCCGAGCGCGTCCTTCGGCGGGTCGGGCACCGGCAGGAGCCAGCCGAACTGCGTCGGGTCGCCCTGGTAGCCGACCTCGATGTGCATGGTCACGAGCCCGTCGTGACGCGCGAACAGCACGCGCTCGCCGGACTGCAGCACCGGCACCTGGTTCTGGGCGTTGCAGAAGAAGCCGCCGCAGGCGCGCGCCGGCCGAGGCGCGACGATTGCGAGCGAGAGTGGGACGAGCGACGCGAGCGCGAGGACGGGGACGAGCTTGCGCATGAGACCTCCGGGGCACGAGCCGACCCCGGGCTCAGAGCAACAGTCGTACCGTCCGCATGGAATGCGGCCGCGGGGCCCCTCGGCCGGTCCGCGGCGCGCGGTGGTGACCAGCGCGTGAGCAGGGCGAGCGACCAGCCGCTGGCCGATCCGTATAGCGCGGCGCTCAGCTCGCGGCGGTCGCCACGCTGGACGCCCGGGTCGCGCGCGCGACGCGGCGGTGCGCGCCCGGCGCGGCCCCGGCCCAGCGCTTGAAGGCGCGGCTGAAGGCCGGCAGGCTGTCGTAGCCGACGCGCTCGGCGATGGCGGCGATGCCGTCGTCGCTGTCGCGCAGCTGCTCGGCGGCGCGCGCCATGCGCCAGTGCCAGAGGTACTGGAGCGGCGACTCGCCGACCAGCTCGGTGAAGCGCGCCGCGAAGGCCGAGCGCGACATCCCCGCGTGGGCGGCCAGGCTGTCGACCGTCCACGGCTCGGCGATGCGCGTGTGCATGGCCGTCAGCGCCGCCGCCACCGACGCGTCCCCGAGCCCCGCCACGCCGCGCGCCTGGCACGACGGCCGCGCCGACATCGTCCGCAGCACCTGGACGAACAGCACATCGGCGATGCGCTGCATGACGATGTCGCTGCCCGGCCCGCGCTGCGCGCTCTCGGCCAGCATGAGCTGCACGGTGGTGCCGAGCCCCGCGGCCGCCTCGCCGTCGGCGGCCGCGATGTGGATGAGCGGCGGCAGGTTCGCCAAGAGCGGCGAGGGTCGCCCGGGGTCGAGCTCGAAGCGACCGGCCAGGATCGAGGTGGTCGGCGCCGAGCCGCCGATGGCGCGCGGCTTGCCTTCGCCGCAGCGCTCGCCGTCGCAGGTCTGGAAGGTCCGCGTCTTCTCCGAGTCGCGCAGCGTGTGGCCGGTGCCGTGCGGCAGGAGCACCACGTCGCCGGCCGACACCAGCGCCCGCGTCTCGCCCGCGTGCACGTCGCCGCGCGCCGGCCGCGCGCCGTCGAGCTCGAGCCAGGCCGAGCCGCGCGCCAGGAGATAGAAGGCCGCGCGCGGCTGGGCGCCGAAGCGCAGGCCCCAGGGCGGCCCGGCCTCGAGGCGCGCGTAGAGCACGTTCGAGAGCCGCGCGGTGCCGAGCACGTCGGCGAGGACGTCGCCACGGTTGGCCAGGCGCTGCATCACGATTGGACGATTGGATAACTTCGGCGGACGAAGTGGCATTGTTCGTCCATAGCCTGAGGCTTACTGCCACGTCAACGGCGCGGCCACCCAGAGCGGCCCGCCCGCCCTCGAACCCGAGACGTCGCATGAGCAAGCTCCCCGACCTGGCCCAGCCGGCCGACTCCAGCGCCCCGATCGCCCCCATCGACCCGTCCGTCGCCGACCTCTTCCTCGAGCGCCGCACCCACAACGCCTTCTTCGATCGCCCGGTCGACGAGGCCACGCTGCGGCGGCTCTACGATCTCACGCGCTGGGGCCCGACCGCGGCCAACAGCCAGCCGCTGCGCGTGGTCTTCGTGCAGAGCGCCGAGGCCAAGGAGCGCCTGCGCCCGACGCTCGCGCCCGGCAACGTCGACAAGACGATGCAGGCGCCGGTCACCGCCATCCTGGCCTGGGACACGCGCTTCTACGATCGGATGCCCGAGCTCTTCCCGGCGCGCCCGCAGATGCGCGACACGCTCGCCGCCCTGCCCGACGCGCGCCGCGAGGTCATGGCCGCGCAGAGCGCCCACCTCCAGGGCGGCTACTTCATCCTGGCGGCGCGCGCGCTCGGCCTCGACGTCGGCCCGATGGGCGGCTTCGACGCGGCCCAGGTCGACGCCGCGTTCTTCCCCGACGGCGCCTGGAAGTCGCTGCTCCTCGTGAACCTCGGCTACGGCGACGCGCGCGGGCTCTTCCCGCGGAACCCGCGCCTGTCGTTCGACGACGCCTGCCGCATCGCCTGACGCGCCGCGGCCGGCGTCACGTCAGGGCAGCCTTCTGACGTGTCACGCCGGCGCGACGAACACGGCGAGCGGGAGCCCGTCGATGTCGAGGTCGAGGCGCTCGCCCGGCCCTTCGCCGTACGCCACCGATGAGGCCAGCGCCTCGCCGGCGATGTAGGCCTCGTGCGCCCGGCAGGCCGCGACCAGCGTCGCGTCGCCCGACACGGCGACGGCGATGCGCGCGGTGTAGGCGAGGTTCGCCTGCTTGCGCCACGCTTGCAGCCGCGACTTCACCTCGCGCGCGCGGCCCTCGGCCAGGAGCTCGGGGGTGATGACGGTGTCGAGGATGACCACGCCGACCGGCCCCGCGGCCGCGACCCAGCCGGCCTCGGGCGTCACCGCGACCTGCACGAGGTCGGCGGTGAGCTCGGCGTCGGTGCCGTCGGCGAGCGCCACGACCGCCTTGCCGTCGGTCGCCAGCGCCGCGCGGATGGCGGCCGCGTCGACGGCCTCGAGCGCCTTCTTCACCAGCTGCACGCGCGCCCCGTAGATGGGCCCGAGCGCGCGGAAGTTCGGCTTCAGCGCGAAGGTCACGTGCGGCGACGACAAGGTCAGCGCCACGGCCTTCACGTTGAGCTCGTCGGCGATGAGGTCGACGTGGCGACGCAGGCGCTCGACGTCGGCGCCGTGGCCGACGACGATCTCGACCGACGCCAGCGGCTGCCGGTTCTTGCGCCCGGAGGTGTTGCCGCACTGGTGCCCCAGCGCCACCACCTCGCGCACGAGGCGCAGGTCGTGCGACAGCTCGGCGTCGACGTGCGCCGCGTTCGGCTCGGGCCAGCTCGCGAGGTGCACGCTCTCGGGCGCCGCCGCATCGACCCGGCGCACCAGGTTCTGCCACAGCGTCTCGGCGATGAAGGGCACGAACGGCGCGGCCATGAGCGTCATGGTGACGAGCGTCTCGTAGAGCGTGTGGTAGCCGTCCCACTTGGTCGGGTCGTCGTTGCCGGCCCAGAAGCGGTCCTTCGAGCGGCGCACGTACCAGTTCGACAGGCCGTCGGTGAGCTGGATGATGCGCTGCGCGGCGTCGTACAGGCGATACTCGTCCATGTGGCGCGTGACGTCGCCCAGCGCCAGCGCGACCTCGGACAGCATCCAGCGGTCGAGCTCGGTGCGCTCGGCGAAGGGGCGCGCGGCGTGCTCGGCGCGCCGCGGGTCGAAGCCGTCGATGTTCGCGTAGATGGTGAAGAACGAGTAGACGTTCCTCAGCTTGACCAGGAACTCCTGCTGCCCGAGGCGCACGTTCTCCGGGCTGTAGCGCGTGTTGTTCCACGGCGGGTTCGACGCGTAGAAGTACCAGCGCATCGCGTCGGCGCCGTCGGTGTCGAGGATCTTGTCGGGCGGCGTGTAGTTGCCCTTCGACTTCGACTCCTTCTTGCCGTTCTTGTCCGTCACGTGCCCGAGCACGATGCAGGTCTTGAAGGGGTGCGGCGCCGGCCGCGACTCGCCGAACAAGAGCGTCGAGATCATCACCAGCGAGTAGAACCAGCCGCGCGTCTGGTCGACCGCCTCGCTGATGAAGTCGGCCGGGAACGCCTGCTGGAACTTGTCGTGGCCGCGGTGCGGCCAGCCCCACAGCGCAAACGGCATGCAGCCCGAGTCGAACCAGCAGTCGATGACCTCGGGCACGCGGCGCATGGTCCCCTGCCCGCAGCCGTCGCAGGCGAAGGTGACCTCGTCGATCCACGGCTTGTGCACCTTCAGGTGCTCGGACAGCGTCGGGTCGGCGGCGCGCGCGGCGTCGAAGTGCGCGAACGCGGCGGGGTTGCGCTGGCTGATCTCGTCAGCCTTGCTGATGGCAACCGTATGGTTGCACGACGCGCAGCGCCAGAGCGGCAGCGGCGTGCCCCAGTAGCGCTCGCGCGACAGCGCCCAGTCGACGTTGTTGGCCAGCCAGTCGCCGAAGCGCCCCTCCTTGATGTGGTCGGGGATCCAGTTGATCTGGCGGTTGTTGGCGATGGCCTGCGGCGTCACCGACGTCGTCTTGATGAACCACGCCGGGCGCGCGAACTGGATGAGCGGGTCGTGGTCGGCGCGCCAGCAGAACGGGTAGTCGTGGCGATAGGTGCCCTTCGAGACGAGCAGGTGGCGGCGCTCGAGGTCCTTCGTCAGCTCCTTGTCGGCCTCCTTGCAGAAGCGCCCGGCGAGCCACTTCGGGCGCGCGCTTGTCGAACTTGCCATCGGCGCCGACCAGCTGGAGGAAGCCCACGTCGTTGGCCTTGCCGGCGTTGAAGTCGTCGACGCCGTAGGCCGGCGCGACGTGCACGATGCCGGTGCCCGAGTCGACGGTGACGAAGTCGGCGGCGATGATGCGGTACGGGTCGCCGCCGTCGGGGCGCGCGAAGTCGAAGACCGGCAGGTAGCGGCGGCCGACCAGCTCCGCGCCTTTCATGGTGCGGCCGAGCTCGACGCTGGGCGTCCCGTCCTTGTTGGGCGGGAACAGCGATGGCACGAGCCCGAGCGCGACCACCACCACCTCGGGCTGGCCGAGATCGTCAAGGCGCTTGACCTCCACGTAGTCGACCTCGGCGTTCACCGCCAGCGCGCAGTTGGACGGCAGCGTCCACGGCGTGGTGGTCCAGGCGAGGTAGCTCGCGTGCGCGTCGTCGGCCGAGCGGAAGCGCGTGACGATGGCCGGGTCGTCGACGGTCTTGTAGCCGAGGCCGACCTCGCCCGCCGACAGCGCGGTGCCGCCCTGCGGCCACCACCACACGACCTTGTGCCCCTGATACAGGAGCCCCTTCTTGAAGAGCTCCGACAGCGCCCACCACACCGACTCGACGTACGACTGGTGGAACGTCACGTAGGCGTCGGGCAGGTCGACCCAGAAGCCGATGCGCTCGGTGAGCTTGGTCCAGGCGTCGGTGTAGCGGAACACCGAGGCGATGCACTTCTGCGTGAACGCCTCGACGCCGTAGGCCTCGATGGCCTCCTTGCCGTGGATGCCGAGCTCCTTCTCGACCTCGACCTCGACCGGCAGGCCATGCGTGTCCCAGCCGGCCTTTCGCGGCACGTCGTAGCCGCGCATGGTCTTGTAGCGCGGGAAGAGATCCTTGATGACGCGGGTCAGGACGTGGCCGTTGTGGGGCGTGCCGTTGGCGGTCGGCGGGCCCTCGTAGAAGACGAAGGTCGGCTTGCCGGCGTTCTTGGCGAGCGACTTCTCGAAGATGCCGCGCTCCTTCCAGAAGGCGAGCACCTTCTTCTCGTCGGCGGGGAAGTCGATCTGCGTCGCCACTTTCTCGAAGACATCGTCGGCCACGGGGCCTCCGTTACACGCGCGCTCGGCTGTGTTGATGGCGTCCTGCTCTTGGCTTCGCCTTCGCTTCGCTCCGGCTGCGCTCCGGAGCAGGACCAACACAGCCGACCGCTGGGGTTGGAGGACGCCGATTAGCGCGCCGGTCGCTCCGGGGTCAACAAAGGCCTGCGGCCTACTCGATGTCGTCGGCGCGGCAGTCGGCGGGCGCCGTCACCGGGTTGCAGATGCTCGGGTGCTCGGGCGTACCCGGCCACGGCACGCGATAGCCCGGGTGCGCGCCGTCGTCGCGCGCGATGGGATAGTCGGTCGACACGAGCTGCGCCCCGGTCGCGAAGGCCGCCGCGGTCTCGTCGGCGTCGACCTGGGTGTCGCCGTCGGCGCGCGTCCGCGCGATGAGGCCTGCCGCCAGTCCGGCTGCGAGCCGCGCCGGGTCGCCGCGCGGGTCGTCGGCCTTCAGGAACGCGGCGTCGGGGTCGCCGAGCTCGGCGAAGACGAAGCACGGCGCGTCGCCGGCCGCATGCGCGGCGCGGTACTCGGTGCGCAGCGCGCCCTCGTCGTTCAGCACCAGGACGAGCTCGCCGCGCGTGTCGTCGATGCGGGGCCAGCCGCGCGTGGCGATGGCCGCGCCGAGCGTGGCGGCGTCGCCCTGCACCGCGGCCGGCGTGAGCAGCCGATCGGGCCACGCCGCGCGGATGATCGGATCGATGTCGGCGATGTGGCCGTCCCACAGGAGCTCACCGGTGTCGGCCGGGTCGCCGCCCGAGTCGGCCGCCAGGCGCGCGATGTCGTCCTTCGGCTCGAGCAGGACGAACAGCGCGTGGTGGTGCGGGTGGGAATCGGACCAGGCGCGAATCTGTCCCAGGCACTCGGCGAGGTCGGCGCAGGTCGTGTGATCGTCAAGTCCCTTGACGTGATAGACGACCACCGCGCCGGTCGCGGCGTCGCGGTGGACGTCGATCTCGAAGTGCCGGACGCCCGCATCCAGCTGGGTCGCGAGCGGCGCGTGCTGGTAGTTCATGGCCGGGTCCGGCGGGGGCCCGGCGAGGATGTGGTAGCTGTTGTGCGAGCCGATGGCCTGGAGCTCGTTCAAGCGCAGGTCCGAGCCGGTCGCGGCCGGGTCGTCCGAGCAGGCGGCGCCGACCGGAGCGAGGCCGACCAGGAGAGCGAGCGCGAGACGTCGACGATCCATCCGACGATTGTCTCACGCCGCCCGGGTTGCGGCCAGGCGCCGCCCACCGCGCAGATTGCCGCCGGCCTCGCGGCGGAATTGCCGACGCCGAGGTTTGACCCCGGACCGCGCGCTGTGGCATGGCCCGCGGCTATGTCGACGATCGTCCAGCTCCAGACGTCCGCTCACCTCGATCCCGTGCCCGAGCACGTGCCGGTCGTCCCGCGCCACCCCGACATCCACCCGAGCTACAAGCTCCACCGCCGCTTCGACCGCATCGGGCGCCTGGTCGGCGACCGCGCCATGGCCAAGCTCGAGCGCTCGCACGTCATCGTCATGGGCGTGGGCGGCGTCGGCTCGTTCGCGGCCGAGGCGCTCGTGCGGAGCGGCGTCGGCACGGTCACGCTCGTCGACTTCGACCTCGTGTGCGCGACCAACGCCAACCGCCAGCTGCACGCGCTGCAGAACACGCTGGGCGAGCCCAAGGTGCAGGTCATGGCCGAGCGCCTGCGCAAGGTGAACCCCAAGGTCCGCATCATCGCCAAGGCCGAGTTCTACAACGCCACCACCTCGGAGCGCCTCCTCGGCACGGCCGACCAGCCGCCGCTCGCCGACGACGGCACGCCCATCCCGGTCGACTTCGTGGTCGACGCCATCGACAACCTCACGGCCAAGTGCCACCTCATCCAGACCTGCCACGACCGCGGCATCCCCATGGTCGTCGTGATGGGCGCGGCCGGCCGCATGGACCCGACCGCGGTCCAGGTCGTCGACCTCAACCGCACCGAGATGGATCCCTTCGCGCGCATGGTGCGGAAGGTGCTCCGCGAGAAGCACGGCTTCCCCTCGCGCGCGCTCACCGGCGTCCCGGCGGTGTTCTCGGCCGAGCCGAAGATCGCCCCGCAAGAGCTCCTCTACGACGGCGGCGAGGGCTTCCGCTGCGTCTGCCCGCAGGGCCAGAACGACTTCCACTCGTGCGAGCACCGGAACCAGATCGAGGGCTCGGCCGGCTTCGTGACCGGCGCCTTCGGCCTCGCGGCCGCCTCGGTCGCGGTGCGCACCCTCATCGGCGAGCAGGTCCTCAAGGGCCCGTGAGCCTCGAGCTCGCCGTCTTCGTCGGCGTCTCGCTGGTCCTGGCGCTCATCTTCGCCTGGGGCACGGCGCTGCGACCCGGCGCGGGTGAGCAGCGCGCCCGGCATCGGCTGGGGCGCGACGAGGTCGGGCCGCCGCGACCCGGCGACGCCGCCCCGCCGCCGCTCTTCGCGGTCGGCCTGCGGACACCGTTTCGCGCCGACGGCTCCGACGCCCTCGGCGCGCGCGGCGTCATCGACGGCCTCATCGTCGAGGGCCTGCGCGAGGTCCCGGCGAGCGGCGACGATCGCTACTCGCTGGCCATCGCGCTGGGCCAGGTGCTGCCGCGCGGACCGAGCATCGACTCGCGCCCCGAGCGCGCGCGGGCCGACGCGCTGGTGCTCGGCGACCCCGACTTCGACGAGCGCTTCGCGCTGCACGGCAGCCGCGACGCCGCGGTCCTCCACGTCGATGCCGACGCCCGACGCCGCCTGCGCGACGCCGAGCGCGCCGGCTGGCGGCTCGAGGGCGACCGCATCACCTGCCTCGGGCTGCCCGAGGAGTCGGTCGCGCGCTACCTGCCGCCCGGCACCAGCGCCGCCCGCGCGCTGGCCGTCGACGAGGTCGACGCGCCGCGACGCCTGGCGCGCACGGCCGTCGAAGATCCGGCGGCGCGCATGCGGCGGCGCGCCTTGCACCTCCTCCTGCGCGACCACGCCGGCGCC
>JAXLYZ010000073.1:0-40572 GCA_046351155.1 Myxococcota bacterium
CGAAGATCTCGTTCAGGACCTCGCGCGGGCGCGCGTCCTTCCGGTCGATCTTGTTGATGCACACAAGCGCGCGCAGGCCGAGCTCGAGCGACTTCCGCAGCACGAAGCGCGTCTGCGGCATCGGGCCCTCGGCCGCGTCGACCAGCAGCAGCACGCCGTCGACCATGCGCAGGACGCGCTCGACCTCCGAGCCGAAGTCGGAGTGGCCCGGGGTGTCGACGATGTTGATGCGCGTGCCCCGCCAGACCACCGCGGTGTTCTTCGCGACGATGGTGATGCCGCGCTCACGCTCCTGGTCATTGGAGTCCATGACGCGCTCGGCGACTTCCTGGTTTTCACGGAAGGTGCCGGACTGCCTCAACAATCCATCGACGAGGGTCGTCTTGCCGTGATCGACGTGGGCGATGATCGCGATGTTCCGGAGGTTCACTCGAGGCTCCAAGCGCCCCGGCTCGGGGCCGGCGCGACCTATCAGCCCTCGGCCACGAATGCAACGATAACGGGCCGTGGGGCCCGGCCCGCCGGTCGCCGCCTCACACCAGCTCGCGCTTCACGGCGAAGCGCTGCGCCGCGCGGACGCGGGCCTGGGCGGCCTCGCGGTCGCGCACCACGATGGTGTTACCGCGCGCCGAATTCAGGCCGGGCAGCGGGATCAGCGTGCGCGTGAACGGGTCGTAGTCGACCGGCTCGAGGCCGGCCTGGCGGATGAGGCCGAGCACCTCGTCGTGGTGCTGCGACACCTCGATGATGGCCGCGCCACACTGCGCGAACGTGCTCTCGCCGCCCACGAGCACCTGGTACTCGTAGCCCTCGACGTCGACCTTCACCAGCGCCGGCACGACCCCGGCCAGCAGATCGTCGAGCCGCCGCACCAGCACGCGCACCGTGTTGGGGGCGCTCTCCCCCGGGCGCAGGATGTGGTTCACGGTGTCGCCCTCGGAGGTCATGACCAGCTCGCCCGGCGCGTCGCCGACGCCGAAGCGCTGGAGCACGGTGCGGGCGCCGAGGCCGTTCACGCGCACGTTGGTCTCGAGCGCGGCGAAGGTGATGGGCACCGGCTCGAAGGCGTGGACCAGCGCGTGCGCCGCGCCGGCGGCCAGGATGGTGTAGCTCCCGACGTTGGCGCCGACGTCGGCGAACACCTCGTCGGGGCGCAGGTAGTGGAGCGCGAAGGCCATGTCCTCGAGCTCGTGGAGCCCGCAGTAGATGTTGCCGGTGGCGCCGGTCATGCCGCGCGTGACGACGAGGCGCGTCTGGCCGACGAACGGCACCACCACCGGCCCGGGGACGAGGCGGCTCCCGACCTGCCAGCGCGCCCAATCGAGCACCGAGCGTACTGGGTGCTTGCCCGCGAGCGGATGCCGGACGATGAATCGCAGCGTGTCGAGAACTCCCATGCGCTGGCGCTCATACACCCCGGAGACCCGATGTTGAAGCTCTCGCCCTGGCTCGCCTGCGCGGGCCTGACGTTGGCGCTGGCGTCCGCCGCCGGCCCGGCCTGCCGCGGCAAGGAGCCGGTGGCCGACGTGGTCGAGCCGCCGCCCCAGCCCATCCCGGCGCCCGGCCCGCCGGTCGAGGTGCGGCTCGACGAGGCGCGCCACGACCTGCGGAAGGGCGAGGTGGCGAAGGCGCGCGGGCGGCTCGAGCAGCTGGCGCTGGAGGCGCCGACCGACGCCGCGGTGTGGACCGCGCTGGCCGCGGCGCGGCTGGCGGCGAACGACGCGCGCCCGGCGCTGGAGGCGGCGCGCCGGGCCACGACGCTCGACCCGAAGAACGGCGAGGGCTACGTCACCGGCGGCGCCGCGCTGCGCGCGCTGGGCGACCTCGACGCGGCCGAGAAGGCCATGGAGAAGGCGCTGGCCGTCGACCCGACGCTGGTCTCGGCGCGCTGGAACCTGGCTGGCATCTACGGCCAGCGCGGCGACCTCGCGAAGGAGGCCGAGTCCCTCGACGCGCTGCTCGCCGCGCACCCCGACGATGTCCAGGCTCGCTTCGCGCGCGCCCAGAACGCGCTCCGGCAGAAGGACGTCGCGGGCGCGCTGGCCGGCGCGCAGGCGGTGGTCGAGCGCGTGCCGGCGCACATGGAGGCGCAGCGCATGCTGTCGGCGCTGGCCTGGGATCGGGCCGACTACCGCGAGGCCTTCGAGCGCGCCAAGATCGCCGTGCGCCTGGCCGACGGCGACGCGGCGGCGACCCACCTGCTCGAGGCATCCTTCTATGTGCTGGCCGCGGCGCGCCTCGGCTGCGCGCTCGGGCCGCGGCCGTGGGACGGGCGCGCCATGCTGCCGGTGCTGCAGGCGCTCGAGAAGGAGGAGGACCTCTCCGGCGCGGGCGCCTTCGACGACATGGACCAGCGCTTCGGCGAGGACGCCGACGTGCAGGCCCGGGTCACCGCCGCGCGCGCCAAGACGTGTCCGCCGAAGACGCCGTAGGCTCGAGGACTGTGGTCAGCGCCGGAGGAAGACGCCGGATGAGGGCGGCCGGAGCGAGGCCATCCGACAGACTACTCCGGCCGCTCGCTGCGCGAGCGTCACTCCTGTGGCTTCGCTCCGCGCGGGTCGCCGCCGTGTCGGCCCCTTCCTACGCCCGCCTACGGCGGGCTCCGTGCAGAGGCCGCCTGGCGACCCGGCTTCGCTCAGCTCAGGAAGTACGCGACGGCGAGCGCGCCGGCCACGTAGGAGGTCGCCTCGATGAGGCCCGCGCCGGCGTTCCGGTCGCGCGCGATCTCTTCCTTGTAGGTCGTGCCCGGCAAGAGGAAGCGGTCGCCGGCCCAGCGCAGCGCGAACAAGAGCACCGCGCCCACGACGAGGTCGATGGCCAGCGACACGAGGTCGTCGCCCCAGCCGGCGCCCTCGCCCTTCAGCGCGGCCGCGACGACCAGGCCCACCGCCAGGAGGATGCCGCCCATCGGCAGGGCCGCGGCGACGTTCTGCGACTCGACCTCCTTCACGTCGTCGTAGGGCGTCAGCTTCTGGTAGGCGAGGCTCAGGATGACCAGGCAGAGCTGGCCGATGAGCACCCAGATGACGCGCTCGATGAGCGGCGACTCGTGGCCGAGCGCGGCCGCGGTCACGAGCGCCGAGGCCACGTTGGCGCAGGCGCGCACGATGGCCACGGCCAGGTTGCGGTTCACCACGGCGAGGTTGCAGTCGATGCCGCGCAGCACCACGCGCGAGGTGATCTGGTCGTTCAGCAGCATGACCGCGAGCACGACGGCGCCGGTCGTCAGGAGGTCGAGCGCCTGCTCCCACCAGGCGATGCCCGACACCATGATCGAGTCGAGCAGGCCGAGCACCATGGCCAGCACGAAGCCGGCCATCTCGACGGCGACGGCGACGTTGTCGTGCTTGGCGACGAGCTCGGGCAGGCGGTGCCCGCGGCGCGCGGCGATCTGGTCGCGGACCATCTTGGCGATGACGACGATGACCAGCGAGCCCGCGAAGAACGCGGCGGTGCGACCGATGGTCGCGGCGTCGAAGCGGTGGGGTGCGGCGGCGAGGAAGGACAGCATGGCGAGGCTATAGCACATCGCCCGCGGCCCGTTGAGCCGACATCACGGCGACCGCGGCGACCCGTCGACGCCCGATGGCAGCCGCTGCCGCAGCGCCTCGACCTGCGCCGGCGGCACGCGCAGCCCGCCGATGTTGGCGCGCTCGAGCGCGGGCAACGACGCCAGCACGCCGAGGTCGGTGACCTGGCTGTCGTAGAGGATGAGCCAGGCGAGCCGCGGCAGGCCGGTGAGCGGCGTGAGATCGCGCACCGCGGTCTGCGACAGCGACAGCTTGCGGAGGGCGCGCAACGACGCGAGGACGGTCACGTCGTCGACCTTGGTGGCGTGCAGGTCGAGGTCGGCGAGCGCGGTCAGCTTCGCCAGCGGCGCGAGGTCGCGCACGGCGGTGAAGCCGACGTCCAGCGTCTCGAGCGCGCGCAGGTCGGCGAGCACGTCGAGCGACGTCAGCGCGGTCTGCGACAGGTCGAGCGTGCGCAGCTGCGGCAGGCGCGCCAGCACGCCGAAGTCGGTCGCGGCGCTGGCGCCGAGGCCGAGGTGGCGGAGCTGGGTCAGCGTCGCGAGCGGCGCGAGATCGGTCGCGGGCCAGTGGCGCGTGGTGAGCGTCGTCAGCGCCGGCCAGTGGGTCACCGGCTCGGCCGAGGTGAACCCCGCGTCGAGTGTCTCGAGCACGCGCAGCCGCGGCAGGGCGCGCGCCGCCGCGTCGTCGTCGCTCAGGCGCATGTTGAAGACGCGCTCGAGGCGGCACGGCGTCGGCAGCGGCAGCGCCAGGCCGCCGTTCCAGCGCAAGACGCGCAGCTGCGCGATGAGGCGCAGCGCGCCGGGCGCCATCACGTCGCCCTCGCCCTCGAGGATGAGGGGCAGGTGGAGCGAGGCCAGCGCCGGCAGGCCGTCGAAGGGCAGCGCCTCGAAGAGCGCCTCGGCGGTCGTGCCCTCGCCGGTCGCGAGCGCCAGGTAGGCGAGCCGCGGCAGGTGGCTCAAAGCCGCCAGCGTCGCGGGCTTGCGGATGCTGAGCGCGAGCCCGGCGATGCGCGCGGCGAGCGTGGCGTCGGGCGAGGTGGTGAGCGCGGCGAGGTCGGCGTCGCCGTCGCAGGCCTCGTGGCGGTAGGCGCGATAGAGGCAGCCGGTCAGGTAGAGGCGCGGCGTCGGCAGCGCGGCGAGGCAGCGCACCACCTCGGGCGTCAGCGCGTCGTCGAGGGCGATGAGCATGCGCGCCGGCCGCTGCTGCGCGGCCGCGGCCCGCAGCTCGGGCGCGCAGGCGCTGGCCGCGTCGAGCACCAGCGAGGTGTGCGCGAGCGGCGCGCGCTCGAGCAGGAGCGCCATGAGCCGGCGCGCGTCGGGCGTGTGGCCGAGGTCGCTCGACCGCAGGCGCAGCGGCCGCGGGCCGGTCATCGATGGGCCCGCGTCGTCGGCGTCGCGCTCGAACCAGCCGTCGTTGCCGCTGATGTCGGGCACGAAGGTGATGTCGAGGTCGAGCGCCTCGTCGCCGCTCGCGGTCCGCTCGGCGGGCGGCGCGCCGGTCGGCGTCGAGGTCGGGCCGCAGGCCGCGAGCGCCGGGGCGAGCCACGCGAGCCAGGCCGCCCACGGGCGGACGGCGCTCATGGCGCGGGCTCGCCGCAGCCGATCGGGTCGGGCCCGATGGCCACGTCGTCGAACCACAAGGTCAGCGCCTGGCCGGCGTAGCTCTCCCAGCCGAGGCCGAAGCTGCGCAGCTCGGGGTGCCAGGCCTGGCGCAGCCATTGCTCGTCGAGCTCGGGGGTGGCGCTGCCGTCGACCGCGAGGCCGTCGACCGCCTCGCCGTCGACCCAGGTCGCGAGCGTGCCGGCCTGGCCGTCGACGACGAGCTCGACGCACACCCAGGTGTCGACCGGCAGGACCTTCGAGTGGGCGATGCCGGTCGGGCTCAGGACGGGCAGGGTGGCGTCGTCGCTCTCGCGGTTCCACATGAGGATCCTCGACTGCCCGCCGATGCGCACGTCCTTGTCGGCGACGGCGTCGTGCATGGCGATGAAGGTCGTGTGGCCGTCGCCGAGCGCGTCGCCGAGGCGCAGCCAGAAGCGCGCGTGCACGGGTGCGCGGACGGCGACCAGGCCGTCGAGCGGCGTGCGCAGGAAGACGTGGTTGCAGTAGCCGCCGCCGCCTGTGACGCGCACGGCGTGGTGCCCGCTGTGGGCGACGTCGCCGTCGAGCGCGAGCTGACCCGTGCCGCTGCAGTTGGGCGAGACGATCGACCAGCGCGCGGCGTCGGGCGCGCCGACCGACTCGAAGTCGTCGCACAGCGGCGCGCCGCCGCAGCCGGTGATCGCGACCTCGCCGTCGCCGCTGTCGGCGGCCTGCGTCGCGTCGACTGCGTCGATCTCGGCGGTCGCGTCGCCGACGTCGGCCGTCGTGTCGGCGACCTCGGCGACGGTGTCGACGCCGGTGTCCGCGCCCGGGGTCGCGTCGGCGCCGCAGGCGGTCACGGCCAGCGCGAGCACGAGCGCGAGGCGAGGTGTCCGCGTCACGCGCCCGGAACGTGGATGACGGCCTCGATGTTGTGGCCGTCGGGGTCGAGGACGAAGGCGCCGTAGTAGTTCGGGTGGTACTCGGCGCGCACGCCGGGCGCGCCGAAGTCCTTGCCGCCGGCCGCGAGCGCGGCGGCGTGGAAGGCGTCGACCTCGGCGCGCGAGCGCGCGGCCAGCGCGACGTGGATGGGCGTCGGCGCGGCCACCTGCTCGGCGGTCTGGAAGCTGGTCGGGCCGCGGCCGATCCAGAGCTCGGGCTTCTGGCCGCGACCGAAGCCGCACACGACGCCGAAGTCCATGATGGCGGTGATGCCGAGCGGCGCGAGGGCCTGGGTGTAGAAGGCCTTCGACCGCTCCATGTCGGTCACGAAGACGCTGATGTGGTCGATGATGGACATGGTCGCGAGCTCCTGGCGCAGCGAGACGGCGCGTACATTAGAAGCCCCTCGCCGCGTGCGCAAGCCGACGGGCGGAGCTCAGTCGGCGGCGTCGGGGGCGCGCGGCGCGAAGACGCGCGGGAAGGTGCGCGGCGCCTTCTTCTTGCGCACGCAGCGCGTGGCGGCCGGCATGAAGCACACGCTGAAGGCGCGCCGCGGGAGCTCGGTCGCGTTGAGGCCCGACGCGTGCCAGACCATGTTGTGGAGCAGCACGACGTCGCCGGCCGCCGCCGGCAGCGCCACCTCGCGCAGCGTCGGCGCAGCGCGCGCGACGACGTCGGGCGGCACCGCGCCGCCGAGCGGCGTGGCCAGCCCGGCGTGGTGGCTGCCGATGGCGAAGGTCATGCAGCCGGCCGCGAGCGGAGCGTCGTCGAGCGCGGTCCAGAGCTGCACCTCGGGGTCGTTGTCGAGGCCCCACAGGCGGCCGCCGTCCTGGTGCCACGGCAGCACCGTGCCGCCCGCGGCGCTCGGGCCGCGCGCCGGCTTGGTCATGAGGATGGCGCGGTAGAGCGCCACCTGGTCGCCGACCAGCGTGCGCGCGATGCGCTCGAAGAGCGGGTTCTCGAGCCAGGCGCGGAAGACCGGATCGCGCTCGAGCTTCTCGAGCTTGCGATAGCCGAGCGAGGGGCCGATCCAGCCTTCGCCGAGCGGCATGTCCTCGTAGCGACCGGTCGGCGCGTCGTGCTGGAAGAAGAACGGCGCGCCGTCGACGCGGCCGAGCATGAGGTCGTCGGAGCGCTGGCGCATGGCCTCGAGCGCAGCCGGGCTGGCCACGCCGCGCAGGACGGCGAAGCCGTCGCGGCGATAGTCGGCGATGAGCGCGGCGAGGTCGCGGTCCTGCCAGCCCGGCCGCAAGAGGGCGTGCTCCGACGCCGTGGCGTCAGCGCGCATAGCTCGCGTCGGTGCCGACCAGCGCGCGGTGGACCGCGTCGATCTTCGCCAGGAGCTCGTCGTCGAGCACGACCTCGACGGCCGCGAGCGCGTCCTCGAGGTGCGCGACGGAGCCGGGGCCGGCCAGGATCGAGTCGACGCCGGGCCGGCGCGCGAGCCAGGCGTAGGCCATGGTGACGAGCGTCATGCCGGCGTCGCGGGCCAGCGCGCCGAGCTCGGTCACGGCCTCGAAGAAGACGTCGGAGAGGTAGCGGCGCTGGTACATGCCGTTCTTGTCGAAGCGCGAGCCGGCGAGCGTCGTCCGAGCGGCGTCGTGGCGACCGCTCAGGAGGCCGCCTGCCAGCGGGTTGTAGACGGTGGTGTGGAGCGCGTACTTGGCGGCGAAGCGCAGGTACTCGAGGTCGAGCTGGCGGATGAGCAGGTTGTAGAGCTGCTGCGACACGACCGGTCGCGGCATGCCCATGCGGTCGCACAGCTGGAGGATCTCGAGCGCCTGCCACGAGGCGTAGTTGGAGATGCCGAAGCGCCGCGCCTTGCCGCTGGCGATGACGTCGCGCACGGCTTCGAGGGTCGCCTCGATGGGCGTCGCGGGGTCGGGCACGTGCAGGTAGTAGAGGTCGACGTGGTCCATGCCGAGGCGGCCCAGGCTCGCGTCGAGGGCGGCGCGCACGCGCTCGGGTGCGAGCCCCTCGCGCTTCCACGAGCCGACCTTGGTGGCGACCGCGACGGCGTCGCGGCGGCCGCGCAGCGCGCGCCCGAGGATGCGCTCCGACTCGCCGTCGACGTAGGCGTTGGCGGTGTCGAAGAGGGTGACGCCGCGCGCGATGGCGAGGTCGATGATGCGGCGCGCCTCGGGCTCGGGCGTGCGCTTGCCGAAGTTCATGCAGCCGAGGACGAGCGGGGCGGGGCCGCCCTGGCGCGGGGTGTAGAGCGAGTCGGGTGGGGTCGTCACGCGCCGCTCATAGCAGCGGCCGGCGAGCGTCGACAGAGAAAGCCGTCGCGCTCCCGTTCCCCGCCGCCCACACCTGGACGATACTGGGCCCATGATCCGCCGCTCCGCTACCGTCTCGGCCTGCCTGCTGCTCTTCGCCTGCAAGGGGTCCGCGCCTGCGCCCGACGCGAGCCCGGCGTCGTCGGTCGCCACGACGGCGCCCGCCGTGACCGCGTCGCCCGACGCCGCCGGCCCGGCCGCGCCCGCGGCCCCCGACGCGGGGGGCTTGGCGGCGCCGACCGAATCCGACGTGACCGCGGCCGCGCCGGCTGCACCCGACGCGGCCGGAGCGAGCGTCAGCCCCGACCCCGGCGCGCTCGCCCACGACCTGACCGTCCTCTATGACGCGCGGCTGAAGGTGCTCTTGGACGAGCTGACGTCGCGGCCGTCCGCGCACGACGAGGCCTTCGCGGTCGGTCCGTGCAAGCGCCCCGACGCCGCCCGGAAGGACGCGCTGCGCAAGAAGGTCGACGCGTGGCTGGCCAAGCTCGCGCCGCAGAAGCCCGGCGTCAGCGCGTCGATCGACTTGGTCTACGGCTGCGACGACGCCAATGTGTTCGCGCGCGTGGAGCGCACCGAGAGCTCCGAGTCGGAGCCCGGCGAGACCGCCAAGGCGTGGATCGTCGCGCTCGGCGGCGACGAGGTGCGCGTGCTCCAGCACGACGACGCCATCGAGTCGGGCTCGGAGTGGACCGCGCGCCACGCGCTCGAGCTCCTGGCGATGGTCGACCTCGATCACGACGGCGTGTCCGATCCGGTGACGATGACGGAGTCGAAGGACGAGGGCGGCTCGTCGAGCGGCACCTACGACCTCTTCGTGCCGGGACCGAAAGGGCCGACCAAGCTCGGCAGCCTGACCGGCGCGTTCGACGTCGCCTTGCTGCAGCCGGCGCCGAGCGAGGGCATCCTGGTGGTCACGGTCAGCACCCCGACGGAGGACGAGGCGAAGTGCATCAGCGCGACCGCGCTCTCCGACTGCCCGGCCGCGGCCCGCGCCCTCGCCCACTCCGCCGAGTTCGAGACGCTGTCGAGCGCGAAGGGCGCGGCGCTCGTGGCGCTCGACGACCGCGACTCGCTGGCCGACGCGCTCGTCCCGCTGCACCTGCCCGACGCCGAGCGCGACGCGCTGCTCGCGCGCGCCGCGCCGAGCACGGCGCAGCAGGCCATCGGTCGCTGGTGGAGGGGCCTCGCGGTGCCCGGCGACGATGTGCGCCTCGCGGCCGTCGCCGAGGCGGAGGCGACGCTGCGCGCGGCGCTCGGCGACCAGGCCTGCGAGCGGCCCGCGGGCGACATCGCCGCCGCCATCGCCGCCTGGATCGCCAAGAACGACCGCGCCGTGCTGCGCGCGCAGGAGGCCTGCCAGGGCAAGGCCTGCGCCGTCACGAAGCCCCCGGTCGCGACGCTCGAGGGCGCGTGCGCCGGCCCGTCGGGCGCCCTGGTCCTCGCCACTTGGATCTACGAGTTCCCAGGCGGCGGCACGCCCTTCGGCTTCGCGCGCGCGGGACTGTTCTTCCTGGCCGGCGACAAGGTCACGAAGGTCATGGACGCGGTCGCCCCGCTGGCCCAGGACGGCATGGGCGAGCTCATGACGAACCCCGAGACGCCGCTCCTGCGCGCCAAGCTGCACGTCCGCGACGGTGCGGTCGTGGCGCTGGTCGTCGGCACCGAGGGCCCGCCCTCGGCGGTGGTCGACGCGGCGGTGGTCGGCGCCGGTCCGCAGCCGGGCGAGTTCGCGTGGCGCTGGGGCGGGGCCAGCATGAACGTGGAGCTGGACGGCGACGGTCTCCTGCGCAGCGAGGCCGACGGCAAGGCCACTTTCTGGCACGCGAGCAAGGACGGCGTCACCGCCGTGGCCTCGCTCGCGCCGCCCGCGCTCACCGCGGCCGCGCCGGCCGACGGCGGACCGCTCGTGGCGGCGCTGTTCGTGAGCGAGCAGCGCATCGCCGCGCGCGCCTACCTCGGCACCTTCACGCGTCCGGTCGACCTCGGTCCCGCCGAGGCCCGCGCCAACACGCTCGCCGCCCTGGCGCTCGCCGGCGCGCCGGCCGAGCTCGTCGCGACCGTCCGCCAGCGCCTGCCGACGCCCTGACCGGGGTGCCGCCAGCTGGGGTCAGGACTACTTCTTTTCTCATTTTCCGCGCGCGGAAAATGAGAAAAGAAGTAGTCCTGACCCCACCCTGGGACACCACCTGATCCACGCGCGCTAGACCGCCGCGGCGCCCCACGGCGCCCCAGGCCGCGGCAGAATGCCCCGGGCGCCTCGCGACCGATGGGCGGCACGTGGCCGTCCGTGGCCGTCGTCGGCCGATGCCGCCCGTGGCCGCCCGCGCCGAATCGGCTGGCATGCAGGCTGCTCTGGTGCCTCCCGGCCGCGGCGCGCCCGCGCTGCGCGCTTCGACGGACGAACCGAGGAGACGAGCCATGAGAGCCCCACTCGCTACCATCTTCAGCGCCGCGTGCCTGACGCTCCCGCTCGCCGCGGGCTGCGCGAGCACCAGCGTTTCCCCCGATCGGGTCGCCGAGCCGAAGGCGCGCATCGCCGCGGCCGAAGAGGCCGGCGCCGAAGAGAACCCGACCGCGGCGCTGCACCTGAAGCTGGCCCGCGACCAGTACGACCACGCCAACAAGCTCATCAAGAACGGCGACGAGGAGCGCGCGCGCCGCATGCTCGACCGCGCCACCGTCGACGCCGAGCTCGCCCTCGAGCTCGCTCGCCGCGACGACACCCGCAAGGGCGCCGGCGACGCTATGAAGGCCATCGACACGCTCCGCAAGGAGCACCGCATGCTGCAGGCGAACTGAGCCGCCCCCGAACCCGAACGCCCCAGGAGAGGACCATGAACACGCAACTCCGCCGCTATCTCGTCATCGCCTCGCTGAGCCTCGGTGGCTTGGCGCCGGCCTGCGCCTCGACCGTGCCCGGCCAGCTGGTGATGGCCCGCGAGGCCTACCAGAACGCGGCCAGCGGGCCCGCCGCCGACCTCGCTCCGGCCGAGCTCAAGGACGCCGAGGAGGCGCTGGGCAAGGCCGAGGGCGCCTACAAGGCCGACGGCGCCGACGCGCGCACCGACGACCTGGCCTACATCGCCGAGCGCCGCGCCGAGATCGCCACGGCCATCGCCGAGCGGCGCCAGGCCGAGAAGGACAAGGCGAGCCTCGAGGCCAAGCGCACCGAGGTCTCGGACCAGCTGCGCGTCCAGGCCGTGACCGACCTGAAGACGACGCAGAAGCAGCTCGACAAGGAGTCCGACAAGGTCGCCGAGGAGCGCACCGCGCGCATGGAGGCCGAGCAGGAGAAGACCGAGGCCGAGGCCGCCGCGGCCAAGTCGAAGGCCGAGGCCGAGGCCGCCAAGGCCAAGGCCGACGACATGCGCAAGGAGATGGCGCGCTGGGCCCAGCTCGTCGAGAACGAGCGCGGCCTGGTCATCACCATGTCGTCGGGCGTGCTGTTCCAGTCGGGCAAGTCGCAGATCCTGCCCGCCGCCAGCGTGCGCCTCACCGCCATCGCCGGCTACCTGCGGCTGAGCCCCGAGCGCAAGGTCATCGTCGAAGGCCACACCGACAGCGCCGGCCCCGACAGCGCCAACATGATCCTGTCGCAGGCCCGCGCCGACTCGGTGCGCGCGTTCCTGGTGAGCCAGGGCGTGCCGGCCGAGCGCGTGACCGCGGTGGGCCACGGCGAGTCGCAGCCGGTGGCCGACAACGCCACCGTCGAGGGCCGCGCCACCAACCGGCGCGTCGAGATCGTGCTGGCGCCGCTGCCGGTGCCGCCGCCGCCGGTGGCCAAGTAAGCCTCACGCACCGCGCCACGCCGCCGCCACCAGCTCGAACGAGCGGAGGCGCGCGGCGTGGTCGGACGCGTGCGTCGTGACCATGACCTCGTCGGCGCGCGTGCGCGTCGCGAGCTCGCGCATGCGGGCCGTGACGGCCTCGGGCGTGCCGATGATCTGCGTGGCGCGCACCTGCGCCGCGACCTGCTCCTCGATGCCGTCGAAGCGATACGCGGCGGCGGCCTCGGGCGACAGCGGCCGCGTCGGGCGACCCGTCCGCAGGCGCACGAAGGCGATGAGCGTCGGGCGCGCGATGCGCTCGGCCTCCTCGGTCGTCTCGGCGCAGAAGACCGAGAGCGCCAGGATGGCGTAGGGGTCCTTCGTGACGCCGGGCTCGAAGCGGCGGCGATAGCCGAGCATCGGCCCGTCGGGCGGAGCCGGGCTGAAGTGGGCCGCGAAGGCGAACGGATAGCCGCGCTCGGCCGCGAGGTGCGCGCTGTAGTCGCTCGAGCCGAGGAGCCAGACGGGCGGCAGCGGCACGTCGTCGGGCTGGGCCGACACGACGGCCAGCGGGTGGCCCGGCGGCTGGCCCTCGCACCAGCCGACCAGCTCGTCGAGCTGCTCCTTGAAGTCGTCGCGCAGGAGCAGCTCGCGGCTGCCGCGCAGCGCCAGGGCCGTCCGCTGATCGGTCCCGGGCGCGCGCCCGAGGCCGAGATCGACGCGCCCGGGGTGCATGGCCTCGAGCAGGCGATAGGCCTCGGCGATGCGCAGCGGTGCGTGGTTCGGCAGCATCACGCCGCCGGCGCCGAGGCGGATGCGCTCGGTGTGCGCGCCGACGTGCGCGATCATCAGATCGGGCGCGGTCGACGCGATGCCGGGCATGCCGTGGTGCTCGGCGTACCACACGCGCGCGAAGCCCAGGCGCTCGGCCAGGCGCGCCAGCGCGACGCTGTTGGCCAGCGCCTGGCTGCTGGTCTGGCCGTGCGCCAGCGGCGCGAGATCGAGGATGGACAGGGGCAGGACCACGGGCACCTCCGGGCGCACTAGCTAAGCGCGGAGGCCTCCCGCGGGAAGCGGCATCAGCCGATGGCCGCGGCCACCGCGGTGCGCAGCTCGGCGTCCTCGGGGCGGACCTTCGAGCCGAAGCGCGCCGTGACCTTGCCGTCCTTGTCGACGACGAACTTCTCGAAGTTCCACTTGATGTCGGCGCCGCCGCCGATGAGGTGGCGGTAGAGCGCCGAGCGACCGGCGCCGTTCACCTCCTGCTTCTCGAGCAGCGGGAAGTCGACGGCGTAGCGCGTCTCGCAGAACGTGGCGATCTCCTCGGGCGTCCCCGGCTCCTGCGCGCCGAACTGGTTGCACGGCACGCCGACCACCGCGAAGCCGTCGCCGCCGAGCTCGCCGTGCAGCGTCACGAGCCCCTTGTACTGCGGCGTGTAGCCGCACGCGCTGGCCACGTTCACGACCAGCAGCGCCTTGCCCGCGAGCTCGTCGCCCACGGCGCTGCCATCGAGTCGCTTCAGACCGAGACCTTCATACCAGCTCATCGGGACCTCCCTCGTGTGCGTGCGCGCGTCGCGCCGGGTTGCGGCCTGGCCATATCACGAAGCGTCGCCGCGCGGCGCGCGATCGGGTCCGAGCGCGATACGCACGACGTCGGCCCCGCCCGCCTCGGCCTCGCCCACGCCGCCCACTGACCACGTGCGATAGGCCGGCAGGAAGCGCGCGATGTAGTCGTGCGCCTCGGCGTCGCTCAGCCCGGCGGCCCCCGCCGCGCGGCGCGCGCGCTCGGCGTCGACGCGCCAGGCGACGATCCAGTCGAGGTGCTCGCGCCCGACCTCGAGGCTCACCAGCACGTCCAGTCGCCTCCGCCACGCCGCGTAGTCGGCGAGCCGCGCGTTGGGGAACGCCAGGCGCGCGTCGGGTAGCGCCGCCTCGGCGACCGGCGCGAAGCCGAGCATCCAGCCCTCGACCAGCACCAGGTCGAGCGGCGTCGCGACGCGGCGCCACACGGCCTCGGGCAGCCGATCGCCGCGCCCGCCGTGCGCCGACTTGTCGTAGACCGGCAGGGCCACCTCGCCGTCGACCGGGCTGGCGAGCGCCGCCAGCACGCGCTCACCGAGCGCGACGTCGTGCGTGCCGGGGTAGCCGCGGTGCTCGAGGTACGGGTCCCCCGGGTGCTGCGCGGCCAGCCGGCGCTGCTCGGCGTGGGTCAGGTAGAAGTCGTCGATCGACACCGTCGTCGCGCGCAGGTCGCGCGCCGCCAGCGCCCCGACGAGCCACGCGCACAGCGTCGACTTGCCCGACCCCTGCGGCCCGTGCACGCCGACCATCAGCGGCCTCCGCGCCGCCCGGGCCGCGCGTCGCGCGAGCTCGTCGGCCAGCCCCACGAAGGCCGCCGCAGCGTCCGACCCCGGCCGCGCGCCGAGCGCCATCACTCCGGCCGTTCGATCTCGAGGTACTCCATCCAGCGCGTGATCTGCCGCGGATGCTTGCCGTACGCGCGGCCGACCTCGGTCTTGTTCCAGCCGTGCTCGTTCAGCCGCTGCAAGAGCTCTTCGCGCGGCGGACACTGGCCGCGCTGCGCGCTGTCGGCCGGCGCCGCGCGCCGCTCCTGGGTCGGCACCCGCGTCTTCGAGGTGAGGCGCGTGGCGCGCGCCGCGCGCTCGAAGATGCCGCGGTCGATGACGTCCTTCCGCTCGCTCCGCGCCAGCGCGATGAGCCGCTCGACGAAGGCGTCGAGCTCGCGCACGCTGCCGGGCCAGCTCTGGCTCAGGAGCCCGAGCGCGACCTCCCAGGCCATGGTCGGGCTGTGGCCGTGGCGCCGGAACAGCGCGGCGGCGATGGGCAGGACGTCCTCGGGCCGCTCGGCCAGGGACGGCAGGTGCACGTGGAAGCGGCTCAGCCGATCGAGCAGGTCGGGCCGGAAGGCGCCGGTCTGCACCAGCTCGTCGAGGTCGCGGTTGGTGGCGGCCACCACCAGGCAGTCGAACGGCACCGCGGCGCGGCCGCCGAGGCGCGTCACCTGCCGCTCCTCGAGCACGTTCAGGAGCTTGGCCTGCTCGCCGAGCGGCGCGTCGGCCACCTCGTCGATGAGCAGCACGCCGCCGTGGGCGCGCTCGAAGTAGCCGGGCCGCCCCTTCACGTCGGTGGCGTACTTGTCGACCACGCCGAAGAGATCGGCCGCGCTGGTGCCGTCGGCGAGCGCCGGCGCCGGCACGTCGACGAAGGGGCTCGACGGGTCGCCGCGCCGCAGCGCCAGCAGCCGATGCGCCTCGCGCGCCACCACCTGCTTGCCGGTGCCGCGCGCGCCGGTCACGAGCAGCGCCTGGGTCACGCGCTTCTGGCGCTCGAAGCGCAGCGCGACCTCGGCCACCACCAGCGAGAGCTCGTCGCGCACCTGGCCGATGGCGTCGCTGATGCCGCCGAGCAGCGTACCCGCGGGCGCCGCGGCCGGGTTCTCGACCAGCATCCAGAGCGTTCGGCCGGTGCGCACGACCTGACCGGGCGTGGCGGTGACCTCGCCCACGACCGGGCTGTCGGCGATGCCGTCGGCGTCGGCGCCGTCGCCCAGGAAGGTCCCGTTGGCGCTGGCCTTCCAGCCGCCGTCGGCGGCGCAGCCGTCGCGCACCTTCACCACGCCCGCGTCGAGGCGGACGGTGGCGTGCTCGCGCGACATCCAGTCGTCGTCGCTGTGGGCGTCGGCCACGCGGCTCAGGACCGACGGCGCGGGGCCGAGCGGGACGGTCATCCCGAGCGCCGACTCGACCGGGCTCGCGACGACGACCAGGGCGAGCCGCGCTCGCGCGGGACCGCTGCCGCGAAGGGCCGCGCGGTCATTGGAACGAAAGGTCGGTTTGTTCTGCATCGGCGGATCCGGGCGAACACGTTAGCACACCCAGACCAGTTTGCTCTCGCCTGTTCGTTTGCATATGCTCCCGGCCGCCGTATCGGAACGGCCTGTCCCGTCGAGGTCGATGGACCCCCACGAGCCGCTAGAGGCGCGGTCGCTCACCGAGAAGGTGTGCGAGCGCTGTCACGGGGTGCTGCGCACCGTCGAAGAGCTGTGCCCGCGCGACGGCGGCAAGCTGCACTCGGTCGCCAGCCCGGAGTCGCTGGTCGGCCGCGTCATCGACGGCAAGCTCACGCTCACCGGCGTCGTCGGCAAGGGCGGCATGGGCGTCGTCTATCGCGCGCGCCAGCACTCGATCGACCGCGAGGTGGCGGTCAAGATCCTCCACCCCGGCTTCGCCAACGACACCGAGTCGGTGCGCCGCTTCCTGCACGAGGCGCGCGCGGCCACGCGCCTCGAGCACCCGAACGTCATCACCGTCTTCGACTTCGGGCGCACCGACGACGGCCTCCTCTACATCGTGATGGAGCTCCTCAACGGGCACTCGCTCGGGACGGAGATCGCCCTCGGGCCCATCGCGCCGGCGCGCGCCGTCCACCTGCTGACCCAGGTCGCCGACGCCGTGCACCACGCCCACGAGCGCGGCCTCGTGCATCGCGACCTGAAGCCCGAGAACGTCATCCTGGTGCAGGGCTCGGCGCTGCGCGGCGACTTCGTCAAGGTGCTTGACTTCGGCATCGCCATGACCACGGCGCGCTCGTACGAGGGCATGGAGCGCATCACTCGCACCGGCGCGGTGTGCGGCACGCCGGCCTACATGTCGCCCGAGCAGGTGCTGGGCGACGAGATCGACGCGCGCAGCGACGTCTACGCGCTGGGCGTCATCGCCTACGAGATGCTGTCGGGGCTGCACCCGCTGCCGGCCGACACGCCCATGCGCCAGATGCTGGCCCACATCGAGAAGCCGGTGCCGGCGCTGGCGGCGGTGGCGCCGCACGTGCCGACCATCCCGGCGCTCGAGCAGGCGGTGCGCCACGCGCTCGAGAAGAAGCGCGAGCAGCGCACGGCCAGCGCGCTCGAGTTCGCCAACGAGCTGGTGGCGGCGCTCGGTGGTCGCGACGTGTCGTCGCCGGTCCTCGGCGTGCCGGTGTCGCCGTCGCGCCTGACCGGCGTCGGCGCCGAGCGCATCGACGTGCGCGTGCGCGCCGACTCGACCGCGCCTCCGGGCCGCGACCGGCGCGGGCTGGCCGACACCGCGCGCGCGGCGCCGGCGCCGCAGGGCACGCTGCCGAAGTGGCGGGCCGCCGCGCCGTTCGTCGCGGTGCTCGGGCTGCTCGCCGCGGCGCTGGTGTTCTTCGCCACGCGCACTGAAGAGGGGCGCGCGAGCGCGACGGGCGGGAGCGCCGTCGCGTCGAGCCCGCCGCTGGCGGTGCCGGTCGTGCACGCGCCCGACGCCAGCCTCGGGACCGCCGTCGACGCCAAGGTGGTGGCCGCGGCCGACACGGCCGTGGCCGAGGACACCGCGGTCGCGCCCGACGTCGCGCTGGCCCAGGCGCCCGAGGTGGCGCCGGTGGACGCGGCCCCGGCCGAGATCGTGCTCACCTCGGACCCGGTCGGGGCGATCGCGACGCGCGACGGCGTGGCGCTCGGCAAGACGCCGCTCCGCCTCGCGCCGCCCGCGAGCGGCAGCCTCACCATCGTCCTCAAGAAGGCTGGCTATCGCGCCGAGAGCGTGGTCATCGGCGCCGGCAGCAGCGACCTCAGCGTGATGCTGACGGCGCTGCCGCACGGCCCGCGCGGCGACGCCCCGGGCATCGTGCCGTAGGCGACGGCGCGACTACCGCGGCGACCAGGCCAGCGGCGGCAGCTTGCGGAGCTCGTCGGCGGTGAGCTTGCGGTCCATGATGCGCACGTCGTCGAGGTCGCCGTGGAGCTTGCCCCCCGCGTCGGGCTTGCCGCCGCGCCCGAGGAAGATGGGCGCGCCCTGCTTGTCGGCAGGGGGGACCGTGGTCGCGGTGGTGTTGGTGACGACGCCGCCCACCGACACGCCGAGGCTCGCCGCGGCGTAGCCGCCGCCCAGCGCGGCCCAGGCCCCGACGACCAGCGTCTGGGCGGCCTGGGCGACGGTCGGGCCGCCGGGCGGCGTGCGGAACACGTGGCGCACGATGCCGCCGGCGTCGACCTGCAGCGAGTAGTTGAGGCCCACGTCGGGCGGGACGCCGGGGCCGGGGCGCTCGACCACGGTACCGTCGTCGGTCGTCGACGCGGGTCGCACCGCGGCCTCGACGTTCCAGTTGTCGAGCCCGAAGTCGGCGCCCTGGTCGCGCGAGAGGCTCTGGGTCGCGCCGTCGAGCGAGGCCGCGAGGCCGCCGTCGGCGCCGGCGGTCCAAGTGAGGCCGCCGGCGGCGCCGAGGTGGCGGCCGTCGAGCGCGCTGTCGATGGCCAGCCCGCCGCGCGTGGGATCGTCGAAGCGCCACCACGCGACGTAGCCGGTGCAGCGCGACACGAGCGAGCCGCAGTCGTTGACGACGGGCGCGGCGACGGCGGCGTTGCCGGCGCGCAGCGCGTAGGTCGGGAGCGGGAAGCTGCCGCCGCTGGCGTCGTCGGTCGCGACCAGGAAGCGCACGTGCGGGAGGCGCGGCCAGGCGCGGTTGTAGGCGTAGCCGACCGGGCGCACGATCGCGTGCACGACGAGGTCGTCGAGCGCCGCGTCGGTGATGTGCGGCGGGTCGCCGACGCCGACCTCGAGCGGCGGGTGGTGGAGCAGGACGAGCGGCTTCATGCTGTCGCTCGGCGTGCCGCTGGTGGTGGCCGAGGCGTCGACGAAGCCGTCGACGACGAGCTCGTGCATGCTGCCGTCGTAGGCCGCCATGACGTGGTGCCAGGCGCCGTCGGCGAGGTCGGTGGCGCCGCTCACGGTGGCCACGCTGGTGGTGAGCTCGAGGTGCCCGGAACACAGGCGCAGCGTCCAGCCGTCGCTGGTCAGCGCCGCGCCGTCCTGGGTGGTGATGAGCGTGGCGCCGTCGTAGGCGTTGCTGCAGGTGATGGCCGCTTCGCCGACGGCGACCTTCACCCACAGCTCGACGCTGAGCGCGTCGCCCCAGGTGCGCGTGCGGCCGAAGGCCAGGCCGATGCGCCCGAGCGCGGCCAGGCGCATGGCGCCGCCGGCGTCGCCGAAGGCGCCGGTCTCGGCGACCGGCGTGACGTCGCCGTCGGACGCGCCGAGGTCGTCGGCGACCCAGCTCGGCACGAGGCTGCCGTCGTCGAGCGGCCAGACGCCGAGGACGCCGTCCTGCTCGGCGCCGCTGTCGCCGTGCGGGCGGCGGCCGATGATCTCGCGCGGCACGAGCTCGCTCCCGTCGCGCACCACGCGCAGGTCGTCGAAGTCGGGCTGGGTGGTGGCCACGAGCGCGCTGCCGAACGGGCGGTGCGACTCGGCGTGGGCGCGCACCTCGGCCGGCTCGAGGGCGCGCGAGAAGACGGCGATGTCGTCGCCGTAGCGCCATGCGCCGACGCCCGGACCGGGGTTCGGGGCGAGCCCGGCGCCGACGAAGAAGCGCGCGCTGGCGACGTCGAGGCTCGGGTGCAGCACGGTTGCGACGCGGCCATCGAGGTAGAGGACGGCCATGCCGAGGCCCTGGTCCCAGGTGAGCGCGACGTGCTGCCAGCCACCGGCGACGGTGCCGAACGCGGTGCTGGTGCCGTCGACGAGCGCCTTCCAGGCGCCGGCGGCGACGCCCAGCGCGAGCTCGGGCGGCTGCTGCTGGGCGGGCTCGAAGCCGATGAGGTCGAAGGTGGCGGTGCTCTTGGCGCTCGGGTCGATGTCGAACCAGCCCATGAGGGTGAACGAGGCCGAGCCGGGCGCGGTGATGGGGCCGCCGAAGCGGCCACCGATCTCGAGGCCCTTGCCCATGCCGGGCTGGCTGGCGGCGTAGGCCGCGCCGGGCGGCGGGCCCTGCACGAGCGCGTAGCCGGCGCCGACGGCGTTGGCGAGGGTGTCGTCGAAGGTGAAGTAGGCGAGCAGCGTCGGGTCGGCGCGCGAGCCGTTCGTCAGCGCGACCTCGAGCGGCTCGGCGGCGCGCGCCCACGAGCTCGCGCCATCGCCGCGCTGCGGGCGGGTCAGCGCCGTCGGCGCGCCCATGCCGGCGCCGTCGTGCTCGGGCTCGAAGACCGAGAGCTCGACCGAGGTCGGCAGGCACGCGCTGGTCAGGAGCTCGGCCGGGTCGTCGCACGGGAGCGGCCCGGTGTCCGCGTCGTCGGGGCGGGTGTCGGTCGTCGCGTCGGCGTCGGCGGTGGCGTCGGTGGCGGAGGTGGTGTCGCCGTCGACCGCGGTGTCGTCGGCGGCGTCGCCGTCGTGGTCGATGACGTCGGCGAACTGGCCCTCGGAGAGCTTGCCGGGCGCGCCGAGGCAGCCGGTCGCGAGCGTGCCGAGCGCGAGGGCGAGGAGCGGGCCGGAGGCGGTTCGCATCATCAGAAGGTGGCTCCACCGACGAGGGCGGCGCCGCCCGCGAGCGGCACGACGCCGATCGTGGCGTCACCGGGTTCGGGCGCGCGGCCGTCGAGCAGCACCAGCGTGACGCCGGTGACCACGGCCGCGCCGCCCGCGACGAGCAGGATCTGGCCGGCCAGCAGGCGGTCGTCGAAGGCGCTGCGCGTGGCGGCGTAGCGCTTCTCGTAGGCCGTGTAGTCGGGCGCGCCGTGGTCGGCGGGCGCGGCGTTGAGCGCGCGCAGGTCGTCGCGCGTGGCGTCGGCCCAGAGGTAGAAGCCGGTGCCGAGCGCGGCCAGCGCGAGCCCTCCGCCGAAGGTGATCCAGCCCGGCGTGGCGAGGTCGCTGGCGGGTGCCGGCACGCGGCGCAGCGCGAAGTCGAGGCTCGCCTCGCGCTCGGCGCTGATGGCGACGTCGCCGGTCTCGGCGATGAAGCCGGGCTGCGACACGCGCACGGCGACGGTCCCGAGCGGCAGCTCGAGCGGGTCGAGCGGCAGCGCGCCGACGTCGACGCCGTCGACGCTGACGCGCGCGCCGAGCGGCGTGCCGCGCACGACGAGGCGGCCCTTCCTGTGCTCGACCGGAGGCGTGACGACGACCGGTGTGAGCTCGATGCGCTGGTCGGTGCGCGCGCCGATGCGGTGCGCGATGGTGGCGCTGAAGGTCTCGTAGCCAGGGGCCGAGACCTCGATGCGGCTCTCGCTGTCGGTGGTCCAGAGGTCCCACGGCGGGGCCCAGCGCGCGCCGTTGCGGGTGACGGTGGCGCCGGGCGTCGCGACGTCGAGGACGAGCCACGCGCGATCCTTGAAGAGGCGCGCGCGCACCTTGCTCAGGAGCTCGGCGACCTGGCCGACATAGCGCTCGGGCGGGCCCAGCGCCGAGGCCTGCTGGACCGCGCTCCAGGCGGCCATGGGGTCATCGACCTCGTAGAGGGTGTTGGCCAGGTTGTAGGCATACTTCCAGTTCGCATCGAGCTTGAGCGCGTCGCTCCAGAGCTCGATCGCCTGGCGCAGGCGGCCGGCGCGATAGGCGACGACCGCGGCTTCGTGCAGTCGCTCGGCGGGCTTGGTCTCGGCGGCGTGGGCCACAGGGTCGAGGCCGCCCACCCCGAGCGCGAGCGCACCGACCAAGGACCAGGCGAAGAGGTGGTGGCGTCCCAGCATCGGCGGAGCATAGCCCGGCGGCCATCCGCGCGGCAACGCGGCCTCGATCGACAGGCGACGCCTCACGCGTCGTCGTTCCGACGGCCAAGGGCGCGCTTGTCCGGGACACTGTCCGGTCGGACAAACGGGCCGGTCTGTCCCGACGGGAGCTCCTGATCGATGGTCGGGCGATCGGTCGCGCGGCGCAGATCGCCGACGACGGCGGGGCCCGGCGCGCGGAACAGCTGGTCGCAGGCGCCGCAGCGGATGCGCGTGCCGGCGGGGTGCGCGGCGGAGACGCTGAGCCTCGCCCCGCAACAGGGGCATGCGATGAAGCGACGCAGATCGGAGGTGGCGGCCGACATGCCGGAGGCCTTCGCAAGACGTGTGCCGCACCGGGCCGAGGTCGTCGGGCCGGCGGAGAAAATGAGAAAAGAAGTAGTCCTGACCCCACCTCGGGAGACCGGGGTGGGGCCGGGCGGCGAGGGGGATTTGCTGCGTCAGAACGGGCGATTACAGAAAATCAGCGCGGCCAGTTTAAGGCCTTCGGGGCGGCTCCCGTTGACGATTGGCAGGGCCAATACCAGGAGGTTTCCGTGCGCATGTCCTCGACCCCGGGTGTGAACGTGACGCCAGCCGCCGTCGCGCCGGCGCGCGCCACGCCGGCCGAGGCGCGCAAGGCCTACACGCGTCCGAGCGTGCGACCGAGCGGCGACAAGCCCAAGCTCGACCTGCGCCAGGGCCTCACCCTCGAGTACCTGCAGGAGGCGCTGACGACGCGCGTCGGCAAGGCCGTCGAAGAGAAGCTCGCCGCCCAGGGCGTCGACCTCAACGACGCCGTCGGCGTCGACGTCTCGCCCGAGGCCACCGCCGACCGCATCTTCCGCGGCACCACCAGCCTGCTCGCCACCTTCGCGCGCCAGAACCCGAAGCTCTCGCAGAGCGACCTGGTCGACAAGTTCGAGACGACCATCCGCGGCGCCATCAAGAAGGGCTACAACGAGGCCGTCCACATCCTCGAGGGCTTCCAGGAGTTCGACGACAAGGTCCGCGGCCTCGTCCAGCAGACGCAGGACGTCCTCGACAAGAAGCTCGACACCTACTTCGCCGACCTCCGCTCGCAGCTCGCCAACGCCGGGTCCGACACCGCGACCACCGCCGCGTCCGTCCCCGCGACCACCACCGGCAAGGCCGCATGAACACCGCACCTCCGCGCCTCACCACCTCCCGCCGCCTCGGCAGCGGCCGCCCGCGCCTGCCGCACCCCATCCTCGGCCACCGTCCCTGGCGCTCGGGCAGCCGCCGCCAGTGCGCCACGCCGTCCTGACGGCGCTGGCGACGCCGGCCGCGGCGCTCGCGCTCGCCGGCTGCGACGCCGACCCGACCGCCGCGACGCTCGCGCGCGAGTGCGTCCGCGACGCCCGCGCCGAGCCCTCCGGCGCCCTCACCCAGCACCTGGTCGACGTCTACGACGACGGCGGCCGACGCGTGTCGTCGCGCCTCGAGACGACCGATCCGGCCTGGCCCGCCGCGACGACCACCCGCACCTTCGACGCCGACGGCCGCCTCCAGCGCGAGACCACCAGCGGCGCCGGCGCGCTCGGCGGGCCGTTCGAGCGGGCCTACAGCTACGACGCGCGCGGTCGCCTGCTGAGCCTGCATCTCACCGGCGCGGTCCCCGACGCCTGGGCCCGCCAGGTCGACCTGCAGTACGCCGACTCCGGCGCCGGCCCGGTCCGCATCATCGTCGCGACCGGCCTCGACACCACCACCGACACGCTCGCCTACGATGCGCGCGATCGGCTCGCCGTGCGGCTCCGCGAGGTGCGCGCCGCGGCGCACCCGGCGCCCGAGTCGCTGCGCGACAGCTTCGCCTACGACGCCGCCGGACGCCTCGTCGAGGTGCAGCGCGACCAGGGCGCCGACGGCTCGGTCGAGACCGTCTTCCGCCGCGAGCTCGACGCCGACGGCCGCGTCCTGAGGAGCGGCCGCTTCGACCCGGGCGGCGACTGGATCGAAGGCACCGTCTACACCTACGACGGCGACCGCGTGAGCGAGGTCCGCTGGGACTCGACGCTCGACGGGCTCGATCGCTGGGTCCTCGCGTACGCCGCCGGCGTGGTCGCGACCGTCGATCGGTCGCACGGCGCCGACGGCCCGGTCGACGAGCGCCTCGAGCTCAGCGGCGGCCGCCCCGGCGCCGACTGTGCAGACAGCGCCACCGAGGCCACGCGCGCGCCGCTCGAGCGCTTCTACACCGACCCGGCGGCCGACCTCGAGGCCGTCTTCCCGGCCGCGCTCGACCCCTAACGGCCGGACGCGCTCGCGTCGTCGGCGAAGCTCGTGACGAGCGCCGTCGCCTGGGCCACACGCCGGACGCGCGCCGCGAGATACCAGGTCAGCGCGGCGAGCGCGGCCTGCGCGGTGAGCAGCAACAGGTGCACGACGCCGACCGGGTCGTTCGAGTAGACAGGCGTCGCGACGTGCAGCGCCGCGGTCGCGAGCGCGCCGACGAGCAGCGCTCCGGCCGGCCGCCGCAGCTCGGCTCGCAGCAGCAGCGCCAGCGCGAAGAGCGCCAGCGCGAGCAGCCAGCCGGCGCCGGGCATGAAGCCGATGAACGGCAGCGACGACTGATCGATGATGGCGCGGAAGTCGGCGCTGCGCATCTGTCCCAGCTGATCGAGCGCGCCCACCATGGCCCACGCCGCGGTCGCCAGCGCCGAGGCCCCGGCCGCGGCGAAGCGCGCGCGCGTGCCGAGCTCGGGCACGGCGGCGAGCCACACGAAGCCGAGCCCGCCCAGGCCGAGGCCGAGCGCCTGCACGATGCGCGCGACGGTGTGCAGCCCGAGCTCGGCGTCGCCGCGCAGCGCGAAGGCCGGACCGATGAGCACGAGCAGCGGCGTCGTGAGCAGGAGAGCCTGGCCGATGGCCAGCGGCGCCGCGCCGCGGATGGCGTGGACCCAGCCGCTCGGCTCGAGGAGCGGCGGCGGCCCGTCGCGCGGCGGCCGCGCCACGGCCAGGATGGCCACCGCGGACACCACCGCGCAGCGCAGCCAGCGCGCGACGTCGTAGGCGAGCACCGGGCCGAGCGGCGTGTCGGCGACCCACGGCGCGGTCATGAGCACGCCGCTGGCGATGGCCAGCGCCAGCACCCCCCCGGCCAGCGCGAGCCCGCGTCGCGTCGGCCGCATGACCGCCACGGCGGCCGCCGCGATCAGCCCTGGCGTGAGCGCGACGTCGAGGGTCATGAGCGCCATGGTCGCAGCGTCGGAGCCGGCGATGACCGAGCGGCCGCCGACCACGACCGCGACCGCGGTGCGAAGGGCGAGCGCGCCGGTCGCGGCGGCGGCGAGGTAGCGGTAGCGTCGCGCGGCGTGGGTCGCGGCGATGCCGGCGGTGCCGGCCACCATGCCGACCAGGCCGAGGGCGCCGAGCCAGCCGAAGATGCGCGCGGCGTCGACGAGGCCGAGCTCGAACGCGAGGTACGAGCACACCGACAGGAGCGCCGCCCCGGCGACGACGAAGCGCATCCGCGAGCGGACGCGCGCCACGTCGCCGCTCGCCTCGGGGCCGGCGATCACCGGGCGATCATGGGTCGGCCGCTGGAGAGTTGCAAGTCGGCCGCTCGTGCCGAGGGCCCCGGCCCAAGCAAGGAGGACGATCGATGCGACAAGTCTGGATCACGCGACGCGGCGGACCCGAGGTGCTCGAAGTGCGCGAGGCTCCCGACCCCGAGCCCAAGGCCGGCGAGGTGCGCATCCGCGTGAAGGCCGCCGGCCTGAACTTCGCCGAGGTCATGGCGCGCATCGGCCTCTACCCCGATGCTCCGCCGTTCCCGTGCGTGGTGGGCTACGAGGTCTCGGGCGAGGTCGACAAGGTCGGCGCCGGCGTGACGCGCTTCGCGCCGGGCGCGCGCGTGATCGGGCTCACGCGCTTCGGCGGCCACAGCGACACGCTGTGCGTGCCCGAGGTGCAGGTCACGGCCATCCCCGACTCGCTCGGCTGGGAGAAGGCCGCGGCGCTGCCGGTGAACTACCTCACCGCGTGGCTCATGCTGGTCCACCTGGGCAACGTGCGCTCGGGCGAGAAGGTGCTCGTGCACGCGGCCGCGGGCGGCGTCGGTCAGGCGGCCATCCAGGTCTGCCGGTGGAAGGGCGCCGAGGTCATCGGCACCGCCAGCGCCAGCAAGCACGCGCGCCTGAAGGAGAACGGCGTGGCCCACTGCATCGACTACACGACGCAGGACTTCGAGGCCGAGGTGACGCGCATCACCGGCGGCGCCGGAGTCGACATCGTGCTCGACGCCGTCGGCGGCAAGTCGTTCGCCAAGAGCTACAACGTGCTGGCGCCGCTCGGCCGCCTCTTCCTCTTCGGCGGCTCGGCCTTCGCGCCCGGCAAGGGCCGGAACCCGTTCTCGCTCATCAAGGCCTTCATGGGCCTCCCGACCTACAAGCCCTTCAAGCTGATGGAGCAGAACAAGGGCGTCTTCGGCGTGAACCTCGGCCACCTCTGGGAGAAGCAGAAGGAGCTCGGCGGCATGATGGCGACCATCGTCGAGAAGGTCGCCGACGGCACCTTCGACCCGGTCGTCGACCAGGTCTTCCCCTTCACCGAGGCGGGCAAGGCGCACGACCGCCTCAAGGACCGGAAGAACTTCGGCAAGGTCGTGTTGGTGCCGTGAGCTCGCACGGTCAGCGGCAGTCGAGCCAGTGGTTGGCGTTGACCCGATCGAAGTAGATGACGCTCTTCCCGGTTGCTGGCGTAAGAGTGACGGTCGTCGCGACTCCAGCTTTGATCGCCGCGTTCGACGTTCCACCGACCAACGTGCCACCGGTGGCGATACGCGCAGCGAGCGGTTCGAAGTACCCAGGAGGCTCAGGCATGAAGTCGCCCGCGTCGGGATCTCCCCGTGCGAGCTCGACAGCCCAGGCGTCGTTCCGAGCCAAGAACGGCCGGATATTGGTTCCGTTGCCGACGCGATCCGCGCCCACCGAAAGATCGCGCGCGCCTCCGACGACGACGTAGCCATCCGTGTCCGCCAGAAGAGTGGATGCGGTGATGCCTGACGGACCGAGGAGTCGCGTCGATGTGACCGTCCCATTGATGCGATCGAAGCCGACGATCGCCAGGCGGTCCCTCCAGGCGTCGGCAACCTCGAAGAGAGGCTCCCCCGTACCGAGGTCTCTGCGATGTGAAATTGCCCGATTCGAAGGCAGCGACATCCAGAGGGAATTTTCGCTCACGCCCAGCGCGATGACGGGCGCCAATGTGCCAGAAGATCCGGGAATCCCCTTCGTCGCGAAGAAATGGTGCCACCATTTGATGTGGTCGTCGGGTCCAACCGCCGCGATGAGCACCTCGTTGCCTGGATCGCCCTGATCCATCGGTACTGTGATGGAATCTACAGACGTCCGCAGCGCCATAGCCTCATCGCTGTCGGTGGCTGCAGCCACGAACGCCGTACCATCGTCCGCAAACGCGAGTCCGACGAACGTCCCTCCGGCGAGTGCGGCTCGTTTGGTGAGCACTCCGTCACCAGAAATTTGGAAAAGACGACCCGGACCGTCGGGGTCTTTTGCGATTGTGACTCCCGTGTCGTCGTCCGCGACCAGCTCGGCGGCCGTTCGTCGCGAGCTCATGTTCAAGACCAGCGCTACGTCATGCGAGCCATTACCCGCGACCATGGACCCGGGTCCGATCTCGTCGTGCGCCTCGAAAGAGAGGAATTGCAGAAGCCAAATCGGATTCAGTGTCGAATCCAATCGTGCGACAAGATAGCCTCGGTCATAGTCGAATGCCGTCGGGCTCGTACCAGCAACGCGCACATCCGGACCGACCGTGAATGGTCCGTCGAATGATCCTCCAATGATGGTTGTCCCGTCCGCCCAACGTTCGAGTCCCAGCGACCCGGCCAATAGCGCGGAGCAGGATGTCGACTCGGCAAATACATCAAACGTCGTGAGCTTGGCGCTCGGGTCGGTCTCCGCGAGGTACACTCCGCATTGCGGATGACCGGCGCGAAGCGTCTTGATGGCGTCCGAGCCAGCGGAAGTGACCCACTGCGCCGCATCCCCGTGCAGTCCGATGGCTGCGACGAAGCCGCCTGCAGGCGTTCCGACGACTCCCTCCAGAACTACATCGCCCGGTGTTTCGAGCCCGACGCTCCAGTCGGAGGACGATGCCGGTACGCTGTCGCCGAAGCAGACGCCACTCTGGCAACTCTCGCCGATGGTGCAAATGTCCCCATCGTCGCACGTCGCGTCATCTGGCTTCTCGGGCGTTGTACATTTTCCGGTCGTTGGATGGCAGTCTCCGGCGCGGTGGCAAGCGTCGATCGCTGGGCAAGCGATCTGGCCCGAACAGACCCCTGCCGTGCAGGTGTCGTGCTCTGTGCAGGCTTTGCCGTCATCGCAACTTCCTCCGGTCCGAAGCACGCTACGGCATGTACCGCCGTCGCAGTGCCCGTTGATGCAAGGGCCGTCGAGAGACTGGCAGTCCGCCTCGAACAAGCACGCCGGAACCGTATCAGTTTCGTCGGCGACTGAAGTAGCATCGAGCTGTAGCCCTCCGTCGGAGGTCGCGGCCGTGTCGTGGCCATCGCTTGCGTCCGCGTCCTGACGGCCGTCCGCCATGACGTCCAGCGGTCCGGGAAAACATCCTCCTTGCACGGGAGCCAGAGATGACACGGCGACCAATACGAGATTAACTCGGCAATTCGCAATCCTCATGTTCGCCTCCTGAGAGTCAATCGTTGCCCCAGCCAAGTGTATACGACTGCGAGCACGTCATCGACCCGACCCACCTGTGCACCCACACGTCGATATAGCCGCTGTCGTCGCCGGTGCAATCAATTCCGAAGGCGCCCTCGGTGCAGCAGGCGTCGATGACGACGAGCTCCGAGTTGTTGCCAACGTTGTCGCTCCGACAGCCAACAAGCCCGTTTGCACCATTGATCTGGTAGCCACTTACGCAATCGAAGCTCACAAGCGACGCTCCATTCTTGCACGTGAAGTATACATCGAGATCGACATCGATGTTCGTTGGAATCCCGGTGATGCTCACGCGCGGCAACAGCTCGGAGCTAGTGGCGTCATACGCAGTGAACCAATACCAGTCGGTATCGGCAGGGCCGTAGATCGATCCGCTGAGCGTGTGTGCTGTCTGAGGGCTGCCGTCGTCGATGTCGCTTGTGTACGCGCCGACCCAGTTGTCGTTGGGCTCCCAGATGTCGCCGCGGTCGGTACCGTCGCAGACGCCGCTCGAGCAGGTGTCGCCGTCGCTGCAGCTGTCGGCGTCGTCGCAGCTCACGCCGTTGTTCAAGGACCACGATGTCGTCGACGACGCTGTGTTGCACTTGAAGCAGACGTTGCCCGGCATCGTGGCGGTGTTGGCGTAGCATGTGCCAGAAATCAGGCAATTGCCGGAATTCAGCGAATTGGAGCAGCCGCCCGATCCGTTGCAGGTGTCGGTCGTGCACGTCAGATTGTCGTTGCAGCTGTACGCCGTGCCGCCGCAGACGCCGGACGAGCAGCGGTCGGTGTGGGTGCAGCTGTTGCCGTCGTTGCAGGTGTTGCCGGTGTTGGCGCTCCAGGCCGTCGTCGACACGGCCGGCAGGCACTGCTGACAGGGGTTCGACGGGTTGAAGGCGTTGGCGCTCACGCACTGGCCACCGATGGAGCAGCCGCTGTTGACCGGGTGCGTGCAGCCTCCCGAGCCGTCGCAATTGTCAGTCGTGCAGCTCTGGGAGTCATCGCAGGAATATGCCGTGCCGACACATGTGCCACTGGCGTTGCACTGGTCGGTCTTGGTGCAGCTGTTGCCGTCCGAGCAGCTCGTGCCGCTCGACTTGTTCGACCAGCCCGTCGGGTTCGTCGTCGAGTTGCAGACCTTGCACGGGTTCGTCGGGTCGGTGGCGCCGTTGGCCCAGCAGGCGCCCGCGATGGCGCAGTTGCCCGCGGTCGGCGTGGCCGAGCAGGTGCCGTCGCCGTTGCAGGCGTCGGTCGTGCAGGTGAGGCCGTCGTTGCAGGTGTAGGTCGTGCCGACGCAGCTCCCGGCCGAGCAGGTGTCGCTCTTGGTGCAGGCGTTGCCGTCGTTGCAGCTCACCGTCCCCTGCACCGGGCTCCAGGTCGTGCCGCTCACGTCGGGTCGGCACTGCAGGCACGGCTCGCCCGGCTTGGTGGTGTTGGCCGCGTAGCACACGCCGCCGATGAGGCAGGTGTTGGCCACCTGCGCATGCCCGCAGCTGCCGTCGCCGTTGCACGAGTCGCTGGTGCAGGCGAGGCTGTCGTCGCAGCTGTAGCCGGTGCCGATGCAGGTGCTGCCGAGGCAGGTGTCGCTCTTCGTGCACGCCGCGCCGTCGTTGCAGGCCGCGCCGTTGTTCGGGTACCAGGCCGTCGGCGACTGCGCCGACGCGCACACGAGGCAGCCGCCCGCGGTCTTGAGCGCGCCGTTGCTGTAGCAGGCGCCCTCGATGGCGCAGCTGCCGGCGTTGACCGTCGCGGTGCAGCCGCCCGAGCCGTCGCAGGCGTCGGCCGTGCAGGCGAGGCCGTCGTTGCAGGTGTAAGCCGTGCCGTTGCAGAGGCCGGCGTTGCACTGATCGTTCTTGGTGCAGGCGTTGCCGTCGCTGCACGGCGAGCCGGGCGCCACCGCCGACCAGGTGCTGGGCGAGACGTCGGGCCGGCAGGCGAGGCAGGGCTCGCCGGGCTTCGCGGTACCGGCCGCGTAGCAGGTGCCGCCGATGATGCAGGTGTCGGTCGCCTGCACGTGGTTGCAGGTGCCGTTGCCGTTGCAGGAGTCGATGGTGCATGCGTTCTGGTCGTCGCACGAGTAGGCTGCGCCGCCGCACGCCGAGCCGCTGCAGTGGTCGCCCTGGGTGCAGGCCGCGCCGTCGTCGCAGGTCGCGCCGTCGTTCGGGTACCAGCCCCGTTGCGACAGCCCGCTCTTCGTGGCCGACGAGGGTAGGCGTTGACGCCGCTGCCGCGCACCTCGCCGGCGCTGTAGCAGGTGCCGGTGAATGAGGCAGGTGCCGGCGATCGTCGCCAGGCAGGTGCCGTCGCCCTTGCACGTGTCGACCGTGCACGCGAGGCCGTCGTTGCAGGTGTAGGGCGTGCCGAGGCAGCTGCCGCCCGTGCACTGATCGCCCGAGGTGCAGAGCTGGCCGTCGTTGCAGCTCGTGCCGTTCTGGACCGCGCTGAAGGTGGTCGTGGCGATGCTCGGGCGGCAGGCGCGGCAGCTCTCGCCGGGCTGCTGCGCGCCGTCGCTGTAGCAGGCGCCGCCGATGAGGCACCAGCCCGACGCCAGGTCGTGGCGCAGGTGCCGTCGCCGTTGCAGCTGTCGTTGGTGCACGACGCGCCGTCGTCGCAGCCGTAGGTCGCGCCGAGGCAGATGGCGCCGACGCAGGTGTCGGTCCTTGGCACGCGACGCCGTCGTTGCAGCTCGCGCCGCCGTTCGGCGACCAGTCGTTGCGGTCGCGCGTCGGGTCGCACACGAGGCAGCCGCCTGCCGTCTTGAGCGTGCCCGCCGCGATGCACTGGCCGCCGATCCGGCAGCTGCCGGCGTTGACGGTGGCGGTGCAGCCGCCGGCTCCGTCGCAGGCGTCGTTGGTGCAGGCGAGGCCGTCGTCGCAGGCGTAGGTCGTGCCGTGGCAGGCGCTGCCCGAGCAGGTGTCGTTCGAGGTGCACGACTGGCTGCTGCTCGCACGCGGATTCGTGCCCGCGACCGGCGACCAGCCGGTGCCGTTCAGGTCGGGGCGGCAGGCGTAGCAGGGCTCGCCCGGCTTCTGCGCGCCGTCGGCGTAGCAGGCTCCGCCGATGAGGCAGGTGCCGCCGACCTGGATGAAGTTGGTGCAGGTGCCGTCGCCGTCGCAGCGATCGTCGGTGCAGGCGATGCCGTCGTCGCAGGTAGCCGATGCCGCACGACGCGCCGTTGCAGGTGTCGTCGCGGGTGCAGCTGACGCCGTCGTCGCAGGCCGCGCCGTCGTTCGGCGACCAGGCCGTTCGCGACGCCGCCGGCGCGCACACGAGCAGCCGCCGCCGGTCTTCAGCGCGTCTCGCCGCGCGGCAGGCGCCGTCGATGACGCATGCGCTCGCCGGCGATGGTGGCCGAGCATCCGCCCGCGCCGTCGCAGGCGTCGGTGGTGCAGGCGAGCCCGTCATTGCAGGTGTAGGCCGCGCGGCCGCAGGCGCCGGCCGAACAGGTGTCGTTCTTCGTGCAGCCAGGCCGTCGTCGCAGGCGGAAGGCGCGACCCCGGCGACCACTGCGTCGTCGAGATGGTCGGCCGGCACGCGAGGCACGGCTCGCCGGGCTCATCACGTCGGCCGCGTAGCACTGGCCGGCGATGATGCACGACGTCGCGGCCTGCACCGAGCCAGCCATTGCCGTCGCAGCTGTCGATGGTGCAGGCGTTGCCGTCGTCGTAGGCGTAGCTCGTGCCGTTGCAGGTCGTGCCGGCGCAGGTGTCGTTCCTCGTGCACGGCTTGCCGTCGTCGCAGCCGCGCCGTCCTGCGGGTACCAGGCCTTCGGGCTCCGCACCGGGGTCGCCAGGCCATGCAGCCCTGGGCGCCTGGCGCGCGCCTCGCGGCGACGCAGGCGCCGTCGATGAGGCACGAGCTGCCGTCGAGGGTGGCGGTGCAGCCGCCGTTGCCGTCGCAGCCGTCGACGGTGCAGGCGATGCCGTCGTTGCAGGCGTAGGTTGTGCCCGAGCAGGCGCCGGCCAGGCACTTGTCGTCGTGGGTGCAGGCCTGGCCGTCGTCGCACGGCGAGCCCGGCGCCGAGGTGGACCAGGTCGTCAGGCTCTTCTCCGGGTCGCACACGTAGCAGGGTCAGCACAGGAAGCCGGCCGCGTAGCATTGCCGCCGCCGATGACGCAGCTCGTGGCGACCTGCGCATGGCTGCAGCCGCCCTTGCCGTCGCACACGTCGGTGGTGCAGGCGTCCTGGTCGTCGCAGCTGAAGCTGTCGCCGACACAGCCGGCGCCGACGCAGGCGTCGTCCTTGGTGCAGGCGTCGTGGTCGTCGCAGGCCGCGCCGTCGGTCGGCAGCCACGCCTCGGGCTCTGATCGGCGTCGCACACGAGGCAGCGCTGCCCGGCGCCTTGAGCGCGCCGTCGGCCACGCACGCGCCGTCGATGAAGCACGTCCCGGCCGCCTGGGTGGCGGTGCAGCCGCCGTCGCCGTCGCAGTGGTCGACGGTGCAGGCGATGCCGTCGTTGCACTGGTGGGTCTGCCCGTCGCAGGCGCCGCCCACACAGGTGTCGTTCCAGGTGCAGAGGTCGCCGTCGTCGCACGGCGCGCCGTCGGCCACCGACCAGTCGCTGGTCGAGAGCGCCGGCAGGCACGCCTGGCACGGGTCGCCGGGCATGGGCTGGGCCGCCTCGAAGCAGGTCCCGGCGATGAGGCAGGCGCCGGCCACCAGCGTGTGGCTGCACGCGCCGCCCGCGCCGCAGGTGTCGGTCGTGCAGGCCAGGCCGTCGTCGCAGGTGCCCTCGTCGGTCTGCCCGTCGCAGTCGTCGTCGTGGCCGTTGCAGCTCTCGCTGACCGGGGTCGGGCCGTCGCACACCGGCCTGCCGCCCGCGCAGGCGTTGATGCCGGGGCAGTGGCCGAAGCCGTTGTCGACCGTGCACGGCGCGGGCTCGATGTCGTCCTTGATGCCGCTTTTGCAGTCGTCGTCCTTGTCGTTGCAGGTCTCGAGCGAGGGGATGGCGCCGTCGCACGAGGTGAGCCCGTGCGGCCTGCACGTGCGCGTGCGCCGCAGCGGCCGACGCTGTTCGAGATGGTGCAGGCGGTGGTGTAGGCCTCGTCGGCCCACGAGTCGCGGCAGTCGCAGAGGCCCGAGATGGGCTGGCACCTGCTTGTCGAGGCGCGCCGTTGTCGAGCTGCACCGTCGAGCAGGCGTAGCCCTCGGGGCAGGGCAGGCCGCCTCGCACGACGAGCCGCAGTTGCCCTGGCTCGGGTCGGCCGCGGGGCAGGCAGTGGCCGGCGCCAGGCGCGAGCTCGCTCGAGCAGTCGTCGTCGCGCATGCACGGGCGGCAGAGGCGCACGTGGCGCGGCGCGCACAGCTCACCGGGTCGGTGCCGAAGGCCGACGTCGTCAGGCAGTCGAAGCCGTCGGGGCAGTCGGTGATGCAGGTGCGCGTGCACAGGAAGCCGTCCGGGCCCTCGATGCACAGGCCGTCGAGGCAGTTGGCGTTCGAGGTGCACGGACAGCCGAAGGTGCCGCACTGCCCGTCGGGCGCGTCGGCGGTGTCGGGCGTCGGCTGTGTCGACGTCGGCGCGACCGTCGTGTCGGGGAAGCTCACCTCGAGGATGCTCGTGGCGTCGACGTGATGTCCTGGCTGCCATGGTCCTCGCCGCCGCAGGCGCCGGCGCCCAGCGCGAGGCCGATGACGACGGGGAGGGCGACACGGCGAAGCCCGCGCGGGTGGAACTCGATCATGACGACTCCGGGCCGAAGCGAATCGCGGCACTATAGCCGACGGCGGGCCTCGCCGGAAACGCGGCGCGCATGGCCGGCGGCGACGATGGGCGGCGATCGGTTACGACAGGCCCAATGCGGTACTCAGGTTCCGGGCGTGCGATGCCGACTCACAGATTGGCGACGCCATCGTCGGGCGCGCAGGGTTCAGCATCGCGGGTCGCGCATGGCATGGGTTCTCGGGGTCGTGAAGCGCATGATGGAGCGCTTCGTGCCACCCGGGGGCGACGCGGATTCGCAGCGCCGCGCGCGCCTGGTCGTGGCCTATTCGCTCGCCACGGTGCGCGCCGTCCTCTACAGCGCCTGCTACGTCGCGCTCGGCCTGCCGCTCTCCGCGCTCGGCGCCGGCATCGCCTCGCTGGCCTTCCTGGCCGGCCCATGGCTCATGCGTCGCAGTGGCTCGCTCGCGCTCGCCGCCAACACCGTCGCGCTGGCGGCTGGGTCGGGCTGGTCTACCAACGCCGCCGAGGGCGGCATCCGCTCGCCGGCCATCGGCTGGTTCGCGTTGGTGCCGTGGTCGGCGATCTGCTGGCCGGCAGCCTGGGCGGCCTCGTCTGGACCATGCTGACGGTCGCGACGTTGGTCGTGTTCGCAGCCCTCGCCGCCGGCAGCGGTCTCGACAGCGAGGTCCCGACGACGCTGGCCAGCTCGCTGCGCGACATCGACAACATCACGCTGACCTCCCTGCGGCCGTGCTGGCCTGGCGCTACGAGGCCGCCAAGGACCGCGCTGCCGCCGTGCGCACCGCCAACACCAAGCTGGCGCGCGCCGCGACGAGGAGCGGGCCACGGCCGAGCACCTCCGGCGCGTACAGGACCAGCTGGTGGCCGAGGCGCAGCAGCAGCGCAAGCTCGAGCTCGAGCTGCGCCAGGCCCAGAAGCTCGAGGCGGTCGGTCGCCTGGCGGCCGGCGTCGCCCACGAGATCAACATGCCGCTCCAGTCCGTGCGCGACTCGCTGCAGTTCGTCAGCGAGTCGACGGCCGACCTGACGCAGCTCATCGGGCGCTACCGCCTGCCGTCAGCGACCTGCCCGCGGGCGCCGGGCTGCCCGACACGGCGAGCTGCGCGAGCTCGACGAGGAGGCGGACCTGCCCTACCTCGAGGAGCAGATGCCCATCGCGCTGGCCCGCACGCGCGACGGCCTGGCGCGCATGTCGACCATCGTCACCGCCATGAAGGGCTTCGCGCGCCGACCAGGCCGAGGCCGTCGACGTCGATCTGAACCGCGCCGCTGTGCTCGACACGCTCATCATCACCGCCTCCGAGTACCGCCACGTCGCCAGCGTCGAGACCGAGCTCGAAGAGGACCTGCCGCGCGTGTCCTGCCGCGCCGGCGAGATCAACCAGGTGCTGCTGAACGTCATCGTGAACGCGGCGCACGCCATCGCCGACGTCGTCAGCGCCAGCGGCGCGATGGGCCGGATCCGCGTGCGTACCCAGAGCGTCGACGACGGCGTGCGCATCTCCGTCGCCGACAGCGGCGGCGGCATCCCCGAGGCCATCCGCGACCGCATCTTCGACCCGTTCTTCACCACCAAGGACGTCGGGCGCGGCACCGGCCAGGGCCTCGCCATCGCGCGCGCCATCGTCGTCGACCACCACGGCGGCCAGCTCGACTTCGAGACCGAGCCGGGCCGCGGCACGACCTTCCACATCCTGCTGCCGCGGGTCACGCCGACGCGCGTGGTGCCCTCGGTCGCCGCCTGAGCGGTCGCGCGCGGCGGCTAGCCGTCGTCCGGCTCGGGGCTCGGCGCGGTGACGAGGCGCAGCACGCGCTCGAGGCCGTCGCGCGGCACGACCCAGATGCCCGCGAAGCAGTTGTCGAGGTCGGCGATGATGTAGAGCACGTGCGACAGCGCGCCGGCGGTGGCTGCGACGATGATGGCGTGGACGGCGGCGTCGGCGATGCCGAAGAGGTAGAGCGAGCCGACGGTGATGAACGCGCCCGTATAGAGGAGGAGGCGCAGCGTGACCGGGATGCGCATGCGGCTCGACGTCAGGCGATCGCTGCGCGCGTCGGACAGGTCGTTGAAGCGATCGAGCGCCTGCGAGTGCAGCGCGCAGTGCGTCGGCGTGACCGGGTCGCAGGTCGTGAGCGCCGCCTCCACAGCGGGTCGAGCAGGCGCCCGACGTCGTCGATGGTCGCCTCGTCGTTCGTGGCCATGGCCGTCCACTCGCGGCCGAGCACCGCCTCGACATAGGCCGCCAGCGCGGCGTGGATGGGCGCGCGCATGCCCGGCGGCAGCGCGCGCGTCGTGCGGTGCAGATCGACGAGCTTCGCTTGCATGCTGCGCTCGACCGCCGAGCGCGCGTCGTTGAACTGCGACCACACCACGAACACCACGAACGCGAGCAGCACGGTGTAGATGGTGCCGACCGTCTGGAGGTAGCTCCCGACCGTGTCGTTCGAGGCCATGAGCTGCTCGGGCGCGACCAGGCCGCGCACGAGCAGCATGCTCATGCCAGCGCGATGCCGATGCTCGGGAGGACCCAGGCGAGCACGGCGCGGGTCGTCCGGAGATCGATGCGCTTCTGCACGCGCCGAGACTAGCAGCTCAAGCAGCGCGCGCGACCGCGCCGTGATAGCTTCGCGCCCATGCGAAGATTCGAGCTCGTCGAGGGCAGCGCGTCGAAGTTCTGGGAGGTCGAGGTCCGCGGCGCCGAGGTCGTCGTGCGCTTCGGCCGCATCGGCAGTGACGGCCAGACCAGGCGAAGCCGTTCGACGACGCGGGCCGCGGCCGCGCACGAGGCCGACAAGCTCGTGCGCGAGAAGCTCGGCAAGGGCTACGCGGAGGTCGGCGGCGCGCCGCCGGGCGGGCGCCGGCGGCAAGGCCACGTCGCCGCGCCGGCCGGCGCGCCGAAGAAGGAGGTCGCCGCGATGCCGGTGCCCGGGCGCGGCGCCGGCGACGATCGCGAGCCGGGGCAGCACGCCTTCACGCGCACGCCTGGACGAGCCATTCGCCCGCGGCTGGCCCAACCTGCGCGTGCTCGACGACGGGGTCGTGCCGGCGGGCGCGGCCAGGCGTCAGGCGCCGGCGCTGCAGGCGCCGACCCGTACCTGCCGACCATCCTTAAGTCGCGTGAGGTCGCGCTGGCCTCGTGCTGCTCGACGCCGTTCCATCCCTCGAGGAAATCGACGCCATCAAGGCCGCGTTCGCGAGCGACGGCGCCGTCGACGAGGCGCTGCTCCAGCGCGTGCTCGCGGTGAAGTACGGCGTCATGAGCAAGCGCGACGAGACCTACGACTTCCGGATCCGCGACACGCTGCTGTGGTTCGAGGCCTTCCTCGGCACCGACGTCGCGGCCGCGGCCATGGCCATCGACCACCTCGTGCGCGGCGCGCGCGACCTCGCGCTGTGGGGCAAGGACGCCTTCTTCATCGACCACGAGAACGCCAACCTGCGGCGCCTCGTGCCGCAGGTCGGCTGGAAGCTCCGCCTGCGCCTTTCCGCCGAGCTGGCGCGCGTTGGTGAAGCCGCTCCTGAAGTGCGACGAGCGCCTGCCACGCTTCGCCGCCACGCTGCGCGCGCTGGCCGACGACCAGGCGCCGGTCGAGGACACCTACGACGCGCTGGCCATCGCGCTGCAGCGGCGCGACCAGGCGCTGGCGCGCGTGCTGGTCGCCGGCAGCTCAAGTTCTTCGACGACACGGCCCAGGCCGTCTACGTGGTGGGGCCCGAGCTGCTCTTCGCGACGCCCAAGCTCAAGACCTACCCGAAGTGGTGGCAGGAGCGCGCCATCGCCGAGCTCGGCACCATTCGCGCCGCGGGCACGGCCCACGTCATGGCCATGCTGCTGCCGAGCCGCTCGGTCGGGACCCTGGCCGCGAGCTGGCTCGCGTCCGAGCGCGCCTGGGTCGAGGCCGAGGCGCTGCCGGCGCTGGCGGCGCGCCCGGGCGGCGCCGCGGTGGTGGCGGCCATCCGCGACGCGTTGGGCGGGGCCACGCCGGTGGCGCCGACCAAGGCCCAGCTGAAGAAGGACCTGGCGCGCGTCTTCGCCGACCTGCCGGCGCAGATGAAGGCCTGCAAGGACGACGAGGCGGCCGAGCGCATCGCCATGCGCGCGGCCATCGATCGCTATACCGAGATCCGCGCCGCGCAGGGCGAGGTGATCCCCGAGGCCTACTTCACGCACCAGCTCGACCTCGAGTGGGGCGCCGACGAGGCGCGCATCGCGCGCTGGATCGACATCGCCGTCGACGTGGCCTGAGCATGGCGCGAGGCGACCCGGCGCCGATCGGCGGGTGGCCACGGAGGCCGTGCGACCTCGTCGGCACGCTCGCGGCCGAGCAGGTCGTGAGCGGCGTCCGGCGCGGGCCGCTCGGCCTCTATCAGCGGCGCGTGCGCGCGCGCGTCTTCGGCGAGCCGTGCTTCGAGGTCGAGCTGGTGCCGGCCGACGTCGACCCGGCGCGGCCGCACGTCATCGCCTTCGCGGCGTGGTCGCGCATGCGCGACGCGGCCGTGGCCGACGGCCTCGACGCGCGCGACCTGGCCATCCACTCGGCCTATCGCTCGGTCGCGCTGCAGGCCGAGGTGTGGGCCTATCGCCTCGACGAGCGCCGCCGCCTGCGCGAGGAGGCGGGGCTGCCCGCGCTCTGCGAGCGCGACCTCGCGCGCCTGCAGATGAAGTGGACGGCGAAGCCCGGCGCCAGCGCCCACCACACCGGCTTCGCCCTCGACCTCGGGCTCTATCGCCTGGGCAAGCGCGGCTCGCTAGCCGCGCCGGTCTATGCCTGGCTCGCGCGCCACGCGCGCCGCTTCGGCTTCTATCCGTACCTGCCCGAGGGCTGGCACTGGGAGTACAACCCGCCCGGGCTGGTGGCGCAGCTCGCGCGCCTGCGCGCCGCGCTGGCCCGCGGCGAGGCGCCGGGCGACCTGCTCGGGCCGCCGGCGCACATCCCGATCGCGCGCGCCCGCGCGCGCTGACGCGCGACCTGCCGTCGCCTCAGCAGGGGCAGTCGAAGTTCGGCGGGGCGAGGTCGAGCGTCTGCTGCCACACCGGGCCGACGCGCTGGATGAGACCGTCCTCGAGCAGCATCTCGACGTCGCCGTCGCCGTCGAGGTCGACCACCTCGCGCACCTCGCCGGTCGGCCCGCCCTGCGGGTCGGAGAGCAGCACGAAGGTCGGCTTGCCGGCGCGGTTCTTCACCTCGAAGAGGGCGCCGAACGACGCGCCGAAGGCGCCGCAGCCGGTGCCGGCCTCGGCCACCACCTGCGCGAACGACCGGCCGCTCTTCTCGTCGGTCCACACGTGCACGGCCGGCGACGCGTCCTCCCAGGTGTCCCACGTCTTCGACGTGACGGGCGGGTCGGCGTCCTTCGCCTCGGCCTGGATGGCCTTCCAGCCGTCGAGGCCGCGGAACTCGGCCAGCAGCGCGGCGCTGAGCTTGGCGTCGCCGGCGTCGTCGGCGTAGATGTCGGGCGCCGGCTTCGACGGGTCGCGCACCCAGGTGCCGTGCGAGCAGCCGGTGAGGTGGCCGGTGAGCTGCACGTCGATGCCCGAGCCGTCCCACGCTTCGGCGGCGATCTGATCGTCGGTGAGCGGCGTGGTCGGACCGTCGCCGGTGTCGGTGCCGTCCCAGTGCTGGACCGTGCCGAAGTGCGGCACGTAGCGGCCGACCAGCACCAGCCGGTCGATGGAGCCGGTGCAGCCGGTCTCGGTCGTGACCTTCTTGCCGACCCAGGCGCGCAGCTCGGGGCTGGCCTTGGCGGCGTCGACGTCGCGCAGGACGGTCGTCGGCTCGAGCCGCTGCGCGAGCGTCGGCTTGCCCGCGGCGATCGCGGCGAGGTCGCCGTCGCCGTCGGGCAGGACCACGTAGCCCTCGTTGGCCGCGGCGATGATGGGCGCGAAGGCGTCGGGCGCGATGGCCTTGGCCTGGCCGCCGACCGCGTCGAGGGCCGACGTCAGCATCTCCTCGCGCGCGATGCGCAGCCCCTCCTTCGTGGGCACGAGCAGGAGCTGCTTCTTGCCGGTGTCCTGGTAGGTGCCCGAGGCCCACGTCTGGACGAAGGTCACGATGGCGGTCTCCGACGAGGCCGTGACGGCGATGTCGTCGGCCTTCACCGTCATGGCGTGCTTGAACATGCGCCCGCGGTCGGTCATCCAGCCGGCGCGATGGAAGGTGCGCTCGCGCGGACCGGAGCGCTTCACGCCGACGAAGCGCGGCGCGTAGAGCGCCGAGTAGGCGGCGAAGTCGGCGCCGTTCTGGGCCGCGAGCCAGGTCGCGACGAGCTGCTTGGCCTGCTCGACGAGCGCCTGCGTCTTGGCGTCGGGCGCGCTCGGCGCGGTCGCATCGGCGGCGGTCGGCTCGCTCGGCGCGGCGGCGTCGGCGGCGGCCGGCTCGCTCGGCGCGGCGGCATCCTCGGTCGGCTCGGGCGCGGGCGCGGCCGCATCGGCGCTCGGCTCGGGCTCGGGCGCGGCGGCGTCGGGCGCGGCGGCGACGACGCCGGCGTCCTCGGCCGCGACGGTGGCGGGCGGGGTGGTGGCGGGCGCGGCGGTCGTCGGCGCGGTGGTCGGCGGTG
>JAXLYZ010000074.1:0-39447 GCA_046351155.1 Myxococcota bacterium
CACCAAGGGCGCGGTGCTGCCGTTCTCGGCCGACCTCTCCGACGTGCCGCTCGAGGCGCCGACGGTGATGCGCGTGAAGAGCCGCACCCACAAGGATCTGTGGAGCGCGCCGTGGGCGATGGCCCTCGTGGTCGGCCTGTTCGGCCTCGAGTGGTGGCTGCGCCGGCGCTACGGCTACCTCTGAGCCGCGGCCGGGGGAACCCCGAGGCGCGCCCGCCGCTCGTTGCCGACCCGGCGCAAGCGCTTACGAAATGGCCGGGTGATTCCGCGCAGAACCGCCTCCGGCGCGGTCGGCCGGTCCCTGGGCAGCGCGGTGTCCCCGTGGCATGATGACGTGGCACTGGGAGTGCTGGGTCGGTCGAGGGCATGTCGGGGAGGACGCATGGGCCAGGGAACGCGACCGTGGGTTGGATTCGTCGGAGGGCTGGTCGCCATGAGCATCGGCGCGAGCGCAGTGGCGTCGTCCGGGTGTGCCTCGGGACCGGTCGCCAAGGACACGTCGGGCAACCCCGAGGTGAAGTCCGCAAAGGAAGCCGACGAGAAGCTGGGCGTGCGCGTGCGCGTCATCGGCGAGGCGAAGAACGCCAAGATCTCGGCCGCGGTCGAGGGCGACGACTGGGTCGTCTACCTGGTCGAGATGCGCCAGTGGCCCGACTCCATCGAGGGCAAGCAGGTCGAGGCGACGGGCATCCTCGGCAAGCGCGAGGATCTGGTGGCCACCAAGGACCCGGGCGGCGGCATCTCGCAGGGGACGGAGAAGCCGGTCCACGTGCTGCGCGAGGCGAGCTACATCATCCTCGACGACTGACGCGAGACGCGGCGGCACCTCACTCTGCGAGCCGCAGCGTGTGCCCGAGACGACGTCGCCGTGGCGGCCGGGGTCGGCGCCGGTGCCGAGGTCGAAGCTCGAGCCGGCATCGCGCAGCGTCAAGCCGCGGTCGCCGACCGTGCGGCCGCGGCTAGTCGCGCACGCCCCAGGCCAGCTGCGTCACGGCGCGCGCCTCGAGGTCGAGCACGCGCTCGACCCACGCTCGGCCGCGCGCATGGCATCGTGCGCGCTCACTTCCGCGTCATCTCCTCGGCGTCCTTCTCGAAGCCCTCGGCTTGCTTGCTCGAAGCCTTGCCGTACTGCACGTCGCTGACCTTGCCCTTCTCGATCTCGGCCACGACTCGCGTGTTGTCGGGGTCACCCGCGTCGTAGATGTCGGCGACGATCTTCGTCGTGCCGATGTGGCCGGCCTTCACCTGGCCGTCCAGCGCCTCGACGTTGTCGAAGCCGATGTCGCGGAGCTCGGCGTTGACGTACTTGCCCACGCGCTCCCCGTCGACGCTCGCCGAGCCGCCCTTCTCCATGTCCCCCTTGAAGTTGCGGCCGAACTGCATCTTGCCGCCGCCGAGGTTGCCGGCGCGTGCGTGCACCTCGACGTTGTCCAGGGAGCTCTCCTCGCCGTCGCGGACGTAGTCCATGTACTTCGGCGCCTCGGGCTTCTTGTCGTACTCGGCCGCGTCCTGCGCGCCGCCCATCTTGCCGATGTCCGCGTTGCCGGTGACGTTGGCGCCGGCGACGCCCACATTGGCGAGGCCGTTGACCGCGCCGATGATCGGCGAGGCCACGACGCCGCCGACCGAGATCTGATCCGCTTCGGCCGCCAGCGGACCGACGTTGCCGTCGATGACGGTGCCGGTCACGGACGCGCTGCGTCCGTAGAAGAACGCGCCGACGTCATCCCAGGCGCCATCGACGTCCTCGTTGTAGTGATACGTGCCCTTGGCGATCGCGTTCATGTGGCCGAGGCCGCTCAGGTCGGTCCTGTCCTTCGAGGCGTCGTAGGCCGGCCGCTCGTTCCAGTGGTCGACCTCCTGCTTCCACGCCGCGTAGTCCTTCTCCCACGACGGCGGCGGGAGCTTGATGTCGACCTTGATCGTGTCGGCGCTCAGGTCCTTCACCTTGCCGTACACCAGGTCGAACGACTTGCCCTTCACGCCGCCCACCTCCTTGTCGACCTGGTCCATCACGACGTGCCCGCCGGAGCTGTCCAGGTTCTTCACCTGTGCGATGCGGCGGTGCGTGGCGTCGTCCTTCTTCTGATCGCCGAAGCCATAGGCCTCGAGGTTGTCGACGTGAGCGCCCGAGTACCCGGCCATCATCCGGTCGTGGCCCATGCCCTTCACGAAGAGGGCGTCGAGCTTCGCGCCGTCGCCGATCACCGCGCCGTCGTTGCTGTTGTAGAGGAAGTGCTCCGACTCGATGTCGAACACCTTCAGCGACGAGCGCTCGGCGGTGAGGTCAGCCGGATCGAAGTCGCGCAGCTGCACCTCGCCGATCTTGGTGTTCGTGGTCGCGACCTGTGTCGGCCCGTCCTTGCCGTTCATCATCATGCGCGTGTCGGGCCCGAGGTCGACGGCCTTCAGGTCACCGCTGATGCGCCCGGTCGGGTCCATCACGATGCTCGAGAAGTCCTTGCCGTCGCCCGCGGTCATGCGCTCGCTGTCGAGCTTCAGGCTCGGCGCGTAGTCGCTGCCGACCTGCACGTGCGTGTCCTTGGCTTCGATCTTCTCGAAGCCCCCGGCGTAGCTCTCCTTGCCCTTGGTCAGGTCGGCCTCGACCCCGAGCCCCTGGCCGCTGAGCTGGCCGATCGAGCCGCCGCTCTGCACTCTGCCCTGGTAGTCCGTCTGCTCGAACGCGCCGCCCTTCACGTCGACCGACGCGAGCTTGCCGCCGTACTGGTTGTTCTTGGTGTCGGCGTGCATCGACCCGCCGCGCAGGTCGAACGAGTCGAGCTGGCCCCGCGTGGACTTCTCGGTGTTGTCGAGCGCCCCGAGCCCCGAGCGCGTCGTCCCCTCACCGGCGACGTAGCCGTCGTACGCGAGGTCCTTGCCGGCGATCTGATCGAAGCCGCCCGAGTAGACCCCGTTCTCTGGTGTCGGCCTCGCCGTGGAGCTCGCGAACATCGAGCTTCCCCAGTGACGCGCGCGTGGTCGTCGAGTCGTCGCCGTTGGTCTCCTGGTAGTCGACGTCGTTGACGTCGAGCGAGCCGACGCGGCGAGTACTTCCTTCTTCATGTCGGCCGCGACCCGCGCGTCCTTCGAGTCGATGCTGCCGACGCGGCCCTGACGGAAGCCGCCGTCGGGGAGCGCCTCGTGGTGGCTGGCGCCGTCGACGCGGGCCTGCTCGACGCGCGCCATGTACTGCGCGTCCTTCAGGTTGCCGCCGACGTCGAGCTCGCGGACCTTGGCCGCATCGAAGCCGCTCGTCGACTTGACGCTGCCGTCGGCCGCGACCTCGCTGGTCCGGCCGTTCTCGACGTCGACGCGATCGACGCCGCCGCCGAAGTCGCCGGTCTTCGTGTCCATGCCGAAGCCCACGCCTCCGAGATCGAGCGCGTCGGCGCCGACGGTGCGCTTCGTGCCGTCCGCGTTGCCGAGGCTGCCCTTCAGGTCGCGCGCGTACATGGTGTCGACGCCGGCGTTGATGTTGCGGCCATCGCTCAGCGCATTGACGCCGTCGAAGCCAGCCTCGCGCGTCTCGATCTCGCTCTTCGCGCCGGTGTCGGCGTCGGTCATGGCGGCCGCGAGGCCCTCGACGCGGCCGCTGCCGACGTGGAGCTGCCCGCTCGGCAGCTTGCCGTCGGCGCCCAGCTTGGCGTCCTGCAGCTTGATGTCGCCGACCGTGGCGAGGTCGAGATCGACCTGTAGGTGCTCCTCGTCGACGTGCACGCCGTTGACCTCGAGCGTGCCCACGCCCGCGGTCTTCAGCGACTTGTCGTTGGCGTTGCCGGCGGCGTCCAGGTCCTGCAGCGTGAGCTGATCGACGTTCGACTGGCGGCCCTTGCCGTCGTCCCAGCGTGCGTTGCTGACGCCGATGTCCTTGACGTTCGCCTTGAAGTCGCCGGTCGGGCCGAGCTCGGCGTTCACGCCGTCGACGGTGACCTTGCCGACCTCGATCGTGCGACCTCCGAGGTCCTTGCCCGACGCCGTCATGTTCTCGGCGGTGAGGTTGTCGATCCCGGCCTTCACGCCGCTCTTCGCGTCCTTCGAGAAGTGGGCGCCGCTGCCCTCGACCGAGCCGACCCCATAGGTGGTCTCGACCTTGCCGTCGGCGCCCTTCCTCTCGACCGAGATATTGTCGCCGGAGAAGCTCGCGAGGCTGCCCGACACCTTGCCGCCCGGGCCCATGGCGAACGAGCCCTTCTTCGCCTTCAGCGAGCCGAGCTTGGCGTCGAGCTCCTTCGACTTGTACCTGCCGCCCTTGACCGTCGCGCTCGAGAATGACGCGCTCACGTTGCCGTGGCCGACCTGGCCCTTGACGTTCGACGCGTCGGCGTAGCCGACCGACGCGCCGTTGGCGCCCGCGCCCGAGAGCCCGAGGTGCTGCGCGCCGAAGCTGGTGTCGCCGCCGTGCATGCCGACGGTGACCTTCGTGCCCTTGGCGTGCCCGGCGTACATGCCGCCGCTCTTGAACCTGGAGGCCTCGACCTCCTCCATCGAGGCGTCGACGCCGCGCTGCTTGTCGTCGCCGAGCGCGTCGGTCACCCGGGCGTCGAGGTTCTTGACGCGCCCCTTCGCGAGCTTGGTGTCGCCGGCCTTCATGCCCTCGACCGCGAGCTCGCCCTTCGTGCGCGCCGTCACGTCGATCTTCTCGTCGCTATCGAAGTCGGGCGAGAGCACGTTGCCGACGCCGCTCACGCCGAGGTCGAGGTCGGTCGCCGTCGCCTTGTCGACGCTGGTCTCGCTCGACTCGGTCCACGCCTTCAGCTTGCCCGCGAGCTGCTTCTTCTTGGCCGGCGACTTCGTCCTCTTCAGCTGCGCCTGGAGCTCGTCGTACTTCTTGATCTGGTCGTTCGCCTTCTTCAGCAGCTCCTGCTGGCGCGGTGTGAGCTCATCGGCGGGGATCTTCGCGAGCCGCCGCTGCTCGGCGTACAGGCCCTCGATCTTCGAGCCGCCCTTCATCACCAGGCCGTCGATCTCGGCGTCGATCATCGACACGTCGAGCTGCCCGGCCTCGCTGTCGTAGCCGGCCTTGAGTGAGCCGATCTTGCCGGAGTCGAGCTTCTTGTAGCCCGCTTCGCCCTTCTTGCCGGCCTCGTAGCCCTCGATGGCGATGTTCTTGCCGTCGAGGCCGACCTCGTAGTCCTGCTTGCCCTGGCTCATGGCGAGCATGTCCGGCAGCTTGCCGTCCTTGCTCTGCAGCGCGCCGTTGAGCGCCTCGGCTCTCACCTTGGCGATCTTCTGATCGGCGACGCGCTGGCCGTCGACCTCGCGGCCCGTCTCGATGCCGCTGACCTCGAGCCCGGCCTGGCCGTCCTGGCCCGCGACCCCGAACGAGAGCTTGCCGCCCTTGGCGTCCATGCCGGCCGACACGCCCGCCGCCTTCACCATCGCCACCTTCTGGTAGGTGACGTCCGACGACGCCTGTAGCGCCTTCAGCTCGGCCGCGAGCGCCGGCGTGAGGGCGCTCGGGTCGGCCTTCTGGAGCTTCCTCAGCTCGTCGAGCCGCGCCTCGTCCTGCTTGGCCCTGGCGATGAGGTCGGGCAGCTCGCGGTATCGCTGCTGCTCGGGCCCGGACAGCGGCTTCGCACCGAGCTTGTCGCGCTGCTCGAGCGCGTCCTTCTCCTCCTGGAGCCCGATGCTCGGCTTCTTGCCGGTCATCTCGACGTCGGCGATCTCGAGGGTCTTGGCCTTGACGTTCGCGGACGCGAGCTCGCCGGTCAGCCCCTTGCCGAGATCGAGGCTCGCCTCGACGCCGGTCGCGGTGACGCTGCCGACCTTCATGCCGTCCTGCTCGACGCCCTCGAGCTTCGCCGATCCGACCGAAGCGCCGACCTTGCCGGTCTGGAGGTCCGCGCCGGCCTTCACGGCCTGGAGCTCCATCGCCTTCACCTTGGTCGCGCCGGTCTTGTCGAGCCAGGGCGCGAGCTCGGCGGTCAGGCGAGCGAGCTTCTCTTCGTCTTTGGGCGACCGCTTGTCGTTCAGCGTCAGCTCGTCCTTCGTGACGACCTGCGCCTCGCGCTTCTGCACCTCGGCGAAGAGCGTCTCGTAGAGGTCGGCCTCCTCCTTGGTGGCCTTCTTCGCGTCGAGCTTGCCCTTGAGCTCGGCGAGGCGCGCCTTGTACGCCTCGAGCTTGTTCGAGCCCTTGGTCTCGAGGTCCTTGGCCGTGACCTTCGCGACCTCGAACGAGCCGGTGACGTCGTAGCCGGCGGCGCTCCCGCCCTCCTGACCGGCGCTCGGGCGCTGGGCGCTCAGCTGGCCCTTCACGCCCTCCACCGCCATCGCGCCGACCTTGGCGCCGCCGACGTCCACCTTCTCGAGGTCGACCTTGCCGACGTCGAGCTTGGTCGTCATGACCGTGAGCTTGTCGCGCAGATCAGTGAGCTCCTCGCGCTCGAACGGCTGCAGCGGTGTCTCGGGGTTCGACTGCTTCGCCATCAGCGCCGCGGCCCGCTTCTCGAGCGGCTCGAGGCGCGCGACCTCGGCCTTCAGCATCGCGAGGCGCGCCTTCTGCTCGGCGCTCGGCGCGGCGACCCTGGCGAGGTCCTCGGCCTCCTTCCGCAGCGCGGCACCGCGCTGCTGGTGCTCCAGCTCGACCTTGACGTCCTTCACCGACGCCTTGCCGACCGAGCCGCCGTCCGACGTCGCGTAGCCCTCCATGTCGAGGCTCGCCAGCGACACCTTGCACGGCATGCCGCCGAGCATGCTGGCACCGAGCTCATGCGAGACCGCCTGCGGGTCGGCGCTGTCGACCTTCACGCTGCCCATGAGGCGCGTGAAGGTGTCCTGCATCTCGCTCATCATGGTGCCGATGCCGCTGACGAAGTCGCTCGGCATCTCGCCGACCGCGCGCTCTGCATCGAGCTCCATGCGCCCGAGGCGGAGCTTCGACACAGTCACCATGTCGCTCGGGCTGACCTGCCAGATGTCGCTCACCTCGAGCCCGCCGACGGTGACCTTCATCCAGCTCTTCGGATCCTGCGCCGTCGGCCACTTGACGTTGAAGTCGAGGCCGCTCGCCGTGAGCGGCCCGGTCTGCGTCTGCACGCCGCCGGAGAGCATGTTGATCGAGGCGATCGACAGCGACGGCACATTGACCGACAGCTGGCCGCTCTCGGCGCTGAAGTAGGCCTTGGCCTTGTTGTCGCCCTTGTCCTTGCGGTCGAGGGTCATGCCGCCGAGGGTGCCGCCGGCGATCTCGGCGATCGCCTGGAGGTCGATCTCACCGCTCGCGCCGTGCTTGCCCAGCGCACCGTTGAGGCCGACGTCGAGCGCCGCGGCGACTGCCCCCGCCTTGTCCCAGAAGCTCGTGTCGTCGGGCTTCAGGACCGGGTTCTTCATCCACGTCGCGAACGCCTTCGCGTCACGCGGCTTGCCGTTCCCGGCGAAGCCGTACTTGGCGTAGATCCAGCCGTGGCCCGCGTCCTTGTCGAGGCCGGCGGCCATCAGCTCGCGCTCGACGAAGTCGACCTCGCCCATGCGCAAGAGCATCTCGATGCGCTGCCCGAGCAGCGTCGCGTCGAGCTTCGTGCAGTCCTCCTCGAACGACAGCTTCAGCTTCTGGGCCTGCCCGACGTTGTCGTAGAGATTGTGGTCGCGGTCGCTGTTGTCCTCGTCCGACTGGTTGCCCTCCATGCGGGACCACCACTCGCCGTTGTCCGCCGCCTGGAACTGCTCGCGGACGTCCTTCGGCATCGACTTGATGAGCGCGAAGGCGAGGCGCGCCTCCTCGTCGGTGATCGCCCAGTCGAGGACGCCGTAGGAGAGCAGCTCGTTCTTGATGTAGCGGACGTTCTTCTCCGGCTTCCGCACCGAGAGGATGCGCAGGAACGTCTTCCGGTCGCTCCAGCGGTCCTGCTCCGAGAGGTTGTCGAGGAAGCGATCCATGAACTGCTTCGCGTCGAGGAGGTCGACCGCCTGCTCCACCGCCGGCGAGTCGAGGCCGCTCAGGATCTTGTAGACCTTGCGGGCCTCGGCGTCGGTGATCGCCCAGTCGAACGCGCCGTACGAGAGCAGGTCCTCGATGGAGTTCACCGTGCGCGCGAAGTCCTTGTCGGCCTTCATGCGCGTCTTGGCCTCGGCGGTGACCGTCTCTTCCTCGTCCTTGCGCGCCGTCAGCGCCTTTTTGGTCTGCAGTCCCTCGGCCTCGGCCGCGCGCCAGCGCAGCCCGAGCTGCTCACCGACCGGTCCCGGGGTCAGCGCGAGCCACTGCGCGGGCAGCTTCCGCTGGTCATCCGGCAGTCGCGCGAGGCGCGTCAAGACCTCGGTCGGCAGGCTCTGCATGGCGTACGCGAGCGCGTCCGACGGCCCGTTGATGCCGTAGGCGCTCGGCTGCTCGAGCAGCATCTGCTCGATGTCGGACTGCCGGCCGAGCAGCGTGATGATCGTCAGGTAGGCCTGCGGGTTCGCGGCCCGCACCCCACCGGTGAGGTTGTCGAGCAGGCGCTCGAGGAAGCTCGTGCTGCGTCGGTTGAGCTCCTGCACCATCACGATGCGCGCGCTCTGGCTCTGGCCGCGCTCGATGAGGTTGATCGCCTGCTTCGCCTCGCCCTCGCTGACGTTCCAGTCGACCGCCCCGTAGGAGAGCAGGTCCTCCATCGAGTCGATGGCCTTGGCGTTCTGCCGGAGGAGCTTCTGGCGCTCGGCGCTCTCGATGCTGCCGATCGGCGCCCCGGCCTTCGTGTCAGGCGTCTTCTCGGGCGTCTTCTCGGGTGTCTTCTCGGTTCTTTGGGCCTTGCCATCCGGGCCGGGCGGCAACGCGGCCTTACCATCGAGCGGGCCGCCGGGTGCGAGGGCCTGCTCCTGCTGCGCGAAGTCGAGCCCGCGCATCTCGGAGCGCGCTTTGTCGCCCTTGGTCGAGCCCTGCGTCGGTCCGCCGCTGCCGGTCGTCTGGCCGGACGTCTGCGTGCCGGCGGTGCTGGCGCTGGAGGCGGGCATGGGCGAGTCGCTGCGGGCGGCTGTCATCGAAGCCTCGGATTGCAGGCACGGAGCGGCAGGCGTGAACCTGTCGGGCGTGCGCGGGACTGATCGAGTGTTGGGCTAGTACCCCGGTTTCATGACGTGATCCTCGCGCGCTGTCGATAGTCAGAAGGCCTCCGGAGCCGCCGGCCACAGCGGGCGCGGTCCGCTCGCCGGCGGGCGGAGGAGGCTGCCCTGACCATCGACAGTCACACCCCCTCACGAGGGGGGCGATGCCGCACGCGCACGGCCGGCGCCCCGGTGCGGACGGGGTGCACCGGCCCGGCGCCCGGGGTCGACCCCCGGAGCGACGGGCGCGCGCCGGGTCCATCCACCCCGTCAGCCGCCGTCGGCGACGGGGTCGGGGGTGGGTGGGACCCTGGTCGGCCCCCCAGCGCCCGGCCCCCCAGGTGGGCGCCGCGGCCGGCGACCCCTCGGCGACAGGGGAGCCGGCTCGCGCTCGCGAAGCCGACCCCACCGGCACGGCCCGAGCGGGGGTCGCACGCCGCGGCGGTCAGCCGGTCGCGGGCGTCTCGGTGGCCGGCGTCGCGGTGGCCGACGGCTCGTCAGCGACGGGAGCGCCGCTGGCGGGATCGATGTCGGTGACGCGCCGGCGCTCGCGCATGAGCTCGTAGACCGCCTGGTCCTGCTGGGCGACGGGCGCCAGCGCGGCCTTGCGTCCGTCGGCGTCGCTCGCCAGCGTGTGGACGATGCCGGCCACGAAGACGCACAGGCGCCGGTGGTTCTCGAGGTCGAGCGCCTTGACCTCGTCCCAGCTGACCCGGTCCGCGTCCTTGAACGTCCGCACCTCCTCCGCGTACGGCGCGAACACCGCGTCGAGCTCGGCCAGCGCCTTCTGGACGAGCGGCTGGCTCACCAGGTCGCGCCACTCGTCGCGCCAGCTCGGCCTTCAGCTGAGTGATGGCCGCGGCCTCCTCGATGTAGGCCTTGTTGGTGTACCACGTCGCCCCGGCGGCGAAGGTCGCGTCCACCAGCCGCTGCCAGCGCACGCCCTCGGGCGCCCCCGCCAGGAGCGACGCCAGCGTGCGGAAGAGCGTCGCCAGCTCGCCCAGCTTGCGGTCGACGGCGGCGTCGAGCGCGACGACCTTCTCGGGCCACACCGTCGGGTCGGTCGAGCTGGCCGCCCTTGAAGCGCAGCATCAGCGCCACGAGGCGCCCCTCGGCCAGCTGGCCTTCGCTGGCCAGGCTCCGCAGCGCGGTCGCGCCGGCCGGCAGCCGCTCGATGGTATTGGCGAAGGCCCACTGGCGGCGCCCCGGCGGCATCCGCCGCAGGCTGACCCAGTTCTCCACGTCATGACTCTTCAAGCGATCCTCCTCGATGTGACAAAATCGGATCGGTCGAGCTCGGCGAGCGCGACCTCGGAGGCGCGACCCGCGACGGTGTCGATCGCGCCAACGCCGGCGCGACACGAAGCGGCGAACGCCGGCCCATGCATGCGCGTGCGTGTCGGTGGATCGCCGGCCCGCGAGCGATCCGCTGGTCGAGCCCCGCCGCTCAGGCGGCGAGGCCATAGGGATGACGCGAGGCTCGCGCGGGTCGCCGAGGCTGTCAACCCCACCGCGCTGCGAGGAGTCGTGTGCTCTCACGCTCCGCCAGCGTCACATCGGGCGGCCCATAGGGCTCGTCGCCGCCGGCCGTCCGCGGCGCTGGCGCTCACGTCGTGCCCGTATTGCGGAGTGGCGGAGGCCGGACGCCAGTCAGCGCGCCCGGCCGAAGACCATCGGTCCGTGCGCACGGAGCTGCTCGCCGACGTCGCGGTCGTCGAGCGGGATCGTGGCGTGGAGAAACTCGGTGTCCTTCGCGAGGCCGTCGATCGCGATCGACGCGGCAACCTCGTCCCAGTTACCGTACGTCCTCGAGCTCCACGCCCCATCGCTGATCCACGTGCACGTCCTGCCGACCTCGAGGATGACCTTGCCATCACGCCTTCCGGGGCAACCCTCCACCGCTTCGAGCATGGCGGTCGTGCGACGAAAGGACTCATACCGCGCCTTCGCGACGCGCCACTCCTCGATGCGCTTGTCATCGCTGGCGCGGGCCTCGGCACGCAGCTGCTCCTGCAGCTCGGCGGCTTCCTTCTTCGTGAGGCCAGGGTCGCCGTCACGCGGTCCGATCAGGCCGAAGGTGACCGCACCGACGATCTGCCACCCGGCGCCAGTCTGGCCTGCGCTCGGCGGGCTCGGGCTCACGGTGATGGCCGCGTAGTCCTGACGCTTGGGCTCCTCTCCGGGGTCGTATTGGCGATGGGCGCTCTCCCAGAGGGAGACGTCCTCAGGTTCCGAGTAGTCGTACTGCGAGCTGGCCGCGCTGTGCTCGATGCCGGCGAAGGTCACGACCGCCCCCTCGGGCAAGGCCCGCGTCTCGACCGTGATGCGCCATCGCGACCAGCCGGCTGCTTCGGGCCACCACGACCCGAACATGGCATTGCCCTCTTCCTGGCTGAGCGGTAGCGCAGTGACGCGAACGTCGGTCCGCTCCTCGAGCCATGCCTTGCGCGGCGCGTCGTCCACCAGTTCGAGCGTGGTGCCGCACGCGCTCACCCACAACCACGACGCCACGAGCCACTTCATCGCCGTCCTCCCTCGCCCTGCGACCACCTCGAGCGTCGCCTCGAGAACGCACCTCGGGCGCCGCGCTCGGCGGTATGAGATCGTGCCCACGCACTTCTCGCGCGTCAACGCGGACGACGAGGCAGCCCGCTGGGCCAACGCCCGGCTCGCGAGGCGGCCCACCTTCCCGCGCGCGCTCATCGAGGCCGATGAGGAGAAGAGCGCCACGACGCTGGTGGTGGTGCCCGGCGGCCTCGACGACTTCGAGGAGCTCCTCGACGGCGTGGCCTCGGTCGATCACATCCTCGACAAGGCCGGCGGCCGCGGCCTCCTCCAGGTCGCGAGCTTCCACCCGCGCTTCCGCTGCGAGGGCGTCGAATCCGTGGCGCTGGCGCTCACGTCGTGCCCGTATTGCGGATGGCGGAGGGCGGGACGCCTGTCAGCGCGCCCGGCCGAAGACCATCGGGCCGTGCGCATGGAGCTGCTCGCCGACGTCGCGGTCGTCGAGCGGGATCGTGGCGTGGAGAAACTCGGTGTCCTTCGCGAGGCCGTCGATCGCGATCGACGCGGCAACCTCGTGCCAGTCACCGTACGTCCTCGATTTCCACGGCCCATCACTGATCCACGTGCAAGTCCTGCCGACCTCGAGGATGACCCAGCCATCACGCTTGCCGGGGCAGCCCTCCACCGCTTCGAGCATGGCTGCCGTGCGACGAGCGGACTCGTAGCGCGCCTTCTTGACGCGCCACTCCTCGATGCGCTTGTCATCGCTGGCGCGGGCCTCGGCACGCAGCTGCTCCTGCAGCTCGGCGGCTTCCTTCTTCGTGAGGCCAGAGCTGCCGTCACGCGGCCCGATCAGGCCGAAGGTGACCGCACCGACGATCTGCCACCCGGCGCCAGTCTGGCCTGCGCTCGGCGGGCTCGGGCTCACGGTGATAGCCGCATAGTCCGCACGCTTGGGCTCCTCTCCGGGGTCGTTCACGAAGCGATACGCCGTCTCATCGCGGACAGACTGGACGTGCGAGTAGTCGTATTCGTACTTCCCGTCAGAATGTATGAGGGCACCGAGGGACACGACCGCACCCTCGGGCAAGGCCCGCGTCTCGACCGTGATGCGCCATCGCGTCCGATGCGCTGCTTCGGGCCACCACGACTCGAACATGGCATTGCGCTCTTCCTGGCTGAGCGGTAGCGCCGTCACGCGAACATCGGTCCGCTCCTCGAGCCATGCGTTGCGCGGCGCGTCGTCCACCAGCTCGAGCGTGGTGCCGCACGCGCTCACCCACAACCACGACGCCACGAGCCACTTCATCGCCGTCCTCCCTCGCCCTGCGACCGCGTCGAGCGCCGCCTCGAGAACGCACCTCGGGCGCCGCGCTCGGGGGCCCTATGCGATCGTGCCCACGCACTTCTCGCGCGTCAACGCGGACGACGAGGGAGCCCGCCGGGCCGACGCTCGGCTCGCGCGGCGGCCCACCTTCCGCGCGCGTCTCGACGCGGGGAGAAACCAGTCCCCCGGGCGCGCCGCGGCCTATATCGGTCGCGATGACCGAGCCCCTCCCGACTGCTCCCGCGAACCCCACCACCGACCCCGTCCGCGCCCGCATCGACGCCTGGATCGAGGAGGCCGTCATCGGCCTCCGCCTGTGCCCGTTCGCGACCGCGCCGTGGCGCGCCGGCCAGGTGCGCGTCCACGTCAGCGCCGCGACGAACGCCGACGACGCCGCGCGCGACGCGCTCGAGGAGGCGTTCGCGCTCATCGAGGCCGACGAGGAGAAGATCGCCACGACGCTGGTGGTGGTGCCCGGCGGCCTCGACGACTTCGAGGAGTTCCTCGACGCCGTGGCCTCGGTCGATCACATCCTCGACAAGGCCGGCGGCCGCGGCCTCCTCCAGGTCGCGAGCTTCCACCCGCGCTTCCGCTTCGAGGGCGTCGACGAGGCCGACCTCGGCAACTGGACCAACCGCGCGCCGTACCCAATCTTCCACCTCCTTCGCGAGGCGCACGTGACCGCGGCCATCGACCAGCACCCCGACACCGAGAAGATCCCCGACGACAACGTGGCGCGCCTCGAGGCCATGGGGCGCGCCGCCGTGCTGGCGTTGTGGGGGAGGTTCGCGGCGCCGTGAGCTCGCACGACACCGGCTTCCCCGAGTGGCTGGCGCACACGCTCGACACCACGCCGCGGCGCCCCGGCTGCTACATCATGAAGGACCGGCTGGGCGAGGTCGTGTACGTCGGCAAGGCCCAGGACCTGCGCGCCCGCCTCGGCCAGTACTTCCAGCCCGGCACCTCCGACACGCGCTTCTTCGTGGGGCTGCTCGATCGCGTGCTCGGCTCGATCGACGTCATCGTCGCCGCGAACGTGAAAGAGGCTTTGCTTCTCGAGAATGAGCTCATCAAGCGCCACCAGCCGCGCTTCAACGTGAAGCTCAAGGACGACAAGAACTTCCTGAACATCAGGATCGGCCCGGAGCACCCGTTCCCGCGCCTCCAGGTCGTGCGCCGGCGCAAGAAGGACGGCGCCGAGTACTTCGGTCCGTACCACTCGGCGACGTCGATCCGACAGACGCTGAAGGTGGTGAACCGCTACTTCCAGCTGCGCACCTGCCGCGACACCGACTTCGCGCGCCGGACGCGCCCGTGCCTCGAGCACCAGATCGGCCGCTGCCCGGCGCCGTGCGTGCTGCCGGTGCAGCCGGCCGACTATCAGCGCTCGGTCGACGACGTGAAGCTCTTCCTGTCGGGGCGCGCCGACGCGCTGCTCACGCGGCTCCGCGGCAAGATGAGCGACGCCGCCGAGCGCCTCGAGTTCGAGCTGGCCGCGCGCTACCGCGACCAGATCAGCGCCATCGACAAGTCGCTCACGCCGCAGAAGGTGGTGCTCGACGAGACGCTCGACATCGACGCCATCGGCCTCTACCGCGAGGGCGAGACGGTGGTCGTGGTAGTCCTGCACCTGGCCGGCGGCGTGCTCGTCGGCGCCCACCCCTACCCCATGAAGAAGACGGCGCTGCCCGAGCACGAGATCGTCGACGGCTTCCTGGCCGCCTACTATGACGGCGCGCGGCCGGTCCCCGACCTGGTGCTGACGCCGGTCGAGCTGGCCGAGGCGGAGGTGTGGGGCGAGATCCTGTCGGAGGCCAAGGGCAAGAAGGTCGAGGTGCGCCAGCCGCTGCGCGGCGACAAGCGGCGCCTCGTCGAGCTGGCCGAGGAGAATGCCAAAGCCACTTTCGCGGCGCGCCAGAAGGCCGCGTCCGATCAGATGGACGTGCTCGAGAAGCTGCGCCAGCGCCTGCATTTGACAAAATTGCCGCGGCGCATCGAGTGCTACGACATCTCCAACATCCAGGGCACGAACCCGGTGGGCTCGATGGTCGTCGCCATGGACGGCGTCATGACCAAGTCCGAGTACCGCACCTTCAAGGTGCGCGGGCAGGACACGCCGAACGACTTCGCCATGATGCTCGAGGTGCTGACGCGGCGGATGAAGCGCGTCGAGCAGGGCGAGCCCGGCCCCGACCTCATCCTCGTCGACGGCGGCAAGGGCCAGCTCAAGATGGCCGAGGAGGCGCTGGTCGTCATCGGCGGGCCGGCCGTCGCGCAGATCGAGCTCGCCTCGCTGGCCAAGTCGCGCCTCCTCGACGAGGAGGGGCACGTCGCCCGTGGGCGGGCGAAGGCCATCGCGCGCCCGTCGTCGGACGAGACCGACCACTCGCCCGAGCGCGTCTTCCGACCCGGCCAGAAGAACGCCATCGTGCTGCGCCAGAACTCGGACGAGCTGTTCCTGCTGCAGCGCCTGCGCGACGAGGCCCACCGCTTCGCCATCACCTTCCACCGCAAGCTCAGGAGCAAGCGCACCATCCGCTCGGCGTTGGACGGCGTGCCCGGCATCGGGCCGTCGCGCCGCACGGCGCTGCTCACGCGCTTCGGCTCGGTCGCCAAGCTGCGCGACGCGAGCCTCGACGAGCTCACCCAGGTGCCGGGGATTTCGCACGCGCTGGCGGCGCGTATCCTCGAGCTGCTCGGTCGCACCAGCGGCTGAGCGCTCTCGCCGCGCGGCGCGACCGCCCGCGAGGTTGACCGGATGCCCCGGGCCGGGTCATGGGTTCAGCGTGAGGCGCGACCTCGTCGTCGCGCGGGGAGAGACGAACATGATGCAGCTCCTGGCCCTGGTCTTCGCGACGATGATGCCGGTCATGGCCGGCAAGCCGGACCTCAAGAAGGTGGGCTACCGTCTCTGGAACGGCAGCGACTGCAAGGCCTTCATGCGCGGCTCCGACAGCTACTGCTCGACCGGCGACTGCAAGGCCATCCTGCGGAACTCCGACAGCTACTGCGACACCGACGACTGCAAGGCCATCCTGCGCAACTCCGACAGCTACTGCCACTCGGGCGACTGCAAGGCCATCCTGCGCAACTCCGACAGCTACTGCGACTCGGGCGACTGCAAGGCCTACCTGCGCGGCTCGGACAGCTACTGCGAGACGAACACCTGCAAGGCCTTCATGCGCGGGTCGGACAGCTACTGCGACTGATCGAGTCAGGGCAGCCTTCTCCTTCGGACGGCGAGCGGGCTGCGCCCGCTATGGCCCTCCGCCTCCGAAGGCCTTCTGACTTGATCCGAGCGACGCCGGGTCGCCCGGCGGACTCTGGACCGCAGCCTCGCCGCAGGCGGGGCGGAGGGAGCGGCCGGAACACCCCACGGGCCGATGGGCGGGCGGCCACACACAGCCCACGGTGCGGGCGCACCCGTGGCGAGCGCGCCGATCCTGTGGCACGTCAATTGTAGGACACTCGCTGGCCGGCGCGTCCTCCCGATCGCGCCGATGTCGCATCGCCACCGCCCGGAGTCTCCCGTGGAACAGCTCGCGCGCTACAAGTACGCGCTCGACCAGGCCAGCATCGTCGCCGTCACCGACGTGAAGGGGACCATCACCTACGCGAACGACAAGTTCTGCGACATCTCGAAGTACTCGCGGGACGAGCTGCTCGGCCAGGACCATCGCATCCTGAACTCGGGCCTCCACCCGAAGGCCTACATCCGCGACCTCTGGCGCACCATCGGCCAGGGCCAGGTGTGGCGCGGCGAGTTCCGCAACAAGGCCAAGGACGGGAGCTTCTACTGGGTCGACACGACCATCGTCCCGTTCCTCGACCATCGCGGGAAGCCCGAAGAGTACCTGGCCATCCGCAACGACATCACCCAGAAGAAGCTCATCCAGAGCCAGCTGCGCGCCAAGGAGACGATGGCCCAGCTCGGGCAGATGGCGGCCGTCATCGCGCACGAGGTGAAGAACCCGCTGGCCGGCATCTCGGGCGCGCTCCAGGTCATCTCGAAGCGCCTGCCGACGAGCCCCGAGTCGAAGGTCCTGGGCGACGTGGTCGCCCGCATCGCCGAGCTCGACGAGGTCCTGGCCGGCCTGCTCGACTTCGCGCGCCCGCGGGCGCCGAAGCTCCGCGAGTGCCACGTGCGCGAGCTGCTCGAGCAGCCGGCCGCGCTCCTCGCCAGCCACCCGTCGCACCAGCACGTGACCTTCTCGGTGGTCGGCGGTGATCCGATCGTGCTGGTCGATCCAGCGCTCATTGGGCGTGCGATCTTCAACCTCATCCTGAACGCCGCCCAGGCCCTCGAAGGTCACGCCGACGCGGCCCAGCCGGCGGCCATCCGGGTCGAGCTCTCCGAGACCGAGGACGACGTCGCCATCGCCGTCGTCGACAACGGACCGGGCCTCGCGCCGGGCGTCTTCGACGAGCTCTTCAAGCCCTTCGTGACGACCAAGATCGCGGGCACCGGGCTCGGCCTCGCCATCGCCAAGCAGACGGTCGAAGCCCACGGCGGGCGCATCGAAGCGAGCTCGCGCCAGGGCCACACCGTCTTCCGCGTGCTGCTGCCGCGGCGGCGGATCCACCCCGTCTGAGGCCTCGACGCGGCCGCGCGGAGGTGCCCCGATGGCCCCGGTGTGGCATCGCACACCCGCTTGTGCGATCCCCCCGCACGCTTCGGACGATGAGGTGGCGAACCCGCCTGGAGAGCGGGCCTGACCGGCGGCACACGTCGTGCACAGGGGGCCCGACGACATGGCTCGCACGTCCTCCGATACTCTCTGCGCACATTGCCGTGCACCCCTTCCGAACGGTTCCGCCGGGGGTGCCGAGGGCTTCTGCTGCAGCGGCTGCCGAACTGCGCGCGAGCTCCTCACCAAAGCCGGTCTCGATCATTACTACGTGCTCGCGACCGGCCAGGGCACCCCCGGGGAGGCGGCGCCGTCGGAGACGACGTGGCTGCCGGCCCTCCTCGAGGCGGCCCGCATGCGGACGCCGACGCCGGATCGGCTGACGCTCGAGGTCGACGTGCAGGGCCTCCACTGCGCGGCCTGCGTGTGGGTGCTCCAGGCGCTGTTCAAGCGCCTGCCGGGCGCCCACCACCTACTCGTCAACCCGGGCGTCGGGCGCCTTCGCCTGACCATCGACCCCGAGCGTTTCCCCCTCGAGGGCTACCTCGCCGACATCGCGCGCGTCGGCTATCGCTCGGGTCCCCCGTGCCGCGAAGGGAAGGTCCTGAGCGACGGGCTCGGGGTACGACTCGGGGTGACGATCGCCATCGCCATGAACGCCATGGCGATCTCGCTCGCCACCTATCTCGGTCTCGGTCCCGACGACCCAGACGGCCTCTACGGGCTCTTCGGCTGGGTCAACCTCGGGCTCTCCACGGCGGCGATGATCATCGCCAGCCCGGTCTTCGTGAAAGGCGCCTGGCACGCGCTGCGCCGAAAGACGCTGCACCTCGACGTGCCCATCGCGCTGGGCGTGGTGCTGGCCTGGGTCGGCTCGGTCGGCCTCTTCCTCGGCGGCCGCCCCGACCTCGCCTACTTCGACACGCTCGACGTCTTCCTTGCGCTCATGCTGCTCGGCCGCTGGTCGCAGCGCCGCCTGCTCGACACCAACCGGCGCATGCTGCTCGACGACGACGGCTTCGGCCACGCCCGCGTGAAGCTGCTGGGCGGCAACGGCGCGCTCAGCCACCGGCCGCTCTCCGAGCTGCAGGTCGGCTCGCGCTTCCTGGTCGCGCCGGGCGAGCTCGTGCCGGTCATGGCCGACCTCGAGGGCGCGAGCCCGGTCGACTGCGACCTGGCCTGGATCACCGGCGAGTCCGAGCCGGTCACCTTCACGCCCGGCGCCCGCCCCATCCCGGCCGGCGCGCACCTCATGGCCTCGGCCGCCGCGAGCCCTCCGGTCGGCGCCGGCAGCGCCCGCGTGCTGGTCGCGCGCGAGCCGTTCTCGGCCTCGGCGCTGCACGAGCTCCTGGCCCGCACGCGCGGCGACGAGGTGCCGACGGACTCCTTCTGGCATCACCTGACGACCGCCTGGGTGGTCGCCGTGGTGGCCTTCGCCGCCATCACCGCCATCGCCTGGTGGCAGAGCTCGCCGGTCATGGCCTGGCACTACGCGACCGCGGTGCTGGTCGTCACCTGCCCGTGCGCCATCGGCCTCGCGACGCCGCTGGCCTACGAGCTGGCCCACCTCCGCCTGCGCAAGGCCGGCCTCCTGCCCCGCCGCCCGGGCCTCCTCGATCGCGCTCGCAAGATCCGCCACGTGGTCTTCGACAAGACCGGCACGCTCACCCTCACCGAGCTCGAGGTCGTCGACGCGCCGGCGCTCGCGCGCCTCGGCGACGCCGAGCGCGACACGCTGTGGCAGCTCACGGCGCGCTCGAACCACCCCAAGTCGCGGGCGCTCCAGGCCGCCCTGCCGGCGGGGATCCTCGACCTCGAGCGCGAGGTCGTCGAGGTCGCCGGCAAGGGGCTCGTGTCGCGCGACGCGAGCGGCGACCGCGCGCGCGACTGGGCGCTCGTCTCCGACGGTCGCGACCTGGTCTTCAGCCGCGGCGACACCGCCATCGCGCGCATCGCCTTCCACGAGGTGCTGCGCCCCGACGCCCGCGCCGAGGTGGCCCGCCTCACCGCCGCCGGCCTCGACGTGCACATCGCCTCGGGCGACGCCAACGACCGCGTCGACCTGGTGGCGGCCGCGCTCGACATCCCGCCCGAGCGCGCCCACGGCGGCCTCTCGCCCGAGCGCAAGGCGGCGCTGGTGGCCGAGCTCGGCGCCGCCGAGACGCTCGTCCTGGGCGACGGCGTCAACGACGCGCTCGCCTTCGAGGCCGCCGCGCTCGCCGGCACGCCGGCCATCGATCGCCCCACCCTGCCGGCGCGCGCCGACTTCGTCCTGGTCGGACGCGGCCTCGGCCCGCTGGCCGAGATGATGGCGCTGGCTCGCCGCACGCGCCGCATCACGACGCGCAACCTCGTCATCGCGGCCGTCTACAACCTGCTCGGCCTCAGCGCCGGGCTCGCCGGCTGGCTCAGCCCGGTGGTGGCCTCCCTGGCCATGCCGGCGAGCTCGCTCCTCGTCATCGCCGTCACGGTGTGGAGCGCGACGCGCAGCTCGCCCGCCGGTGACCATGTCCGTGTCCACGACCCATTGGCAAAGGAAGCGCCCGTTTGGATGCCGTCTACTTGACCCTGTTCGTGAGCTCCGTGCTCGCGGTCCTCGGGGTCGTGCTCTTCGTCTGGACCCACCGGGAGAAGAGCCGCGACCACAACGACCGCCTCGCCCTGCTCCCCCTCGAAGATGATGTCGTCACGAAGCCGTCAGGAGCCGATCAATGACAACTGCGACCGTTGAGCCCACGCTGGCGCCGCCAGCGATACCCTTCACCCGCGAGGTGCAGGTCACGTACGATGACCGCATCGTTCGCCGCTTCATCCTGGCCTCCGTCATGTGGGGCGCGGTCGGCATGCTGGTCGGCCTGCTCGCGGCGCTGCAGCTCGCCTTCCCCGAGCTGAACGTCGCCAAGTGGCTGTCCTTCGGTCGCATCCGACCGCTGCACACCAACGCCGTCATCTTCGCGTTCGTCGGCAACATGATGTTCGCCGGCGTCTACTACTCGACCCAGCGCCTCACCAAGGCGCGCACCCACGACCTGCTCTCGAAGGTCCACTTCTGGGGCTGGCAGCTCATCATCCTGGCGGCCGCCATCACGCTGCCACTCGGCATCACCCAGTCGAAGGAGTACGCCGAGCTCGAGTGGCCGATCGACATCGCCGTCACGCTCATCTGGGTCGTGTTCGCGGCGAACTTCTTCTACTGCCTCTTCAAGCGCCGCGAGAAGCACCTCTACGTCGCGCTCTGGTTCTACATCTCGACCATCGTCACGGTCGCCGTCCTCTACATCGTGAACAACCTGGCGCTGCCGGTCTTCGCCGGCGGCATCAAGAGCTACTCGGTGTACTCGGGCGCGCAGGATGCGCTCATCCAGTGGTGGTACGGCCACAACGCCGTGGCCTTCTTCCTGACCACGCCCATCCTCGGCATCATGTATTACTTCCTGCCGAAGGCGGCGAACCGGCCCGTCTACTCGTACCGGCTGTCCATCATCCACTTCTGGGCGCTGGTCTTCCTCTACATCTGGGCCGGCCCGCATCACCTGCTCTACACCTCGCTGCCCGACTGGGCGCAGTCGCTGGGCATGATCTTCTCGCTCATGCTGTGGGCCCCGAGCTGGGGCGGCATGATCAACGGCCTCATGACGCTGCGCGGCGCCTGGTCGACCCTGAAGAGCGACCCGGTCATCAAGTTCTTCGCCGCCGCCGTGACCTTCTACGGCATGGCCACCTTCGAGGGCCCGCTGCTCTCCATCAAGTCGGTGTCGGCGCTCGGCCACTACACCGACTGGATCATCGGCCACGTGCACACCGGCGCGCTCGGCTGGAACGGCTTCATGACCGCGGGCCTCGTGTACTGGCTCGTGCCGCGCCTCTTCGGCACCAAGCTCGCCTCGAAGAAGGCGGCCGACACCCACTTCTGGATGGCCACCATCGGCATCCTCCTCTACGCGGTGGCGATGTGGATCTCGGGCATCTCGCAGGGCCTCATGTGGCGCGCTACGAGCGACAGCGGCAAGCTGACCTACGACTTCCTCGAGACCACCCGGACCATCTGGCCGATGTACGTCATGCGCGCCGTCGGCGGCACGCTCTACCTGGCCGGCTGGGTCGTCCTCATCTGGAACGTCGTCAAGACCATCCGCGCCGGCAAGCCGACCGACGTGACCGTGACCGTGACCGAGGCCGTCAAGGAGACCGCCGCCGAGGCCATCCCCTGGTACCGCGTCGTGCTCGCCCCGCCGCTGGCCTTCACCTACATGCTGCTCATCGCGACCGGCGTGTTCTTCCTGACCGACATCATCGGCGCCTCCATCGCCCTCGCCTTCATGGTGTTCGCCATGATCCTGGTCTTCCTGCTCATCGGCAAGAAGGACCCGCGCATGCATGGCCAGAACCTGCATCGCGTGCTCGAGGGCAAGGCGCTGCTCATGACGGTCATGGTGACGGTGGCCATCCTGGTCGGCGGCATCGCCGAGCTGGTGCCGACGCTGACCATCGACAAGGCCGTGCCGCTGACCCAGGCCGCTTCCAGCGGCGAGGTGCAGACGCCCTACACCCCGCTCGAGCTGATGGGCCGCGACATCTACGTGCGCGAGGGCTGCTACACCTGCCACTCGCAGCAGATCCGTCCGTTCGTGTGGGAGCGCCTGCGCTACGGCCCGCCGTCGGTCGCGGGTGAGTCGCGCTACGACCATCCGTTCCAGTGGGGCAGCAAGCGCACCGGTCCGGACCTCGCGCGCGAGGGCACCAACGCCGGCAAGTCGGTGCTCTGGCACTACCAGCACATGATCGATCCGCGCGTGCCGTCGAAGGGCTCGGTCATGCCGGCGTACGCCTTCATGGAGACCGACAAGCTCGACCTCGACGACGCGGCCGTGAAGATGAGCGCGATGCGCTCGCTGGGCGTGCCGTACACGGACGACCAGATCGCCAACGCGACCTACCTCGCCGAGCTGCAGGGCAAGCTCATCGCCAAGGAGCTCGCCAAGTCCGGCATCGACCTCGCGCCCGACAGCGAGCTGGCGGCGATCATCGCCTACCTGACGCGGCTCGGAAACCAGCCCGCCGACCCGATGGGCGACCTCATGTCGCAGAGCGACACGGTCTCGCAGGGTGACACCCACTTCCCGGGGGCGCCCGCTCCCGTGGTCCCGTGAAGCGGCCCGGCGCGGGAGTCCCGCTCTGGAACGAAGGCTCGCCGCGAAGGCGAGCCGGAGTGAAGAGCGGGACGCGTTCCCGCGCCGCGGACGCGAACCCTCAACCAGAGAAGCAACGCATATGATGAGCGACACCCTGTCTCGCACCAACGTCCTCGAGCTGCCGATGCTCGCGTTCCTCATCTTCCTCGCGACCTTCATCTTCGTGGTCGCCCGCGTGCTGCTGCGCGGCAAGCGCGACACCGAATATGTCGCGATGGCGCAGCTCCCGCTGCAGGAGGACGAGGACACGACGGTGGCCTTCCCCCGGACCACGAATTCGCCCAAGGAGCCCGGCCATGAAGCCTGACGTACCCACCGACCACGAATACGACGGCATCCACGAGTTCGACAATCCGCTGCCCCGCTGGTGGCTCATGACCTTCGCGGGCACGGTCGTGTTCGCGGTGATCTACTGGGTCATCATGCATAGCCTGCCGACGGCGACCTCGAGCTTCGACCGCTACGGCGAGGATCAGCGCCAGTACGACCTGGCGGCCGCGGCCAACGCCATCGACCCGGCGACGGTCGAGGCGATGGCCAAGGACCCGTCGGTCGTCGCGGCCGGCAAGACCATCTTCACCAACCGCTGCGTGTCGTGCCACGGCCCCGAGGGCGGTGGCGCGGTCGGTCCCAACCTGACCGACAACTACTGGATCCACGGCGGCGACCTGAAGTCGATCTACATCACGGTGTCGGGCGGCTATCCCAAGCTCGGCATGCCCGAGTGGCGCGCCGTGCTCGAGGACAAGGACATCGCCACGGTGGTGGCCTTCCTCCAGTCGATCCGCAACACCAACGTCCCGGGCAAGCCGCCGCAGGGAGAGCTGTTCACCGCCAAGGCGCCCTGACGCCTGACGGCCTCTTCGACCCCCGGGCTCACGTCGCCAGCCACGACGTGAGCAGGGGTCCCACCGTTCGTCACCTGGGCGAATCCTTTCCCGAGCCCGAGACCTCTCATGGTCATGCAGCAACCGCGTCCCGACCTCGACTCCCTCTCCGTCCTCGACCAGCAAGGACACCGCCGCTACGTGTACCCGGCGGACGTGAAGGGTCGGTGGTCGCGCCTCAAGCCCTGGGTCTACGCGCTGCTCATCGGCATCTACGTGTCGCTGCCGTTCATCACCATCGGCGGCCAGCCGGCCGTGTGGATCGACATCCCGCGGCGGCACTTCTATCTCTTCGGCTCGACCTTCAACGCGCAGGACTTCTACCTGGCGTTCTTCTTCTTCACCGGCATCGGCTTCACGCTCATCGTCGTCGCCGGCCTCTTCGGGCGCGCGTGGTGCGGCTGGGCGTGCCCGCAGACGGTGTTCCTGGACGGCGTGTTCCGGCGCATCGAGCGCCTCATCGAGGGCCCGGCCAACGAGCGCGCCAAGCTCGCCGCCGGGCCGATGACGACCGAGAAGTTCGTCAAGAAGCTTTCGAAGCACCTCATCTACTTCATCCTGGCGGCGGCCATCGCGCACGTCTTCCTGGCCTACTTCGCGTCGACCGATCAGCTCGGCAAGATGATCGTCGAGGGCCCGGGCGAGCACCCCGGCACCTTCGCCTGGGCGGCGTCGCTGACGGCCATCATGTACGGCAACTTCTGGTGGTTCCGCGAGCAGCTGTGCATCGTCATCTGCCCGTACGGCCGCCTGCAGTCGGCGCTGCAGGACCGCGACACCATCAACGTGGTCTACGACACCACGCGCGGCGAGCCGCGCGGCAAGGCCAAGGAGAAGGAGCTGAAGGGCCTCGGCGACTGCGTCGACTGCATGCGCTGCGTGGCGGTGTGCCCGACGCGCATCGACATCAGGAACGGCCACCAGCTCGAGTGCATCGGCTGCGCCTACTGCATCGACGCCTGCGACGACGTCATGGTGAAGCTCGGGCGACCCAAGGGCCTCATCCGCTATGACTCACAGCGCATGGTCGAGGACGGCGTGCGCCGCTTCTGGCGGCCGCGCGTCTTCTTCTACATGTTCATGGGGCTGCTCGGCCTGGCGGTGGCGACCTTCGTCATCTCGAAGAACGACGCCTTCGAGGCCGAGCTCTTCCGGACCTCGGGCACGCCCTTCAAGGTGACGCCCGAGGGCGTCGAGAACGACCTGCGCGTGCACGTCGTCAACAAGCACAACGGCCCGGCCGACTTCCGCATCGAGCCCGACGCGGCCTCGGCGCCGTACGTGCTGCTGCCGCAGCGCGAGGTGCACCTCGACACCTTCGCCGACCACGACCTGCCCATCGTCGCGCGCATCCCGGCCAAGGAGTGGAAGCGCGGCATCGTGCTCCACCTCGAGGTCATCGACAGCCTGGAGGCCGAGCACAAGGTGCTGAACATCGAGGTGCTGGGGCCGAACCGCATGGTCGCGCCACAGACCATGGCGCCGCCGAGCAAGCCGAAGTGACGGCCTGGACCCAGCTCCTGTCGGTGGGCCTCGTGTGGATCTCCTTCCACTGCGCCGGCATGTGCGGTCCTCTGGTGACGGGCTTCGACGTGGCCGGCGCGGCGCGCGGGCTGCCGGCGTGGCGCGGCGTCTTGCGCATCCTCACCTATCAGGCGGGTCGGGCCACCACGCTGGCGACGCTGGGCGCGCTGGCGGCGCTGGCCGGGCGCGGCCTGGAGGCGGTGTTCCAGCCGGCGGGCGCGGTCTTCGCGCTGCTCTTCGGCGCGGCGGTGCTGGCGAGCGTGGTGCGCAAGCTGTGGCCGCGGCGCGCGGCCGAGGGAACGGCGCACGCGGCGATGCCGAGCGCGACGGTCACGCAGGTGGCGCTGCGCGCGCCGGGCGAGAAGCGGAAGGAGCCGTGGTCGCTGGCGCGCCTCGTGCGGCCGCTGTCGCTCGCCGACACGCCGGGTAGCACGTGGCTCCTCGGCGTGGTGATGGGCTTCCTGCCGTGCATGATCGTCATGTGGGCGCTCGGCCTGGCGGCGACGACGCGCTCGGTGCTCGACGGCGCCGGCATCATGATCACGCTGGTGGCCATGACGACGCCCGTGCTGCTCGGCGTGACGCTCTTGCCGCGGCTCATGCCGAAGGGCGCGCGCGTGTGGCTCCCGGCCGCGCTGATGGCGGTCTCGGGCGTGTGGCTCGTGCTGGTCGGGCTGGCCGGCTTCTCGCTCGTGCCGCACGTGCACGTCGCCGCCGGCGACTACGTCGTCATGCTCTGGTGACGGCAACGCTCCGACACCGGAGCGCCCGAGCATCGATCCAACTCCGACCACCACGACACCGGAGCGCCCGAGCATCGGTCCAACCCGCGACCACCACGACACTGGAGCGCGCGAATACCGATCCGACCGCGACCACCACGACACCGGAGCGGCCCGACGTCGATCCGTCCGCGACCACCACGACACCGGAGCGGCCCGACATCGATCCGACCGCGACCACCACGACACCGGAGCGCGCGAACATCGATCCAACCGCGACCGACCACGACACCGGAGCGCGCGAACATCGATCCAACCGCGACCACCACGACACCGGAGCGCCCGAACATCGATCCAAGCGCGACCACCGCGGGGTGGACGGCTCGCGCAGTGACGCGCCGGCCTACCGCGCGAGGCCGAAGAGGCGGTCGTGAGGGGCGACGTCGTGGCAGCCCATGCAGCGCTCGACGCGGCCGGCGCTGGTGACCGTGCCGTCGGGCGCGACCGTGCCGTAGATCCAGCCGCGGTCGGTGCCGGCCGTCGAGGCGTCGCCGAGCTTGGTCATGATGAAGAGGTCGCTCGGGCGGTCGGGCGTGAGGCGCTCGCCGGACTCGGTCACGACGACGTCGATAGGATCGGGCACGCCCATCAGGCGATACGTGCGCGGGGGCGCGTCGGCGTCGCGCGGCGCCGGCTTCGGCACGAACGACTCCTTGACGATGGTCGTGCCGACCGGGAGATCGGCCGCGTCGGTGCCAGCGGCGCCGGGCGGCTTCGGCGCCGACAGCCGGAGGTAGGCGCCGCGCTGATCGGTCCAGAGGTAGTAGAGCTTCGTGCCGTGCGGTGAGCCAGTGGCGGTCGAGAGGCGAATGGCCGCGGCCTGACCGTAGTCGTAGCGCGTCGGCGCGCGGCAGAGATCCGGCGCGATGTTGGGGCGCTCGTCGACCCGACCCCACGTCCGGTACGCGGCGGCCGCGGCGCGCAGGGCGGCGACGGAGCGCGCGTCGGGCTGCGGGACGGGGTCGGGCGCGGCGGGACGGGCCGATGCGCCGAGGGGGAGCGTGGAAGCGACGACGAGGGCGATGAAGGTGCGCGGCGTGAGCATGGCCCATCGAACACCAGACGCCGGCGCTCGTGGGTAAGGTCGCTGCAAAACTGAGCGGCGGAGATGGAATCGCCGGACCGACCTTCGCTTCGTCGGGGCCCCGTCCGTCACAAGCCCGATGGCCGTTCGTACACACCGGCTCTCGCAGGCGAGCGGAGCGCCGCGCCGTGTCGTACCGCGGAGCGCGCCGGCCCCGTCGCTGTCGGAAGCCGAGCTCGTGCGCCTGCTCGAGCGGCTCCGCGCCCAGCGCCGCGCGCCCGACGTCCTCGAGCGCATCATCGCCGGCTGGCTCCGGGAGTCGGGCGCGGGCGCGCACGACATCGCCGTGATCGGCCGCGCGGCCGGGCTGTGGCAGGGACCGCCGTCGCCCACGGGCGTCGCGCGCCTCGAGCGCATGGCACGCCCGGTCGCGCCGTGGTCCGGCGCGACGACGCTCGTCGCCCCGCGGCCGGCGCTCGCGCGCGACGAGAGCTGGTTCGCCGCGCTGCGCCTCGCGGCCGTCGACGTCTCGTTGCCGTCGGGCTTCGTCCCGCAGCCGACGCGCCCCGCCGAGGCCACGCCGCTGGCACCGAGGGCGCCCGGCGTCTACCTCGCCCTGGCCGACGGCGCGGGGGAGGCGGCTCAGCTCGTCGACACCGCGCGGGCGCGCACGCTGCTGGGTGGCGGCGCGCCGCTCGAGGCGCGGCTAGCGCGGCGCCTGCGACCCATTCTCGCCGCGCAGGGCCACGCGCTCGACCTCACGACCATCCGCATCCACACCGGACCGGCCGCCGACGCCCTGGCACGCGAGCTCGGCGCGCGCGCCTTCGCGCTCGGACCCGATCTCGTGTTCGCCGACGGCATGTTCGCGCCCGAGCGCGGCGACGGACTGGCGCGCCTGGTGCACGAGCTGACGCATACCTGGCAGCAGGCGATCGGCCGGGCCGAGCCCGGGCGCGTGGCCGCGCTCGAGGCCGAGGCGCGGCACGCCGCGAGCCACCTCGATGCGGGCCGCGACGGGCCCGCGGAAGCCCCGCGGAGGCGCGGGTCGAGGCGTTGAAGGCGCCGCGGCCGAGCGCGCCGGCGCCGCTGCTCCGCGATGGCGAGGCGCCGGTGACCTTCACACGCGAGGGCCTGCGCATCGGCTCGGCCGGCTTCAACCTGGTGGTGTCGCGACCGGCGTCGGGGAGCTACGCCGCGCCGACGACGGTCGGCGACGCGCGCCTGGTCGACGACGTCGCGGTGGTGCCACCCGAGTCGCTCCGCCGCGTGCTCGCGGCCGCCGCGCACGCCGACGACCTCGGCGCCGTGCTGGCTGCGCTGGGAAGCCGTGGCGCGCCCGACGACCCGGCCACGCGCGAGGTCCGCCTGCGGCTTTACTGGGGCGACGACTACGTCGGCCTCGTCGCCAGCACGCCGGCGCTGGGCCTCGAGCTCAGCCTGTCGACCGGCGCCTTCCGCGCCGCCATCGAGCGCAACCTGGCGCGGCTCGGCGCGCTCGGCGAGCGCATCCTCGCGATCGTCCGTGATCCGGTGGCGGGGTTCCGCGGCGGTAGCTGGCTCGAGCGCTCGGGGATCACCGTCGCCGCCGGCGGGCTCATGGTGCTCGCGCTGCGTCGCCCCGGCCTGGTGCAGCGCCTCGAGCTGCCGCTGCCCGAGCGGCTCGCGGCGGTGCTCGACGCGCTCGGGCGCGGCGCGACGCCGCTGCAGGTGCTCGATCTGCTGGTGCCGGAGGTCGCGCGCATCGAGGTCGGTGGCGCGACCCTGACGCTCGGCGCTCACGACGACCCGACCGCGGACTGGATCCCCGACGGCGAGACCTGGACGTTGCCGCGCCTGCCGCCCTGGGTCAGCGATCGCGTCGGCACGCCGAGCGGCGGGCAGGCCCAGCTCGCGCATCGCGGCAACGACCGCGGTCTCGAGGTGCGCGCGCGCGTCACCTGGGAGGGTGGTCGCAGCGCGGAGCTCGCGCTCAACGTGCAGCGCGTGCTGACCGCGGTCCGAGAGCAGCTTCCGCCCGAGGCGCGCGCCGGCCTCGACACGGTGCTGGCGGAGCTCGGGCTCGACGTCGCGAGCGGGGCCCAGCCCACGCCGGGACCCGCGCATGGACCCGCGCCCGGCGACGCGCACCAGGCCGGCCCGGTCGCGCCGTCGGCCAAGGAGGGCGGCGCGGCGCCGGCCGGACGCGCGCTCCACGCCGAGCTCGCCGCCGGCATCCTGCACGTGAGCGTGAGCGGCGAGCCCGGCATCGACGCGCACTGGGATCTGCACCAGCTCTTCGAGGAGGGCGATGCGAGCGCCCTCGTCCCAATCGATTTCGCGCTGACCGGCCCGGGCCTCCGGTTGGCCTGGGACGGGACCGGGCTGGCGGCGAGCGCGGCGCCGCCGGCCACCGCGCGCGCGCTCGTCGAGCGCGATGTGGAGGCGTCCGAGCTGGTGCGGCGCGTGCTGCGCGTGCCGGCGCGCGAGCTCGTGCACGTCGCCGTCGTGGTCGACGGCGAGGGCGAGGCGCAGCGCGCCGGCGTGCACGTGCGCCACCCCAACACCGGCCCGGCCACGGCGCAGATCTACGCCGAGGTGGCCTTCCGCGCGGCGGCGCGCGCCCTGGCCGAGCGCGCCTCGCAGACCACCTCCCTGGCCATCACCCTCGGCGTCGACGCCGCGCTGTCCGAGCGTCTGGACGGCCTCGGCGTGGTCGCCGAGGTCGCGGGCGCCGACGCCGGGCGGGGCGGCGACGGCCGACCGCTGCGCCTCGAGCTCGGCTACACCGCGGCGCACCTCGTCGAGGCCGCCTTCGGCCGCCCCGCCGCGCTGCTCGAGCCGGACCACCGCCGGGTCGATGTGATGGGCTTCGTGAGCGCCGGCCTCGAGGCCGACGGCGGCGAAGCGCCCGCCAGCTGGGACGGCATGGCCCGCCTGGGCGCGTCGAGCGAGGCGCTGCCGGCCGCCGCGCTGGCCCCGGCCCGGCGCCTGTTCCAGCTCGCCGGCGACGGCCCGCTGAGCCTGACCATGACGGCGTACTTCGGCGGCGGCGGGCTCGGCTTGCGGCTCGGCCCGGCGCCCAGCGCGGGCCAGCGCCCGCAGGCGCTGCGCGTCAAGGTCGACGCGGCGCGGCTCGGCAGCGAGCTCGAGGCGCTGCTCGCGGGCATGGGGCCGCTCGGCGAGTCGCTGCTGGCGCGCCTCGGCCTGCGCGAAGGCTGGGTCCAGACGCTCGCGGCGAGCTTCGACAGCCACGGCGTCCTGCGCTTCGCGCCGCGCGGCGGTGGCTCGGACGGGCGCGGCTTCGCGCTCGACCTGCACGGCGAGGTCCAGAGCCTGCTCCAGCTCTTCGAGGTCGGCACGGGCGATGTCGGCGCCTGGCTCCGGACGCTGCTCCCGAGCTTCGATCTGGCGCTGCCCGATCTGCCGCGCGTGACGCTCACCAACGGTCTCCCGAGCTGGCTCGAGAGCTGGTACGAGCGCCCCGCGCCGCGGCTCCGCCTCGACGCTCTCCCCGAGCGCATCCGCGCCCTCGCGGACCGCCTCGGCGTCGACGACCTGGTGCCGATCGTCCGCGTCAACCGCACCGCGACCGGGGTCCTGCAGGTCGCCTTCGGCGTCCAGCTCGGCGGCCGCAGCCTGGTCTTCAGCGGCGACTTCGGCGCGCCGCTCGAGCGCATGTGGAGCCGCATCCAGGGGGCGCGGGCCGTCGCCGAGAGAGTGGCCCAGAGCCTGCGCGAGCTGCGCCGGGACGGCGGCGCCCGACCCGCCGCCACGACGCCCGCCGCCGCGACGCCGACCTCGCCTGCCGGAGCGACCCCCGAGCCCGCGACGCGCGTGGCGCCGTCGGCCAAGGCGACGCGCGACGATGCCGCCAAGGACCTCGGCGCGACCGTCGCCGCCCTCACCGAGAACCTCGACGTCAGCATGGACGAGGGCGGCGTCGCGCGCCTCAGCGTCGGACCGAATGGCTCCATCCTGAAGGTCGGCTTCGACCTCACGCGGGTGATGGAAGGCCTGGCACTCGCCGACCTCGAGCCCGTCGAGCTCGAGATCGGCGCGCTCGGCCTCCAGGTCCAGACCCGCGCCGGCCCCGAGCCGCTGCCGGCCGGCGCGGTGGAGGTCGCGCGCCCGAGCGAGGCCGAGCTGATGTTCTCGGGCACGCCGCCGGCCGTGACCATCCCGGAGCTCGTGCGCCAGCACCTGCGCATCGAGGCGACGCGCGCCTCGGTCCAGGCCTTCCGCAGCGCCGTCCCGGGCGGCGACACGAGCGCCGCCCACGACGCGCTCGGCCTCTACTTCCAGGTGCCGGTCATGACGTCGAGCCAGTCGCCGCCGGCCGACTCGGCCGCGCGTCTCCTGCTCGACCTGGCTCCGCTCCTGCCGCGCATGCAGGCGCGCATCCCGCAGTGGCTGTCCAGCCGCGTGGCGGCCACCGGCTGGTCGATCGGCCTCACCACCGAGCGCCGCGAGAACACGGTGACGCTCGAGCTGCGGCGCGCCGCGTCCGCGCCCGGGGCCAACGACGACCTGCTGCTGCGGCTCGGCTACACGCCGCAGCACGCCGTCGACGCGCTGTCGGACGCGACCGTGCTGCTGGTGCCCGATCACGTCGTGGCGGTGCGCGGCATGCCCGACGCGGCGCACCCGCTGGCCGACTTCCACCCCATGCTCGATGGCATCCCCGCGGCCGGCTTCCCCGACGCCCAGCAGGCGTGGGTCGCCATCGGTGAGCGTGGCGGCGTGCTGCGCTTCGTCGACTACGCCGCCGCCGCCGACGGCTCCACCGTCTTCGCCGCCACGACCGCGGGCCGCCCGCTGTTCGATCTGCCGGTGGCGATGCTGTGGCGCCTCCTCCTGCGGGTGGTGAGCTTCGTCGCGCCCGAGCGCGCCGCACAGCTCGGCAGCGCGGGCGCCTGGCTCTATAGGAACGGGCTCCTGCGCATCCCGGTGGGCGTCGGTCGCTTCCTCGACTTCGAGCCGGCGCCGCTCTTCCGCGCCCTGCGCTCCGGCGACGTCACCAGCCTGCGCCCGAGCGGCTTCCACCTGGGCGGCGACGGGCTGCAGGTCAGACTGGCCGAGCGCCGTCCGGGCGATCCGCCGCTCGAGCACTTCGCCGAGCGCCTCGTCGACGCGGACCTCGGCGACATCCCGAGCGAGGTGCGCGAGCTGCTCGGCATCCCCGCCAGCGTCGCGGGCACGAAGGTCGTCATCTCGGGCGATCCGGCGGTGCGTCAGCTGGCGGTGGCGATCATCCCGCCCGAGCCGCCGCAGAACGCCAACCCGCCGCTGCCGCCGCGACGCGAGATCTTCGTCCGGCTCGATCTCGAGGTCCTCAAGCGCCGCGTCATGTCGCTGTGGCAGACGCTCTCCGGCATCACCGGCGCGGTCGGGAGCGCCGCCGCGCGCATCCGCGCCTGGCTCGCGAACCTGACCTGGGACCGAGGTGGCGGCGAGCGGCCCGCGCGAGGCGCGGCGTCGGGTGGAAGCTGGAGCTGGCTCCTCGGAAAGCTGCGCATCCGCTTCCCGCGGCTGTGGGACGGCCCCGAAGACGAGCAGGACCAGGAGGAGGAGGAGAGCACGGAGATCAGCTTCGACTTCCTCGGCGCGCTCGCGCGCCTCCTCCGGAGCGGCGCCGCCTTCCTCGCGAGCCTGGTGCCCGACTCGTTCCGCTTCCCGTCGCCGTTCGGGCGCATCCGCTGGCGCCTCTCGGACCTGTTGCCGCGCCGGCCTCGCAGCGTGCGCCCGCCCGCCGAGCGCGGGCGCCGCTGGCGCCTGCCGGCGGTCGGCGCCTGGCTGCGCGGCCTCATCGAGCGGCTCGACCTCGACCTGCACCTGCCGTCGCTCGGCGACGGCCCCGATCGCCCTCGCCTGCCGCGCCCGCGGCTGCCCGACGTCGAGCTGCCGGACCTCGAGACCTACTGCGAGATCGAGACGCGCTGGGACGAGGCCAGCCACACCGCCGGCATGACCGCCTACGTGCGACTCCTCGGCGGCCAGGAGCACGCGCTCGACTTCGACTTCCGCGTGCCGCGCATCCTCGAGCGCCTGCGCCGGCTCGGCGGCGGCGCGCGCGACCTGGTGCGGCGCCTGCTCGACAAGCTGCGCCGGCGGCCGGGCCCCAACGAGCCGCCCGAGGCCGCCGGGCGCCGGGCCGGTGGCGTCACGGGCACGCTCACCGAGGACGGCATCCTCATCCTCCGCGAGGCCTGGTTCGAGCCGCCGCAGACCCGGCCCATGCGCATCGGCTTCGATCTGAAGCGCCTCCTCGACGGCGTCGACGCGCTCGACCTCGTGCCCTACGAGCTCGACATGCCCGGCGACCACGTCGACATCGCGCTCGGCGCGGCGACCCGGCCGGACGGCATGCCCGCCGCCGCCGAGCGCGACCGGCGCCCGCTGGCCGTCGCCCCGCCGCCCGGCGGCGCCGGCTTCACGCTGGCCGCGCCCGCGGCCTGCGCACGGCCGTCGGCGCGCCCGCCGGCGCGCGCGTGCAGGTGGTGCTGGCGCTTGAGCGCATCGCGCCGCCGGCGTCGAGCGACGCATCGCCGCCCGCTGCCGCGCCGGCTCCGGCCGGTCCGAGCAACGACCTGCGCGCGTCGCGGCTCGTGCTCTACGCGCAGTGCCCGGCCGAGGGCAACGGGCGCGCGCTGCGCGCCGACATCCGCCTCGGCGATCGCCTGACGCGGGTCATCGAGGGCATCCAGCGCGTGGTACGCATGGCCGCCCAGCTGGCCGAGGGGACCGGGCTGCAGGTGCGGCTCGACCGCGAGCATCGGCCTCGCTCCAGGGGCTGGTCATCGGCCTCGAGGCGCCGGCCTTCACGGCGCGCGTCGGCTGGCGCGCGACGACCCTCTTGCGCCTCGCCACCGGTGCCATCTCCGCGGGCTCGGGTCCGACGCTGCTCGGCACCCTCGAGGACCCGGACTTCACCGACCTCCTCCTCACGCAGAGCGGCGTGCGCGTGAGCGTCAGCCACCCGGCTGGGACACGCAGCGACGCCAACCAGCGGCTGGGCGATCGACCGTCGTGGGCCACGCGCGAGCGCCGCGTGCAGGTGCCCGTGCCGGCGTGGCTGGCCGAGCTGGCGCACCTCCAGCGCCCGGCCGAGAGCGCCCGCGCCCCGGCGCGCGGCGTCCCGACCGACGCGACCGCCGCCGACCCCGACGCGTCGGTGGCCGGCGCCGCGCGCCAGGTACACGCCAACCTCTACGCCAACGCCGGCGACCTCGGCGTCGAGCTCTTCCTCGGCTTCGCCGCGGCGCGCAGCGAGGACGAGGCCACCGGCGTCCTCGTCACGCTGCCGGCGGCGCTCATCGAGCGCATGCGCCAGCGCGTCGCGGCCATCGCCGGTCGGGTGCGCGCCGCGGCTCGCGCGCTGCGACCGACGCGCGGCGCGGAGCCGCCCGCCGAGCGGGCTCCTTCGAGCAGCGCCGTGCGCATCGCCGCGCTGGTCTCGGGGGTCCGGCTGACGGCCGCGGTCGACGGCCGCGACTCCTACATCGAGTACGGCTGGCCGACGGTGCTCGAGCTCTTGCAGGGGCACCACGACCTCGCGACCCTCATGCCCGATCGCTTCGACCTGCACACGCGCGCGCTCGAGCTGCAGTATCTGCCCGAGCCCGAGATCCAGGCCGCGCGCGACGCCGCGGGCGCCGCGGCCGAGGCCACCGCCCGCGAAGCACGGGCGCGCCAGATCACCGACGCCAGCACGCGCGGCATGCTGGTCCGCGATCTGCCTGCGCTGCTCCGCGACGCGCTCGCCGCCCTCGATCTGCAGCCGCTCGACCGCGTGCGCCTACCCGACGAGAGCGAGGCGGGCTCGACCCGCGTCGACGCGCAGACCGGCATGTGCTCGATCACGCTGCGGGTGTGGCGCGCGTCGCAGCCGACCCGGCTCTGGACGCTCAGCTTCGGCATGTCGCTGGAGGGGCTCGTCCAGCTCGTCCTGCCGCGCCGCCTGAGCCAGCGCATGGGCCAGCGCGATGCGCGCAACCTCATCGGCTTCCGGCCGAACCCGCAAGACCATCGCCTCGAGGTGTTCTACCGGCGCCTGGGGCCCGACCGCCGCCTCCACTTCGAGGTCCGCGCCGGCTGGACGCTGGCCGAGATCTTCGACGTCCTGAGCCACCTGGCCGAGGTCGCCGAGCACCCGGCCCGCGCCATGCCGAGCTCCTTCACCGGTGCCTACGAAGCGGCCGACATCCGGCTCTCGCTGCACTACGACGAGCGCGCTCCCGCCTCCCCTCCCGGCGACGGCGACCACGCCGTCGACTTCCGCGCCATGCCCACGCTGGCCGAGGCCATGCGCAGCGTGCTCTCGGCCGACGTCGTGGCGCGCGCGCAGCTCTACTACACGCTGCCGAGCGAGGCCGCGCTCGAGGCCCAGGTCATGGCGGCGCTCCAGCACCCGACCGAGCGGTCCTTCACCATGACCAGCGTGAAGCTGGTCGTTCCGCCCGCGCCGGCCGACGCTGGCGCTGCGTCGGCGCGCGCGGCGCAGAGCCCGACCACGGCGCCGCGGACGCGGGTCTACAGCGTCAGCGTCGACCTCGACCCGTCGGCGCTGCTGCAGCTCGTGCGGCTCCTGCCCTACGCCGGGACGCTCATGCGCGTCGGCGAGTTCCTCGAGCGCATGCTGATGGACAAGGAGTTCCGGGACGGGCTCACCTACACGCCCGAGGTCATCTACGACCTGATCGCCGACGCGCCCGAGCTGGCGCACATGATCGGCGACGGGCAGTGGAACCTGCGGACCGGCCTCGCGCTGCTGACGGCGGAGTCGCCCGACCTCGCGTCCATCGCCGCATTCTATCGCGTCATGCGCGAGCAGCGGCGCCTGTTCGGACACGTGCCCCAGCGCTCGGGCAGCGAGGTCGCCGAGCGCATCGCGGCGGCGGCCGACCTCGGCGTCTTCTATCGCACGCTCTCCGAGCTCCAGCCCGGCGAGCTCGAGGCGCTCCTGCGCTACGGCCACGACCTCCAGCAGGCCAACCCGCACCTGGCGTTCTCGCGCGACGCGTTCGCGCGGCTACGCGACATGCCCCCAGAGCGCCGGCGAGCCCTGGTGACGCGCATGGCAGAGCAGGCCGCGCAGCTCCGCGCCATCGGCGCGACGCCGACCGCGCCGAGCCCCGACGCGCAGGGCGAGCAGCTCGAGCTCACCGCGGGTGGCGCGACGAGCGCGCCCGGGGGCGCACGCTGTCGTCGTCGAACGCCGCCGCCAACGCGCTGCTCGCGCGCGAGCCGTGCCGCAGCATGCTGCCGCAGGCACGGCCCGACGAGCGCCCCGGGGCGGTGCTGATCGGGCCGGACACGCTGGTCCAGTGGGCGCTCCACTACGGCGACCTGAGCGTGCCCGAGCTGCGCACCGCGCTCATCGCGCTCGACGCGGAGGTGCGCGGCGGCAGCGCCGCGCGGCGCAACGAGCGCGCCTTCGTGCTGGCGCTCTACCTGTGGAAGACCCACGTCCCGCTGGCCGAGTCGCCCGACGGTACGCTGGCCGGCGCGTACGACGACGACGCGGTCCGGCGCGCGCTGCAGCCGACCGAGCACGAGCGCGCGGCCACCGCCCACCGCGACGCGGTGGCGCGCGACCGCGAGCGGCGGGCCGCCGAGCAGGCCCTCGAGGACGCCGACGTGCCGGAGATCGACTTCGCGGTGGCGCAGCGCTCGAACGCCATCGCCGCGCCCGCGCTCGGCGCGACGAGCCGCGCGCTGTTCGGCCGCGAGCAGCGCGCCGACTCGGCCGGCTTCGCGGTGTCGGTGGCGATCGCGCAGCAGCGCCATCGACGTGCGGTCACCGGCGTCCTCGACGCCGACACGTGGTCGCCCACCTCCAGGGTGAGGTCGCACCCACAGCCCGCTCTACGCTCGCGCCCGCGCGCTGCAGCAGGCGGCCGCCGAGGCGCGGCGCCTGGCGGGCGGCGGCGGCTTCGGCGGCCTCGGCCAGGGCTTCGGCGAGGGCGGCGACGACGAGGCGCGGTTCATGCGCCTCACGGCCGAGCAAGTCCGAGCCTGCTTCGAGTACCGACCGGACCAGCCGCCCGAGCGGCGCTTCGTGCCGACGCCGCGCTTCGAGCAGCTGGCGCGCGAGCTGAGCGGGAGCACCGCACGGCGGGACGAGAAGACGTGGCACCTCGACTACGTCGGCTTCGGCCGAGCTCTGCCCGCGCCGGGCAGCAACGCCATGCTGGTCGAGGTCGGCTTCCGCTGGCTCTCGGGCAACCCCGAGCACCCCGACGAGCGCCGCGAGGTGCAGACCTTCCTCTACCACCCCGAGGCGCGCGACACCGCGGCCGCCCTGACCGAGACGTCGGCCTTCCTGCGCTGGGGCGACTTCGTCGATCGCATCCGCCACCGCCGCCTCGAGGCCGGCGAGGCCGATCTCCACCACGCGCCGCACGGCGGCAAGATCAGGATCGCCGCCACCGTCGAGGGCGAGGTCGACGAGGCGACCGACGCGCTCGTCTTCATGGGCGTGTCGCTCAGCCTGTGGAGCCCGGTGCCGTGGCCGTTCCACGGACCGAGCGGCGTGGTGATGCTCCCGGCGAACGAATGGTACGGGCCGCTGCCACACGACGTGCTGGTGCCGAACGGCTCGAGCTACGACGCGTAGCACCGCGATTGGCGCCCGGGCGCTCATGATTGGCGCGCCTGCGACAGCGCCGCGCCGTATCTCGGGCCACGACGCGACGCCCACGGCGCGCCGCGCTTCGAGAGGCCGCATGACCATCGCCACCCCATCGTTCATCGCCATCGTCGTCTGCGCGCTCGGCGCCTGCGACGGCCCGAGCAGCGGCGCGCGCACGAGCGGACCGACGCCGACCGCGGTCGCGAGCGCCGATGCCGGGTCCGACGCGCGCGAGCCCGACGCCGACGAGCCCGAGACCGTCGAGGCGAGCACGACCGCCGACGACACGACGGCCGACTCCACGACGGGCGACACGGCGCCCGACACGACGACGGCCGACACCACGACGCCCGACCCCGCACGCGACACGATGACGCCCGACACCGCACCGACCGACGTCGAGCCGGACGCGGCCGATGACCCGCCGCCGACCGACATCGCGCTCGACGACGGCATCATCCCGCTCGACGCCCGCCAGGCGTTCTGCACTGAGATGGCCGCCTGCGACGCGGCGACCTTCGACTACTGCATGGAGCTCGTCGACGAGGACGCGACCATCCACTTCTATCAGCCGGGCTGCGACCGGACCGCTCGGCTGCTCGACGCCATGCGCTGCTTCCCGACGATGGACGACTGCGGCGACACCTGCAACGCCGAGCTCGAGGCCTGGTACGACCTCTTCGACAGCCCGTCGTGCCTCATCCGGCGCGGCTCGATCGGCATCGGCGACCGCTTCCCGCCCGGCGACGCCGATGCCGTCACCTGCGCCAGCGGCGCGGGCCTCGACGGCTGGTGCAGCGCGGCCTGCGAGCTCGACAGCGACTGCGCCGGCAGCGGGCCGCAGGGAAGGAACCACTTCGGTACCGCCAATCGCTGCGCGCTGAACCTCGACGGCTACGCGTGCTACCCGACCTGCACCTCGAGCGTCGACTGCCAGAACTGGTTCGGCGCCACCGTGGACGGCGCGCGCATGGCCTGCATCAAGTACCCGGTGTTCGCCGCGACCTGCTCGCCGGTCGGGCTCGACACCGTGCTCGGCGTGGAGCTCCCCTGACGAGACGACGACCGCCGCGGGCGCTCACACCGTCCGGCTGAAGGTCGGCGACGTGGTCGGCGCCCGCCTCACGAGGCGCGCGTCGAAGGCCATGCACACGTTGCGCACGAAGGCCTGGCCGCTCTCGGTCACGCGGCACGAGCCCGGCTCGACCACGACGAGGCCGTCGTCGATCATCGGCGCGAGGCGCTCGGCCACGCTGGCGAGGAACGGCGTCCAGGCCGGGCCGCCCTCCTCCCAGCTGGTCTCGAAGCGCGTCATGAGCTGCAGCACGTGGTGCCGGATGACGAGGTCCTCGGCGTCGAGCAGGTGGCCGCGGACGATCGGCAGCTCGCCGACTGCGACCTTCGCCTGGTAGCCGTCGACGTCCTTGTCGTTCTGGGCGAAGCAGGTGCCGGCGTCACCGATGGCCGACACACCGAGGCCGATGAGCGGCTCGACGCGACGCGGCGTGTAGCCCATGAAGTTCCGGTGCAGCGTGCCCTGGTCCTGCGCCACCGCCAGCGCGTCGTCGGCCTTGGCGAAGTGGTCCATGCCGATCTCGCGATAGCCCGCCGCCACCAGCATGTCGCGGCCGCGCTCGTACAGCGCGCGGCGCTCGGGCGGCGTCGGCAGGTCCTCCTCGGTGAAGCCGCGCTGCGCCTTCTTCACCCACGGCACGTGCGCGTATCCATAGAACGCGATGCGGTCGGGGCCGAGCCGCATGACCGACGCGATGGTCGCCTCGATGGACGGCAGCGTCTGGTGCGGCAGCCCGTAGACGAGGTCGTAGCCGACCGAGGTATAGCCGAGCTCGCGCGCGGCGTCGGTCACGGCCTGCACCTGCGCCACCGTCTGCACGCGATGGATGGCCAGCTGCACGCGCGGGTCGAAGTCCTGGACGCCCAGGCTCAGGCG
>JAXLYZ010000075.1:0-39340 GCA_046351155.1 Myxococcota bacterium
GCTGCGCTCGGAGTCACAACGGACAACCGCCGACCTGCTGCGTCGGATCCGACGTCGCGCACACCAGCAGCCGGTCGCACTCGTCCTTCGGATCGCAGGTCGCGCCGACGTCGCCGCACGCGTCGCCGGCCGTCTCGATGGTGCAGCGCGGGGCGCCGCTCCCGCCCTGGTAGCCGCGGCACACCGGGTCGCCGCAGGTGAAGTACCAGCGGGCCTTGGCCACGCAGCTGCACGGGTAGCCGCAGATGTTGTCGCCCAGGCACTCGAGCGTCTCGCCGTCGTCGCACACCGGGTAGCAGCACAGCTGGATGGGGACGAAGCCCGCGCTCGCGCCGGGCGGCTGGCAGTGGCACAGCGCGCTCGCCTGGCAGTCGGGATCCTGGCAGTCGATCACGCCGTCGCCGTCGTCGTCCTTGCCGTTGTCGCAGACCTCGACCGCGGTCGGCACGCAGCTGCACGGGTAGCCGCAGATGTTGGCGCCCAGGCACTCGAGCGTCTGGTCGTCGGCGCAGGTCGGGTAGCAGCACGGCATGCCCTGGTTCGGCGTGCAGGCGCAGGCCGGGTCGCGGGCGCAGTCGTCGTCCTTGCAGTCGACCAGGCCGTCGCCGTCGTCGTCGACGTCGTTGTCGCAGACCTCGACCGGCGCGGTCACGCAGCTGCACGGATAGCCGCAGATGTTGTCGCCCAGGCACTCGAGCGTCTCGTGCTCGCCGCACACCGGGTAGCAGCAGAGCGGCGCCGGCATGGCGTCACTGCCGGCGGCGGGCAGGCCGCACTCGCAGTGCTCGCTCGGCTGACAGTCGGTGTCCTGGCAGTCGACCGCGCCGTCCTGGTCCTCGTCGATGCCGCCGGTGCAGACCTCGGCGGCGACGCAGCGGTGGTCGACGCACACGCTGTCGGCCGGGCAGCGGTGCGGGCTGCCGCAGCGCTGCACCACGGCGTAGCGCGAGAAGTGGGTGGTGGTGGCGTGGACGACCCGGGCGCTGGCGTCGACCGTGCTGTCGTCCAGATCGAGCCAGTGGCCGCCGTCGACGACGGCGATCGCCAGCAGCTCGGGGTGGGTGGGATCGGGCACCGCGCTCGCCCGGTACGGCAGCGTCAGCGCCACCGGGATGGCGAAGCTCGTGCCCTCGGGCCCGAGGTCGTAGGCCGGGCCGACCGCGCCGTCCGGGCTCGCCGTCGTCGCCTCGGCCAGCGTCAGGACGAGCGTGCGATCGAGCGCGCCCGCCGGCACCCCGACGCGCGCCGCGCCGAGCGACAGCGCGCCTCCCTGCGGGCCGATGCGGGCGGCCGCGACGTCGCCCGTGCCGTGCTGGGTGTCCTGGAGACAGCCGCCTGCCGCGAGCGCGACCGCGGCGGAGATGAAGACCGAAGACCATCGCTCGAACATGGCGCCCTCCGTGGTTCGGGGCCGGTCCAGGTCCAGCGCGAGGGCCGGCGCAATTCCCTTCCACCAAGAGGTCGGCACCGTCGGAGAAAGTCGCCGCTCGGCGCGCGCGTGGCGCGTTGCCGACGCGTCCTCGGGCGTGCGAGTGTGCGCACCTCACCCCACCCATGGAGGTATGCAGATGGATCGCGCGACTGGAACCTGGCGGCCCGGAGCCGTCGTGTGGCGCGAGGCGGCGACGACCGACCTCGAGCGGACCACGGCCTTCTACAGCGGGCTCTTCGGCTGGACCCACCACGACAGTCCGGGCGGCATGGGCGTCTACCGCCACTTCGAGGCCGGCGGCGTGTCGGTCGCCGGCGGCTGGCAGATCCCGCCGTCGATGGCCGGCGTCCCGACGAGCTGGACCTGCTACATCTCGGTGCCCGATCCCGACGCGGCGGCGGCCGCGGCGACGGCCCACGGCGGCCGCATCGTGATGGGCCCGATGGACATCCCCGACGTCGGCCGGAGCGTCATCGTGGCCGACCCGACCGGCGCGGTGGTGTCGCTCTTCCGCGACGCCAAGGGCGACATGCCGGCGAGCGCCGGCTTCCCGCCCCCGGGCACGTTCTGCTGGGAGACGCTCACGACCACCGACAAGGCCGCGGCCATCGCCTTCTACCAGGCCGTCGTCGGCTTCAAGACGCAGGACTTCCACGGCCACGTGACGCTCAACGCGTCCGACGCGCCGATGAGCGGCGTGGCCGACGTCGGCGACGCGCCGCCGGGCGTGCCGTCGCACTGGATGAGCCACGTCGTCGTGACCGATCTGGCGGCGAGCCGCGATCGCGCAGCCGCGCTCGGCGGCACGGTGCTCATGCCCGCGATCGCCATCCCCGAGACCGGCACCATGGCCGTCATCCGCGACCCGCTGGGCGCGGTCATCTCCTTGTTCGAGCCGCTGCCGCGCGCCTGAGGCGCTCGATCCAGCCGCGGACGCGCGCCTCCAGCCCGAGGCCCGTCAGGCCGCCTCGCGCCGCGAGGCGCGCGCCGCCGTGCCGGACCCAGGCCTCGTCGTAGGCGCGGGCGATGTGCGGCGGCTCGCCGCTGATGCCGGGCTCGCCGCGGCGCGGCGGGCGCTCGATGCGCGGCAGCGGCAGGCGAACGTTGGCGGCCGGGTCGCGCAGCACGTTCTTCGGGTCGCCTCCGGCCGCGACCACGGCCAGGTCGGAGGCGAAGCGTCGGCGCATGAGGATGACGCCGCGGTCGCTCTCGCCGAGGTGCTCCTGCGTCCGATCGACGAGCCGGCCCTGGCCGATCCAGGTGGCGAAGTCCTGGTCGCCGGTGCGCGCGGTGAGCGGCTCGCAGCTCCTCGCGTCGAACACCGGCGCCACCCAGAACGGGATGTGCGCCTGCTCGACCGGCGCCGTGCCCGGCACATCGCGCAAGGACCAGGTGATGTGCAGCGTGTGGTCGTCGTCGACCGGCACGCTCCACATGAAGTCGCCGACGTAGAGAGCGTTGGGCCAGAGGCACACGCGGCCGATGTGCCACTGCTCGGTCGGGCCCTGGCCGGCCAGCTCGCGGCGATAGACGAAGCCGTGCTCGAACTCGTCGAAGGCCAGCGCGACGTGCGTCGGCGCGGCGCCCGGCCGGCCGTGGCGGCGGCGATCGAAGTTGCCGTGCAGCCACTCGAAGTGCAGCGGGTCGATGGCGTTCTCCTGGCACTGGAGCCAGTTGACCGGCAGCCGCGCCAGCGTGATCACCTTCCAGCCGCGGTCGTGGAAGCGCTGCCAGTCCCAGAGGCACGGCGCCGGCTCGGGCCCGAGGTAGGCCCACACGAGCCCGCCGGCCACGCCCGTGCGATAGGCGCGCGCGCGCACCTTGCCGCGGAAGCTCGAGCCGGGGCGCGCGACGTCCTCGAAAGGCTGCTCGACGCACGCGCCGCGCTCGTCGAAGCGCCAGCCGTGGTAGCTGCAGCGGAGCCCGCGCGCCTCGACCATGCCCAGCCCGAGGCTCGCGCCGCGATGCGGGCAGCGGCGCTCGAGGAGCCCGAGCGTGCCGCCGCCGTCGCGGTAGAGGACGAGGTCCTCGCCGAGCAGCCGCACCGGCTTCAACGCCCCGAGCGCGCTCGACGCGGCGCGTCCGTCGGGGCCGTCGAGCTCGCTCACGGCCGCGATGGGCCACCAGTAGCGGCGCAGGAGCTCGCCCATCGGCGTGCCGGCGCCGACCCGCGTCAGCGCGCGGCTCTCGTCGTCGCTCAGCACGGCGTGGTCACGCCCGCGCCTCGACGAGCTCGAGCTCGCGGTGGTCGTGCGACAGGCGCCGCACCGCGCCGAAGCCGGCCTCGGCGAGCAGCGCCGACAGCTCCTCGAACGACCGCTCGCGCCCGCCGAGCACCACCATCATGTGCAGGTCGAGGAGCGCCAGGCCGGCGTCGCGCTCGAGCACCTCGGGCCTCACGCACGCGTCGCCCACGACCAGTCGCCCGCCGGGCCCGAGCGCCGCGCGGCAGCGCGCGAGGATGGCGCGCACCGCGTCGTCGTCCCAGTCGTGGAGCACGTGCATGAGCAGCAGAACGTCGCCGCTCGGGATGGCCTCGAAGAACGAGCCGCCGACGCACTCGACGCGCTCGGCGAGGCCCGCCGCGGCGAAGGTCTCCCGCGCGCGCGCGGCGACATGCGGCAGGTCGAAGAGCACGCCGCGTGCCGCCGGCCGCGCCTCGAGGACGCCGCTCAGGAGGAAGCCGAGGCCGCCGCCGACGTCGACCACGCGCGCGTCGGCGGCGGTGTCGGCGGCGATGGCGGCGGCCACGCGCGCGCCCGAGCGGCGCTGGCTCGGCGTCATGGCGAGGTCGAAGGCGCGCGCCACCCTGGGGTGGTCGGCGCGGTGCTGCCAGGCGCTCACGCCCATGACGCGCTCGAACGACGGTCGGCCGCTGCGGACGGTCGCGCCGAGCTCGCTCCACGCCGGCAGGTACTCGCTGGCCGCGAGCAGCGCCCAGGCGCCGGCCGGGCGATCGGCGAGCAGCTGTCGACCGGCCTCGCCGAGGCTCCAGCTGGCGCCATCGCGCGCCACCAACCCGAGCGCCGCCAGCGCCTGCAAGAGGCGCCGCGTGGCCGCCGCGTCGGTGCCGAGCGCCGCCGCCAGCGCGTCGGCCGAGCGCGGGCCGGCGGTCAGCGCCTCGAAGACGCCGAGCTCGACGGCAGCGGCGATGACGCAGCTCTCGCGATAGGCCTGCACGCGCCGCAGCACCTGGGCTGCGAGATCGGGGGCCGGGGCGGCCCTGGCGGCGGCCGCGGAGCCAGGCGCGCCGGCGGGCGGCGGTGCGGGCGCGGGCGGCTCGGCCAGCACGCGCTCCTTCACGAAGCGCCCGAGGCGCGCGCGCAGCTCGGTGAGATCGAAGCGGGCCATGACAGCGCTCCTCGTCGTGCAGGCTCAAGCGGCCGCCGTCGCCCTCGGCGAGCGTCAGCCCGCCCGAGCTACCGACGCGTTCCTGGATGGCGGCGATGGCGGCGCGCGCCGCCTCCTTCACGCGCCCCGGCCGCAAGAGGCCGCCGGCGTAGGGGCGCAGCGCGGCCAGCGAACGGCCGGTGCCGATGCGGGCGAGGGTCGCCGCGGCCGCGACCTGGAAGTCCTCGCCGAGGTCGAGCGCGCGCGCCACGGTGTCGGCCCACTGCGACTGACCGAGCGTCGCGAAGGCCTCGATGTAGGCGATGGTGAGCCGGTTCCACTCGAAGTTGGGCGTGGTCAGGTAGCGCTCGAAGAGCTCGGCCATGAGCGCGCCCGACGCGCCCGGCGTCGCGAGCGCGACGGTCGGGGCCATGCCGAGGGCGCGCTCGCGGCGGCCGCGCTCCTTGGGCAGCGCGTCGAGCAGCACGTCGCCGCCGAGCGGCAGGCGCATCATGGCGCCGAGCGCGGCGGCGAACGTCTGCGGATCGCCGTCGCCGCTCAGCGTCACCAGCAGCGGCAGCCCGCGCGCGTCGCCGAGGTCGCCCACCAGCCCGGCGACCTCGCGCATGGCGTCGGGGGCCAGCGTCGGGCGGCGCGGATCGATGAGCGTCGCGAGCAGGCCGAGGCCGGTGGCCACGTCGGCGCCGGGCAGGCGCAGGCGCCGCGACAGGCTCTTGGCCGCCGGCCCGTGCATCTCGGGCGCGATGGCCTGGAAGGCGGTCGCGCACTGTTCGAGCGGGAACACCTCGAGCAGGCGCTGGAGCGCCGCGAGCCGCGTCCGCTGCGTCAGTCGCGCGTCGCGCACCTGGCGCAGGAGGTCGACCAGGTTGTCGTCGCTCGGGCCCCAGGTCTCGGCGGTGGCCGCGCGCGCCAGCGCGTCCAGCACGTCGCTGGCGCCCTCGTCGCCGGCCCGCCGGAAGGTCGCGCGCACCGTGCGCAGCGGGTCGTCGCCGGCGATGCGCGCCAGCGCCTGGATGAGCGCGCCGCGCGACGTCGAGGCGATGCGCTGGGCCAGCCCGGCCATGGCCTCGACCAGCGTCGGCAGCGCCGTCGGCCCGACCCCGGCCCAGGGCTCGAGGCGCACCTCGCCGTCCATCAGGTGGACGCCGCGCACCGCCAGGTCGGCCAGCCAGGCGCGCATGGGCGCGTCGAGCAGGCCGAGGATGGTGACGTCGGGATCGGCGAGCCACACCAGCTCGTCGAAGATGGGGTCGCCGGAAAGGCGCCGGCCGGCATCGCCCAGCGCGTGCGCCGGCGTCGTCACCACCAGGCCCGGCCGGCCGTGCGCGCAGGCGACGCGCACCGTGGCCGCCCGCGGCGACGTCGGCACCACCTCGAGGCGCACCGCCGCGCCGGCGATCACGCCGGTCCAGGTCCGCGCGCGCCGCGGGTCGGGCAGCAGGTGGCGCGCCGCCACCAGCTCGCGGCAGGCCGCCCACAGCCCGTCGTCGGGGGTGCTCATGGCGCGCCGTCCTTTGCGGCCGCGTCGCCGAGCGAGAGCCCGCCCGCGCGATCGCCCTCCGCCAGGCTCAGCGCGCCCGGGTTGGCGCTGACGCCGTGGCGCTCGCGGATGGCCGCGATGGCGCGCGCCGCCGCGGCCTTGAGCTCGCCCGAGCGGAAGAAGCCCGAGGTCAGCGGGCGGAGCCGCTCCAGCGCGCCGAGGTCGCCGAGCCGCGCCAGCGCGTCGGCGGCCGCCTCGGGCACGCCGCCGTAGGTCGAGCTCAGCGCGTCCTCGGCCAGGGCCGCGAAGCGCGCGTCGCCGAGCTCGCCGAGCGCGCGCAGGTAGGCCGGGCCGCTGTAGCTCGTGAAGGGGAGCAGCGCGGCCAGGAGGTCGCCGCGCACGCCGAGCTCGGGCCGGGCCAGCCCAGGCGCGCGCTCGCGGGCGTGCCCGCGGCCGCGCGGGCCGAGCAGCTCGAGCAGCGTCGGCCCGTCGAGCTCGAGCGTCATCAAGGCTTGGAGCGCCTGCCCGGCGCGCGCGTCGCCGTCCTCGACGTAGGCCGCCAGCACCTCGCCGAGCGCGCGCGCGTCGACGCCGGGCGTGCGCGCGTGGGCGCAGAGCGCATCGAGCACCGCCGTTCCCGACACCCGTCTCAGCGCCAGCACCAGCGGCGCGAAGCGCGCCGTCGGGAAGCGCGCGATCAGCTGCACCAGCGCCGCCGTGCGCGCGCCCGGAGGCTGCGTCGCGTCGCGCGCGATGGCCGCCAGCGCCGCGAGCTCGGACTCGCTGCCCGCGCGCGGCCGGCGCTTGACCGCCAGCGCCTCGCGCAGCGGCGGCAGCTCGGCGCCGAGGTCCGCGATGACCTTGCGCACCCCCTCCACCGCATCGTCGGAGGCGAGGCGCAAGAGCGCGTCGAAGGCCGTCTCCGACGGCAGCGGCCCCACCCGTCGCGCCGCGGCCACGAGCTCGCGCGCGGCGCGGCCGACGTCTGCCGCATCGAGCTCCCGCGCGGCCGCCGCGTCGAGGCGCAGCAGGCCACCGGCGGCGACGACGGCGTAGTCGTGGACGAGCCGGCGCAGCGCCGCCCGCGTCTCCGCGTCGAGCAGCGCGTGCACGTGCGGATCGGGGTCGTGGAGGTACACGGCGGCGTCGAAGTCCGGGTCGCCGCTCATCCGGCGCTGGTCGAGCCGCAGCGCGCAGCCCAGCGGCAGCATCAAGAGCGTCGGCAGGCCGATGGCGGCGCTCAGGCGGAGCCCCGGCGCGCGGCCCGGCTCGAGCTCGATCGCGACCGCGACGCCGTCGACGGTGCCCGCCCAGCGCCCGGGCCGCGTCGCGTCCAGCGCGAGCGCCCAGTCGTCGGCCAGGTCGCGCCAGGCCGTGAGCTGCGCGTCGTTCATGGCGGGTCGTCCTTCGCGGCCGCGTCGCCGAGCGAGAGCCCGCCCGCGCGATCGCTCGCCGACAGGCTCAGCGCGCCCGGGTTCTCGCGCGCGCCGTGGCGCTGGCGGATGGCCTCGATGGCGCGCGTGGCCGCGGCCTTGAGCTCGCCCGAGCGGAAGAGGCCGGAGGTCAGCGGCTTCAGCGCCGCCACCGACGGCAGGTCGCCGATGGCCGCCAGCGCGGCCACGGCCGCCTCGGTCACGCCTTCGTAGGGCGAGGCGAGCGCCGCCGTCGCCAGCGCCGCGAAGCGCGCGTCGCCGACCGCGCCGAGCGCGCGCAGGTAGGCCGGACCCAGCAGCGGGTTCGGCTCGGTGCCGGGGAGCAGCGCCGCCACCAGGTCGCCGCGCAGCCCGAGGCCGGGCTTGGCGAGGTCGGGCGTGCGGCCCAGCGCGAAGCTGCGCCCGCGCGGTCCGAGCAGCTGGAGCAGCGTCGCCCCGTCGAGCTCGAGCGTCATCATCGCCTGGAGCGCCTGCGCCGCCCGCTCGTCGCCCTGGGACACGTAGGCCGCCAGCACCTCGCCGAGCGCCCGCGCGTCGGGGCCCGGCTCGCGCGCCCGCGCCGCGACGTCATAGAACACCCACAGCCCGAGCGTCGCGCGCAGGCGCAGCACCAGCGGCGCGAAGCGCGAGGGCGGGAAGAGCTGCACCAGGCGCGTCAGCGCGGCGCCGCGCGCCGGCGCGCCCAGCGTCTCGTCCTGGGCGATGGCGGCCAGGCGCGCGAAGGCGTGATCGGTCCGGTCGGTTTGATCCGCGGGCTGCAGGCTGGCGGTCGCGAGCGCGTCGCGCAGCGCCGGCAGCTCGTCCGCCAGGCGCGCCACGGTCGCGCGCACGGCATCGATCGGATCGTCGGCGGCGATGCGCACCAGCGCCGCGACGGCCACCTCCGACGTCAGCCGCGCCAGGCGCCGCGCGAGGTCCAGGAGATCGCGCGCGCAGCGGCCGATGGCGTCGGCGCCGAGCTCGGCGGCGGCCTCGGCGCCGAGGCGCAGCTCACCGCCCCCCGCCACCACGCCGCGCCCGACCACCAGCTGGTGCAGCGCCGTGCGCGTCTCGAGATCGAGCAGCGCATGGATCAGCGGATCGGCGTCGAGCAGGAACACGTCGCGGTCGAAGATGGGGTCGCCGCTGAGCCTCCGCTCGTCGAGCCGCAGCGCAGAGCGCATCGGCAGCACGAGCAGCGTCGGACGCCCGGTGCTCGCGGCCAGGCCCACGCCGCCCGCCGCGCCGAGCGCGGCCTCGAGCCGCACCGCGACGCCGTCCACCACGCCCGACCAGCGCCCGGGGTGGGCCGGGTCGGCGGCCAGCGCGAAGCCCTTCACCAGCGCGCGCCAGGCCTCGAGCTGCGCCTCGGTCATGGTGCGTCCTCCTGCGTCGTCGCCTCGCCGTCGAGCGCGAGCCGACCGTGTCGATCGTCGTCGGCCAGGGTCAGCGCGCCCGGGTTCTCGCTCGCGCCGTGGCGCCTGCGGATGGCCTCGATGGCGGCCCGCGCCAGCTCCTTCCGCCGGCCGCTGCGGAACACGCCCTTGGTCAGGCGCTGCAGCTCGGGCACGCAGTCGAGGTCGCCGATGTCGGCCAGCGCGATCATCGCCGCCTCGCGAACGTTCTCGAACTGAGAACGCAGGTCGCGCGCCACGAGCCCCGACCAGCGCGCGTCACCGAGCTGGGCGAAGGCGCTGAGGTAGGTCTGGCGCAGCACCGGGTGGCCCTCGGTGGCGTCGAGCAGCGCTGCCCGAGCTCGGCCACCCGGTCGGCGGGCAGCGCCTGGCGGGCCCACGGCTCGAGCCGGGCGAGCGCGCCGTAGACCTCGATGCCACGCTCCACCACCAGCTCGTGGACGAGGCGCCGCGTCGGCGCGTCCAGCGCCGCGACGACGGTCGGGTCGGGGCACCGCACGATCACCGCGTCGAGCTCCGGGTCGCCGGTCGAGCGTCGCTCGGCCGGCGCCAGGCAGCGATCGAGCGCCACGATGGTCACGTCGTCGCGCGCGAGCGTCGCCTCGAGGCGCAGCGCGACGTCCCCCGGCCGGGGCGAGCGTCCCGTCGTCTCGACGACCAGCTCGATGCCGTCCCAGAAGCCGCGCACGCGCGTCGGCCGGACCGGCTCCGGGCTCGGACCGCAGCGCGTCACCAGCTCGCGCCAGGCTTCGAGTGCGCCCTCCTGCATAGGCTCGGGCTATCACGCCGCCCGGCCAGCGTCGAGGCGTCGGCGGCCCGTCTCGACGCCACGGCGGACTCTCGCTAGAGTCGCGCGGTGGACCATGGCGGGGGCGGCGATGCGCGCGGCGTCGTTCGGAGTCTTGGCGGCGGCGGTGATGGGCGTGGCGCTGGCGTCGGCGTGCGCCGGCGACGACGGCGCGGCGGGTCCCGCCGGCCCGGCCGGCGACGTCGGCCCGAGCGGCGCGACCGGCCCCTCGGGCCCAGCCGGCGACGTCGGGCCGACCGGCCCAGCCGGACCGTCAGGCGACGCCGGCGCCGACGCCCTGCGCGGCGCGCCTCCGCTCGCCGCGTGCCAGGTGACCGTCGGCCCCGCGCCCGCCTATCGCGGCCAGGACGTCGACGTGTCGGTGGTCTTCGAGCGCGCCGATCACAGCGACGTCAGCGAACCGGTCGACGTCCACTTCGTCGCCGGCACCGCCACGGACGTCGCGCCCGGCGCGAGCCCCGGCGCCTGGCGCCTCCACACGCGCGCCGTGGTCGACAGCTCGACGCCGTCGGCATCGCCAGCGACGGCTGCACGGTCGCCGTCTTCGACGTCGCCGTCGACTTCGCGCCAGTGACCATCCAGGTCGGCGTGGTGGACGCGACCTTCGGTCATGCGGTCTACGGCGGCGACCTGGCCGACCTTCGCTTCTCCGCGGGCGCGGCCCTCGGCGAGATCCGCTGCTCGCTGCTGACCGAGGTCACCTCGACGCGCCTCGCCTTCGACGTCGACTGGGCCGGCGATCTCCCGCCCATCGAGAGCCAGGTGACCCTCGTCCCGGGCGCCACCAACGCCATCGTCGTCGCGCCCGACCAGACCATCTCCGTCGTGCCGATCGCGCGCAGCGGGCACGGGCCGACGCAGCGCGCGCTGGTCGACCTCGACCCCGCATCCGACGGCATGGCCCTCGTCAGCGCGGGCGGCGCAGCCATCGCGAGCGCCACGCGCAGCGGCGAGCCGCTGGCCTGGTTCGACACCGACGCGGCCGACGTGCTCGTCGATCTCGGCGACGACGGCAGCCCCGACCTGGCTACCGGAGACTTCGCGGGCATCCCGCCGGCGGTGCTGTTGGCGCTGCGCGGCCGCGACGGCGGCCTCTTCTCCTCGGCATCGGCGACGTCGGCGACTCCTGGCCGCGACCACGCCGACGAGCCCTCTACCGCGCCAACGTCTACGTGCTGGGCGCCTTCGACGGCGCCGAGCTGCAGGTGACGCCGAGCGGAATCGGCGGCGACGCGCCGTTCACGCTGAGCCCCGACGGCGGCTGGCAACGCCTCACCACGCAGGACTCCGACGTCGCGTTGGCGCTGTCGTCGGGCGCGAACCCGCCGCTCCAGGTGGCGCTCCACGACCTGCCGGTGGGCGCCGAGCGCGCCGTCGTCGTCACCGCCGGGGCGCCCTCGCCGAGCGCCCTCGTGGTCGAGCTGCCGTCCTTCAGCGACGACCCCAGCGTCACCCTCGTCAACGCCGGGCCGCAGCCCATCGACGCGGCCACCTCGCGCCGCACGCTGGTCGACGACCTGCCCGCCGGCGCCATCTCCGCGGCGGTCGCGCTCACGCCGCCGAACCGCAGCGAGGCGGCGCGCATCGACCTCGACCTGGACGGCACGGGCGGCCTCGACGCCTCGCTGTTGCTGCCCGCGATGGTCCCGCAGCGCCACCTGGTCGTCGTGTTCCCGACCCACCACTTCCGCGACCGGGTCGCCTCCGACCGCGCCGCGCTCGACCTGGCCCTGCCGCGCTTCGGCCCCGGCGGCGTCGCCGTCCTCCCCGCCGCGCCGCGCGTGCTCGGGCTGGTGGCGCTGGTCGACGCCATCGGCGACGACACCCCGCTGGTCGCGCGCGGCCCGCTGGCGACCTCCGACGGCGTCGCCGACGTCGTCGCCGCGACGCCGTTCGTGGCGCCCTTCGTCGGCATCGGCCCCGCCGGCCTCCAGCTCTACGCGCCCGACGGCTACACCTCCGGCCCCATCCCGTCGGGCGCGCCCGCCGTGCCGGTGGCGTCGCTGCCCGGCGACGCCAACAGCATCGGCGCGCTGGTGGTCGATCGCCCCGATCACGCGAGCTTCGTCGCGCTCGACGTCGACGTGCCGGGCTACTCGCTGCTGAACGTCGGCGACGACACGCTCAACGTCTACCGCGTCGACGAGCAGGCCCAGTTCCTCGCCGCCATCGAGCCCGGCGCGCTCGCGCCACTGGCCTCCGATCTGCGCTCGATCGGCCTCGACAGCGACGGCAACGGCGTGCCCGAGGGCGTGGTCGACCTGCTCGGCCCGCCGCTCGCTCGCAAGCTGATCGTCGTGCGCTCGTCCTCGGACGCCAGCAGCTACGAAGGCTCGACCTTCCCCATCCAGCTCGGCGGCAGCACGGGCTTGGCGCTGCCATGGGCGCGGCTCGGGACGCCCGACCACGTCGCCAGCTTCGGCGCCTTCGAGCCCGCACCGTTCGCGAGCGGCAGCGCCAGCGCCGACATCCCCGCCTCGTGCGTGGTCGTCGACGTGGTGCTGACGCTGCATGGCCTCCCGGCCTCGACGCTCGACTTCGGCCTCAGAGCACCCGACGGCAGCGGCTACTCCGCGCACTACGACCCGGCGCACGGCCAGGCCGACATGAGCTTCTGGACGCGCGCGGGCCAGGACCGCCGCCTGGCCGGGCCGACCGGGCTCGACCTCCCCGCCGGCAGCTGGATCCTCACCGTCTACGGCGGATCGGCGCTGCCGACCTCAGCCAGCGTGGGCATCGTCTGCCTCTGAGCGCGCCTTCAGGCAACGTGCCCGGCGCGGATATGCGTGACGCCGAGGCCGCGACTCCAGTACGGTGACCCGTCCGCCGCGTACCCGGCCGGACCCGAGCGCATGCCACCCCAAGCCCAGACCCGGACCGCATCCTCCCGCGCGACCCGCGCCACGTCGCTCGCAGCGCTCGGCCTCGCGGCGGCCTGCGGCAGCGCGGGTGCGCCGAGCACGCCGGCGGCCCCGCCCGGGCGCGCGCAGGTGACGCTCGTGCGCATGACCTGCCGCGACAGCGGCAGCCCGACCGAGATCCCCTGTCCGCAGCCGGTGCTCGACACCGGCCGCGAGGCCTCCCACAAGCTGCGCGCGCTCCTGCGGGTGCGCCCGGTCGACTGCTCGGCCGAGCCCGGCACCCACATCCTCCATATGATGTGGGACGCCGACCAGGGCGCCGTCGTGAGCACCGACTTCGAGTTCTCGCCCGACGGCGTCGAGCTGCCCGAGTGCCTGCGCGCCTCCTTCGTGAGCGTCGTCGCCGACACGCTGACCGAGCTGTGGATCCCCCACTTCCGCCCGCACGCCGACCTCGTCATCAACTGGAACGTCGAGGTCCTCGTCCGCTGAGCTGCGCTCACCCCGGTGAGCGGAGCGCCGGATGGCGCGCAGCGAACCATGGGGCTCCGGAGCGCAGGCCGCCCCGGCGTCTGAACGGAGCCTCGCGCTTCGCGAGGCGTAGGAAGACGCCGGATGAGGGCGGCCGGAGCGAGGCCATCCGATCAGCTCCGGGCGCCGACCGCACGGCTTGCATAATCGCGGTCGCTGGGGCACGTTGCCGGGCCATGCGCCCTGCCTCGCCGCTCGTCCTCGTCGCTTCCTTCGTCGCCCTGCTCGCCGCCTGGCTCGGCCTCGCGCCGACGGCCTCGGCCTTCGAGCTCGGCTCGCGCCGCCTCGAGGTGTCGTCGGCCATCGACACGAAGGTCGGCATGAAGCTCGCCTCCGACCTGGTGAAGCTCGACGAGGCCGACGAGGCGCCCATCTACCTCCTGCTCACCGCGACCGGCGGCACGGCGCAGGGCGTGCTCATGGTGGCCGACACCATCAAGAGCCTGCAGAGCCCGGTGGTGGCGGTGGTCATGGCCCCGGTGCAGGGCGCCGCGGCGACGCTGCCGATGCTGTGCGACCGCGTGGTGATGCTGCCGTCGGCGACGCTGGTGCTGACCGAGGTCGACTACGAGGGCGTGGCCAAGCCGCCCGAGCCGAAGCCGGACGCCAAGCCCGACCCCAACGCCAAGGAGCCGACCAAGGCCGAGCTCTTCCTGCAGAAGGTCCGCGCCGACTACCTCGAGAAGTTCTGGGCCGTGGTCGCCAAGCGTATGGGCGAGAAGCCCGAGAAGCTGGCCGCCGACATCGCCGCTGGCGGCCGCGTCATCAGCGCGCAGGAGGCGCTGCAGAAGAAGATCGCCTTCGAGGTCGTGACCGAGCTCGAGGCCAACCGCGCGCCGCAGGTGAAGACCGAGCTCAAGGTCACCACCTCGAAGACGAAGTCGAAGGTCGTCCCGGATCTCGACAAGTGACGTCCGCGACGCCGACCGGCGACACCCGGCTGCGGGTCGCGCTGACCGGCGGCCGGACGTTCTTCGGCGATCGCCTCATCGCCGCGCTCGAGGACGACCCGCGCGTCGAGCACATCGTCGTGCTCGACATCAAGCCGCCGCTCTCGGGCGGCCCGAAGACGCGCTTCGTGCGCGTCGACCTCACCGACCCGGCCGCTGACGAGCGCATGGGCGAGGTGCTGGTCGCCGACGGCGTCGACGTGCTGGTGCACACGGCGCTGCTGGCGTACCCGTCGCACAGCCGCTCGTGGGCGCACGAGCTCGAGGCCATCGGCTCGCTCTACGTCATGAACGCCGCCGCCGACGCGCTCGGGCGCGGGCGCATGAAGAAGCTGGTGCTGACCTCGACCACCGCCGTCTACGGCGCGCACGCGTCGAACCCGGCCTTCCTCACCGAGGACATGCCGCTCAACGGCATCAAGGCGTCGCGCTGGGTGATGGACAAGGTCGCCGTCGAGAAGGAGCTCCTTCGCCTTAAGAAGGACTGCCCGAAGCTCATCACCACCTCGCTGCGCTTCTGCATGACGGTCGGCCCGACCATCCGCAACTTCTACACCAAGCTCCTGGCGCGGAACGTGGTGCCGACGGTCATGGGCTACGACCCGCTCGAGCAGTTCGTGCACGAGGACGACGCGGTGGCGGCGCTCCTGAAGGCGGTGCTCGAGGACCACCCCGGCGTCTTCAACATCGTCGGCGAGGGCACGCTCTATCACTCGGACGTGCTGCGCCTCGGCGGCAAGGTGCCGGTGCCGGTGCCGCACATCCTGGGCTATCCGGTCGCCAACGCGCTCTTCGACGTGCAGCTGTCGGTCGTCCCGGGCACCTTCCTCAACTTCTTCCGCTACACCTGGGTGGCCGACGACAAGCGCATGCGCCAGCAGATGGGCTTCTCGCCGCGCTACACGTCGCGCGAGGCGGTGCTGTCGTTCTTCGACTCGCTCGGCCCGACGCGGGCGCCCGACCCGGGCACGCGCGGCGCCCACGACCGCGCCACGACCGAGCACGCGCGCCCGCGCCCGCACGGCGCCGCTCCGGGAGACCTCGAATGACCGCCGGCAAGGCCCCCGACCCCGACGCGACCGACCCCGTCGCGGCCGCCGACGCCTCGGTCGCCGACCCGGCCGACAAGCGCCGCGACGACGCGACCGGGCCGCTCTTCACCGAGCCCGCCGACGGTCCGACCTTCGAGGGCAAGCGCGACATCCTCTCGCTCGAGGAGATCGAGGAGGCGCTCGCCGACCTGGCCGAGCTGCCGCCGGTGAAGCTCGCCGCGGCGCTCTTCCGACGCTTCGGCGTCGAGCGCCTGAAGCGCACGGTGCAGGCGCTCATGACGTCGCGCGAGCCGCGCGTCATCGACGAGTTCGGCTTCGACCAGAAGTTCCTGGCGCCGCTCCTGCCGATCTTGCGCTGGTTCCACGACAAGTACTTCCGCGTGGAGTCGCGCGGCCTCGAGCACGTGCCGTCGACCGGTCGCGTGCTGCTGGTCGCCAACCACTCGGGCACCTTGCCCTACGACGCGACCATGGTGGTGGCGGCCATGCGCTTCCAGCACCCGGCGCACCGCGTGGTGCGGCCGCTGGTCGAGGACTTCATCTACCACGTGCCGTTCCTCGGCATGTTCATGAGCCGGGTCGGCGCGGTGCGCGCCTGCCAGGAGAACGCGCAGCGCCTCCTCGAGACCGACGAGGCCACGCTGGTCTTCCCCGAGGGCGTCAAGGGCATCGGCAAGCTCTACTCGAAGCGCTATCGCCTGCAGCGCTTCGGGCGCGGCGGCGCGGTGCGGCTGGCGCTGGCGGCCAAGGCGCCGATCGTGCCGGTGTCGATCGTCGGCGCCGAGGAGTCGATGCCGCTCCTCACCAAGGTGAGCTGGCTCGCCAAGCCGCTCGGGCTGCCCTACATCCCCATCACGCCGACCATGCCCTGGCTCGGGCTGCTCGGCCTCGTGCCGTTCCCGACGAAGTGGTTCGTCGACTTCGGCAAGCCCTTCGATCTGTCGCAGCACGACCCGGCCGAGCTGGCGCAGGACCGCGTGCTGCTCAATCGCCTGAACGAAGAGCTCCGCGCCGAGGTGCAGCAGATGATCGATCTGCGCCTGGCCGAGCGGCGCTCCGTCTTCTCCGGATGAGGCTCCGATGACCGCTGCCACCACGCCTCCCATCGATCTGCGCTCCGACACGGTGACGCGCCCCACGCCGGCCATGCGCAAGGTCATGGCCGAGGCCGAGGTGGGCGACGCCGTCTTCCACGACGACCCGACCGTGAACCGCCTGGAGGCGGTCATCGCCGAGCGCCTCGGCCTCGAGTCCGCCATCTTCGTGCCGTCGGGCACCATGGGGAACCAGCTCGGCATCGGCGCCCTGTCGCGCGCCGGCGACGTCGTGCTCTGCCCCGAGCTGGCCCACGTCGCGCGCTGGGAGGGCGGCGGCGCGGCCGCGTCCTTCGGCGTCAACCTGGTGCAGATCCACGGCGAGGAGGGGCTGCCCCACCTCGCCGACTACGAGCGCCACGTCTACGGCGCGCACCCGAAGGCGCCGGTGGTCTCGGCCATGACGCTCGAGAACACCCACAACTGGGCCGGCGGCCGCGCCTTCCCGGCGCGCGCCATCGGCGTGCGCATCGCCTGGGCCAAGGCCCATGGCCTGGCCGTCCACATCGACGGCGCGCGCATCTTCAACGCCGCGCAGGCGACCCACGACAGCGTGCAGGACCTCGTGCGCGGCGCCGACTGCGTGAGCGTGTGCTTCTCGAAGGGGCTCGGCGCGCCCATCGGCAGCGCGCTGGTCGGGCGCAAGGAGGTCATCGCGCGCGCCGACCGGCTCAAGCACCGGCTGGGCGGAGCCATGCGCCAGGCCGGCATCCTGGCGGCGGCGGCGCTCTACGCGCTCGATCACCACGTGGCGCGCCTCGGCGACGACCACGCGCGCGCCAAGGCGCTGGCCGACATCCTGGTGAAGAGCGGCGTCGGCCAGCCGCTCCACGTCATCGAGACCAACATCGTCCAGTTCGCCATCGCCGAGCGCTTCGGCAGCGCCAACGAGCTCTGCCAGCGCGCGAAGGACAAGGGCCTTTTGTTTTTCCCGACGGGCGCGCGCACCGCGCGGCTCGTGACCCATCTCGACCTCGACGACGCGGCGGTCGCGCGGGCCGGGAAGATCTTCGCCGAGCTGTGAGCGCATGACCCAGACCCAGACCGAGCCCCATCGCTGCGGCTTCGTAGGCATCATCGGCCGACCCAACGTCGGCAAGTCGACGCTGTTGAACCGCGTCCTCGGCCAGAAGCTGGCCATCGCGACGCCGAAGCCGCAGACGACGCGCGACCGCATCAAGGGCATCCGGACATGGGAGGCCGGCGAGGACGGCAAGCCCGCCTGGCAGGCCATCTTCGTCGACACGCCCGGCATCCACGAGGCCAAGACGCAGCTGAACCGCTACATGGTCGAGCTGGCCATCGCGACCGTATCCGAGGTCGACCTCTGCTACGTGCTCATCGACGCCCACAAGGCGGCGCCGCACTCGGAGCGCGCGGTGGCCGATCTCACGCAGATCGCCGAGCACCTGAAGACCGCCAACACGCCGGCCTTCCTGGTGCTGAACAAGGTCGACCGGCTGCCCGACAAGGCCGTGCTCTTCGCGCTCATCGACAAGCTCATGCCGGTCCACCCGTGGGCCGAGCTGGTGCCGGTCTCGGCGCGGAAGGGCGACAACGTCGAGCGCCTCTTGACGGTGACGCGCGAGCGCCTGCCGGTGGGGCCGCCGCTGTTCGCGGCCGACGAGCTCACCGATCGGCCGATGCGCTTCATCGCCAAGGAGATCATCCGCGAGCAGGTGTTCCTGCGCCTCGGCGAGGAGCTGCCCTACTCGACGGCGGTCGACGTCCTCAACTGGGAGGAGAAGCCCGACATCGTGGTCATCCACGCCAACATCCACGTGGCGCGGAAGAGCCACAAGCCCATCGTCGTCGGCAAGGGCGGCGCGGGCGTGAAGGCCATCGGCGAGAAGGCGCGCATGGGCATCGAGCGCTTCATCGAGCGCAAGGTGTTCCTCGACCTGCGCGTGAAGGTCGACGAGAACTGGACTGAACGGCCGGATGCTCTGAAGGAGCTCGGCTACGACGAGAAGTAGTCTCTCATATCCGCGCGGGGAACCTCGGCCCTTCCCGGGCTCGCTTCTTCGCAGCATCTCAGACGACCATCGATAGAATCGCACCTCGCTTGGGAGCCACACCATGCGCCTCGTGTCGATCCTCATGCCGCCCGCGTTCGCGGCCTGTACCACCACGGCGGCCATCCAGCCGCGCGAGCTCCTGGTCTTCGCCAAGCCGCCGGCCGGACCCGGCTCGACGCGCGTCTTCGTCGGCGCCAACGGCCGCACGCTGCGCTCGACCGACCCCGACGTCGCCATCTACCTCGTGGGCGGCGGCGAGCGCGACTTCGACGCGCCGGTGCTGGTGCGCGAGCTCGGCCAGGACCGGGTCAGCGTCTTCGGCGCGGACCAGCCGCCGGTCGAGCTCTCGCTCGATCAGGTCGAGAAGGTCGAGCTGCAGAAGACCGAGCTCTGGCGCGGCCTCGCCTGGTACGGCGTGGGCGTGCTGGCGCTGTCCGGCGTGGCCTGCCTGGCGGCCGCGTTCTCGGGCGACAACGGCACGAAGTAGGCTCCCGCCGCTCGTTCCGGCGCGCCTTCGCTGACGCGCCGAGCGGGTCGGGACGCTGCGCCTCGCTCGGAATTCCGTCGGGCAGCCTCTCCGCTGACCTGCGAGCGCGCTGCGCGCGCCGTGGGCAGGTCCGCTCCGAGGCCTTCTGACGGAATTCGAGCACGAGGAGCTGGATGTCCTCGGCCGGACCCGAGCGCGACGCCGGCCGAGCCCGAGGGCCGCGCTCGCGTCACGAGCCCGAGCACGAGTCACGAGTCACGAGCCACGAGTCACGAGCCCGAGCCCGAGCGCGAGTCACGACGCTCGTCGAGAGCCCGCGCGGCGACCGGGCGCGGCGCTGAGCTACTGCGCCGTCGCCGACCAGGTGCCGTCGCCCTCGGCGGTGCCGGTGATGAGCTGTTGGTTGGTGCCGGTCGAGTGGCCGCTCCACACCCCGTCGAAGCCGTCGTCGGCGCCGATGGCGCCCGAGAAGTCGCCCTCGAAGTAGACGATGACGAGGCCGTAGATGGAGACCGAGCCGTCCTTCAGCTTGGCCGTCATGGTCTTGGTCTGCGGGTCGTAGGTCCCGAGCATGGCCAGCGTGAAGGGAAACTCGCCGACGGCGGCGTCGGTCGTGGCGTTGCCGTCCATGGTGCCGCGCACGACGAACTTCGACTCGATGCACTCGATGTCGAAGGACAGCGTGCCCTCGACGTCGAGCGTGCCGGTCGACGGCGTCAGCGGGTTCGGCGTCACGTCGAAGTCGATGGCGCCCGCGAACGGGCCCGACCACGACGACGCCACGCCGAGCTCGCCGCAGTCCTGGAAGGGCGAGGTCGCGTCGCCTGGCGCGGTGTCGACCGGCTCGACGCTGTCGGGCGCGATCGTCTCGAAGACGCTCATGTCGGGGGTCTCGGCGCTGTCGCTCGCGACCTGCGTGTCGGCTGCGGCGTCGCTGCCGTCGTGCGCGCTGGCGGCGTCGCTGCCGTCGTGCTCGGCCGCGGCGTCGCCGCCGTCGGCGCCGCTCGCGTCGGAGGTGTCGCCGCCGACCGCGGTGCAGACCTCGCCGATGCACTGGAGCGGCGACCGGCAGTCGGGGGTGCGGACGCAGGAGGCGCCGGCGATGCCCAGGTTGCCGACGCCGCCGGTCGTGCCGGCGTCGGAGCAGGCCGCGGAGACGGCGGTGGCGAGGACCAGGAAGAGGGCGGTGCGCATGGCGAACCTCGTGCGTGCGGAAGCGGGCGCGGACCCTATGCAATGGCATCCGGCGACGCAAGCCCCGGGATCGCACGGTGCGTCGCGGCCAAACCATTCCTTGCGCCGCGGGCTTGCGCCCGGTACATCCGCGCCCGCCATGGTCCCGGTCATCGCTATCGTAGGTCGTCCCAACGTCGGGAAATCGACGCTCTTCAACCGCCTCGTCGGTCGTCGCGGAGCCATCGTCGAGGACTCGCCCGGCGTGACCCGCGACCGCAACTACGGCGAGGGCGAGATCTTCAATCGCAAGATCATCGTCGTCGACACCGGCGGCTTCGAGCCCGAGACCGACGACGCCATGCTGCTCGCCATGCGCGAGCAGGCCGAGATCGCCATCGAGGAGGCCGAGGTCATCCTGTGCGTCTTCGACGGCCCGGCCGGCCCGCTGCCGCAGGACCGCGACATCGTGCGCTTGCTGCAGCGCCTGTCGGGCGAGACCGGCAAGCCCGTCTTCTGGGTCGTCAATAAGATTGACGGTCCGCGCCACGACCCGCTGGTGGCCGACTTCTACGAGCTCGGCGTCGACCGGCTGTGGCCGGTGTCGGCGCAGCACTCGAGCGGCGTGCTCGATCTGTTCGAGGCCGTCTTCGAGGTGCTGCCGCCGGTCGGCGAGGACGACGGCGAGGACAAGGACGACGGCGTCATCCGCGTGGCCATCGTCGGCCGCCCCAACGTCGGCAAGTCGACGCTGCTCAACCGCCTCATCGGCGAGGAGCGCATGATCGTCTCGAACGTGCCGGGCACGACGCGCGACTCGATCGACACGCCGTTCGAGGTGACGCGCGCGGACGGGACCGTGCAGAAGTACCTGCTCATCGACACGGCCGGCGTGCGGCGCCGGAAGTGGATCCGCACCACGGTCGAGAAGATCTCCATCGTGCGGACCTTCAAGAGCATCGACCGCGCGCACGTGTGCCTGCTCGTCCTCGACGCCACCGAGGGCGTCAACGATCAGGACTGCCGCCTGGCCGGCATGATCTCCGACAAGGGCCGCGCCTGCGTGGTGCTGCTCAACAAGTGGGACGCCATCGCCGACAAGGACAACACCACCTTCGGCGAGCACATCAAGGCGCTCCAGGACAAGCTCGACTTCATCAAGTGGGCTCCCATCCTGACCATCTCGGGCATGAAGGGGCAGCGCACCAACAAGATCATGGAGACCGTCGACCAGGCCCACACGAACTTCTACCGGCGCATCGGCACCGGTGAGCTCAACCGGGTCTTCGAGGGGATCATCCACGTGCACCAGCCGCCGGTCATCAAGAACCGCCGGCTCAAGCTGTACTACGCGACCCAGGTCGCGAGCGGCCCGCCCATCTTCGTCATCTGGTGCAACGACCCGACCGGCCTCCACTTCTCGTACAAGCGCTTCCTCATGAACCGCTTCCGCGAGCACTGGGACTTCACCGGCACGCCCATCAAGCTGGCCGCGCGCGCCCGCACGCGCCGCTCGCCGGCGCCCGAGGACGAGATCTTGCGCGAGACGGAGGCGCTGGCCCAGCTGAAGGCCGCGCCGCTGTCCGACGCCGACTGGGAGGGCGAGCTGCTGGTGGCCGACGCGGACGAGGACTCGGTTGATTGATTGATTGATCGGATGGCCTCGCTCCGGCCGCCCTCATCCGGCGTCTTCCTACGGCTCGCGCTCTTCGCGCGAGCCTCCGTCCAGAAGCCGGGGCGGCTCCTCTCGGATGGCCTCGCTCCGGCCGCCCTCATCCGGCGTCTTCCTCCGGCTCGCGCGTTGCGCGAGCCTCCGTCCAGACGCCGGGGCGGCCTGCGCTCGGGGGAGGCGAATGGTTCGCTGCTCGCCTGCGGCGCTCCGCTCACCGGAGTGAGCCACGCACCGACCCGAGGCGCGGTAACCTGTGCGTGACAAGCGTGGCGGGTTTCGGCTAGCCTTCGCGTGAACCGCAGGGGGGTCGTCCCGAGTGCCTGGCGCCAGCTGTGCCAGTCCTCGGAGAGGCCGTCATGCAATACGTCGACAAGAAGCTGCCCGGGAAGGGCAAGACCGAGATCGGACCCAACGTCTCCGAGGGCTTGAAGGGCAAGGCCAAGGCCTTCCTCGAGCAGGCTCAGAAGGGCGGCATCGAGAAGCCGAAGGACGAGCAGACGCCGAAGGGCGGCGGCCCGACCATGGTCGAGCGGCGCGTGTCGATCCTCGTCAACAGCTTCGGGCGCAAGGTCGAGAACCTGGTCGACGGCATCCTCAAGATGAACCTCGCCAAGGAGGACGGCGCCGTCGAGGCGCTCGAGAAGCAGGTCGGCAAGGACCTGGCCGGCAAGGCCTGGTTCAAGGTGCGCCAGGTGATGCTCGACAAGCACCTCCACGACACCGGTCGCAACGACCTCGAGTCGGAGGAGGCGAACGAGAAGCGCGAGACCATCACCGGCAAGATCCTCTCGGGCATCGAGTCGTCGACGCAAGAGAACCAGACCATGCGCGACAAGGTGACGAAGGCCCCGAAGCCGTCGCCGAAGGCGCACCCGGTGTCCGCCCACGGCAAGGGCTCGAACCAGGTGGCGCGCCTCGTGAGCGGTCACCGCGGCGACGAGGTCGACTCGCTGAAGGGCGGCAAGGAGGTCACGCTCGACGGCAACAAGAACGGCCTCGGCCCGACCAGCGTGCCCGACGTCGACACCGTCGGCTCGGCGCCGTCGAACACGACCGGCGCCTTCACGACCAACCAGGGCATGCTGCACGTCATCGGCGAGGCCTTCGCCCAGGGCAACATGATCGAGAGCTTCGCCCAGAAGGAGCGCCGCGAGGGCAAGACCAACACCATGGACCAGGAGCGCATCGCGCCCAACGTCCAGGGCCCCGGCGGCAAGATCGGCGAGGGCCTCGAGCTGCCCGGCCACTACAAGCAGAAGAGCGGCGTCGGCTTGTCGAAGGACGAGAAGGAGCAGCGCTTCAAGGACATCAAGAAGACCGGCCCGCAGGAGAACGCGCGCATGGTGCTCGACCCGGCCTTCAACGAGAAGGGCGCGCGCATCGGCTGGAACCTGCAGACGGCCTACGCCAACAACGACAAGCCCACCGAGAACTTCAAGAACGTCGACGAGGTGTCGAAGTCGCCGAAGGCCGCGCGCCAGCGCGCCAAGCAGCTGAAGCTGTCGGTCGAGGGGCAGACGAAGACGGTGGGCGAGATCGAGGGCAAGCTCGTGGCGCTGCCGAAGAACCTCGGCTTCAAGCAGAAGGCGCTGCCCGGTCGCTTGAAGAAGGCCGAGGAGGCCGAGAAGAAGGTGACGACGCTGGGCGAGGGCAAGGAGAAGGAGGAGGCGCAGAAGGCTGCGGTCATCGCGCGCGCGTCCTACGACTCGCTGGTCCAGGAGATCGCCCAGGTCGAGAACGTCGAGAAGCCGGCGCTGGAGAAGCAGCTGCAGGAGGCCAAGGAGAAGCTCGTCGACCTCGAGAAGGAGCTGAAGGAGGCCGAGGAGGTCGTCTCGAAGCTGCCCGAGGAGAAGCCCGAGGACGGCGAGGAGGGCTCGAGCGTCTCGAACGACAAGAGCCCGATGCAGGGCCTCACGGGCGGCTACGACGGCAAGACCGGCCAGTGGGTCGGCGGTCGCCCCGGCAAGCCGCAGGGCAGCGACGAGCTCAAGGGCCTCGACGAGGGCGGCAAGAACCTCACGGCCCACCACCTCTACCCGTGGAACAAGATCGAGTCCGACCTCAACTCGGCGCTGTCGTCGAAGAACGTCGGCGCCATGCAGAAGATCCTCGCCTTCGCCGGCGAGACGGTGTCCGAGGACTTCTGGAAGGAGTTCAAGCTCGACCCGAAGGACCGCACCTACGCCTTCGCCGAGGAGCTGAACCGCATCGTGCCGCACATCTGCTGGTCGCCCTCGAACGTCTTCATGGGCCCGAGCGAGCGCGGCGACGACCCCAAGGAGAACGTCGACGCGACCTTCGAGAACGGGCTCCCGACGCACCAGTCGGCGCTGGCCGAGCTGCTCGGCTCGTCGGGCGGTCTGCGCGACGTGAAGGACAAGGTCGACGACGACCCGATGAAGTCGCCGCTCGAGAACTCCAAGGCCAACCGCGAGCACTCGAAGGGCCGGCTCGGCGAGATGCTGCTGCGCAACCTGCGCGACGACGGCAAGGGCGGCCAGACCGAGAAGGGCCACGCCAAGCCGTACAAGCAGGGCGAGTGGACCAAGGACAAGAACGGCGCCCCCATCCGCAAGCAGCCGGGCGTGCAGGGCCGGAAGTGGGAGAAGGACGAGAAGGACAAGCCGAAGCTCGTCGTGCCGAAGGTCGTGACGCCGCCCAAGGTCGACACCGGCAAGAAGACGACGAAGACGACGAAGAAGACGATCTGAGGCTCAGGCCCGCGGCGCGCGCTTCTTCGGCGCCGCGGCCTTCTTCGACGCGGCGGCCTTCTTCGGCGCGGCGGCCTTCTTCGGCGCCGCGGCCTTCTTCGGCGCGGAGAGCGCGGCGAAGGTGTCGGCCCGGTGCCCGCTGGCCTTCTTCCGGGTCGGCCCGGCGTGGGTCCAGGCGCCGCTCTCGAGCAGCTCGACCCAGCGCGCGAGCGCGTCGCGAAGGCTCGTGCCGAGCACCGCGAAGTCGCACTCGGAGGTCATCGTGACGACCTGACCCGGCGTGCCCTCCGGGGCCGGGCACGAGGTCGAGGTAGGTGTTGTCCTGGTCCCAGTAGGGGCTGCCGGCGATGGGGATGCGGCGCGAGTGCCAGAGCAGGTTCCGGAAGCGGCCGTGCTCGGTGACTGGCGCCGTATCGGTCTCGTCGTCCTGCCTCCGCTCCTCTTCGTCCTTCCGCTGCTCGACGATCGCCTTCAGCGGCCGACGTCGTCATGCGCGGGTCTATCAGAAGGTCCACCCCAGCGCGAGGCGGGCGTCCAGGCCGGGCCGCAGCGACGAGGTCACCGTGCCGCTCGCGGTCTCGTTCTCGTCGTAGAGGAGCGCCGGCCCCATCTGCGTGATGACGGTGATGCCCGGGCCGAGGATGGCCTTGTAGCCGAAGCTGGCGCGCGTGATGGCGTGGCGGCCGGAGCGCGCGATGCCGTCGCCGAAGTCGCTGGCCACGGTCGCGACCTCGCCGCCGAAGCCGACGAAGAAGCCGCGGAAGTCCTCGGCCACGAAGTAGGCGAGGTCGAGGCCGAGCGAGAGGCCGACCTCGTCGTCGCGCAGCGAGGCGCCGACGTCGAACGACCAGCCGAAGTGATCGTTCACGCGGAAGCCGAAGAGCAGGCCCACGTCGGAGAGCCCCGACGTGAGCGCGAGCGTGAAGTCGTACGCGTGGGCATCGGCCGTCGGCTCGGCTTTCGGTTCAGCGGCGAGCGCGGGCGCGGCGAAAGGGAGGGACGCGAGGGCCAGGATCGAGGCAAGGGAACGCGACATCGGGAGGCTCCGAGCATGGGGTCGTGAATGGGGCGGGGAGGGCGCGCCCGGCTCGTCCGCCGGCGCGCTCGTGAGGACGACACGCCATCGTGGCCACGTGGACAGGATTTCCGAGCGATGCCCGCGAGCGGCCGGTCGGAGCCTCTGTCGCCTTGCCGCGCGGGCTCGCGCCGGCTAAGCCGAGAGCCATGTCGGTAGCCTCGCCTCGAACGCACGCGGCGGTCACGACGCTCGGCGGCGCGCTCGCCGGCCTCGCCGTCGCCGCCGCGCTCGGCCTCGGCGCGTGCGCCGGGCTGCCGTCGGTGCGCCTCGTCGACGAGCGCGACGACCGCCCGCGCCCCGCCGATCTGGTGTTCGCGCGCCTCGAGGGCCCGGGCCTCGGGGGCCCCCGGGCGGGGGGGGCCCAGCCGCCCCGCCCCCCCCCCCCGGGGGGCGCCCCCGCCCGCCCCCCCGCCCCCCCCCCCCCCACGGCCCCTCCCGGCGGCATCGGGATCGGCATCGGCGCCACACCGTGCGCGAGCCGGTGCTCATCCGCGAGCTCGTCGCCGGTCTGCCCATCCCCGTCGACCCGGGCACGCTCGTGCCGGCGCTCGGCGAGTTCGTGGTGGCGCTCCCGAGCGGGCTCGCCGGCGCGCGCCTCGGCTTCGAGCGGCGCGAGCTCGACGGCTCGCGGACGCCGCTCGGCGACGTCGCCCTCGACGCCGTGCCCGAGCGCGCGCCGTCGCCGTTCGTCGGCACCGAGGTGGCGCGCATCCGCGGCACGGCCGCGCCGGCCGACGCGCTCGACATCGCCATCCTCGGCGACGGCTACCGCAAAGACGACCTGCCGCTCTTCGACGCGCAGGCCGAGCGCGTCGCCGACGAGCTCCTGCGCCAGCCGCCCTACGCCGACTACGCGCGTCGCATCGTCGTCCACCGCGTCGATCTCGTGAGCCGCGAGCGCGGCGCCAGCTACGACTGCGCGCGCGACGAGGTCATCGAGGGCTGCGCCGACCGCGCCCGCGACACGGCGCTCGGCAGCACCTTCCCGCTGCGCGTGGCGACCATGCTCGGCCTGCCGGTGAGCGATCGCGCCGTCATGCAGCGCTCGCCGTGGAGCGTCGCCGAGGCCGCCGCGCTCGTCCCCTACGACGCCATCATCGTCCTGGTCGCGACCGCCAAGAGCGGCGGCTTCGGCCTCTACCAGGCGTCGGTGCCGGCGTTCCAGGACGGCATGGAGCGGACCGCCGTCCACGAGCTCGGCCACGCCTTCGCCAAGCTCGGCGACGAGTACGCCGCGCCCGGCGACCCGTGCCAGGACGTGCTCCTGACGCCCGACTTCCCCAACGTCACGGCGCGCGTCACCGACCCGGCGCGCGTGCCGTGGCGCGCCTGGCTCACCCCCGGCGTGCCGCTGCCGACGCCGCGCCGAGGCGCCTGGAGCGCGGCCATCGGCCTCTTCGCCGGCGCCGGCGGTGGCTGCGTCGACCACTTCCGACCGGCGGCCGAGTGCCTCATGCACGACAGCGACGCGCCGCTGTGCGCCGTGTGCCAGGAGCAGACGGTCAAGCGCCTTTACGAGACCGTCGACGTGCTGCGCGGCGTGCGCCTCGAGCGCGGCGTGCTGCGGGCCGACCTCGTGAGGCAGGCAGAGGCTATCGAACCCGCCGAACCCATCGAGGGAGACTGGCTCGTGGACGGCCGCCGCGTGGCCAGCGCGGCCACCGCGACGGGGGCGCCCGTGCCGCTCTTCGTGGCGCAGGTGGCGGGCCCGGGCCGGCACGTCGTGTCGCTCGTCGCGCGGCCGCTGACGGCGCGCGTGCGCAGCGCGCCCGAGGGCATGGACGAGCGCGTCGACGTGACCGTCGAGGTCGGCCGCTGAGGCGCGCGCTCGGCGCCTCCGTCGCGCTCGACCTCAGCGCGCTTCGGCGCGCGCGAAGTGCTCGTTCAGCGCGCGGCCGAGGGTCTCGCCGGACTGGCGGATGAGGCCGTGGCCGGCCTCGGGCAGCGGCAGGAGCGCGGCGCCGGGGATGCCGCGATGGAGCGCCGCGGTGGTCTTCGGGCGCACCAGCAGATCCTGGCCCGGCGACACGACCAGCGTCGGCACGCGCCCGAGCTCGCCCAGGCGGTGGCGCGTGTCGTGCCCGAGCACGGCGCGCAGCTGGCCCTGGCGCCCGGCCTTGCGCGGCTTCGGCTGGAGGTCCTGAGACAGCACGTCCTCGATCCAGGCCTGGCCGATCTGCTCGCGGAAGGCGCGCGGGAAGAGCAGGTGGGCCATGGCGCGGTAGCGCGCCGGGCCCTTGGTGAGCAGGCTCCGCACGAAGTGCCAGGCGCCCGGCAGCGACGGCACGCGGTTGGCCGCGCCGCCGGCGTGGGTGGCCATGAGCGTCAGCGAGCGCACGCGCGCGCCGTGCTCGAGGGCGATGTGCTGGGCCACCATGCCGCCCATCGAGATGCCGACGACGTGCGCCTCGCGCCAGCCCAGCTGGTCCATGAGCTCGACCGCGTCCTTGGCCATGCGCGCCATCGAGTAGGGCACCTTGGCGTGCTCGGGCGCGTCCGAGCTGCCCGCGCCGCGATGGTCGAACCAGGCCACCGGCCGCGCCGGGTCGAGGTGCGGCAGCACGAAGCGCCAGGCGCGCCCGGGGAACATGAGGCCCATCACCAGGAGCACCGGCGGCCGCGTGCCGTCGGGGTGGTGCAGCTCGTAGCTCAGCGTCGTGCCGTCGCTCGTCGTGAAGGTGGTCATGCTCGGGGTTCGCCGGAGGTGGGGCCTGGTCTAGAAGAAGCTCGAGTACACCAGGGCCCCGTGGAAGGCGGAGGTGACGCCATCGAGGTCGGTGAGGATGAAGTCGTAGCGGAGGTCGATGCCGAAGCCCCAGTCGCGCTCGGGCCGGTAGTCGAGGCCGCCGCCGATGCCGGCCAGCACGTCGACGCGGCCGTCGCCGACGCCGTCGAAGAGCGCGCCGACCGCGGCCGTGACGTGCGGCACCCACTCGACGATGTCCAGCACGTAGCGCGCCTCGAGCGCGACCGAGCCGAGGAAGCCGGGGTCGCCCGGCGACGGCAGGCCGACGCCGAGCTGGGCCGAGGCGCCGAGCTGCCAGTAGTCGTCGACGCCGTACCAGAGGCCGGCCGCGATCCCCGGGCCGTGGATCACCAGGTCGTCGGGATCGCCGCTCAGCACAAGGCCGCGGTAGTCGCCGCCCAGGCCGAGCTGCCACTCGTCCATGTCGGCGCGCGCGCTCCCGCCCAGGAGGCCGCTCGCAACGAGCGCCGGCGCGGCGGCCACGAAGACCCTGGCGAGCGAGCGGATCATGGCTCGGGACCTACGCGGCCGGGCCCTCGGAGTCAATGACATCCGGGCGCGGGCGGGCGCCCGTCGGCGCGGTCCCGGCGCGCACGAGCACGTTGACATTGGCAAGCCGCTTGGCTACGAACGCCCCTCCTTAGGACCTAGGGAACGGGGCGGGTATGTCGAAGACGAAGAAGCACGTGATGACCAAGGAAGAAGTCCGGGCCCCGGACGAGTTCCAGGTCGCGCTCGAGTCCATCTGGGACAAGCTCGTCCGCCACAAGAAGATCATCTTGATCGCCCTCGGCGCGTTCGTCGCCGTCGGCATCGCCATCTGGGTGGTCGGCCTGTCGAGTCGGGGCTCGTCGAACAGCCGCGCGCTCGCCCAGCGCGACGCCACGCTCGCCATCGGCGCGCCGGTCGGCCCGAAGCCCGAGAACGCGCCGCCGCCCGACCCGACGCTGCCCGAGCCGACGCGCTACCCCGACGAAGCCGCGCGCATCGCCGCGGTCGACGCCGGCGTCAGCAAGTTCATGGCCGAGCACGGCGGCGACGACGCGGCCGAGCTGGTCGGCCTCACCGCCGCCAACATCAAGCTCGAGCAGGGCAAGGCCGACGAGGCGCTGAGCGCCGTCGACGCCTGGCTCGCGGCCCACGCGAGCTCGCCCGCGCGCCCGCTGGCGCTCGAGCTGAAGGCGCGCGTCCACCTCCAGAAGGACCAGCGCGACCAGGCCATCGCCGCCCTGGAGGAGCTCGCCAAGTCGGTCGGCGGCCCGCTCAAGGCGCACGCCTACTCGCGCCTCGGCGACCTGCAGAACCCGGCCATGCACTCGGGCCAGGGCGACGCCGCCAAGGCCAAGGCCGCTTACGAAGAGGCCATGAAGGCGCTGCCGCCGGCCACCGCCGAGGCCGACGAGGACTCGCCCTTCGGCCCGCCGGGTCTCCGCGGCGAGCTGCAGAGCCGCCTCGAGCTCCTGCCTTGACGGTCCGTCCGACGGGCTCGAGGTTCGCGAAGGCGCGCGGAGCCGCGACGGCGGGCCTCGCCGGCCTGGGCGTGGCGCTCACGCTCGGCAGCTGCGGGCTGTTCCCGCCCATCGGCGATCTCGAGACGCGCCGCCTGTCGGTCGAGTGGGCCACGCCCATCTACGAGCTCGAGCCGTTCGCCTACCACGCCGTCGAGGAGGGCCAGCCGCTCTACCTCCGCTCGATGGCCACGCCGGTCGCCGGGCTGGTGGTCGTGCCGTCGAAGGACCGCTACGTGCGGGGCCTCGACGCCGGCAGCGGGCGCATCGTGTGGGAGCTGAAGACGGGCGGTCCGAACGCGGCGCGGCCCATCGCGGTCGGCAGTGAAGACGTCGTCTTCGGCTCGATGGACGGCCACGTCTATCGCGTCAACGTCAGGAACGGCCTGCCCAAGTGGGTGAGCGCGCAGCCGGCGTCGGCCGTCACGGCGTCGCCGTCGCTCTACCTCGGGCCGACCGGCTCGCCCGACGACGACAAGGCCACCGTCTTCGTCACCGCCATCGACGGCCGCGTGACGGCCCTCGACCTGGCCGCCGGCAAGCAGCGCTGGGAGCAGCAGCGCCCCATCGAGACCGAGCTGTCGGTGACCGGCCAGGCGGGCGCGACCGTCTTCGGCGACTCGGTCATCACCGGCTTCGCCGACGGCATGGTCGTCGCGTACGCGGTCGAGGACGGGGCGACGCTCTGGTCGAGCCCGCTCGGCGGCGACAAGAAGGAGTTCGTCGACGTCGACACGACGCCGCTCGTCGTCGGCAGCGGCAAGGACGCGCTCGTCGTGGTGGGCTCGTTCAAGCGCGGCCTCTTCGGCCTCGCGGCCGCGCGCGGCGACGTGCAGTGGTCCATCAAGGGCGAGGGCTTCCTCACCGGCGCGGTCGGCGACGACGGCGTGGTCTTCGTGCCGCAGGCCAACGGCCGCGTGTGGGCGGTCGAAGGCGACACCGGCAAGGTGCGCTGGATCGCCGACCTCGACAGCAGCTGGGCCGGCACGCCGGTGCTCAGCCAGAACTATGCGCTCGTGCCGGCCGGCAGCGGACTGGCCGTGCTCGACCGCGGCTCCGGGCGCGAGCACGTGCGCTGGACCGACGGCCGCTCGGTGCGCGCGACCCCCGAGCTCGCCTATGGCTCGGCCTACCTGGTCGCCAGCTCGGGGCTCGTCTATGCGCTCGGGATCTACTGAAACGACGTCTCGCCTGTTCCTCGTCGGCCTGACCTTCGTCGGCCTGACCGGCCTCGCCGCCTGCGGCGACTCGGGCACGAAGACCGGCAGCGATGCGACCGCGACCGCGCCGACCGACGCCACCACGGCGAGCGACGGCACGACCGCCGCGGACGGCGCCGACACGACGCCGGGGCCGGCGGCGTGCGTGACCGCCGACGACTGCGCGACGAGCGGGGCGGTGTGCAGCTGCGACGGCACCTGCGTGGTGCCGACCGGCAAGGCCTGCACCGAGGACAAGAACTGCGGCGTGCCCAACTGGTGCAACCCCTGCACGCTCCACTGCGAGCCGCAGGCCGAGGTGTGCGAGGCCTGCGCCGACAGCCGCGGCTGCCAGGAGGGCGGCGCCTGCCTGCCGTTCGCGAGCGGCGGCAGCTTCTGCGGGCGCGCCTGCGTGACGGCGGCCGGCTGCCCGCAGGGCTACGACTGCCAGGACGTCGGCGTGGGCGAGAACCAGTGCGTGCCGCGGAGCGGCGTGTGCGCCGAGCTCGGGCTGTGCGGCGGCGACGACGAGTGCCCCATCGGCGACATCTGCTCCGACGCGACGCGCACCTGCGCGCCCGGCTGCAGCGAGGACGGCCAGTGCCCGGGCGGCACCAACGTGTGCGTGCTCGGGCGCTGCGTGGCGCCGTGTAGCGGCCCCGGCGACTGCACCGCGCCGGCCACCTGCCAGTCCGGCAAGTGCAAGATCCCCGGCGCCTGCGAGAGCGCCGCCGACTGCCCCGAGAAGGCGACCTACTGCGACCGCACGAGCGGCTCGTGCAAGTCCGGCTGCCAGCAGGACGCCGACTGCAAGGACGCGGCCCAGGTGTGCAAGAACGGGAGCTGCGCGGCCAAGGGCTGCGAGCACAACTACCAGTGCGCCTTCGGCCTCGAGTGCGAGCAGGCCACCGGCCAGTGCAAGCCCTTCCCGTCGAGCGTGCCCTACTGCGCCGCGTGCGACGCGCAGGCCGAGACCAACCCGAGCTGCCCCGACCCGAACGTCTGCGTCACCTTCAAGGACCAGAACGATCAGGAGAAGGGCGACTTCTGCCTCGTCCCCTGCAAGGACGACGTCATCGATCGCTGCCCGTCGGGCTGGCAGTGCAACAAGGTGCAGCTCGAGGAAGGCGCCGACCCGTCCTTCCTGTGCGTGCGCCAGTGCTACGTCGACCCGGTGCACTGAGGCGACACGGCAGGTCGCCTCCGCGGCCCCGAAGTGGGGCGATCAACCGGGCGTGGTAGGTTGGGGGCTCGGAGGCCTCCCATGATGCGCATGTCCGCGCTGGCTCTGCTGCTCGCCGCGTGCGCGTCGGATGGTCCGAAGGAGAGCCTGCCCGGGCTCACGGGGTCGGAGGCCGACACGCGCTCCGACGTCGCGACGACCGACATCGCGCCCAACGTCCCGAGCGACGATCCGCGCTGCCTCGTCCGCTGCCGCGCGCTCGTGTGCGACCCGAGTCAGGTGCCGGCTTGCGTGGCCGACTGCGACGCGCACGTGGCTGCCGCCATGAGCTCGCTGTGCGCGTCGTGCCTCGTCGACACCGCCGTCGGCGACGCGTGTGGCCCGGGCGACGACGGCCTCCCGAGCTACGACGCGGGCGGCTGCGGTCGCGCCTGCACCGCGCCGGTCGGTGAGATGGTGGCCTTCGACGTCTCGCCCGAGGATCCGCGCTGCGTCGTCCTCTGCCGGGCCGCGGACTGTGAGCCGGTCGCCGACTGCCAGGACGACTGCGCCGCGCGCCTGAGCGGCGTCCACGCGCTGTGCGGCGACTGCCTCGTCCAGACCGCCTCGGCGTGCACGCCGGGCGGGGGCGGCGTGCCGACCTACGACCGCGCGACGTGCGAGGACGTGTGCCTCGCCGACCTCGGACGCCCCATCTTATCTCACATGCGCGCGGGGCTTGGATCCGACGCTTCGCGAGGCCTCCGCCGCGCGCGACCCTCGCGGGTCACGCTTGCTCCGGCCTCGTGAAGCGTCGGCGCCCCGTGGGCCGGTACCTCGGCCCCTCCGGGGCTCGCATGGTCGCAGAGGTCGTCGACCCGCTCCGCCCGCACCCATACCTGTGATGCCGCCGTGGGTCCCGATCGCGGCGCGCCGCCTCGCCGATTGCGACGCGCGTAAACGCCGTCTCGTGGTCCGCGGCACGCGCATCGCCACGGGTCTGGTCGGCGGCCCCGACTGCACCTGGACCTTCAGGGCCGACGCCTGCGACTCCGCCTGCGTCGACCTCTGACGCGTCTCAGCCCGCGACCGCCGTGAGCGACGTGAGGGTGGGGGGCCCGATGCGCTTGCTGCCGTCGGTGAGCGTGTGGGTCGGACCCTTGAGCTCGAGGCCCTGCGTCTTCAGCTCCTCGTCGATCATGTGGTCGAGCTCCTCCGACGTGCGGCGCAGGATGGCCTGGCGCTCGTGGAAGGGCAGGAAGGCCGACTTGAAGCCGTTGATGACGAGCTGGCGCACCTGGAAGATGTCGAGGTCGAAGGTCTCGACGGCGCGCGTGAGCTCGGTCGTGATGGTCGTATCGGTGATGAGCCGGTTGTCGGTGTTGATGGTCACGCGGATGCCGAAGTCGAAGTAGAACTTCAGCGGGTGGTTCTTGAAGTCGTCGACGGCCCGCGTCTGCACATTCGAGGTGAGGCACACCTCGAGCGGGATGCGGTGGTCGTTGACGTAGTTCAGGAGGTCGCCGTCCTCGCGGAGGCGCGTGCCGTGCCCGATGCGGTGCGCGCCGCAGACGTGGATGGCCTGGTTGATCGACTCGGGACCGTAGGCCTCGCCGGCGTGGCAGGTCGAGTTGACGTTGTTCTTCCGCACCAGCGAGAAGGCGGCCGAGAACTTCTTGGCCGGGTAGTCGTACTCGGCGCCGGCCAGGTCGAAGCCGACCACGCCCTTGTTCTTGTAGGCCACGGCGAGCTCGGCCAAGCGCACCGACTGCTCGATGGCGATGTGGCGGATGCCCGAGATGATGACGTTGCACACGATGCCGAAGTCGCGGCGCGCGTCGGTGAGGCCGTTGATGACCGCCTCCACGATGCGCGTCATGGGCAGGCCCTTCCGCGTGTGCAGGATGGGCGCGTAGCGCACCTCCATCAGGCGGACGTTCTCCTTGGCGGCGTCCTCGGCCAGCTCGTAGGCGGCGCGGTAGAGCGCCTTCTCGTCCTGGAGGATGGCCAGCGTGATGTCGAAGGCCTTGAGGTAGTCGTTGAGGTCGTTGCAGACCTCGCCCATGTGGATGGCCTTGGCCAGCCCGGCCGGGTCGTCGGCCGGGAGCTGCACGCCCTGCTCGTGGGCGAGCTCGATGATCGTCGAGAGGCGCAGCGAGCCGTCGAGGTGGACGTGGAGATCGGTCTTCGGGAGCTTGGCCAGGAAGGCCGCCGTGGGCCGGATGCGAGGACGTTGTTCTTGGGGCATCGGGTGTCCTTTCGTTCGATAATTCCGGGGAGACTACGCCCCGGCCACCCACGCGGCAAGCACGGCCTTCAGGCCGGGTCGCGCCGCCGACGCTCGCGGCATGCGCACCGGACCAGCCCCAGCGCGAGCCACGCCACGGCCGATGAGGTCGCGCCGCCCGCGCAACCCGAGCTGCGCGGCGTCGCCGCGTCCTCGAGGTCGGGCGCATCGCTGGTTGCGTCCAGCTCGGGATGCTGCGGCGGGTGGGTCAGGGCGAAGCACGCCGGGTAGTTGCAGATGGGCGCCGGACGCGGCCCGGTCGGGAGCTCGAGGGCGGTGTCGACGCAGCGCTCGTGCGACGCCAGCGCTCGTCCCGTCAGGAGCTCGACCAGCGTGACCTTGGTGCACAGCGCCGGCGGCAAGGGATCGGAGGCGAGCACGATGCCCGAGTCGTCGACTTGCAGCGGCGCGCCCGACGCGTCGGGGTAGAGCACGGCGACCTCGCGCGCGTAGGGAGCGACGAGGCGATCGCGCGCGACCTCCACCGCGTAGTAGCCCAGCGCGTGGCCATAGCGCAGGTGCGTCAGCGCGATGCTCGTGTCGAGCTGGTAGCCCACGCCGTCCGCATAGTAGCAGCACGCGGCGACCGTGCCGCCCAGGTCGGGGCACATGGTCATGGGCGTGTGCTCGTCGCAGTCGATGCCGTGGACGACGAGCCCCTGGTCGGGCATGAGCCCGAGGCTCAGCGTCAGCTCGACCTCCGGGTCGGGCGACGGAGCGTCGGCGACGTCGAACGTCCTGCTGTCGTCGAAGGCGACGTAGTGGCACTCGCCCCTCACCGGCGGTGCCCGGACGCTCACCTGCGCGACATAGCGTCCAGACGAGAGCGGCGCGCTCGGGCGCCACCATGCGCGCTTTCCGGAAGGACCCGCGAGGTCGACCACCGAGGGATCGACGCCGCTGCCGACCTGCCCCGCAACGGCGTCGCCGGCCGGGTCTACGACCGTGACGACGAGCGCGTCCGCGTCGACGCGCGCCCCGCCGGCCGGCCAGCCCCCCTCGTTCGCCCACACGATGGGCAGGTATACGCCCGCGTCGGGCGGCACGTCGTCGATGGCGATGTCGGCTTCGTCGGCCGGCATCCACCACGCGTCCCTGCACGTCGGAGGATACTCGGCGCGCGCCTCGAGCGAGGTGGCGCCGAGGGTGAGCCCGATCGTCACGGCGGCGATGTGCGCGCGGCGACCGATCGGGCTCCGTCGACTCACGGGCAGACGGGCGGGTCGCCCGGGCAGGCCACGAGCGCGATGCTCTTGTCGAGGTTGTCGCCGGCCGAGAACTCGAGGTTCTCCTCGGACGCGGTGGCGACGGCCTTGTTGGCCGAGCTGTAGCCGGTCAGCGCCAGGCTGACGTCGTCGTTGGGCTCGAGGTCGGGGAAGACCACGCCGGCGATCGTCTTGGTGGCGTCGCGCGGATCCTTGATGGCCGTGTCGCACTTCACGCGCTGCGTATCGACGATGTCGGCGCTCGTGCCGGCGTCGTAGATGACGTCGACCTGCACCTCGGCGATGCCCGAGGCGGCGCAGAGCGCGCCGCCCGGCAGCGTCCAGCCGACGTGCAGGAAGACTGGCTTCTGCGACAGCGTGACGACGGTCGTGTCGGTGGCCTTGCCCTCGCTCACCTTCTGCTTCTCGATGACGCCGAGGTAGGTGCCCTTGTCGGCCGCGTCGAAGCCCTCGACCTCGATGCGATAGGTGCCGGGGACGAGGTTCGTGAGCGGGATGGTGCCGTTGCGATCGGCCGCCGGGCACGACGAGGACCCGGTCGCGGCGGCCTCGGTCGCCGTGCCCTTGTAGGCGCGGGCCTCGAGGCGCGCGATGTGGCGCGAGTCACAGGTGGCGGTGGAGGGGTGGGTCCACAGCACGTTGAGCGAGCCGGGCTTCACCGTGTCGTCGCCGCAGGCCGTCGAGACGAGGGCGGCGAAGACGAGGGCGAGGGTCAGGGTCTGGCGCATGAGAGCTCCGTCGTGGATGGGCGGACCCGCGGTGTTCGGAAAGACGAGAAACTCGCGGGCGGTCGCGGATCGGCCGAGACTATCGAAGCCATGGTTGTCCGAGTCAATGGCCGCTTTGCTCGCCGCCTCGCGCCGCGCCTCGCGAGCATCGCCTGCCTCGCCTCCGGCTGCGGCGCCGGCCGGCCCGAGACCGCGGCGCGCGACCCCGAGGGCGATCGCCACGGCGGCTCGACGATCGAGATCCGAGCGCAGCCGGGTCGCCAGTCGGACTCTGGCCCGGAGCTCGGCGACGGCTCGGTCCCGAGCGAGACCGTGGCCGGCGCGGTGCGCCTCCTCGGCCTCGAGGTGGACGACAAGGTGTTCGTGAAGCACGCGCTGGCCGGCGCCCTGGCGAGCCCGAGCGATCTGCGCCCGGCGCCCTTGCCCGAGGTCGGCGACATCGCGCGCGCCCCGGGCGTCACGGCCGTGGTCGAAGCCACCGTCGGCGCCAGCGTGCGCCTGGTCGGGCTGCGCGGCGGCCGCGTCGAGCGCTGGACGCGGCTCGCGCGCGGGCTCCGCTTCGAGCGGCCCGCCGGGCCGTAGCGCCGCGCGGCGGCCGCGCCGGTTCGCGCGCGCCCGCGAATCCATTGCACACCTGGCCGGCCGTCGCTATGGTCCGCCGCCGCGCATCGTCTTTGGAGGCCGTCGTGTCCGAGCTGATGAAAAAAGTCGTGTCGCTGTGCAAGCGACGTGGGTTCGTCTTCCAGTCGTCCGAGATCTACGGCGGCCTGAAGTCGGCCTATGACTATGGTCCGCTGGGCGTCGAGCTGAAGCGGAACCTGATGTCGGCCTGGTGGCGCGACATGGTGCACAAGCGCGAGGACGTGGTCGGCCTCGACGCGTCCATCGTCATGCACCCGAAGGTGTGGGAGGCGTCGGGCCACCTGGCCGGCTTCAGCGATCCGCTCGTCGACTGCAAGGTGTGCAAGGAGCGCTTCCGCGCCGACAAGGCGCCGCGCGCCACGCCGGGCGAGCCCGCGATCCTGACCTTCCCTGACAAGGGCGCCGCCAAGAACGCCGAAGAGGTCGTGCAGAAGCAGCTCGGCGTGACGCTGCATCGCAAGGAGTTGGAGCTCCACGGCGCCACTGCCGGCACGCAGGGCTACGTGTGCCCGAACTGCGGCTCGCCGTGGCTGTCGGACGAGCGCCAGTTCAACCTCATGTTCAAGTCGTCGATTGGACCCACGGACCCGCTCGGCCAGGTGGCCGCGGCGGTCGAGGCCGGCGAGCTCGCGGGCCTCGCCGGGCGCGAGCTGCGCGCCAAGCTCGAGGAGCTGACCAAGCCGACGGCGGTCTACCTGCGGCCCGAGACGGCGCAGGCGATGTTCGTCCAGTTCGTCAACATCCAGCAGTCGATGTCGCTGAAGATCCCCTTCGGCATCGCGCAGATGGGCAAGTCCTTCCGGAACGAGATCACGGTCGAGCACTTCATCTTCCGGAGCTGCGAGTTCGAGCAGATGGAGATGGAGTTCTTCTGCCAGCCCGGCACCGACGACCACTGGATGGACTACTGGTCGAACGCGCGCATCGCGTGGTGGCGCCGCTTCGCCAACGAGCCGGAGAAGTTCCGGCTGCGCCCGCACGACAAGACCGAGCTCGCCCACTACGCCAAGGGCTGCTTCGACGTCGAGTACCTCTACGAGTGGGGCTGGGGCGAGCTCGAGGGCATCGCCAACCGCACCGACTACGACCTCGCCAAGCACGCGCAGTACTCGGGGCAGAAGCTCGACTACTTCGACCCCGAGACGCAGAAGCGCTTCGTGCCGTACGTCATCGAGCCGGCCGCCGGCGCGACGCGCGGCGTGCTGGTCTACCTCTGCGACGCGTATCGCGAGGAGGAGGTCACCTCGGCCAAGGGCGAGAAGGAGACGCGCGTGCTCCTGAAGCTCCACCCCGAGCTCGCGCCCATCAAGGTCGGCGTCTTCCCGCTCATCAAGAAGGACGGCATGCCCGAGCTGGCGCGGAAGGTCGTGGCCGAGTTCCTGGCCCACGGCATCAACGCCAAGTACGACGAGCAGCACGCCATCGGGAAGCGCTACCGCCGGCACGACGAGATCGGCACGCCCTGGGGCCTGACGATCGACCACCAGTCGCTCGAGGACGGCACGCTCACCATCCGCGACCGCGACACCATGGAGCAGCGACGCATCCCCATCGCCGGCGCCGTGGCCGAGATCGAGGCGCTGCTCCGGGGCGCGCGCTGAGCGCTCGCGGGCCCGGTCGGGAGGGCGCTCCGGCGCCCGGCGCGAGCGGCGCGCCCGGGGCCGGCGTCGAGCGGCGACCGCTGTCGCGGCCGCTGCTCGTCGCGCTGCTCACCATCTTCCTCGACATCCTCGGCTTCGGGATGATCATCCCGATCCAGCCCTTCTACGCCGAGTCGTTCGGGGCCGATCCGACGCTGGTGACGCTGCTCGGCGCCACCTTCTCGGCCATGCAGTTCCTCTTCTCGCCCATGTGGGGGCGGCTGTCGGACCGCATCGGGCGGCGCCCGGTCATCCTCGTGTCGGTGGCCATCGGCGCCTTCGGGCACCTCATGTTCGCGCTGGCCGGGCAGCTCTGGGTGCTGTTCCTGGCGCGCTTCATCACCGGCGTCGGCACCGCCAACTTCGGCGCCGCGCAGGCGGTCGTCGCCGACACCACCAGCGGGCCCGAGCGCGCGCGCGGCATGGGCCTCCTCGGCGCGGCCTTCGGCATGGGCTTCATCATCGGCCCGGCGGTGGGCGGGGTGCTGAGCCAGGTGTCGCCGGCGGCACCGTTCTGGTTCGCGGCCGGCCTGTCGACCCTCAACTTCGTCCTGGCCTGGCGCATCCTGCCCGAGACGCACCCGGTCGAGAAGCGCGGCCGGCGCGCGGGCCCGCTCTTCGCGCTGCTCGAGATCGGCGGCGCCGGCCGCTTCCCGAACCTGCCCAAGCTGTTCTTC
>JAXLYZ010000076.1:0-39021 GCA_046351155.1 Myxococcota bacterium
GCAGAAGCCATCCAACTAAAGGCCACGTCGATGCTCCACCTCATTCCGTACGACACCAACTTCGACTTCATGGCGCAGCGCAAGAAGGCCTTCACCTTCTCGATCCTGCTGTCGCTCGCCTCGCTCGTCCTGATCGGGGTGAAGGGCTTCGACCTCGGCATCGACTTCCGCGGCGGCTCGTCGGCCATCGTGGCGTTCGACCGCGCGACGGCGCCCGACCAGTCCAAGGTCGAGGCGTCGGTGAAGGCGCTGCTCACGGCCGAGCTGAACAAGCCCGACTCGCAGGTGTCGGTGCAGGACTTCGGCGCTGGCGCCGGCGACAACATCGACGGCAAGCCGGTCGCGCGTCGCCTCATCTACACCGAGGTGACCTCGCTGGTCGACACGGCCAAGCGCAAGAGCATCGAGGACGCCATCAAGGCGAAGTTCGGCGCCGACACGCGCGTCTCGAGCTCCGAGGACGCGGGCGACACGCTCTATCTCACCTTCGGCGCCGAGGCCGACATCAACGGCCGCCGCGCCGAGCTGCAGGCGCTCTTCAAGACGCTCGGCTTCGAGTCGATCACCGTCGTCGCCGACTTCGAGCGCCAGCTCGAGGTCGAGTTCCTGCGCGAGATCGATCTGCGCCGCCAGGACGCCGAGCAGGACAAGTCGGCCAAGGAGGCCGAGACCGCCGGCGCCACCTCGCCGAGCGCCGCCGAGCTCGACAAGCGCAAGGCCGACGCCATCGTGGGCAAGGCCGACAAGCGCTTCACCGTCGACATCGAGGCCTTCCAGGCGTCGCTCGCGAACCACCTGGCCAAGGACTTCCAGGGCGCCTTCATCACCGTCGAGTCGGCCGCCATGGTGTCGCCGTCGGTGGGCTCGGACCTCTTCAACGACGGCATGCTGGCGATCCTCTACGCGCTCATCGGCATCCTCATCTACGTGACGCTGCGCTTCGACTTCCGCTATGCCCCGGGCGGCGTCATCGCCCTCGCGCACGACGCCATCATCGCCATGGGCTTCGTGTCGCTCTTCGGCATCAAGTTCGCGCTGCCCATCGTCGCGGCCATCCTGACCATCATCGGCTACAGCATCAACGACACCGTCATCGTGTACGACCGCGTGCGCGAGACCTCGTCGGGCCACAAGGGCAAGGACCTCCTGGCGCTGCTCAACAAGGCCATCAACAACACGCTGTCCCGCACCATCTTCACCTCGGGCGCCACGCTCGTCTCCTGCATCGCCATCATGGCGTTCGGCGGCGGCAGCGTGCGCGACTTCGGCCTCGTGCTCTTCGTCGGTGTCGCCTTCGGGACCTACTCGTCGATCTTCGTCGCCGTGCCGCTCATCTACTATCTGGACAACATCCAGCGTAAGCGTGAGGGCGACAAGGAAGGCGAGGGTCCGCGCCGCAATCGCATCACGCGCGACGACTCGACCGACGAGGGCAAGAAGGGCAAGAAGAAGGCGGCCGAGGCCGCGATCTGAGCCTGCGCCCGGGCCGCCTCGCGCGGCCTCCGGCGCCTCGCAACGGCCAAGGGCGGCCTGCCTTGTCAGGCCTCCTGGCGACCGCAACGCCAGCGCACCCGGTCCCGGCTCTGGCGCACCACCCGAACGGAGCCGCGCGATGAACAAGGTCCGACCCGACGCCGCATCTGCCATCGACGACATCGGCGATGGGGTGACCCTCATGAGCGGCGGCTTCGGCCTCTGCGGCAACCCCGAGAACCTCATCAAGGCCCTTCACCAGAAAGGCGTGAAGGGCCTGACGGTCATCTCGAACAACTGCGGCGTCGACGGCAAGGGGCTCGGCATCCTGCTGGCGGCCAAGCAGATCAAGAAGATGATCTCGAGCTACGTCGGCGAGAACAAGACCTTCGAGCAGCAGTTCCTGTCGGGCGAGCTCGAGGTCGAGCTGTGCCCGCAGGGCACGCTGGCCGAGCGCATCCGCGCCGGCGGCGCGGGCATCCGCGGCTTCTACACGCCGACCGGCGTCGGGACGGTGGTGGCGGACGGCAAGGAGGTCCGCGACTTCGGCGGGACGCCGTGCGTCCTCGAGACCGGGCTCGTCGCCGACTTCGCCTTCGTGAAGGCGTGGAAGGGCGACACTCACGGCAACCTGGTGTTCCGCGCCACGGCGCAGAACTTCAACCCGCTGATGGCGATGGCCGCCAAGATCACCATCGCCGAGGTCGAGGAGCTGGTCGCGCCCGGCGCCATCGACCCGCACCACATCCACACGCCCGGCATCTTCGTGCACCGCATCCTCCAGGGCGTGGGCTACGAGAAGCCCATCGAGCAGCGCACCACGCGGCCGCGCCCGACCGCCTGAACCGCCCGCGCTTCACCACGAGAGGAGAGACAGCATGGCGCTCACCCAGGAGCAGATGGTCAAGCGGGTCGCCCAGGAGCTGCGCGACGGCTACTACGTGAACCTCGGCATCGGCATGCCGACGCAGGTGGCGAACCACATCCCGCCGGGCATCGACGTCGTGCTCCACTCGGAGAACGGCCTCCTCGGCATCGGCCCGTTCCCGTACGCGGGCGACGAGGACCCGGACCTCATCAACGCCGGCAAGCAGACGGTCACCACGCTGCCCGGCTCGGCCTTCTTCGACTCGGCGTTCTCGTTCGCGATGATCCGCGGCGGGCACATCGACCTGGCCATCCTCGGCGGCATGCAGGTCTCGGAAGAGGGTGACCTCGCCAACTGGATGATCCCCGGCAAGATGGTGAAGGGCATGGGCGGCGCCATGGACCTCGTGGCGGGGGCTCGGCGCGTGATCGTCCTCATGCAGCACACCGCCAAGGGCGAGTCGAAGGTCCTGAAGCAGTGCACGCTGCCGCTGACGGGGCGCCACTGCGTGCATCACCTGCTCACCGACCTCGGCTGGTTCGACGTCGTCGTCGGGGCGGACGGTCGCCGCGGGCTCGTGCTGAAGCAGATCGCCGCCGGCGAGACGGTCGAGAGCCTGCGCGCGCAGACCGGGGCCCACTTCGAGGTGGCGCCGGATCTGGAGACCCTTGGCGCCTGAGCGCGCCGCGCGGCAATCGGCGCGGTCATCGTCATGATCGGCGCGCTCATCGTCGCCTGGGTGCTGTCGATCGCCCTGGCCCACCACCTCGGCGCGCGCGTCGGTCGCCCGGCCGAGGGGTTCCTCCTCGGGCTCGTCCTCGGCCCCATCGGCACCGCGCTGAGCGCGTCGATGCGCCCGTCGCCATCCCCCGCGCCGGCCGCCGGCGCCGCCGCGACGGCGACCGCGGGCCCGACCGCGAATTCCCAACCGGTCCGCCTCGCGGGCACCGGGTTGTGGCCGCGCTTCTTGCGCTGGCTCACGTCACTCCTCGAGGGCCGCACCGCGGGCATGACCGACACCACGCCGCGCGCGCGCGTCTCGGTGTACCTCGTCATGGTCGGGCTGCTCGCGCTGCAGGTTGTCGCCCGCTACAAGTGGGGCTTCCTGCCGGAGAAGGAGTGGCAGGCCGTCCACATGCTCATCGGCTGGACGCTGGCCTTCGCGGTCCTCGCCGTCGCGCACGGTCCGGGCATCCTCCGCCGCGTCGCGCGCCGCACCTGGATCCACCTGGCCGTCGGCGCGGTCTCGCTGACGGTGTTCTGGTACTACGGCCGCTCCGACAGCTACCGCGAGTACTTCGGCAGCCCGCCGGCCGACCTCGACTCGCTCTGGCCGCTCGTGCCGTTCGGCTACTTCGCGCTCGGCGCCGTGCTCTACCGCATGGGCATCCCGTTCCTCGTGGCCCGCCTCGCCTACGGTCTCAGCTTCCGCGACCTCGGCGTGCCGTTCGGTCGCGTCACGCCGGTCGGCGACGAGCCCGGTCGCGTGAAGGGCGTCGGCTGGATCTACCTCGTCGCCTTCCTCGCTATCGCGCCCGCGCTGGTGCTCGCGTCACACGGCCCCGACTACCTCGCCAAGTATCCGCTGGCCCGCGACATCATCAGCCCCGAGCAAGGGATTTGGATCGTCCACTTCCTCGTTTACGAGGCCCTCTACGGCCTGGTCTTCGTCTCGGGGGAGAGCTTCTGGCGCGGCTACCTGACATTCGGCATGGAGCGGGACCTCGGCCTCTACGGGCTGCCGCTCATGCTCGTGCCCTACGTGACCGGACACTTCGGCAAGCCCTTCTCCGAGACGCTCGGCGCCATCGTCGCCGGCTCGCTCCTCGGCTTCCTCGCGCTCAAGCATCGCTCGGTGTGGCTCGGCGTCGCGCTCCATTACGGTGTCGCCCTGTCGATGGATCTCCTCACCGTCGGCGGAAATGGATTTGTCATATGGTCGTGAACCTGCCGCCGCTCGGTCGTGTGATGGCCGTCGACTGGGGCGGCGCGCGACTCGGCATCGCCGTCTCCGACCCGACGCGCACGCTGGCGACGCCGCACTCGACGCTGGCCGAGAAGGACAAAGGCCTGCAAATCCGGAGAGTCGCAGCGCTCGTGACCGAGCTCGAGGCGGTGCTGGTCCTGGTCGGCATCCCGCGCCACCTCGACGGCAACGCCAGCGACACCACCGTGACCGCCGAGAAATATGCCACCAAATTGGCCACGGTGATCGCGCCGATTCCGGTCGTGCGCGTCGACGAGCGACTCTCGACCGTCGAGGCCGAGGAGAAGCTCGCCGCGACGTCGCGGCGCCCGAGCCAGAAGCAAAAGGGACTTGTCGATCGCGCCGCCGCCGCGGTGCTGCTGCAGGCCTGGCTCGACGCCCAGCCGCGGCCGACCTCCACCACAACGGCGCCCGCGCTGCCCGCGCCGCTGACGGAGCCCGAGCCATGACGCGCCGCGGCCGCATCCTCGCGCGCGTCGCCCTCGCCGCGCTCGTCGTGGTGCTCGCGCTCGGCGCGCTCAGCTGGTGGTGGGTGACCGATCGCCCGAGCGGCAACCCGCCGCTCGTCGCCGTCGTCATCCCGAAGGGCGCCGGCCACGACGCCATCATGGAGCGCCTCGAGTCCGCGCACCTCGTCGACCGCCCCTTCGTCACACGCCTGGTGTTCAAGCTCGAGGGCACGTTCCCGCGCATCCAGGCCGGGGTGCACCAGGTGCCCGGCGACGCCAACGCGCTCGAGCTCGCGAGGCTGCTCACCGATCCGCCGAGCGAGGTCCAGCTCACGCTCATCCCCGGCCAGTCGGTGTGGGAGGCCGCCGACCGCATGGCCGCCCTCGGCATCGGCACGCGCGACGAGGTGCTGGCGCTCGCGGCCGACGAGGCCTTCGCGCGCGACACGCTCGGCCTCCATGACCTCGTCGGCCCGGCGCGCGCGGTCCGCCCCGACGGCGTCGCCCCGACCTGGCTCGAGGGCTTCCTCTACCCCGAGACGTACAACGTCGGCCCGGGCACCTCGCCGCGCGACGCGCTCGAGCGCGCCGTGCGCCAGTTCCAGCGCGTGTGGCGCGAGCTCCGCGCGAGCCACGCCCAAGCGCTCGCCGCGCTCCAGGCTCGCGGCTTCAGCGAGGCCAAGCTCATCGTGCTGGCGTCGCTCGTCGAGGAGGAGACGGCCGATCCGACCGAAGCGCGGCGCGTGGCCGGGGTCTTCTACAACCGGCTCGGCCGCGGCATGCGCCTCGAGACCGACCCGACGCTCATGTATCGGCCGGATCGCGTCGGGCGCCCGCCGACCCCGACCGAGCGCCGCGACGCCAGCAATCCCTACAACACCTACGCCACGGCCGGCCTCCCGCCGGGGCCCATCTGCAGCCCGGGCCGGACCGCGCTCGAGGCCGTCCTCGACCCCGAGAGCCACGACTTCCTGTTCTTCGTCGCCCGGCGCGACGGCACGGGCGGCCACGCTTTCGCGGCCACCCTCGACGAGCACCAGGCCAACATCGACCGATACTTGCGAAAGGTAACCGACCCCTGAGGCCCGCTCGGGAGGCCGGTCCCCGCCCACCTGCGCCCGGCCGACGGCACTTCCTTGACAGTGCGGAGGCCGGTTCCCTATGGTGCGCCGCCCGTCAGCGGAGCCGTTGCAAACAGGGTCACACTTCCGGCACGCTCCTGTCGGTTGCGCTCCCGGGCACTCGGAGGATGGAGATGAAGGCGTTCAGGACTCCCACGCTCGTCGGCCTCGCTGGCGCGCTCGCACTCGCGGCATGCGGTGACGACACCACCACGAAGCCCAAAGACACCGGGCTCGACACGATCTTCTCGGATGCCACGAACACGACCGACACGTCCCCGGATGCGAATCCGGCCGCCGTGAAGACGCTCGAGTTCGAGCAGGCGTTCGGCGACGATCAGAAGCCGTGCCGCCAGCAGCCGCGCTGCTCCATCTTCATCAGCTTCACCGAGCAGCGCACGCTCAAGATGGTCTACTCCGAGGACGGCGTCGTCACGCCGGGCCAGACCGTGAAGTTCGCGCTCGAGAACGACACCGCCAACCTCGGCCACCTCAACACGCTCTCGGGCGTGACCGACGCGCAGGGCATCGCGCAGGTCGTCGCCAAGGCCAACTCCGCCAACGTCGGCCAGTTCGTCGTGAAGGCGTACGTCGATGGCGGCACCAATCCGCCGCCGGCCAAGTACTTCGACGTCGTCGTCACGCCGAAGGGACAGGTGCCGCTCACCGTGGTCGCGACCTACAACGGCACGCGCCCGGTCGGCACCTACAGCGTGCTGCTCTATCGCCAGAACCCGCAGGGTGCGCCGGGCTGCACCGACCTGCTCGCGCTCATGGACCAGACGGCCAGCCAGTCGCGCGACAACGTGCTGCTCGCGCAGTCGGCCAAGTTCCCCGAGTTCGACAAGCTCGAGCAGGACGGCAAGCAGAAGTACACCGTGTTGGCCGTCTCGAAGAACGGCAACGACACCGTCCAGGCCTGGGGCTGCAACGCCACCGAGGCCGAGGTGGAGTGGGGCAAGTCGAAGACCGTCACCGTCGAGCTCACCGATCGCCCGCCGCTCTACAAGGGCGCCTACGACGTCATCTCGAAGTTCGACTTCATCTCGGCCATCCCCGAGCCGTACCGCACCTACGTCAACTACGTCGTCGAGTTCTTCCAGGACCCGACCGGCACCATCCTGAAGCTCGCCTGTGACCTCCTCACGGCGCCGGGCGACACGCTGAACTCGTTCTGCGACCTCGTCTTCGACGAGGACGGCAGCGGCAACCTGCAGCTGTCGGCGCTGGGCGGCTTCGTCAGCGATCTGCTCGACGCCGTCATCCAGGGCCTGCTGGCCGACACCGTCTTCAGCAAGATCTTCCAGGTGGGCGGCGACGTCGCCGACATCCTCAAGGAGTTCGAGCTGCGCGCGACCTTCACCTTCAAGAAGGAGCCGGACGCGACCGGCAAGTTCGCCGACGGCGACACGACCGAGAACTGGCACACCGTGAAGGTGAAGTGGACGCTCGGCGCCAACTGCGACCCCGACACCGAGCAGGGCTGCGGCGTGCAGCAGTTCTCGATGTCGGCCTTCCAGCAGCAGGCGGTCACCGGCAGCTTCAAGGCCCAGGTCGCCAACTTCTACGACCTGACCATCGACATGCACCCGCTGAACCTGAAGTACGGCGCGCTCATCAGCTACTTCATGGAGGCCTTCCTCATCCCGCTGGTCGTCAACAACCCGACCGTGAACAGCTACGAGGACCTGCTCGGCTATCTCGTCGGCAGCGGCGCCGCCTGCCTGAACCCGGGCATCGACGACGGCAGCTGCCCGACCAACTCGAACGCCGACACCAACTGCTGCTGCAACAAGTTCGCGGACGGCGTGGGCAGCGTCACCGGCAACACCAAGAACAACGGCGCGGTCGACTCGGGCACCGAGGGCGCGGTCGCGGCGGCCTGCGACGTCATCATCAAGACGGCGCCGACCTTCCTGCGCACCACGCTGACGAACCTCGACCTGTCGAGCGGCGACACCTTCAACATCGGCACGAAGCAGGCCTGCAAGATGTCGGACGGCAACGAGGATCTCATCATCGATGGCTTCGGCAGCCAGTCGGCCCCGTGCCTGTGGAACGTGCTGCTCAAGTTCGGCTCGACCGAGGTCACCATCGACTCGAAGTTCTGGGGCAAGCGCACCGAGGAGTGATCGCGTCGCGCTGTTCGAGCCCGGCACTGCACACGCGGCAGCCGGGGGTGTGATCGCTGCGGGCCGGGCTCATCCCCGGCCCGCGCCATTTCAGGTCGCGGTGCGGTGCGGCGAGCCCGGCGCGGAGAGCGCATGCGCCCGGCGATGGATCGGCCCCGGGCCTTGTGCGTATACTGCCGGGCGGCCGCGGATGGCCGACTTGCGACGAAGGGGTAACACGATGGCGAACGGCAAGAAGGGCGGGATCGATGACGGTGTGGTGACGTCGGCCCCGTCCGCGAGCGTGAACAGCCTCCTCACCGACCTCCTGAGCGAGGCCAAGAAGGGCGTCGAGGAAGAGCGCAAGCAGGTCGACAACGCCGTCGAGAAGAAAGAGAACGCGGCCAAGGAAGTCCTCGCTCGCGAGGAGTCGCGCAAGCGCGAAGAGGCGCAGCAGAAGCTCATCGAGGAGAACCGCCGCCGCAACGAGGCGCTCGCCCGCCGCGACCGCGTCGAGGGCGAGAAGAAGGTCCTCTCGACGGCGCCGCACATGCGCCCGATCGTCGAGGGCCCCGTCGCCGCCGCCATCGCCGAGGCGCCCAAGGCCCCGCCCAAGCGCCTGTCGAGCGTCGTCATGGCCGCGCTCGTGGTCGTCGGCGCCGCGCTCGGCGTGGGCGGCGCGTTCGCGCTGCAGCCCGAGGCGCGCGGGGCGTTCCTCGATGTCGATGTCGCCGCGCGCGCGTTGGTGGCTCAGACGGCCAAGGCCGCCGCGGTCGAGAAGCGCGTGGGCGACGAGCTCGCCAAGGCGCGCGACAACCTCAGCCAGCTCGAGAAGAGCCTGGGCGGCGCGGGCGTCGACGCCAAGCAGCTGCAGTCGGACCTCGCCGCGGCCAAGGCCGACCTCGCCAAGACCCAGGCCGAGCTGACGGCCCTGCGCGAGGCCACCGCGAACCCGGTGAAGAAGCCGACCGGCGGCCATCGCCCGACCGGTGGCGGCCTGCCGACGCTCAACGGCAGCGTCTTCAAGTAAGTCCGCGCGCCTCGGAGGCTGTCGACAGTCGCCAGTCTCCGATGCACCGAGCGCTTCCGCGTCCGTTGACGGCGACGCGGCTCAGTTGTCGCTCGACTCGGCCGACGCGCTCGGCTCCGCCTGGGGCGGCGGCACCCGCTGGATGGCGACCTGCCGCACGTGCGTCATGTCGGCCTTCAGCACCTCGAAGCGGAAGCCCTGGTAGACGAGCGTGAAGCCCGGCTCGGGGACGCGCCCAGCCTCCTGCATGAGCAGGCCGGCGACGGTCTCGTACTGGGCTTCCTCGTCGTCGGGGAAGTCGGTGCCGAGCGCGTTCTCGAGCTCGCTCATGGTGACGACGCCCTCGGCCACCCACTCGCCGTCGCCGCGCACGCGGATGCTCTCCACCGAGCGGTCGTGCTCGTCGTAGATGGGCCCGAAGACCTCCTCGACGATGTCCTCGAGCGTCACGAGCCCGGCCACGCCGCCGTACTCGGAGGCGATGACGGCGATGTGGACGCGCTCCCGCTGCATGTCGACGAAGAGGTCCTGGAGCCCGATGTTCCACGGCCGCACCAGCGGCTTCCGCATGAGGTCCTTGATCTTGGGCGGATTCGAGCGGTCGCGCAGCACGGCGGCCTGGAAGTAGTCCTTGATGTAGAGGACGCCGACGATGTCGTCGGTGGTGTCGCCGTAGACCGGGTAGCGCGAGTGGCCGGTGTCCTTCACGGCGTCCATGACGTCGCCGACCGAGGCCGTGAGCGGCAGGCCGTGGATCTCGGTGCGCGGCACCATGACCTCGCGCGCCACCTTGTCATCGAGGTCGAAGATGCCGGTGAGGAGCCGCGCCGAGACCGGCGACATCGAGCCCTCGCTCTTGCCGACGCGCACCATGTGCTCGATCTCCTCCTCGGTGACCGTGCTCGAGCCGCTGGTCTCGCCGCCGAGGCGGCGCACGACGCCGTGGCTCAGCTTCACCAGCACGCGCATCACCGGGAAGAAGAACCAGTAGGTGAGCTGCAGGATGGGCAGAAACGCCAGCACCTGCTCGGGGTTGTGCTTGCCGTACGTCTTCGGCACCACCTCGCCGGCGATGAGCACGACGAGCGTCGTGACGCCGACCGCGAAGGGGATGCCGAAGCCGACGAAGCCGGTGCCTTCGAACAGGGACTCGGTCAGGTCGGTGGCCAGCGCCGAGATGGTGATGTTGGCGAAGGTGTTGGCGATGAGGATGGTCGCCAGCACGTCGTTCGGCTTGTCGCGCCAGAGCGCGAGCATGCGCTGCGGCCGCGACGCCTCCTCGATGACCACGCGCAGCTTGACCTCGCCGAGCGCGATGAGCGCCGTCTCCATCGCCGCGTAGATACTCGAGAGGCCGAGTATGACGAAAATGAGGATGACTTCAGCGGTGCCGGACAATCGCGCTCATGGGTGCGGTGGAAGCCATGGCCCACGCGTCGAGCGCGTGTCCCAGCCCTCCCGGGGCCTCCTCGAACAACACCCCCGGAGTAACACGGCGCCTCGCGCGGGCGCAACTGGCGCGCCGGCCCGCGTCGGGGGCGGGGAGGCGCAGCGCCGCCCGCGTCGCGCCCGACCTCTGCTCAGGGTTCCTTGGTGTCGGCGTCGGGCGGCGGGGCCTTCTTGAGCGGCTTGCCGTCGGGGCCGAGGTCGCGCGGCGCGGCCTTGCCTTCCTTGCGCCAGGCGTCGACCGTCGCGCCCTCCATGACCGGCACCCAGCGCGGCCGCAGGATGGCGTCGCCCCAGCGGGTGCGCTCGGACGGTGGCAGCTTGTCGTTCCAGTAGGCGGCGTCGTAGCCGTACACGTCGGGGAAGAACATCGGGAAGCCGTCGTCGGCGAGGTCCACCGTCAGGTACTCGGTCACGAGGTTGATCGGCGACTTCAGATCGAACGCGCGCTGCACCGAGCTCGAGAGGGCGTGCTCGACGTCCTCCTTGGCGACGCCCTCGCGGGCCAGGATCCAGCGGGCGAAGTCCATGGCCTCGTGGACGCGCATGCAGCCATGCGAGAAGGCGCGGTCGCGCTTCTTGAAGAGCTGACGCTTGTCGGTGTCGTGGAGGTAGATGGCGTTCGACTCCTCGAGCAGGAACTTCACCTTGCCGAGCACGTTGCCCTTGCCGGCCCCCTGCACGAACACCTCGGTGCCGCTGCCGAGCTTCACCTTCTTGATGTTGCTCTTGGCGAGATGGTCAGGATCCTTGTCGATGTTGGTCTGCAGCTCGCCGGCCTCGACGCGCTTGGGCAGGATCCAGGTGGGGTTGACGATGACCTGGTAGAGGCGGGTCGCGAAGAGCTTGGTGCGGTTGATGTGCCCCTGCACGAGCTCGACCTTGTCGTCGTCGAGCTTGTTGGTGCCGATGATGACGCGGTGCTCGAGCACGACCTTGCCGTGCTCGTAGGCGCGCATCAGGTACGACGGCAGGTTCACGCGCAGGAAGAAGTCGCCCATGCGCTCGAAGTGCGCCTCGCGCATGTGCTGCAGCGCCAGCGCGATCTGGCGCACGCGGAACTCCATCGAGACGTTGAGCGCCTCCATGGTGTCGTCGAGGACCTGGCCGCTCTCGTCGAGGTCGTGGTGGCGCTGGAAGGCCTTCACCGCCTCGGTGGTCGGGCCGTCGTAGATGCCATCGAAGGGGCCGCCGTAATAGCCCTCGCACGCGAGGCGATGCTGCAGCTTCTCGACCTCCTTGCCCTTCGAGCCCTTCCGGAAGCGCCACGGGTCGGGCAGCTTCTCGCACGCCTTCGACGCCACGAAGCCCTGGTACATGGCGTACACCTCGAGCATGCGGGCGTACTGCGGGTGCGGCGGATCGAACAGCGCCATGGCCTGCGAGGCGCTGTCGGCGCCCATCACCTGGGCCACGAAGGCGTTCAGGTCCTTCTTGCCCTTCTCGTAGACGTCGCCGCGATCCTTCAGCCAGAACGGTCCCGCCTTCTTGATGAAGCGGAAGTCGAAGACGAGGTCGATGAACGTCTTCATGAGGCGCGCGTCGAGCGGCAGGTCGTTCGCCGTCGGCCCCGAGTCGGAGCGGCTCGAGGCCGCGGCGATGGCGCGCGCGACGAGCCCGTCGTCGAGCGGCTCGGCGAGCGCCAGCAGGCGCTCGCGCACACCGTCGCGATCGAAGCTCGTGGCCTCGAGCGCGCCGAGCATGACGGCGTAGGTCGGCCCGCTGTTGGCGGCACCCGCGTCGCTCGACTTGGCCACCGTCGCGAAGATGCCGTCGAGCTCGTCGAGCGCGTACGGCGTCGCGCTGATGCCGTGCGCCTCGACCGCATGGGCGCGCGCCAGCACCGCCTCGCCCAGCGAGGTGAGATGGCCCCCGCGCACGAAGCGGCCCGGGCCATAGGCGGCGTAGAGCTCCTTGGCGAAGCGCTTGTCGGCCTTGTCCTTGCCGAAGGTCGCTTCGAGTGCGTCGTCGCGCGCCTTGTCGACGTCGCCGCTCTCGGCCTTGGCGTGCAGGCTCGCGTGCGCCGTCGCGAGCTGCGCGATGACGCCATCGATGGCCGCGACGCGACCCGGATCGGGCGGAGCCTCAGGGGCCGCCTCGGCGTTCGGAGCGACGCCGCCAGGGGCCGCGTCGGCCGCGCCCTCGCCGGGGGCGGCCGCGACCACCGGCGGCACCGGCGCGGCCGGCCCGGGCTTCGCCGCTTCGGGCGTGGCCGTGGCGTGCTGTGCTGCGACCGGCTTCGCCGGCCCGCCGGCGGCGGTGCCGGCAGGGGCTGCCGGCGCGCGCGACCCGAGCAGCATGAAGGCCGCGATGCCGATGCCGAGACCCAAGCCCGCCGCCCCGGCCATGGCGACCGGCGATGCCTTACCCGCTGCGCCCGTGTCGTTCTTCATCGCGCCTTGACATCACGTCGATCCGCGATGGTCAAGTTAGAACCCCGCGGGCGCGGCCGTGGCCGCGGTGGACCGCCCCAACGCACACGGATCGTCGACCATTCCGTCGTCGCCGTTCGTGCGATCGATTGTCGGCTCGCGCCGTCGTTCGCGCGGCGCCGTTCGCGGCCCCCTTCACGCGGACCGCCAGCCTCACTGGGGCTGCGGCAGCTCCTCGGGTGGCGGCGCATTCGGGTCGACGCCCGGGTCGGGCGGCGCTCCGTCGGGCGGCGGCGCGGTCTCGGGCGCGGGCGGCGGCAGCGTCGGCGGGGCCGCCGTCGGCTCGGCGCCGGGCAGGCTCTCGCCCGGCCCGGGCGAGGTCGGCAGCACCGGGCGCGGGCGCGGCGGCGTCACCGGCGTGGCCTGCACCGGTCGAGCCATGGCTGGCGGATTCCGCACCATGGCCGTGCCCGGCTTGCGCATCGTGCCCTCGCCTTCGGTCGGCGGGTTCGGCTTGAGCGGCTCGCGCACCTTGGCCTTGGGCTTCTCCTCGTCGCCTTCGCCGCCCTCGTCGCCGCCGGGCTGGTCGATGTTCATCTTGCGCGACGCCGCGCCGCCGCCGCCGACCTTCGTGCGCGGCCGCTCGGTGCGGACCTTGGGGTCGCCGAGGAGGCCGGTGATGGCCACGCCGAACTGTCCGTCCTGGACGTTGTTCTTGAGCGGATTCACCGACATCAACGTGCGGAATTTGGCATTTGGCTTGGCGCTGCCGCCGGGCGCCTTCTCGTCGGGCACGGCCTTGTCGAAGAACTGGTCCTCGAGCTTCACGGCCAGGTGGATGTTCATGGTCGCCTCCTTGGGCGAGGCGCCCGTCACGAAGGCGATGGTGCCGCGCGGCGCGGCGGCGACCGACACGTCGCCGCCCTCGACCGTGACCTCGTCGATGTTGATGACGGTGGCGTCGCCCTTCCGCGGCACGCGCGCCGCGGCCTTCGGGTCGGCGCCGGTGGTGGCGCCAGCGCCGATGCCGCCCGGCGTCGTGGCGCCCTCGGCGGTGAACGCCAGGCGCACCTGGCCGAGGTCGATGTCGGTGAGCTGGTCGCGGCCCTGCGAGCCGAGGTCGATGACCGGCGCCAGCACGACACCGTCGGCCAGCGAGAGCTCGATCTTGCCGACCATCTGATCGATGGCGGCGACCGACTTGCCGTCGCGATCGACCACCGGGATGGTCATGTCGATCTTGCCCGACAGCTTGCCCTGGATGTCGAGGCCGGTGAGCGACTGGAACAGCAGCTCGGGCCCGAGCTTCACGCCCTCGATGCTGTCGATCTTGATGACGTGGGCGTCCTTCTCGCGGACGTAGTGGCCGCCGCGGATGTGGCCGCCGCCGACGTCGACCTCGAACGACACGTCGGGCGCGTTGGCCAGGATGCCGCTCAGCCCGGCCTTGGCCGCGAGGCGGTCGATGGTCACCTTGCGCTTGTCGGTGATGACCGACCCGCCCTGCTGCGTGGTCTTCTTCTTCACGCCGGGCAGCGTCATCTGCACGCCCTTCACCTCGACGCCGCTCGGCACGACGCCGAGCATGCCGAGGCCGGTGAGCCCGAGGTCGTCGATGGTCACGGTCTCGGCGCCGGTCGCCTCGGCCAGGCGCAGCGCCACGAACTCCTTGGCCTGCTGCGTCGGGAACAGCATGCGCACGAAGATGGCCGTGCACACGACGAAGAAGACGAGGTAGCCCAGCGTGATGCCGGTGATCTTGAGGGCCTTCATGGCGACTCCTCGGCGCTGGCTTCTTGGAAGTAGTAGGTCGACACCGTGAATTTGACATTATCGGCGCGGTCGGCGTCGACGGGGTTCTTCTCGAAGCGCAGGTCGGTCACGAAGAGCAGCGTCGTCGACTCCTCGATCTTCTCCATGAGCTCGTAGATGGCGGCGAACGGCACCGTGCCCTTGAGCGTGAACTCCTGGTCGCGCTCGACGTAGCCTTCGTCGCTCTTGCTCGTGCTCTTGGGGTTGTCCTTCTTGCGCGGGCCGACCGGCTTCTCCTTGAGCGCGTTGAACTCGAGGAACTCCTTCAGGTGCTTGCGGCCGAGCGGGTTGTTGCGGTTGTCGGTGGCGTCGAACTGGATGCCGTCGGCGATCTCGGCGACCGCGGTCGTCAAGGTCAATTTGGCATTCTCCTCGGCCTGCGTGCGCGACGCCTCGAAGCGGCGCGACGCGGTGAGGTAGCTCTCGGTCGAGGCGTACACCTGGCGCAGCGCGTCGCGCTCGGTGGCGATGTCCTGCTCGAGCTTGTCGATCTTGCCCTGGAACATGACGTTCAGGAAGACGATGAGCCCGACCACGGCCGCCACGCCGAGGACCGAGACCATGATCTTCTCGCGCTTGGAGAGCCGCGCGAAGGCTTGCCCGAAACGGCTCATGTCACTTCCCCTCCGTCGTGGGCTTCACCGGCACGGCCGGCTTCGGCGTCGTCGCCTTGTCGCCCGACGGCAGCTTGTCGCCGCCCTCCGGCTTGTCGAGCTTGTCCGCCTTGTCGCTGGCGGGCGTCCCGGCCGACGCGGTCGCGGTCGCCGGCGCGCCGAGCTTCGGGTCGCACTTGATCTCGAGCTTGAGCGTGAAGTCGAGCCAGCTCGCGCGGACGGGATTGCGCGTCGTCTTCTTGGTGTCCTTGAGGTCGACCTTCTTGAAGCACGGGTTCTGGCGCAGCTTCGAGGCGAAGCCCTCGATGGTGCCGATGTCGTAGCCGATGCCGGTGATGGTGCCGGTCTTGAGGTCGAACATCACCGACTGCAGCTCGATCTGCTTCCGGTCGGCCGGGGCCTCGACCGGCGCGGGCGGGTCCGGATCCGGGTCGTCGCCGGGCTCGAGCGGCTCGGGCTCGGGTGGCGCCGCGGCCGCGTTGAGCGTGCCCAGCACCTTGGTCATGTCGTAGAAGGAGCGGAACGCGGTCGCGCCCGGATAGACCTGCTCGATCTCCGACTCGGGCGGCGCCGTCACCAGCGCCTGCATGTACTTGAAGCGATCGACGCCCTCCTTGCCGGCGGGGATCGTCTCGTCCAGTACCTTCTTGGCGTGCTCGTCGAGGCGCGCCACGAGCTGCGTCTGCTGGTCCTTGAGCGTGCCGATGCGGATCTGCTTCCTCACGAAGAAGAGCACCAGCGCGACCGCCAGGAACGCCGCGATCCAGCCGGCCTTTGCGCGCAGCGCGCCGAGGTCGCCGAAGCCGCCGCCGCCGCGCTGGAAGTTCACGCGGTGGTCGCCCTCGGCCACGTGCTCGAGCGCCAGCGCCGCCGCCGCCAGGCCGATCTCGGGCACGGTGGCGTTGCGGCGCACCTCGTCCCAGATCGCGCCGGCCAGGTGCGGCGTCGACGTCGGCATGTCGAGCATCTTGGCGAGCAGCGGCTCGATGCCCGGCAGCCGCGCGCCGCCGCCCATGAGCAGCACCTCGGCGATGCGCCCGACGTCGCGCTCGGCGAAGGCGTCGATGGTCAGCTTGATGTCGCGGAACAGCGGCTCGAGCGCCTGGCCGGCTGCCCGCGCCAGCGGCGAATGCGCCTCGTCGCCGACCAGCGAGACCTGCGAGTGCTTGGCGTGCTCGGCGTCGGCGTAGCTCACGCCCAGCGCGCGCGCGATGGCCTGCGTGACGTGGTGCCCGCCGCGCGCCAGCGTCCGGAACGCCTCGACCCGGCCCTGGCGCACGAGCGTGATCTGCGTCGAGCGGTGGCCCATGTCGATGATGGCCCACGGCCGATCGCCGGCGTCCATCGACAGGTGCGCGCCGAGCTGCCCCAGCGCCAGCGACGTCAGCGTGACGTAGCGGGGCTCGGCGCCGCCGGCCTTGAGCTCGCTGAGCCAACCCTGGAGCCACGCCTTGTCAGCCGCCGGGCACAAGAGCGTCGCGCCCTCGGCGTCCTTCTTGAGGACGTGCCAGTCGTAGACGACGGTCTCGATGGGTCGCGGCAGCAAGCTCTCGAGCTGGAAGCCGAGCACGGGCGCGATGCGCTTGGCGTCACTGAAGGGCAGGCGCACCTCGCGCGTGAGCACCTGCACGCCCGGCACCGCGGTCGAGACGATGTCGACGTCGAGGTCGCCGATCGTCGCCTTGACGGCGGCCGCGAGCTCATCCGGCAGCGCCTGGCCGTTGGCGTCCACGGGCAGGTGGTGCTCGCGGAAGCCGACGAACGACATCTTGCGCAGGCTGGACTCCAGCACCATGGCCTTGACCGACCAGCTCCCCACATCCAGACCGACGATGCGCTGTGCCATGTGCCCGACTCACTCGTAATGGAAATGGACCAGCGCGCCCGAGGTCGTGTCGACGATCGAGACCATCTTGCGCTTCGTGTCGCCGAAGACGCCCTCGGCCTCGATGCGCACCATCTTCGTGCGCACGCCGAGCTGCTGGTTCAGGATGCTGGCGGTGATCGGCAGCGGGATGTTGGTGCCCAGCGCCTGGGGGAACTGCTCGAAGAACTGCGTGAAGCGCGACATGCTCGTGAACGGCGTCGAGTAGACCTGCTTCTTCAGGTTGCGGCAGGTCTCGAGCGCGATGAGCGCGTCGTCCATGGGCGGCATGCCGGTCGGCCCGGGCATGAGGCAGAGCTGCACGCGCTGCGCGTCGTCCTGGATCGACTGGCAGAGGATGCCCTTCAGCACCGCCAGATCGGCGTCGTTGACGTTGACCTTGTCGGTCGAGAACACCGTCAGGTTGTCGCGGATCTTGCAGAAGATGTCGGAGTGCATGCCCTCGACGAGCTGCACCTCGCCGACCGTGTCCATCTTGGCGTTCTTGGCTTCGTAGCCATAGCGCCCGTAGTCGGGCTCGCCACCGCCGGCGGCGGCGAAGTTGCCCTGCTGATCGATCTCGCTCTTGGTGTTGTCGGCGTCGGTCCAGTCGATGATGTTGAGGATGAGGTCGAGCACCTGATCCTCGGACTCGAAGTGGCCGCTCTTCACCATCGGCGTCAGCAGGCCGCCGAGCTGCACGTAGAGCTGCGCCGCCTTGCGCTGCTGGAGCTGCACCTGCTGCTGGGCCAGCACGTTGGGGTCGACCGGCGGCGCGGCCGGGTCCACCACCGGCGCCTCGGTCGAGGCGCGGTTCAGGTTCACGCGCGCGTCCTCGGCGGTGACCTTGCACTTGAACGGCGGCACCGTGGTGTCGGCCAGGCCGTTGCGCGCGCCGACCGCCTTCTCGCGCGAGAAGTCGAGCAGGTTGGTGCCGAAGAACTCCGCCTTGCCGGTGGCGAAGATATTGACAAAATCGCAGGCGCGCTGCCAGATCTCGAGCCGCGACGCCGCCCCCTTGCCCATGAGCGAGAGGAACTGCTGCATCTGCGGGAAGTTCTTCTTGGCGTTCACCGCCAGGAGCGCGATCTTGGTGGCGCTGCGAGCGTTGAAGTAGGCCTGCACCGACGACTCGAGGTTGCCGGCCATCCAGATGTTGGCGCGCGTGTTGTAGGTGAACTGCACCGACAGCGCGCTGAGGATGGCCACCGTCACCATCACCGTCAGCAGCGCGAAGCCGCGCGGTCGCTGCTTGCCGTCGTGCCCCTTGCGGCTGGCCACGACCTCGCCCGCCGCGCCGAGCGCGGTGCGCAGCGCGCCGGCGAGCGACGGCGGCGCGGACGAGGTGGTGTCGGGCAGGGGATTTGGCATATTCAGTACCAGAGTGGCTCCGTCATGGTGATCTCGACCTGGCTCTGCATGGGGAAGGTGTAGCCCTCGCGATCCTCGATCACGAGCTTCATCTTGACGCGCGACGGCAGCACCATGCCGTCGAGCAGCTCGAGCTCGGCGTCGTCGATCTGCTTGTCGGCCTCGCCGGCCACGACCACGCCGGCCACGCCGGTGGACTCGTCGTCGGCCACGCCCTGCACGGTGTCGCGCATCTGCTGGAGCTGCTTCAGGCGCTCGCGCATCTTCACCGCGTCGTCGATGGTGACGTCCCAGTCGTCGGTCCAGTCCTCGCGGTATTTGTCGAAATACTCGAACTCGAGGCTCTTCACGTTCTCGACCAGGATCTCCTCGCGGCCGCCCTCGCCGGGGCGATCGTCGATGTGGAACTTGACGCGCCGCACCAGCGCCTTGGTGTACACGTCGGGGTCGTCGCTGCTCTTCACGCGCTCGAGGCGGTACTCGACCTCGAGCTCGTCCGAGGTGTGCGAGTCGCGCGTCAGCGGCTCGTGGGCGGCGGTGTCGAAGACGAGCCGGTCGCTGCTGCCCTGGAACAGGGTCTTCGTGCGCTTGTCATCGGCCTGGTGCAGACTGACGAACGCCATGGTCAGCTCGCGCCGCATGCGGTCGATGGCGACGCGCGCCGAGTTGAAGCGATTCTGGATGAATATGGCACTATCCTGGGTGTTCACCGTGGTGGTGACGACGCCATAGGTCAGCGTGCCGAGCAGCACCGCCAGCGACGACGCCACCAGCACCTCGAGCAGCGTCATGCCGCGCTGGGCCTGGATCCGGGCGCGAGCCCGGCGGTACGGCGAGGCGGCGCTCATGGGTTCTTGGTGTCCTCCGCCTCGGGCACGGCGGTGATGTAGGTCTCGATCTCCATCTTCTCGTCGGGCGTGTTCTCGGCGCTGCCGCTGCCGCCCCACTTGAGGCGCACGATGAGCTTCCGCGTGCTCTTGGCCGCCTGCTCGATGATCGTCGGGATGAACGACGTGATGAGCGAGGTGTTCTGGCACATCTTCTCGAGGTTGATGCCGCAGATCTGGTTGAAGCCCGGATCGAGCAGCGCCTTGAACGCCGCCAGCGCCGAGATGTCCTGGCCGCTGCCGGCGAGGTTGGCCAAGGCCGTCATCGGATCGACCGGCTGGCCGCCCTGCGGCCCGCCGCCGCAGAAGGCGGTCATAAGCGGCGAGGTGGTGATGCTGTCGTTGGCCTCGGCGCCGAGGCTGCCGAGGTTGTCGCTGCCGATCTCCAGCGCCAGGAGGTCGTACTCGCAGGTGAACATGCCCTCGAACTCGCGCGGGATCTCGCAGTCGCGTCCCTCCAGCGAGTTCGTCGGGAAGCCCTCCAGGCGATACTCCTCCTCGATGTCGAGGACGATCGACTCCATGAGCTGGGAGGCCTGCGTGACCGAGAACACCTCGCTCGACTTCTCCATCGAGGTGCCCGACGTCGACGCCACCGCCGACATCAGGAACGCCAGGATGGCCATCGCCATCAGCACCTCGACGAGCGAGAAGCCGCGGCCGGTGCGCGCGGGTCGGCGCGGCGGCGTCACTGCTTCGCCTCCCGGTAGAACTCGTTCTCGTCGAGCACCGCGCCGAAGCGCTGCACCGTGCCGAGGCCCTCGAGCGACAGCGTGATCTCGGGCACCGCCGTCACCACGCCGTCTTCGTCCTTCTCCTCGGCGACCCACACGAAGGCGCGCTCGGCCTGGCCGTTCGGATAGAAGTAGATGGCCACCTTGCCGTGCGTCTGCGGCTCCTGGTGGTGGTCGGTGAGCACCGCCGAGACGGTCGTCTCCGGCTCGAACTCGCCGTCGAGCAGCTCGGCCTCCTCCTTGGTGAAGGAGGCGCCCATGCCCAGCTCGGGGTCGATCTCCTCGCCGTCGGCGTTCTTGGCCTTCGCCTTGGGCGGCGCGGTGCCGTCGGCGAGCGCCTCCTCGGCGCTCTTCGGCGGGTCGGCGTCGTCGGGCACGAAGCGCCCGCAGGGGTCGTCGGTGTTGGTGGTCTCGGCCCACCAGCGGTGCTTGTCGAGGTCGAGCACCAGCCGGTAGGTCTTGTTGTAGTGGACTGCCAGCGTCGAGACGTAGCGCATGGCACCGGCCAGCACGTTGGCCGTGGTGTCGGCGTCGGCCGCGCGCATCGAGCCGAGCGCGATGGCGCCGACGGCGATGAGCGTCACGATGATGGCGATGGTCACCATCATCTCGATGAGCGTGAAGCCGCGGGCCAGCGCGTGACGCGCGGCGCGGATCGCTCGGGCCGGCGCGGCAGGCGTCACTTGCGGTTCGTGCTCGACTTGCAGATGTCGTCGCCGCCGCCGATGGTCTGGTCGGGTCCGCCCGAGCACAGCTCGTAGGTGCGGCCGTTGGTCGAGTACGACAGCGGCGTGCCCCACGGGTCCTTGGTCTGGCCCTCGTCGATCATCTCCTTCTCGACCAGCACCTGCAGGCTCTCGGGGTACGCGCGCGGCGTCGAGCGCGCGCGGTGCGAGTCGATCTGCTCGGACACCTTGTTGATGAGGATGTTGGCGGCGCTGATGTCGGCCTCCTTGCTGGAGCCGATGACGCCGTTCGCGAGCACGACGGTGATGGTGCCGATGATGGCGATGACCACCATGATCTCGACCAGCGTCATGCCGCGCGGGGCCGGCGCGCGGCGGCGCGGGGTGGCCTCGGTCGTGGCTTCGGCCGCCTGGTCGCGGGTGTCCAGCTCGGGCGCGGTCGCCTCGATCGGCAGGTTCTCGGTCTGGGTGTTCATGACGTTCTCCATAGCTCCCTCGTGATTGACAAAATCAGTCGTCGACTTTGTCGGCGGCCAGGCGACCTCCATGGGGTGCCCTGTAATCACCGTCCGACCTCCGCGTTGATGGTCATGCCGCCCGGGTCGGTGTGGACCGCCGGGGCCGGCGCCGCGCTCGGGATCTCGCCGTTACCGTCGGACGGCTCCGACCGCGAGGCCGCGATCTCCGTCTCCCCGGTGGCGGCCTCCTTGCGCAACGCCGGCGCGCTCGCGGCGAATCCCGTGATGAGCGCAGCCAGCATCAGCACGACGAGCGCGATGACCCAGCGATCGCGGCGGGGCAGCGTGCTCAATGGTGTTTCCCGGCGAGCTGGTTCATCTTCAGCATCGGCAGGACGATCGCCAGGACCATGATGCCGACGATCCCGCCCATGATGACGATCATCACCGGCTCGAGCACGGCGGTGAGGCGCGACACCTTCTGGTCGACCTGCATCTCGTAGCTGTTGGCGACGTTGTTGAGCATGCCCTCGAGCTGACCCGAGCGCTCGCCGACGCTGATCATGTGGCAGACCATGGAGGGAAACTGCCCGGACTTCTTGAGGGTGTCGGCCATCGACTGGCCTTCCTTCACCGCCTCCTTGGCCTGCTCCAGCGCCTCGCCGAAGACCCAATTGCCGACGATGGCACGCACGATCTGGAGCGCCGTCAGGATGGGCACGCCCGACTCGAGCAGCGTCGCCAGCGAGCGCGCGAAGCGGGCGATGACGATCTCGCGCACGAGAGTGCCGAAAATCGGCACTTTCAGCGACATGCGATCGAACGTCGGTCGCCCGGCCTCGGAGCGCCGCCAGCGATCGAACGCGGCCAGCGAGAAGCCGATGACGATGAACACCAGCCACCAGAAGGTGCGCAGGAAGTCCGAGATGGAGATGAGGAAGCGCGTGAGCCACGGCAGCTCGGCGCCCATCTTGGTGAAGAGCTCGCGCATCTGCGGGATGACGAAGACCATCATCAGCATCATGATGCCGAAGCCGAGCGTCATCATGATGGCCGGGTACATGAGCGCCGAGGTGAGCTTGCCGCGCAGCTTCACCTGCGACTCGATGACGTCGGCCAGGCGCTGGAACACGACGTCGAGCGTGCCCGAGGCCTCGCCCGAGCCGACCATGTTCACGTAGAGATCGGAGAAGACCTTGGGGTGCTTCTTCAGCGCGTTGGCGAAGGTCGAGCCCTCCGACACCTGGCGCTTCACCTCGGCGAGGGTCTTCTTGAAGTAGGGGTTCTCGAGCTGCTCGGAGATGGCGCCGATGGCCTCGACCAGCTGGATGCCCGACTTCACCAGCGTCGACAGCTGGCGCGTCACCTCGGCCAGCTCCATGAGCTTCACGCGCTGGAAGTACTGGCCGAACTTCACCTCGCGCGAGCCGGCCTGCTGCTGCCCGGCGCGGCGCGTCTCCTGGCCGGCGCGCGTCTCGACGTACTCCGACAGGAAGACGCCGTCCTTGAAGAGCCGCTCCTTCAACGAGCGCGGGCTGTCGGCGTCGAGGACGCCGGCGAGCGCCTTCCCCTTCGCGTTCATGCCCTTGTACTCGTAGATCGGCATCGTCAGCGATCCTCTGCCGTGACGCGCATGACCTCGTCGATGGAGGTCTGGCCGGCCAGCACCTTGAGGGCTCCGTCCTCGCGCAGCGTCTTCATGCCGTTCTTCATGGCCGCGCGCTTGATCATGTTGGCGGCCGTGTTCTGCATGATGAGCGAGCGGATCTCGTCGTTGATGAGCATCAGCTCGTGGATGCCCATGCGGCCTTTGTAGCCGGTCTGGAAGCAGTCGGGGCAGCCCACGGCGCGGAAGAAGGTCGCGGTCCGGCGCATCTCCTCGGTGTTGGCGATGCTGATCTTCTCGAGCTCGTCGGGCAGCGGCACATACGCCTGGCGGCAGTTCTTGCAGAGCTTGCGCACCAGCCGCTGGGCCATGACGGCGATGACCGACGAGGCCGAGAGGAACGGCTCGACGCCCATGTCGGCGAGGCGCGTGAAGGCCGACGGCGCGTCGTTGGTGTGCAGCGTGGCGAACACGAGGTGACCGGTGAGCGAGGCCTGGACCGCGTTCTCGGCGGTCTCCAGGTCGCGGATCTCACCGATGAGGATGACGTCGGGGTCCTGGCGCAGGATGGCGCGCAGGCCGCGCGCGAAGGTGAAGTCGATTTTGCGATTCACCTGCATCTGGCCGATGCCGGGGATCTGATATTCGACCGGATCCTCGATGGTGAGGATGTTGCGGTCGGGCGTATTGATCTTGGCCAGCGCGCCGTAGAGCGTCGTCGTCTTGCCCGAGCCGGTCGGGCCGGTGACGAGGATGATGCCGTGCGGGCGCTCGATGAGGTCGTGGATGGTCTTGAGGTTCTCCTGGCGGAAGCCGAGGAGCTCGAGGTCGAGGAGCACCGACTGCTTGTCGAGGATACGCAGCACGATGCGCTCGCCGAACGCGGTCGGGATGGTCGAGAGGCGCAGATCGACGTCGCGGCCGGCTATCTTCACGCGCACGCGGCCGTCCTGCGGCAGGCGCTTCTCGGCGATGTTGAGCGCGCCCATGATCTTGATGCGCGACGCGATGGACGCCTGGAAGCGCTTCGGGGCGCGGACGATCTCCTTCAAGACGCCGTCCTTCCGGAAGCGGATGACGATGTCCTTCTCGAAGGGCTCGATGTGGATGTCGGAGGCGCGCTCCTTGATGGCCTGCGCCATGACCGAGTTCACGAGGCGGATGATCGGTGCCTCGTCGCCTTCCTCGAGGATGTCCTTGTCGCTGAAGTCGAGGTCTTCGGCCGAGACGTCGTCGATGGGCGCGGCCTCGAGGTCGTCGACGACCTGGTCGGCGGCGGCGCGGCGGTCGAACACCGAGTGGATGGTGTCGAGCAGCTTCTGCTTCGGCGCCACCACCAGCTCGATCTCGTAGCCGGTGAAGATGGCGCGGAGATCGTCGATGCCCCACGTCTCGAGCGGGTCGGCCACGGCGACGGTGAGGATGTTGTCCTGCGCCGTCAGCGGCAGCAGCACATGCTGGCGCGCCCAGGTCAGCGACAGGCTCGACACCAGCTTCGAGTCGACCTTGTCGACGTCGACCTGGGGCAGGAGCGGCAGGCCGTACTGCTCGGCCAGCGCCGTGGCCAGCGTCACCTCGCTGGTGGCCTGCAGCGAGAGCAGGATGTCGGCCAGGCGGCCGCCCTTGTCGGCCTGGACCTCGAGCGCGTTCCGCAGCACCTCGGGCGTGATGGCGCCCATGTCGATGAGCACGTCGCCGAGGTCGCGATGGCCGAACAGCGCTCGGGCCGGACTGGTGGTCGGCGTCCGCTGCGTCACGGCGTCCCTCCGTTCGGGGCCGGGGCCGGCGCCGGCGCGGGCGCGGGCGTCGGGGGCACGACCGGCACCTCGTCGTCGTCGGGGCTGCCGCCGTCGGGCGTCAGGTGCTGGCGCGGGTCGTACTCGATGTCGTGGGTCTCGGGCGGGCCGACCGGGTCGAGGTCGGTGGCGTTGTAGATGGCGCGCTCACGCAGCTCGCGCTCGGCGCGCGCGGCGTCGACGGTGCGGTGGATGTCCTCGAGCACGCCCGACTTCTTGCGGTAGTCGAGCTCGCCCTCGTACTCCTTCTTGCGCTCGGCCATGACGCGCGCGAACTCGCGGTACTCCGACTGGCGCTCCTCGTAGATGCGCTTGAGGTCGCTCGGGTCCTTGATGACGTGCGGCACGATGATGAGCAGCAGGTTGCGCTTCTCGACCGTGGTCTTGGTGCGGCGGAAGAGCAGCCCGAGCAGCGGGATGTCGCCGAGGAACGGCACCTTGTCGACGGTCTGCGTCTCCTGGTCGCGGATGAGGCCGCCGATGACGACGGGCTGGCCGTCGCGCACCTCGACCACGTTGGTGACCTTGCGCTTCGAGGTGATGGGGGCCTGGCCCGCGCCGAAGCCGTCGATGTCGTCGAGCGACTGATCGATCTCCATGCGCACGAAGTCGGAGGCGTTGACGGTCGGCTTGATCTTCAGCGTGAGGTCGACGTCGACGTACTGCACCGAGCTCGTGCCGAGGCCGCCGGCGAGGCTGCTGAGGTTGAGGCCGCTCAGCGCGCTGCTGCCGGTGGACCCGCCGAGCAGGCTGCCGAGGCCGCTCAGGCCGCCGAGGCCGGCGCCGATGCTGGTGCTCTGGTACGGCTGGCGCTTGCCGACCTGGATGGTCGCCTCCTCGTTCTCGAGCGTGAGGATGTGCGGCGTCGACAGCACGTTGACGTTGGTCGTCGTCTGCAGCGCCTTCAGCGTGAAGCCGAAGGCCGCCAGCTTGAAGGTGCTCGAGCCGGTGTCGGCGCCGGTGCCGGTGTCGACGTTCAAGAGCGGGCCCTGGAGGACGGCCGCGCCGCCGCCCTTGTTGACGGTGTCGAGCGCGCCCGTGAAGTCGGCGCCGAGGCCGCCGACGCCGAAGAGGAGCGGCAGGGTCTCGCCGTTGAGATCGAAGGTCGTGCCGCCCGAGCCGGACAGCGCGACGTTCCTGTCCTTGAGCTGCGAGATCTCCATGATGATGGCTTCGACGTAGACCTGCTTACGGCGTACGTCGAGCTGGCGGATGACCTTCTGCAGCGTGAGGTAGTCCTTGAGCGAGGCCTCGATGACCAGCGAGTTCTTCGGCTTGTAGGCGGTGATCTTGACGTCGCCCTCGAAGAGCTCGCCCGAGGTCGGGCCCGCCCCCGCGCCCGCCGCGCCGCCGGCCCCGCCCGCCGCGCCACCGGCATCACCGGCCGCGCCGCCGCGCGGGCGCCGCGTGGTGCCCGACGACGAGCGCCCCTGGGCCAGCGCCGACAGCGTCTGGGCGATCTCTTCGGCGTCGGCGTTCTCCAGCGGATGGATGTGGTAGCTGCCCTCGCCGGGGATGGCGACGTCGAGCTTCCTGATGATCTTGTCGACCTGGATGTAGGCCGTGCGCGTCGCCACGAAGATGAGCGAGTTGGTGCGCTCGTCGGCGATCATCTTCGAGACCTGGATGCTGGTGAGGTCGCCCGAGGTTTGGCCGATGACGCTGCTCGTGCCGCCCTGGTCGGCCGCCTGCGGGTTGGCCGGCTGCGGCTGGCCCGCCGGCGTGCGCGTCGGCGGGTTCGGCAGCTTGCGGTTCCGCGCGCCGCGCCCGGTCGTCGCCGTGGCCGCCGCGCCGCCGCCGCCGCTGTCGCTGGTGCCGATGATCTGGCCCAGCAGCGTGGCGATCTCCGAGGCGCTGGCGTTCACGATCGGCCGGATCCAGATGCGCTCCTTGCCGATGGGCACGTCGAGGTCGGCGACGAGCTTCATGAGGCGGCGGATGTTGGTGCCGGTGTCGGTGATGATGATGGTGTTGGTCGGGCCGTACACGGTGATGTCGGCGGCGCCCGTCTTGAATTTGTCAATTACCGGCAGGATCTCCTCGGCCGGGATGTGCTCGAGCGGGATGAGCCGCGTGATCATCTGATCGGTGTTCGGGCCGGCGCGGCCCGGGCCGTAGATGGGACCGCCGCGCGACTTCGACTCGCCCGACGGCCAGATCTCCAGGAACTTGCCGTTGGGGATGATGGTCAGGCCGTTGGCCTCCAGCGCCGAGAGGTAGGCCTTGTAGGCCTCGTAGACGGTGACCTTCTTGGGCGACAGGATCGACACCGTCGCCGAGCGATTGGCGCCGCCGGTGAGGAGGAAGTTCTGCCCCGTGATGCAGGACATGAGCTTGGTCAGATCACCCAGCGTGATCTCGTTGAAGTCGTAGTGGATCTCCTGATCGAGCGGGATCTTCTGGCACTTGGCCCCCTTCTCGAAGTTGGTCTTCCACTCGATGACGTCGTTGAGCTTCTCGTCGCTGTCCTCGATGCCGGGCGGCAGATCGCCGGCGCCCGGGTTCGAGAGATCGCCGCCGCCCTCGAAGGTCTTCTTCGGGCCGCTGCCGGTGTCGATGACGCCGGGCGTGCCGCCGTCGGTGCGCACCGGGCCGTCGCCGGTCTCGCCCGGCGGGACCTCGTTGCGCATGTTCTTCGGCAGCCGCCGCGGGTCGCGCGTCGGGCTGATGACCGGCGGGACACCGTCGCGCGGCACCGGCACCGGCGTGCCGCCCGGCGGCGTCGGCTCGGGGGCGGGCTGGGCCGAGGCGGGCGGGGCCCACACGCTGCCGAGCGCGACCGCGATGACGAGCCAGGCAGGCGCTGGCAGAGCCGCGACTCTGCGCCAGGCGACGCTGGCGGGGCGGGCGGAGGCGAGCGTCGGAGCGCGCCGGACGGAGAAGAGACGTGTCATTCGCGATGGTCCTGAGATGCGGTCCGCGGGCGCGCCGGCGAGGTCCGGCGAGAGGGTGACGAGCGAGTGCGGAGCGGTCATTGGATGTTGTACTGCAGCGTCTTGGGCTGGCCGCGGCGCTCGATCTCGACCGAGATGTTCGACGAGCTCTTGAGCTGCTCGAAGAGCTCGAGGGCCTTGGTCGGGCTGTCGATCTTGTTGCCGTTGACGGCCGTCACGATGTCGCCCGAGCGGATGCCGATGGCGCGATAGAGCGAGCCGGGGCGGACGCCGACGAGCTTGAAGCCCTGGTACTGGTTGTCCTGGTAGTGGGGCACCACGCGGGCTTCCTGCTGCAGCTTCGAGATATCGGCAAGCTGCTTGTCGAGCATCTTGCGGTCGATGCTGTAGTCGTAGGCGCCCGTCTTGGTGATGCCCTCCTGCGGGGTCGCCATGGCGTCGCCGGTGTCGGCCACCGCGGGGTCGGCCGGGTTCGGCGGCGTCGGGCCGCCGACCGGCATGGGCTTGCCGAGCGGTCCGCCCGGGCGGCCGGGCATGGCGCCGGGCGCGGGCGGCGCGGCCTGAGCCGTCTTGTCGGCCCACAGGCGCACGTAGGTGTAGGACTGGTCCTCGCGCAGGACGACGTGGCCGCGTGCGATCTTGACGATCTTCGCCTTGCCATCGAGGTACTCGTTGCCGATGGATGCGATCTTCGCCTCGCCCTCGATCTGGAGCGTGGCATACGAGAAGTCGGGGACGGCGGAGACGAAGGTGCCCATGAGGTTGATCGGCAGTTGCGATTCGGCGAGCTCACCCGAGGGCTTGGGCTCTTCCTTGGGCTCGTCCTTCGGCGTCTCGGGCTCGGTGACCGCGGCCACCGGCGTCGGGTCGTCGAGCCGGAAGATGCGGCGCGTGCCGAGCGACTTCGCCGCCTCCTCGCCGTGCGCTACGCGCCCGAGGTCGCCGATGGCGCCCGCCGGATCGCCCTCCTTCGGCGCCGTCCACTTGGCGGCCGGGAGCGCGAAGAGCTTCCCCGCGACGACGTCCGAGATGCCGCCCGCCACGACCAGCGCGAGCAGAGCCACGCCGGCGAGGTTGACGACCCAGAAGTGCTTCTTGAAGAGGGTGTTCATGCGTTGGCTAGCCCGTCCCGCTCCCTGTGCTGCAAGACCGATGCCGCGAGTCGCGGCGGCGCAAGCGGCTGGATTCACTGGTGGTATGGGCCATTCGGGGGCCCTGGCTGGAGGCCTGGCGCCGGCCAAAATGGCAAGACCCCGGGGGCGCCGGCCGGGCCGGCTTGCCACTTTGTCAACGGCCGGGCTGCTGGCCTTCGGCGCCGGCTGTCGCTCGGAGGCGCCGCCGTCGGTGTCGAGCGCGAGCTTGGCGTCGGACGCCTCGCGAGCGAGCGCCGACGCCGCGAACCCGAGCCCGCCGAGCTCCGAGGTCGCGGCCGCGTTGGCGCCGCCGGCTCGCTCGGCCGCGCTGCCGATGCCGTCCGCGCCGCCCGCGGGGCGGCCGCTGCGCCTCCTCGACAACAGCGGCGACCCGACCGGGCCCATCGGCTACGCCGTGCTCGAGCCCGACGACGCCGACGAGTCGACGCCGCTCGTCATCGCGCTCCACGGCATGGGCGACACGGCCGAGGGTTTCGCGCGCTTCCTGCGGCGGCTCGGGCTGCGGGCGCGCTTCTTCGTCGCGCGCGGTCCGCTGCCGTTCGGCAACTTCGGTGGGCGGCAGTGGTACGAGATGAACGCCGACGACGCGATGAAGCAGATCCACAACCGCGCCAAGGACCTGCTGACGCTGGCCGACAAGGTTCGCGCCCTCCACCCGCAGGCCGGCAAGCCGCTGCTGCTCGGCTTCTCGCAGGGCGCCTCGATCGCGCTCCAAGCGGCGCTCGAGTTCCCCGACTCCTGGCGCGGCGTGGTCGGGCTGTCGGGCTACATCGCGACCGAGGGCGGCGCCGTCGCGCCGACCTCACCGATGCCGGTCCTGGTGGTGGCCGGCACGAAGGACGACATCGTCCCCGAGGCGCGCTCGTGGGCCGCCGCCGGTGCGCTCGAGCGCGCCGGCAACAAGGACGTCCGGCGCTTCGAGTTCGACGGCCCGCACGAGATCCCGAAGAAGGTCATCGAGCAGGTGCAGGCGTTCTTCGTCGACGTCGTCGGACCCGGCGTCCGCTAGCGGGCGACACACGGGCAGATCCACAACCGTGGTTGTGGATCTGCCGCGGGTCGCTCACTCGGGCTGGAAGATCTTGAACTCGATGCGCCGGTTCTTGGCCCGGTTGGCCTCGGTGTCGTTCTTCGCCACCGGCACGTCGGGGCCGAAGCCCTTGGTGTCGATGCGGTCCTCGCCGATGCCGGCGGCGATGAGGTAGGCCTTCACGCTCTTGGCGCGGCGGTCCGACAGGTCGAGGTTGTGCTCACGCGTGCCTTCGCTCGAGGTGTGGCCCTCGATGAGCAGGCGGATCTGCGGGTAGTCCTTCAGCACCTTCACGGCCTCGTCGAGGGTCGCGAAGCTCGTCTTGCGGATGACGTCCTTGTCGCGCTCGAAGGTGATGCCCTTGATGGCGCCCGAGAACTTCTTGACGAGCTCCGGCGGCGGCGGCGGCGGGCAGCCACCGAACTCGGCCTGGCCCGGGATCTTCGGGCACTTGTCGTCGAGGTTGGCGATCTTGTCGTCGTCGTCGTCGGGGCAGCCCTTGAACTCGGGCTTGCCGGGCTCGGTCGGGCAGCGGTCGTCGATGTCGACGAGCGTGTCGCCGTCCTTGTCGGGGCAGCCCTTCTGCTCCTTCGGGCCGGCGTCGTTCGGGCAGCGGTCGTCGTCGTCGGCGATGGTGTCCTCGTCGGCGTCGGGGCAGCCCTGGGCCGAGGGCTTGCCCGGCTTGAGCGGGCAGGCGTCGGCGTTGTCGAGGATGCCGTCGCCGTCGGTGTCGAGCAGGATGGGCTGCTTCTTCTTCTCCGGCTCGCCGCCGAAGGTGCCGAAGAGGCCGACCGAGAAGAGGAGGTCGTTGCCGAGCTTCTCGCTGCGGCCGTCGGGCGCGTCGGCGCTGGTGGCGAAGCGCGCGAGGTAGCGGAAGTCGACGCGGATGCCGATGCGCTTCCACGGGAAGAGCTTCACGCCGGCCATGGCGTTCAGGCCCGGGTCGGCGTCGGTGGCGTAGGCGTCGTTCTGCGGGAACGTCGTCGAGAAGCTCGGACCGAGGCCGAGGAACGGCACGATCCAGTCGTGGCGGATCGGGTGCCAGATGGCGTCCAGGTGCACCGTGAAGATGGAGAGGCGATTGACCTCGGCCGGCGCGAGCTGGAGCGCGAGCTCGAGCCCGAGGTGGCGCGAGAAGTTGTAGGCGCCCGTCAGCGTGTACGCGAACGTGTCCTTCAGGTTGGGCGTGAAGGCGGGGCCGGCCGGGTCGAACGGGACCGAGTCGTCGTTCAGGAAGAAGTAGCCGCCCAGCTGGAGGCCGACCTCGACCGAGCCCTTCTCGACGTACGGCTTGGCGTGCGCGGGCATGGCGAGGAGCGTGCTGCCGAGCAGCGCGAGGACGAAGGAAGACGCGAGTCGAGGCATGCGGTAGCTCCGGAACGCCAAAGCGTTGCGGGCTCATAGACCCGGTCCGGGAGGGTGTCAATCGGCTTGTCGGTCGCCTGCCGGGCCGTCGCGACAAGCGAACTGGCCGCGTTTCGCGGCCTCGCAGCGGGGTAATCGCCACGCTCGCGTGGCTGTCCCGTCACCCGGCCGGGGCTTGCAAGTTCGCGACACCCGAGGGACAACGCGCGGCCGTGCCACGGATCAAAGGCCGAAAACCCGAAACGACCCGCGAGGCCGCCCTCGAGGCCGCGATGTGGGCGTTCGCCGAGCTCGGGTTCGAGAACGCGACCCTGGCCGTCATCGCCCAGAAGGCGGGCGTGACCGCCGCGACGCTGCCCTACCACTTCCGCGACAAGCAGGGGCTCTGGGACGCGGTCATCGAGCAGTTCTACCGCGAGCTCCTGACGTTCGGCGCGACGCTCACCGGCGACATCACCATCGAGGACGCGCTCCGGCGCATCTACCTCTGGAGCGAGGACCACCGGAACGGCATCCGCGTCATCATCCGGAACGTCATCGAGACGGGCTCGCTCGACCGCACGGTGCGCGAGCACCGGATGGGCGCGGCGCTCGAGATGGTGGCCAAGGTCATCGCGCGGCGCCTGGGCGTCGGCGATCGGCCGGCCCGCGACGCGGCCATCTCCGTCACGCATCTCGTCACGCGCTTCGTCACCAACAGCCCCGAGGACAACCGCCAGGCCTTCGGCGTCGCGAGCGACGAAGAGGTGCGCGAGCGCGTCGTCGAGATCCTCGTGCGCGTGTCGCGGGCGCTGCTCGGTATCGGCTGAAGTCCCGGCGACTCGGGGCCGATGGTGTGCGCGGGTGGCGTCCCGGGTGAGGACGCGGTAGGCTCCGCCCGGTTGTCGCACCGACGGTGAAGACGGCCGAGGCCGTTCGCGCAGGAGGAGCCGTGGGGATCACCATCGTCCAGAAGTCCGACCTGTCGAAGCCCAGGCCCGAGGCGAAGAAGGCCCTCGTGCTGGCGGGTGGTGCCATCAGCGGCGGCGCGTTCAAGCTCGGCGGGCTGGCGGCGCTGAACCGCTTCTTCGTGAACTGCAAGGTCACCGAGTTCGACATCTACATGGGCATCTCGGCGGGCGCCTTCCTGGCCGCGCCGATCGCCGCCGGCATCGAGCCGAGCGAGCTCGTCGAGGCGGTCATCGGCGAGCCCGGGAAGATCTCGCGCTTCCGCATGAGCGACTTCTACTATCCGAACTTCCGCGAGATGTGGGAGCGCCCCGCGGGCGCCATCCGCGACCTCGCGACGCTCGGGCCGAAGCTCACGTGGAAGCTCTTGAAGGCCATGCCCGGCCTCGCGCCCGACCTCGTGCAGCGCGCGCGCGACTTCGCCGCGGCGCCGTCGGCCGAGAGCGCCGAGCACCTGGTCGAGCCCATCATCCAGATCCTCGTCGAGAACGCGCCGCGCCAGTCGGCGTGGCTGCCGTCGGGCCTCTTCGACAACTCGCGCATCGAGAGCTACATCCGCCACAACCTCGAGCGGAACGGGCTGCCGAACAACTTCCGGCAGCTCAAGCTCATGCGCGGGAAGTCGCTCTACATCGGCGCGACCAACCTCAATACGGCGCAGTCGGTGGTGTTCGGTCACGACGAGGACAACTCGGTGACCATCTCCGAGGCGGTGATGGCGTCGACCGCCATCCCGGCCTTCTTCAAGCCGGCGCGCCTCGGCCCGGTGGGGCGCGAGCAGGACTACGTCGACGCGGCGGTGCGGAAGACCGCCAACCTGTCGGTCGCGGTGCGGCACGGCGCGAACCTGGTCGTCTGCTACAACCCGTTCCGCCCGTTCGTGAACTACCGCCATCGCGTCAACACCAACGACCGGAGCTCGATCGCCGACTTCGGCATGGCCGTCATCATCAACCAGGCCTTCCGCGCGCTGCTGCATTCGCGGCTCCGCCTGGGCGTCGAGAAGCTGAAGCTCGACGAGACGTTCCACGGCGACCTCCTGCTCATCGAGCCCACCGAGACCGACGCGCGCTTCTTCGCCATGAATCCGCTGGCGTTCTGGAACCGCGGCGCCGCCGCCGAGCACGGCTTCCAGTCCGTGAAGCAGTCGCTCACCAAGCACTACGACTCGCTCAAGGCCATCCTCGGCGCGTACGGCATCGAGGTCGACCTCGATGCCATCGGCGATCGACTGCGCGTCGAGCGCACCGGCGCCGAGGCGGTCGCATTGCGGCAGGCCGAGATCGACGGCAAGCGGCCGAAGCTGCGGCTCGTCTCGGGCGGTCGCTGAGCGCTCGTCGCGCGCATGCGATGAGCGCGGTCGACGACGGTGGCCTCGGCGCGACCTTGCGCGAGCTCCTCGCCGAGGGGGTCGCCGACGGCGCGTTCCCGTCGGCGTCGGCGTGGGTGTCGGCCGACGGGCGCGCGATCGGCGAGGCGCACGTCGGGCTGGCGCGCCGCGACACGCGCTGGGACCTGGCGTCGCTGACGAAGCCGATGGCGGTGGTCGACCTGTGCATGCGCGGCGTCAGCGACGGCAGCATCGACCTCGACCTGCGCGTCGCCGACGACCTGCCGGCGCACCTCACCGTGCGTGCGCTGCTCGGCCATCGCGCGGGGCTCCCGGCGTGGAAGGACCTGGTCGCGGCGCTGCCGCCCGGCTTCGCGCCCGGGGCGCGCTCGACGCGGCTCGCGCTCGACGCGCTGGTGCGCCAGGCAGCGCGCGAGTCGGACCCGGGCCGCGGCGTCGACTACAGCGACCTCGGCTTCATGCTGCTCGGGCGCTGGCTCGAGCGGCGGGCCGGGCGGCCGCTGCGGGCGCTGGCGCGCGGCTATCGCTCGGTGCCCGAGCGGCGCGCCGCCTGGACGGCCGGGCCGCGCTTCGTGTCGTGCGGCCACTGCCCGTGGCGCGGGCGCGAGGTGGTGGGCGAGGTCCACGACCCGAACGCCTGGGCCTGGGGTGGGGCGGCCGGCCACGCCGGGCTGTTCGCGACCGTCGGCGCGGTCGGTCGCTGGGCGACGCGGCTCGAGCGCGGGCGCGCGCCGGGCATCGACCCGGGGGTCGTCCGGGCCTTCTGGGATGCGGGTCAGCGGGCGCCCGGCGCGACCTGGGTGCTGGGCTGGGACACGCCGTCCTCGGCGGGGTCGTCGGGCGGCAGCACGGTCTCGGCGTCGGCGGTCGGGCACCTCGGCTTCACCGGCACCAGCGTGTGGATCGACCGCGGCCACGGCCTGGTCATGGTGCTGCTCACCAACCGCGTGGCCGCCGGGCCCGACGCACAGCCGCGGCTGAAGGCGTTCCGGCCGCGGTTTCACGACGCCGTGCGCGAGCGCCTCGGGCGCTGAGGCCCGGCGCACGAACCCCGGTCCGCGACTTGCCGTCCGATCGCGGCGGTGGTTTCATCCTCTATGAGGGGGACGCATGACCGGAAGAAAGCCCATCATTCGCAACGCCAAGCTCCATCACCTGAAGCGCACCGTCGTCGAGCGTCAGGAGCTCGGGCCGCGCGACGAGCCGCACGTGCGCTGGCGCTCAGACCTCGGTGGCGCCGTCGTCGTGGCCGGGGTGATCAGCGTGAGCGCCGCGGCGCAGGCGGCTCCGCGCGACCCCGAGCTGAGCGCGGACGCGGTCGTCCCGCCGACGCCCGCCGCCGAGATCGCGCTGGCGCCCGGGCCGGAGACGCCGGATCCCCTCGGCCCGCATATCGCGCGCGCGGCCCAGAAGACGGTGCTCGACGCCAGCGCATTCGAGAAGGTCTCCGAGCTCAAGGAGAACCCGTACGCCCCGGAGATCAAGGACAACCCGTATCACGTGCGGGCTGACGGCAAGCGTCCGCGCATCGTCAAGAAGGCGCGCATGACCGAGCCGATGTGGGAGCGCGTCGACGAGCTGAAGCCCGATCCGTACAAGTGACAAATTCCGGGCGAATCTGACAAAATCACGGCGTGCGGTCGGCCCACCACAAAAAGGTGCGCCGGACCCCTTTGCAGAGGCCCGGCGCGTCGCTGGCAGACAAGTGGCTGTCAGTTGGCTGCCATCGAACCGTGGAAGCCGAGCGCGAGCTGCGTGACGAACGACGCGACAGCGTCGTGGTCGGCCGAGCTCATGGTCACCGTGGTCAGCGCGAGGGACGCGTCGAGCGCGGCGTCGAGCGTCGCCTGCGCGGTGGCGAAGGCGGAGGCGAAGCCCGAGACGCTCAGGCCGCCGCTGCCGTTGTTGCCCGTGAACGCGACGCCGATGGCCGCCTCGAAGGTCGCCGCGGCGGTCGACGACGCGGTGAGCGCTGTGTTGATCGCGGCCTGACCGACGAGGTCGAGGCTCAGATCCGAGGACGCCATGTCGTCGCGCACCGACAGCATCGCGCTGGCGAAGGCGCTGGTCGCGGCGTCGAGCTGGGCCGAGCTGGTGGCGGCCGCGGTGGCCGACACGTAGGCCGAGACGGCGGCCTGGACCGCGCTCGTCTCACCTGCGAAGCTCGAGCCGGCGAAGGTCGCCATGACGTCGCTCTGGAGCGCGAGCGCCGCGTCGCGGTGGGCGTGCGCCTCGGCCGCCAGGCCGAGGTCGACGTTGGTCCCCTGCAGCTGGCCGACGACCACGGCGAAGGTCATGGCGGCCTCGGTCTGCGCCTGGGCGCTGCCCTCGCCGGCGGCGCTGGCGCTGGCCTCGGCGGCCACCGTCGCGGTCGCGAGCGCCTGGATGGCGAGGTCGTCGTCGGCCGCGGCGGCGATGGCGCCGTCGATGCTGGCCTCGATCGACGCCATGTCGATCGAGCCCATCGCCTCGCCGTCGGCGACGCGCTGGATGAGGACCTGCGTCTCGACGGTCGTCTCCTGGCTGATGGTCGCGCCCGTGACTTCGCCGCTCGTCGCGGTGATGGCGTCGAGCTGGACCGCGCCGGTCACGTCGCCCTGCGCGTCCTGGAGTTCGACGAAGAGCGAGCCGGTCGCGTCGACGACACCCTCGAACGAGTAGCCGTGGGTGGCCTGGTCGATGGTGCCGGTGGCCACGGTGTGGACCGAGCCCGAGGCGTCGAGCGACACCAGCACCGCCGTCACCGCGCCGATCATCGGGTCGATGGTGGCGCTGCCGAAGAGGCCCTCGGCGCCGCCGTCGATGCCCGCCACGATCTGGCCGACGATGTCGATGCCGAGGTCGCCGCCGATGTCGCCGAACAGATCGAGGTCGAGGAGCACGGAGACGTGACCCGAGAGCTGCGAGCTGGCCTGCGAGGCGAAGGCCTCGACGCGCGCCGACAGGTTGGAGTCGAAGTGGGCGTCGAGCGCGGCGGCGAGGTTGCCCTCGAAGGCGGTGTAGGCGGCGACGACGGCCGAGACGCGCTGGCTGGCCGAGCCCGAGAGGGCCGCCTGGATCTGCGCGTCGAGCGTCGCGTGAGCGCTGGCGGTCGCGTCGATGGCGGCCTGCACCGAGGCCTCGAGCGAGCCCTGGCCCTCGCCGTCGATGAGCAGCGACAGCGCCGAGTCACCGCTCGCCTCGCCGTGCCCGCTGACCGCGGCCGAGAGGTCGAGCCACGCCTGGCCCATGGCCTCGTTGTCCGAGGCGGTCGACATGGCAGAGACGACCGCCGAGTAGGCGGCGTCGAGCTGGGCGTCGACCGCGGCCTCGGCGCTGGAGCCGGCGGCGGCGTCGGCCTGGGCGGCCCAGTCGGCATGCGCCGTGAGCACCGCGCCGATGCGCGCCGCGCCGTTCTCGATGGCGGCGTTGCTGGACAGCGCGGCCTGGAAGAGGACCGCGGCGGCGGCCTGCGCGTCGGCCTGCTGGCTGGCGTCGATCGACAGCTTGGTCGCGACGTCGGCGTTCACCTGCGCCATGAAGTCGCCCCACGCGTCGACCGTGGCGGCGTCGGAGGTCGACGTCGCGAGCGACGCGGTGAGCTGGCCCCACGCGCCGAGCTCGGCGTCCTCGAGGCGCGCGGCAGTGGTGCCGGTGAGCTGGAGGTAGCCGTCCTGCGCGCTCATGAAGGCCGCGCCGAGCGAGCCCGCGCCGCTCTGCGCATCGACGTGGGCGGCGAGCTCGGCCGTGATCCAGGTCATGAGGCCGATGGTGTCGACGTCGCTGCGATCGGCGTCGCCGGCGAGGATGGTGACGAGGGCCTGACCCTCGATGGTGGTCTCGCCCGAGATCGGCTGGGCCTGCACGGTGTCGCCGCTGGCGATGTCCTCCGGGACGATGACCTCGCCCAGGACCTGGCCTTGGGTCTGGCCGTCGACCTGCACGATGAACGGGCCCTGGCCCGCGTCGACGTCGTCGATCTGGAAGGTGCCGTTGGCGGCGATCGAGCCGCTGCCGACCAGCTCGAGCTGGCCGTCGTCGCCTACGCTGAAGGCCGACACGCCGGTCGCCGAGGCGCCCATGTCGGCCTCGGTCAGGCTGCCCTTGATGGTTCCCACCTTGCCGGAGGTGTTGCCACCGTCCTTGCTCGTGTCATTGCTGCATGCCCCCGCGAGGAGAGCGAGAATGCCGCACATCGAAGTCCATTTCCGCATCATTGGCCTCCTTGAGTTGCCGGCACGATGACATCGCAAGCCGCGGGCCAATCAAGAAGTGATGTGTTTCCAATGGGGTGGCGGATGTGCCGGACCCGGCCGGTGCGACGCGCGGTAATTCTGACCGGTAATTCGGGGACCGCCGGCTCGACCCGATGGCTGCGCGCGCGTCGGCGTCACGGGGCCGGACAGACGCCTTCGCGGTGGCACGACGCGGCCGGCACGCTGCTGGTCGTCCAGTGGAGCGAGCGCTGCTGCTGGTAGGGGCCGCCGTCGACGGAGAGCTCGACGGTGATGGCGCCGGGGCCGACGGTGGTGCCGCTCAGGAGCTCGCACCCGGGCACGTCGACCTCGAGCTCGACACGGGCGCCGGAGGCCAGGGTCGGGGTCACGGTGTAGAGGTTCGTGGCCGCGAAGCGCCAGCTGAAGGTCCCCACGCCGAGGCTGTCGCTGGCGTCGACGACGAGGTGCCAGCCGCCCTTGGCGGGGCAGGTCTGCGGGCACTGGGTGAGGATGACGACCTGGTACTCGAGGTTGCAGCCGTCGGGTCCGTCGCCCGAGTAGTGGAGGACGATCTCCTGGGTCGGACCGGTGTCGACCTCGGCCTCGCTGTCCGCGACGGCGGTCGTGTCCGCGATGTCGTTCGTGTCGGCGACGACGCTCGTGTCGGTCTCGACGCTCGCGACCTCGGTCGTGTCGGGCGCGACGTCGGCGAGCGAGTCGGCGCTGCCGTCGCTCGCCGCGACGTCGGTCGTCGCGCCGTCCTTGGCGTCGGCCGCGAGCTCGGCGCGCAGATCGTCGGGGTCGAGCGTGAGCGAGCAGCCGCCGAGCAGCAACGCCGCGAGCGCCGCGCCGCGGGCCGGAGTCAGAAGTGCCATGCGCTCGGCCCCCCGGTGGCGCCGTGCGGCGGATCGGCGGCGGGCGCGGGCTCGGCCGTCACCCACAGGATGGTGCCGACCGCCGCGCCGACGATGGCGCCGACGAAGCCGATGTCGGCCACCAGGCTGTCGCGCTCCAGGTCGTGGCGCAGCCCGGTCAGGCGGTCGTAGTCGGCGCGGCCGAGGACGCCGCCGTTCTTGCCGGCCAGCGCGGTGCCGTCGTCGTAGTCGCCGTTGGCCATGACGCCGAAGACGGTACCGGTGATGAGCGCCGCGCCGCCGACGCCCCAGGCAACCCAGGCGCCGGTGCGATCGGGCCCGGGCGGCGGGGCATGGACGTCGACGATTTCCGGCAAATCGAGTGACAAATCCCAGCGCTCGTTCGGCGCCAGGCTGCGCGCGGCGTCCTTCGTGCGCCGCCCGAGCACCGCCTTCACCGTGACCGGTCCGGGGTCGACGCGCAGGAGGCACGGGGTGGCGCAGGCCGCCACGCTCGGGTCGCTGGGCAGCGAGGCGCGCGCGC
>JAXLYZ010000077.1:0-38845 GCA_046351155.1 Myxococcota bacterium
GTCGGCCGCACGGCCGACGGCCAGTCGGTCATCTTCAAGGTCGTCTCCTAGATCCTAACGTACGCCACCGACGGCACCAACGTCATCTACGAGACGCCGATGGAGTCGGCGCTCGTCGAGATCCGTCGCGACGGCACGAGCCGCGGCTTCAAGACCAGCAGCGTGGCCGACCGCTTCGCCTACCTCGACCTGACGAGCCTGCTCGACCTCGGCAACGGCGACTGGTTCGCGTCGGGCAGCGTCGCGCTCCCCAACGCCGGCACCCACGGCGCCTGGCTCGGCTATCGCGGCGGCAAGGCCACCGCCATCATGGACAGCGGCATGGCCACCCCCGACGGCCGCTGGCTCTACGGCGTCCGCGAGGCCACCGCGACCGCCGGTCCCATGCACTGCTTCCGCGATCTCCACGGCGATCTCGCCGCGCGCTGCTTCCCGCAGGCCAACCTGGGCCGCCCGATCGGCTTCATGGCCCAGGGCCTCGACCCCGCCCACGCCTCCGACGCGCCCATCGTCCTCGGCGCCTCGCGCGTCGCCGCATGGCCGGGCGCGAGCGTCGTCGTCTTCGGCGCGCACCTCGGCACGAGCGGCACGCTCACGGTCGGCGACGTCGCGGTCCCGGCCGGCGACATCACCGCCTGGAGCGACCGCGCCATCACCTTCACCATGTCGGCGGCGCTGCCCGAGTCGGGCCGCATCGGCGTGACGACCGCCGCCGGCAAGGGCGGCGCCGACCGCGCCCTGTGGCTCCACCGCACCGTCCTCGCTGCCACGCCGTTCGACGCGCTCACGCGCGCCCCGATCGAGCTCGGCCAGGGGCTGAACGTCATCGACCTCGGCGTCGCCGGCCTCGACGCGGGCGGCCAACAGATGCCCTTCGCGGCCGCTCCCGACGGCGTGGCCGGCCACTATGTCGTCTTCTCGCAGGGCGCCGCGACGCCGACCGACCTCGATCTGACCCTCGCCCTCGACGGCTACCAGCACGGCCTGCGCGTCGTCCTCGCCGACCACCTGGCCGACGCCACGAAGTGGCAGCCGGTCGTGAGCAGCGGCTTCGACCCGACGAGCCAGCTCGTCGAATTTGTCAATATCGCCGGCGAGCTGGTCGAGCGCAGCAACGGCGGCCACCTCATGGTCGGCCCGCACCTGACCCTGGCCCAGGTGAGCCCGAAGGTCCCCGAGCTCCTGCGCCCGGGCGTCGGCGGCACCTGGACCAGCACCTCGCCCGGCGGCCCGGCCGCGTACCCGCCGTGGTCGGTGCGCCTCCTCACGAGCTTCGACGGCGTCGCCGGCCAGTGGGGCACGCCCGTCTTCGCCGCGACCCCGACCATCCAGCTGCCGAACTTCTTCCGCGGCGTCGCCGCCGACGGTCAGCTCATGCTCTTCACCGGCGGCGACCCGCTCGGCGCGGCCGGTGGCGCCTACATCATGAGCCAGGACGGCGGCGCCACCCTGGGCGCGACGATCGCCGTCGCCAGCGACCTCCTCTCCGCCGGCGGCGCGCTCGAGGAGCCGCTCTACGTCCCGGCCCAGAGCCCGTTCTTCCTGGTCTTCGAGGCCTCCTACGGCGCGCCGCAGGTCTTTGGCATGCACGCCATCGACCGCGCCGGCGCCTTCACGCCCGACGTCATCGACGTCCCGCCCGACGCCCAGCTCGCCGGCGGGACGCTGCTCTCGGCGCCGCTCACCACCGCCACGCTCGGCGGCAAGGTGCTGCTCCACTTCGCGACCCACACGTTGGTCATGGCCGACTTCGACGCCGCCGACCCAGCCTGGACCATCCTGCCGAGCGCCGCCGATCGCGGCCACGTGCGCGGCTTCTGGGAGGACCCGGCGAGCCACGACCTGTGGACGGTGAAGGACGACGGCACGGTGCTGCGCGCGACCGCCGCCGGCGGCTGGAGCGACTTCGCCGTCGTCGACCTCGGCATCGCGCTGGCCGCGACGACGCGCGTCGTGCCGGCCGCGGTCGCCAAGCTGGCCGACGGCCGCATGCCGCGCTCTACGACGCGGCGCCGGGCGCCAGGCGCCGACGCGCCGAGCGTCGCCGGGCGCGCCGCATGGCTCGTGAGCCCGACGCCCTGAGCTCGGCTCGGGTCAGGCGCCGCGGCACGCGTCGCGCACGAAGCGCAGCGCCTCGTGGGCGAGACGCAGGTAGGCGCGCTCTTGGGCGGCGCGGCGATGAAAGCACGCCGCCGCGAGGAGCGGCAGCCGCGCCGCGCTCGGGCGCGCGACGGCCAGGGTGGCGGTGCTCGCGCTCGGCGGCGACCAGCACCTTCCATGATGCGCTACGAAGATGGGCCGGGTCGCGCCGCGCCCGACGGCGAAGTCCTCGAGCAGCGCCACCAGCTCGGCCGCGCCGTCGGGCCCGTCGAGGATCGCCTTGGCCGCGCCCAGCATGCCGTCGGCGTCGCGCTGCTCGAGCGCCCGCGCCGCGTCGTCGCCCGGCGCGTTGGGCAACAGGGCGCGCGGTCGCAGGGCCACCTCGTCGAAGGCCCGGACGTCGGGCGGCGCGTCGAGGCCGCGGCATGGCGGTAGCGGGCGAAGGCCGCCGCCAGCGCCACGGGCGCGCGTCGTCGCTGGCGCCGGGGTCGTCGCGCAGCGCGCTGGCCAGCGTCAACGCGTGCGTGGCGTCGAGCCGGCCACTCCTGCCGACGGGTCGCGCTCGATCTGCAGGTCGAAGCGCAGGAGCCAGGCTCGCCGCAACCACCAGATCGTCGATGACGTCGGCGCGCGGCCGCTGCGCCAACGCGCGGCGCACGGCCGGCACGAGCGCATCGCGCGGGCCTCCATGAGGGTCAGGAGGGCGCCGCGCCCGTCGCGGCGTCGTCGTCCGGCGCCTCGCGCTCGAGCACGCACGACCCACGACCACTCGGGCACGAGCTCTTCGCGCGTGGCCAGCGCCGAACTCCGGACGAACGCGCCGAGCGCCAGGTCGACGACCACGGGCGCCTCGCCGTCGAGCCACGCCGCGAGCTTCGGCAGGTAGATGCGCGCGTGCCCGAAGTCGAGCAGGTGATCGTTCACGAGCGCGGCGAGCCAGCCCGTGAGCGTGGCGAGCGGCGCGCCCTCGCGCACGGCCGCGCGCAGGATGGCCTCGGCGCCGTCGGCGTCCTCGGCCGCGACGCGCGCGCGCAGCGCCAGCAGGGCGTCGTCCGGAACGCGCGCGAGCGGCTCGGGGCGCGCGCGGCGGGAACCCCATGTGCGGCTCGGCGGCCAGGTCGAGCGGCGCCAGCAGCGCGGCGATGCGGCCGTCGTCGCCGAGGCGCGCGCCGATGCCGCCGGGCCGATCGAGCAGCACCAGGACGTCATGGGCCAGCGCCGGCACGTGCGTCGTGCCGTAGGGTGCGCGCTCGGCGTCGTGGAGGATGGCCAGGCGCGTGATGTCCTTCGGCGTCGCGCCGAGCTCCACCAGGCGCACCACGTCGCGTGCGACCTGGCCCACGCGACGGCGCTCGAGCCCGCGCACGAGGCTCGCCACGACGCGCTCGCGCTCGGCCGCGGCGTCGATCGGCGCGAGGTCGATCTCGATGACGCCGTCGCTCACGCGCAGCGGGAGACGCGCGCGTGCTCCTCGCCGACCAGGCAGCGGCCGGTCCTCAGCTCGAAGCAGGCGTGCCAGCGGCAGGTCACGACGCCGTCGTTGACGGCGCCCTTGGCGAGCGGGTAGCCCTCGTGCGGGCAGCGGTCGTCGATGGCGCAGGCTCGCCGTCGCCCAGGTGGAAGAGCGCGACGCGCTGCTGGCGCGACGGCCCGAGCGTCAGCGCGCGCACCGCACGCCGCGCGGCGGCTCGTCGAGGGCCAGCGCCGCGGTCCTGCGGGCCGCTCACGGCCGGCCTCGCGCGTCGACCGGGCGCACCACCAGCATCTGCTCGGCCAGCCCGAAGGCGCCGGCCGTGTCCCAGAGGCGCGTCTCGGCCATGGCGGTGCCGTCGCGGCCGAGCACGGTGCGCGCGTCGAGGCAGACCCAGCCGCCCTCGGGCGGGCGTTGCAGGTGCACGGTCAGGTCGGCGTTGACGAAGGACCAGCGCCGGACGTCGAGCGCCTGCGACACGCCGCTGCCGGCGTCGGCGCACACCAGCGCGCCCTCGAGCGGGGTCATCGGCTCGCCGGCCACGAGGTCGATGCTCGGCCGCAGCCAGGCGCGTGCGCGACCGCTGCCGATGGCGCCGTGCTCGAGGCGGATGGCGACGGCTTTGTGGTAGCCCACGTCGCCGCTCATGATCGGCAGATCCATCTCGGCGGCCTCCTCGGGCGGGCGCGGCGCATCGAGGCCGTTCGGCCGCGGCTCGAGCTCCACCGCCTCGGTGCGCAGCCGCAGCACGAGCGCGCGCATGACCTCCTTGTCGCCGTCCCAGAGCGAGGCCGCGACGCGCTCGGCGATGCGCCCGCGCGTGAGCATGTCGCAGCGGAGGGTCAGCGGCCTCACCGGCACCGGCCGCAGGATGTCGAACGTCAGCCGCGCCACGCGCACGGCCGGGTCGGCCTCGAGCGCGGCGGCGGCGCGCGCCAGCAGCGCGGCCGGCGGTCCGGCGTGCTGGTGCACGGGGCTCCACGGCCCGCGCGTGAACGGCGTCGGCACGAAGCGGGCGCCGTCGATTTCGTAAAAGGCATTTATTTTGTCAATTGGCTGCAGGTCGCTCACGCCGCCACGATGGAGCCAGCGCGGGCGCCTGTCAAAGGCGACGCCAGCCGCGGCACGCCGCCGTCGTGGGTCGGCCCGGAGGTGCCGCCGCCCGCGAAGGCCGAGACCTCGGTTCACAGCGTGAGCGCGACCTCGAGGTGGTCGCGCGTCCGCCGCGCGTCGGGCAGGAGCACCGCCCAGGTGGCCTCGGCGACACAGCGCGCGACCTCGGCATCCACCGGGCTCGCGGCGACGGCGACGGCGACGATCTCGTCGAGCGTGGTCTCGACCGAGACCGTCGCGGCGCCGTGATAGCCGCTGGCGCGCGCGCACGCGGCCGCGCCGTCGGCGAGCGCGGCGCTGAGGACGGCGCGGTTGTCGCCGCCGCGCTCGGCGAACGCGCTGCCCAGCATGGCGTCGCCGGCGCCGCCGATGCCGCAGCCCTCGCCGCTGATGTCGAAGCCGGCGACCGACGGCCGCACGCCGGGCTCGACCGCGAGATACGACGTCAGCGGCGACACCGCGCCGCCCAGCGTCGCGAGCCGGCGCATCTCGTCGGGCTCGAGGTGGGCATCGTCCTCCGCGAAGCCGCTGCCGAAGACGAGCGCCGCGACGCGCCGCCCGAAGCCGTCGTCGGCGCTGACGCTCCGCTCCCAGGCGCGCGCCCAGATCTTGCCGCGCAGCACCACCTCGGGCGCCGGGCCCGCGACGACGCTCGACCAGCGCTGGGCCGTGCCCTCGGGCAGCGTGTCGGGGACGACGTCGGCGAGGTCGAGGCCGGCGGCGCTGGCCGTGAAGTCGTCGATGCGCGTCGGGCGCGCGAGCTGCAGCGTGAAGGCCGCCATGGCGCGCGCGTCGCCGGCGCCCTCCATCGCCAGCAGCATGCCGCCGGCGGCGCTGGCGATGGGCGCCAGCAGGTGGTCGTCCTTGCGCGCCTCCTCCAGCGCAGGCAGGTCGGCGTCGTGGCGCCCGCGCAGCACCACGTGCACGACGCGCTGCGCGTCACCGGCGAGCGCGGCGGCCGCGCGCGCGACGTCGAAGGCCTCGGGCACGAGCGCGTCGGTCATGGCCACGACGCGGGTCGGGCCGCCGACGTCCGCCAGCGCGCCGGCCGCGGCGACCAGGCCGGCGTCGAGGTCGGAGCCGTTGGCGGCCTCGAACGGCTGGCGCGCGATGGCCGCGAGGCGGGCCGCGGCGGCGGCGGCCGGCACGAAGCGGCCGAACTGGCGGCGCGCGCGTCGGTCGTACCAGATGACCTCGACCTGCGCGTCGGGCAGGTGGCCGAGGTAGGCGCGCGCCAGCACCGCCTGGGCGGCGATGCCGCTCGGGCCCTGGCTGCGCGAGCCGTCGAGCACCAGCACCACGTGGGCCGCGCGCGGGAGCTCGCCGAGGTGGGCGGCGGCGTCGACCTCGAGGCGCCACACGCGGCGCGCGTCCGAGGCGGCGGGAGCGCCGTAGCGCAGGGCGACGACGTCGGGGGCGGGCAGGGGCAGCGATGCGATGGCCATCGCGAAGCGGTAGGTCGAGTCGTCGCCGCAGACGCCGACCACGCCCGAGCCCTGCTGCGCCGTCACGCGCCGCCGCACGCTGGCGCCGGCGGGGACGCGCAGCCGCGGCACCGCGAGCGCGGCGCCGGCCTCGGTCGAGCGCTCGGGGTAGGCGATCTCGGCGCGGCCGTCGTGCCAGTCGATGGGCGCGATGAGGGTGTAGGCGACGCGGCTCGTGCGCCCCGGAGCCACCGGGAAGAGCTGCAGCGACAGGCTCCGATCGGAGAGCCAGGCAAGGAGCGCCGGGTCCTTCATGTGCGCCGTGCCCAAGCCGGTGAGCTCCTGATAGCGCTCGGCGGCGAGGTCGGCGTCGAGCAGCGCGCCGTCGTACCAGGCGTCGGCGCCGCGGATGCGGAGCCCGACGGCGACCGCGCCGGGTGGCAGGTCGATGGTGAGGGCGACCTCGTCTGGGCGCGTGCCGCGGTTCACGAAGGCGCGCTCGACGCGATAGACGACGACGCCGTCCTCGACGCTGATGGCGACGCTGTGCTCGACCTCGGCGAGCGGCTGGCCGAGCGCCGCGGTCAGGGCGTCGGCGCGCGCCGGGCCGGTGACCATCCAGGCGGCGCAGCAGAGCATCGGGACGATGGTGGGACGGAGCTGCATGGACGGCCCTGACACCCGCGCGCGACGGAGGTTCCGGCCGGCGCGGCTTTCGCGTCGCGGCGCCGCGCGCGGCGGAACTTTCACGCCAGCCCGGTGTCGCCGTCTCCGTTCACCGCGCCACCCGTTCCACGTGGCCGGCCCCGGAGGTCTCGATGACGCTCGCGCGCTCGCGTTGGTTGTTCTGCGCCCTGTTCCTGGCGACCGCGTCGGCCCACGCCGCGGCGCCCGTGCCGCTGCCCGCGTGGCTGGCGAACCCCACGGCGACGCCGGCCGAGCGCTTCATGAGCGCGCTCGCCGGCCGGCGCGACCTCACCTGGGAGCAGCTCGCGGCGGCCGAGCACCTGAGCGCGCCGGCGGCCAAGCCGCTGTCGTTCGACGTCACCCAGGCGAGCTTCTACGAGCGCGTGGTGAGCCACAGCGAGATGGGCGACCTGGCCAAGGCGCGCCTCGCCAAGGACGGCTTCGTCATCCTGCAGCGGCCGTGGCTGAACACCATGGCGACCGCGCTGCATCGGCTCTTCGAGGCCGACCAGCCGCTGCTCGTCACGAGCGACATGATCCTCGACGCGCTGCACAGGAGCGTCGACGACATCCTCGGCGACCTCGAGACGAGCGTGCTCACGCCCGCCCTCGAGGAGGCGCTGCGCGTGGCAAACGAGCGCATCTGGCGCGGCCCGCGCTCGGCTGCGGCCGAGGACGCCGACCTCTACCTCAGCGTCGCGCGCTCGCTGCTGCTCGGGCCCTACACCACGCGCGTCCGTCCCGCGTTCGCCTCGCCGGAGCAGGTCACCGCCATCATCGATCGCGTCGAGTCGGGCAGCCTGGAGAACGGTGGCGAGCAGACCCGCATCTACGGCAGCGAGCGCCGCGTCGACTGGACCCAGTTCATCCCGCGCGGCCACTCCACCGAGTCGCAGGCGCTCGAACAGTGGTTCCGCGCCATGATGTGGCTCGGCCGCGCCGACACCGGCTTCGTCCTGAAGGAGCCGGAGCAGGCCGCGGCGGCGGCGCTGATCGACAAGGCGCTTTCAGATAGCGGCGCGCGCAAGTCGCTCGACACCATCAGCGCGGTCATCGATCTGTTCGTCGGCAAGTCGGAGCGCTTCGGCGCCGGCGCGGTGCGGAGCCAGGTGGTCATGAGCGACCCCGACGCGCCGGCCCACGCCAGGGCGCCCGACAGCTGGCAGCTCCTCGGGCAGCGCGCGACCATCGACGGGCTCGTGCTCTCGAAGGTCGTCTACGACGACATCGTCTTCCGCGGCGAGAAGATGCAGCGCGGCCTGCCGAGCGGCCTCGACGTCGCGGCCACCGTCTTCGGCAACGACCTGGCGCTGCGCCTGCTGGCGCCCGAGGTGCGCCGCTGGGGCTACGCGGCCAACCTCGCCGCGGCGCGCGAGGTGGTGCGCGCGCGCAGCGACGCCGACCGCAGCGCGAGCCTCTACGATCGATGGCTCGACGCGCTGGCCGAGCTGTCGCGTCCGCCGAGCGGCGAGCACGTGCCCGAGGTGATGCGCGGCGAGGGCTGGGCCACGAAGATGCTCAGCACGCAGCTCGCGAGCTGGGCCCAGCTGCGCCAGGACACGCTCTTGTTCGTGCAGCAGAGCTACTCGGCCGGCGGCGGCTGCATCTATCCGCAGGGCTTCGTCGAGCCGTACCCGGCCTTCTATCGCAAGCTGGCCGGGCTCGGCCGCGCCGCGGGCGCCGGGCTCGCGCCGCTCCGGGCCGGCGACGACGACGGTCGCGCGGTGCTGACGCACGCGCGCAACTACTTCCAGCGCTTCGCCGACCTCCTCGACACGCTGGCGGCCATGGCCGAGCGCGAGCTCCGCGCCGAGCCGTTCACCGCGGCCCAGGCGACGTTCCTGCGCCACACCATCGAGCAGCTCGACAACAGCGACGCCGGCTATGGCGCGCCGCCGCTCTGGAACGGCTGGTACATGGACCTCGTCTACCGTGACGGCGCGGCCGATGACCGCGCCTTCGAGTGGGACCCGACCATCGCCGACGTCCACACCGACGCCACCAGCGGCAACGTGCTCGAGGTCGGGACCGGGCGCGTCGAGCTGCTGGTCGCGGCCATCGACAACGCCGGCGACCGCGCCGTCTACGTCGGTCCGACGCTGAGCTACTACGAGCTCACCGCGCCGGCCAGCGAGCGCATGGACAAGGCCGCCTGGCGCGAGCGCCTCGGCACCGTCTCCGCCCCGAGCCGGCCCGCCTGGATCGCGCCGCACCTGGGTACCGCCGCGCGGCGCTGAGCGGCGGCGGAGCCGTCCGGCCTTGCGAACCGGTACGTCCGTCGCCCGCCGCTGCACCCCGGCGCATCCGCTGACCCTCTCGATGACGCCGGCCGACCGCGAGCGATCCTGCGACTTGTGGCCGCCCACGGCCCTGGGTTAAACAACCCGGGCCCGCGTTCGACGAGGCTGAAGCCGGCCCGAAGCGATTCGGGCTAGACTGGACGCGTGCCGTGCGAATGCTCTGCGTCCCCGTGTGGCGTGCGTTCGCCCGCGGAACCGCGAGCCCATCGAGGCCAGGTCGATGCCTAAGAAGGTGCAGAACAAGGCCAAGGAGCCGGCGGCCCCGGCCGCGACCCCCGAGACCCTCGAGGTCGTCGACGAGGTCGTGCCCGAGGTCGAGACGGGAACGGCGGTCGACGCCGACGAAGAGGTCTCGGAGCCCCTCGACCCCGAGGCCGAGGTCGAGGCCGAGCTCGCCGCCGGCGACATCGACCTCGACCTGGACCTCGACATCGACGCCGAGGTCGAGGCGGTCACCAAGGCCGCCAAGAAGCCGCTGCCGTCCATCGCCGGCTCGCGCACGCCCGAGGCGCTCTCGGCGCTCAACATCTATCTCACGCGCCTGAAGCACGTGGTGATCCTGCCGATCGAAGAGCAGGCCGAGCTGGCCGCCGAGTTCCAGCGCAGCGGCGACAAGGAATCGGCCGCGCGCCTCGTGGCCTCGAACCTGCGCCTGGTCGTGAAGATCGCCTTCCAGTTCCGGCGCCAGTGGGCCGACGTCATGGACCTCATCGCCGAGGGCAACCTCGGCCTGGCCGAGGCCATCCGGAAGTTCGACGCCACGCGCGGCATCCCCTTCCCGAGCTACGCCCGCTTCTGGATCCGCGCGCGCATCCTGGCCTTCATCCAGGAGAACAAGCACCTCATCCACGCCGGCAGCCGCGCCGCGCGCAAGCTCTTCTGGCGCCTCGAGCGCGAGCGCCGCCAGCTCATCTCCGAGGGCCTCGATCCCGAGCCCAAGCGCCTGGCCGAGCGCGTCGGCGTCAGCGAGGCCGACATCCGCGAGCTGGCGCCCATCCTCGACCAGCGCCCGGTCTCGCTCGACGTGCCGGTGCACGGCGACGAGGACGGCCGGACGCGCGGCGAGGTCATGGCCGACCAGAACGCCACGAGCCCCGAGGACAACGTCGGCGGCGACGAGCTGCAGAGCCACCTGAAGGCCGTCTTCGCCGAGTACCGCGAGACCCTCGACGAGCGCGAGCGCGCCATCTGGGACCTGCGCCTGGCCACCGACACCCCGGTCCGCCTCGAGGACCTCGGCGACCAGTTCGGCGTCTCCAAGGAGCGTGTGCGCCAGCTCGAGGTGCGCATCAAGAAGCGCCTCGGCGACTTCGTGAAGCGCCGCCTCGGCAGCGACGTCATCGTCGAGGCGCTGCAGCACTGACCCTGGCGGGCGGGGCCCTCGGCACCCGCGGCTACTGGACGCCGCGGCGCGGCATGTGCTCATATGCCGCCGCTCTCGTGCTCCCGGGGTCCGCGTGTTCCGTCGAATCGCCATCGCCACCGCCCGAGCGGCCGCCCTCGGCTTGCTCGCCTTCACGGTCACGTCCGCCTGCCTCTCGGAGGCTCGCGCCGGCGCGTTCTACCTGCCCGAGCGTGGCGCGCGCGCGCTGTCGCTGGGCGGCGCGTTCGTCGCCGGCGCCGACGACATGAACGCCCAGTGGATGAACCCGGCGGGGCTCTTGCGCCTGAAGCACGGCTTCGACCTCTATCTGGACCTGGCCGTCATCACCAGCGACCAGACCTTCGATCGGGCCGACGACGCCGAGGTCATGCGCAAGGACCCGCTCTACGCCGACGGCTTCCCGACGGCCTCCGACAAGGGCGGGCCGTTCCCCGACCCGTCGCTCGGCGTGGCCTCCAACTTCGGCCTCGACGACTGGATGTTCGCGCTCGGCGTCTACGGACCCTACGCCGGCACCAACAAGTGGGACGACGACGGGCCGCAGCGCTACTCGCTCTCGAACCTCTCGGCCGTCGAGCTCTTCGCCCAGCTCTCGGTCGCCTGGCGGCCGACCAAGACCTTGTCGCTCGGCATCGGCCTCCAGTGGATCGTCACGAGCCTCACCCAGCGCCTCACCATCTCGACCTACCCCGGCGTCTTCGGCTGGTCCGAAGAGCGCGACCTCGACGCGCTGGCCGAGGTGAAGGCCGACGACGCCTTCACGCCGTGCGCGAACTTCGGCGTCATCTGGAGCCCGGTCGACCTCCTCGACATCGGCCTCTCGGCCCAGCTCCCGGCGCACGCCGCGCCGGCCGGCAAGCTGAAGGTCCGGAAGCCGTCGAGCTTCTACTTCTCGGACTCCGACGTGGTCGGCGACAACATCGAGGTCGGCCTCGACTTCCCGCTCATCCTGCGCCTCGGCCTGCGCCTCCACGACGAGGACCTGTGGTCGGTCGAGCTGGCCGGCGTCTACGAAGGATGGAGCGTCGACGACACCATCGACGTCGCGCCCGGCAAGGGCGGCATCGCCTTCACCAACGTGCCCGGCATCGGCACCTACACGGTGAAGCCGTTCGCGATCGACGTGCAGTACAAGGACGTGATCTCGGTGCGCCTCGGCGGCTCGTTCCGTCCGGGCAACGGGCCCGTGACGTTCCGCGCCGGTGGCTACTACGAGTCGGGCGCGCCGCCGGACCGAACCTTGACGGTGCTCGACATCGATGGCGACAAGATCGGCCTCGGGCTCGGCGCGACGTTCCACCTCGGCACGTTCACCATCGACATCGCCGGCGCCTGGATCGACACGTTCGAGCGCACCGTGACCAACAGCGACAAGACGCAGGTGAACCCGATCTTCGACGCCGACCCGAAGCCCTACGCGGACTCGGGCCCGAGCACCGTCGGCAACGGCACCTACAAGGTCACCAACTTCATCGCCGCGCTCACCTTCGGAGCCGCGCTGTGAGGCGCAGAGAGGGTTCCATGCTCAGGCTCTTCGCGTCCGTCACGGTCCTCTCGGCCACCGCCGCCGCCCTCCTCGCCGCCTGCGAGGACCCGTTCCCCGCCGAGAACACGCGCGTCTACGGCACGTTCGGCGCCGAGGTCTACGACATCCTCAAGAACGAGTTCCTGTGGTCGGGCACGCAGGCCGAGGGCGAGGCCCGCGCCGGCGCCTTCACGACCCACAAGGACGACGTCGTGTGGGCGCTCGACACGCTCGCCACCGGCAAGGTCCGGGACGGCATGCTGCCGCTCCTCGACAAATTCTTACCGCTTTACGACGACAAGGCCGACGGCACGGCCGGCGCCATCCCGTCGCTCACGCGCGACACCGCCAAGATCCTCGACAAGCTCGTCGCCGACCGGCCCGCGCTCGAGGCCATGGCCGCCATGGGCGCGGCCGTCGAGGCCAACCCCGGCGCCACGACGCACCTCCTCGGCACGCTGGCGCGCCACCCCATCCAGCTGCTCGATCCGATGATCGACATGACGCTCGACCTCGAGCCCGAGCTGACCGAGGTCTTCCGCTGGCTGCATCGCGAGCTGCCCGCCAAGGAGGAGAAGTACGTCGTCCGCTCCGACGAGAAGACGTTCATGCAGCGTCTCCTCGACGTGAACATCGACGTCACCACCGAGCCCATTGGGCCGGTGACGCTGTCGGCCCGCCTCGACGGCCGCGGCGCGCCGGTCGTCATGAAGCTCCCGAACGGCCAGTACCCGGCGCCGTTCGTCGACCAGGACGGCGACGGTCTCGTCGACATCGACGCCTACGCGCGCCCGGTCGACGCCGGCGGCACGCCCATCGACATGCCGACCTTCGCGCACGCGCCGACGGCCGGCGAGGAGCGCGACCAGCTGGGGCGCGCCATCGTGCACGACGCGCAGGGCGCGGCCCAGCTCGTCTACGACTACTTCGACCTGCGCCAGTCGGTCATCGCCTACCTCATGCGCGACGGCCGGAAGCTCATGGCCGACGGCGTGCAGTACGACCTCTTCACCGCCTTCGACGCGCTGCTCGGCGGCCGCGTCACGCGGAGCGACGCCGACGGCAGCTACACCGGCTTCGACGTCGAGCACGCGCCGTTCCTCGACCTCATGTTCGCGCTCAACGAGCTCCGCCGCTACGACCGGCTGGTGCCGCTCATCCGCGTGCTCGAGTTCCTCTCGCAGGACCGCGAGCCGCTCCTCCGCCAGCTGGTCGTCGACATGGCCAAGACGCGCCGCATCATGCACGACGCGCCGTCGCTCGCGGCCAACAACACCATGTTCGAGGACGTGCACCCGGTGCTGTCCGACATGGCCAAGGCCGGCGTGCTGCGCGACCTCTTCGCGGCCTCGAAGGACCCGCGCTCGGCCACGCTCTTCGACGGCCTGAAGACGATGATGAAGTACACCGGCCTCACGCCGACCGACATGACGCTGCTCCAGACGTCGTCCGACGTCGACGCCATGCAGTTCGTCAACCCGACGCCGTGGGACGAGATCGACACCGACGACAGCCAGCGCTCGTGGCTCCAGAAGGGCACGCTGCTCATGGCCGAGACGACCCACGTGCCGGTCATCATGCGCTTCCTCGATCGCGTCGACGTGCCCGAGGTGCAGATCACCCCCGACATGGCCCAGTTCTACGTCGACGCCATCGCGGGCGTGTGCAAGCTCGACCTGGGCGACGAGTTCCTCGAGAACCTGGCCGTGCAGATCGTCGCCGAGTTCGACGACACCGACCTCTCGGCCGAGGAGCTCAACCTGTTCCTGAACCACGACCAGACCGCGGTCGGGAACCCCATCGGCAAGAGCGGCCAGCAGGTGCGCAAGACCTACGGCCAGGCGCTCCTCGCCATGCAGACCTCGAAGAGCCTCTACTCGCTCCAGCCGTGGGCCGAGCGCATGGTGGCGAAGGGGCAGGGCGAGACCTTCATCCGCCTCTTCGCGGTGCTGGCCGCGCACTACAGCGAGACCGCCTACGAGACGCCCGGCTTCAAGTCGTACGGCACCGGCTTCCGCCGCATGGAGCCCTACCTCGTCAAGGTCTTCGACGAGACCGACCTCGACGAGCACCTGATGGACCTCCAGGTGTGGTCGGACTCGGCCACCGTCGACGTGGGCGGCGAGACCGTCAACGTGGCCGACGAGCTCGACCGCTTCCTGCGCTGGATGCTCGACACGGACGCGGGTGTCGTGCTGCGCAACGGCCTCACGTCGATCCCGTCGCGGAAGGGCGGCACCATCGATCGGCCGTCGCGGCTGCAGATCCTCATGAACGCGTTCGACGAGATCAACGCCGCGCTGAACGACGCGCCCGAGGCCAAGGCGGCCTGGGACCGGGTCGACCTGCTCGGCATCTTCCTCGACATGAACGACGCCGGCACCGAGCTCGAGAACCCGCACGCGCTCGAGGTGCTGGTGAAGCTCCTGCCCATCCTGTCGGACGAGGCGGCGCAAGCCGTGAGCGAGCCCGACTGGCAGGAGAGCATCGCCAACTTCGTCAACGATCTTTCGGATGCCATGGGCAGCCGCGGCTTCACCGCGCTGGTCGACTCGGTGCGGAAGATCAGGGACACGCCGCGCCACAAGGCGTTCCTCGACGGCATGCTGGCGGCCATGTTCCAGGAGGAGCCGGACGGCCCCGACACCGACCTCTTCGGCGCGACCCTGCAGCTGCTCGCGACCACCGGGCAGATGCGCATCCCGTTCGACGCCGGCACGCGCATGCTGCGCTTCGTCGGCAACATCCTCGACCCGGCCGACCGGCTGGTGTTCAAGCCGATGGAGACCTTGAAGGCCATGCGCGCGCTCGACCCCGACCGCGTGACGAGCGAGCTCGCCAAGAACCTGCTGGTCGAGCCCGAGGTCGGCTACACCCCGCTCGGCGCGCTGGGCGACAGCTTCAAGGCCGGGCTCCGGCCCACCCCGGGCGCGACCGGCGTCTTCTCGGCCGACGATCTCTTCACCGTCTTCTCGAAGATGCGCGACTGGATGAACGACGGCGAGCGCGGCGCCGAGCGCCTCTACAAGGTCATCAAGAATCGTTAGATGCGCGCGCCGCGATGCGGCCGCCGGCCGTAAGTCGCGAGAACCGCGCTCTTGCTTGATCGCCCGAAGTCCGCGCGGTCGGCGGCCCGCGCGGTGTGCCTCGGCCCCTCCGGGGCTCGCCTCTTCGCAGAGTCGCTATCGGCGCTCGGAACCGGTGTGTCCGGTCCTTGATCGCCCGAAGTCCGCGCGCTAGCGTGCAGCTGCTTTCGCGGTCGAGGCATGCGATGAAATCCCCGTCGAGACTTGGTTTGCTCCTGGCCGTCGCCTTCGCGGCGGTCACGCTCGCGGTCGGTTGCTCGAGCCCGGGCAGCGGCGGCGTCGGCCCGGGCACCGGCACCGGCGCGCCCGACATCCACATCGGCGACGGCATCAGCTTCGGCGACAACGGCTCGAGCGAGGACGGCGCCGACGACGTGACGCCGGTCGCGTGTACGCCGGGCGGCAGCGGCGAGTGCCCGACCGACCGCCCCATCTGTGCCGGCGGGCAGTGCGTGCAGTGCACGAAGGACGCCGAGTGCGAGGGCTCGGACCGCTGCGTCGGCACCACCTGCGTGGCCGCCGCGTGCACCACCGGCACGACGCTCTGCGACGGCTCGGTGCAGCTCACCTGCAACCGCGACGGCACCGGCTGGGACTCGCTGTCGTGCCCGGGCGAGTGCCTGGACGGCGCGTGCGTCGGCTGCACCGCCGGCGACCGGGTCTGCAACGGCACGACCATCATGGAGTGCAAGACCGACGGCTCGACCTACGAGCCGGTCGACGTGTGCCAGGCCGGCCAGGTCTGCGGCGACGGCGCCTGCCTCGACTGCTTCCCGAGCGCGCGCCGCTGCAGCGACACCGGCGCTGCCCAGGAGTGCGACACGAGCGGCCATTGGGGCGCCCCGGTCGACTGCAGCGCGCAGGGGCTGTCGTGCCTCCTCGGCACCTGCGTGTCGCCGTGCGTGAAGGATCCGAAGTCGAAGTCGAACTCGGGCTGCGACTACTGGGCCGTCGACATGGACAACCACTACAACGCGCAGAACGGGCCCTACGCCGTCATCATCTCGAACATGTCGGCGCAGACCGCGACGGTGAAGGTGACGCGGAAGGACAGCGCCGCGGTGGAGGCGGCGCTGGTGCTGACGCGCGACGTGGCCCCGGGCGGGCTCGAGGTGCTGAGCCTGCCGAACCGCAACATGGGCGCGCCCGGCATCTTCTGGACCGCCTACCGCGTCGAGTCGTCGCAGCCCATCATCGCCTACCAGTTCAACCCGCTCTCGAACGTCGACGTGTTCTCGAACGACGCCTCGCTGCTCATCCCGGCCAACACCTTCGGCATGGAGTACGTCGCGGTGTCGCGCTTCCAGTTCGACGGCGGCGGGCCCGACCCGTCGACGCCCATCCCGTACCGCGGCGAGATCGACGTCATCGCGTCGGGCACCGGCACCGACGTCACCGTCACGCCGACCGCGCGCACGCAGGCCGGCACCAACATGCAGACGATGATGCCGGGCCAGAGCTACACCTACGCGCTCGAGCCGTACCAGGTGCTGAACATCAAGTCCGACGCCACCGTGAAGTGCGACGGCCACGACCCCAACAAGGCCGGCGCCTGCGACCTCACCGGCACCATCATCACCGCCACGCGCCCGGTGGCGGTCTTCGCCGGGCACGAGGCCGCCATCTCGTCGGACACCTGCTGCGCCGATCACCTCGAGCACCAGATGTTCCCGGTCGCGACCTGGGGCAGCGAGTACATCGCCGCCAAGACCAAGGCGCGCGGCGTCGAGTCCGACTACTGGCGCATCGTGGCGTCGCAGGACGACACCCAGGTGACCTTCACGCCGGCGTCGGTGAGCCCGCCCAAGACCCTCGGCCGCGGCGAGTGGCTCGAGGTGAAGACGCCGGCCGACTTCGTCGTGACGGCGTCGAAGCCCATCATGCTGGCCCAGACGCTGGCCAGCTCGGGCGAGGTGGTGTCGCCGTACGCCTACTCGGACTGCACCGACACGCCGACGTGCGCGCCGAACTACTCGTGCGAGCTGGTGGGCGACGGCATCTTCGACCTCACGAGCCTGTGCTTCCCGCCGGCCTGCTTCGGCGAGAACGACACGAGCTGCCCGGGCGGGCACGTCTGCGCCTGCTTCGACAGCGGCGAGTGCCGCTGCGCCGCGGTCGGCGACCCGACGCTCATCCTCGTCCCGCCGCAGAAGCAGTTCCGGAAGGACTACGTCTTCCTGACGCCCGACAAGTACGCCCACGACTACGTGAACCTGGTCGCGCCGTCGGCCGCCGCGGTGACGCTCGACGGGGCCACCGTCGCGGCCTCGAGCTTCAGCGCCATCCCCGGCTCCGACTGGAAGGTCGCGCGCCTCGAGGTCGGCGACGGCGTGCACTCGGTCCTGGCCGATCAGCCCATCGGCGTCATCGTCTACGGCTACGACCGCGACGTGTCCTACGGCTATGCCGCCGGCCTGAACCTCGTCGACGAGTGACCCTGCGCCGGGGCCGCCCGCGCGGCGCCCGACGACCCCACCCACGGAGAACGCACATGCCCGAGGGCGCCTCGCGCACCGCCGAAATCGTCTGCTTCTTCCGCGCCGTCGAGACCTATCGCGAGCCGCAGCGCCGCGTCCTCGAGGACCCGTTCGCCGAGGCGTTCCTCGATCCGATGTGGCGCGCGGCCGCACGCTCGCCGTTGTCGCGCTTCGCGTTCTCGTCGCCGCTCACCTGGGCGCTGTCGAGCGCGACGCTGCTCCAGGGCTTCGTGGCCACGCGGCACCGCGAGATGGACGACCGTCTGGCGAGCTTCCTCGCCGCCGGCGACGGCCAGGTGGTGGTGCTCGGCGCCGGCTACGACACGCGCGCCATGCGCTTCGCCGAGCGCCTCGGCGGGCGCACCATCATCGAGGTCGACTTCCCGGCCACGCAGGAGAAGAAGCGCCGCCTCATCGCCGAGCGGCTGCCGGGCAGGGCGGCGCACGTGGCCGCGTACCTGCCGGTCGACTTCCTCCACGACCCGCTGGCCGAGGCGCTCCGGCGCCCGCCGTTCCGGGAGGGCGTGCGCACGTTCTTCATCTGGGAGGGCGTGGCCATGTATCTCACCGAGGAGGCCGTCGGCCGCACGCTGCAGACGCTGGCGGCGCTCGGCGGGCCGGGCTCGGAGATCGTCTGCGACCTCTGGGCGCGACCGCGCGGCCGCGGGCTCGACGCGACGGCTCGGCGGCTCGGGGCCGACATGCTGGCGCGCATCGGCGAGCCGCTGCTCTTCTCGCTGAACCCCGAGGACGCTCCGGCCTTCTTCGCGCAGCACGGATGGGGTACGAGCGACGTCGCCGATGGGCAGATGCTGTCGCGCCGGTGGCGGCGCACGGTGTTCCCCGACAACAGCGTCATTCATGCAGTGCGGGCGGAGTAGGTAGACATGGGCGATTTCAGGGATCAGCTCTTGAAGGCCGGGCTCGTCTCGGCCGAGCAGGCCAAGCAGGCCGAGGCGAAAGAGCGACAGGAGCGGGCCGACCGCGCGCCGCGGCAGCCCCCCGGCGGCCGACCGGACCCGCGGAACGACCAGCGTCCGAAAGGCCCGCCGCGCCCGCCGAGCCCGCGCGACGGCGAACGCCAGCGCGGCCCGGCCGGCCCCGCCGGTCTCGGCGACCCGCAGCGCGAGCGCAGCGCCGAGCACGCCGCCTCCGAGCAGCAGCGCGCGCAGAGCGGCGCGGCCCCGAAGCTCGACGGCGAGGCCGCGCTGCGCGCGCGCCAGATCGCGCTGAGCGGCAAGCTCGACGGCCGCTTCCGCGGTCAGCGCCGCTGGTACTACACCTCGCGCCGCGGCGTGGTGCCGTACCTCGAGCTGAACGACGAGGCCGTCGGCCTGCTCGAGTCGGGCGGCGCGGGGCTGGCCGAGGCCGCCAACGGCGAGGCCTGGCTCGTCACCGCCGAGTGCGCCCAGAAGCTGCGCGAGGTGGGCGGCGAGTGGCTGCGGCTCTGGAACCGCGCCGGCGAGCCCGGCGGCGGGCTCGCCGCGCGCGACCGCGGCGTCGGCGCTACTGCTACTTCAGCGCGGCCTTGCGCGACAGCTTGAGGCGGCCGCGCTCGTCGGCGCCGAGCACCTTCACGTCGATCTGATCGCCGAGCTTCACCACGTCCTCGACCTTGTCGACGCGCGTCAGCGCCAGCTCGCTCACGTGCACCAGCGCCTCGTGCTCGCCGATGCGCACGAAGGCGCCGAACTCCTTGATGGTGACGACCTCGCCCTTGTAGACCTGGCCCACCTTGAGCTCGGCCGACAGGCCCTCGATGCGCGCCACCGCGGCCTTCAGGTCCTGCGCCCGCTTGGCCGTCACGCGCACGCGCCCGTCGTCCTTCACCTCGATGCGGGTGTTGGTGGCGCTCTGCAGCTCGTTGATGGTCTTGCCGCCCTGGCCGATGAGCGTGCCGATGCGCGTCGTCGGGATGCGCAGCTGCGCCACCTGCGGCGCGCCGGCCGCCATCTCGGGGCGCGGCTCTGAAAGCGTCTTGACCATCTCGCCGAGGATGTGGGCGATGCCCTGCTGCGCCTGCGCGATGGCGCGCACCAGCACGTCGTGGGGCAGCGCGCCGAGCTTGTTGTCGAGCTGCAGCGCGGTGATGCCGGTCGCCGTGCCGGCCACCTTGAAGTCCATGTCGCCCAGGTGATCCTCGTCGCCGAGGATGTCCGACAGGATGGCGATCTGCCCCTCGTGATCGATGAGGCCCATGGCGATGCCGGCCACCGGCGCCTTGATGGGCACGCCCGCGTCCATGAGCGCCAGGCATCCGCCGCACACCGTCGCCATCGACGAGCTGCCGTTCGACTCGAGGATGTCCGACACGACGCGCACCGTGTACGGCAGCTCCTCCTCGGGCGGCATCACCGCCGCCAGCGCCCGCCGCGCCAGCGCGCCGTGGCCGATCTCGCGTCGCCCAGGACCGCGCAGCCCCTTCACCTCGCCCACCGAGAACGGCGGGAAGTTGTAGTGCAGCATGAAGCGATCGCTCTTCTTGCCGAGCGCCGTCTCGAACATGAGCGCCTCGTCGCCGCTGCCGAGCGTCACCGACACCAGCGCCTGCGTCTCGCCGCGCGTGAACACGGCCGAGCCGTGGTTGGTGGGCAGCGTGCCGACCTCGCTCCAGATGTCGCGGATGTCGGTGAGCCCGCGGCCGCCGATGCGCCGCCCGCCCGCCGTCTCGCGCCGGATGTGTCCGCGCCACAGCTCGTCGACGCACGCGCCGACGTCGACCCCGGCATGGTCGGCGCCGTAGCGCGCGACCGCCGCGGCGCTGGCCGCGTCCACCAGCTCGTGGCGCCGGCGCTTGGGCGCCGCGAAGGCCTCGGCGAAGACCGGCGCGAGCTCCCCTTCGAGCGCCGCCACGAGCGTCGCCGGCCACGCCACCTCGGGCGGCGTCGGCCGCTTGTCGCGCCCGCCGCGCTCGCGCAGCCGGTCGAGCGCATCGAGGCACGGCCCGAGCGCCGCGTGCGCCGACTCGAGCGCCGCCAGCACCTCGTCGGCGCTCACCTGGTCCGCGCCGCCCTCGACCATGACGAGCCCATCGCGCGTCCCGGCGACCACCCACTCGAGGCTCGCGCCATCGCGCGTCGCGTCGTCGGGCATGAGCACGAGCCGCGCGTCGTCGTCGCCGGCGGCCTTCTTCTTCGCCACGCGCAGCCCGGCCACCGGCCCGGCGAAGGGCAGGTCGGAGAGGTGCACGGCGGCGCTCGCCGCCAGGATGGCCAGCGAGTCGACGTCCGAGCGCGCGTCGACGCCGAACAGCGTCACGAGGATCTGCACCTCGCAGGCGAACGTCTTCGGGAACAGCGGGCGCAGCGAACGGTCGATGAGCCGGCTCGTGAGGATCTCGTGGTCGGCCGTCCGCGCCTCGCGCTTGCCGTAGGCTCCCGGGATGCGGCCGCCGGCGCTCATGCGCTCGCGGAACTCGACCGTCAGCGGGAAGAAGTCGCGCCCCGGCGTCGGGCTCGCCTCGGCCACGACGGTCGCCAGGATGAAGGTCCCCTCGTGGCGCACCACGACCGCCCCGTGGGCCTGCCGGGCCAGCACGCCGGTCTCGAAGATGATGGTCTTGCCGTCGACCTCGACACGTTCCTCGATTTTCATGCGGCGTCTGTAGCAGCTTCGACCCGGCCCTGCCATCGCGCCGTGGCGCGTCATCCGCCGCGCCGCGGGGCGCCCTCCGTTTCAAACCCGTCGCACACAAGACACTAGGCCCGAGCCCCCCGTTTCTGCTAGACCGCACGAGGTTCGTTCCGTCGCACCGCGCCGGCACCGGAGGCCCTATGCAGCTCCTCAGAGTTTCCCTCATCGTCGCCTGTACGGCGTTCTCCGTCGCGGCCTGCGGCGACGACCCCACCGGGTCGGGCGACACCTCGAACACGACCGACGCCACGACGACGCCGGACGGCACCGACGCGACGACGACGACGCCCGACGGCAGCGACGCGACGACCACGACGCCCGACGGCAGCGACGCGACGGTGCTCACCGACGCCACGACGACGCCCGACGGCACCGACGCCACGACCACCACCGACAGCACGACGTCGCCGGACACCGACACCGTCGAGCCCCCGCCGAGCTGCGAGGATCCCATCCCGGCCGCGCCCCAGGGCCAGGTCTGCGGTGTCGTCCCGGGCAGCGACGCAGCCCTCCTCATCCGCGCCGACCTGGTCCTGCCCGAGGGCATCCAGGAGCAGGGTCAGGTCCTGGTCGAGAACGGCATGATCACCTGCGTCGGCTGCGACTGCGCCAGCAAGCCGGCGGCCGCGACCGCGACCGTCTTCAACTGCCCCGAGGGCGTCGTGTCGCCGGGCCTCATCAACGCCCACGACCACATCACCTACGACCAGGGCAAGCCCATCGACATCGGCACGACGCGCTACGACCACCGCAACGAGTGGCGCAACGGCATGAACGGCAAGCCCGAGATCCCGTACGACACGAACCCTGACCCGGGCGGCACCGCGTGGAGCGAGATGCGCCAGGTCATGGCCGGCACGACCAGCATCTTCGCCTCGGGCGGCTCGTTCGGCATGCTGCGCAACCTCGACGTCGCCAACAAGCTCGAAGGCCTGACCCACGGCACGGCCGACTACGACGTGTTCCCGCTCGGCTCGAGCGGCATCTACAACAGCGGCTGCGACAAGTACTCGCTGCCCGCCGCCACCATCGCCGACGGCAAGGTGGCCTACGTGCCGCACGTGTCGGAAGGCGTCTCGGTCGGCGCGCGCAACGAGTTCATCTGCCTCGACGGCCAGCAGGACGGCGGCGTCGACATCGTCGGCGAGAACGTCGGCTTCATCCACGGCGTCGGCACGACCGCCGCCGACATCGGCATCTTCGTCGGCGAGAACGCCAAGCTCGTGTGGTCGCCGCGCTCGAACACGGTCCTCTACGGCTTCACCGCCTACGCGCCCATCTACCACAAGATGGGCGGCCAGGTGGCGCTCGGCACCGACTGGACCTTCTCGGGCTCGGCCACCATCCTGCGCGAGCTCCGCTGCGCGCAGGACTGGAACGAGCGCTGGGACAACTACTTCAGCGACCAGCAGCTGGTGAACATGGTCACCAGCTGGGCCGCCTCGGCGCTCGGCTTCGGTGACGTGCTCGGCTCGCTCACCGTGAACAAGGTCGCCGACATCGCCATCTGGGACGCGCGCGTCCACACCGGCTACCGCGCCATCCTCGACGCCACCGACGGCGACGTCGTGCTGGCCATGCGCGGCGGCCCGCCGCCCTCCATCGGCGGCACGACCTACTATCGCCGCGGCCGCCCGCTCATCGGCGAGCCGGCGCTGGTCGCCGAGCTCTCCGATCGCCAGCTCAACTACGCGTCGTACGACCCGGCCATCTACTCGGCGACCGACAACAGCAAGAAGAAGCTCCCGCCGCCGTGCGAGGACGTGACCGTGTGCGGCAAGACGAAGTCGTTCTGCGTCGCCGAGCAGCTCGAGACCAAGCCGTCGGGCTCGTCGTTCTTCACGACCCAGACGCTCGCCGAGCTGCGCGCGACCCTCAACGCGAGCTACACGCTCGACCTCTTCGTGTGCGACGCGCCGGCCGACGAGCCGACGTGCGTGCCGTTCCGGCCCGGCGAGTTCGACGGCACCACCAGCGCCAACGACCCCGACGGCGACAACCTGGTCGGCGTCGACGACAACTGCCCCGACTGGTTCAACGCCATCCGCCCGATGGACGGCGGCAAGCAGCCCGACACCGACGGCGACGGCCTCGGCGACGTCTGCGATCCGTGCCCGCTCCAGGCCAACACGACGGCGTGCGAGTCGGTGAACCCCGACGACATCGACGGCGACAGCGTCCTCAACGACAGCGACAACTGCCCGTCGGACGCCAACCCCGGTCAGGAAGACCGCGATCACGACAACATCGGTGACCTCTGCGACGCCTGCCCCGACGACTCGAACGAGGGTGGCAAGGCGTGCCCCTCGACCATCTCGCAGGTGAAGCAGGACGCCGCGCTCAAGGGCTCGGACGTGTTCCTCCCCGGCGTCATGTGCGTCTCGGCCGGCAAGGACTTCTTCACCGTGCAGACCAAGGGCGCGACGACGCCCGACTTCAACGGCCTCTACGTCTTCGCCGGCGCGAGCGGCCTGAAGTGCACCCCGGGCGACACCATCGATCTCCAGGGTCACATCGAGGACTTCCACGGCCAGACCGAGATGACGAGCCCGACCTTCGTGACCACCGCCGGCACGACCAACGGCCCGGTGCCCGACCCGTTCGTCGTGAACGCGGCCGACATCGGCGCCACCGGCACGAAGATCTTCGAGTACGAGGCGCTGCTCGTGACGGTCCAGAACGTCTCGGTGACCAGCATCACCCCGACCCCGGCCACGGGCGAGACGGTCTCGGGCGAGTTCGTCGTGACCGGCGGCCTGAGCGTCGACGACCAGATCTTCCTCATCACGCCGTTCCCGGCGGTGGGCGATGCGTTCCCGGCCATCACCGGCGTGACGCGCTACACCTGGAACCGCATCAAGCTGCTTCCGCGCAGCGTCGACGACTACTCGAGCGGCCCGCCGGCGCTCGCGGCCATCGAGCCCGCGACCGGCTCCATGTACGCCGGCGACGTCGGCGGCCCGTTCCAGGTGCGCCTGACCGGCAAGGCCCAGGGTGCGACCGTGGTGCACGTGACCTCGCCGGACACCGGCGTGGCGACCGTGGTCGACGTGACGGTGGCCGACGGCCAGAAGACCGCGCCCATCGTCGTGACGGCCAAGGCCGAGGGCAGCGCCGTCCTCACCGCGACGCTGGTCAGCGGCGGCGATCCGCAGACGGCCATCCTCGACGTGGTCCCGGCCGGCACGATCCCGTCCGTGGTGTCGGTCGACGCGCAGGACACGGTCACCATCGGCGAGGACTTCGACGTGACGGTGACGCTCGACCTGCCGGCCCCGACGGGCGGCCAGATCGTGACGCTGGCGGCCGACCCGACCGGGCTCGTCACGCTGCCCGGCACGGTCACCGTCCTGGCCGGCGCCACCACCGCCACCGTCAGCGCCACCGCGGGCGGCACGGCCGGCGAGGTCGACATCACCGCCTCGACCACGTCGGGCGAGGCCACCGTGACCGTCACGCTGAGCGACGCGCCGCCGCCGGCCGAGGTGGTCTTCTGCTTCGAGGACTCGGCCGGCACGTACAGCCTCGCGCCGAACCTCGACTCGCACACGACGTCGCCCAGCGTCTTCGTGACCGGCGCCGGCGTCGGCGCGCCGACCAGCGTGTCGGGCTCGACGGCGGCGCGCCCCGCGGTCTGCACGGGCGCCAACAACTCGGCCCTGAACGGCAACGACTGGCCGCTCACCGCGGGCATCGGCGCGACCAAGTTCTATCAGGTCACCATCAACCACGGCAGCGGCAACTACACGCTGACCTTCGACCTCCGCGCCTCGAACACGGGTCCGAAGCAGCTCGACGTGGTGTCGTCGACCAGCGGCGCGCTCGTCACGGCCGGCGTCATCGCTACCGACGCGGCGTTCCACACGGTCACCTGGACCGGGACGCTGACCGGCGGCGCCGACGCCATCAAGATCTACGGCTCCGCGGCCGGCGGTGCGGGCGGCACGCTGCGCATCGACAACATCCACCTCGCGCCGGCGCCCTGACGCGCGGGCCGCGGCGCGAGCGGCGGCCATCACCCGGAGGTCGCGCCCCTCGTGACGCGGCCGCCGGGGCCTCGTCGTTCAGCCTCGGCCGTGCGCCCGTTCAGCGACGGCCGCGCGCGCGGTCGTCCGCATCGGCGCCAGCCGGCGCCGCGAGCCGGTCACGGCGGGGCGAAGGCTCCGGTCGTCGCGGCGTAGGCGACGCGCACGGGGATCTATCCGCCGCCCGGCCGCGCCAGGCGGGGGACGATCGTGTAGCGGTCGGCGCTGGGGCGGGGCGGCAGCTCGAGCGCCAGGCGCCCGTCGTCGCGGCCCTTGCCCTCGGCACGACCGGCGGGCTGGCCATCGCGCGCCAGCGTCAGCGCCGCGACGCCCGAGTCGATGCGCAGCGGAACGCCTGCCCGATCGATGGCCACGCGGATCGGCAGCGGCTGGAACAGCGCCGGCGCCGTGCGCGGCCGAGCCACCGCCAGCGTGTACTCGCCGAGCGCGATGCTCACCTCGTCGAAGCCCGCCTCGATCGGCGGCCGCGCGCGGCCGAGGCCCGGATCGGTCGGAAGCTCCGCCACCTCTTCGACCGCGACCGGCGCCGTGTCGGCCGACGGCGCGCTGTCTGGCTCGGCCGCGGCCACCGCGGTGTCGGGGGCCGGCGCGACCGCCGTGTCGGGCGCCGCCGGCGTGGTGGCCGCCGCGACGCTGGTGTCGGCCTCGGCCGGCGGCGCCGCGCTGTCGGCGACGGCCGCGACGCGCGCGTCGGCTTCGGCGGTGGCGGCACCGGTCGCGACGCTCGTCGCCACACCGGCGTCCGAACCGCCGGCGACGACGGTGCCCTTGCCGCCCATGAGGATGGCCACGGCCGCGCCGACGCCGCCCAGCACCATGACGACCGTGACCCAGATCCACGGGCTCACGCCCTTCTTCTTGGCGCGCTGGAGCTCGCCGGCGGCGATGTGGGTGTCGGCCGCGCGCTCGTCGACCGACGCGCGCCGCGCGGCGAGGTCGACGCCGGGTCGCGCGTCGTCGGTCACGTCGCGCGCCCGCCCCGAGGCCGTCACCGGCGCCGGGTAGTGCTTCATCAGCTCGGCCGGCGGCACGAAGTCGGGCGAGGTCTGCAGCGTCGGGAACACGTTGAGGTCGTCGAGCAGCTCTCCGGCGCTCTGGTAGCGGTCGCGCGCGTCGCGCTCGAGCATCTTGTCGACGATGCGGAAGAGCTCGGGCGGCGTCTCCGGCGGGCACACCTCGCGCAGCCGCGGCGGCGGCTTGGTCACGCGCGCCAGCAGGATCTCCATGGTGTTGCCGCCCGCGAACGCGCGGTGACCGGCGAACATCTCGAAGGCGATGAGCCCGAGCGAGTAGATGTCGGCCGGCGGCCCGATGTGCGCGTCACCCACCGCCTGCTCGGGCGCCATGTAGTCGGGCGTCCCGGAGATGAAGCCGGTCTGGGTCAGCTTCTCGGCGGCCGCGTGCGTCTGGCCGGGGCCGGTCTGCTCGGTGAGCGCGGCGATGCCGAAGTCGAGGATCTTGACGTGCGTCGCGCCGCGCTGCTGCTGCAGCATGATGTTCGACGGCTTGAGGTCGCGGTGCACGATGCCCTGCGAGTGCGCGTCGTCGAGGCCGCGCGCCACCTGCCGCAGGATGTCGATGCCCCAGAGGAAGTTGACCTTGCCCTGCTTCCGCAAGACCGCGGTGAGCGTCGCGCCCTCCACGATCTCCATGGCGAAGTAGTAGAGGTTGTCGTCCCGACCCGGCAGCTTGAAGGTGTCGAAGTCGTAGATGCGCACGATGTGCGGGTTCGTGAGCCGCGACACCACCTGCGCCTCGCGCTCGAAGCGCTTGGCGATGACGGTCCGCGCGAGCCGCGGCGCGAGCAGCTTCACGGCCACCGCGCCGCCCAGCGCGCCGACCCGCGACGCGCGGAAGACCGTGGCCATGCCGCCGTCGCCGAGGCGCGTCTCGAGCCGATAGCGCCCGCTCAGGATGAGGCCGGTCAGCGGGTCGGGCATCCAGCCCTGCGGTGGGCGCACCGTGCCGCAGTGCTGGCAGGTCTCCGAGCGCGGCTCGGACACCTCCGAGAGACAGTCGGGGCAGACCATCACCACCGGCGCCACCTGCTCAGAACTCTTCGACGGCAGTGCCGACGCGCGGGCTCGCGCCGTCCCTCTTGGCGTACTTCACGTCCTCGGGCACCTCGTCGGGCGGCACGATGGCGTGCGGCGGCGGCTTGACGTGGTCGCGCACGTAGAAGTCGAAGCGCGTCTGGAGCAGGTCCTTCAGCCGGTTCTTCACCTTCGGGCCGAGGTCGGAGAACAGCGCGCCGCGGATCTCGATGTAGAAGTGGCAGACGTCGTCGACGCCCTCGGTGGCCCCGAACGGCACGCGCGTCGGGCGCTTGCCGGCGCGCACGGCCATCTCGAGGTAGGGCTCGAGCTCGGCCCCGAAGGCGCCGCGCACGAACATCTCGTGGGCCGTCGGGCCGGGCTTGGCGTAGACCTCGGTCCACTCCTTGGCGATGGCCTCGTCCGACACGCGCGACAGGGTGGCGGCCTGCATGTAGTTCAGGAGCGACTTCAGGCCCTGCTCGACCACGTTGTAGGTGCGGTTCTGGCTGACGAGCAGGATGTCGTAGCGCTTGACGGTGGGGGCGGTCTCGGTGTCCGGCATGCATGGCTCCTGGGCGATGCCCGAGCCGGAGCACGCGTCGCGGCCGTCGGTTCGAGCCCGGCGACCATAGCGCCGACCGCGCCGCATGAAAAGGGAACGCGGCCTTCGGCCGGCCCGCTCAGAGGCGGAACAGCCGCCGCAGTCGCAGCACCACGCCGACGCCGGTGTCGCCGCGCACCCGCCGCGGCGAGTCGCTGCGCGACCGGGCGCCATTGGCGCGCGGCGCGGGCGCCAGCTCCTCGGCGTCGCCGCCGCAGAGCGCGCGCCGCAGCGCGCTGCCGCGCTCGGCCGACAGGCTGTCGAAGAGCCGGTCGGCGTCGGGCCGCTCGGCCGCGCGCACGAGCGTCACCAGCGTGTCGGTCGACAGCGTCGAGGCGCGCTCGACGCGCGTCGGCGCAAACACCAGCGCGGCCAGCAGCGTGAGCTCCGAGGGGCTCAGCACCGTGACGATGTGCGCGACGCCGTCCACGCCGAGCCGATCGTAGATCGGTCCCGAGCGGGTCGGACCACCACGCAAGAGCTGCCCGAAGAGTACTCCGCGAGATGCGGACTGAGGGCCTCCGCCGAGCGAAGTCGCCATGGTCCACCTCCTTCGAGGGCTGAAGCTTGAGTCGTTAGCTGGTGCCCGTAGCACCTGCGACTCCTCGCTCGAAAGCCTGGAGGCGGATGCTACGGCCGGCGTTTGGACGGACTGGAGCCGTCTGCGGCCATAGGGGTCAATTGCTCCGGAAACGTTGATCGGCTGCGGGCCCGAGGGCCGCGCAAACGGAGTTGTGGCGTCGCCGGTGAGGGCCATCCGCTGAACTCCGCTCTCACAGCCTACTCGGAGAAACGGTCGAAGCAACATTTTTCTGGAGCATGGCGTCACAAGTTACAGACGATTGCCGGTCGGCCGCGGACGCGCCTCGGGAGCGCGCGCGGACCTCGCCGTTGACGATACCGCGGCGGCCGCGTAGCAGCGTCTGCGGAGGTCCCATGCAGATCACGCTTGCCACGCTCCTCGCTCCCATGTGTCTCGCGCTCGGCCTCGCGCCCGGCAGCTCGCACGCCGCTCCGCCGCGCATCGCTACGCGCGACGTGACGTGGACGAGCGACGGCATCGCCTACGCCGGCCAGCTGGTATGGGACCCGGCGAAGCTCAAGGCCGCGCACGGCCACCTGCCGGGCGTGATGGTCATCCATCAGTGGATGGGTCCGAGCGACAACGAGCGCATGCGCGCCAGGATGCTGGCCGAGCTCGGCTACGCCGCCTTCGTGGCCGACGTCTACGGCGTCGAGGCGCGCCCGAAGAGCCAGGCCGACGCCGGGCCCGCCGCCATGAAGCTGAAGGGCGACCGGCCCGAGCTGCGGAAGCGCCTGCGCGTCAATCTCGACAAGATGCTTTCACAACCCGAGGTCGACGGCGCGAAGGTCGCCGCCATCGGCTATTGCTTCGGCGGCACGGCGGCCCTCGAGCTGGCGCGCTCGGGAGCCGCGCTGGCCGCGGTCGTCACCTTCCACGGCGGGCTCGACTCGCCGACGCCGGCCGACGGCGCCAACATCCACGCCAAGGTGCTCGTGCTCCACGGCGCCGCCGATCCGTACGTCAAGGCGCCCGACATCCAGGCCTTCCTGGCCGAGCTCGATGCCGCGAAGGTCGACTGGCAGATGGTGAGCTACGCCGGCGCCGTCCACGCCTTCACGCAGAAGGAGGCGGGCGACGATCCGTCGAAGGGCGCCGCGTACAACGAGGCCGCCGATCGACGGAGCTGGGTGGCCATGAAGGACTTCCTGGCCGAGGCTCTCCGGTAGTGGCCTCGCCCGGGGCCGTCCAGGAGCTCGAGCTTTCCTCCGCCCGGCGGCGTCGGTCGGCCTTCGTTCCAGCCGCGCGGCGGCCTTCGCTCGGAGCGCTGATGCTGCCGACGACTACAGGCCGCAGGTCGCGATGGAGCTCATCGGCCAGGCGTAGACCAGGAACATGCACATCTCGTCGTAGGTGCTCTCGCCGAAGCCGACGTCCTTGCCGGTCGTGTTGTCCCAGGTGCAGCGGGCGCGCAGGACGTCGCCCGGCTGGATGGTGAGGCTCATCGGCACGAACGGCTGGTCGTCGAAGTTCCACGGGTTGATGGAGTAGACCGGCTTCACGTCGTCGGGCGGGCCGGTGAAGAAGTCGAGGCGCTTGCCGAGGAGGTGCATGTGCGGCAGCACCGCGAACACGTTCAGCGGGCGGTCCGAGATGCACTCGTTGGTCTGGGTGAAGCCGAGCGCGTCCTTCGGGATGTCGAGCGCGAGGCTGCCGACGATCATGGCGCTGGCGGTCTGGTACTGCGCGAGGTCGGTGGCGTAGGTGAGGTTGATGCCGCTGCGCTCGGTGACCGCGGTCGGGCGCGCGTTGAGGAGGTGGTACTGCAGGACGTACTGCGTGTGCGGCGCGACCTTGAAGGTCACCCCGTCGGGGAGCTGCATGCCCTCGCTGCCCTTGGCTGCGAGCCAGATCGGCACCCACGTCGGCTTGAAGAGGACGTTGCACTCCGAGAAGCCCTCGGGCTCCGGCACGAGCGACTGGAAGACCACGACGTGGTGGACCAGCTTGCCGGCGAGGTTCTGGACGTGGGTGATGCCGACGGCCTCGTCGGGCGAGGTGAAGGTGTAGCAGAAGTAGCGCTCGTCACCGCCCTCGAGGGTGTACGGCAGCGACGCCAGCTGCTGGCCCGGCTCGGGCGGTAGCGGCAGCATCGGCCCTTCGAGCGACGGGTCGCCCGCGGTCTCGGGGGTGGTCTTGTCGGGATCGGGCGACGCGCTCGAGTCGCAGGCGACGAAGCCCAACGCGGCGGCAGACGCGAAGACAGGCGTGGCCGCGACGGCGGCCAAGGTGGTCAGAAGGCGCATGGAACGGACCTCGGAACGGAGTGATGACCGTTAGGTCCCACAAGTTCGGAGGCCGTCGCAAGCGGAAAATGCCCTCAGAGCAGGTCGACCTCTTCCTCGAGGACCTTGCGCAGCTCCTTGGCGAGGGCCGCCAGATGGAAGCCGTCGACGACGCGATGGTCGAAGGTGCCGCACAGCCGCAGCATGCGGCGCGCGACGATCGAGCCGTCGTCCTTGCAGTGCGGCATGAGCTTGATGGCGCCGACCAGGAAGATCATCGGCGGCCCGCCGAGCGGGAAGAGCGGGGCGAAGGCGGTCTCGATGCCGAGCATGCCGAGGCTCGTCACCATGACCGAGCCGAAGGGGTCCTTCGGCATGCCCGCCCACTTCATGCGGAAGTTCGGCTCGCGCTGGAACCAGGCGAACATGCGCACGATCCCCTTCAGCACGAAGCGCGGGATCTTGGCGATCATGTTCTTCGACTTCTGGAGCTCGGGGTCCTCGCGCTTCCGAATGAGCTCGACGCGCGCCTCGACCTCCTTGGCGACCTCGACGATGGTCTTCTTGTCGCAGTCCTGGATCTTCACGCCGCTGAGGTCGGTCTTGCCGAGCCCGGTCGGGTCGGGCATCGCGACCTGCAGGAAGACGTCGACGCGCTGCCGCTTGTAGAGGCGCCGGCGGCGCAGCATCACGTTCAGGTCGGGGTGGCGCTGGAGGCAGAGCGCCAGCGCGCGCGACACGAGGTGCGTGATGGTGACGCGCGCGCCGGCCGCCCGCAGCGACTCGAGGCGCTTCTCGAGCGGCTCGGCGAAGAAGTCGAGGAAGCCGTAGATGCTCGGGTCGTACGGATGGTCCCACGTGACCGTGGCCATCTGTCGGAACGACGAGATGTCGATGGGCTTGTCGAGGTCGACATTGGCCATGACGGAACCTCTTGGGCCGGCGGCGCCGGCGCGATCAGGTGGCGAGCGTCGGGAACAGGTCGGCGAAGTGCCGGACCGTCGGGGCCAGCGGCGGCCCGGAGAGATGGACGAGGTAGAGCGTGCGCTCGAGCGACCAGTCGCGCACCGGCACCTGCACGAGCCGTCCGCTCGCGACCTCGGCCTCGACCGTGTGCGCCGGCAGCACCGCGAAGCCGACGTCGTTCCTGACGAGCTCCTTGATGGTGTCGAGGTCGGCGCACTCGGCCATGATGCGCGGCTCGATGGCCAGCGTGGCGAAGTAGCGGTCGGTCACGCGGCGCGTCGGCGCCGGCGGGTCGAAGGCCACCATGTCGGCCTTGTGCAGCTGATCGGCCGTCACCGGTCGGCCGGCCAGCGCGCTCTGCGGCGAGGCGACGACGACCAGCGGGGTCTTGGCGAAGGCGCGCCACACGAATTGGTCGCCCGGCGGCTTCTCGGCCACGAGGCCGATGTCGACCTTGTGTTCGTCGAGCGCGCGCATCACCGCGCGCGAGCGGACCGTGACGATCTTGATGCGGACGGTGCCGAAGCCCTCGCGGTAGCGGCGGATGTAGTCGGGCAGGATGTGGGTCGAGATCGAGTGGATGACGCCGATGGTGAGGCGCCCGGCCGAGCCCTTCCTGCGGGCGTCGAGCGAGGTCTCGAGGTCGCGCAGGTGGCCGAAGATCTTCTCGCAGTGCGCATACGCGACCTCGCCGTCGGCGGTCGGCTGCAGGCCCTTGGGCGTGCGATAGAAGAGCTGGAGCCCAATCGTGTCCTCGAGCGCTTGGATCTGCTTGCTCAGCGCCGGCTGCGAGATACCGATCTTGGTGGCGGCCCGGCGCATGTTGCCGGCGCGGGCGACTTCATAGAAGTATCGCAGATGGTTGAGGTTCATCGTGTGCGAGTCGTACATGCGGCTGACCCTAGCCGGCTGCCGGCTCGCCGGCAAGCAGCGCGGGCTGGCCAGCCCGAAGGCCCGGGGCGCTCGTCCTTGACATCGCGCGGGCCAACCGGCAGCTGTCTCGGATGATGCACGCCCCCGAGCGCAGGCTCCTGCCTTTGTTTCCGGTGCTCTCGCTGCTGTCGGCGCTGGCGTTGACGACGTCGGGGGACGCTCTCGCGGCCGCTCCGCTCGGACCGCCCCGTGCCGGCCCGAAGGCCGCGCCGCTGCCGCTCGGGACGCTCGCCCGCTTCCCCGACGGCGTGCTCGTCGTGGCCGGCGTGCCCGCGCTCGACGCGCTCATCGCCGACCTCGCCGGCCTGAGCGCCGAGGCCACCGGCGTGCCCGACGACGGCGCGGTGCGCGCCTCGGTGGCGCTCCACCTGCAGAACGACTTCGGCCTCGACCCGGCCACGCTCGACTTCCATCGGCCCTTCAAGCTGGCGCTGCTCGACCCGAAGTCGCACGCGGCGCCGCTCGCGCTCGTGGCGCCGACGCTCGGCGGCACCTGGCAGGTCGCCTTCCGCGGCGACCCGACCGCGACGCTCGACCCCAAGGTGCGCGCGGCGCTCGTGGCCTGGACGCCCAAGGCGCCGTTCGCGCTCGAGGCCGACATCGCTCAGGCGAGCCGGATCTACGCGGCCGAGCTGGCCGCCGGCGGCTCGCTCATGCGCGCGCTGTTCGTCACCGAGCTGGCCGACCCGAAGCAGCACGACGAGGCGGCCGAGGCGGTCGCGGCCATCGGCGCGACCCTCGATCTGGTGAAGGACACCGATCGCCTGACGCTCAGCGCCGACCTGTCGGGGCCGGTGCCGCGGCTCGCGTTCGGCGTGACGCCCAAGGGCGGCGGACCGCTCGCCAAGGGCCTGCGCGAGCTGTCGTCGCGGCGCGTGGCCTTCAGCGGCATGGTCCCCGACGCGGCCATCTTCGCGGCCGGCTTCAACATCCCGCCGGCCCTCCTGCAGCCCGACCCGGCCGCGCAGACGCAAGAGCTCTTCGCCGCCTTCGACGTCCTCGGCCAGGGCCTCTGGTCGGCCGCCGACAAGGCCCAGCTCATCGACGCGCTGACCAGGATCCAGGCGGCGCAGGGCTCGCACTCGACGCTGTGGTTGCGCATGACGACGCTCGGCATGGCCATCGAGAGCGTGACCAGCGTTAAGGACGGCCGCGCCTACATGCAGATGCTCGTCGATGCCGGCGACCTCATCTACCGCAAGCTGTGGGCGGGCATGAAGGCCGCCTACGCCAAGTCCGGCGTCGATCCGAGCACGCTCCCCGACATGACGTTCGAGCAGTTCCTGCCGCTCGTGACCCAGTTCTACGGCAGCGGCCGCGTGCTGCACGACACGACCGCCAAGGGGAGCCGCATCGAGGGCATGTCGCTGGCGCTCGACTGGAGCAAGGTCCCGGGCGTTGCGCCGACGTCGCAGGCCATGCTGTCGCAGCTCGTCGGCTCTTCGCTGGACTTCGCGCTGGGCGGCGAGGGCTCGGCCATCGCCATGGCCATCGGCTCGGGCGCCACCGCTACCATCGGCACGCTGCTGGCCGCGGCCGGCCGCTCCGAGTCGAAGGTCGCGCGCGAGCCGTGGCTCGCGGCCGCCTCCGACGGCTTCGGCTATGTGCTGGTGCGGCCGGGCGACTGGCTCGGCGCCGTTGCGCGCCGACCCGGGTCGGCTCCGAGCGACGGTGGAGCCGCGGCCGGCGCGCCGCTCCTCCTGCGCGCCAAGAGCGACGGCAAGCGCCTGGTCTTCGCGCTCGACGTGCCGCGCGAGTTCCTCGGCCTGGCGGGGCTCGCGCGATGAGCGACCTCCTCACGTCGCGCAAGGCCGACCACCTGCGCCTGGCGCTCGAGGCCGAGGTCGAGGTCCCGGCCGGAGCCGCCGGCTGGGACGCCGTGCGCCTCATCCACCAGGCGCTGCCCGAGCTGGCGCTGGCCGACGTCGACACGACCGTCGAGCTCATGGGCAAGCGCCTCGCCTTCCCGCTCATCGTCGGCTCGATGACCGGCGGCACCGACGAGGCCGGCGAGGTGAACCGACGCCTGGCGCGCGCGGCGGCGCGGGCCGGCATCGGCATGGGGCTCGGCTCGCAGCGGGTCATGCTGCATCGACCCGAGACGGCCGCGACCTTCGCGGTGAAGGACGCGGCGCCCGACCTGCCGCTGCTCATCGCCAACCTGGGCGCGGTCCAGCTCGGCTCGGCCGGGCGCGTCCAGCCGGCGGCGCTGCGTGGGCTGGCCGATCGCGTCGGCGCCGACGCCGTGGTGCTGCACCTGAACGCGGCCCAGGAGGCGGTCCAGCCCGAGGGCGACACCGACTTCGCGCGGCTCGGCGAGATCATGGCCGCGGTCGCCGGCGAGGTCGGGCTGCCGGTCGGCCTGAAGGAGGTCGGGGCCGGCTTCTCGATCGCCGCGGTGAAGCGCCTCGCGGCCTCGCCGTATCGCTGGGCCTTCATCGAGAGCGCCGGCCGCGGCGGCACCTCGTGGACGCTCATCGAGGGGCTGCGGAGCGGCCTCCAGGCCAAGGTCGGCGCGCCCGCGCTGGGCGAGCTCTTCGCCGACTGGGGCATCCCGTCGGTCACGAGCTGCCTCGCCTGCGTCGCGCACGGCGGCGGCATCCCGGTCATCGCCTCGGGCGGATTGCGGAGCGGCCTCGACGGCGCGCGCGCCCTGGCGTGCGGCGCCGCGGTCACGGCCATGGCGCTCCCGCTCTTGAAGGCGGCCGCGGAGTCGGAGGATGCGGCGTTCGATGCGATGATGGCGTTTCGCGACGCGCTCCGCGTCGCGATGTTCCTGACGGGGGCGCGCACGGTGGCGGATCTGCGCCGCGTGCCGCGGCGCGTGCACCCCGATGTCTGGCCGGAGTGCTGGGAGGGTGTCGAGCGATGAGCGAGCGCGTGGAGAGAAACAGTCGTCTGCCCGGATTCTCGAAGCTGTCGTCGATCGAGCGGCTCGAGGCCATCGCCGCCTTCGCCGGGCTGGAGACGTCGGCGCTCGAAGCGCTGCGCTGCCACGACAACGGCCTGCCCACCGAGATCGCCGCCAACATGAGCGAGAACTACGTCGGGCGCTTCTCGCTGCCGCTGGGCTTCGCCACCAACTTCCGCGTCAACGGCCGCGACTACGTCGTGCCGATGGTCATCGAGGAGCCGTCGGTGGTGGCCGCGGCGTCGTTCGCGGCGCGCCTCCTGCGCGACGGCGACGGCATCCGCGCCGAGGCCACCGAGCCGGTCATGATTGGCCAGATCCACTTCCCCGAGCCGCCCGCGGACGGCGTGCTCGAGCGCGTGCTCGAGGAGCACGTGGCCGAGCTCGAGGCCACGCTGAACCGGCTCCACCCGCGCCTGGTCGCGGCCGGCGGCGGCTTCCGCGAAGCGCGCGTCCGGCGCCTGCGCGGGCCCGACGGCGAGCCGCTCGCGGTCGTGCACCTGCACATCGACGTGCGCGACGCCATGGGCGCCAACGCCGTCAACTCGATGGCCGAGGAGGCGGCGCCGCTGCTCGAGGCCTGGACCGGCGCGCGCGTCGGCCTGCGCATCCTGTCGAACCTGCCGTTCCACCGCCGCGCCAAGGTCGAGGGCCGCGTGCCGCTGAAGGTGGGCGGAGGCGAGTCGGCCATCGATCCCGACGAGGCGCGGCGCATCGTCGAGGCGAGCCGCTTCGCCGAGGCCGATCCTTATCGAGCGGTGACCGCCAACAAGGGCATCATGAACGGCATCGACGCCGTCATGCTCGCGACCGGCCAGGACTGGCGCGCGGTCGAGGCCGCCGTGCACGCGTTCGCGGCCTACGAGGGGCGCTACACCGCGCTGGCGCGCTGGCGCATCGAGCCTGACTCGAAGGGCCCGCCGGGCGCCGAGGCGCTGGTCGGCCACATGGACATCCCGCTGGCGCTCGGCACGGTCGGCGGCATCACCGCCGTGCACCCGGCCGTGAAGGCGGCCTTCAAGGTGCTCGGCCTCAACGAGGCGACCGTCTTCGCCGGGCTCGTGGCCGCGGTCGGGCTGGCCCAGAACCTGGCGGCCACGCGCGCGCTGGCGTCCGAGGGCATCCAGCGCGGCCACATGCGGCTCCACGCCCGCAACTTCGCGGTGCAGGTCGGGGCCACCCCGCGCGAGGTGCCCGAGGTCGTGGCCGCCATGGTGGCGCTCGGCCGGAGCGACCTCGAGGCGGCCGGGATGTGCCTGGCCGATCTGCGCCGGCGCGCGCCTTAGCCTGGCGTGCGGTTGCGCGTCGTTGCGCCGCCGCGCGCTGGCATCAGGGGTTCACCTCGGGGATGGCGATGCCCGCGCGCTCCAGCAGGACGCGGGTCTTCCCGTCCTCGGCGCCGTCGAGCTTGTCGAGCAGGGTGGCGACGCCGCCTACGCCCTTCACGAAGGCGTCAAGCTCGCCGCGGCGCGCGGCGTCTTCGAGCAGCACCATGACGTGGCCCTCGTCGGCGTCGACGCAGCCGCCGCTGAGCAGGGCCTTGCCGAGCTGGACGCGGCGCGCGAGCGACATGACCAGGTAGATCTTGTCGTCGATGAACTTTCCGGCGACCTCGTCCTCGCTGTCCCAGGCGTCGAACGGGCCGGGCGCCTGGCCGTCGGGCGCGTCGATGATGTTCCGCACCCACAGCGGGATGCCGTCGAGCACGGCGCCCAGGTCCTTGCCGGCGGCCATCTTCAGCAGCGTGCGGCCGGCGCGCGCCAGGTCCTGCCAGGCGGCGAGCTTGTCGCGGTAGAGCTTCTCGATGGCCTCGGCGCCGCCCATGGCGACGCTCACCGGGTTGGGGATGGCGGTGTAGACCTGGATGGCGCGGGCCGCGACACCGACCAGGCGCACGACCTCCATGACGTCCTTCACCGGCCCGAGCCCGTCGCCGAGGCCGCCGGCGCCGCCGGTCTGGGCCTGGCCCGGCTCGCCGTCCAACGCCGGGGCGCCGGGGTGGTGCGCCGGCGTCGACGCCGCCGTCGGGAACTGCATGGGCTTCGCGTGGCGCGCCCGCGTCTCGCTGCGGTTGCCGCCCTCGCCGCGCACCGCGCCCGGGGCGATGGCGCTCTGACCGGTCTGATCGCCGAAGGTGTACTTCGTGCCCCACGCGAAGTGGAGCGGGCTGCCGAGGTCGACCGCGAACGGGTCGAGCTTGGCCTTGCCGAGGTCGAAGCAGATCACCTGGCCCGTGAGGTAGGGCGTGACGTTCAAGGCCAGCGCCGGCGCCACGTCGAGGCTCACGTCGAGCTCGCCGCGCAGGCCGTCGGGGCCGCCGTGCAGGTGGGCCGCGGGCTTGAACGCGAGCGGCACGTCGAGGGCCAGCTCGGCCTCGATGCCGGCCGCGATCGCGGCCAGCTCGGGAAGCCCGAAGCCGACCTCGAGGAAGGGCGCCACGCCGAGGTGGACGTCGACGCCCCAGTCGAGCTGCATGGCGGCGTCGAAGGTCGGCACCGTCGACGCGTCGCTGAACGGCCGCCACGCCGCGACCGCGATGGCGACGCCGCCGGTGAGCGCGCGCGTCTTCAGCCCGAGGCCGGCGGTCAGGCCGAAGCTGGCGAAGATGAAGGGGCCGGCCGGGAAGGGCATGCGCGGCACCAGATCGAGGTGCTTCTCGAACAGCGTCTGGGCCGGGAGAATCGTCAGATTTGACAAATTCAGGTCGATGTCGATCACCGGATCCAGCTTCTCGTCCATCTGCACGCCGACCTTGCCGCCGATGTCGGGCGTCAGCTTCCAGTCGAGCTTGCCGTTGACCTGCCAGTGGCCGTCCTCGCCCACATCGACCTGCACCTGGCCGTGCAGGCTCCGGCCGTTGGCGTCGTCGGCGAGGTCGAGCGCCAGCGTGCCGCTGCCCCAGTAGACGTCGGCCGCGCCGTCGGCGCCGCGCCGCCAGCCGCCGTCCAACGACACGCTGACGCCGTCACCCAGGTGCGGCAGCCGCACGTCGAGCGCGCCGTGGACCTCGGCCAGCTCGCCGCCGGTGATGCGCGCCTCGCCCGTCAGCGCGCCGATCTCGACCGCGTCGGCGACGCCGCCCACGGCGATGGCGATGGGGCGGAGCAGGGTGGCCTCGCCGACGAGCTCGTCCAGCCGGTCGTGGGCGACGTCGTAGGCGACCCGGGCGCTGACGTCGACCAGCGGGCCCGCGGCGTCGCACACGCTGACGGTGGCCTGGCCCTGGAAGCGCTCGAGGGCGCTCTTCACCACGCTGGCCTGGCCGCTGGCGCCAGCCTTCAGGACGAGGCGCGGGCCGCTCGTGCCACGCGGGAAGGACTGGTCGCGCATGAGCGTCACCTGGC
>JAXLYZ010000078.1:0-38152 GCA_046351155.1 Myxococcota bacterium
GAGGACAAGGACCTGTTCCAGGACGAGGACGGCTGCCCCGATCCCGACAACGACAACGACGGCATCCTCGACGTGGCCGACGGCGCCCCGGACGAGACGGGCTTCGGCAAGTGCCGGAACGATCCGGAGACGGTGAACAAGTACCAGGACGAGGACGGCTGCCCCGACATCGCCCCGGTCGCCCAGCTCACCGAGACCGGCATCGCCATCCTCGACAAGGTCTACTTCGACTTCAACAAGGCGACGATCCAGCCGCGCAGCTTCCCGCTGCTCGACGAGGTCGCCAAGATCCTCGACGAGAACAAGCAGGTGAACCTCATCCGCGTCGAGGGTCACACCGACATCATCGGCACCTACAGCTACAACCTCGGGCTGTCGGATCGCCGCGCCAAGTCGGTGGTGAAGTACCTGATCGGCAAGGGCATCGACAAGAAGCGCCTGATCGGCAAGGGCTACGCCTCCGACTTCCCCATCGCCGCCTGCGGCCTGTGCAAGGGCAACGGCGACGGTATGCAGGAGGGCCGCGATCAGAACCGTCGCGTCGAGTTCAACATCCTCGAGATCGACGGCCAGCCGGTGAAGAACCAGGTCATCCGCACGAAGCCGCATTGACGTGAGGTGATGACGCCGTCCGAGCTGCCTCGGACGCATGCACGCGGGGTGTGGTCGCAGGTCGGCCACACCCCGTTGGCTTTTCCAGTTCGCCCCCGGTGTTTAGACTGGCGCCCGTGACGAAGCCGCTCATCGATTCCGCGTATCGCACCAAAGTCCTCGACGCCCTGGTCGAGCGCCACGGCTCCATGCTCAGGAGCGAGACGTTCGACCTCGACGCGCATCGCGAGGGCGACGACGCCGTCGTGACGCTCACGCTCAAGACCCACGATCGCACCAACGTCTACGAGATGGAGGCGGCGGTGCGGCGCGAGCTGTACGCGGCGATGACGCTGCCGCAGGCCGTCGACGTGGCGCTCGACTTCCTCGACTGGTACCTCGGCGAGTACTTCCGCGAGGGCCGCGACGCGTTCCTGCCGCTCGACTGGAAGCCGTTCCGCTTCGGCGACCTCGAGGTGATGGCGCGCGGCGAGCTCCGGAACGAGTTCCTCGACGAGGCCGCCGACGCGTGGCTGCGCGGCGAGCGCCCCGACGTCGAGACGCAGTGGAAGCAGCTGCGCCAGCGCCACTGAACGACCGTCGATAGAACGACGATTGGGCGCGACCTCTCCGGCGAGAGAGGCCGCGACTCGCGCCCGCACGCTTGACGCCCGCCCACGACCAGGCATAATTACGACCGCGTAGTCATGCTTCATGCTGCGCGCGGATCGTGACGACGGCGGCCTGGGATGCGGTCGCCGAAGGGGCCCACGGGTGGGTGAGACCTTCGAGAGAGTGCTGGCGCAGCCGGTGCGCGGGCTGTACGAGAGCCACTACCTGAAGGCCAACTCGCCCGACGGGCGGCAGGCGTTGTGGCTGAAGTACTGCCTCCTGTGCCCGTCGAGGGCCCGCGCGTGGCCGAGCTGTGGGCGTCGTGGCGCTCGCCGAGCGCCGTGGTGGTGAAGCAGGACGCTCCCGGCCGACGAGTTCGCGCTCGGCCTCGATCGGATCGAGGTCCGCCACGTCGGCGGCGCGGGCGGGCTGGCCATCGCCTTCGACGCGACGCGCGCGACCGCGGCGCTCGACGACGGCGCGCACCGCCTCGCCTGGGACCTCCGCATCGCGGCCTCCGAGGCGCCCATCCTGCACTACCCGCTGGCGGCGATGTACACGGCGGCGCTGCCCAAGAGCAAGATGATGACCCCGGCGCCGCGCGCGGTCTTCGACGGCTCGCTCACGGTCGACGGCGAGGTCCTCGACGTGCGCGGCTGGGTCGGTCTGCGCGGCCACAACTGGGGTCGCGAGCACGCCCACCTCACGCCTACGGCAACTGCTCGCTGTGGGACGACGACGGCGGCCTGCCCGGCCTGCACGTCGACGGCTTCTCGGCCCAGGTCCGCCTCGGGCCGCTGACGACCCCGTTCCTGTCGGCGGTGGTCGTGCGCAGCGGCGGCAACGACCTCGCCTTCAACGGGCTCCGCGCCCTGGCCACGCGCCAGGTGAGCGTGACCTTCCCGCGCTGGTGGGTGGCCGCCGAGCTCAGCGGCCGATCCGGCGACGTGGCGCTCGAGCTGGCCATGGAGGCCGATCCGGCGACCTTCGTCGGGCTCCGCTACCTGCACCCGAAAGGCGGCACCTCGTGCTGCTACAACTCGAAGTTCGCCAGCGTGCGCCTCACCCTGCGCGGCCCCGACGGGGTCGCCACGGCGCGCTCGCACCTCGGCGAGCTCGAGATCCTGTCGCGCCAGCCCGTGCCCGGCCTGGCGCTCCACGGCAACGCCGCCCCGCTCGCCCTCGATCGTCGACCTCGCCCCGCGGCCGGGTCGCGCGCCCACGCCTCGCCTCAGCCGGAGACCCGCGCATGACCACCGACTCGACCTCGACCGCCTTCCTGAGCCCGTCCGAGCGCGAGCTGGTGCTCGCCGTGGCCGACGCCGCGACGCCGCCCGGCGCGCGCATCCACGCCGCCGACGACGCGCGCATCGCCCGCGCCGAGGCGCTGCTCGACGCCATCTCGCCCAGCGCCAAGGCGGGCTGGAAGGTGCTGGTCCACGCCTTCGACCTCGGCGCGCGCGCGACCACCGGCCCGGCCTGCGCGAGATGGCGCCCGACGCGCGCCGCCAGTGGCTCGAGAAGACCTACGCCCAGAGCGCCCTGCGCTGGCCGATGTTCGCGCTGACGACGCCGCTCAAGTACGCCGCCACCAACGACCCCGAGCTCTTCGCGGCGGCCGGCGTGCGCTACAGCGTGACGCCCGGGCGCGAGCGGCCGGCGCGCTGGGAGGAGCGCATCGTCGACCTCGCCCAGGAGCCGCACGACCAGACGCTCGAGGTCGACGTGGTCATCGTCGGCAGCGGCGCCGGTGGCGCGCCGGCCGCGCGCGCGCTGGCGACGCAGGGGCTGGCCGTGCTGGTGCTCGAGGAGGGACGCCACTACACGCGGCGCGACTTCGACGGCCAGGCCTTCCCGGGCGTGAAGCGCATGTACCGCCAGGGCGGCGGCATGCTGGCCTTCGGCAACGCCAGCATGCAGGTGCTGGCCGGCGTCACCGTCGGCGGCTCGACCACCATCAACTCGGGCACCTGCTTCCGGACGCCCGACCACGTGCTGCGCGAGTGGTCGAGCGAGATGGGCCTGGCCGATCTCGCGCCCGACGCGCTGGCGCCCTACTTCGAGTCGGTCGAGCGCGCGCTCCAGGTCGGGCCGCACCCGATGTCGGTGCTCGGCGGCAACGCGCGCGTAGTGGCGCGGGGCGCGGAGGCGCTCGGCTGGCACCACGCGCCCCTGCCGCGGAACGCCCCGGGCTGCGACGGCCAGGGCCTGTGCTGCTTCGGCTGCCCGACCGACGCCAAGCAGAGCACCGCCCTCACCTACCTGCCGAAGGCGCTCGACGCCGGCGCCATGCTGTACGCCGGCGCGCACGTCGAGCGCATCGTCCACGAGGGCGGCCGCGCCAGCGGCGTCGTCGCCAGCGCGCGGCGCGCGGACGGCTCGCGCGTCGAGCTGCGCGTGCGCGCGCGCGCCGTGGTAGTGGCCGGCGGCGCCATCCCGAGCCCGATGCTGCTCCTGCAGAGCGGCCTCGGCAACGGCTCGGGCCAGGTCGGAAAGAACCTTTCGCTTCACCCGGCCTCGTTCGCGCTGGCGCTCTTCGACGAGCGCATCGACGGCAGCCGCGCGGTGCCGCAGGGCTACGGCGTCCACGAGTTCATGGCCGAGGGCATGCTCATGGAGGGCGTGTTCGTGCCGCCCGACATCGGCATGGCGGTGAACGAGCAGGTCGGCGCGCCGTGGACGGAGCTGGTCGATCGCTTCGAGCACACCGCCAGCTTCGGCTTCATGATCCGCGACACGGCGCGCGGGCGCGTGCGCCTGACGCCGAGCGGCAAGCCGTTCATCCGCTACGACGTGAACGAGCGCGACCGTCACCTCATGCTGCGCGGGCACGCGCGCCTGGCCGAGCTGTTCCTGGCCGGCGGCGCGCGCGCGGTCTACCCCGGGCTGGCGGGCTCGCCCGTCTTCCGGAGCCGCGACGACGTCGCGCGCTGGGAGCGCGAGGCGCCGCGGCGCGGTGAAGGCCGGCGACCTGCGGCTGTCGTCGTTCCACCCGCTCGGCACCTCGGATGGGCGTCGACCCGCGCCGCTCGGTGGTCGGTCCGACGCACGAGAGCCACGACGTGCCGGGCCTGTTCGTGGTCGACGGCTCGGTCTTCCTGGCGCGCCGGGCGTGAACCCGCAGATCACCATCATGGCCATGGCCGAGCGCGCAGCACCTTCATCGCGCGCTTTCCGGTCGACGACGGCGCGAGCGCCCAGGAAGGGCTCGAAGGCGGCGCGCCCCCAAGGCCGTCGAGCTGACCGCCACGCCGGTCAGCCGCCTGCGCCCCGGCGCGCGTGGACCTTCAGCGAGATCAGCGGCCGGCAGCGTGCGCGAGCTCGACGACGCGTGACGCGCGACGTGGTGCTCGAGCTCGACGTGGCCTTCCTCGACGTGGCGCCGCAGCTCTCGGGCATGCTGGCCGGCGCGCTGCGCCTGCACGCCGAGCTCGTCGGCACGGCCACCATCGGCGGCATCGCCAAGCGCGTGCCGTGCAAGGGCAGCCTGCAGTGGTCGCCGCTCGGCGGCCGGAACGGCCTGGTCTACACCTCGAGCTCACGGCCGACGACGGCACGGCGCTGCGCGTCCACGGCGTGAAGCACGTGCTGCTGCCGCGCATCCTGAAGGGCGCGACCCACCCCGGCATCGACCCTCATGCGCCGAGGACGGCGCGGTCCCAGCGCGGCCTCTCACCTTCGACATGAAGACGCTGCCCTCGTTCGTGCAGAGCATGGCGCTGGCGCGCCGCGCCCGAGCGCGACGCCCGCTCCGGAAGCGGCCGCGGCGGCTCGTGCCAGCGGCGCCCTCCTGAGGTCGCCTCAGCGCCGGCACAGTCCGGCGAGCATCGCCCCTGACCCGGCGGACGTCCTCCGCCCTCTGGCCCGAGCACGGAGCCCGACTCACGAGCACGAGCACGAGCCCCCACGCACGAGCACGAGCCCCACGCCCGAGCACGAGCCCCCAAGCCCGGAGCCCGAGCCCGATCACGAGGTGCATGGCCGCCCGAGCCGACTCGTGCGATCATCCCGCCCATGAGCGAGCGCTACCGCGTCATCGAGCTCCTCGGCAAAGGCGCCATGGGCGAGGTGCTGCGCGCCGAGGACGTCAACCTCGGGCGCGAGGTGGCGCTGAAGCGGCTCGGCCCCGACCTCGCCGACAACGCCCGCGCCGCGCGCCGCTTCAGCCTCGAGGCGCGCACCACCGCGGGCCTCGAGCACCCGGGCATCGTGCCGGTGCACGCGCTCGAGACCGGGCCCGACGGCGCCGTCGTCTACGCCATGAAGCTCGTGCGCGGCGGACGCTGGCGCTCTGCGTACATCGACGAGGCGCGCGCGTCGACCTGGAGACCCGTCGACGCCGGCCACAGCCTCGGGGCGCGGCTCGGTGCCCTCCATGTGCTCGACGCCATGGCCTACGCGCACGAGCGCGGCGTGCTCCACCGCGACCTGAAGCCCGACAACATCATGGTCGGCGCGTTCGGCGAGGTCCACGTCATGGACTGGGGCCTGGCGCGCGGCCGGTCGGTCGGCGCCTCGAGTCGCTGCCCGAGGAGTCGACGAACGCCGGGCAGATTCTCGGCACGCCGGCCTTCATGTCGCCCGAGCAGGCCGACGGGCTCACCGAGCAGCTCGACCCGCGCTCGGACCAGTTCGCGCTCGGCATGCTGCTGCAGGAGCTGGTCACGCTGCGCGAGGCGCGCTCGGCGCGGTCGCTCGACGAGGCGCTCAGGGCCGCCATGGGCGGGCGCCGGAACCCCGTCGTCCACCGCGACCCGAAGGTGGTGGTGAAGCGCGAGCTGCACGCCATCATCGCCAAGGCGACGGCCTACCGGAAGGACGACCGCTGTTCGACCGTGGCCGCCTTCGCCGACGACGTGCGCCGCTTCCTGCGCGACGAGCCGGTCCTGGCCGAGCCCGGACTCGCCCTGGGCAGCGCCTCGAGCGCTGGGTCGGCCGCCACCGCACGACGGCGCTGCTCTTCGGCGGGCTCACCATCGCCGTCCTGGCCATCGCGCTGGTGTCGTTCGTGGGCTGGCGCTCGGCCGTCGACGCGCGCGAGAGCGACATCGCCCAAGGCGCGCGAGGACCGGCTGCAGGGCACGGCGGCGCTGGTCGGCGCAGGCGACGCGGCATGAACGAGCGCCTGCACGATCTCGAGTCGCTGCTCGACGCCTTCGCGGGCGGTGGCCGCGCGCCATGAAGCGAGCCGGCGCCGGCCGCGCCGGCGCGGTGCGCGCCCATCACTACGTCGACGGCCACCCGAGCCGGCCGATGCCGCCGACGCGCGCGTCGAAGGTCTACGGCGCGCCGGTGAGCTTCGCCGAGCCCGACTATGTGCTGGCCACCGGCGTGTCCGAGGACGCCGTGGCGGGCGCGCCTCGCGCAGCTCGCGCGCCTGGCACCGATGCTCCGGCGCACGCTGCTCGAGAGCGGCCCGTCGGATGCTGGCGCTGCCGCCGGCCGCCGCCGAGAAGCTGGCGCTCGACGACGGGCTGCCGCTCGTGTGGGTCTACATGGCCGTCACCGAGGACGCGCGGCCGTGGGCTTCCCGGGCAGCTGGTCCTACGAGCCGCTGCCGGGCGAGCACGGCTATGACCCGCGCGTGCGCGCCGCTGGTACACCGAAGCCCGCGCGCGCCGCACGCCGCCTGGCTCAACAGCGGCGTCGACGAGAACGGGCTCGGCCTGCTCGTGACCTGCACGCGCGCCATCTACGACGACCACCTGCGCCTCCTCGGCGTGGCGGCCATCGATCTGACCTTCGCCTACGTCATCGAGCGCCTGCTGGAGGAGCCGCGCCTCGCGCGCGTGGGCGCCGAGACCTTCATCGCCGACGCCGACGAAGTCGTCGCCGGCGCTCGAGGACAAGGCCTCGGCCCGCGACGCGACGCGCGCTACAAGCCGCTGCCGTTCGAGCACGGCGCCGTCCTCGACGCGCGCGCGGCGCGCGCCGGAGCGGCCACCTCGCCCTGCCCGACGGCCGCATGTTCTCTGGGCGCCGGTCGAGAGCGCGGGCTGGACCTACGTCGTCGGCGCCGAGGCGGCGCTGCTCGCGCCATGAGCGCCAGCCACCACCGGCGCTGGCTCGCGGGCGCGCTGGTCGCGCTGGTCGGCGTGCTGGCGTTCCACGGGGAGGCCCACGTGAGCGGTCCCGGCTCCATCTCAGGTCCCTGTCGCGCCACTACCAGCTGCGCATCGTCGAGGGGCCTCGATGGCCTGGGGCGAGGACGGCCCGGGCGACTACTACCTGCGCCTCCAGCGCCAGCTCGCGGCGCGCTCGGCCGGCCTCGTGGCCGACCTCGACGCGCTGCTGGCGGAGGCGGCGCGCACCCGCCACCTGGCGTCCGCGGCCTTCGACCCGAACGCGCCCGCGCTCGAGGACGCCAGCGCTGGGCCGCTCAACGTGAGCCTCGCCGGCGGCGACGCCGAGCCGGGCCACGCCGTGAGCGTCACCGTCACGCTGGCGGCCCGGCCGCGCCCGGCCGATGTCGCGTGGCTCCGGCGGCGCGTGGCGGCGCTCATCCGCAAGATGCCGCCGCCCAGCGAGGTCGCCAACCTCGACAGCGACGACCTGCTCGCCGGCGACCACCCCGTCGACCCGGCGCGGCGGCTTCGTGCTGATGACGCCGCAGTCGTGGTCGAGCGCGCGCGACGTGGTCGAGCTGCGGCCCTATCACCTGCTCGACCCGGCGACCTACGGCGCGTGGCGGAAGCGCCTCGCCGCCAGCGTGCCGGGCGCGCTCGAGGCGCTCGTGGCGGCGCTCGAGGAAGAAGGCCTCGACAAGGCCGCGGTCGCCGCCGACGGCGAGGCCCTGCGCGTCGAAGACATGCAGCTGGCCGGGTTGGTGGCGGCCACCGTCAAGCTCGCCAGCGTGCGCGACGAGGCCGCGCGCGACGCCATCCGCCGCCTCGCGGCGGCGCTGCACGCCGGCTGCGCTGCCGTGGCGCCGCGCGCGGCGTGCTGTTCCCGCGCGCTCTGCGGCGACCCGTCGTCGAGCTGGCCGTGCAGGCGGCGCCGATGTCGTCGCCCTTCGAGTAGCGCAGCACCGTCACGGTGTAGCCGCGGTCGAACAGGCCTGGCCGAAGGTGTCGACCGCGGTCGGCGTCGGGCGCTGGTACTTCGAGCCGGGCCACGGGTTGAACGGGATGAGGTTCACCTTGCAGCGGATGCCTTGCAAGGCTTGGCCACGCGCAAGCGGCGTCGTCCTGGGTGTCTCACCCGCGCCGGCCAGCATCACCGCCCGAGCAGGAGCAAAGCCGCGCGTCCTCGGCAGGAAGATGCAGCGCCCGAGCTTTTCCAGGTCCCACACCTTGTTGATGGGGATGAGGCGCGTCCGCTGCTCGTCGTGCGAGGCGTTCAAGCTGATGGCCAGGTTCACCGGCACGTCCTCGCCTCGGCGGCGAGGCTCGAGCCTTCGGCACCACGCCCGAGGTCGACACGGTGATGCGCCGCGACGACATGTTCACGCCGTGGTCGTCCACATCAGGACGCCATCAGCGAGCGCACGACGTTGTCGTAGTTGTCGAGCGGCTCGCCCATGCCCATGTAGACGACGTTCGAGATGCGCTCGCCCTGGCCGGCATCGTCAAGGACCTTTCGCGCCCACAGCACCTGGTCGGCGATCTCGGCGGTCGACAGGTGGCGGCGCAGCGGCATGCGCGCGGTGAGGCAGAAGTCGCAGCCGATCTTGCAGCCGACCTGCGAGCTCACGCACTGGGTCAGGCGATCCTCCATCGGGATGATGACCGACTCGATGCGGTCGCCCTGCGCCGTCCTGAGCAGCAGCTTGCGCGTGCCGTCCTTGGCGACCTTCACGTCCTCGAGCTCGAGGCCGCCGAGGCGCGCCTTCTCGTCGAGCGTCGCGCGCAGCTCCTTCGTGAGGTCGGTCATGTCGGCGAAGCTGCGGGCCCCGCGCGCGTGCAGCCAGTGGAAGATCTGGTTGCCGCGGAAGCGCGGCAGCCGGAGCTCGCTGGTGAGCCAGGTCGAGAGCTCGTCGCGCGTCATCGACTTCAGGTCGGCGCGGCTGTCGAGCGTCTGGGGGGCGAGCGGGAGGGCAACCACCGTCATAGGGGCGTGGCATCTACACGGTGCGTACAGGGTTGGCCAGTCCCCGGTTGATTCCTGCCGGCGCCGCCCCCTTCGGAGTAGGATGTGCCCATGCCGTCGCCCGTCACGCTCGTCCTCCTCGCGGTCCTGGGCCTCGGCCTCGGCTGCGCCAGCGCGCCAGCGGCGCGCGCGGCCGACCCGCTGCCGCTCTACAAGGCGGGGATCGCCAAGAAGAAGGCGGGCGATCTCGAGGGCGCCGAGGCGAGCTTCCGGGCCTGCCTCGACGCCGACCCGAAGTATGGCCGCTGCCACTTCTCGCTCGGCGTGCTCATCAAGAAGAAGGGCGACCTCGCCGGCGCCGAGGGCCACTTCCGCCAGGCGCTGGCCGCCTACCCGACCTGGGGCCAGGCGCACCTGGCGCTGGGCATGACGCTCGTCAAGAAGGGCGACCCCGACGGCGGCAAGGCCGAGCTCGACGCCGCGGTGGCCGACAAGGACCTCGAGGCCGACGACCGCGCCGAGGCCTGGAACGCCATCGGCGTCGTGCATCGTCAGGCGAGCCGCTGGCCGGACGCGGTCGCGGCCTACGACCAGGCCATCGCCGCCAAGCCGGGCGCGGCCAACTTCTACCAGAACAAGGCCATCGCGCTCGAGCACCTGGACCAGGCCGCAGCGATGGAGGCGGCCGCGCGGAAGGCGCTCGAGCTCGGGCTCGACGACGGCACGACCTGGCTCCTCATCGGGCGCGCGCTCATGTACCAGAAGAAGGCCGACGCCGCGGTGCCGGCGCTCCAGACCGCGACGAGCAAGGCGCCCAAGGACCCCATCCCGTGGTACGCGCTGGGCGAGGCGGCCGAGGCCGCGGGGCAGAAGGCCGAGGCCAAGCGCGCGTTCGGGATGTACGTGGAGCTCGCGCCGGCCGAGGTCGACCGGGCGCCGGTGCGGGCGCGCATCGAGCGGCTCGGGCGCTGAGCGGGCGTCGGGCTCGGGCGTCGTGCTCGTGCTCGGGCCTCGTGCTCGTGCTCGTGCGTCGTGCTCGTGCGTCGTGCTCGGTGCGGTTGCCGCAGGACCCGAGCTCGAGCACGAGTCACGAGTCACGAGTCACGAGTCACGAGCCACGAGCACGAGCCCGAGCCCGAGCCCGACTCAGCCCCGCTCGAGCACGAAGAAGAAGTGGTCCCCGCGCCCGGCGCCCGCGGGTTCACGCTTGAGCCCGAGCACCGCGTCCGCGCCGAGCGGCACGAGCTCGCCGGACAGCAGCGCCGCAGATGCTCGGCAGCCGCGACGCCCACGCCGCAGGTCGAGCGCGTACACCATCGCGCCCGGGCGCCACCGCGACGGCACCGGCTCGGGCGGCGCGACGAAGCGGCCGACGCACCGACGAGCGGCGCGCGCGGATGGACGAACCACCAGCAGCGCGCATCGAAGTCGATGCCGAACGGCGTCCAGCCGAACGCCGCTATGCCGACGAGGCGGGTGGCGCCCTGCGCGCCGGTGGCTGGCCGCGAGCACGCGCCCGCGGAAGACGCCGCGCGCGGCAGCGGAGCGCGAGCGCCAGCCTGGAAGGTGGCCTCGAGCTCCGCCAGCGCGGCGCCTCCGAGCTCGATCAAACGCGCTCGAAGCAGCTGAAGAAGTAGGCGGTCTCGAAGGCCGCGGTCTCGGGGGCGTCCGAGCCGTGGGTGGCGTTCTCGCCGATGTTCTTGCCGAACTGCTGGTTGAGTGGGCTCCCGCCCTTCGGGTTGGTCGGGCCCATGAGGTCGCGCCACGCGAGGATGGCGTTGTCCTTCTCGAGGATCATGACGACGCACGGGGCGCTCGACATGAAGGCCGTGAGCTCGCCGAAGAAGCCGCGCTCGCGGTGCACGTAGTAGAAGCCCTCGGCCTGCGCCTTGGTGAGGTGCACCTTCTTCATGCACTTGATGGTGAAGCCGTTGGCCTCGATCTGGTCGAGGATCTTGCCGGTGTAGCCCGACTTCACCGCGTCGGGCTTGATGATCGCAAACGTCTGCTCGGTCGCCATGTCGTCTATCTCTCTCTGTCGTGAGCCGCGCGCGCTCGCGCCGGCCCGATGGTTGATGGCAGCGGCCTCGCTCGGGAGGCCGGGTCTCGTCTCGAGCCAGCGCCGAGGCCGAGGCGCCAGCGTCTTGGCCAGGTCGGCGCCGGGCTCGCCACGATGTGCACGCCCTCGCCGCCTCGCGCAGCGCCGCGATTCGGCGGCCGCCGTGCTCCTGCTGCCGGAGATGCCGGAGGCGCCGGCATGTCCCATGCGCTTGCTCGGCGGCGCCGTCTGCTCGGCGATGAAGGCGAAGACGGGCTTGTGAAGTGCTGCTTCAGCCAGGCCGCCGCGGTCTCCTGCTCGACTTCACCGATCTCGCCGTGATCGCGATGACGCCGTCGGTGTCCGGGTCCGCCTGGAAGGCCGACAGGACATCGATGAAGCTGGTGCCGTTGATGGGGTCGCCGCCGATGCCCACCGCCGTCGACTGGCCGAGGCCCATGGCCGTCAGCTGGCCGACCGCCTCGTAGGTGAGCGGTGCCTTCGAGCGCCAGACACGATGCCGACCCGGCCCGCCTCGATGCCCGGGTGATGATGCCGATCTTGCACTGGCCCGGGCTGATGATGCCGGGACAGTTCGGGCCGATGAGGCGCGTCTTCGGCAGTCCTTCAGGAAGACCTTCACACTCATCATGTCCATCACCGGGATGCTCTCGGTGATGGCCACCACCAGCGCGATGCCGGCGGCCGCGCCCATGATCGAGTCGGCGGCGAAGGCCGGCGGCACGTACACGACCGACGCGTTATACGGTCGCGGCCACGGCCTCGGCCACGGTGTCGAAGATGGGGACTCTGCCCTCGAACGTCTGGCCGCCCTTGCCGGGCGTGACGCCGCCGACCAGGTTGGTGCCGTAGTCGATCATCTGCTTGGCGTGGAACGCGCCCGCCGAGCCGGTGATCCCCTCGACGATGAGCTTCTCGCAGTTCTTGTCGACCCAGATGGACATGGCTCAGGCCTCCTTCTTCGCGAGCGCGACGGCCTTCTCGGCGCCGTCGGCCATGGTCTCGGCCGGCACGATGTTCAGGCCGGCGGCGGCGCCGTCCTCGCGCAGGATCTTCTTGCCGAGCTCGACGTTGGTGCCTTCCATGCGCACCACGATGGGCAGCTTCAGGCCCAGCGTCTTGGCGGCCGCGACGACGCCGTTGGCGATGGTGTCGCACTTCATGATGCCGCCGAAGATGTTGACGAAGATGACCTTCACCTCGTCGGCGACGAGGATCTCGAAGGCCTCGGTCACGCGCTCCTCGGTGGCGGAGCTTCACCACGTCGAGGAAGTTCGACGGCTGCCCGCCGGCGTACTTGAGGATGTCCATCGTCGCCATGGCCAGGCCGGCGCCGTTGACGAGGCAGCCGATGTCGCCGTCGAGCTTCACGTAGCTGAGGTCGAACTTCGAGGCCTGCACCTCGGACGGCGCCTCCTCCGACAGGTCGCGCAGCGCGGCGATGTTCGGGTGGCGGAAGAGGGCGTTGCCGTCGAAGGGATTCCGGCGTCGAGCGCCAGGACCTTGTCCTGCCCGTCGACGACGAGCGTCATCCCGCAGCATCGAGCAGTCCATCGCCACGAACGCTTGTAGAGCTTCAGCAGGAACTCGGTGAGGTTGCGCGAGAAGACCGGCGGACGGCCGAGGCGCTTGGCCACGTCGCGCACCTGGAAGGCCTGGAGGCCGACGGCCGGGTTCACCGGCACGCGGATGATGGCGTCCCGGGCCCGTGGCCGCCCTCGATCTCCATGCCGCCCTCGGACGAGGCGATGACGGTCACGCCCGCGGTGACGCGGTCGACCAGCAGCGCCAGGTAGAGCTCGCGGCGGATGCCGACGCCCTCCTCGATGTAGAGCAGGTTGACGACCCGGCGTCGGGGTTGGTCTGCTTGGTGACGAGCGTCATCCCGAGCATCTTCTTGGCCAGCTCCTCGACCTCGGCGCGGCTCTTGGCGAGCTTCACGCCGCCTCCCTTGCCGCGGCCGCCGGCGTGGATCTGCGCCTTCACCACCCAGATGGGACCGGGCAGCGCGTCGACCGCCTTCCGCGCCTCGCTCGGGTCGAAGACCGGGACGCCGCGCGGCACCGGGATGCCGAACTCGGCGAGCAATGCCTTGGCTTGATACTCGTGGACGTTCATCGCTGTGGCCTCGCTTCGCTCGCGTCGCCGCCCGGCTCTCTCGCGTCGGCCCGCCGTCGGCGGACCCCCGCTCCAGAGCGGACGGGCGACCCGGCTACGCTTCGGGGGATTAGCTCATGTTTTCGATCAGCGCGGACGCGAACTCGGAGCACTTGAGCAGCGTGGCGCCCGCCATCTGGCGGTGGAAATCGTAGGTCACGCGCTTCTGCGCGATGGTCTTCTCGAGCGCCGACACGATGAGCGCCGCGGCCGCGTCCCAGCCGAGGTGCTCGAACATCATGACGCCCGACAGGATGAGCGAGCCCGGGTTGACCTTGTCCTGGCCGGCGTACTTCGGGGCCGTGCCGTGGGTCGCTTCGAAGATGGCGGCCTTGTCGCCGATGTTGGCGCCGGGCCCGATGCCGAGGCCGCCGACCTGCGCCACGGCGGCGTCCGACATGTAGTCGCCGTTGAGGTTCGGCATGGCCAGGACCTCGTACTCGTCGGGGCGCAGGAGGAGCTGCTGGAACATGGCGTCGGCGATGCGGTCGTTGATCTGGATCTTGCCTTCGGGCGTCCGGCCGCCGTGCTTGTCCCAGACCTCGGCCTCCGAGATCACCTGGTCCGGGAACTCGCGCGCCGCCAGCGCGTAGCCCCAGTCACGGAAGGCGCCCTCCGTGAACTTCATGATGTTGCCCTTGTGGACCAGCGTGACCGACCGCTTGCCCTTCTTGATGGCGTGCTGGATGGCGCGGCGCACGAGGCGCTCGCTGCAGGCCTGCGACATGGGCTTCACGCCGATGCCCGAGCCGGGGCGGACGGTCTTGCCCATGCCCTTCAGCACCTCGATGAGCTTCTCGGCCTCGTCGCTGCCGGCCTTGAACTCGACGCCCGAGTACACGTCCTCGGTGTTCTCGCGGAAGATGGTGATGTCGAGGCGGCCCGGCTCCTTCATGGGCGAGGGCACGCCCTCGAACCAGCGCACCGGGCGCACGCACGCATAGAGGTCGAGGAGCTGGCGCAGCGCCACGTTGAGCGAGCGGAAGCCGCCGCCCACCGGCGTCGTGAGCGGGCCCTTGATGGCCACGACGTACCTGGCGATGGTCTGGAGCGTCTCGTCGGGCAGCCACGAGCCGGTGCGCTCGAGCGCCTTCTCGCCCGTCAGCACCTCGAGCCAGGCGACCTTCTTCTGCCCGCGGTAGGCCTTGGCCACCGCCGCGTCGAACACGCGCACCGACGCCTTCCAGATGTCGGGCCCCGTGCCGTCTCCCTCGATGAACGGGATGATCGGGCGATCCGGGACGACGAGCTTGCCGTCGCCATCGACCGTGATCGCCTGGCCATCGGCCGGCGGGGAGTAGAGCGCGCACATGTCGGGCCTCCAGCATGGGCAGGACGGAGAACGAACGCGCGGCTGCCTTAGCCGCCCGCGCCTGGGAGGTCAAGCACGCCGGCGGCCCGCGCCGTGCCCGTGCGCGCAACGGCAACCGACGCGAGGACCGTGCTTGCCGAGGCGGCCGTGGCTGGTGTATCCGGCGGCGCCTGCCAAGGTTCGGGACATGCGTCCGGAGGTGCACGATGGGGAATGGTTCGCTCAAGATCTTCTCCGGCCGCTCGCACCCTGATCTGGCGCAGGAGATCTGCCGCCACCTGGCGCTGCCGCTCGGCCGCTCGCACGTCGTGCGCTTCTCGAACGAGAACCTGATGGTGCAGATCGACGAGAACGTGCGCGGCGCCGACGTCTTCGTCGTGCAGACCTCGGCCCCGCCCGTGAACGAGGGCATCGTCGAGCTGCTCATCACCATCGACGCGCTGAAGCACGCGTCGGCGGGCCGCATCACCGCGGTCATCCCCTACTTCCCGTACGTCCGCTCCGACAAGAAGGACAAGCCGCGCATCTCCATCACGGCGCGGCTCATGGCCGACCTCCTGCAGACGGCCGGCGCCGACCGCGTGGTGACGATGGACCTGCACGCGCCGCAGGCCCAGGGCTTCTTCCGCATGCCGTCGGACCACCTCGAGGCCGAGCCCATCATCGCCGACTACCTGAGGAAGCAGGACCTGTCGCAGTGCGTGCTGGTGGCCGGCGACGCCGGCGAGGCCAAGGAGGTCGGGCGCTACGCCAACCGCCTGAACCTGCCGATGGCCATCGTCGACAAGCGCCGCTACGACGACAACGAGCAGGCCAAGGCGACGAACCTCATCGGCGACGTGAAGGGCCGCCACGCCATCATCGTGGACGACGAGGTCGCGACCGGCGGCACGCTCATCGAGGCCGCCAAGTTCCTGCTCGAGAAGGGCGCCACCAAGGTCACCGCGGCCTTCACCCATGCGGTGCTCGGCGGGTCGGCGGTCGAGCGCCTCGACGCCTCGCCCATCGAGAAGCTGACCTTCACCAACACCATCCCGCTGCAGGGCAAGACGTCGAAGAAGTTCGAGGTGCTGTCGGTGGCCGAGCTGTTCGCGCAGGCCATCCGGCGCATCCACGACGGTGACTCGATCTCGGCGCTCTTCCGTTGAGGCGGCGTTGAAGCCCTGGGACGTCGTCGTGGTCGGGGCCGGCTCGGCCGGCTCGGCGGCGGCGCTCCACACGGCGCGGCGCGGGCTCCGCACCCTGGTCGTCGAGCGGCGCGCGCTGGCCGACGCCGGCGCCCACTGGGTCAACAGCATCTACGGCGGCGCCTTCGAGGAGTCGCAGATCGCGCGCCCGGAAGCGCCCGAGCTGCGCGGCTCGGGCCATCGCTTCCACATGGTCGCGGGCTGGGGCCCGGTCTCGATCAGCATGGCCGCCAACGACGTCCTCGACCTCGACATGAGCCTGCTCATCGCCCGCCTGCGGCGCGACGCGGCCTCGGCCGGCGCGGTCTTCGTCGAGCGCGCGCCGGTCGCCGCCATCGCGCCGGGCCGCGTCACGCTGGCCGACGGCGTGGTCCACGAGGCGACGGTCGTCGTCGACGCCACCGGCCTCGGCGGGCTCTATCGGACCGAGAAGCCGCGCCCGGCCGACATCTGCGCCGCGGCCCAGGGCATCTACGCCATCACCGACCCGGCGGCCGCGCGCGCCTTCTTCGCCACCTTCGGCGCCGAGCCCGGCGACACCCTCGGCTTCACCGCGGTGGCCGGCGGCTACTCGATCGTGGCCGTGCGCATCGAGGGCGACGAGCTGTCGGTCCTGTCGGGCAGCCTGCCCGCGCTCGGCCATCCGTCGGGGCGCGCGCTGCGCGACGCCTTCGTCGCGCGGCATGGGGCCTGGGTCGGCGCGCTGCGCTTCGGCGGCCAGGCGCCGATCCCCCTCCAGCGCCCGCGGCGCCACCTGGCGCACGTCGACGGCCGCGGCGCCGAGGCGCGCGCGGTGGTGTGGATCGGCGATGCCGCGAGCCAGGTCTACGCCGCGCACGGCTCGGGCATCGGCGCGCAGCTGGTCGCGGCGCGCATGCTCGGCGAGGCGCTGGCGGCGCGCGGCGCGGCCGGGGCGGCGGCGTGGCAGCGCGCCTGGCATCGCCGCTTCGGCGCGAGCTTCGTGGCCGCCGATGCGTTCCGCCGACTCTCGATGCGTCTTGGACCGCGCGGGCTCGCGTTCATGTTGAAGGCTGGACTGCTCCGGGCATCGATGGTTCGGCTGGGGATGTCCGCCGGGTTGTAGCCCGGGGCGGCCCCCGGCTTTGAGAATGGCTTGCGGCTGTGGCACACCTGTCGGGCTCGGTGCCGTCGCGCCGGGATCAGCACCTGCGGGAGTCCTGATGAGCCTCATCGATCGTTCGGCGCGCGCGTCGCGCCGTGTCGTCACGCTTTCCGTCGGCGCCCTCGTCGGCGCCTCGATCGCGCAGGCGGCGTGCATGGGCGCGCCCGAGCCCGCCGGCCCGAGGCTCTCCATCGCCGTGGCGCCGCTCGACCTGCCCGGCATCGCCGAGGCCTGCTACGACCTGCGCGCGACGGCCGGCCCCGGCGGTTCCGGCGAGCTCGTGTGGAGCGAGCCCGACCTGTGCTCGACGCGCTACGGCGACGGGCGCGGCGCGCTCAGCTACGTCGGCACCTGCGTGGCCGGCGTGACCCACACCGTGCTGCTCACCATGGTGAGCCTGTCCGACGCCGACGGCCCGGTGGGCTTCGTGAACCCCTGCCCGGCCGACGCGCCGTGCGCGCTCGAGAGCCCGTGCGTCGCCAACGCCGACACGCCGGTGACCTTCAACCTGACCGTCATGCGCGGCGCCGAGCAGGGCTTCTTCGACGTGGCGGTGAGCTTCGCCGACCTCTTCTGCTCGGCCAAGGTCGACTGCCTCGGCGGCCCCGAGGTCGGCCTGTTCCCGCCCGGCGGCGCGGCGCGCGTGCCGGCCGTGGTCATGGCCTTCGCGTGCACCGGCGGCGCCGGCGCCGACGTCGGCACCCAGCTCTACTTGGGCGACGTGCGCCTCGACTGCGACGGCGCGTCGCTGTCGCTGCCGGTGTCGGGCCCGCCCGGCAACGCCTACAGCCTGGCCTCGCCGCCGCCCTCGCCCATCCTCCAGCTGGCGACCTACCGCGGCCACGGCGATCTCGCCGCGGCCGGCGAGACCCCGTGGAACGCCCTCTATTACAATGTCGCGCTGGCGCTCGACCCGACGCGCGTCGCGACCTCGTGCGAGCTGACCGCGACCGCCACCGCCGCCGACCACGCCTGGCTGCCGCCGTTCGTCACGCCCGCCCACACCGCCTACCCGCTGATGCGCGTCGACCTGCCCCTCGTCGTCGGGCCCGGCGCGAGCGGCTACGCCTGCGCTCGCCACCCGCTCGGCGACGGCCCCGAGGACGGCATCTGGACCGAGTACACCGGCCTCGACGCCGCACTCGTCATGGATCGCCGCGCCTTCGTGGCGGACGGCCAGGTGCAGGTCGAGGAGCGCCGGCGCTGCGCCGTCGGCCACGGCGGCTGCGATGTCCACGCCACCTGCACCGACCTGCCGCCCGCCGTCGCGTGCGCCTGCGACGACGGCTGGGACGGCGACGGGCTCGCCTGCGACGACCTCGACGAGTGCCAGCCGACGTCGCCGTGCGCGGCGTACGAGGACTGCGCCAACACGCCGGGCAGCTTCGAGTGCCGCGCCATCACCGCCGCGGCCGACGCCGGCCCGAGCTTCGCGCCGACCTTCGTCGGCCTGTCGACGATCCCCGGGCGCGTGCTCGTCCACGCCACCGGCCTCGGCCGCCTGACGGTCGGGAGCGTCAGTGCCAGCGGCGACTTCAGCGTCGCGCAGAACGGCTGCACGAGCCCGGTCGAGCCGGGCGCGAGCTGCCCCATCGACGTCGTGTTCGCGCCGAGCGCGGGCGGCCCGCGCGCGGGCACGCTGAGCATCGACAGCGACGCCGGACCGACGCCGCTCTCGGTCGCGCTGGCCGGCGTGGGCGTCGTGCCCGAGGCGCTCGAGATCGGCCCGGCCGACGCGGCGCTGGCGCCCGGCTACGCGCTGACCTTCGCCGCGGTGGGCGGCGTCGAGCCCTACAGCTTCAGCGTCGCGAGCGGCGGCGGCACCTTCGCCGGCGCGGTCTACACCGCGCCGCTCGAGGTCGGGACGGCCGTCGTGCGCGTCACCGATCACGTCGGCGCCACGCGCGAGACCAGCGTCACCATCGGCCTGGCGCTGGCCATCGGCCCGAGCTCGCTGGCGCTCGCGGTCGGCAACAGCGCGACCTTCAGCGCGTCGGGCGGCGTCGGCCCGTACAGCTTCAGCCTGGTCGCGCCGAGCGACGGCAGCCTCGTCGGCGCCGGCGCCACGGCGACCTACACCGCGCCGGCCGCGCCGGGCGGCGCCACCGTGCGCGTCACCGACAGCTTCGGCATGAGCGCCGACGCGCTCGTCACGGTCGGCCCGGCGCTGGCCATCGATCCCCCGGCCGTCACGCTGCCGGTGCGCGGCACGCGCCAGTTCACGACCAGCGGCGGCGTGGCGCCGGTGACGCTCAGCATCGCGGCCGGCGGCGGCAGCCTGCAGGCCGGCCTCTTCACCGCGCCGAGCACCGCCCAGACGGTCGTCGTCCGCGCCACCGACGCGCGCGGCAACCTCGCCGACGCCACCGTGACGGTGGTGCCGCCGCTGGCGCTGAGCCCGACCGACGTCCTCCTCGCCGTCGGCAACAGCCAGACCTTCGTCGCGTCGGGCGGCGCCGGCGGCTACAGCTTCAGCGTCATCGGCGACGGCAGCGTCGACGCGGTCGGCGTCTATACCGCCGCGGCCGCGCCGGGCGGCGCCACCGTGCGCGTCAGCGACGCCATCGGCGGGCACGCCGACGCCAGCGTGACCGTCGTCCCGGCGCTGCTCATCGACCCGCCGAGCGTCACCATCGCGGTCGGCAAGACCGCCGTCTTCACCTCGACCGGCGGCGTCGGCGGCGCGCGCTTCGACGTCGCCAGCGGCTCGGGCTCGTTCGTGGGCGGCACCTACACCGCGCCGCAGACGCCGGGCTCGGCCACCGTGCGCGTCACCGACAACCGCGGCAACACCAGCCTCGCGACCGTCACCATCGCGTCCCTGCCGGTCATCGACCGACGCCTATCGTCGTCATGGTCGGGACGACGCAGACCTTCAGCGTGAGCGGCGGCGTCGCGCCCTACAGCTTCAGCGTGGTGGGCGCCGGCAGCGTCACGAGCGACGGCGTCTTCACCGCGCCGGGCACGACCGGCGTCACCGTCGTGCGCGTCACCGACGCCATCCAGTCCTCCGCCGACGCCTCGGTCATCGTGAGCCCGACCCTGGCCATGGTGCCCGCGGCCAAGACCCTGGCGGTCGGGAACACCTTCACCTTCAGCGCCGACGGCGGCGTCCCGGGCTACGCGTACGCCCTCGTCGCGCCGGCGCGCGGCACGCTCGTCGGCGCCACCTACACCGCGCCGAGCAGCGCCGGCAGCGACACGCTGCGCGTCACCGACGCGCGCGGTCACACCAGCGACGCGACCATCACCGTCAACGCCGCGCTGACGCTCGGGCCGAGCTCGGTGACGCTGGCGGTCGGCGACAGCAAGGCCTTCACCGCGGCGGGCGGCGTCCCGCCCTACACCTTCACGGTGCCCGCCGGCGGCGGCGCGTTCACGGTCCCGTCGGTCGGCACCTACACCACGCCGACCTCGGCCGGCAGCGCCACCGTGCGCGTGACCGACAGCTTCGGCAACAGCGCCGAGGCGGCCGTCACCATCAACGCGGCGCTGGCCATCAGCCCGTCGACGGTCAGCGTCGGCGCCGGCACGACCCAGACCTTCACCGCCACGGGCGGCGTCGGCGCCTACACCTTCACGGTCGCGAGCGGCCTCGGCAGCGTGACCTCGCCGGGCGGCGTCTACACCGCGCCGGGCTCGGCCTCGCCCGCGGTCGTGCGCGTCAGCGACGCGGCCGGCCACAGCGCCGACGCGGCGGTGACCGTCGTCAACCTGTCGACCTACCTCGGCAGCCTGGTCGAGCCGAACCTCGTCGCCTACAACGGCTGCTGCAGCAACTGGCAGCCCGCCTGGAAGTTCAACATCACCACCAACGGCGCGGCCCACACCGTGAGCATCGACGGCACGTTCACCGCGCTGCACTCGAACGGCATTCCGCCGTCGGGCACCTGGGGATACACCGTGTCGCGCCCGGGGGCCGCCGACGAGAACGTGAACAAGACCATCTCCGGCTTCCCGGTCGCGGAGCACCTCACCAAGAGCTACACGCTCGCGGCCGGCACCTGGGTCGTCAACTTCAGCCAGTTCCTGCGCATCACCTTCACGGTGGCGGCCAACGGCACGGTCACCTGCAACGGCACGGACGGCGTCACGAGCTACGTCGACACCAGCAGCGGGAACCAGAACCGCGTGCCGTTCCTGACCATCAGCAACACCGTCCAGTAGCGCGCCGTCGCGCGCGCGGGGTCCGGCTCGTCAGGGGCCGGCCACGCCGCGCACGCTCTCGACGACGGCGAAGGTGGCGCCGGCCAGGCTCTCGCCGGCGACGAGACCGGACGCGATGATGATGCCGAAGCGCTGCCACGGCGACGCGAGCCAGCGCGTGCAGGCCCAGGCGATGAGGCCGCCCAGGAAGAACGACAGCGCGGTCGACGGCGCGATGATGAAGGCGATGCCGAGGGCGGCCGGGCTCGGCACCCAGCGGCGGCCGCGGCGCGGGGCTCCGTGCGGCGTGCGGCCCTCAGCGCGCTTCTCGAGCACGGCCAGCGCGATGCCGGCCAGCGCGGCGATGATGATGGCCTGGCCGGTGCCGGCCGGCATGTTCTCGATGCCGTCGCGAAAGAGGCGCGCCACGGCGCCCCACTGCGCGACGGCCGGGGCCTTCCACTCGGGGTCGTGGGCGGCGAGCTTCGGGCCGATCGACTGGATGAGGAAGAGGTAGACGCCGCTGCCGGCGAGCGCGCCGCACACGACGCCGACCAGCTGCGAGACGGCCTGCGCGCGCGGCGCGGCGCCCAGCATGAGGCCGGTCTTCAGGTCCTGCATCATGTCGGCGGCCTGGGCGGCCGAGCCGCCGGTGACGCTGGCGGCCATGAGGTTGGTCGTGACGTGGCCCGGGTCGAGGGCGCCGAAGCTGAGCTGCGTGACCTTCCCCATGGGGCCGATGGGCGTGACGTTGGTCTCGCCGGCGACGCGCAGCGCGACCACCGCGAGGACGAGCGTCAGGAGGACGGCGACCAGGCCGATGAGCGGGTGCATGTCGAAGAGGGCGTAGCCGGCGACGATGGTGACGACGGCGGTCACGGCGATGGCGAGCCACAGCGTGCGGGGCGGGACGTCGTAGCCGGGCGGCTCGGGCGCGGCGTGGGCGTCGTCGCCGCGCTCGGCGCGGGCCCTGCGCGTGAACACGGCGAGGAAGGCCTTGCCCGAGAACGCCAGCGAGGTCAGCGAGGCGGTGACCATCATGGCCACGCCGGGCCAGAGCAGCCACTCGCCCTGCTCGCGCGCGGCGTTGGGGCCGGCCGCGACGAGGCCGCTCGCGGTGAGCGCCGGGGCGATGACCACCCAGGCGAGGAGCGAGCCGACCATCATCCAGGCGCCGACGCGCGGCCCGATGATGGCGCCGGCGCCGAGCTGGAGCAGGCTCGGGTCGAGCGCGAAGCCGGCGGCGATGGGCATCGCCTTCACCGGCGCGAGCTGGATGACGACCTTCCAGCCGGCGGCGACGACGGTGGCGCCGACCAGCGCCGCGACGCGGCTCGCGGCCTGCGCGCCGCGCGCGTACATCTCGCGCAGCGTGGCGGCGGTGGCGATGCCCGACGGGAACGGCAGGCGCTCGACGACCAGCATCTGGCGTCGGAACAGCACCGCCACGAACACGCCGAGCAGCGAGCAGCAGCCCATCCACAGCGCCAGCGCGCCGAAGCTCCAGTGGTAGCCCGGCTCGAGCAGCATGAGCGCGGGCACCGACGACACCAGCCCGGCCGAGGAGATCGACGCGGCCGCCGAGGCGCCGGCCTGGTTCACGTTGTTCTCGAGGATGCCCCACGGGCGCGTGCCGAACGCGGCGCGCATGGCGCCCCAGAAGCCGAACGACAGCAGCACGGCGGCCACCGACATGTTGAAGCCCCAGCCTATCTTCAGGCCGGTATAGATATTCGCGACCGCCAACACCGAGCCCAGCACGGCGCCGGTGACGACGGCGCGCACGGTGAGCTGCGGGCCGGTGGGCTGAGGACCGGGGCTCGGGTCGTCGGGCGAGAGGGCGGCGAGGTCGACGGAGGGCTCTGCCATCGGTCGAGCATAGTGCCTTTCGCGTCGGCGCGGACCTCGACTATGCTGCCGCCATGCTCAGCTCATCGGTGGAGACTCGGCGCCCTCGGCGCTGGGGAGCGGCGGCGCTGGCGTGCGTCGCGTCCCTGTGCGCCGCGCTGGTGGTGGCTCGCGCCGCGCCGCCGGCCCCGAGCGTCGTCCTCGGCGGAGAGCTGCCGATGGCGCTGGACGGCGACCGGCGGCTCATGGCGGTGGCCCCCGGTGGCAGCCACGTCGCGGCGTCCTGCCGGAGCTCCGAGATCATCATCTGGTCGACGGCCGACGCGCGCGAGAGCGGACGCCGCACCATCCCAGGGGTAGCGCTCATCGATGGGATGGCCGGCATCATGCTGGACGGCGCGCCGACGTTTGCCGCCGTCGCTGGCGCCGGCAGGACGAGGATCTACTGGCTCGACCCGTCCGGCGCCGAGCGCCGACCGCCGACCGCGGTGCCAGGCAAGTTCCGAGCGCGCGGCCTGGCGGCCGACCCCGGCGGCCGCACCGTCGCCGTCTTCGGCGCCAACGTGGTCGCCCTCGCCTCGACCGATCCGGCGCGCCAGCTGCTCGTCGTGCCCCTGCCCGAGAGCGACCGGCAGGCCCGGGGCGCTCTCGTCTCGGCGGATGGCGGCCTGGTGGCGCTGTCCAATCTCGCCGGGTGGGTGCTGCTGGCCGCGGGTGATGGTGCGCCGGTGGCCCACCTCGCCACGCACGGAACGGTGGCCGGCGCGTTCTTGCCGAGCGGTCGGCTCGCCTGGATCGAGGTCGATGCGCAGGGGGCGGCGACCCTCCACCTCCAGAGCGCGCCGAGAGCCTCCGAGGCGACGGCGACGCCCATCAGCCCACCCGTCACCGTCAAGGACTGGCGCTACCCCGACGAGGCCCCTGCGTTCCCTCGGCTGGGTCTGGTCGCGCTCGGCGACACCCAGCTGCTCGCGACCTTCGATCGTGCCCTCTGGCCGCTCGCCCGGCTCGACCTGGCGCCGGACGGTTGGCGCCCCACCTGGCTGCCTCCGTTCGAGGCCACCTACGCGACGCAGGACCACCGTTCGTCCTTCGCCCGCGGCGGCGACCTCGTCGCGTTCGCGACGGAAGCCGGGCGACTCCTGCTCCTCTCGGTCGCAGCGCTCGAGAACGCCCACGGCGGCGCGCCGCTCTCACCGCGCAACACCGACGAGGGGCATCCGGAGCCGATTCGCCAGCTGCGCTGGAGCGACGACGGCAAGGTCATCGCGACGACCGACCGCTCCAACGTGGCCCTCTGGGACAGCCGCACCGGCCGGCGCCTCGCCGCGCACGCGTGGCAGAACCTCGAGCTGGTCTGGGTGGGACGGGACGAGGTGCTCGACGACTTCGGCAGGACGTTCGCTCCGCCCCCCGACTGCCCCTGGACGCGCTTCATCGATGTCGCGGGCACGCCCGACGATGCGTGGAGCGTCGCCGCGGCCGAAGGCCAGCTGGTATTGCGGCGCGCCCGCCGCGGCTGCTTCCAGCCGGTCGCGAGCTGGACCCCGGCGGAGGGCACCGACACGGCCTGGCGGCTCGCCGTCGGTCGGACCGCGGTGCTCGTCATCGGCGGCTCCCGGGTGTACCGCGTCGGCTCGGGCGGCGCGGTCGTGCCGCTCGCCACCGCGACCGAGCTCGGCCTGCCGAGCGCTGCGACGGTCGCGCAAGGCGAGACGCTCGCGCCCGAGGATGCGGCCGTGGCACGCGACCTGGCCATCGTTCCAGCGGGCGGTGAGCTGGTGGCGTGGCGCATCGACTCGGGTCGCGTCGACGCCCTCTGGACCTGGTCGATCCCGCGCGATGTGCTGGTCGATGACTGGTCGCTCTCGTGGGACGGTCGTCGCCTGGCGGTCTTCCTCCGCGACCACGACATCGTCGGCGACGGCGACATCGAGGTGCTGGAGGTCGGCCCGAAGGGTCCGAGCCGCGGCCAGCGAATGAGGGCGCGGCCGGAGCCGAGTGATGGCGCTGTCTCCGAACGGCGATCGCCTCGCGGTCGTGCGCGACCGGTTCGGGGTCGAGGTCCTGCCGCTCCGCCCGTGAGCGGCTTGTCGCTCGCGTGAGGCCGTGGGACGCTCGCGCCATGAACCGGACCCTCTCGAGCGGCATCGCGATCGGAATGTGCCTCGCGGCCTGCGGCAGCGACGTCCGCGTCGGCCACGGCGACAGCGCCAGCGGCGACACGAGCGCCCCCGACGACAGCGCATCGGCTGACGCGGTCGCCGACCGCGCGGACGACGGCGACGGCGACGCGCTCGCGCCCGACGACGATGACCTCGCGGACGTCGCCTCCGACGACGTCGCCTCCGACGACGTCGCCGATGCGACCGCGCCCGACGTGACGGCGGTGTGCGGCGACTGCGACGACCACCTGAGCTGCACCGTCGACGGCTGCGGCTCGGACGGCGTGTGCCGCCACGAGCTCCTGACCGGCTTCTGCGCCATCGATCAGAAGTGCGTCGAGGCGGGCCACGGCAGCTCGTGCCAGGTGTGCGTGCCCGACGTCGACCCGCACCACTACACCGGCCTCACCGGCGGGCCGTGCGACGACAAGGACCCCTGCACCGACGGCGAGCAGTGCCAGGGCGGCCTGTGCCGGGGCGGCGTGGCCAAGGTCTGCGCCGCGCCCGACGTCTGCCACGAGAGCACCGGCTGCGACCCCGACAGCGGCGAGTGCGGCAGCGAGCCCCTGCCCGACGACCGCGTGTGCGGCGCCGGCAAGGTCTGCGAGGCCGCCACCTGCATCGACGGCGACGGCCTGCCGACCGGCATGGTGGCCTGGTTCGACGCGGCCGCGTGCCCCGCCGGCTGGGTGCTCGACCAGGACCTGGTCGGCCGCAGCGCGGTCGCCGTCGCGCCCGAGCGCGTGGGCCAGAGCGCCGGCAGCCCGCTCGCGAGCGGCGAGGACCGGACCCACGGGCATGCCTTCTCCGGCCAGGGCACGGCCGCCGCCACGAGCTTCGCCGGCATCGTCGGCGGCGGCAACGCGCTCGCCGCGAGCGGCGCGGTCACCGTCAGCGGCACGGCCGAGCCGGCGTCGGCCGGCATCCCCTACGTGCAGCTCCTGCCCTGCGCCAAGGTGAGCGAGGCCGTCTACGGCGGGCCGGCCCCCGACCTCTTCGGCTTCGTCGCGACCGGCGCCTGCCCCGACGGCTGGCCCGCGGCCGTCACCGGCTACGATCGCCTGCTGGTCGGCGCGCCGCTCGGCGGCTCGGTCGAGGCCAGCTTCGGCGGCTCCTCGGCCGACGCCGCGCCGCACCACCACGCGCTGACCGCGACGCTGCCGACGCCGGCCCACGGCATCGCGCTGGCCAGCGGCTGCTGCGGCGGAGGCTTTGCGTCATCGGCCGGCATCGCGCTCGACCTCGTCAGCGACGACGCCAGCGTGGTCTTCCCGTGGCGCGGCCTCCTGCAGTGCCAGTCGCCGGCCGTGACCGCCGCCTCGCCGCCCGACACCACCCCGCCCGGCCTCGTCGCCTGGGCGCGCGGCGCGACCTGCCCGGTCGGCTGGTCGCCCTTCGACGGCGCGCGCGGCCGCGTCGTGGTCGGCGCCGGCCTGGGCGGCGACGTCGGCCTCACCGTCGGCCTGGCGCTCGCCGACCGCGAGGACCGGAGCCACAGCCACGCCGTCGACGTGTCGGCCACGCTGACCCAGCGCAACGTCGCCGCCGCCGACGGGCCGAACAACTCCGGGGCCGCCCCGGGAACGCTCGCCAGCACGCTCACCAGCGGCCCGTCCACGAGCGGGCTCCGCTTCCTCCAGCGCCTGGCCTGCAAGAAGGACTGACGCGCGATCGTCGGCGCCGTTTTCGCTTCGTCGGCACTCGGGCGTCCGAGGGGTGTCCGCCTCCCGGAGCCCCCATGACCCGCCTGTCCGCGCCGCGCCCCTCACCCGATCGCGCCCCCGCTCCCGCCACTCGAGCGCCGGTGCAGCGCGAGGCGTCGTCCACGCCCGCGGCCGCGAGCGCCCCCGACGGCGGCGCGGCTCCCGGCGCGCCGGGCATGGCGCAGCCGCCGTCGCGCGACCTGCGCGCGGCGTCGACGGCGGCCGCGACCTCGATCGCCGAGCAGCGCGCGGGCTCGGGTGGCGGCGACTGGTCGGACCCGTTCGGCTCGATGATCAATCGCCGCATCCTGCACGCCCCCGACGCGGCCGCGCTGGCGACGGTGCGCGCGGCGGTCGAGGCGGCCGTGGCCGGCGATCTCCACCCGCTGGCGGCGATGATGGGTGGGCACACGCCGCGCCTCACGCCGCCCGAGCTGGCGCGCCTCCTCCGCCACTGCGACGCGCGCGCCCGCGTGCTGGCGCAAGAGACCCAGGCCGGCGCGGCCGGACCCGCGGCCGCGTCCGCTCCACCGGCGCCGCCCGCCCCGACCCAGGCCGGCGCCGCACCGCAGGTCGTGGCCGGACCCGCGACGCCGAGCGCCGGCCCGGCGCCGATCCCGTCGGCCGGGTCGGCGGCGCCGTCGCCCATGTCGGGCGCGTCGGCCGAGCTCGAGGCGGCGCACACGGCGCCTCCGCCGCGCCCGGATCCGGCCGTGGTCGGGGCCAGCTTCGATCGTCAGGCGCCGGCGCTCGAGCGCGCCTTCGCCGAGGTCCGCGCCGGCGGCGCGGTGGCCATGCTGCGCGCCGCGGTGCTGCGCGAGGCGCAGAACCTGACGCCGGAGAACCCGCGCGCCGACGTGGCGGTCGGCGCCACGACCGCGGGCGAGACGCACGAGCTCCAGCGCGGCGGCCGCCTCAGCACGAGCGGCGGCGAGCGCGGGACGCTCGGCATGGTCCAGCTCGCGCGCGGCGCCGACGGCCAGATCACGGTCAGCGCGCGCGCGGTACCGGTCGAGGAGAACACGCTCGTCGTGGTGCTCGGCCGCTACTCGTTCCAGACCCAGCGCCGCGAGACCGCCGAGGACACGCGCCTCGAGCGCGGCACGCTCAGGAGCGAGCTCGGCCGCCTCGCCGGCCGCCCACCGGCCACGCCCGCCGCTCAGCCGTAGCCGCGTCCGCCCTCAGGCCGCGGCCAGCAGCGTCGCGAGCTCCAGCGCGAAGGCCTTGGCCTTGTTCAGCTCGACCTCGTCGAGGTCGTGCATGCGGCTGTGGCGGATGGCGTTCCGCGCGCGCACGAGCGTCGTCTTCCGTTCCTCGAAGAGGGTGCGTCGCTTGGGCTTGTCGGCGGTCAGGGACTCGAAGCGCGCGCCGAGAGTCTGCCAGTCGCTCAGCACCTGGTCGAAGAGATCGCCGAAGTCGGCGAACTCGAGGGGCGCCGGATCCAGGTCGAGGTCCCGCTTCGCGGCACCGCTCATCTTCTTCGCCAGCTCGCCGTGCCGCTTGGCGAAGCTCGGGAACCAGCGCGCGCCGTCGCGAGCGACGAAGTGGCTCGTCAAGAGGTCGCGCAGACCCCGCTCGACCCGATACAGCAGCCGATCGACCTCCTGCCACGACGGCGGTAGCAGGTCCGACCGGCCGGAGCGCTCGAACCACGACGCGAACATCTCGCCGGCGGCGACCAGCTGCCCGGGCCGCTCCTCGCGCGCGACGCCGGTGTGCAGCAGGACCTCCCAGGCGCGGTCGGCGGCGTCGACGCCGACCAGGTCGGCGGTCGCGGTCCGCGCCGCGCCGCTCGCGCTGTCGACCAGGGCGGCGTAGAGCCGGCGCGTGCGCTCGTCGAAGTGCTTCCACCACGCGCTGAGCTTGTCGGCATGCTGGTCGAGGAAGGTCGCTGCCGCCTCCTCGATGATGCCGAGCGCGGGCCGGTCGAGGTGTTCCACGACCTCGTGCATCACGAACTGGGCGAGGAACGGGTGCCCGCCGGTGAGCGCGTGGAGCCGATCGACGGCGGCGTCGTCCAGCGCGGCGCCGAGGCCTGACGGCTCGCGCGCGAGGCGCGCGGTGGCGTCCCGCGAGAAGACGCGGAGGCCCTTCCAAGTGAGGATGTTGGCGAGCGGCGAGCCGAGCTCGTGGCGCAGCAAGTCGAGGTCCCGGCTGCCGGCAAAGACCGCCGCCAGCGACTGGTCGAGCGCGGGCTCGTTGTGGAGAAACGAGCGCCAGTTGGCCAGCAGCGCCGGTCCCCACGGCTCGTGCACGAGCGGCTCGATCTCGTCGAACAGGGCGATGACGGCGACCGGTCCGGGGGCCGCGGCGATGCGCCGCGCCAGCGCCCGCGCGAAGGGATGAGCCGGCTCGCCCGCCGAGGGCGGAGCTTCGGCGGGCAGCACGGCGGCGACCTGCGCGAGGATGGCGTCGTGGATGGCGTCGGGCGACAGCGGCGCGGCGATGGCGTGGAGGTCGATGTAGATCGGGACGGTGATGAGCCCGGCCTGGGCCGGACCGAAGCGGCCGCTCCGGAGATCGGACTCGAGCCGTCGCAGGACCGTGGTCTTGCCCATGCGGCGGCCGCCGGTCAGCCCGAACGAGGCGCCGCCCAGCAGCCCCTTCCCGAGCTCGGCGAGCAGCGCGTCGCGCCCGAAGAACAGCTCGGGGTTGGTCCGGTCCCAGCGGTACGGATTGCGACTGGTCATGGTCGAGCCGCGTCGTCCGGAGTGATCAGGCGGTCGAGCCAGCGCCGCAGCAGCGCGAAGCGCGCACGGTAGCGCCCGTCGGGCCCGGCCTCGATGAGCTGGTAGCCGACCAGGTGCTTGAGCGTCGACTCGACCGGCCCGGCGATCGCGGCCCGCAGCTCGGCCGCGGTCGGGGCGTCGCGGTGGATGCGGAGCAGCGCCGCATACTCCGCGGGAAAGAGCCGCTGCACGCGGCCGACGATCTCGTCGAGGATGGCGCCGTTGTCGATGGCGAAGGTGTCGATGGCCAAGCGCACGTGCTCGGCGGTGAGCGGGGTGACCCCAGGATGGCGCCCGATGACGTGGCTGCAGAGGCGACGGCTCAGGTGGGGGTGACCACCGGTCTCGGTGAAGACGACCGGCGCGCGTCCGGCTCGAACGCGAGACCCATGCGGTCGGCCAGGGTCGAGACCATCTCGTCGAGCTCGTCGGGCGCGAGCGGCGGGAAGTGGAGCTCGGCCAGCATCTGGAAGACCGGGTTGTCGCGGCCGTCGAGGATGGCCGCCTCGGCGACCTGCGGGTTGGCGCCGGCCACGATGAGCACGAGGCGCCCGCCCGACTGGTTGGCCAGCCCGCGGATGAGGCGGAAGAAGTCTGCGCCCCCGGCGATGGCCGACTCGGCGCCCGGCACCAGCAGCTCGATCTCGTCGAGCATGAGGACGATGCGCGCGTCGGCGCGAGTGGCGGAGAGCGCGCGCAGCAGGATGTCGAGGTCGTGGGTGAAGCCCATGAGCTGTTCGCCTCGCTCCGCGCGCGCGTCGAAGCGCGCATCAGTCGCGAGCGCTAGCGGCTCGACCAGCGCGAGGGGCGGCTGGCGCGAGGGCAGATGCCTCGCCAGCTCGCGGGCGAGCGCCCAGCAGACGTAGCCGACGTGGGCGCCGGGCGGGACCGACTGGAGGTCGAGGTAGACGGCGAGGTCCTGCGGGCGGCGCCCGGGCAGCTCTTTCAGGAAGGAGGTCTTGCCCATCTTGCGGAGCCCGAACAGGCCGATGTGGAGACCTCGGTCGATGAGATCGAAGACCCGTCGGAACTCGGCCTTGCGACCGAAGAAGCCGCCGCCGGTGACCGGGTTCGCCTCTGCGAAGACGTCGCGGCTGCCGACGAACTCCTGGAACGCGGCGACAAGCGCATCGCGAGCCAACTCGTCGTCGAGGTCGGCCACGGAGGCATCGAGCGGTACGAGGAAGAACTCGCCGCCGCGTAGCCGGTGGTACTGAGCTCGAACGGCCGCCACGCCAGGATGAATCACAATCCCGAAGTGCGCTCCTCGCGCATCGCTCATCACCATCTGTGCTACGATGCCCTGAAGGAGCATCAACGAACGCCAGGTTGGTGTTTCCGCGAGACAGAAGAAACAGAGGGAGCGATCGCCTTCAGGGAATCCCCCAACCCGCAACGCGGAGCGTTCAGTGGGCTGGGCGATGTTGACAGTGAGGCCCACGCTCGACGCGATTGTCGAACGCCAACGATAGCCTAGCCTCTCGACAAGTGCGCATAGAGAACGAAGTTGAGGGTCGGCGGCGATTCGCTGAATCGCCGCGAGTTGGTCTCGAAGGCGACTCGAAGTCTCGACATCGAGTCCACTATCGATCGCCATCGCGAGCATCTTCTCAAGGGCGCGGGTGCAACGCTGGACCGTCAGGTGCTCATTCTCCGCGAGCCACGCCAGCGGCCGTGCGAGTAGGGATTCGATGACAGTCGAGCGGACCGATCGATGATCCAACGAGCGCAGGACCCACTCGGCATCGAGTATATCGAGGGCTCCCACACTCGCAGCAACGGCGTGAGTGGTGAGATCCACATGGCGAAATCTCGACGAGAGTTCAGTCCAAACGGCAAGCATTTTGCGCGGACCAACTCGGGCCGCGTGCCACCGAGAAAGCAGTTCGACGAGGCACGGCAGATCGGCGCCACGCGTTGCCCAAACGGCCTCGAGTTCTTCGTCCGTAAGCGTCCCGATTCGCCGCCCTCCGAGCAGAGCCTTCGCACGCTCGAATGATCTCCGTTCCGAAGCCGACGCTCCCGTCCACGTTGCCTGACCTCGCAGTTCTGATTGAAAGGCGTCATCGATTTGGAGGTCAAAGACAAGTGTGCCCGGTACCGCTACCGGCTTGTCGCCGACCGGTACTTGGACGACTCGTCCATCGGTCGTCATGACACGTGCATCAGTGCCAATAAATCCGACGATCGTGCCCTCCGGTAAGGGAATGGGCTTCTTGGCGCGGCGTGTGACCACCACGCGGTTATACGCGGCGCTCCGCTTGCGCGTCCATTCGGCTGTGATATCGACGAGGCAACGGGCAACCCGCCCCCGGTCTCGCGACCGGCGATGGCATCACTCCCCCCACGGACCTCGGGCATCACGGGTCCACGGAGAAGAACCCATGCGTCGATTCACCGTTCAAGCTTCGTCCGACCTCAGCCTCGAGCGCCTCGGCGACTACGTCGACGGCGTCCACGCCGCGCTCGCCGAGCGCGCCCCGCTGGCCGGCCTGGCGCCTCCGTGGGAGGCGCTGCTCCAGCGTTGTGACGCGGCCGAGGCCAGGCAGAAGAAGGCTCGCCGCGCGCTGAACCGCGCGCGCGTCGGCTACTGGATCCGCGACGCCGACTTCGATCAGGCGGTGCGGAACCTGTCGTCCGAGACCTACCACCTCGCCGGGAAGGACGACGCGGCCGAGCCGTACGTCTCCATCTTCGGCGCGGTGCGGGCCGAGGACATCATCGAGTACGGCGAGGAGAAGGCGACGTCGTTCGGTCGCAACACCGGCAAGAAGGCCGAGGCCATCCTCGCCGTGACCGAGCCCGAGGCGGCGCGCACCGCCGTGAAGGGGATGCTCGACGACCTCGGCAGGGAGACCGCGGCGCTCGCCGCCGCCGGCGATCAGCGCGAGGACGCCGGTACGGCCGTCACCGCGCTCGACATCGAGCGCCGTCAGCTCATCCGCGACACCCTCACCCTCATCGCCGACACCGAGGTCGGCATCCTCAGCATCTACAAAGGTCGTCGCGACCTCGTCGACCGCGTGCTGGCCCTCGACTTCAACGCCGAGCGCCGGAAGAAGAAGGGCGGCAACGACAGTGGCGGCGGCGATGCTGGCGGCGGGACGACCTGAGCGACGCGCGGAGCGGCTCCGGGCCACCCCGGTGACCTCCCGCACGCGCGCGGAAGCGTACCGGGGCGACCCCGGTGACCTCCCGCACGCGCGCGGGAGCGTAGCGGGGCGACCTCGGTGACCTCCCACACCGGCGCCGGCGCCTACCGGGGTGACCCCGCCATCGCATCCGGCTCGTCAGCGCGACGGCGGCGGCGTCAGGAGGCGCGCGCCGAGGCGGTCGACCGCGGCCGCGACGGCGGCCTTGTCGTCGGCCTTCAGCACCGCGCGCACGTGCGTCAGGTGGCGGTCGAAGCGCGCCGTCTCGGCGACTTCGGGGTTCACCAGCACGACCGCGTTCAGGCCCTGGAGGCGCGGGATGAAGTCGCTGGCACCCTGCACGAAGGCGATCTCCTCCTGGAGGAGGCCCGAGGTCAGCATCCACTCGTAGAGCGGCCCGTCGTGGACCGTGGCCAGCACGACGTCGTTGCGCGCCAGCGCGGTGTCGGCCACCAGGTCGGCGTGCCCGCTGGTGGCGATGAGGTCGGCCATGGCGCACAGGCGACCGCGCGCGTCGGCGAAGACGTTCCACATGCCGGGGCGCTCGAGGTTCAGCGCGAAGCGCCCGGCCGCCTGGTACGCCGCCAGCCGATCGAACGCGCGCTGGCGCGCCGCCGTCAGCGCGCGCGTCCACTCGGCGCGATACTCGTGAGCCGGCGTCGGCGCGGGCGGCGTCGGCGCGGGCGTCGCGACCGACAGCGACGCGGACGCGGGCATGGCCGGCGTGGCGGCCGACGACGGCGTGGACGGAGGCGCGGCCGACGACGAGCCGTCGAGGGCGGGGGCGGCGAGGAGCGCGGCGAGCGCGAGCGAGGCGAGGACGAGCTTCATCGGAACTCCATGCGTGGGTCGGGTGTGGGCCGGCCGCGCGGCGTGCGCGACCGCGGACGACTCGAGCATGACCGAGTCGCGCGCCGTCGGAGGTAAAGGCTCGGCCAAAGCGCGCCGCCTTGTCGCCCGCGGCGACGCGTGGGACCCTCGCGCCATGACCTACGACTACATCATCGTCGGCGCCGGCTCGGCCGGCTGCGTCCTCGCCGCGCGCCTCAGCGAGGACCCGAAGACGAAGGTGCTCCTGCTCGAGGCCGGCGGTCGCGGCCGCTCGGTGAAGGTGCGCGCGCCGGGCTTCGCCGGCCTGCTCTGGCGCGGCCGCTACGACTGGACCTACTTCACGACGCCGCAGCCGAGCCTCGGCGGGCGCGAGATGCACTGGCCGCGCGGCAAGCTGCTCGGCGGCTGCAGCGCCATCAACTACATGATCTACATCCGCGGCCACCGCGACAACTACGACCACTGGCGGGACCTCGGCAACGCCGGCTGGGGCTACGACGAGGTGCTCCCCTACTTCAAGAAGTCGGAGGGCAACGTGCGCGGCGCCGACGCCTTCCACGGCGCCGACGGCCCGCTCACGGTGAGCGACCTCGTCTGCAATCCCATGAGCGATCGCCTGGTCGACGCCGCCAGCCAGGTCCTCGGCGTGCCCGTCACGAAGGACTTCAACGCCGCCTCGCAAGAGGGCGTCGGCCGCTACCAGTGCACCGTGCGCGACGGTCGCCGCTGCAGCACCGCCGTCGCCTACCTCGACCCGGCGCGCCCGCGCCCGAACCTCACCATCGCCACCGACGCGCTCGTCACCGGCCTCGTCATCGACGGCCCGAGCGACGCCCGGCGCGCCACCGGCGTGCGCTACCTCCACGACGGCAAGGCCACCGTCGCCAGCGCCGCGCGCGAGGTGCTGCTCTGCGGCGGCGCCGTCGGCTCGCCGCAGGTGCTCATGCTGTCGGGCATCGGCCCGGCCGAGGCGCTGCGCGCGGCGGGCGTCGAGGTGGTCCACGACCTGCCCGGCGTCGGCGAGAACCTCCAGGACCACCTCATCGGCGCCATCAGCTACGCCGAGGTCGGCGGCCTGACGAACGGCATCAACGCGCTCAACGTCATGGGCTGGCTCGCGCGCTACCTCGTCACCAAGAAGGGACCGCTGCAGTCGAACGTGGCCGAGGCCGGCGGCTTCGTGCGGACCTCGCCCGAGCTCTCGCGGCCCGACCTGCAGCTCATCTTCCTGCCGGTCGGCTCGTCGCAGGTGTCGCTCGACCGGGAGCCCTTCAAGCCCAAGGGCCACGCCTTCTCGATCCTGCCCATCCTGCTCTACCCCGAGAGCCGCGGCCGCATCCGCCTGGCCTCGTCCGACCCGACGCGCGCGCCCGCCATCGACGCCGGCTACCTCACCGACCCGGCCGGGCAGGACCTGCGCGTGCTGCTGGCCGGCGTGCGCCTGTCGCAGCGCATCGCCCGCGCCGCGTCGCTCGACGGGCTGCGCGGAAAGGCCCTCACCCCCGGCGCCGAGAGTGACGATCCGGCCACGCTCGAGGCCGGCCTGCGCGCGGGCGCCCAGACCCTCTTCCACCCGGTCGGCACCTGCAAGATGGGCCACGACGCGCTGGCCGTGGTCGACGCCGAGCTGCGCGTGCGCGGCGTCGCAGGCCTGCGCGTCGTCGACGCGTCCGTCATGCCGACCATCGTCGGCGGCAACACCAACGCGCCCGTCATCATGATCGCCGAGCGGGCCGCCGACCTCATCCGTCGCACCAGTTGACGCGCTGATCGGGCGGGTCGAGAGTCCGCGCATGAAGACCGCCGGCCTCGTCGTCATGTGTGGATGCGGGTTCCTCCTCGGGGCGTGCGGCGACAGCGGCGGCAAGGGCGACGCGATGTCGGATGCGACGAGCGACACCGCGGTCGAGGACGCCGACGCCACCGCGCCGACCGACACCGCCGTCGAGGACAGCGCGACCGACGCGAGCGACGACAGCGACGCCAGCCCCGACGTCGACACCACAGAAGACGTCGACGTGCCCACCGACGTGGTCGGCCCGCCGCCGCTCGAGTGGAGCCCCTACGTGCGCGGCACCTTCAACGACTGGGGCACGGGCTCGCCGATGGCGTACCTCGGCGGCGGCGTCTATCAGGTGTCGGTGCCGATCTCCGTCGGCAGCCACATGTTCAAGATCGCCAACGAGGCCTGGCGCCTCGACACCATCTACTCGACCGACGGCCACAGCCACGTCGAGATCCCGCTCTCGACGCCGATGCCGCTGGTCAGCGCCACCGGCTACGACAACGACGCGGTCCTGAACATCCCGGCCGAGGGCCAGTACACCTTCAAGCTCACGGTCACCGTCAGCGACGCCACGCCGAGCCTCGTCCTCGAGGTCATCCAGGGCGACCTCACGCCCATCGAGTACCCCGACGACTCGGCCGTCGAGACCTTCGCCGCCATCGCCTGGACCGCCGCGCCGCCCGTCGGCAAGACGGTCGGCGGCACGCCGCGGACGCTCGACCCGCAGGCGCTCTTCGACGCCGTCGCCATCGACGTCCCGGCCGGCACCCAGGCGCAGTACCTCTTCGGCGACAACATCGACGGCTACTACGAGGGCTGGACCCACAGCTACACGACGGCCAGCCGCTATCGCCACCACGAGGGCTACCTCTTCACATACGCCGCATCCCTGGTCGGCGACGATCTGCTCGACGCGTCGTCGGAGGCCACCGGCACGACCCTCTATCCCTACGGCGTGCGCACCCGCTACGCCGGCGGTCGCTGGGAGGAGCTCGTGCCGGCGAGCCACGCCCGCGGGCTCACGCTGCGCGTCCACAGCGACACGCCGGGGCGCCTCTCGATCGTGCCGAAGCTCGAGATGCGCCGCACCTCGACCGACACCTGGCAGCGCGTGAATGGCGCCATGGTCTACGCCCTCGAGCCGAGCCAGCGCCACGCCGGCTCGCCGGCCTTCGTGGCCATCGCCGCCGACCGCGCCCACACCGTCACCGGCGTCGACCTCGAGGCGCGCCCGGCGCTCGCGTCGGTGGTCGGCATCACCGCCTCGAGCGTGAAGCCCATCTTCACGACGAGCGGCGACGAGACCGACTTCCGCCTGTGCCTGGCCTTCGGCGAGAGCGCCGCCATCGCCGCCGCGCGCGCCCAGACCATGGCCGGCGAGGACACGGTCGGCATGGCCCAGCAGGCGGTCTTCGACTTCCTGGCCAAGGGCTACGTGTGGACCGACGACCAGGCCTACGACCGCGCGCTGGCGTGGGCGCGGCTGTCGGCGCGCATGATGGTGGTCGAGGAGCTCGGCTCGGGGATCTGGGCCGGGCTCCCCTGGTTCAAGAACAACTGGGGGCGCGACACCTTCATCTCGCTGCCGGGTGCCTTGCTCGTGAGCGGCCGCTTCGCCGAGGCCAAGGCGGTCATCCAGAACTTCGCGAGCCTGCAAGAGGACGACGAGGCCTCGGCCGACTACGGCCGCGTGCCGAACGTCGTCAACAGCCTGACCGACCTCAACTACAACACCACCGACGGCACGCCGTGGCTCGTGCGCGAGATCGAGGAGACGGTGCGCGCGACCGGCGACACCGCCTTCGGCGACGCCATGTACCCGGTCGTCGACCGCTACCTGACCGGCGCCATCGCGCACCACGTCGACGGCGACGGCCTCCTCACCCACGGCGACACCGCGACCTGGATGGACGCCGCCTTCACCCCGACCGGCGGCGGCGACCTCCTGCCGTGGTCGGCGCGCGGCAACCGCGCCGTCGAGATCCAGGCGCTCTGGTACGTGTCGCTGCGCATCGGCGCGGCCATGGCGACGGCGCGCGGCGAGACCGCCAAGGCCGCCACCTGGAGCGACCTCGCCGACCAGGTGAAGGCCCACTTCGCCGAGCGCTTCTGGGACGACGGCGCGAAGGTCATGGCCGACCGCGTGCGCGCCGACGACACGCGCGATGTGAAGGTCCGCCCGAACCAGCTCATGCTCCTGTCGATCCCCTTCGAGGACCGGCTCGTGCCGGCCGACGTCGAGGCGCACGTCTTGCGGAACGCGGTCACGGCGCTGCTCTACCCGTACGGCATCGCGTCGCTCGACCAGACGCACGCGTACTTCCATCCGTTCCACGATCACCAGACGGCCTATCCGAAAGACGCCGCCTATCACAACGGCACGGTGTGGGGCTGGAACGCCGGCTTCACGGTGACGGCGCTCACGCGCTACGGCCAGGTCGAGCGCGCCTGGGCGCTGACCCAGAACCTCGGCGAGCAGATCCTCGGCCTCGGCACGCGCGGCGCCATGAGCGAGCTCCTCGACGCGCACCCGAAGGCCAACGGCGACCTCACGCCGTCGGGCACCTTCGCGCAGACCTGGAGCGTGGCCGAGTACGCGCGGAACGCGCTCCAGGACTTCGTCGGCTTCCGTCCGAACGTGCCGGCCGGCGCGCTCGAGCTCAGCCCGTCGATCCCCGACGCCTGGCAGTCCTTCGACGCCGAGGCGCCGTTCGGCGACGGCA
>JAXLYZ010000079.1:0-37177 GCA_046351155.1 Myxococcota bacterium
GGAACGGCGCGAGCCGCTGGACGACCGGGTGCCGCGAGCTGACCCCGCACATCGTCGCCGCCGCGCGCGAGGCCAACGTCGACGAAGGCCTGGTGGCCGGCATCGTCGCGGTCGAATCGGGGTTCCGGTCCGTCGTGAAGAGCCGCTCCCACGCCCGCGGACCGATGCAGATCCTGCCGTCGACCGGGCGCGCCCTGGGCTGCGGCGGCCCGTCGGAGCTCGCCGTCCCCGCCGCCAACATCCGCTGCGGCGCCGGCTTGCTCGCCCGGCTCATCGCCCACTACGATGGCCGCGTCATGTACGCCCTGGCCGCATATCATGGGGGGCCGCGCGGCCCCGACGGCGCCTTCGCGCGCCGCGCGCCGATCGATCTCGCCTACGTCGAGGCCGTCGTCCGAGCGCGCGCGCGCTGGCTGCGACGCGGGTGCGAGCCATGACGGTGCTCATCGCCATCGGCCTCGTCGAGGTCCTTCCCGACGCTGGCGACGGCGCCGCGGAGGCGGGTGCCACGCGCTACGTCGTGACGCGCCGTCGCGACGACGCGCGCCACCTGGCCGGCCAGTGGGAGCTCCCCGGCGGCCGCGTCGAGCCCGGCGAGGACCCGGCCGCGGCGGTCAGGCGCGAGCTCGCCGAGGAGCTCGGCGTCGAGGTCGAGGCGCCGCGGCCGCTGACGTTCTCGTGGCACGCCTACCCGGAGCGCACGGTGCTCCTCCTCTTCTTCGCCGCGCGCCTCGCCGCGAGCTCGCCCGCGCCGCGCCCGCTGGCCGCGGCCGAGCTGCGCCTGGTCACGCGCGCCGAGCTCGCCCGCCTCCCCTTCCCGCCGGCCAACCGCCCCTTGCTCGACCTCTTGGAGACCTTGCCATGAAGCGCCTCGCCCTCGGCCTCGTGCCCTTGTCCTTCGCCTGCTCGCAGCCGGAGCGCCGCGCCGACGTCACCTCCGACACCCAGGTCGTGACCGTGCCCGCCCCCGACACCGCGGCGACGCCGGTGCCCGACACCATGGCCCCCGTCGGCAAGCCCGACGCGTCGACGGCCACCGCCAGCGGCCCGACGCCCACCACGGCGCCGCCCGGCGACGACGAGGCCAAGAAGCGCCTCATCGAAGAGTACAAGAGCCTGGCGCTGAAGAACGACTGCTCGAAGGGCTACAAGGATCTGCCCGGCACGTGGAAGTTCGTGGGCCAGTCGAAGACCCCCAACTACGCGGACACGCTGACGATCGACGGCACGCGCTTCAAGGAGGTCATCAGCGGCAACCCCGACGGCAAGTACCTCTCGGCCGAGCTCGGCGGCGAGATGCGCTGCGTCTTCAAGAACCGCATGCTGGTGCAGATCGACAAGGTCGAGCCCGACGGCGCCTACGGCAACCACGTCGGCGACCTCTACCCCTGCGACCTGCTCCACGACATGGATGACAAGGTCGATCGCATGCTGATGATCTGCTACTTCGACTGGGATCTCAGGACCGCCGCCGGCCTCGAGTTCGAGTGGGAGCGGCAAGGCCCCGGCAGCCATCCCTGACTTCCGCCGCTGAAGCCGCCCTCCGACTCTGCGACGAAGCGAGCCCCGGAGGGGCCGAGGCTCGCAGTCGCGGCTTGCCGCCTTGCGTGGCTCGCCGCGACCGGCGCCGGCCTTTCGCGGGACTGGCGCAAGCGCGACCCTTCAGGGTCGCGCGCCGCGAAGGCGCGCGAGAGGCCGGCCAAGAGCCGGGCGCGCATCAGAACGTCAGGCCGACGCCGACGCCGAGCGAGCCGTCCGGCAGGATGACCGGGGTCGGCACGACCTGCGTCGTCTTCACCTTGGCGCCGCCGATCTTCGGCTTCACCGGCGCGTCGAGGTCCTCTTCGTCCATGGCCGCGAAGGCGACGATGCCACCGATGAGGGCGGCCGCGCCGACACCCCACGATGCGAACGCCACGGTGCGCTCGGTCTCGGCCGAGCTCTTGGCGTCGAGGCGCCCACGGTAGTCCTGCTCGCAGGCGCCCTTGGCCGGGTCGCACTCGGCGATCTTCTTGTCGCTCGAGTAGCTCGAGTAGAAGAGCGCGCCGACGCCGCCGCCGACCACGCCGACGCCGGTCAGCACCCAGCCGAGCGTGTTGGTGTACCAAGGCTTGTAGACGGGCTTCGGCTCCTCACCGTAGAGGATGAAGTAGGCCATCGACTCGATGCGGTTCTTCGACACCGCGTTGGGCCGCGCCGCCAGCGACGTGCCGCGCAGCAGCGCGTCGTTCTGGGTGTTGACGAGGTAGCCCTCGAGGCCGGTCTTGCCGTCCTCTTCGCCGATGCCGACGAAGGCGATGTAGTCGGCCTGCACGAACTCGCCGAGCTTCGAGGCGAACTGCGGCAGGTTGCGCTTGCGGTCCTCGGCGTTGCGGAACACGAGGCCGAAGCGCTTGTTGCCGAAGGCGAGCGCCGACTCGAAGTTGAGGTCGATGTCGAGCTCCGCGGTCGTGCCCTCCTCGAGGCGGACTTCCTTCACGCGGCTGGCGCGGTCGTCCTTCTTGACCTGGATCGTGACCTTGCCCGGGTAGAGCCCCTCGAAGGTGGCCGGCGTCTTGCGCTCCTGCACCTGGCCATTGATGTAGACGTCGGCGCCCGGCGGGTTGGTGCGGACCGTGATCTTGGCCACGCGCTTGGTCGAGAGGTTCTTGTAGACCTCGTGGTACAGCGCCACCACGTCGGGGTGGTAGTTGTCCTCGTTGATGGTCGGGTCCTCGCCGACGCGCTGCACGAGCTCCTCCATCACCTCGGTCGCCTTGTCGGCCGAGTTGGCGCGCAGGTAGACCAGCGCCAGGAGCAGCTGGGCCGTGACGTACTCCTTGCGGATGCGCTCGGAGAGCTCGTTGCGATTGACGATCTGCTGGAGGCGCTCCTTGGCCTTCAGGATCTTGTCGAGCGCCTTCTCCGGGCCGTCGTTGAAGAACACGTCCTCGGCGTCCTTCACCTCCTTGTGGATCTCGTCGGCCTGCTCGGCCACAGCCTCGTCGGCCGACGCCGGGATCTTCTCGGCGATGGACTTCTCGGCGTCGGCGCGCGCGACGACGGCGAAGCCACCGATCTTGGTGAGCCGCTCCTCGACCTTGAGCGCGTACTCCGGCGTCTTCTCGAAGTTCTGGCCGGTGTAGTAGATCTCGAAGATCGCGAGCGAGGGCTCGTCTTCGTCGGGCTTCGCGGCGTGGGCGCGCGGCGCCGCGAAGAGCGTCGCGGGTACGAAGGCGACGAGGCCGATGAGTGCCAGACGGCCGACTGAGGGCTTCGAGGGGGACATGACCGCTCCTGTGTTCTCGGGCCGGGGCCGCGCGTGCTCACCGGCTCGCCAGCGGACCGCGAAGAGCGGGCCCGGGCGTGCGCCGCGGCGCGTGACGAGCCGCGAGACGCGCCCATCCTAGCCTTGCCCCGAGACGTGTCAACCCGAACGGGGGCGACAGCCGCGTCGCCGACTCGTGCCACGACGACGCCGATGACACGGCTGGCACATGCGCGCCGCCCCCCGCGGGACCGCGTCCCGCGCGGGTCCGACGACGGCGGCTGTGCCAGCTGTGCCAGCGCTGTGCCACGACGCCGCGGCGCGGACCGCGCCGGGCGGCCTCGAAGCGGTCGCGCGCCCGGCATGCGGCTTGCGATGTCATGCGGCCGGCGCGCGCTGCCCTCGCGCCGAGGATGGAACCGATGCCTCGACCGGAAATCATGTGCCTCGCGGCCGCCGCGCTGCTCCTCGTGAGCGGGTGGCCAGAGGCCGCGACCCGACCGCCGACACCGATCGTCGAGTGGACTGGACCAGGCCGAGGTCCTGGTGCGCGCGACCCCACCTGCGGCGCGGACGTCGAGCTCGTGGCCGCCCTGCCCGACCCGACGGCGGTGCCCGACCGGCTCGGCGAGTCGGTGTGGATCCGCAACCTCGAGGCCCGACCGATGCCGCTCGTGGGCTGGTCCCTCCGGAGCGTGCGCGCGCGGCACGCGCTCGACGACCTTACGCTCGCGCCGGGCGAGCGGATCGCGCTGGCCGGGCCCGAGCTCCGACCGGTGCACCTTCCCAACGGCGCTGGCCGCGTGTCCCTCGTCGACCCCTGCGGCATCACCACGCAGGTGGCGTGGGACGAGGCCGAGCCGGGGCTCGCCGTGGTGTCGGCGAACGAACGCGCGCCGCCTCCATGGAACCCATGATGACGGCACGCGCACCAGAAACGGGAGTGGCTAGGGACGGACTTGAACCGTCGACCTAACGATTATGAGTCGTTCGCTCTAACCAGCTGAGCTACCCAGCCACACTCGTCGCGGGACGTCGGTCCCGAACGCGCGGCGACCATCTAGCCGAAGGCCCGCGCAGCGTCAAGCACGAGGGTTGGAGTCGCTGCTCGGCCCGGCGTCTCGGTCGCGTGTCGACCTCCGCGCGCTCTCTCGCCCGGCGAGGGCCGGGCGGAGCCGACGTCGGCGGTCCGACGCGCGACCTGCCCTCGTCGACTCAGGCGATCTCGTCCCACTTCGCCTGCAGGACCTCGCGCTCGGCGTTCTCGGTGAGCTTCTTCTTCTGCTCCTCGAGCTCGCGCGTCTCCTGCACGATGCGCCAGTAGTGCTCGGCCAGCGACGGCATGTAGAGGCCGCCCACGAAGTACGCCGGCAGCTTGTAGGACGTCGGCTGCGCCTCGCCCAGACCGAACTCGCCGAGCAGCCGGGCCAGGTCGGCCTCGACGCTCGAGACCTTCTCCCAGACGCGCGCGGCGCCGACCAGGTCGCGGGTGTTGGCCGGATCGCTGCCGGTCGACATCCACAGCTCGACGTTCTCGAGCTCCTTGTCGATGCGGGCGGCGCTCGACTTGCCGAGGTCGACCGAGCCGCGCTTGAGCTTGGCGACCTGCTCCTGCGACATCTTGCCGGCGACATCCGGCTTGGCGAGGAAGGCGCGCTTGGCCTCGCGCACCACGAAGGACTCGATGTCGGTCCGAAGCACGGCGCGGATGTCCGCGATGACCTGTTGGAACCGGACCTTGCGAAGACCGATCTGGTCTTCGATCTCGTTCGCCGTCAGCGACTCGACCATGGATGCGCTCCCGAGCAGAAGGGGTGGCGTGCGCCGCACGCGAGGAGTCTTTAACGCCGCGACGCCCGACGGGCAAGCGGCCGACTCCCCGCGCGCTCGCGCGCGACATCGGGATCGCAGGCGCGGCGTCGCCGCCGCGGCGAGGCTCAGCGCTTGCGCTTGGCCACGTCCTTGCTCGGCTTGGCGACCTTCTTCTCACCGGCCTTGGCCTTCCGGGCGGCCTTCTCGGCGAGCGCCTTCTTCTCGGCCTTCTTGGCGGCGCGGTGGGCGGCCATCTCCTTCTCGCGACGGCGCTCGGCCTTCGTCTTCTTGGCCGGAGCCGCGGCGGCCGCGGCGGCCGCGGCGCGCTCGCGCTCGGCCCGACGCTCGCGCTTCCGCTCGCGCTCGGCGCGCTCGGCCGCGATGCGCTCGCGCTCGGCCCGGTCGCGCTTGGGGCGGTCGGACTTGTCGCTGCGCTCGGCCTTCTCGCCGCCGGACTTCGACTTCTTCGGCTTCTCGCTCGGCTCGGCGCGCTCGGCCTTCGACGGCCGCTCGGCCCGCTCGGCGCGGTCGGCCTTCGAGGGCTTCTCGGCGCGCTCGGGCCGCTCGGCCTTCTCGGCGCGCTCGGGCCGCTCGGCCTTCTCGGCGCGCTCCGCCTTGGCGGCCTTCTCGACCTTGGGCGCGCGCTCCTTCTTCTCCTCCTTGTCCTTGCCCTTCTTGCCCTTCACCGGGGCCGGAGCCTCGTCGGCAGGCGCGGCCTCGCCCTCGCCGCCCTCCTCGCCCTCGAACGCCACCTCTTCCTCGTCGCCGTCCAGCACCTCGTCGTCCTCGCCCTCGAGCCCTTCGAGCTCGTCGAGGTCGGAGGCGCCGCCGGCACCGAAGTCGTCGAGCTCGTCGCTCTCGAGGTCGATGTCGTCGCGGAGGTTGTCGTCGATGTCCTCGCCGATCTCGGCGGCGACGCGCTCGTACTCCTCCTCGTCGACCTCCTCGACCTCGTCGACCTCGAGGTCGATGTCGATGTCGAGATCCTCGTCGTCGCCGAGACCGGCGCGCGCATCCAGGCTCGCCTTCTTCCTGAGCTTCTCGGCGATGCGGCGGCGGCGCGCCTCGGGATCCTCGTCGACGTGGCGCTGTACGCGCGCCTCGGCGCCAGGCGCGGGCGTGCCGGCCTGACGGAGCACCATGCGCTCCATCGTCATGATGAGCTCGAACTCCTTGTCGACGTCGAGCTCACCCTCCTCGAGGTGCTTCACGTGCAGGAAGAAGCGCTTGGACTTCGGGACCGTGCGCTTGCCGGGGTAGGTCACGGTGATCCGGCCCGACTCGATCTTCATGTGGTAGCTGTTGTTCTCGCGGATGAAGTCGCGGAACTGCTGGATCTCGAACCGACCGTCGCGGCGCGGCTTCACGAAGAAGCGCGTCGTCGGCGGGTTCTGCTCGAGCGTGTAGCGACGGCACTCGGAGCTCTGCGAGCAGCCATCGAGAGGATCGTCGACCTCGTCGATGCGCATGCACGGCCGGATCGCCTCCCACGAGCCGAAGCAGGCGAAGGCACTCGATGAGCCGGGCTCGAGCAGGTACGGCTGGAAGCGACCGCTGGTCGGCGGCGGAATGCCCGGGATGCCAGTCAAACCACCCGTCCCACCGCTGGTACCGTTCATTCGTCATCCCTCGGTGCCCGAGTCGCCCGACCATCACGCGTCGATGGTGGGTCGTCCCCTGGCCTTGTGTCGTGCGCGCAAGCCCCGGCGGCCGCGAGCGGCGCGGGACATTGCCACGCACCCGCTTCGGAATCAAGCAATAGATTGACCTTCCCGGAAGGCCTTCAGGGCGTGGTCGGCGGCGGCACGATGGCGCAGAGGTCGGTGACCGGGTTCGCCAGCCGCACGAGCCCCGGGTCCTTGCCCAGCGTGGCGCTGGTGATGCTGTCGACGCCGGTCGTGACGAGCCACGCCCCGTCGGTGAGCTGCACGGCGTTGCTGCCGAGCGGGCCGCCGTCGAGCGCCAGGTCGGGGTCGAGCTTCGCGACCGTCGCGGTGCCGCCCGGGTCGGTCACCGAGAAGCGCACGATCGACTTCGGCAGGCAGTCGCTCGGCGTGCTGCAGAGCGACACGCTGGTGAAGGCGGTGTAGCCGCCGAAGAAGAGGAAGTCTCCGGCCGGCAGAACGGCCAGCGTGGCGTAGGCGCGCGTGAGCGGCCCGGCCAGCTCGGGCGGCACGGTGAGGTCGTCGATGGTCGCGGTCTTGGTGCCGGTGTCGACCGTCACGACCTGGAGCCGGGGCGACGTGATCGAGCTGGCGCCGAAGTTGCCGCCGGCGCCGATGGTGCCGCCGCCGACGACCAGCACCTGGTAGACCGAGGCGTTCTGGCCGACGAGCGCCCCCGCGGCCGCGTAGGGCACGGCGTCGATGTCGCTCACGGCGATGGCCGAGCCGGCGTTGGCGGCCGCCTGGCTGGCGTCGACCAGGGCCGCCACGTTGGCGGTGGCGCCGTCGACGTTGCCGCCCCACACCAGCACGAGCTCGCTCGAGAGCGGCACCTCCAGCGCGCCGATGCGCCCGCCGCCGGGCAGCGTGCCGGTCGTCGCGGCCGCGCCCTTGATGATGACGAGGTCGTCGGCGTAGCCGCTGCCGCCCGAGCGCGTGCCGCCCACGGCGACGAAGGCGCCCGACTGGGTCACGGCGATCGACGGCAGCGGTGCCATCGGGGTCGCGACCTCGACGCTCGAGGTCTTGGTGGTCGGGTCGAAGACCTCGAGCCCGACGACGGGAAGTCGGCCGGGTCGGCCCAGATGCCGGGCTTGCCGGCGGCGGCGATCTTCACCTTGGCGGCGCCGCCGACCACGCGGATGCGGCCGTCGTTGAGCGTGCGCGCCACGGCGCCGACGCGCACCGACGACAGGCTGCCGAAGGCCGACACCTCGCCGGTCGTGGCGTCGTAGCGATCGACCGACTGCGTGCCGTCGAGGACGAGGTTCCCCGGCGCGATCGTGAACTTCTTGCCGCCGCCGAGCGCGTAGGCGGCGTCACCCGAGGTGGCCAGCGCCGCGAAGGCGCGCGCCTCGGAGAGCTGCGACTGGGCCGCCGTCGAGGTGGCGTTGCCGGCGCAGGTGAGGACGTCGACCGGGGTCAGGAACACCGACGGGAACGACTTCTCGAACTCCTCGACGTCGACGCCCGAGGTCTGGCCGGCCCAGCGCGTGGTGCTGCCGCTGCAGGCCGCGGCGCGCAGCGTGTAGCCGGTGCCGATGGGGATCTCCGGGAAGATGACCTCGCCCTCGGCGGTCGCGCTGGAGGCCGCGGCCTGCGTGCGCAGCGGGTCGGTCAGCGCGCCGCCGGTGAGCTCGATCACCACGCGATCGGCGTTCGACGGGAACTGGCCGTCGTGGTTGCCGCTGGGCGCGCAGGTGCCGAGGCCGGCGAAGGCGAGGCGCAGTCCGCCAGCGTCCTCCGCGGGTTGAGCGCAGGCGGAGCAGGCGAGGACGAGCAGCGATCCGGGCACGGCGAGGCGATTCATGGCGCGGGATCCTGCTCGGTCCTCGGGCCGTGGTCAAGCCGCCCCGATATCAGATATCGACGGCGGGCGCCGCGCGAAGGTATGGGAGGACCCCCATGACCTCGATGACCGAGCCCACCGCCCGCGCGGACGCGGCGCTGCAGACGCCGATGATGCAGCAGTACCTCGACGCCAAGGCGGAGTGCCCCGACGCGCTCTTGCTCATGCGCATGGGCGACTTCTACGAGCTCTTCATGGACGACGCGGTCGAGGCCGCGGCCATCCTCGAGCTGACGCTGACGGCGCGGAACAAGAAGGACGACAACCCCATCCCCATGGCCGGGGTGCCCTACCACGCGCTGCAGGCCTACCTGCCGCGCCTCTTGGCGGCCGGGAAGAAGGTCGCCATCTGCGAGCAGGTCGAGGACCCGAAGCTCGCCAAGGGCCTCGTCCGTCGCGCGCTGGTGCGAGTCATCACGCCGGGCGTGGTGCTCGAGGAGGCGGCGCTCGACGGGCGCGAGCCGAACTGGCTGGCCGCCATCGTCGCCGACCCGGCCGCCGACGGCGCGACCCACCTGGCGCTGCTCGACGTGTCGACCGGCGAGCAGCGCGGCGAAGCTTCGCGCGCCAAGCCGACGCGCTGGCCGCGCTCGAGCGCGTGGGCCCGAAGGAGATCCTGGTCGTCCGCGGTCAGGACGCGCTGCTGGCCGCCCTCGCCAAGGCCCTGCCGGCCATCCCGCGGGCGACGCGCGCGGCCGTCGCCGACGCCGCGACGGCCGCCGACCCGCTGGCCGCCGCGGCCGCCGTGGTCGTCGCCTACGCGCGCGAGATGTACCGGAGCGGCGAGCTGGCGCTGCAGCCGCTGGTGGTGCTCGAGCCCGGCCAGCACCTCCAGCTGCCGCCGACCACCGTCGTGAACCTCGAGCTCCTGCGATCGATGCGCGAGGCCACGCGCAAGGGCTCGCTGCTCGGCCTCATCGACCTCGCCAAGACGCCGATGGGCAGCCGCGCGCTGCGCGAGTGGCTGCTCGCGCCGCTGTGCGACCGCACGGCCATCCGCGAGCGCCACGACGCGGTGCAGGCCGCCATGGACGACGTCGTGCGCCGCGCCGAGGTGCGCGACGCGCTGCGCGGCGTGGCCGACCTCGAGCGCCTGGTGGGCCGCATCGCCGCGCGCAGCGCGAGCCCGAAGGACCTGGTCGCGCTGGCCGGCTCGCTCGAGCGCGTGCCGCCCATCGTCGCCGCGCTGCGCTCGGCCGAGCCGCCCGTCTTGCAGGGCATCGCCGCAGGGCTCGATCCGATCGATGAGGCGGTGGCGCTCGTCCGTCGCGCGCTGGTGGACGACCCGCCGCCGCTCAAGGACGGCGGCGTCATGCGCGAGGGCGCCAACGCCGAGCTCGACGAGCTGCTGGCCATCGCCAAGGACGGCAAGGACTGGTTCCTCGCCTACGAGCAGACGCTGCGCGAGCAGTCGGGCATCAACTCGGTGAAGGTCCGCTACAACTCGGTCTTCGGCTACTTCATCGAGGTCACCAAGGCGAACCTCCACCACGTGCCCGCGACGTGGCTCCGGAAGCAGACGCTGGCCAACGCCGAGCGCTACTACACGGTCGACCTCAAGGAGCGCGAGGACAAGGTGCTGGGCGCCGACGAGCGCCGCCTGGCGCTCGAGCTGCGCCTCTTCGACGAGCTGCGCGACGCGGTGCAGAGGCTCGCCCCGCGCATCCAGACGACGGCGCGCGCGCTGGCGTCGCTGGACGCGCTCTTCGCCCTGGCCGAGGTCGCCGCGACGCGCGGCTGGACGCGCCCGACCATGGTCGACGAGCCGGTGCTCGCCATCGAGGCCGGCCGCCACCCGGTGGTCGAGGCCATGCTGCCGCACGGGCAGTTCGTGCCGAACGACGTCGCCCTCGGACCCGACGCGCGCCTCATGATCCTGACCGGCCCGAACATGGCCGGCAAGTCGACGGTCATGCGCCAGACGGCGCTCATCTGCATCCTCGCGCAGATGGGCTCGTTCGTGCCGGCGCAGGCCGCGACGCTCGGCCTCGTCGACAAGGTCTTCACGCGCGTCGGCGCCTCCGACGACGTGGCGCGCGGCCAGTCGACCTTCATGGTGGAGATGACCGAGACCGCCGAGATCCTGGCCCACGCCACGCCGCGGAGCCTGGTCGTGCTCGACGAGATCGGCCGCGGCACCTCGACCTGGGACGGCCTGTCGATCGCCTGGGCGGTGGCCGAGCACCTCCACGACACGGTGCGCGCGCGCGCCATGTTCGCGACCCACTATCACGAGCTCACGACGCTCGCGACGACGCGCGAGGCGGTCGTCAACATGTCGATCGCGGTGAGGGAGTGGGAGGACGACGTGGTCTTCCTGCGCCGCCTGGTGCCCGGCGGCGCCAACAAGAGCTACGGCATCCAGGTGGCGCGCCTGGCCGGCGTGCCCGCCGCGTCCTCGGCCGCGCCAAGGAGGTCCTGCAGAACCTGGAGGCCATGGCCGTCGACCCCGACTCGCGGCCGCGCCTCGCCCGCGGCGAGAAGCGCCCGGCGCGCTGGCAGCTCTCGCTCTTCGCGCCGCACGAGGCGCCGCCCGCATCCCCTGCCCCGTCGGCGGCCGCGGCGTCCGATCCGGTGCGCGAGCTCCTGGCCCAGACCGACCCCGACAACCTGAGCCCGAAGGCCGCGCTCGACCTCGTCTACAAGCTGCGCGCGGCCATGAAGCGCCAGGCCAAGGAGGGCGCATGACCGCTTCGTTCGCGGCGCTGCACCGCGGCACCGTGCTCGGCGCCATCCGCGCCGCGTCGGGCTACGAGCTGTGCGAGCGCTACACCTACGCCGTCGACACGCTGGTGCTCGAGTCGATCGACGAGGCGCTGCGCCTGGCGCCGCTCGACAAGCCCGACCCGAGCGACGCGGGCGCGTCGGTGCGGCTGCCCGACCGCTGGGCGCTGATGGCGCTCGGCGGCTACGGCCGCCAGCAGATGTGCCTGCGCTCGGACATCGACATCCAGCTCGTCGTGCCCGACGGCGCGCCCGATCCGGCGCCGCTCATGGAGCTCTTCCTCGACCGCCTGACGCGCCGCGGGCTGCGCCTCGGCCACGGCGTCCGCACCGTCACCGAGTCGCTGCTCCTCGCCAAGGACGAGCCGACGTTCGCCACCGCGGCGCTCACCGCGCGCCACCTGGCGGGCGACCCGGCCACGACCGAGGCCGTGCGCGCGCCCGTCTACCAATACCTGGCCGGGCCCGGCCTCGCCCACCTCGTCGAGTTCGTGCAGAAGGACCGCCAGAAGCGCGCCGATCGCCTGGGCGACACGGTCTTCGTGCTCGAGCCGGATCTGAAGGTCGGCGTCGGCGGCCTCCGCGACACGCAGCTCGTCGGCTGGCTGGCGCTCGCCACCGGCCGGCCGCTCGACCCGCGCGTGGCCGCCGCCGAGAGCCTGCTCCTGCGCGTGCGCATGGCGCTGCACGCGCTGGCCTCCTTCAAGTGCGACCGCCTGGCCTTCGACTACCAGGACGCGGTGGCCGAGGCGCTCGGCTACGAGGCCGGCGCCGACGAGTCGCCGGCCATCGGCCTCATGCGCGACGTGCACCTGGCCATGCGCCTCGGCGCGAGCCGCGCGCGCCGCCACCTGGAGATCGCCGCCGACCGCTTGCGCACGCCGCCGCGCGTGCCGCTCGTCGGCACGGCGCGCTACGTGACGCTGAAGCGCGCGGGCAGCGAGCGCATCGCCCGCGCCGACGGCGCGCTGCCGCGCAGCAACTCGGGCGCGGTCGAGGCGCTGCGCGTGGTGCAGCGCAGCGGGCTGCCGCTCGAGGCCGCGCCTCGAGAACGGCTTCGAGGACCTCGCCACCGAGCTCGGGCGCGCGCCCGACGGGGCCGAGACGGCGGGCCGGAGCGGCGAGGCCGCCACCGCGACCTTGGCCGGGCTGCTGCTCGATCTGCTGCTCGACCCGGGCAAGGGCGCATCCCTGGCGCTCCACATCCTGCACCGCACCGGGTTGCTGGTGACGCTGGTGCCCGAGTTCGAGAAGATCTCGGGGCGCATCCAGCGCGACCTCTATCACGTGTTCACGGTCGACGAGCACACGCTGCGCGCGGTCGACAAGCTGAAGGCGCTGGCGCGCGGCGAGCACGAGGACCTGGCGCTCGCGACCGGGCGCATGCGCGCGCTCCAGGCCGCTCCGACCGGGCTCCGGCCGCTGGTCGTGGCCATGTTCCTCCACGACCTCGGCAAGGGCTACGGCCCGGGTCACCACGAGCGCGGCGCCGAGCTGGCGCTGGTCATCGGCCCGCGCCTCGGGCTCTCCGAAGCCGAGGTCGAGCAGGTGCGGCTCCTGGTCTTCCACCAGGCCGACATGCCGCTCCTCTGCCAGCGCCGCGACCCGGCCGATCCCCGCCCGGTGCGCGGCCTCGCGCGCATCGTGGGCGACGTCGAGACGCTCGACCAGCTCTTCCTCCTGTCGGTCGCGGACTGGTCGTCGGTCGGCCAGGAGACGTTCTCCGGCTGGCAGCGGACGCTGCTCGACGGGCTCTACCTCAGGACGCGCGACCTCCTCCTCCACCCCGGCATCTACGCCGACCCGAAGGGCATCGCCGACGCGCGGCGCGAGGCGCTGCTCGTGGCCGAGCTCGGCCAGGTGCCGTCGGTCCCCGGCGCCGAGAGCGATCCGATCGACGACTTCTGCAGCGCGCTGCCGACGCGCTACTTCCAGCTCGTCGACGGTGCGACCATGCAGGCGCACTTCCACATGTGGCTCCTGTGGCGCTCCTCCGAGGACGCGCGGGCGCCGGTCGTCGACGTGGTGGCCGACCCGCAGCACGGCCAGGCGGTCATCACCGTGGTGTGCGCCGACGAGCCCGGCGTGCTGGCGCGGCTCACGCGCGGGCTGGCCGCGGTAGGGGCCGATCTGCTGGCGGCCGAGATCCACTCGCTGGCGGGCGGCACGGTGCTCGACGTCTTTCGCGCGCGCGACCCGCACGGCCGCTTCGCCCAGCCGCGGAACGCCGAGCAGGTGAAGGACGCCATCGCGCGCGGCCTGGCGGGCGAGGAGCTCCGCGCCAAGGCGCCCGAGACCTGGGGCTTCCGGGCGTCGCTGCCGCCCATCAAGGCCGAGGTCACCATCTCCAACGACGCCGCCTCCGAGCACTCGGTGGTCGACGTCATCGCCGGCGATCGCCCGAAGCTGCTCCACGACATCGCGCGCTTCTTCGCCGACCGCGGCGTGTCGATCGACCTGGCCTTCATCGCCACCGAGGGCCGCGTCGCGCGCGACAGCTTCTACGTCGCCGACGCGAACGGAAAGATGCTTTCCGAATCCGAGACCACCGACATCGCCCAGAAGCTCACCGCCGTGCTCGACACCGCGGCCGGCTGACCCACGTCCGGCTCACGACTGGCGCTCGCTCGCAGACCCGCCGCCGCGAGCGTCCGACCCCGTGCGCTCGGCGCGCAACCGGCTGCGTCCGGCACGCGACCGGCCGGGTCCGAGCGCGCGGCCGGGCGGCGGCGTCGGTCGACCGTCGGCGTCCGGCGCTCGCCCCCCGGCGTTCGGCGCTCACCCCCCGGCGTCCGGCGCTCGCCCCCCGGCGTCGGGGCGCACGGCGGGCGCGCCCCGAGCCGCGAGGGGGTAAGCCGCTCAGCAGCGCGCCAGCAGCGCCTCGAGGGCGGCGTCGCCGCGGACGGCGCTGCGCACCATGCGGCGGATGGAGCGCCAGGCGGCGTTGGCGGCGTCGACCGCGTCCGACTCCTTGCGCGTCCAGTCGGTCGGCGCCTGGATGTTGCGGCCCTGGTTCCCGAGCGCGCGCGCCGTGTCGCGCAGCGCCGTCAGCGCCTCGGCCGACGTCTGCCGCTCGGCCAGCGCGGCGCGGATGGGGCCAGCGTCGTCGGCCAGGACGGCGTCGAGGAAGGCCGCCAGCCCGAGGAGCCGCGTCGGCTGATCCTCGCGCTCGACGCGCTCGACCTGCTTCAGCGTCTCCTCCTCGGCCGGCGTCGTGGCCGGCGCGTCCTTCGGTGGCTTGATCTCGCGGATGCGGAAGCGCGCGAAGCTGAGGCGCGCCAGGAAGAGGCCGAGGCCCTTCTCGCCGCCGGCCTGGAGATCGGCCACGACCGCGGGCAGCTTCTGCCGTAGCGCGTCCTCGGCGGCGAACGCCGTCTCGATGTCCTCGCGGCGGAGCGTCACGGCGACGGTGCCGCGCGTCAGCGCCGCGCGCTGCTGCTCGTCCGCGTGGGCGGCGGCCTTGCCCTGCTCCGACACGGCCTTCAGGTCGCGCGCCAGGATGCCCGCGGTCAACGCCCGCGGAAGGTTGACGGGCTGGAGCAGCGCGTCGGCCAGGGTGCGCGCGCGCTCGTGCGCTGGGTCCAGAAGCTCATCGCATCCTCGTACCGCGGGGAGGCAGGCGTGGGTTCGGCGCAACGCCCCACCCGGAGCCTCGCGCTCAGGACCGGACGCCGAGACGGCCGGCCCGATCGAATAGGTTGTCATGCCCGCGGTATGATGGAGCTATCACGGTCTGGGCGCGGGCCTCAAGGGCTCGCACGCCGTCCGCACGCCGAGCGGGGCGAGCAGGAGACGTCACGCGTTCGGCGCAGCCAGGCGAAGCTCATCGAGGAGACGCCCCACATGACTGCCCGGCGAGGCTGGCCAGCGCTCGCTCGGGCTCGACTCGAGCGCCCGAGCCGGCGGTGTCCGCGCGCGAGCGCCAGCTGACCGACCTCGGCGAGTTTCTTGTCGCCCCACCGATCGGTGTCCGCGACGAGCCAGCTCTGATCCACGGGGAGCAGGCGCGCGCGCCATCGCGTCGTCGAGCCGATCGAGGACGTGCTCCGGCGCCGATCGCTCGTCGCTCGGCACGACCTCGAGCCGCACGCGTCGCGGGTCGAACCAGCGGGCCGCGGCGAGCGCCTCGAAGTAGGCCGGCTCGCTGCTCTGGCCCTCGGTCGCGATGAGGAAGATGCGCGCGTCGCGCACCGCCTCTCCGCGCGGACGAAGACCGCGACGAGGCGTCACGCCTTCCACCCGAGGCGCACGGGGTCGCCGAAGAACGGGATCGCACCGAAGCGACCCTGCAGGTAGCCAGCTTCGAGGTGCCCAGTCATGGAGCGGAGCTGCTCGGGCTTGAACTCGGCCAGCGAGTAGAGGCGAGAGCCGCCGTCCGGCCCGCGCTCGACGAACCAGATCATTGCTGCGCTGAGCACATTGAGGTCGAGGAGGTTCGTGTCGTGGGTCGTGGCGAGGAGCTGGGCGCCGTCGCTGGCGGCGAGGTGCGCGCGTAGGAAGCGCTGGGCGAGCAGCGTGTGGAGGCTCGCGTCCAGCTCGTCGATGACGGTGAGCCCGTGGAAGCGCGAGCGGCGAATCCAGAGGAGCTCGAGGTAGCGACGTGTGCCGTCGGACTCTTCACCGATGTCGAAGGCGACCCGGCCACCGCCGTCGTCGTGGCGGATGACGTCGAACGTCAGGCGCTGCGACTCGGTCACCTGCACCTCGAGATCGGCGGCGTCGAGCTCGAGATCGGCGAGCGCGGAGAGGACCCACGCTTTCGCGGGAGCAGGCTCCAGCAGGTCCAGCGCGACCATCTCCAGCTTGCGCGACGTGCCCGCCAGCGGACCTCGCTCGACGACCTGGGAGCCGAGCCAGATGAAGGTCCGGTCGAGCTCGAGGACGTGGCGCTCGCGCGCCTCGGCGATGAAGGGCTGGTTCGGCCGCGTGCCCTCGGCGACGAAGCGCAGGACGGCTCCGCGCTCGCCGGGCGGCGAGAGCAACGCGCCGAGCTTCAAGCCGCCGGCGCGATCGCGCTCGAACACGACCTCGTCCGCGCCGCTCGCGTCCGCGCGGAGGAGCCACTCCTCGACGACCTCTCGCGGCAGCACCGCGATGCCATACGTCCATCGGACGCCTTGGACCTCGAAGACGACCTCCAGCCGGCTCGGGGCCGACCGCGTCTCGACGCCGAGGCGGAACGGCTCGTAGGGCAGCGACTCGTCGGCCCTCGTGCCCTTGATGACCGCACCGAGCCACGCCACCGCGGCGACGAGGTTCGACTTCCCCGACCCGTTCGCGCCATAGACCAACGCCAGAGATGACGGCGCGCCGCCGGACTCGATCGGCGCGAAGCTCAGCACCGCCTCCTCGCGGAAGGAGCGGAAGTTCTGGACGCTGAGCTGGAGGAGCGTCGACATGGACCTTTCATGCCACAGCGTCGATCCGCGCGCGACTGACCGCGCCCGTCGGGCGCCGAGCTTTCTGGCGCGCGCCGCCGATCGCGTCGACAGTGCGCGCATGGACGCGGCCATCGATGCCTTCCTCCTCCACCTGAAGCTCGAGCGCGGCCTGTCGCGCCACACGCTCGACGGCTACGCGCGCGACCTCTCGCGCTTCGCCGGCTTCCTGCCCGAGCGCACGCCCTCGTCGTGGACCCGCGACGACGTGGCCGGCTTCATCGCGCACCTGCGCGACGCGGAGCAGCTCGCGGCGCGCTCGGTGGCGCGCGCCACCTCGGCGGTCCGCACCTTCGCCGCCTGGCTCGTGCGCGAGGGTCGGCGCCAGGACGACCCGAGCCGCCTCGTGCCGCTGCCGCGCCTCGGGCGCCCGCTGCCGGTGGTGCTCTCCGAGGACGAGGCCGATCGCCTCGTGACCGCGCCCGACGGCGACGGCCCGCGCGCGCTGCGCGACCGCGCCATGCTCGAGCTGCTCTACGCCTGCGGCATCCGCGTGTCGGAGCTCGTCGCGGTGCGGCTCGAGGACGCCAACCTCCAGGCCGGCCACGTGCGCGTCACCGGCAAGGGCCAGAAGACGCGCATCGTCCCGCTCGGCGACGCCGCGCGCACCGCCATCGGCGAGTACCTGGCCAGCGGCCGCCCCGAGCTCGTGGCGCGCGCCACGCGGAACGGCCTCCGCCGCCTGCCGCGCGAGCTCTTCATCACCGCGCGCGGCACCAAGCTCTCGCGCCAGGGCTTCTGGAAGAACCTGAAGGGCTACGCCCGCGCCGAGGCGCTGCCGCTCGGCACCTCGCCCCACAAGCTGCGCCACTCGTTCGCGACGCACCTCATCGACGGCGGCGCCGATCTGCGCAGCGTCCAGACCATGCTCGGCCACGCCGACATCGCCACGACCCAGATCTACACCCACGTGTCGCAGGCCAGCCTGCGCAAGGCCTACGACCAGGGCCACCCGCTGGCCCAGGCCCCGGCCCGCGCGCGCACGCGCCGCGCCAAGCCGAGGAAACCGGCCGCCACCACGCCCGATCCATGATTGCCGCGCCCGAGTCGATGCTGCGTCGCGCAGGCCCACCGCCTGAGCAGAAGTGCCCTGCAGGTCCTGGACTTGACGTCCTCCTCGACCCCGTCGAGAGTCCTCACACTGGGAACTCAGGGGGATTCGATGACCGAGCCGTGTCACGTCACGAGTGGCAGCGCGTGCGCCGCCAATGGAACACCAACCGGCGCAGCAGCCCCGGCTCCTACTGGTGGTCGCTTGAGGCCACAGTTGGTGGGCAAGGGTTACGCCGAACAGGCGCAGCTGTTGGCGCCCGACGGCGGGGCACCCGTTCAACGCAAGCCGAAGCCACCAGGGGCGGCTCGCGGACAGGACGACGAAGGGGGCGGCGCCGCCGGATGCGGCGACCTCGGCGCGCGCGTCGAGGCGCTCGAGGCCGACAACGCGGACGCGAAGCACCAGCGCGAGAAGGAGGCGCTCGAGCGTGCGACCTCGAGCCTCGCGCTGGCGCGCGCGAACTGGCGCGCGGCCGAGGGCTCATTCAACGCGGTCGAGGAATTCGTCGAGGAGGCGCTGGTCAACGACAACGCCACGGCCGGCGCCGAGGCCGAGTACGGCAAGGCCCGAAAGGCGTATCAGACGAGCAAGGCTCCCGACGTGCTTCAGATCATTGGGAACCTCATCGACATCGCGTCGGGCATCAAGGAGTTCGTGACCAGCGGGGTAGGACTGATCAAGGCCATGCAGAACCGTGGAGGTGGCGCAGCGATGGCCGTGGCGAAGACCGTCGTGCACGGGGTCGGCGGCGCCTCGGGCGCGAAGTACGTGGCAACCGGGAGCTCGGCGCTGCGTGACGCCGCGTCCGACCGAAGCGCTGACCCGACGGACGAGATGGTGGCGAAGCTCGGAGGGGCGGTCGGCTTGATCAAGCAGCAGGTCGTCCTAGCCCAGACGTTCGTGGTCGGCGAAGTCCAGCGCAACATCGTCCTCCACTTCGAGACGGCGTCCGCCGAGATGGCGACGGCGCTCCGCGAGCTGCCGCGCATGGACCCGCACGACCCCCAATGGGATTCCACGGTGAGCAACGCCAGCGACGCGCTCGACATGCTCGAGTCCGGAGCCAGCGACTTCATCAATCGCATGACCGTCCTGCGCGCCTTGAACCATGCCCGCGCCGGAGGCGGAGCCGCGGGGCTGGAGCGCGGCACGGCGACGCGCGGGATCTTCGCCGAGCTGAGCACGAATCCAGCTCTCTGCGCCTCAGCGACTCTGGTCATCCAGTCGCGGCTCGAGGTCCACGGCAGCAACGAGGAGATACGCCCGTATCGCTACAGCCTGGAGATCCCCGACCCCGAGTTGCGCGCGCGCTGGTCGAGGTCGCTGGCATCCGTGTCGCCCCAGGGCATGGTGGACCGCGCCATGTCGACCGATGCCGACGCCATCACGCTCCCGCCCACCCTCGGGGCCGCCGTCGCGAGTCTCTCGCTCGGAACGATCATCCGCATGCCGGAGGTCGAGGCCCACGTCGTCGGCAAGCAGTCGCAAGAGACGCTCCCCATCGCCGAGTTCCGCCGCGACGAAGAACGGGTCTTCCAGCGTGTGGATGGGGTGAGCGGCGTCGAGGGGGCGATGTCGGCGCCATGAGCGCTCGGAGACTGTCTGCGATCCTCGTGGCGCTCGCGATCGCGCCGTCCGCGGCGGCGGACCCGATGCGGGTCGGGGGCTGCATGATGGGCGGCTGTCGCTACGAGCTCGTGACCCGGCGCCCGCCCTCCGAAGTTCGCGGCTTCATGCTCTACATGCGGCCTCCGCTCGTGTGGTCGCTGGCCGTCGGCTCGACGGAGTTCAGCGCGTCCACGCTGAATGATGGATGGGCACAGGCACCGAAGCGCCTCTACAGCCCGACGGTGTATGACCAGGAAGCGGCGCCGGTATGCACTGCCGTCGAGCTCGAGAGAAACCGTTCGCGCGCATGGCCGTTGGATGCGCCCGACGCCAGGCCGGACACCCTCAATCCCTGCCCCGAGGAGAGCTACGCGCGCGACGAGCAGGCCGGTCCCACGCTGCTCAGGACCTGCGGCCGCATCCCCGCACCGCCCGACGGTCTCTCGGACCTCCACCTCGTGACCTTCGCCGTGACCGACGGACGCCTCGACGCCATCGACGTCGACCGCACCCCGCCCGAGCCGCGCGACGTCATCGACCTGGCCGGCGAGACCTTCACGACCTCGCAGGGGTGCTGGCCCTGGCTCGCGTACCCGCGGCCGATCCCGATGGCCCGCCACACGCGCGGCTTCGAGCTCGGCTGGGCCGACGACGGCACGCTGGCCACGGTCGAGGTCATGCAGGACGGCGTGCGCTCCGGCTCCTACTACGTCGTGCGCGCCGACGGCACGCCCGCTCTCATCGGGCGCTACGAGGACGACCTCATGCACGGGGTATGGGTCTGGATCGACGCCTCGGGCCAGCTCACGATGGCCAAGCTCTACATCTACGGCGTCTTCGTCGCCGACCTGCCGGTGCAGAACGTCGACCGCAGCGCCCGCCCCGTCACGCCCTGAGGCCGAGCCCGTCGTCGAGCCGCTCGAGCGCCGCGCCGTAGCCGGCGTCCGCGCTGCCGGCCACCTTCGAGGCCGCCTGCGACAGCGCGACGAAGGTGTCGAAGTCGCTGATGTCGGTCGTCGTCGCGAGGCCGATCCTCACCGCGTTGGCGATGAGGCGCGCGTTCGGCACGACCACGCAGTCGGCGACGGCCTTCGGGTCGGCGATGACGCCGAGGCGCACGAGCTCGCGCAGGACCCAGAATGGCGCCTCGGCGAACTGCGCGCCGGTGAGGTGCTCGCGCAGCGCCTGCACCGCGTCCTTGCCGCTCGCGGCGTTCCGCACCTGATAGAGGAGGTCGATCTTCGACGACGCGCGCCGCGCCACGAAGCGCGCGTGCACGAGGCGCTCGAAGAGCGGCCGCGCCCACGGCTCCTGGCCGAGCTTCTCGAGCGCGTCGAGCGCCTCCTCGAGGCCCTCGCCGTGGCCGAGCGACGCGAAGAACGTCGTCTCGCGGAGGCGCCTCACGAACGCGAACACCTGCGGCTGCGGCTGGAGCCCCTCGATGAGCGTCGCCAGCACACCGAGCTCGACCAGGATGGCGAGGTCGCCGGCCGACTGCTGCCACTCGACGCCGAGCGCGGGCGCGGTCAGTCGGGCCAGGCGCCGAGCACCTGGTGGAGACCCAGGGAGGCGCGCGCCGTCGAGGTTGTTCGAGTCGAAGGCCGCGCCCGACGCGACCACGTAGCCGCGACCGCTGGCCGGCAGCTCGGGGATGCGCAGCGCCAGACCGGCGCCCGTCGCGCCGCTCGCCGCTGCCGGCGCCGCGGCCGGGGCCGCCTTCGAGGCCGGCGCGGGCGCGCCCTTGGCCTTCGGAGCCAGCGACGCCGGCGGCGTGTAGCGCGGCTTGGCCGGCTTCGGCACATCGTCCTGCGGCGGCTCGCTCTCGTCGTCGAAGCCGAGCCGCTTCGAGGCCGCGGCGATGGCGTCGTCGTCGGGCGCCTCGGGCTCCGGCGGCAGGTCGTCGAAGAGGTCCTCGTCGTCGTCGACGTCGGCCGCCGGCGGCGGCGGTGCCTTCTTGGCCGCAGCCGGCTTCGAGGCGGGCGCGGGCGCCGCCGGCGAGGGCCGCGCCGCGACCGGCGCGGGCGCCTCGTCGTCGTCCTCGTCGTCGTCATCGTCGTCGCGTCGCCGTCGGCGTCGGTCGCGCCGCCGTCCTCGTCAGCCATGTCCTCGAGGATCTCGTCGACGTCCATCGAGCGCAGCTCGGTGACGACCTTCTGGCCCTTCTCGGACAAGGCCCAGCGGATGCCGACCAGCTTGATGAAGCCCGAGGCCGCCATCCACTCGATCCAGGCCTGGAACGAGGTGAGGTTGATGTACGTGCCCGGGTACACGTAGCTCGTGATCATCCGATAGAGCTCGTGCACCGAGTGCAGCCGCCCGCCCTGCTGCACGTCGAGCGCCTCCATCACGTACTTCACGAGTAGGAGGTTCACCTCCTTCAGGCGCTCGAACAGCACGTTCTGGAAGTCGGCGTCGGAGTGCGCGGCGGCCAGCTTCTTGGCCGTCTTGCCGAGCTTCACGTCCTTCTTGTCCCAGGTATTCCTCGACCAGCGAGAAGATGGACTCCGACTTGTCCTTGTCCCAGAGGTTCTGCTTCCGCATGAAGTCGCGGAACCCCTTGAACTTGTTTCCGCCGGGCTGGGTGATGAAGCCGAAGACGAGCCTCAGCTTGAAGGCGTACTGATCGTGGCGGGTTCCAGGGATCGGCTCGAAGGTGACGCGCCGCATTGGCGATCGGTCCTGTCTGAATTCCCAGATGTCTGCGCCCGGGCCGCTGGAGATGGAGCGCTGGCGGCCCGCGCTGGGGCGGGAACCTACCGCAGGGCCGCCGCCCTTGTCACCTCGCCCTTGACGTTCGCGGGCCGCTGCGTCACGACGCGCACGTGAAAACTACCCCCATCGTCGTCGCCCTCGCCGCCTTCCTCCCGAGCCTCGGCTGCCGCTCGGAGGCCCCGCCGGCCACCCCCGCTGCCGCCGTCTCGACGCCCGACGTCGCGGTGCCGCTGCCGACCCCGACGCCGGCCGCGAGCCCGAGCGCGCTCCCGCCGGGCCACCCGGCCGTGAACGGTGGCGCCGGTCCGACCACCGGATGTTCCCGGCCGACCCGAGCCGCATGCCCAACGACTCGACGCACGCCGGCCTGCGCCCACCGCCCGCGCCCGGCGCCGGCGCCCCCAACATGATCTCGGGCCCGGCCGAGGAGGGCAAGCGTGGCGCTGCCGCTGCCGCTCACCGGCTCGGGCAGCATCGGCGAGCTCAAGGCCCGCCTCGACAAGATCGCCGACAAGAGCAAGCACCCGGCCCTCGAGGAGGCGTTCCGGAAGCTCTTCGCCACCGGCTGCGCGCGCGGCGGCCTCGGCGCGCCGTGATGCTGCTCGAGCCGATGGCCAACGACGCCGACCCGATGGTGGCCGCGCTGGCCTTGCGCATGCTCGGCTACGTCGCGCTCAACAACGGCTTCGACGCCGCCACCGCGACCGCCACCTATGAGAAGGCGCTGGCCCTCGACGAGACCTACGGCGAGGCCCACTACGCGCTCGCGTTCGTGCTGGCCATCTCCGACAAGGAGAAGGGCAAGGTCCACTTCGAGCGCGCGCTCGCGCTGGGCGTCTCCCGACGCGCGGCCTGCGCGATCAGTTCTACGGCCCCGCCGCGCCTGGCTCCGAGCCGGCCCCGGCCCCGGCGCCGCACCCCTGACGGCGCGCGCTCACGCCGCTGCTCGCCAGCCACGAGCCGCGGCGAAGAATTCCAGACAGCGCGATTGACCCCCCGGACGCGGGTGTCTAGTCTCCCGGCACTCAACGGGCCCGAGTGCCAATGGGCCCCCTAAAACCCGAGCGGAACCGTTAACTTACCCTTGCTCGGGGGACTGTCTGGAGGACGACCGAATGAACTTCAAGCCGCTGTACGACCGCATCCTCGTGAAGCGGGTCGAAGAAGAGTCCCGCTCCGCGGGCGGCATCTACATCCCCGACACCGCCAAGGAGAAGCCGCTGCGCGGCAAGGTCCTGGCCGTGGGCAAGGGCAAGCTGCTCGAGAACGGGACGCTCCGGCCGCTCGACGTGAAGGAGGGCGACTCCGTCCTCTTCGGCAAGTACGCCGGCACCGAGATCAAGATCGACGGGGCCGAGCACACGATTCTCCGCGAGGACGACGTCCTCGGCGTGGTGGAGGGCTGATCGCATGGCGAAGGAAATCCAGTTCGAGACGGACGCCCGCAAGCGCGTCCTCGCAGGTGTGACGGCGCTCGCGAACGCGGTGAAGGTCACGCTCGGCCCCAAGGGTCGCAACGTCGTGCTCGAGAAGAGCTTCGGCGCCCCGCTGGTCACCAAGGACGGCGTCACCGTCGCCAAGGAGATCGATCTCGAGGACCCCTTCGAGAACATGGGCGCGCAGATGGTCAAGGACGTCGCGTCCCAGACCTCGGACAAGGCCGGTGACGGCACCACGACCGCGACTGTGCTGGCCCAGGCCATCTTCGAGCAGGGCGTGAAGCTCGTGGCCGCCGGCGTCGACCCGATGTCGATCAAGCGCGGCATCGACGCCGGCGTCGAGAAGGTCGTCGCCTCGCTGAAGGCGATGAGCAAGCCGGCCGAGGGCCGCGGCGACATCGAGAAGGTCGCGACCATCTCGGCCAACGGCGAGACCGCCTTCGGGACCATCCTCGCCGACGCGATGGAGAAGGTCGGCAAGGAAGGCGTCATCACCGTCGAGGAGGGCAAGTCCATCGAGACGACGCTCGAGCTCGTCGAGGGCATGCAGTTCGATCGCGGCTACCTCTCGCCCTACTTCGTGACCAACGCGGACACGATGCGGACCGAGATGGCGGACCCGTACATCCTCTTCTACGACAAGAAGATCTCGAACCTGCGCGAGTTCCTGCCGCTGCTCGAGAAGATCGCGCAGTCGGGCAAGCAGCTCGTCATCATCGCCGAGGACGTCGAAGGCGAGGCCCTCGCGGCGCTCGTCGTCAACAAGATCCGCGGCGCGCTGAAGGTCGCGGCGGCCAAGGCCCCGGGCTTCGGCGACCGTCGCAAGGCGATGCTGCAGGACATGGCCATCCTCACGGGCGGCCAGGTCATCTCGGAAGAGCTCGGCATGAAGCTCGAGAACGTCGGGCTCGACCAGCTCGGCAAGGCGGCCAAGGTCACCCTCACGAAGGATGACACGACCATCGTCGAGGGCCGTGGCAAGGACGCGGACATCCGCGGCCGCATCAGCCAGCTCAAGGCGCAGATCGAGGAGACCACCTCCGACTACGACCGCGAGAAGCTCCAGGAGCGGCTCGCGAAGCTCGCCGGCGGCGTGGCGGTCATCAAGGTCGGCGCGGCCACCGAGACCGAGATGAAGGAGAAGAAGGCCCGCGTCGAGGACGCGCTGCACGCGACGCGCGCGGCGGTCGAAGAGGGCATCGTCCCCGGCGGCGGCGTGGCGCTCATCCGCGCGGCGGCGGCGCTCGACGGCCTCAAGTTCGGCGACGACCGCGACTTCGGCGTCAAGATCCTGCGGCGCGCGCTCGAGGAGCCGGCCCGCCAGATCTCGGCCAACGCCGGCGTCGACGCGTCGGTCGTCGTGGGTCGCATCCGCGAGGGCAAGGACGGCTTCGGCTACAACGCGCGCACCGACGTCTACGAGGACCTGCTCAAGGCGGGCGTCCTCGACCCGACGAAGGTGAGCCGCACGGCGCTGCAGAACGCGGCGTCGGTGTCGGGTCTGCTCCTCACGACCGGCGCCATGATCGCGACCATCAAGAAGAAGTCGAAGTCTTCGGGCGGCGGCGGCGGTGGTGGCCACGACTTCGGCGACGACGACTGAGAGTGAGAGGGAGGCCATCGGGCCCCTGGGATTGAGTTGAAATCGCTCCTCAGGTGAGCAAGATGCGGGGGCGTCGCGAGGCGCCCCCGCATCCGTTTCGGGGACCTGGAGACCGAGCTCGAAGATGACCAAGCAGACGAACGACAGCGCAGCGACCGAACCCACCGTGACCGCGCAGCCGGACGGCACGCCCGAGGCGGTCGAGGCGAACGCCGAGGTCGAGGCCGCGGCGGGTGAGCCGAAGGACGAGGCGAAGGCCGACCCGAAGGCCGAGCCCGGTCCGCAGCCGAGCTACTCCGACGCGCGCGAGCTGCGCATCCAGATGCTGGAGCGCATGCTGGCCGAGCGCGAGGCGACGCTCCACACCTACATCCGCGCCCACAAGAAGGCCGAGGCCGACTTCGACGCGTTCCGTCAGCGCATGAACCGCGACAAGGAGCGCGAGGTCGAGGCGGCGATGGGCAAGCTCGTCGAGAAGCTCCTCGACGTCGACGAGAACCTCGAGCGCACGGTCCAGGCCGCCCAGAGCGGCGCCAACGCCATCGAGGGCGTGCTATCGGGCGTGAAGCTCGTCCACAAGATGTTCCTCGAGCGCCTGGGCGAGCTCGGCCTCCAGCGCATCGACCCCATCGGCAAGGAGTTCGACCCGAGCTCGATGGAGGCGCTCGGCGTCGTGCCCGTGAACGAGCCGGCCAAGGACGGCAAGGTCGCCATCACGCTGCGCGCCGGCTTCCGCTTCGGGTCGCGCGAGCTGCGGCCGGCGCTCGTACAGATCGGCAAGCTGATGTCGTGAGCGCAAGACCGCCGCGCGCGGCGAGTCAGAGCATCGCGAATTGCGGCAGGTGGCTTCGAGGCCCGCGCTGCGGCGAGGCGCCTACGCGCAGGGGCCGGTAGCGAGCCGCGGCATTTCTACTACCCCATGCTCGGCGCGCGCGGCTCTTGCCGCGCGTTTCGCTCCGGCGCCGCTTCGCGCGCCTGCGTTCCAACGCGCGGCAGCGCGCGCCGAGCTCCTCGACATGGAGCATTCGCGCGCGCCACCCTTGCTCCGCAAGCCGGAGCCCGCGGCTCAGTTGCGCTCTTCCCACGCGCGCAGCACGTCGGCCGCGCGGCGCGGGCACTTGAGCTTCACGAGGGCCTTGGCCTCGATCTGGCGGATGCGCTCGCGCGTGAGCTCCATGTCGCGGCCCACCTCTTCGAGGGTGTACGACCGGCGCTCCCGGATGCCGAAGCGCTTCGAGAGGATGCGCGCCTCGCGCTCCGACAGCGACGCCAGCAGCGCGCGCGTGGCCTTGCGGATGTCCTCGCGCTCGGCGAGGCGCTCGGGGTCGATGGCGTCCTCGTCGGCGATGAAGTCGCCGAGCTCGGAGTCGTCCTCGCCCACCGGGGCCTCGAGCGAGACCGGCGAGCGCGCGAGGCGCAGCGTGCGCGACACGACGTCCTCGGGCAGCTCGAGCACCACGGCGATCTCGTCGTTGGTCGGCTCGCGGTGGAGCTTCTGCTCGAGCTGCACGCGCGCCCGCGAGATGCGGTTCAGCAGCTCGACCAGGTGGATGGGGATGCGGATGGTGCGCGCCTGGTCGGCGATGGCGCGCGTGATCGACTGGCGGATCCACCAGGTGGCGTAGGTCGAGAACTTGTGGCCGCGGCGCCACTCGAACTTCTCGACCGCCTTCATGAGGCCGATGTTGCCCTCCTGGATGAGGTCGAGCAGCGGCAGCGCGCGGTTCATGTAGCGCTTGGCGATCGAGACCACCAGGCGGAGGTTGGCGAGGATCATCACCGCGCGGCCCTGCTCGGCGCGCGAGTGACCCTGCTCGAGCTTCTTCATCAGCTCGAGGAAGCCCTTGGGGTCGACGCCGACCTCGCGCTCGACCGAGTCGAGGGTCTCGACGATGGCGGTGATGCGCTTCAGGCTCGACGCCGTCAGGCCCTTCACGTTCTTGCCGTCGCGCACCAGGCCGGCGACGGTCTCGGCGTCGAGGCCGCTGCCCGAGACCATGCGCGAGAGCTGGCGCTGCGCCCGCTTCAGCTCCTCGGACTGCTGGCGGATGCCGGCCAGCACCTTCACCAGCACGCGGAAGCCGAAGCCGAACTCGCGGAACAGGCGATAGAGGTCGCGCTGGGCCGCGCGGAAGGCGTCCTTGTCGGCCTGGGTCGGGCGCTTGTTCTTGGCCTTCTTGGCGGCGCGCTCCCACGCGACGCGCGCCTCCTGCAGCTGCTGGTCGAACTTCTCGAGGTCCTTCAGCGCGCTCGTGTCCTCGAACTCGTAGCCCTCGTCGGTCTCCATGACGTCGCAACGGTAGGCGACGTCCTCGAGCAGCCGCTTCGAGCAGTCGAGCAGCTCGCGCCTACCGTAGGGCATCGTCAGCAGCGCCTCGAAGACCTCCTCGGTCCCCTCCTCGATCTGCTGCGCGACCTTCTGCTCGCCGAGGCGGTTCAGGAGTCGCACGTCGCCGATGCGCTGGAGGTAGACGAGGATCGGGTTCAGGTCGCCGAGCGAGTCGTCGGACTCACCGTCACGGGGCAGGTCCCGACGGACGGTGCGCCCTTCGGGGCGCTTCTTGGTCTCGAGCTTCTTCTTCCCGTTGCTCGCTTCCAGCTGCGTCGCCATGCGTTCCCCTCGCGTGGGCGCCGCCGTCATGAGGCGGGCGCACAGGGTCGCCGGGCTGTGCAAGACGAAGGCCACGGGCTCGAGCGGCTCCCGCCCGACGCGGTGCGTCAGCGCGCAACCCGCTTCGTTGGTGGCTCGGACCATTTCGCCCGAGCACCTGGCCGGCCGCGTCGAGCGCGTCGGCGGCCTGCCGGGCGACGGGGCCGCGCCACGATCATGACATCCGTGTCAGGGGTGCGAACGGGTGTCCCCATGGCGGGTTGCAGGCGGGCAGGCAAGCGGTAGACTCTGCGCGGTCGCGCGGGCTCCGCGGGGCGTGTCGCGGTGAGGAGAGAGCGCAATGCTGTGGGTCGGACTCGTGCTCGTCGTGATAGCGGTCGTGCTCTTCTTCCTGTCGCGCCGCTCGACCGCCAAGGTCTTCCACATCAAGGCCACGGACACGTCGAAGATCGGCGGCATCCAGAAGCTCGTCTCGAGATCGCCGGCGAGATGCCCGACGGCTCGGCCACGGCCACAAGGGAGTACGTCGAGGTGAAGGGCAAGATCGTCTGCGACGAGCCCATCCGCGGCGAGCTCTCCGACAAGATGGCGGCCATCGTCGAGACCGAGGTGCTGCGCGTCTACGAGCGCCGCGAGGAGCGCCGCGACCCGCAAGGCAACGTCAGGACCGAGTGGCGGAAGGGCGAGGAGACGGTGAGCTCCAACCGGCGCGAGTCGCCGTTCTGGATCGACGACGGCACCGGCCGGCTGCGCGTGAAGACCACGACCAAGGGCGTCGACCTCGAGAAGGTCGTCGAGCGCTTCGAGTCGGCGAGCTCGGTCGAGAGCGGCTTCGGCGGGCACCTGACCTTGTCGGTCGGGCGCTTCCAGCTGTCGGTGGCGGGCGGCGGCTACGACGGCGCCAGCTCGCGCACGCTGGGCTACAAGTTCATCGAGCGCGCGCTGCCGGCCGGGAAGAACGTCTACGCCATCGGCGAGGCGGCCCACATCGAGGACGACGGCCTCGTGCTCCGGGCGCCGACCGACGAGGACAAGAAGAAGCCGTTCATGGTGTCGCTCCGGACCGAAGAGGAAATCGTGCGCTCGAGCGAGAAGAGCGCGCTCGTCCTGCGCATCGTGGGCGGCGTGCTCGCGGCCGGCGGCGCGGCCCTCATCGTCTTCGGCATCATCCGGAAGTAGGCCTTGCCCGGACCGTGCTCTCGGCCGTTGTCTCGGGTCGACCGGGCCGGTACGGTGCGGCCGGCATGACCCCCGTCGCCCCATCCTCCGGCCTGCGCGCCGCCGCGCTGCTCGGCGCGTGCGCCCTCGTCGCCTGCCCGGGCCCGCCCGGCGAGGGCCAGGACAGCCGTCCTTTCGAGGGGTTTCCTGACAGTGACAGCGACGTCATAGGGCCGGCCGAGGTGGGCCCGCTCGAGGTCAGCGAGACCTTCGGCAGCGGCGAGGTGGACGGCGGCTGCACGGGCGACGAGGCGTGCCGCGGCAGCGACCCGTGCGTGGTCGGCCGCTGCGTCGACGGCGCCTGCGAGACCGAGCCGCGCCAGTGCCCGGCCGACAGCGACCCGTGCACCGACGCCATCTGCCGACCCGGCGTGGGCTGCGACCAGATCCCGAACTCAGGCCGTGCGACGACGGCGACGGTTGCACGGTCGACGACCGCCGCAGCGGCGGTCGTGCGTCGGCCGCGCGCTCGACTGCGACGACTTCGAGGCGTGCACCGTCGACTACCTGCGAGGCGGCCGCGGCTGCGTCCACACCCAGTCGGTCGGCCCCTGCGACGACGGCGACGCGCACGACCGACGACGCCTGCAGCGATCACGGCTGCGTCGGCGTGCCGCGCATCTGCCCCGCGCCGCCCGGCAGCCACGGCTGCTCCATCGCCACCTGCGACCCGCGCGACGGCTGCGGGCTGCGCCAGGGCACCGGCCCGTGCGACGACGGCGACCTCTGCACGAGCGACGAGCAATGCGTGGACGGCGCCTGCCGCGGCGGCCTGCTGGTCGTGTGCGACGACGGCGACCCGTGCACCGACGACGCCTGCGACCCGGCGAGCGGCTGCACGTCGGACGCCGACCAGGCGCCGCGGCGACGACGGCGACGGCTGCACCGGCCCCGACCGCCGCCACGCCGGCGTCTGCACGGCGGGCCCTGCGACCGCCTGCTGCGCGGGCGCGAGCGACTTCGCGACGACCTCGACCCGTGCACCGTCGACGGCTGCGAGCGCGGCACCGCACGCACGCGCCGAGTCTGCGACGACCACAACCCCTGCACCTTCGACACCTGCGCCGGCGCACCTGCGGCGCCGAGCCGTCGCCGCCCGTGCCGCGCGCCGTGGACGGCGGGCTCGTGCTCGAGGGCTTCGAGTCCGCACTCGACGGCCGCTGGTCGCTGACGAGCGACAACCTCGCTGGTGGGCTGGCAGCGCGACGATCGCTGGGCCGCGGCCGGCGCGTGGTCGCTCTACGTCGGCAAGGTCCCCGACTACTCCTACGACTTCGGCGCGACGCGCGCGGTCGCCACGTGGCGCGGGCCGCTGCCGACCGACGCCGGGCGGCTGGTCGTGACGGTGCGCTCGGCCGTGGCCGAGGCGAGCTGCAGCTACGACGCGCTGGTCGTCATGATCGACGACGAGGCGCTCGTGCCGGCCGTGTGCGGGCCCAACGGCGACGGCGCCGAGCGCGGCTGGGACGTGTCGGCCTTCGCCGGTCGCGAGGTCCGGTTGAGCTTCGTCTTCGACACCGTCGACGACCAGGACAACGACGGCGAAGGCCCTGGGTCGACGCCCTGCGCGTCGAGCGCACCGACGTCGCGCGCTGCTGCGAGACGGCGAGCGACTGCGACGCGGACCCGGTCGACGCCTGTCCCGAGCCGGTGTGCGGCGACCACCGCTGCGGCCTCGATGACAGCGCATGTCATTGATCCCCATAAGATTTCTCGGACGATCTTAGAGCTTGACCGCGGCGGCCGCGCTTCCCTAGAGTGCGCCGTCCTTCGTCCGGCGAGGTCGCGATGCGTTCGTTGGGTTCACTGCTCCTCGGTGCGTGTGCTTCGGTGGCTCTCTTCGCATGCGACGGACCGGGCGGCGGTGGCGGCACGACCGTCGACTGCTCGAAGACCCCGAACGCGCCGATCTGCCGCGGCGACGCCAGCAACGGCGACGCGACCACCAACAACGACACGACCGGCACGGCCTGTAACAGCGGCGCGCGCACGTGCGAGGGCGGCGTGCCCAAGCAGTGCCAGAACGGGAACTGGGTGGCGCTGACGGCGTGCACCGCGACGCAGACCTGCACCAACGGCATCTGCGAGGAGAACACCTCGCCCGACTGCTGCGCCGACATGGAGTGCGGCACCGACTGCGGCGTGTCGTGCGGCACCTGCAGCGGCAACACCCACTGCGTCGAAGGCACCTGCGAGCAGAACACGACCACGGGCTGCACCCCGGCCTGCACCGGCAACACGCACTGCGTCGACGGTACCTGCGAGGACAACACCAGCTGCACGCCGCAGTGCGGCGGCCGGCAGTGCGGCGACGACGGCTGCGGCAGCACCTGCGGCACGTGCGGCCTCAACAAGACCTGCCAGAACGGCATCTGCGTGAACAACCAGACCTGCAGCTGCAACGGCGCCGAGTGCGGCGAGGACAACTGCGGCAACTCGTGCGGCACCTGCTCGCAGACCCAGACCTGCCAGGCCGGCCAGTGCGTCGACAACGGCGGCGGCGGCGACGCCTGCACCGACATCATCGACTGCGTCTTCGCCGACACCGGCTGCGCGCAGTACACCGACGACACCCAGTTCCAGACCTGCGCCGACACCTGCTACGGCAACGGCTCGGCCACCGGCCAGGCCGAGTTCGACGCCTACGTCGGCTGCGCCAACACCTGCGGCAACGACGACCTGTGCTTCGCGGCCAACTGCAGCGACGAGCAGGCGGCGTGCTTCTTCGACACCGCCGGGACCGGCAGCTGCTTCGACATCCTCGACTGCTTCGACACCTGCCCGGCCAACGACGACGGCACCTGCGCCTTCGCCTGCTACGAGGCCAGCACGAGCGCGGCGCAGGCGGCGCTGCTCAGCGTCAACAACTGCCTCGACGCCGAGTGCCCCGACGCCACGAGCTCCGACGACCCCTGCTACGACACGGCCATCGCCGGCGCCTGCGCCGGCGAGGTGAGCGCGTGCCAGAACAACTGACGGAGGCCGAGGCCGCCCTGCCCGGCGCGCGGGCGCGGCTCGAAGCCCAGGTCGCGGCGCGGCCCGGCGACCCGGTCGGTCACGCCGAGCTGGCAGCCGCGCTGCGCGGACAGCCCGAGGCCGAGGCGGCGCGCACGAAGGCGCGCGAGCTCGTCGTGGGCTGCCTCCACCTCGGGCTCCACGAGCCGGCTGTGGTGGCGGCCGAGGTGCTGCACCGCGCCTTCGGCGGCGTCGACGACGCGGTGCTGTGGGCCGAGGCGGCGGCGGCGCGGCGTGGCGCGGGCGACCTCGAGCGCCAGGAGCCTGGTCGAGGCCGTGGTCGAGAGCCAGCCCGACGCGCTGCCGGCGCGGCTCCGCGCGGCCGCGTTCGCGCTCGGCGCCGGCGAGCCGGCGGCGGCGCGGCGCTGATCGAGCCGGTGGCGCACCAGACCGCCGAGACCAGCGCGCTCTACGTGCAGACGTTGTTCGTGGCCGGCGACAACGCCCAGGCCGCGCTGGTCGAGGCGCGGAGCGGCGTCGAGGCCCACTCCGGATCGGCCGAGCTGTGGGAGATGCCGGCGGCGGCGCTCGAGCGCGGGCTACGGGCCGGCGGCGATCGACGCCTTCTCCGAGGTGCTGCGCCTCGCGCCCGAGCGGCCGCAGGCCTACTACAACCTGGCGCTGGCGTCTTCGCCCAGGCGGGTAGCCTCCCGGCCGCGCTGGGCGGTCGACGCCGGCCTCGAGGTGCGGCCAGCAACCTGGTGCTCGGCGAGCCAGCGACGCGCTGCGGAAGGATCTGGATGTAGCGCGGGCGAAGGCGCTTGCGGGAGCGGACCCCGATGCCTAGACTGACAGGCCATGGCCTACTTCCAGTTCCTCGGCACCGGTCCCTCGACTCCCATCACCGACGCGACCGGGCGCAACTACCGGCGGCGCACCTCGGCGCTCGCGCAGCACATCTCGACCTACCTGCTCATCGACGCGACGCACGACTTCGACGAGCAGGTCGAGCAGGCGCTGTCGGTGACCGGCGTGGTGGTCACCAACCCGACGCGCGACGCGGCCGGCGGCCTCGGCAACCTCGACAAGTGGGTCGAGACCAAGACGCCGTTCTACGCCGGCGACGAGCTCTGGAAGGACATCCTCAAGCGCTACGGCCCGTTCGAGCGCCTGCACCAGGTCCGCATCGAGGACTACAAGACCTTCGCCGTGGGCGAGCTCGAGGTGGTCGCGTTCCCGGTCGAGACGTCGTCGGGTGCCACCGCGACGCCGACCTGGGGCTACCGCTTCGACAACGGCAAGAAGAAGGTCTGCTACGCCTCCGACGTGAAGCACATCCCGCCCGACAGCGAGCCGTACTTCCACGACAACGACCTGCTCGTCGTCGACTCGGCCGGCTGGGACAAGGACCTCCCGACCCACCGCGGCGCGCTGAACCACCTCTCGACCTACATCGAGTGGGGCAACCAGCAGGTCGTCTTCACGCATGTCGGGCGCGCCGCGCCGCCGCACACGCTGGCCGCCGCCGCCATCCGCAGGATGTCGCACCGCGCCGACCTGGCCTACGACTACATGAAGGTCCCGCTCGGGCGATGAGCCCGAACGCCTCACGCCCGCGCCCGCCGACGAAGCCGCGGCCCCGCACGCCGGGGGCGCTCGCGGCGCGCGCCGCAGCGCTGCTCGATCGCTTCGACGTGCGCGCGGTCCTGACGCTGGCCATCCTGGCGAGCCTCGTGCCGCATCGCTACGAGGCCGTGAGCGACGCCGTGTTCTTCGCGCTGTTCGCGGCCGAGCTGGCGCTCCGCGGCGTGGCGCTCCTGGCGCGCGCGCCCGAGGACGAGACCAAGGTCCAGGCGACGCGGCGGCGCGTGCGCATGGGCATCCTGCTCGGGCTCGACGTGCTGGCGCTCCTGACGTTCACGCCGCTCCTGTCGCTCTTGTCGGACGCGGGCTGGCTCCGGCTGTTCCGGTTGGCGCGGCTGCTCTTGCTGTTCGGCTACTGGTCGCCGGTCTTCCGTCAGGGCATCGGCGTCATGGCGCGCGGCGACCGGCTGCGTCAGGTCGCGGTGCTGGCGTCGATCGCCGGGCTGTGCGCGTTCGCGGGCGCGGCGCTGCTCGGACACCTGCCGGTCGAAGGCGTCGACTTCGACGGCAACGGCGTCATCGATGCCGGCGACCAGGGCTTCGTCGCGCGCCTCTGGTGGTCGTTCCGCCAGCTCGCCGACAGCGGCAACTTCGTGCAGGACCCGAGCGCCATCGCCGTGCTGGTGGTGTCGTTCGCGCTGACGGTCGCCGGCGTGCTGGTCGAAGTCGTTCCTCATCGGCCGCCAGCGACATCGTGCGCGAGCTGGTGCAGGCCTCGCGCGACCGCGCTTTTCCGGCTGGCGCGCACACCGTGGTGGTGCACGCCACGCCCGGCCTGCCGCGCCTCATCAGCGAGCTGTCGGCCTACTACGAGCGCCTCTTCCGCCGCCCGCGCTTCATCGTGGCCGGCCACGACGACGAGCCGCCTCGACGGCTTCCGCGCCACCGAGCTGACGCGCGTGCGCTGGCGCGCCATCGACCTCCGCGGCACCGAGCTCGCCGAGATCGACGCGCGCGCGGCGCGGCGCGTGGTCATCCTGGCGAAGCCGGACGCGTTCTTCCCCGACGCGCACCTGGCCGCCATGGTGCTCAACGTGCGCGAGGCCAACCTGCGCGCGTGGATCGCCGCCGAGGTGCTCGACCCGGCCAACATCGCCGCCACGCGCGTGGCCGGCGGGCCGCGCACGGTGGTCATCGCCACCGAGGAGCTCTTGGCCCTGGGCGCTGGCGGCGGTGCGGCGGCCGGAGCAGCTCGAGCTGGCGCGCGAGCTGGTCGCGTCGCGCACCGGCCGCGAGATCTACACCTACTACCTCGACGTCGACGGGCTCGACTGCCCCGGACGCCTTCGGCAGGCGGGCGCGACGACCTTCGGCGAGCTGCTGGCGCTGGGCCTCGGCGACGCCCAGCGACCGGCCGTGCCGATCGGCGTCGTGCGCGGCGGCGGCGCCGGGTCGGCGCTCGACTGCGGCGAGCTGGTGCTGAACCCGGTCGCGGCGAGCCCGCTCGGCGGCGCCGACGCGCTGCCACCCGCTCCGATCAGGGCCATCGTCGGTATCGCCGAGCACTTCGACGGCGTGCAGAGCCTGGCGCTCAGGGCCGCCGCCGGCGAGCGCGCGACGGCCAGGGCGACGGCGGGCACGGCGCCGACGCTGGGCGGGCCGCGGGCGCCGCGGACGCACCGGCGCGTGCTCATCGGCGGGCTGCGACCGGCGACCTCGGTCGTGTGCGCGACGCTCTGCGGCGAGGAGCCCGAGCTCGCCATCACGCTGGTGCAGCGCCACGAGGAGAGCGTGGCGCTGGCCGGCGAGGCGCTGCTCGGGCTGCCGCGCGACGCCGAGGGTCGCTTCGTGCCGCGCGCCGAGCCGAACGCCTTCGGCTGGGTCGGCAAGGACGGCGTCGACGACGGTCGCACCCGACTCCGCATCGTCCGCGCCGACTGGTCGAGCGAGCGCACGCTGCTCGGCCTCGAGGCGGGCGTGGCGCACATCGCCAGCTACGACCTCGTGCTCTTCCTGGGCGGCCACCACGCCGAGTACGACGGCCGGACCGCGATGGCGGCGCTCAAGATCGCCGACCTCGTGCGCGCCGAGCCGGGGCGCTTCGCGGCCGACTTCGCGCTGGTCGCCGGCATCGCCGACGTCGAGCTCGGGCGACGCCTGGCCGAGGGCTTCGAGCGCGCCTGCGGCCGGAAGCTCATGGTGGTCGACACCGAGGAGCTGCGCGCCGTCTTCGTCTTCCAGGCCATCGCGGTGCCGGGCTACGCCGCCATCTTCGCCGAGCTCATCGGCCCGGGCGGCCAGGGCTTCGTGCGCCTGCCGCTGACGGCGCCGCGAGCCGGCGTGCGCTGGCGCTTCGGCGCGCTGGCCGAGGTGCTCTCGCCGCGGCGCGCGGTGCTGGTGGCGCTCGAGCTCGCGTCGAGCGAGGGACGGAGGCTGGTGCTCGACCCGCAGGCCGAGCACGACGAGGCCGAGCTCGCCGCGGTGTGGGTCCTCTGCGACGAGCGCGGGCTCGCCAAGGCCGACGGCGATTAACGGCGCTTGACGGCGGGCGCCAGCGGCGCGTCGGGGCGATAGATGAGGCAGGTGTGGCCGACGCGCTGGACGAGCTGGCCACCGGCGGCCCAGGCGAGATCGGTCGCGACGTCGTCGGTGTCGACGCGGCGCGCCGTGTGCGGGGTGATCTTGGCCTTGACGAGGCCGTGGCGCATGAGCGCCTCGCGCGCCGAGGTGACCAGGCCGGGCGTGAGGCCTTCCTTGCCGATCATGATCGACGGCTCCATGGCGTGCGAGTAGCCGCGGAGCTCCTTGGCCTTGTCGCGCGCGATGGGGGCGCGGCGCGTGCCGCGGAGCACGACGGCGTCCTCCTCGGCCTCGCCGTGGACCTTGGTGAGGTCGAAGGCCGGGCCGAAGACCTGGGCCGCGTGCTGCGGGTTCTCGCCGCCCTTGTGCAGCACGACGACGATCATGCCGCCGGGGACGACGCGCTCGATGAGGGCGCGGGCGCGAGCCGGGACCAGCGGATCGGGCGCCTGGGCGAGATCGAGCAGACCCGCCGGGGCGATGCCGTCGACCGCGGTCACGCCGGCGCTCGTGAAGAAGCTCTCGAGGAGGCCCTTCAGCTCGGGCTGCTCGACGTCGATGGCGAGCTCGAGGCCGGGGCGGAGGTCGAGGAGGCGGGCGGTGACACGGGCAAGGCGCGACATGATGTGATCGACTCCAAGGTGCGGCGTCGGCGCCGCAGACAAAGCCGCGCCGCTTACGCCGATTCGCTCGCCGGCGCAAGCGGCACGCGCAGCGTCTCGTCGGCGATGTCGCCGAGCAGCGAGCCGCGGTCGCCCACCAGCGCCAGCACGAGGCGCATGCCGGATCGGCGCGCGGCCCGGAGCGACGCGCTCGTCGTGGCCTGGAGCCGCGCCACGCCGTCGCTCACGAGCAGCAGGTCGGCGCGCGCGAAGGCGGCCTCGTCGCGGCGGATCGCCAGCGCGCGCTCGAGCGGCCCGTCGACGTCGGTGCCGCCGTGGAACGAGGTCAGCAAGAGCTCGAAGAGCGCGCGCGCGTCGGCGTGACCCGGCCGCAGATCGATCTCGCGCACGGAGCCTCGGCCCCCGAAGAGCAGGACGCGCGCGCGCCGGCCGCTGCCGAGGACGCGGCGCAGGACG
>JAXLYZ010000080.1:0-36554 GCA_046351155.1 Myxococcota bacterium
CGCGGCATGGACGGCTTCTCGAAGGTGCTGCTCGAGCGCCACCAGGACGGCCTCGACGCGCAGGCGCGCCACTACCTCGGGCGCATCTCGGCCGGGGCGCAGCGCATGAGCCAGCTCATCGATGGCCTGCTGGCGCTGTCGCGCGTGAGCCGCCAGCCGCTCGCGCGCCGGCCGGTGAAGCTCGACGAGCTGGCGCGAAAGGTCGTGGCGCGCCTGATGGACGGCGATCCGGCGCGCGCGGTCGACGTGGTCATCGCCCCCGACCTGCGCGCCCAGGCCGACCCGGCGCTGGTCGAGTCGGTGCTCGAGAACCTGCTCGGCAACGCCTGGAAGTTCACGGCGCGGCGCGCGCGCGCCAGCATCGAGGTCGGCGCCGAGCCCGGCTCGGGCACGCCCACCTTCTTCGTGCGCGACAACGGCGCCGGCTTCGATCCGCGCTACGCCGACCAGCTGTTCCAGGCCTTCCGCCGCCTGCACTCGAGCGCCGACTTCGAGGGCAACGGCATCGGCCTCGCCATCGTGCAGCGCATCGTCCGCCGCCACGGCGGGCGCGTGTGGGCCGAGTCGCGCCCGGGCCAGGGCGCGACCTTCTACTTCACCCTGCGCGACCGACGCTGATGCGAACCCACCGCCAGGCCAAGGCCGGACACTCCATGCTGACGACAACCACATCGTTCGCCGCGCTGCTCGCGCTCCTCGCGTGGAGCGCCCCCTCCGCGGCCGAGCCGCCGCTGCCGGTGACGTCCGACGCCGACGTGCCCTCGATCGCGCTGCACGGGATGGTGAGCCAGGGCTTCATGTGGAGCAGCGACAACAACTACCTCACGCGCTCGTCCAAGGGCAGCGTCGAGCTCAGCGCGGTGGCGCTGAACGTCACGGCGCAGATCACCCACGAGCTGCGCGTCGGCATGCAGCTCTTCGCGCGCGACCTCGGCCCGCTCGGCAACTACGCCGCCAAGTTCGACTGGTACTACCTCGACTATCGCCTGACCGACTGGCTCGGCCTGCGCGCCGGTCGCCTGAAAGTGCCATTCGGTCTCTACAATGAATTTGCCGATATCGACGCGGCCTATCTGCCGGTGCTCTTGCCGCAGTCGGTCTACCCCACCACCAACCGCGACTTCCTGCTGGCCCAGACCGGCGCCGAGGCCTACGGCTTCATCGACCTGTGCGACGGCGGCGCGCTCGAATACCGCGTCTACGGCGGCACCATCTTCCTCGACCGTCCCGAGCCGGTGCCGGGCAGCCCCATCGCCGTCGCCGGCATCGACGTCCCCTACGTCTTCGGCGCGCGCCTCATGTGGGAGACGCCGCTGGACGGCCTGCGCCTGGGCGGCACCGTCCAGTCGCTGGAGATCGACACCCACGACGTCATCTCGGGCGCGACGCCCATCGCGCTCGACCTGACCTTCCCGGTCACCATCTGGCTCGCGTCCATCGAGTACGCGCCGGGCGACCTCACGCTGGCGGCCGAGTACAGCCGCTGGCACGGCGAGCTCACGTCGAACATCCCGGCCATCTTCCCGGGCGTGAAAGTGACAAATGAGCGCTACTACGTCATGGTTGCCGATCGATTTGCCAAATGGCTGCAGGTCGGCGCCTACTACTCGGCCTTCTACCTCGACAAGGACCGCCGCCACGGCCGCGCCAACTACCAGCACGACGCCGCGCTGACGGTGCGCTTCGACATCGGCGACCACTGGCTGGTGAAGGTCGAAGGCCACTACATGCGCGGCACCGGCCAGCTCGATCCGGACCTCAACGGCGGCACGCCGCTGTCGCAGCTGAAGGCCGACTGGGGCGTCCTCATGTTGCAGACGAGCGCCTTCTTCTAGCCCGGCCGCCGCGCGGCGGTTACCGAGGCCGCGCCGACGTCATCGGAATATCCGCCCTGTATCCATCGAGTTGGCGCGCAGGCGCGTCGGCTGGCCCAGTTCGTCCGCGCCGCCGGAGCTCAAGCTTCGGCCGCAAAGCACCGAGCCAATCAGCGAGACTGCGTCGACCATGCGATCTCCGGCCCTGGCACCGGAGGCGCATCGAGCCCCCGGCGTGTGCTCGAGAGACCCATGGACGCGCGCATCGAGAGCAAGTCGCAGATCGCCTGGCTGGACGGGGAGGGCATCCTGCGCGTGGACTCGAAGCCCGGCACCGTCGTGACCTTGGAGGACGTGCGCGACATCGTCGCCAAGATGGTCGTCATCTGCGCCGGGCGTCGCAGGCCGATCCTCGTCAACCTGGCCGGCGCCGCATCCGTCAGCCGTGAGGCCCGGACCTACATCGCCGGTCCCGATACCGCCCGGATCCAGAGCGCGGCGGCGCTGCTCGTCACGTCGCCGCTCGCCCGCGCCATCGGCAACTTCTTCATCGGCCTCAACAAGTCGCTGATCCCGACCCGCCTCTTCACGGCCGAAGCCGCGGCGCTCGCCTGGCTGCGCGGCCACATCGAAGCGGTCGCCTCGCCTGGCGTGGGCGTGGAGGTGCGGTGAGCCAGGCCGATCGGCCCGGGGCCCTGCGTCGGCTGCTCGCGGACATCGCCGAGGGGAAGCTCGATGGGACCGCGCTGGAGGCAGCGTGCGCCGAGCTCGATGGCCTCGAGGCGGTCGCGACCACGCACGCGCGCGCCGAGGCGCGCCTCGAGCAGGTCGCCGAGGCGCTGTTCCGTCTGGCCGCGCTCGACTTCGGCCCGTCGCCGCCGGTGCTGGGCGACGGCAGTGTGCTCGACGCGGTGGCGGGCTGCATCGGCATGTTGTCCGAGGAGCTGCAGGCCCACCTCGACGAGCGGAACCGCGTCGCCCAGGAGCTCGAGGACCGCGTCCGCGCGCGCACGGCCGAGGTCGCGGCCAGCGCCGAGCGCTACCGGACGCTGGTCGAGAGCACGCAGGCCATCCCGTGGGAGGCGAGCTGCGCCACGCTCGAGCTCACCTACATCGCGCCGCAGGCCGAGGCCTTCTTCGGTCGCAGCGTCGAGCGCCTCGTCGGCAGCGACGACATCTGGTCCTTCGTCTACGCCGACGATCGCGAGCGGGTCCGAGGCGAGATCGCGGCGCTGGCGCGACGCGAGCATTCGCATGCCGATCTCGAATATCGCATCGTCGGCGAGGATCAACGCGTGACGCACGTGCGCTCGATCGTGGCGGCTCCGATCTCGCGCGGGGCGGCCGACGGGCACGACGTGCTGCGCGGCATCAGCTTCGACGTCACGCGCCAGAAGAAGCTCGAGAGCGAGCTCAGCCGCGCGCAGAAGCTCGAGTCGGTGGGTCGGCTGGCGGCCGGCATCGCGCACGAGATCAACACGCCCATCCAGTTCGCCAGCGACAGCGTGTGCTTCGTGCGCGAGGCGATGCGCGACATGACGGGCGCGCTCGAGGGCTACCGCGCCATCGTCGCGGGAGTCGCGCACGGCGACTCGCCGTTCACGGCCATCGCGCACGCCGCCGAGATCGAGGAGAGCAGCGACCTGGCCTACCTCCTCGCCAACATTCCGAGCGCGCTCGAACGCGCGCTGAACGGCCTCCAGCGCGTCGCGGTCATCGTCGGCTCGATGAAGGAGTTCTCGCATCCGATGCCGCGCGAGATGGGTCCGGTCGACCTGAACCGCGTCATCGAGAGCATCCTGGTCATGGCCCAGCACGAATATCGCTATGTCGCCGACGTGCACACCGAGCTCGGCGACATCCCGCTCGTGCGCTGCCACGGCGGCGACCTCGGCCAGGCCATCCTCAACATCATCGTCAACGCCAGCCACGCCATCGCGGAGGCCTCGCAGTTCGGCGAGCGCGGCCGCATCAGCATCGTGACCTCGCGCCACGGCGACAGCGCCGTGGTGGCCATCTCCGACACCGGCGGCGGCATCCCCGACGCCATCCGCGATCGCATCTTCGACCCGTTCTTCACGACCAAGGAGCTCGGCAAGGGCACCGGCCAGGGCCTCGCCGTAGCGCGCGCCATCGTCGAAGAGCGCCACGGCGGCGAGCTCCGCTTCGAGACCGAGCTCGGCCGCGGCACCACCTTCTTCCTGCGCCTGCCGGCCGACGACACCGCCCCCGACCCGGCGCCGGCCCGGTCCTCACGCTGAGACGCCGCCGGACGTCGGCGCCGCGTCGACGCCGACGCCGAGCGCCGCACCCAACGGCTAGAAGTTCGCGTCAGCCGACGCGCCGTCCGAGCCGCTGGTGCCCGCGGTGCCGGGAGACGAGCCGCCCGAGCCGCCCGAGCCACCGTCGCCGCTGGCGATGACGGTGTTCGCCGTCTTGTAGTTCGGCGTGCCGCTGAAGTAGTTGAGGTAGAAGGCGTAGCTCACGCCGCCGCAGCCGCCACCACCGCCGCCGCCGTGACCGCCGCCGCCGCCCTGACCACCGCGACCGCCGACGCCCATGAACTGCGCATAGCCGCCGGCCACGCCGCCGCCGTCGCCGCCGTTGCCGCCGAGGCCGCCCTTGCCGCCGTTGCCGCCGTTGCCGCCGTCGCCACCCACGCCGCGGGTGATGACGTTGCCGCTGATGACCGGCAGGTTGGAGGTCACCGAGGCGTTGGTGATGAATATGACAAATGCGCCGCCGCCGGCCGCGCCACCGGTGCCGCCCGCGCCGCCGCAGCCGCCGGCGCCACCGCCGCCGCCGGAGCCGCCGAGCGCGTCGGCCGGGCTGCAATTGATCGTCTGTGGGGGGTTGCCAGGCTGGACGTAGCTGTTGGCATCGACGCCGCCGCCGGCACCGCCACCGCCACCACCGCCGCCGTTCTCGGCCGCGGCCGCGGCCGCGCCGGAGTTTCCGACCCACTCGTTCGAGACCACCGAGCCGGTCGTCGCCGTGCAGCCGGCGCCCGCGCCGGAGTCGTCGCCGCGCCCGCCGTCGCCGCCGGGGTTGCCGGTGGGGTTGCCGTTCACGCAGATGCTGCCGCAGTTGTTGCAGGTGCGTTTGGCAAATCCGCCGGTTCCGGCCGTGCCGGCGCTGCCGTGGCTCGCGACGGCCGACCCCGCGCTGCCCGACGGCTGCTGGTCGTTGTTGTTCGGGCACACCGCGCCGGCGCCGTTGCCGCCCGCCACCGATGAGCCGCCGCAGGTGTTGGTGCCGCCCGCGCCGCAGCTGGTCGAGCCAAGCGTGCCGGTGGCGTCGTAGCACTGCGAGACGTTGCCCGGGACGTACGACTCGGCCTGGCACGAGGAGTTGGAGATGTCGGTCGTCTGGATCGAGCGCTCGCCGGTCTGGCCGTTGCCGCCGTTGGTGCCGCTGGCGCCGTTGTTGCCGTCGCTACCGAAGCCGCCGGTGCCGCCGAAGAGGAAGTTGTTCCGGATCGTGAGCTGGTTCGTGGAGCCGAGGATCCACAGCGTGTACGAGTTCCCGCCGAGGCTGAAGCTCGAGCCGCCGTAGACGACGAAGCCCTCGAACACCGTCGCCGAGGTGATGCTCTGTGCGATGACGGCCTTGGCGTGTCCCGTCGTCACCGCCGGCCCGCGGATGGTGGTGTTGGTCGAGCTGAGGTGGCGCTCCCAGGTGTCGGCGCGATAGCCGCCGAGCAGGTTGATGCCGTTTCGCAGCGTGACCTGCTCGGCGTAGAGCCCGTCGGCCACCAGCACCTGGACCTTGGTCGCCGATGACGCGCGCGTGAGGCCCTGCGCGATGGTCTTGCACGGGTGGTTGCCGCTGCCGGTGCCCACCGGGCCGAGGCCGCAAGTGGCGTCGTCGACGGCACCCGAGCTGTCGGTGCCGACGTAGATGGCGTTGGTCTCGAGCTTGAACTCGCAGCCGTCGTCGGGGACGTTGTTGAGGTTGAAGAAGCCGCTGTTGCAGCTCATGGCGCACACCGGCGTGGCCGGCGTCGCGTCGCAGGTGCCGAAGGCGTTGGCCTTGCCGGCGTAGATGGCGGTGCAATTGGTGAAGCAATTGCCGCAGGTGGTGGTTTTGTCATATTTCGTGCCGGCGGCGTTCTTGAACGTCTCGTCGGTCGAGCCATCGCAGTTGTTGTCGAGGAGGTCGCAGGCCTCGGTGGTGCCGGTGCCCGCCGTCGCGTCGCAGGTGACGCCGCTGCCGTCGACGGTGCACTTGAGATTGCCAAAATTCTTGCATGCGCCGACGCCGACGCTGCAGACTTGGCCCTTGGTGGCGAAGTCCTCGTCGATGGAGCCGTCGCAGTCGTCGTCGAGGTTGTTGCACTTGCCGACCTCGTTGTTCACCGCCGGCGCCGGAGCCGTCTGGCTGCATACCGTGGTCTGGCCGTTGGCCGAGCACACGTAGACGCCGGTCACCTGGCACACGCCCTGGCCCTGCGTGCACGGCGTGCCCTTGTTGGCCCAGGCCGCGTTCTCGTCGATGCCGCCGCCCGGCTGGCCGGTGTCGCAGTCGTTGTCGATGTTGTCGCAGATCTCCGTCGTCGGCGTGCCGGCCGTGGCGTTGCACGTCACGCCGTTGCCCTGCGCGTTGCACACGGTGAAGCCGAAGCGCTGGCAGGCGCCGACGCCATTGCTGCAGCTCTGGTTGATGGCGAAGCCCTCGTCGGTCTGCGCGTCGCAGTCGTCGTCCCGGCTGTTGCAGCTCTCGGCCGCCGGCGTCGCCGCCGAGCACGCCAGGCTCGACTGGCCGACCACGCAGTCGCGCACGCCGCTGCAGGTGCCGAAGGCGTTGGTCACGCTGCACGCCGTACCGCGGTTGGTGACGTCGTCGAGCACCGTGTCGCAGTCGTTGTCGACGCCGTCGCAGATCTCGGCGGCCGGCACGCGCGCCGTGCAGCTGGCCCAGCCCGACGCCGGGTTGCACGTCTGGGTGCCGAAGCAGGTGCCGCTCGCGTTCGAGGAGATGCACGTGCGCGTGTCGCCCGAGTTGCCGGAGAGGCAGGTGCACGACGCCGACGTCGGCACGCACTGGCGCACGCCGGCGCCCTGATCGGCGCAGGTGTACCCGCTCGGGCACACCCCGGCGGCGGTGCCGTGGACATTGGTCGCCGAGCAGTCGCGGCCGCAGAACTTGCCGCCGTCGAGCGTCAGGCACTTGTCGCCCGGCGTCCGGCAGTTGGCGTCGGTCGAGCACGGCGCGCACGAGTTGTCGGTCGCCTGCAGGCAGGTGAGCGGCCCGGCCTGGTAGTAGCCGGCGTCGCACGTCGCCACCTCGCAGCGCGGCTGCCCGTTGTTGACGGCGCACGTCGCCGTGGCATTCGGGATCGAGCCGACGCACGACACGCCGCAGGCGCCGCAATTTGTCAAATTGACGTAGAGGCCCTGGGCGTTCTTGAAGGTCTCGTCCACCGACTGATCGCAGTCGTCGTCGACGGCGTTACAGGTCTCGGTCTGCGGCGTCGCCACCGGGCATTGCCAGCCGGCCGCGCCCTGGCACACGTAGGTCGCCGAGCACGTGCCGACCCCGGCCACCGTGTTCGAGCAGGTCGTCGGCGTGTGGGTCACCGCCTCGTCGATCTGCGAGTTGCAGTTGTCGTCGAGGCCGTTGCACACCTCGGCCGTCGGCACCTTGGCGGTGCAGCCGACCCAGCCCGAGCCGGGGTTGCACGTCTCGGTCCCGAAGCACACGCCGCTGGTATTTGTCACTTGGCAGGTGCGGGTGGCGCCCGAGTTCGCCGGCAGGCAGTCGCAGGTGCCCGACGTCGGCTCGCACTGGTTGTGCGCGCCGGCCACCGCCACGCACTGGTAGCCGGATGGGCACACGCCCGGGTTGGTGCCGTGGAGGTTGCCGGCGCTGCAGTCGGCGCCGCAGTACTTGGCGCCACCCGTTCCGGTCAGGCACTTGTCGCCCGGCGTCGGGCAGTCGCTGTCGCTGCCGCAGGCGGCGCACAGGTTGCTCGTCGCCGACTGGCACGACAGCGGCCCGGCCTTGAAGTAGCCCGCGTTGCAGCTCGCCACCTCGCAGCGCGGCTGGCCGTTCGGGCCGACGGCGCACGTCGCCGTGGCGTTGGGGATGGCGCCCTCGCACGAGATGCCGCACGAGCCGCAGTTGCGGTCGTTGACGTACTGGCCGTTGACGCGGAAGTCCTCGTCGGCCGTCCCGTCGCAGTCGTTGTCGGCGAAGTCGCAGGTCTCGGCGATGGGCGTCGCGACCGGGCACTGCCAGCCGGCGGCGCCGCCGCAGATGAAGCTGGCCGAGCAGGTGCCGACGCCGGCCACGGTGTTCGAGCAGGTGGCCGGCGAGTGTGTGACGCCCTCGTCGGTGAGCCCGTCGCAGTCGTTGTCGGCGCCGTCGCACGCCTCGGGCGCCGGCGTCTTGGCGTCGCAGCCGACCCAGCCCACGGCCGGGTTGCAGGTCTCGCTGCCGAAGCAGGTGCCGTCGCCGTTCTGGATGCGGCAGGCGCGCGCCTCGCCGGCGTCGCTGGCCAGGCAGGCGCACGAGCCCGAGGTCGGCACGCACTGCTTGGCGCCGCCGGCCACGTCCTGACAGGTGAAGCCGCTCGGGCACTGGCCGGCCGGGGTGCCGTGGTTGTTGCCGGCCGAGCAGTCGCGGCCGCAGTACGAGCCGCCGTCGAGGCTCAGGCACTTGTCGCCCGGCGTCGGACAGCTGGCGTCGTTCGAGCACGCGAAGCAGGTGTTGTCGCTGGCCGGCAGGCACGTCAGATCGCTGGCGCGATAGAAGCCGGCCGCGCAGCTCTGCACCTCGCAGCGCGCCGCCGCGCCGTGCACCACGCACTGCGCCGTGGCGTTGGGGATCGCGCCGACGCACGAGATGCCGCAGGCGCCGCAGTTGGCGAGGTCGTCGTACACGCCGCTGGCGTCGCGGAAGTCCTCGTCGCTCTTGCCGTCGCAGTCGTCGTCCTGGCCGTTGCAGACGTCGGTGACCGGCGTCTTGGCGTTGCACACCCAGCCGTCCGACCCGCCGCACACCCACGCCGCCGAGCAGGTGCCGGCGCTGTTGGTCACCTGGCACGGGGCCACCGGCGGCGTGACGCTCTCGTCGACGCGGCCGTTGCAGTCGTCGTCCTTGCCGTTGCAGGTCTCGACCGCCGGTGTGCCCGCGGTGCAGCCGCCCCAGCCGCTCTCGGGCGCGCACACCTCGGTGCCGAAGCAGGTGCCGACCGGGTTCTCGATCGAGCAGGTGCGGATCTTGTTGCGGTCGTTCTCGCGGCACGCGCACGAGCCCGAGAACGGGATGCACTGCTCGACGCCGGCGCCGAAGTCGTAGCACTCGAAGCCGTCGTCGCACTGGCCGGCCGCCAGGCCGTGCACGTTGGTCGGCGAGCAGTCGCGGCCGCAGTAGTGCCCGCCGTCGAGCTCGAGGCACTTGTCGCCCGGCGTCGGGCAGTTCTCGTCGGTGACGCACGGCACGCAGGTCGTGTCCTGCGCCTGCAGGCAGGTCAGCGGCCCGACCTGGTAGAATCCCTGATCGCAGGTGGCCACCTCGCAGCGTGGCTGCCCCTGCGGCGAGGCCGCCGCCTGGCAGTGCGCCGTGGCGTTGGGGATGAGGCCGACGCACGAGTTGCCGCAGGTGCCGCAGTTCTCGTCGTCGACGTATTTGCCAAATTGATTGCGGTAGTCCTCGTCGGTCTGACCGTCGCAGTCGTTGTCCTGGAAGTCGCAGCCCTCGAAGGCCGGGACCGAGACCGGGCACTGCCAGCCGTCGCCGCCCTCGCAGCGGTAGGTGCCGATGCAGGTGCCGAAGTCGTTCTGCGAGGTGCAGCCCGACGGCGTGTGGCTCACGTTCTCGTCGGCGCGGCCGTTGCAGTTGTCATCCGCGCCGTTGCAGGTCTCGGCCGCCGGCACCTTGGCGCCGCAGCCCGACCAGCCCGGCGTGCGCGTCGGGTCGCAGGTCTGGAAGCCGGTGCAGGTGCCGAAGGCGTTCTGGTTGACGCACGGGCGCAGGCTGCCCTCGAGGCCGGGGAGGCAGCTGCACGACAAGGTCGACGGCAGGCAGCGCCCGCCGAGGCAGTCGTAGCCCTCGTCGCAGTCGCTCTCGTCGACGCAGCCGGCGGTGCAGTAGCGGCCGCCGTCGATCTCGCTGCACTGGCCGTCGGAGAGCTCGGCGCACTGCGCGTCGTCGGCGCACGGCGAGCAGCTGGCGGCGCCCGAGGTCGGGATGCACACGCGGTTGGTGTCGGGCGGGATGTAGAAGTCGGGCGCGCACTCGATGGCCACGCACGTCGGCAGGTTGTTCTCGAGGCGGCACTCGGTGACGGTCGAGAACAGGATGACCTCGTCGCAGTCGCGGCCGCAGATGCCACAGCTGCCGGTCGTCAGGTACTGGCCGCTGGTGTCGTCGACGAAGTCCTCGTCGGTCTTCCCGTCGCAGTCGTCGTCGAGGTAGTTGCAGGTCTCGGGTGCCGGCACGTTGGCGGTGCACTGCCAGCCCTCGGCGCCCTCGCACGACCAGCTGCCGGTGCAGGTGCCGGCAGCGTTGGTGCGCTGGCAGGCCTCGGGCGGCGGCTGCACGCCCTCGTCGAAGACGCCGTCGCAGTCGTCGTCCTGGCCGTTGCATATCTCGGCCGAGGGCACGCGCGCGGTGCAGGCCGAGAAGCCGTCGCCGCTCGGGTCGCACACCTGGGTGCCGGCGCAGGTGCCGTAGCCGTTCTGCTGCGTGCAGGGCCGCGTCTTGCCGGCGTCGCCGGCGTCGAGGCAGCCGCACGAGCCGGTGTTCGGCAGGCACAGGTGCTTCTGGCCGACGGTGCTGCAGGTGAAGCCGTCGGCGCACTGGCCCGAGGCGAGGCCGTTGAGGTTGCCCGCGGCGCAGTCCTCGGCGCAGTAGCTGCCGCCGTCGAGCGGCACGCAGGCGTTGCCGGGCACGACGCAGTTGGTGTCCTCGGTGCATGGCAGGCAGTTGGCGTCGAGCACCGGCAGGCACGTGGTCGGGCCGGCCTGGTAGAAGCCCTGAGCGCACGACTCCACCACGCAGCGGGCCTGGCCGCCGGCGACGCTGCAGCCCGACACGGCGTTGGGGAAGAAGCCCTCGCAGTCGTTGCCGCACACCCCGCAGTTGTGGTCGTCGGTGTAGAGGCCCGACACCGGATCGGCGAAGCCCTCGTCGGTCTCGCCGTCGCAGTCGTCGTCGGCGAAGTTGCAGATCTCGGCGGCCGGCGTGGGCGCGACGCACTCGAAGCCGGCCGCGCCGCGGCACACCTGGATGCCGGCGCAGCTGCCGAGCTCGTTCTGCACCGTGCAGTTGCCGCCGGTGCCGCTCAGGTTCTCGTCGGTGAAGAGGTTGCAGTTGTTGTCGACGCCGTCGCACACCTCGGCCGACGGGGTCGGCGCGCTGCACGCGCTCCAGCCGTCGGCGCCGTTGCAGGTGCGGAGGCCCCAGCAGGTGCCGGCGTCGTTCGTCACGTTGCACGGCTCCTGCAGCCCCTCGTTGCCGGGCAGGCAGGCGCAGGTGTCGTTGGTCGGCACGCACTGCTTGCTGCGCTCGTCCGACACCGCCTCGCTCTGGCGCATCTCGCAGGTGTAGCCCTATGGGCACTCGTCGTCGTGACCGCACGCGGCGCTGCAGCGCTGGCCGTCTTCGAAGGTCAGGCAGTAGCCGTTGTTGCACTGGCGATCGATGAGGCACGGCTGGCACAGCCGGTCCTGGCGCGGCACGCACAGGAAGGTGACGTCGACCTCGCCGGCGATGCCGAGGCAGCTCCAGCCGGACGGGCAGTCGGCGTCGCAGGTGCGCGTGCAGACCGGGCCGTCGTCCGAGGTCACGCACCAGCCCGAGAGGCAGTCCTTGTTCTCGTTGCAGGCGGCGCCGAACGTGCCCGGCTCGATGTCGGCGTCGACGCTGGCGTCGCCGCCCGTGTCCTCGCCCGAGTCGGCGAGCGTGTCGCGGCCGGTGTCGGTCGAGGTGTCGCCGAACGTGTCGGTGGTCGCCGTGCCGTCGGCGCTGTCGTTGCTGTCGCTCGCGCTGTCGAGCAGCGTGGTGTCGCCCTTCTGGGCGTCGTCGCTGCCGCACGACCACGCACCGAGCGCAAGACACGCCACGGCGACGACACCGGTCGCGATGCCCTGACACGCATAGCCCTGCTTGCGCATGATTCCTCTGGAGTCGGAACTGAGAGCGGCGCGATGCAGACGCCGGTGCGATGACGGGGGCGATCCCCAATGCACGACTAGTGAACTGGATATCGGCAGACCGCGCCAAAAACTGAGGACTTTCTCGGAAGTCCCCGATTGTGCGCCAGTCGTGGCTCGCAGGCGCCGCTGCGGCGCCGACGCCCAGGGGCTCTAGCGGCGGGCCGCGCGCGCCGGGGCCGGGGCCTGGGCGGAAAGCCGCAGGAGCAGCGCCTCGAGGCGTAGCGCTGGCTCGACGCCGCGCGACGACTTGAGCTCGAGCTCGGTGCGGAAGAACTGTTCGAAGGCGCTCCTGAGCGTCGCCTCGTCGAAGCGCTCCGACTGGCGCGTCAGCTTTTCGGCGATGAACGGATGCGACAGCTTGAGCTTGCGCATGATCTCGTCGGGCCCCTGGCCGCGCATGAGCACCGCCTTGGCCTCGAGCAGCTGGCGGAAGTGGCGGACGATCATGCCGAGGATGCCGGTCGGCTGCTCGCGCTGCTCGAGCATGGCGTTCAGGTGCCGCAGCGCCTCGCGCGCGTTCTTGTCGCCGATGGCGTCGGCCAGCTCGAAGACGGTGTGCTCGCGCGTCGCGGCCAGCGCGCCCTCGACGTCGGCGGCGCGGATGGTCTGGCCCGGCCCGACGTAGAGCCCGAGCTGGTTCAGGATCTGCTCGAGCTGGAGCAGGCTCGTGCCCACGAGCTCGACCGCGCGGTAGGCGGCGTCGCGGTCGATCGGGCTGCCCAGCGCGCGCGCCCGCTCGACCATCCACGGCACCGCGTCCTTCGGCTTGAGCGGCCCGTAGGCCAAGACCTGGCCGTGCTTCTTGGCGCGCTTCACGAGCGCGCTCCGGCCGTCGAGGTCGCCGCGCAGGACGAGCGTCGCGCCCGCCGCCGGCGCGTCGAGGTAGCGGCCGATCTCTTCCTTGTCCTCGGCCTTCTTGTCGAGCACCTCGGCGGCGCGCGCGATGACCGCCACGCGGCTCGTGAAGAGGCCGATCGAGCGGCACGCCGCGATGACGTCGCGCGCGCCCTTCTTGCCCTCGGCGAGGTCGACGCGCGTCACCGCCATCGGGTCGTCGAACTTCCCGACCGCGGCCGTGACGATCATACGGATGGCCTGCTCGACGAGCCACAGCTCGTCGCCGTAGACGACCCACACCGGCGCGACGCCGTCCTTCTTCAGGTGCTGAGCGAGCGCCCCGAGCTCCATGGCGGAGGACCGTAGCCGGTCAGCCGACCGACCACAAGCGCGCCCGCGCCCGTCGCGCGACCGAGCTCAGGTCACCCAGATGAGGTGGACCAGGCCGAGCGCGACCAGGAACAGCACCAGCGCGACCGCCGCCTCGAAGCGATGGTCGCTGTGCTCGACGGCGCTCGGCGCCGGCGCCGTGAGCGGCTGCGGGCTCAGGACCTGCACGGTGGGGCGGGCCGAGGCCGACTTGGCGTTCACGCGCGGACGCGCGAACGGGTCGCGGTCGCGGCGCTCGAACACCAGCGTCTGCGGGGCGCCGGCCAGGTGCGCGGGCAGTGGCTCGGGCTGGCCGATGGGGCGCGTGTCGCGGATGAGCGCGGCCGCCGGCGAGGCGGGCTTGGCGCCCGGGTTCACGAGCTGGCCGGTGAGCCGATAGCGCGGCACGCGCGGCATCGGCTGGCGCTCGAGCGGCAGCGTCGAGCGTGCCAGCGCCGCCAGCGCGGTGTACTCCATGGTGTTCTCGGCCGCGACGGGCGGCCACGAGCCGGCCAGCGACTGCGCCGGCTCGACCTCGACCTCGTTCGACTTGGTGTCGGCGGCCTTCGCGACGAAGCCGGGCGTCCACGGCCCGAACGGCCGCGGCGTGCCCTGGCGCGTGCTGTTCACCTTCACGCGAGCGCGCAGCGAGCGGTTGGCGTGCAGCGTCGCCACCGGCGCTCCGCCGAACGACATGGTGCCTTCGACGGGCGGCTTCGACTCCGGGCCGCGCTCGCCCGGGTCCTCGAACTCCGCGCTCTCGAGCGCGGCGCGCGGCTTGACCCCGGCCTGGGCCAACATCAGGTCCACGGCCTGGCTCGACATGATCTCGGTCGGTTCGATTGCCATGCTAGGCGCCTCCCCCTGGGCGAAGACCGATCGATGGAGCGGCTCCACTGGATGACATCGGCATTCCTCCCTCCCGACCCTAGGGAAAATTCTCCGACCCGCGCAGCAAGTTAGCACAGGGCGCGGACGGGGCGCGACGGCGTTCGCGGCCGGGCGCTGAAACCAACGCCGAAGTGCCCGATGATCAACGCACTTTGTGCTCGCGACGCTGGCCGAAGAGCATCTGGTGCTCGAGCCGGGCGCGCTGCGCGGCGTAGAACGCGCGCAGGAACGGGTAGGGATCGACGCGCTGACCGAGGTCGGCCTCCCAGCGGATCTTGTACCGGATCTTGTCGGCGATGGTGCCGAGCAGCTCGGGATCGATCTGGCTCGGGTAGCGCCGCAGCACGTCCTCGAGGATCTGGAGCTCGTGGATGCCGTAGGTGTCGAGCTGCTCGGGCGTGAACTTGTACTCGCCCGCGTCCCAGCCCGGGCCGTCGGCCAGCGCCGGGCTCGCGCTCTCGGCCACGAGGTCGGGCAGGAGGCGCTCGACCGGCGCGGACACGACCAGCGTGCCGGCGATGAGGTCGCCGACGCGCGAGTGGTAGCGGTTCAAGAGCGGCAGGAAGGCCATGACGCCGAGCCACAGCCAGCACACGACGAGCAGCGCCGGCGAGTCGATGCCGAGCACGCGCGAGTCGACGATGGCGAGCAGCGGGAGGAGCCACTCGATGTTGCGCGTGAGGTTCCGCGCGAAGACGAGGTCGGCCGTGAGCGGGCCGCCGTCGCGCGCGATGACGCGGATGCCGGCGACGCGCTTGCCGATGGTGCGGCCGTGCCAGCGGAGCTCGGTGAAGACGAAGTAGAAGTTCCAGACGAAGAAGGCGGCGAGGTCGTGGACCGCCTCCATGAGCAGCGAGCCGTCGTCGCCCTGAGCGTCGCCGATGGCGAGCTTCACGAGCACGGTGATGGCGACGATGGTCATGATGACCACGAGCAGGTCGAGCGTGAACGCGAGCACGCGGCTCCCGAGCGGCGCCAGCTCGAAGACGAGCGGCACCTCCTCGGGGGTCTGCAGCGCCAGGCGGCGGGCGTTCGTCACGCGCGACCTCGGACCGCGGCCGGCACGTCCGGCGGCGGCAGCGCGCCACCCAGCAGGAGGTCGGGCTCGTCGATGGCGTGCACCGAGACCGGGCCGCCGCGGCCGGCGAAGCCGAAGTAGAGGCTCCAGAGCGTCGCGGTCAGCGCGATGACCACGAGGCGCGTGTCGGTGTCGGTGACGATCTGGCGGAAGAAGCCCTCGAAGAGCGCCGCGATGAAGAACATGCCGACCGCGCCGACGGCGATGGCGGCCGCGTGGCGCCCGCGGATGGCGAGGTTGTCGAGGCGCCTGAAGCGGCCCGGGAAGATGAGGCCGTAGCCGACCGAGAGCCCGGCCGCGCCGCACAGGATGATGGCCAGGAACTCGGTGACGCCATGCGGGAAGACCCAGGCGAAGAACTCGAAGCCGAGGTCCTTGGCGGCGTAGAGCGCCCACATGGCGCCGAGGATGGCGCCGTTGATGAAGAGCAGCAGCATCACCGGCACGCCGGCCACGAAGCCGAGCGCGAAGCACAAGAGGCCGATCTTGGCGTTGTGCGTGAAGAGGAAGCTCGCGAAGCGCGCGAGCTCGGAGCCGCTGCCGCCCTCGTCGGTGAGGATCTTGGCGAGCTCCTCCTTCGACGACTCGGGCGTCCGTCCCTGCGCCATCTCCTCCGGCACGAACGAGAAGTAGCGGTCGGGGTCGTTCGACACGAGGACATGGCCGGCGATGGCGCCGAGCGCGGTGAGGCCGATGGCCAGGAACAGCGCCCAGCGGATGCGCCGCACCGACGCCGGGAAGGTCTTGGCGATGAAGGTCCACACCGTCGCGGTGAGCTCGCGCTTACGGCAGTAGATGGCGAAGTAGGCGCGCGCCGAGAGGCCCTCGAGGTAGGTGATGACGTTCTTGTCGAGCGAGATGGCGCGCGCCACGGACAGCGACGACAGCACGCCGCGATAGAGCGTCGGCAGGCGCTGGAGCTCCTCGGCCGAGAGGCGCGTGAGGCCGCGCTTCTCGACGCGGCGCACGAGCTCCTCGAGCTCCTTCCAGCCGGCCTCGCGCTCGCGCCGGAACTCGTACGACTTCAGCCGGAACTCGGCGGGTGGGGTCGCTGCGGACACTCAGATCATCTCCCGGCGCTTGATCTCGAGGTAGCGATCGAGGAGCTGCATGCCGACCTCGCCCGGCGCGGCGTCGATGCAGAGGATGCCGCGGCGGCGGAGGCGCGCGACCACCGTCTCGCGCTCGCGCACCAGCGTGTCGGCGACCACCGCGCGCTGGAGGCTCACGAGGTCGAGCGGCTCGACCGCGGCCGTGCGCGCCAGCAGCGGGTCGCGCAGCGACACGAAGACGACCAGGTGGCGCGCGGCGAGGCGCGTGAGGTTGTCGACCATGAGCTCGGCCGTGACCGAGTCGGTGAAGTCGGTGAGCACGACCACCAGCGAGCGGCGCGTGAGCCGCTGCATGAGGTCGGTGAGGCCGAGCGTGAAGTTGGTCTCGGCGTCGCTGTAGGCGAGCCCGCCGGAGACCGCGAGCATGCTGCGGAAGGCGCCGGCCCCGCCGCGCGGCGCGGCGAAGACGCCGGGGCGCTCATCGAAGGCGTAGAGGCCGATGCGGTCGCCGGCGCGCGCCGAGAAGAACGCGAGCAAGAGCGCCGCGTGGATGGCGTGGTCGAGGCGCGGCAGCCCGTCGAGCGGCTCGGCCATGAGGTGGCCGGTGTCGACGGCGAGCACGATCTGGCGATTGCGCTCGGCGCGGAAGTGGCGCGAGAGCAGCTTCGTGTGCCGCGCCGAGGCCTTCCAGTCGATGCTCCGTCGATCGAAGCCGGGCATGAACTCGCGCAGCGAGTCGAACTCGGAGCCGTCGCCCAGGTAGCGCTCGATGCGCAGCCCCTGGTGGAGCTCGTTCTGCGAGGCGAAGCGCGCCGCCAGCTGCCGCACCGCGCGCAGGTTCGGCACGGCGTCGATGTCCTCGGCGAGCTCGATCTCGGTCGTGCGCTCGAGCAGCCCGAGCGGGCCCGACCAGCGCAGCCAGGCCGACTCGACCTGCGCCGTGCCGCGCCGCCGCGGTCGCAGCGGCACCTCGACCTTGCCGTCGCCCTGGCCGATGGCCATGGCCTGCGGCTCGACCGCGTAGAGCGACGGCGACAGGTCGAGCTTCACGACCGCCCGCACCGCGCGCCGCCGGCCCGACGTCGGCCCCCAGCGCAGGTGCAGGTTCATGGGCGTGGCCTCGCCCATATAAAGGGTGTCGGGCATGACCACGCGGTGGGCCACGTCGGCGGGCCGCGCCAGGCCGATGAGGTCGACCACCAGGGCCGCGAACAGCAGGGCCCAGGCCACGACCCACAGCATCCACAGGCTCGGATCGACGAGCACCGGCACGACCGCGAGCAGCGTCCCGACCGCTACAATCGCCAGGGTGCGGCGCGAGGGGTGCACGGCCGCGGAGTAGACCCGATCCCGCCCGGATGCGCAACCGCCGTCCGAAAGCCCCGGCAAGATGGGGTAAACGCGCCTTTCGCGAGCAAAGATGCGCAAGGTGCCAATTGTCCCGACGGTCGGGGCTTTCGGGCGGCCGTTTCGGCTGGCGGAGGCCGCTCGCGAGAAAGGAGCCCGACCCTTGGACCGGTCTTGACCCCATGATAGGCAGGCCTCGTTCGCCTGCTAGCCGAGTGAGCGGGCCCCCATACGCACCTGCGACCCTCGCGACCCCGCGATGGCGCTTGCGCGTCCGGGTGGGCAGATGGCCGAGCATGGGTAGGGCCTCGGACCGTGTCGTGAAGGAGCGCGACGCAGTACTGCGCCGCAGATTGCAGGGTAGGTATGTCGAAGAAACTGTTCGTCGGTGGGCTCAACTGGCAGACCACCGATCAGGGGCTGCGCGAGGCGTTCGAGCGCTTCGGGCCGGTGACCGAGGCGAAGGTGGTGATGGATCGCGAGACCGGCCGGTCGCGGGGCTTCGGCTTCGTGACGTACCCGGATCCCGCGCACGCGCAGGCGGCGATCTCGGCCATGGACGGCCAGCCGCTCGAGGGGCGCAGCGTCCGCGTGAACGAGGCGCAGGAGCGCCCGCAGGGTGACCGCCCGCCGCGGAGCGGCGGCTACGGCGGTGGCGGTGGTGGCTACGGCGGCGGCGGGGGCTACGGCGGCGGCGGCGGTGGCGGCTACGGCGGCGGCGGCGCCGGCTACGGCGGTGGCGGTCCGAGCGGCGGCCAGTTCGGTGCCGGGCCCGGCGCGGGCGGCGGGCGCGAGGGCGGCGGCGGACGCGGCGGGCGCGACCGCGGCGGCGCCGCGGCGGCAGGCGCGGGCGCGACCGCGGCGGCGACGACGAGTATTGAGCGGCGGCTGACCCGCGGGCACGCGGCGGTCGTTCTCGTTGCGAGAACGTCACCTGGCGTGCACGCGGGTCGCCTTCCACTCGGCGAGGTTGCGTCGTAGGTTCCGGCCGAACTTCCCCGGAGGACGCACTTGCGCATCCCGACCGCGTTGACCCTCCTCGTGGCCCTCGGCCTGCCGACCGCAACCCGGGCCGATGACAAAGATGCCGCCGACCTCGTCGTGCTGGACGGCAGCTTCGCGCAGGTGACCCTGCTGGGCCTGCTCCAGGTCGAGGCGGCGCCCTACCTCGGCGACGACGCGCTGCTCGTCAACGGCGACCCGGCCGACGCGTCGGGCTTCCGGCTGCGGCGCGCGCGCTTCGGCTTCAAGGGCTACGCCTGGGGCGACGTCGACTTCGAGCTGACCGTCGACGGCGCCTCCGACGGCATGAAGCTCCACGACGCGTGGGTCGCGTGGCGCGGCATCACCGGCCTGGGCGTCGTGGTCGGCGCGCGCACCGTGCCGTTCTCGCGCTGGGCGCTCGCCGACTCGGGCGCCGAGGCGCTGTCGGAGCGGCCGCTGGGCGTGCGCGCGCTGGCCCCGTTCCGCCAGGTCGGCCTCACCATCGAGGGCGACGTCGGCGACGGCATCGCGCGCTACTGGCTCGGCGCCTACAACGGCTTCACGCGCCGCTCGAGCTTCGGCCTCGGCTTCGAGGAGGCCACGGCGCTCGACGGCAACCGCTTCACGCGCCTGGCCTACGTCGCGCGCGCCGAGCTCGCGCCGCTCGGGCGCCTCGGCGAGGGGCTCCCCGACTTCGAGCGCGGCGGCCTGCGCCTCGGCCTCGGCGGCGGCTTCTACTACGACGACGGCAAGTCGATCTCCACGCTCGGCTGGGAGATCGACGCGGTCATGAAGGTGGCCGGCCTGCACCTGGCGCTCGAGTGGCTCAACGACTCGGCCGAGCCGACGACGCAGCCGACCACCGACACCTCCATCCCGACGTCGATCGATCGCATGGCGCTCGCGGCCGAGGTCGGCTACCTCGTGTGCAGCGACAAGCTCGGCGTGACGGCGCGCTTCGAGCTGCTCGACGACGACAAGGACGTCGACAACGGCGGCGACCAGATCGCCATCGGCGGCGGCGTCCAGTACTACCTCCATCGCCAGCACCTGAAGGCGCTGCTCGAGTTCACGCACCGCGAGGAGCTCCACGGCGCGAGCCTCGACAACGACGCGCTCCTCCTGCAGGTCCAGCTCGGGCTATGAAAGCCACTTTACCAATGGTGGCCGCGCTCGCGACCGTCGCGGGCGCGCTCGGCTGCAACGACGGCGGCAGCGGCGCGCGCGCCTACCGCGCGACGGCGCCCGACCAGCTCATCGGCGGCGACGTCGCCATGGCGCGGGTCGGCGACTTCATCCTCGAGAACGAGCACCTGCGCTTCGCCATCCTCGACCGCGAGTCGTCGCCGGCGCCCGGCGTCTTCGGCGGCACGCTGGTCGACGCCGATCTGGTGCGGCCGCAGGGCGAGTTCCGGAACGGCGTGGGCGAGGACCAGCTGGCCGAGGTCATCCCGGTCGCCAACCTGCTCTGGCCGCGGCCCGGGGACGGCGACGTGACCATCGTCAGCGACGGCTCGGACGGCGGCCCGGCCATCGTGCGCGTGTCGGCCGACGCGGGCGTATTCCTCGAGGCGCTGTCGCTGCTCCGCGGCGATCTCCTGGCCAACCTGTTCCCGGGCACGCGCTTCGCGCTGCGCATCGACACCGACTACATCCTCGAGCCGGGCGCGCGCTGGCTGAAGATCAAGAGCACCGCCACGCGCACCGACCCCGACGCGCCGAACCCCATCGGCGACGCCATGCCGCTGCCCAGCCTGAGCGAGCCGGTGTCGGTGTTCCAGACCATCCTCGGCAGCAGCGACGACAACCTCGCGCCGGGCATGCTGGCCGGCGACTTCCTCTTCTTCGGCGCGCGCAACGACATCTTCGCGCCGGGCATCGGCTTCGACGAGGAGAAGCCCATCTTCGATGCGCTCTTCCAGGGCAAGGACACCTTCACCCACCCGCTGGCCTTCGACTTCATGGCCGCCTCGGGCGGCGACGTGTCGTACGGCTACTTCAACCTCGGCGACCCGGGCGGCGCGCCGCCCAAGGTGCTGGTGCCCATCATCACCAGCTCGTCGACCGGCTTCATCACCGGCGCCAAGAACTGCCAGGCCGACCCGAGCGACGACGACACATGTGACAAATTCGCGGCCTGGAGCTGGGAGCGCTACTTCGTCGTCGGCGAGGGCGACATCGCCTCGGTGGCCGATCGCGTCTACGAGGCGCGCGGCACTCCGGTCGGGAAGATCCACGGCGTCGTGCGCGGCTCGCAGGGCAACGTCGTGCCCAACGCCCACGTCTACGCCATGACCGACCCCGATCCGAGCACCGCCTGGGCCGACTCGTACGCCGTCGCCGAGGCCAACTACCGGGCGTCGGGGGTGCCGGGTCTGGTGAGCCAGATCGACGCCGACGTCGGCATGGATCCGATCGAGGACGGCGACTTCCACGCGACGCTGCCGGTCGGCGATTATGTCATATTCGCGCAGGACGCCGGCCGCATCGCCACCGGACCCATGCAGAAGATCCACGTGGAGGCCGGCGACAGCATCGAGCTCGCGCCCATCGTGCCGGCGCCGGGCCTCATCCGCGTGCGCGTCACCGACGGGCAGGGGCGGGCGCTCGAGGCCAAGCTTTCGCTGGTGCCGATCCTGGCCGACGGCTCGCGCCCCGAGGGCGACGGGCTCCGGCGGCCGTGGCTCGGCGAGGGCCGGCTCGGCAACGGCGTGCGCTACATCGTGTCGTCGCTGCCCGAGGAGCGCGGCAGCGAGACCGAGGTGCCGGTCGCGGCCGGCCGGTACGAGGTCGTCGCGAGCCACGGCCCCGAGTGGTCGGCGCCGCGGAAGATCGTCGAGGTCGCCGAGGGCCAGAGCGTCGACATCGCGCTGGCGCTGGTGCACGAGGTCGACACGACGGGCTGGATCGCCGGCGACTTCCACCTCCATCAGGAGGCGAGCTTCGACTCGGGCATGAAGTTCGAGGAGCGCATCCGCCGCGTCGTCGCCGAGGGCATCGACCTGGCGGTCGCGACCGACCACGACATCGTCGCCGACCTGGCGCCGTACGTGAAGAAGCTCGGCGTGCAGGACCGCCTGAAGACCGGCGTCAGCGCCGAGGTGTCGACGCTCGAGCTCGGCCACTTCATCGCCTTCCCGCTGGCCTACGACGCCAAGAAGATCCCCGACCACGGCGCGCCCGACTGGACCTGCCTCGACGGGCCCGGGCTCATGAAGCTCCTGAAGAAGGCCATCGTCGACGTGAAGGGCGGCGTGCGCATCATGGCCCACCCGCGCGACGGCTTCATCGGGCACATCTCGCAGATCGGCCTCGACGCGCTGGGCGACACGCGCTCGCTGTCGCTGCTCGAGGCGGGGAACGTTCTCCTGGCGAGAACGACCTGCGACTTCGACGCCATGGAGATCTTCAACTCCAAGCGCTTCGACCTCATCCGCACGCCGACCAACAAGGAGGTCATCACCTTCAACCGCTGCCTCGGCCGCATCGACGACGCCACCGACCAGGCCGCGCTCGACGTGGCCTGCCCCGAGCTGTCGCCCGACGGACCGCTGGCGACCTGCCCCGCCGACGAGCGCTTCGAGGAGTGCAAGATGCGCCATCGCCGCCGCATGGCGTACCTCTCGGCGCGCGACATCCTCGAGCGCACGCCCGAGGAGCAGGTCGCCATCTGGAACCACGTGCCGAGCGCCGACGACGACGCGCTGTGCCGCGCCGACGCGACCGCCGGCGAGGTGCCGGCCGGCGTCGCCGACCTGCCCTGCTCGTACCACCCCGGCACCTACGACGACTGGATGCACTGGCTCGACCAGGGCCTGAACATCACCATCACCGGGGCCTCCGACTCGCACGGCAGCGACCGCGAGCCGGGCGTGCCGCGCACGTGGGTCGAGAGCAAGGCGTCGACGCCGCAGCAGATCGACGTCGGCGAGACGGCGCGCGGCGTGACCGCGCACCACGCGCTGCCGAGCTACGGGCCGTTCGTGACCGCGAGCGTGAACGGCAAGGGGCCGGGCGAGACCGCGACGGTGTCGGGCGCGACCTTCGGGCTGAAGCTCAACGTGCAGACCGCGAGCTGGTTCGGCGTCGACCGCATCGAGATCTACGTGAGCGGCCTCCTCGAGAAGGTCATCACCCTCGACGGCGGCCCGGAGCGCGTCACCGACTTCGACGGCATCGTCGACCTGCCGGTGCCGGCCGCCGACGGCTTCGTCAGCGTCATCGCGCTCGGCACGCGCGAGGACCTGCTCATGCGCCCGGTGAACTTCGACGTGTTCTTCGGCGAGCTCCAGCTGCCGCGCGTGGCGTCCCTGGCGTTCGCGTCGATCCCCGCCTTCGCGCTGTTCTTCACGCCGACGCCGCCGGTGCCGGACTTCTTCCCGGTGTTTCCGATGGCCGCCACCAACGCCATCCTGCTCGACGTCGACGGCGACGGGAAGTGGGCGCCGGCGGGGCCGCTGCCGGCCTTCTGCGAGCGGAAGTGCGACCCGGCCGCGGCCAACGCCGACGACGCCTGCGAGGACGGCGAGCGCTGCCTCGAGGACGGCGTGTGCGGGCTGGCGATCAACGGGCAGTGCGTGACCGGCGCGCCCGGCACCGAGCAGCGCTACCTCAACTTCGAGTGACCGTCGCCGGCAGCTCGGGGCAGCCGCTCGGCGACAGGCAGTAGAGCTCCCACTTCGGCGCGTGCGCGATGGGCTTCAGGTTCTTCATCGGGCGCGGCATGCGGCCGTTCTCGAAGAAGTGGAGGAAGAAGCGCGCGCCCTTGTCGGTGTAGGGCTGGAGGCCGTTCCGCTCGATGACCGGGGTGTCCTCGGTCCAGCCCTTGCGCAGCGGCAGGTAGAGGTACCAGGGGTTGCCGCCGTCGGTGAGGAAGAGATCGTCGCGCGTCGAGAAGCGCGCGACCTCGGCGCGCAGCGCGTCGGTCTCGGGCTGGATCGTCTCCCACTCGGCGAAGCGCGTGCGCCACTTGAAGAGCTCGCTGACGTCGTGCTCGGCGCGGCCGAGGCCGAGCCAGCCGGCGACGAAGAGCAACGGCAGGTAGGCCAGCCGACCCCAGCGCGGCGCCGGCAGGAAGGCCAGCGCCAGCGCCAGCATCTCGATCACGGCCAGCCCGAGGAAGCCGGCTTCGCCGACCCAGCTCGAGCCGGGCTGGAGCCCCGACGCGGCCGGCGCCTCCGACAGCTCGCGCAGGCGGCCGCCGACGAACGGCGCGACGAAGAGCGTCGCGACGACGAAGCCCGCGGCCCAGCGCGAGAGCGGCGTGGCCTCGCCGGTGGCGAAGCGGGCCGGCGAGTCCTCGCGGCTCGTGGCCAGATCGAAGACGCGGCCCAGCGCCAGGGCCCCGAAGTAGAGGACCGGCGGCAGGATGACGAGCGCGTAGTACCAGTGCGAGCCGAGGCGGCTCGAGAACGCCGCGAGGAAGAGCGCCGCGCCGAGGAACCACACCGCCATGGGCAGCGCGACGGGGCGGTTCTCCTTCTCGAAGCCGAGCGCCACGCCGGCCAGGAACGCCGGGAACAGGACCCAGTTGCAGATGTAGGACGGCAGCAGGAAGGCGAAGATGTGGCGCAGCTGCCCGCCGTTGGTGGCGTCGGCCAGCATCGTCTGCAGGTTGAACTCGATGGCGAAGTAGACCTCGCCGCCGTTCTGGCTCTCGTTCAGGTGGTGCGCCCACTGGTTCCACGCCCACCACAGCGCGAGCGGGACCGCGAACCAGGCGGCCCGGCGCAGCGTCGTCCGGAACGCCACCGGCTGCGCCGTGAAGGTGAAGAGCCACATGGCCGGGCCGGCCACGAGCGCCGGCGACTTGATGAGGACGGCCAGCGTGTAGGCCACCATGCCCAACACGAAGGAGCGGCGGCGCTCGTGCTTCGAGTACTCGTGGAAGCACACCGCGGCCATGATCATGAGCGCGACCATGGCCACGTCGGGTTGGATTTGCCGAAATTCGAAGAGCACCATCGGCGAGAAGAAGGCCATCACCACGAGGCCCACCGCGACCGAGCGGCGACCCTCCGGGCGCAGGCTCCGCGCGAACAGGCCGAGCGCCGTCATGGCCAGGATCCACGCGACGATGCGGCCGATGGCCGGGTCGTCGCCGAAGACCGCCATGCCGGCCGCGATAGCGTACGAGAAGAAGGGCGCCTCCATGCCCATGACGCCCGAGCGGCCGCGCGTCCAGTCGATGCGCGGGTGGAAGAAGTCGGGCGACTCGTGGACGAAGTTCCACGCCACCGAGTAGGTGTCGGACTGACGCCAGTTGTGCTCGCCGAGGATGGGCACGCCCAGCGAGCGCACCTGCCAGATGACTAGGATGGCGACGAGGATGAGCACCGGCAGGTAGAGCCAGCGCGGGGCACCGGGGTCGAGGGCGCGGAGGCCGCGCCTGGTGGCGCCGAGCAGGCGATCGAGACGCTCGCGGAAGGTCACGGGAGGGAGTCCTGGTGGAGTACGCGGGAGGTGGCCGAGGTCAGCGCGGCGCGGGGACGGTCGTTACGATCTGCTCGAGCACGGCGTGGGTCGTCAGGCCCTCGACCTCGGCGCCGGGCGCGAGCACGACGCGGTGGCGCATGGCCGGACGGAAGAGCTCCTTCACGTCGTCGGGGATGACGAAGCCGCGGCCGCGGATGACCGCGAGCGCGCGCGACGCCGTGGCGAGCATGCTGGCGGCGCGCGGGGACGCGCCGTGGAGCAGGCTCGGGTGCTCGCGCGTGGCGCGCACCAGCGCGACGATGTAGTCGGCGACCTCGTCGGCCAGCTGGAGCTCGGAGACGCGCGCGCGCGTGGCGGTCAGGGTGGCGAGGTCGGCCAGGCGCTCGAGGCCGTAGTCCTGGAGCTTGGGCATGGCGGTGCGGTTGCCGTGCAGGCGCACGATGCGGCGCTCTTCGTCGAGCGTCGGCCACGGCACGATGATCTTCAGCAGGAAGCGATCGAGCTGCGCTTCGGGCAGGGGATAGGTGCCCTCCTGCTCGATCGGGTTCTGCGTCGCGACCACCATGAAGGCCGGCGACAGCTCGTAGGTGTGGCCGTCGATGGTGACCATGCGCTCCTGCATGGCCTGGAGCAGCGCCGACTGGGTCTTGGGCGGCGTGCGGTTGATCTCGTCGGCCAGGAGGAAGTCGGTGAAGACCGGCCCCTTGGTCAGCGAGAACGTGCTCGTCTGGAAGTTGAAGAGGTTCGTGCCGAGCACGTCGCCGGGCATCAGATCCGGCGTGAACTGGATGCGGTTGAAGCCGAGATCGAGCGACGCGGCGAAGGCCCGCGCGAGCAGCGTCTTGGCGGTCCCGGGCGGGCCCTCGAGCAGCACGTGGCCCTCCGAGAGCAGCGCCACGAGGAGGCCCTCGACGACCGCGTCCTGTCCGACGACGATGCGGGCGATCTGCGTGCGCAGCGCGCGCACGAGGTCAGTGACTTGGGCCAGCTCCATCGATCATCTCCGTGCGGAAGGTGTAGATGCGGCGCGCCAGGGCGAGCGCGCGGCGCTCGTCGGCGCGACGGTCGTGCAGCGCTGCCGCCTCGGCAGCCAGCGCGCGCACATCGTTCTTGGTGCCGCGGCGGCGCGCCAGGTCGGCGATGGCGGTGATGCGGTCGTCGTCGGACAGCTCGCTCGGCAGGCCGTAGACGCGCGCCATGCCGCGCAGCGTCGAGCGGAAGTACTCGCGCACGCCGTGGCCGGCGTGGTGGCCGAGCGCCAGCAAGGTCGCCGTGTTGTCGAGCAGCGTGGTCTTGCCGGTGGGCACGCGCGGCGGGCGCGGCGCCGGCTTGCCGAAGCGGCGGAGCGACGCCCACAGCGCCAGCGCGAGCAGGCCGGCCAGGTGGAAGGTGGCCAGCACGATGGGGAAGCGGAAGAGCTCGGACCAGATCGACTCGGCGCGCTGGAGCCCGTGCACGACCTCGTCGATGACGACGCCGTCGGCGACCAGCACGTCGGTGAGCAGGTGGTAGAGGATGGGCGCGTGGTCGGCCGTGCCGAGGCCCATGGTGTTGAGCAGGTCGGGGTCGCTCACGACCCACACCGGGGCGGCGCGGAAGCGCGCGATGAGGACCGGGAAGGCGTCGCCGGCCGAGCCCTCGAGCAGCGCCTCGAGCGGGCCCTCGTCGCTGGTGGTGAGGCCCTGCGTCGGCTTGAGCGCCACCTTCCAGGCCGTCTCGTTGCCGCGGAGGTAGATGTTCGAGACCGCCTCCTCGGTGCGCCACACGACGCCCTCCCAATCGCCGCTGGGCGAGCCGCGCTGGGCATCGGCGATGGCGGCGTCGACGTCCTGCAGCACGTCGCGCGCGTCGCCGAGCGGGCGCAGCCCGATCTGGCGGGCCCAGTCGTCGCGGCTCAGCTGCTCGTCGGCGTCCCACTTCGGCAGCACGATGACCACCGGCACGCGCCGCTGCACCGCGCGCATGACCAGGTCGTGGAGGCGCTTGCTCTCGCTGTCGCTGCCGGCGGCGGGCTCGATGATGAAGAGCGGCTTGTCGCGCGTGGCCTTCTCGGCCGAGCGGTGGCGGCTCACCGTGACGCTGAAATCGAGCGCGCGCAGCACCGCCGCGAAGGCCTGGTGCCCGACCGCCGAGCGGCTGAAGCTGGTCGGCGTGGCGTCGACGCGCGGCGGCCGGTCGTCGCCGGTGAGCACCGACAAGAGCAGCGTCGCGACCAGCGAGACGGCGCCGAGGCCGACCAGCCAGCGCGCCATGCGCGGGCTGAAGGCGCGCTTACTGGCGTGGTCGAGCTCGTCGACGTCGCCGCGGATCGAGCGCCGGATGGGCGTGCCGCGAGCTCCCGCGCTCATGCCGCCACCGCCTGGCGCAAGGTGCGGAACGAGGTCGCGCAGCGCTCGAAGTCATCGCGCGCGACGGCCATGCCGCCGAAGAGCGAGACCTCGACGGCGAACACCAGCTCGCGGAAGGCGGCCTGCGGCTCGGGACGGAGCTTGGCCTGGCTCAAGAGCTCGCGCGAGGTGAGCGCCACCTCGGTGGTGAGGCCGGCGCCGCGCTGCAGGTCGGCGATGGCGCCGGTCAGCAGCAGGTGCACCGCCTCCTCGAAGCGGCCGTCGGCGGCCAGCGCCATGGCCGCGCGCAGCGTCTCGTCGAGGCGCTCGAGGTCCATGCCCGGGCCGAGCTCGAGCTCCGGCTCGGGGCCGCCGCGCCGGGTCGAGCTGATCTTGCGCTGGCGCAGGCTGCGCGCGGCCTGGCCGCCGAGCAGCACCAGCACGAACACGGCGATGCCGCCGAGCACGATCCAGATGAGCGCCTGCGAGATCTCCGACGGGGCCTGGAGCGGCGCGCTGGGCGCCGAGCTGCGCTCGGGCGTCGGTCGCGGTGGCGCCGGGTCCTCGACGTCGGGCTCGTTGCCGTCGGGGCGGTCGGTCTGGAAGTTGGGGTCGGCCAGGACCTCGCGGGTGCGCGCGCGCACCGCGTCGTCGTCGAGCGCTGCGTGGGCCGCGGGCGCCCAGCCGCTCGCGACGAGCGCCAACGACAGAGCGGTCGCGCGTCCGATCACCCGACGAGCGTCTCCATGGCGCGCGCCAGGGCGAGGTCGGTCGAGGTCACCTGCGGCGGGGTGACGTCGTGGGTCTGCAGCGCCACGCGCACGGTGCGGTAGACGTTGAACCACTCCGGGTGGTGGCCCATCTTCTCGGCCACCAGCGCGACCTTGGTCATCCAGCCGAAGGCCGCGACGAAGTCGTCGAAGGTGTAGGTCTTCTCGAGCTTGCCGGCGACGTGGGTCCAGCCGGGCAGGGCGGCGAGGGCCGCGACGAGCGCGTCGGCGGCGGGGATCTCGTGGCTCGGGGCGTTGCTCATGGCCGCAAAGGACCACGAACCGGTGGCGACGGCAAGCGCCTCGCGCGCCGCCCGGCCGCGCGTCGGGGCGCCCTCCGCGGGCCCTTGTCGGCCGCGCCGGCTCGCGGGATGCTCCGCCCGCCGAGCGCGGCTCGGCGCGGAGGGTGGGACATGGTCGGACGACTCGAAGGCAAGGTGGCGGTGATCACGGGCGGCACGCGCGGGATCGGCTTGGCGATGGCGCGCGCGATGCTGGCCGAGGGGGCCGACGTGATGATCGCGTCGCGGAAGCCCGACGGCGTGGCCGCCGCGGTGCAGGAGCTCGAGGCCGGGAGGAAGGACGGCGCCGGCAGGATCCTCGGGCGGCCCTGCCACGTCGGCGAGGCCCAGCAGTGCATGGACCTCCTGAAGGCCGCCGAGGACGGGCTCGGCCTCGTCGACGTGCTCGTCAACAACGCCGGCACGAACCCGTTCTTCGGGCCACTGCTCGCCATCACCGAGGCCGCCTGGGACAAGACCTTCGAGGTCAACCTGAAGCCGGCCTGGCGCATGTCGGTCGCGGTCGCGCAGCGCCTCGTCGCGAGCAAGCAGCCCGGCTCGATCATCCAGGTGGCCAGCATCCTCGGCCAGCGCGCGGCCCCGTTCCAAGGGGCTTACGGTGTAAGCAAGGCTGGCCTGGTGTCGCTGACGCAGACCCTCGCCGTCGAGCTCGGCGGCGCCAAGGTGCGCGTCAACGCCATCCTGCCCGGCCTCATCGACACCAAGCTGGCCGCGACCATCACCAGCAACGAGACCATCTCCAAGGCCTTCCTCGAGCGCACCGCGCTGCGCCGCATCGGCCGCCCCGAGGAGGTGGCCGGCCTGGCGGTGTTCCTCGCGTCCGACGAGTCGGCCTACATGACCGGCGCGGTGCTGCCGGTCGACGGCGGCTACCTCGCGACCTGAGGTCGGGCGATCGGCGGAATGCCGACCGGCCTCGGGCGTTCGGTTTCTGCTTCGCCGGCCGAAGCGCTCGGAGGTCAGATGCGCGCGCCCCTCGCCATCGTCGGTGTGCTGCTCGCCCTGGTGGGCTGCGGCTCGCCGGCGCACGCCGACGACGTCTATCCGCTCGACGACATCGCGCGCACCGTATCGCCGACCGGGCGCATGCGCTGCCCGGAGATAGCGCTCGTGTGGCACGAGGGCGGAGCCATCCGCTGGGCCAGCGCGCTGCGCGTCAACGCCGAGTTCGACAAGCGCCTTTCACTCTTCGAGGACGTCGTGAAGACGGTCGCCGAGCGCGTCTTGGGCCGCGCGCCGAAGAAGCTGACGCACCTCGGCAGCTTCAACTGCCGCCGCATCGCGCGCTACCCCGATCTGCTGAGCGAGCACGGCCTCGGCAACGCCGTCGACGTCGCCGGCTTCGTCTTCCCGGCGCTGTCGCGCGAGGCCAAGAAGACCTCGAAGCTGCCCAAGCGCTGGCAGGGCGGGGTGACCGTCACGGTGCTCGGCGACTGGACCGACGACACCCCCGGCGGCGAGTTCCTGCGCGCGCTCACGGCCGAGCTCGAGCAGCGCCCCGACATCTTCCGTGTGATGCTCGGACCCGCCTATCCCGGGCACAAGAACCACTTCCACTTCGACGTCGCGCCCTATCGGCTGGTCCAGCTCTAGGCTAGACCGCGTCTGATTCGAGTGAGCCGGTCGCCAGGCCGCGGGCTAGCGGCTCTGCCAGTTGTGGCGCTTCAGCAGCGACGGCGTCTCGTCGTCGCCCGGCGGCGGCGGCTCGGCCGGCGGCGGCGCGTCCTCGCCTTCGGGCGGCTGCTGGATGAGCTGCACCGGCCGCGGCACCTTCTCGCGCACCGGCACCAGCGCCACCTGCAGCATCTTGCCGGTCTTGCTGGCGTCGAGCACCAGGATGGCCGGCTCGTGGCCTTCGAGCCGCAGCTGGACGGTAGCCTCGCTGCTCGGATCCCACGACACCGTCATCGGCGTCTGACCGGCCAGGTGCCCATCGATCAGGATGTCTGCGCCGGCCGGCACCGAACGATCACCGCGCGCCCCATGGCCGCAGCCGGCGGCCACCTCGCCCGACTCGGTGCGGCGCGGCGGCACGTTCTCGGGCGCCAGCGCGGCGCGGTCGAGGTCGAGCTGGCTCGCCGCGCTTCTCCATCCGCAGGGCGCGCGCTCTCGCTCGGCGAGGAGCTCAAGGGCGCGCCGCACCGATCGGCTCGAGCTCGAGCGTCGCGGGCGCAGCAGCGGCCGGGGCCGGAGCCGGCGCGGTCGCGGCCGGCGCGGCCGGGGTCGGGGCCGGCGCGCGGCAGGGGAGGGAGCCGGCGCGGGCGACGGCGTCACGCTGCGCGCCAACAGCTCGGGCGCGGGTGGGGACGCCGCCACGCGCTCGAGCGGCGCGCCGGTCTCATCGTTCGAGCCGAAGAGCGCGGCCAACGCCCAGCCGCCGACGCCGAGCACTACCAGCGCCGCGATGGCAAAGGCCAGGCGCGGCGCGGTCGCCGCGGCGCCAGCGCCGGCGGGCGCGTGTCCTCGCGCGTGGGCTGCGGATCGGGATCAGTCCGACGGCCACATCGACCCAGGCGCGGGCGCCTTGGTCGAACGCGGCGGGCCTGGCCGCGACCGTCGCCGGCCGGAGTCGCCGGCTTGGGCAAGGGCGGCATGGGCTTGGCGGTGGCGGTCGGCAGCTCGGGCGGCGTGGCGGCCGCCGGCGGCAGCGGCGGCGGCACCAGGAGCGGCGGCGGCAGCTCGAGATGATGTCGACCGTCGGCCGCGGCTGCGGCGCGGTGACGCTCTGGTGGGTCCAGGTCCGCGGCGCGGGCGGCGCCAACGGCTTGGGCATGGGCGGCGGCGACAGCATGCTCGACACGATGACCGGTGCCAGCGTGCTCTTCGGGACGGCCAGGCCCGGGCCCGCGAAGAGCAGCGTGTCGCGCGCCGCGGCCGCGCCGTCGGGGCGGTTCCACGGCTTCTTCTCGAGGCAGCGCAGGATGAGCTCGACCAGCGGCCCCTCGAGCGGCTGGCCGTCGAGCGTCGGCCGCTCCGGCAGCTTCACCAGGTGCGCCACGAGGTAGTCGGCCGAGGTGCGCTCGGAGAACACCGGCCGCCCGGTGAGCATCTCGTAGAGGATGGCGCCGACGGCGTAGAGGTCGGCATGCCGCGTCACGGCGCGATCGCGCGCCTGCTCGGGCGCGCGGTAGCGGGCGGTGCCCGGCCGCAGCTGGGTCGGGTCGGGCTCGGGCCCGGCGCCCACCTGGAGGCGCATGAGGTCGGCCAGGCCGACGTCCTCGACGACGACGTGCTCGCCGTCGGCGTCGGTCACGAGGCGGACGCGCTCGGGCGTCAGATCGTGGTGCATGACGCCGACCGAGTGGGCCGCGTCGAGCGCCTCGAAGAGCTGGATGCCGAGGCGCGCCGTGCGCGCCGCGCCGAATCCGCCGCTCCGCAGCGCCTCGCCGAGCGTCGGGCCCGGCACGTGCTCCATCACGACGACGAGGTCGCCGCGCGGGTCGATGCCGGTGGTGATGGTGCGCGCGATGCGCGGGTGCGCCAGCTGCTCGAGCACCTTGGCGGCGCGCTGGACGCGCGCGATCTCGGCCAGCTCGACGTTGGGCGGCAGCGCGATGACCGCGATGCGCAGCGCGCGACCGCTGGCCGTCTCGACCCCGCCCCACATGGCGAGCCCGCCTTCCTGCGCGATGAGCGCCCCCGTGCGCCACCGTCCGAGCTCGTCCACCGGCGCGGCCGGTGCCGATCCGAGGCGCTCCAGCGGCATGGTCGCCCAACCGTCGATGGGGCACACGACACCATTCGTGCCGTTGCCGCACTGCGGGCAGATGCGCTCCGTTTGCGCTCGCGAGTCCATGTTGGGGGATCCGAAGGTTGGGCCGGAGAGATCGCAAGGTCCGGACCCTGGAGGGTATAGCCCGTCCGGGCGCCGCCTGCTACCTTTGGGCGAGAGTCGGTGTCAATAACGCGGCGCGTCGGCTTTTTCGTTCGTGGCCCGATTCCCAGCGAAGCCGGCTCGCGGAGCGAGGCCCTCATTGAGGATCTGCCTGTCCAAGCCGGCGCCCCAGCGCGGTCGGGCCGAGCCGGCTCGGGCGCGACGCGGGTCCGCGCGGTGCGCGGCGACGGCGGCCGGCCTGCTCGTGGCGCTGGCGGCGTCGGCCGCGGCGCGGGCCGCCGAGCCGCTCTATGCGACCGAGCCGGGGCACGTCGAGGTCGAGCTCGAGCTGGTCGGCGTGCCGTGGGACGCCGGCGCCGAGTTCGACGCGCTCGATCCGCTCGTGCTCTTCGGGCTGGCCGGCGGCGTCTACCTCGGCGACGGCCTGAGGCTGCAGGCCATCGTGCGGGCCGACGTGTCCGACCCCGAGGCCGATCACCTCGAGGCCATGGCTGGCCTCGGCTGGACCTGGATCGAGGCGACGCCCATGGCGCTCCCGCCCGCGCTACGGCTCGGCGCGCGCGCCGAGATCGGCTGGCGCTGGCTCGAGCTCCAGGGCTCGGACTTCACGCTCGACGACGACGGCCCGACGGCCGCGCTCTCGGCCGAGATCGGCGTGGTCGCCTTCGACGGCTTCGCGCTGGTCGCGCGCGTCGGCGCGGCCGTGGTGGCCGGCTCGAACCGCGCGCTGCCCGAGCTGCAGGTGCAGCTCCGGACCGGGCTCGCCTTCGAGGGCTCCTTCTGAAGAAGGGGGCCGCGCGTCGGAGGCGGCCCCGCGTCAGGGCTCGGCCTCGACGAAGACGATGCGGCGCGTGGCCTGGCACGGCGCCACCGGCTCCTCGATGGTGCAGCGGCTCTTGCCGAGCGTCTCCCACGCCTCGCGCCGCCAGGCCGCCTCCTGCGCGGTCATGTGGTACTGCACGGTGCGCGGGGCGACCTCGGCGCCGGCGTCCGAGCCGAGCCACTGCCAGCGCACCTCGAGCGTCGTCGCCTCGTCGGGCGAGTCGGCCTCGCGCGGGTCGAGCGAGACCTCGGCCTTGCAGAGGCCCTCGGTCTTGATGAAGGCGCACTTGGCGCCGTCGCCGCCCGACGCGCACGCGGCTAGCGCGAGAGTCGCCGAGAGTGACAAAATCAGGCGATCGGAGTGGTGCATGAGGGCGCTCAAACCGAGATCGCCGTCGAGCGGAACGGGCTCTCGCCGATCTTGATGTTCACTACCGCCGGGCGGCCGTCGTCGGCGGCGGCGAAGGCGCGCTCCAGCGCGGGCCCGAGGCCGGCCACCGTCTCGACCCACTCGCCGTGTCCGCCGCAGGCGTCGGCCACCTTCTCGTAGCGCGTGTAGTCGAGCTTGGTCGCGACCAGCCGCTTCTCGCCGTAGAAGTCGCGCTGCCCGCGCAGGATCTGCGTCCAGCCGGCGTCGTTGCCGATGATGCACACGACCGGCAGCTTCTGGCGCGCCATGGCCTCGAGCTCCATGGCGTGGAGCCCGAACGAGCCGTCGCCGAACATGATGATGACGCGCGCGCCGGGGCGCGCGACCTTGGCCGCCATGGCGTAGCCGGGGCCGACGCCGAGCGTGCCGAGCGGGCCCGGGTCCATCCAGGTCGAGACGCCGAAGGGCTTCATGACGTAGGCCGCGGTGCCGACGAAATCGCCGCCGTCGCCCACCACCACGTCGCCCGGACGCACCATGGCCGACACCGCCGCGCACACGCGCAGGGGGTTCGGCGGGTCGTCCGGGTGATCGATCTCGAGCTGCATCTTGGTCCACTTCTGCTGCTCGTCGGCCACCACCGCCGCGCGCCACGCGCCCCAGCGGCCGTCGGCGCCGGGCTCGGAGGCGGCTCCGCCGGCGTCGCCGAGCGCGTCCGCGAGGGCTTCGAGCACGAGGCCGGTGTCGCCGACGATGCCGACCTCGACGCCGCGCGGACGGTTCCGGCCGATCTCGTCGCCGTCGAGATCCACCTGCACGATCTTGGCATTCTTGTGAATGACCGGCGCGGCCAGACCCAGGAGCGCCATGCCCGACAGGCCCGACTGCGAGCCGGAGGCGATCTTCTCCGACTGGCCATACGAGAGGCGGAAGTCGAAGGGCGTGCCGAAGAGCAGCACCAGGTCGGTGGTCTTCAGCGCAAACTTCCGCGCGCGGTTCAGGAAGTGCGGCCCGGTCGGATCGACGAGGCCGCGCGCCATGCCGTTCACGAAGGTCGGGATGCCGGTCTTGTCCATGAACGCCTGCAGCGTCCCGACCGGGTCCTTCGACCAGCGCAGCTGCGAGCCGACGATGGCCATCGGCCGCTCGGCCGCCTTCACCAGCGCGATGGCCTGCTCGAGCATGTCGCGGTCGGGCGCGCTGCGGGCCGTCGTGCGGTAGCCGGTGGGGATGACGACCTTGTCGGCGTCGACAAGCTCCATCAGCACGTCGAGCGGCAGCTCGAGGAAGACCGGGCCGGGCACGCCGCTCTGCGCCTTGCGCAGCGCGATGGTCAGGTACTCGCCGAGGCGGCGCGTCTCCGACACCGTGGTCGACCACTTGGTGATGGGCCGCATCAGCTCGACGTGGTCCATGTCCTGGAGCGAGCCCATGTCGCGGAAGACGCGCGGGCCGGCGCCGCCGAGGATGACCATCGGCACGCCCGAGCGCTTGGCCGTGGCCACCGCGGTCACGACGTCGGTGACGCCCGGGCCGGCGGTGACGGCGACGACGCCGGGCTTGCCGGTGAGGCGTGCCCAGCCGTCGGCGGCGTGGCCGGCGGTCTGCTCGTGGCGCGTGTCGACGACGCGGATGCCCTCGTCGAGGCAGCCGTCGTAGATGGCGGCGATGTGGCCGCCGCACAGGGTGAAGATGGTGTCGATGCCCTCGCGAGCGAGGGTCTTGGCGATCACGCGGCCGCCATGGATCATCGTCGGCATGTGACAAATTCCTCGGCGGAGAGTGGCGTCACTCTCCGCGATCGATTCAGTTCGGGACGGCGGCGGAGAGCGACAGGATCAGGTTGATGGGGCCGGTGACCGCGAGCCCGGCGAGGCCCTGCTGGTCGGGCGGCACGAGGGAGACGATGAACTCCTTCGTGAGGACGACCTTGATCTGCATGACGCCGGTGGCGTCGTCGTAGGCGAACTCGAAGTTGTCGGGCGGGTTGGTGCCGTCGGGCCAGCCGTCGGCGCACTGCGACGCATCGCCCAGGATCTTGGTGGCCGACAGCGTGAAGCAGCCGCCGCCGGCGATGTTCTGGACGCTGTCGCCTTCGAAGGTGCCGGCGATCGACACGAGCTTGTAGTGGATGTCGAGGTTCAGGAGGAAGCCCCAGCTGTCGCCCTCGAAGTCGAGCGCGCCGCCGGTCTCGCCGTTGTTCGAGAGCGTCGCCTCGGACACCAGCGCGGTGTTGAACGCGCCCTTGGTGTAGACGTCGATCGAGTCGAGCTCGAAGCGGCCGGCCATCGGATCGGAGCCGTTGAGCAGGCCGCCGAGCGTGGGCGCGGTGGCGTTGGCGGCTTTCATGACGATGGTCGCGTCGCTCGGGCCGGGATCGACCGTGAGGCACTGGTCGGCGCAGGTGAGGCTCGTGTCGCCCGGCGTCGTGTCCTCGACGACCGCGGTGTCGTCGGCGACGGTCGTGTCGGCGACGGCGGTGTCGTCGGCGACGGTCGTGTCGGCGACGGCGGTGTCGTCGGCGACGGTCGTGTCCTCGGCGACGGTGGTGTCCTCGGCCACGGTCGCGTCCTGGCCGGCCACGGCGGTGTCGTCGGCGACGGCGGTGTCCTCGGCCACAGCCGTGTCCGCCGCGTCGGGGGCGGCCGCGGTGGCGTCGGCGCCGTCGAGGTTCAGGCCATCGGCGTGCGCGTCCTGCGTGATGCCCTCGGCGCCGCCGGAGTCGCCGCACGCGGCGAGCGGGGCCAGGGCCAGGGCGGCGACGAGTGGTGCGAGCAGACGGGACGAGAGACGGGACATCGGAGCCTCCGGGCGAACGGGCCCGGGGACCATAGCCGATGTCGGAGCCTGCAAAAAGGGGGACCCGGGGAGGCCGTCACTCCTCCACCGGGTCCGACCATCAATCGCCTGCGCGGCGACAGATGGGATGAGCGGATCGTTTGCCGCGACCTGCTCTCGCGCTCGGCCTGGCGCCAGCGCGGGTTCGTCGGCGCCGAGATGCCGGCGCTCGCAGTAGATGAGCACGGTCGGGCCGGCAGTAAACCGTGTCTTTCGAGTCATGGTCGGTCGGTGAACGTTGGGTGAAGGCTCACGTTGCTTCGCTTGACGCGCCGCGTTACAGTGCTGGAATGGCGGGGTCGCTGCCTCGTGCGCCGGCT
>JAXLYZ010000081.1:0-35368 GCA_046351155.1 Myxococcota bacterium
CGTGGTTCTGCACGTGGTGCACGACGTGCACGTAGAAGTAGCGGTTGGGCTTGGTGAGGCGCGTGCCCTCGGGGACCATGCGGTAGGTCATGGTCGGCCCGGTGGCGTCGACGCACACGACGATCATGTCCTTCTGCGGCAGCTTCTTCGGCGGGCACTGCAGGTCGGCCGGCACCGGCGAGCCGACCGGCAGCGCCTGCAGCTTGAGCATCGAGCCCGGGTCACCGGGGTCGCCCTGCGGCGGGTTGTTCGGGTCGTACGGCTCGGGCTCGAGGCCGGGATCGATCGGCTGCGACACCTCCGACGGACCCGGCGTGACGGCGGCGTTCGAGCCGGCCAGCACCTGGAACTCGTAGATGGTCGGCGTGCCGTCCTCGGTGTCGGGGAAGACCGCGCCGTAGACGCGGAAGCGCCCGGCCATGCTCTTGGCGACCTCGGCGCTCGTGCCCTCGAGGGCGATCTTGTGGTCCTCGACCGGCACCATGGCCCAGCGCGTCGGCTTGGCCGACGTGGCCGGCCCGTCGTACTGCAGCACGGCGACCTCGCTGAGCGACTCGGGGAAGGCCGCCGGCGCGACCGCCGACGATCCCTGCAGCGTCAGGCGCACCGGGCTGCCGGTCGACATCGGCACGAAGGCCAGGTCGATCGCGCCGCCGCCCTCGGCGGTGAGCTTGGCCTCGAGGCGCTTCGGGTCGGCGATGGCGAAGAGCTGGGTGCAGCCGCCCTCGTTGGCCGGCGCGATGGCGTGGCCCGACACGACCACCTCGCACTTGCCGCCGCCGGCACCGAACGACAGCATGGCCGCGTCGGCGTCCTCGAACTCGACGTCGTCGGGCAGCGGCAGGTTGGCGTTGGCGAGATCGATCGGGGAGTAGGGCACGTTGTGCGCGGCCGCTTGGGCCGCGCTCGCGCCGAGGATTGAGGCCAGGAATCCGGCGAGGCCGGCGAACCTGGCAATCGCGTCACGCATCGAGCTACTCCCCGAGGAGGGTGGGCGGGAGCCGGGCGAGCTGGGCAAATCAGCTCGCGTACCCGCGATGGAAGTCTGGGGCCTGGAAGTTGTCAACCCCACCTGCCATTCCCCGGCGCGAATTGCGCCGCCCGGCGCGCGATCGCCGGTCACGTGGGGTCACGCCGCGTCACACGCCGGCAGAATGACAAATTCCAGCCTGGCGACGGCGTCGCGCGCGCGGGCGCAGCTCACTCCGCGCTGCGCGGCCATGCCGCGTTGAAGATGCAGACGCGGCCGTCCTCGAGCGCGACGCCGATCGAGCGGCCATCGGGGCTCGTCACGACGCCGACCGCGCGATCCTCGAGCCCGAGCTCGAAGACCTGGCGCCCGCGCGCCACGTCCCAGATGCCGAGGCGCATGTCGTCGGCCACCGCCAGGCGCGTGCCATCGGCGGTGAACGCCAGCGCGCTGGGCGCCGACAGCGGGCCCTCGAGGTCGCGCACGAGCGCGCCGTCGGCCGCCCGCAGCAGCATGACGCGAGTGCCGTCGACGACCGCGAGCAGCTCGCCGTCGACGCTGGCGGCGACGATCCCCTCGCGCACCGGCGCCGACGGCCCGGCCTTCACCGCCACCGACCACAGCACCGCGCCGCGCCCGTCGCGCGCGACGACGGCACCGTCGGCGCCGCTCAGCGCCAGCCAGCCGTCGCCGCGCGCGGCCAGCACCGTCCACCACGGCGCCCCTCCGCTCCACAACCGCGCCTCGGCCACGACCTTGCGGCTCGACACCTCGAGCGTCCGCAAGACGCCATCGGCCACCAGCCCGAGGCGCGCGCCGTCGGCGCTGACGGCGATGGCGTCGACCGCGCCGAGGTCGGTCGGGCCCGCGCCCGCCGCGCGCCGGCCGGCCAGCATGGCCACGCCGTCGGACACGAGCAGCGTCGCCTCGTCGCGCGCGCCCGCGAGCAGCACGCGATCGGCCATGCCCTCGAGCCCGAGCGCCGGCGGCGCCCCGCGCAGCGCGCCGGTCCAGCGCTCGTGCACCGCGCCGGCGCCGTCGACCCAGCTGCCGTCGCGCGCGAAGTCGAGCTGGTAGCCGGACGCCTCGACGCGCGCCTGCGGCCGCTCGGGATCCCACACGCGCACGCCGTCGGCGCCGCCGCTCACGAGCTCGCCGCCGACCAGCGCCACATCGCGCACGGCCGCGTGGTGGGCGCGGATGACGTTGACCTCGACGCCGCCGTCGATGACGTGGACCGCGCCGTCGATGGTGCCGACGACGAAGCGATCGCGCGCCGCGTCGGCCGCCAGCGCCGTCACCGGCCGCTCGAAGTCGGTCACCGGCTCGAGCTGCTGGCCGGTGCGGGCGTCGAAGCGCGTGACGCGCCCGCCGTAGCGGCGGTCCTGCCCGACCAGCACGACCGCACCGTAGGCCACGATCGGCGACGCCACGTCGGGCAGCTTGGCCGACCACAGGCGCGCGCCGCTCGCGAGATCGGTCGTGCGCAGCCCGAGGTCGAGGTCGATGGTCGCGACCGATCCGCCGTCGGGCGCCACCGCCGTCGCCACGATGGGCACGTCGTCGACCTCGTCGCGCGCCGGCCCGGTCACACTGGCGTCGCTCGACCACGCGCGCGCCTCGGCGACCTTGGCGCCGCTGGCGACGTCGACCACGACCACGCGGTTGGTCGCCTCGACGCGCACGAGCCGCGTGCCGTCGGCGTTCCGGCCGATCTGCAGCACCATGGCCTCGCTGCCGAGCGCGGGCATGGGCGCGCCGCTCGCCGAAGGCCACCACGCGCTCGCCGACCAGCAGCGCCAGGCGCCCGCCGGCCAGGACCGCCATCGACCTCGACCGTGCCGCCGGTCGTCCGCGCCGGGATGGTGGCCAGCGTCTTCCCGCTCTGCCGCTCCCACAAAGCGACCTGCCCGTCGGGGCTCGCGGCCGCCAGCAGCGCGCCCCCCGGCCCGGCCGCCAGCCTGAGCGTCGAGCTTCGCGCTCGCTGAGCGCGCCGTGCGCGAGCCCGGTCACGTAGTCCTTCCACTCCCAGCCGCGCCGCGCCGTCGGCGTCGCCTCGAGCTGCCGCTCCGCCGAGGCCAGGTCGCCGTCGCGCCAGGCGCGCTCGGCCAGCGCCAGCGACGCTACATATAGATGATGCTCGGCGTCCTCGCGCGAGGTCTCGGCCGCGTGCCGCTCGCTGGCCGCGACCGCCTGCGCCGCGCGCGCCTCGGCCTCGCTGTCGCGCGCCCGCGAGCGCTCGCCCTCGATGAGCAGCGCCCCGACCACGGCGCCGATCATCAGCACCAGCAGCGCCACGCCGCCGGTGACGACCAGCCCGCGATGGTGCCGCGCCCAGCGCGCCATGCGCTCGAGCAGCGTCTCGCGGTGCGCGCCGACCGGCGTGCCGGCCAGGTGCCGCTCGACCTCGGCAGCCAGCGCGCCAGCGTCGCTGTAGCGGTCGGCCGGATCCTTGGCCAGCGCCTTCAGGCAGATGGCCTCGAGCGCGCGCGGCACGCGCGCCGTGACCTGGCGCGGCCGGAGCGGCACCGGCCGCGGGCTCGCCACCTCGGCGATCATCTCCTCGCTGCTCGGGCGCGGGAACGGCAGGTGCCCGGTCAGCACCTCGTAGAGCATGGCCCCGAGCGCGAACACGTCGCTCCTCCGGTCGAGCCGGTGCACCTCGCCGCGCGCCTGCTCGGGCGCCATGTAGGCCGGCGTCCCCATGACCGCGCCGGCGCGCGTCGACAGCGACGAGTCGTTCGCCGGCAGCCCCTGCTCGATGGCGCGCTCGACTTCGTCAAGCGCCTTTGCGATGCCCCAGTCGAGGATGACCGTCTCGCCGTAGTCGCCGAGCACCACGTTCTGCGGCTTCAGATCGCGGTGGATGATGCCGCGCGCGTGGGCGAAGGCCATGGTGCGCGCGACCGCCAGGAAGGCCTCGACGAGGCGCGCGCGCCCGAGCGCGCCCTCGCTCTCCGGGTCCTTCGACACCGCGTGCGCGTGCACCCGCACGATGGCGTCGGCCAGCGTCTCGCCGCGCACGAGCTTCATGACGAAAAACGGCCCGTCGGGCCCCTCGCCGAGCTCGTACACCGGCACGACGCCCGGGTGCTCGAGCCGCGCCGCGACCCGCGCCTCGCCGATGAAGCGCTGGCGCGTCTCGGCGCGCCGCGCGATGTGCGGGTGGAGCTGCTTCACGGCGACGACGCGCCCGAGCACCGGGTCGCGCGCCTGCCACACGCGCCCAAAGCCGCCGTGGCCGAGCTCGCCGTCGATGCGATAGCGCCCGAGCACGCCCGAGTCGGCGGTCTGGATCGTCTCGGTCAGCAGCACCAGGTCGTCGGCGCCGAGCAGCCCCGGGAAGCGCGCGGCATAGCTGTCGACGGTCGGCCGGTCGGCGTAGCGGTGGCGCATGCGCAGCTCGGTCTGCAGCAGGCGCTTCAGGCGCGCGTCGTCGTTCGCCAGATCGGGGAAGCGCCCGAGGTAGTGCTCGACGGGGTGGCCGCGGCCGAGCTTCCAGGCGTGCTCGAGCTCGATGGTGACGAGCTCCTCGAGCAGCGGCCCGCGGTCGCCGGGGACGCCGTCGACGCACGACTCGATGGAGACCGGCGCGCCGATGCGCCACGCGTTCTCGAAGCGGTGGCGCGGCGTCTCGTCGATCGTGTCGCCCGCCCTCACGGTCGTCCGGAGTCCCATCGGGCGCAGAGTAACGGACATCCGCACGGCCGTCGAAAGCACTTCCAAATCCGGTCCGAACCGGCTACCAAGCGCGCCGATGGCGAGGCTGGTCCAATCCCCGGGTCTCCTGGCGCTGGCCGACGGCTCGATCTTCCACGGCGTTTCGGTCGGGGCGTCCGGGTCGTCCGTCGGCGAGGTGGTGTTCAACACCGCCATGACCGGCTACCAGGAGATCCTCACCGATCCCTCGTACCACCAGCAGATCGTGACGCTCACCGGCGCGCACGTCGGCAACGTGGGCGTGAACCCGAGCGACGAAGAGGCCTCGGGCCCGCAGGTCTCGGGGCTCGTCATCCGCGACCTGCCGAGGAAGATCTCCAACTGGCGCGCCGCCGAGCCGCTCGACGTCTACCTCCAGCTCTGGGTCATCGTGGCGCTGGCCGAGATCGACACGCGCCGCCTCACCCATGTCCTGCGCGAGAAGGGCGCCCAGCACGGCTGCCTCATGGCCGGCGGCACGAAGCCCCACGACCCGGCCGAGGGCATCGCCCGCGCCCGCGCCTTCCGCGGCCTCACCGGCGCCGACCTGGCCAAGGTCGTGACGCTGCCCGAGTCGGTCGAGTGGCGCGACGGCTCCATCGCCTGGCTCGGCGACGACCAGCCCGCGAAATCGTCAGGCACCTTTCACGTCGCCGCCTTCGACTTCGGCGTGAAGCGCAACATCCTGCGCATGCTGGTCGACCGCGGCTGCCGCATCACCATCGTGCCGGCCGAGACGCCCGCCGATCGCATCCTCGCGCTGAAGCCCGACGGCGTCTTCCTGGCCAACGGCCCGGGTGACCCGGCGCCGGTCACCTACGCGCAGGAGGCCATCCGCCGCCTGGTGCCGACCGGTATCCCGGTCTTCGGCATCTGCCTCGGCCACCAGCTGCTGTGCCTGGCGCTCGGCGCCAAGACCATCAAGATGAAGTTCGGCCACCACGGCGCGAACCATCCCGTGAAGGAGCTGGCCACCGGCCGCGTGCTCATCACCAGCCAGAACCACGGCTTCGCCGCCGAGCCGTCGACGCTCCCGCCCGAGCTGCGCGCGACCCACGTGTCGCTCTTCGACGGCTCGCTGCAGGGCGTCGAGCACACCTCGCTGCCGGTGTTCTCGTTCCAGGGTCACCCCGAGGCGAGCCCCGGCCCGCACGACGTCGCCCACCTGTTCGACCGCTTCGTCGCCGATATGACAAATCGTCGTCGAAATGCCGGTGCCACTCCCGCCTAGCCAGGATTTGACAAAATGCCGCGCCGCGACGACATCCGATCGATCCTCCTCATCGGCGCCGGCCCCATCGTCATCGGCCAGGCCTGCGAGTTCGACTACTCCGGCGTGCAGTCCTGCAAGGCGCTGCGCGCCGAGGGCTACCGCGTCATCCTGGTGAACTCGAACCCGGCGACCATCATGACCGACCCCGACATGGCCGACGTCATCTACGTCGAGCCGGTCGAGTGGCAGACGGTGGCGCGCATCATCGCCCGCGAGAAGCCCGACGCGCTGCTCCCGACCATGGGCGGGCAGACCGCGCTCAACTGCGCGCTCGACCTCGACAAGCACGGCGTCCTGCGCGAGCACAATGTCGAGCTCATCGGCGCGCGCGTCGCCTCGATCGAGAAGGCCGAGAGCCGCGAGCTCTTCAAGCGCGCCATGGAGAAGATCGGCCTCGACATGCCGAAGGCCGTCTTCGCCCACACGCTCGACGAGGCGCTGGCCGCGACGTCCGTCGTCGGCTACCCCGCCATCGTGCGGCCGTCGTTCACGCTCGGCGGCACTGGCGGCGGCATCGCCCGCACCGAGGACGAGCTGCGCACCATCGCCGCGCGCGGCCTCGAGGCGAGCCCCACGTCGGAGGTGCTCATCGAGGAGTCGGTGCTCGGCTGGAAGGAGTACGAGCTCGAGGTCGTGCGCGACAACGCCGACAACTGCATCATCGTGTGCAGCATCGAGAACCTCGACCCGATGGGCGTGCACACCGGCGACTCGATCACCGTCGCGCCCGCGCTGACGCTCACCGACAAGGAGTACCAGCGCATGCGCGACGCCGCCTTCGCGGTGATGCGCGAGATCGGCGTCGACACCGGCGGCAGCAACGTCCAGTTCGCCATCGACCCGAAGACCGGGCGCATGATCGTCATCGAGATGAACCCGCGCGTGTCGCGCAGCTCGGCGCTGGCGTCCAAGGCCACCGGCTTCCCGATTGCCAAAATCGCCGCCAAATTGGCCGTGGGCTACACGCTCGACGAGCTGGGCAACGACATCACGCGCGTGACGCCGGCGTCGTTCGAGCCGTCGATCGACTACGTCGTGGTGAAGGCGCCGCGCTTCGCCTTCGAGAAGTTCCGGGACGCCGAGACGCGCCTCGGCACACAGATGAAGTCGGTGGGCGAGGTCATGGCCATCGGCCGCACCTTCGCCGAGGCCCTGCAAAAAGCCTTGCGCGGCCTGGAGATCGGCGTCGCCGGCCTCGACCCGCGCCCGGCCCTCGACGAGGCCGCGCTCACCTACGAGCTCAGCTTCCCGGGCCCCGATCGCCTCTTCTACGTGGCCGACGCCTTCCGCCGCGGCTGGCCGACCGATCGCATCCAGGCGCTGTCGGGCATCGACCCGTGGTTCCTCGACCAGATCCTGCGCCTCATCGAGGCCGAGCGCGACGTCGCCGGCAAGACGCTCGCGAATCTGACAAAAACGGAGCTGCGCAAGCTCAAGCGCCAGGGCTTCTCCGACAAGCGCCTGTCGACGCTGCTCGCCACCAGCGAGGACGCCGTCCGCGCCCAGCGCCACGCGCTCGACGTGCGGCCGGTGTTCTTCCGCGTCGACACCTGCGCCGCCGAGTTCGCCAGCGAGACGCCCTACCTCTACAGCACCTACGAAGAGGTGTGCGAGGCGCGGCCGACCGACAAGAAGAAGATCATGATCCTCGGCGCCGGCCCGAACCGCATCGGCCAGGGCATCGAGTTCGACTACTGCTGCGTGCACGCGGCGCTGGCCCTGAAGGAGGACGGCTTCGAGACGATCATGGTGAACTGCAACCCGGAGACGGTCTCGACCGACTACGACACCAGCGATCGCCTCTACTTCGAGCCGGTGACCCTCGAGGACGTGCTCGAGATCGTGCACGTCGAGAAGCCCACCGGCGTCATCGTCCAGCTCGGCGGCCAGACGCCGCTCAAGCTCGCGCGCGGCCTGGAGGCGGCCGGCGTGCCCATCATCGGCACCACGCCCGACGCCATCGATCTGGCCGAGGACCGCGAGCGCTTCCAGGTGCTGCTGAAGGAGCTCGGCCTGCGCCAGCCCGAGAACGCCACCGCCGCGACGCCGGCCGAGGCGCGCGCCAAGGCCGCGACGGTCGGCTACCCGCTGGTGGTGCGCCCGTCGTACGTGCTCGGCGGTCGCGCCATGGGCATCGCGCGCTCGGCCGAGGAGCTCGACAGCTTCCTCGGCGAGGCCTTCGCGGTCTCGAACGATCAGCCGGTGCTGCTCGACCGCTATCTCAGGAACGCCATCGAGGTCGACGTCGACGCGCTGGCCGACGGCGACACCGTCGTCCTCGGCGGCGTCATGGAGCACATCGAGCACGCCGGCGTGCACTCGGGCGACTCGGCCTGCTCGCTGCCACCCTACTCGCTGACGCCGGCCATCCAGGCCGAGCTGCGCGACCAGGCCGCGGCGCTGGCCAAGGCGCTCGGCGTCGTCGGCCTCATGAACGTGCAGTTCGCCGTGTGCGAGGGCGTCGTCTACATCCTCGAGGTCAACCCGCGCGCCTCGCGCACGGTGCCCTTCGTGGCCAAGGCGACGGGCCGCCCGCTGGCCAAGATCGCGGCCCGCGTCATGGCCGGAAAGAAGCTTGTCGATCTCGGCGTGACCCACGAGGTCCTGCCGGCCATGACCTCGGTCAAGGAGGCGGTGTTCCCGTTCCGGAAGTTCCCCGGCGTCGACGTCATGCTCGGGCCCGAGATGAAATCGACCGGCGAGACCATGGGCTCGGGCGTCGAGTTCGCCGAGGCCTACGCCAAGGCCCAGCTCGGCGCCGGCGTGCGCCTGCCGCTCGGCGGGCGCGTGGTGGTGCGCGTCGATCCCGACGACGCCCCGCAGCTCGTGCCGGTGGCCGACCACCTGAAGGCGCTCGGCTTCGACGTGGTCGCCGGCGACATCACCGCCGACGCGCTGGTGGCCATCGGCTACCCCATCGCGCGCGTCGACCCGGGCCACCGCCTGCAGGGCGCGACGCTCGTGCTGGCCGCCGGTCGCGGCGCCATGGACCTCCGCAAGCAGAGCTTCGCGGCGCGTCTCCCGACCTACACCACCATCGCCGGCCTGGCCGCCGGCGCCCGCGCCATCGCGCGCATGAAGGCCGGCGACCTCGCGCCGCGCCGCCTGGCCGAGGTCCACGCCGGCTGATCGGCCGCGCGTGCCGAGCCTACAGCTCGGACATCACCGTCAGGTCGCCGACCACGAACGTGCCCGACGCCGTGCGCAGGTTGATGGCCGGCCGCGGCGATCGGCCGAGGTGCTCGACCGCGGCCACCGCGCGCGGCGCGCCGTCGGCGCCGAGGACCAGGTCGCCCACCGCCACGTCGCCGGCCCGGATCGGCGCGCCGGGCGTCGCGACCAGGTGGTCCTCGGTGAGCAGCGCGCCGTCGATGGCGACCCAGGGTCCGTCCGAGAGGTGGGTGTCGACGGCCTCGATGTCGATCGCGCTGACGCCGCTCTCGACCGCGACGCACAGGCCGCAGATGCAGCTCGTGTGCTTGCCCTCCAGCGCCAGGTCGGGCGTGAAGCGCAGCGTGCTCGTGCGGTTGAGCCAGTAGTCCTTGGACCACGTGTCCGATACGCGCCGCGCGCCGCCCTGGCCCTCGTCGCTCGTGTGCGGCGGCGGCCCGAACACGCGCCACGCATCGGCGCGCGAGCTGTCGTCGGGCAGCGCGTCGAGCGGCAACACCCCATCGGGCGCGAGCCCGCGACGCGCGAGCGCCACGATGGCGCCGCGCGCGTTGCGCTGGAACCGCACCGACGCGCGGCCAGCCGGACCGGCGAGCTCGATGCTCGCGCGGCGGCCGTGGACATCGTAGCGGTCGACGCGCACGGCCGCGCCGTCGGCGCCCAGCGTGCGCAGCTCGAAGGCGCCGTCCGCGCGCGCGACGAGCTCCTGGTCCCGGCCGCCGCCGACCCGCACGCGCGCGCGGCCGCCGCCCGGCATGGCCTCATAGGTCCAGGCCAGGCCGCCGGCAGGGTCGCCCGACGCGAACGCGACGCGCTTCCCGACGAGCAGGCCATTGGCGTCGTAGTCGAACGCGCTGCGGTGGACGACGACGCCGTCGACGCTCGTCACCTTGGCGACCAGGCCGCGCGCGTCGACGTCCAGGTCCCAGCGCACGCGCCCCTCGGGCATGAACACGACGGCGTAGGTGGTCGTGGCGACGCCGCGCTCGACCCGGTCCGAGCGCTCGACCGCAAGCCACTCGACGTAGCGCGTCGCGTCCGGCGCGGCCGCGTCGATCCTCGCGCCGGGCAGCCCGTCGCGCGGATCGATCCCCTCGTAGAGCCCGGGCTCGACGCGCCGCGCGGCGTGGGCCGGGTCGCCCCGCAGTGCGCAGACGGTCATCACGAGCGCGGCGAGCACGGCGTTGCGGGCGGTGTCGAGCATGGGCCGAGGATGCCACCGCGCGCGGGCACGCGAGGTAAAAGTCTCGTACCGCGATGCACGGACGCCACCTGGACAAGCGTCCGGACGCGTGGTGTCGTGGTGGCGATCGCAGGAGGTCGCCATGCTCGTCAACCGGACCCGTCACGCTCTGGTGCTCTCGACCCTCATGCTCGGACTCGCCGTCGCGGCCTGCTCCGACGACACGGCCGCCGACGGCCCGCTGCCCGCGCCGCTCGACGACTCGGGCAAGGCCGACCTCGCGGTCTATCCGACCGTCGCGCTCACCGAGGCCGACGATGGCACCGCGGTCGACCTGCCCGTCGGCCACGCGCTGCGCATCTCGCTCGCGGCCGACACCTCGACCGGCTACCGCTGGCGCGTTCGCACGACCTCGAAGACGCTCGGGACGCCGAAGATCAACTTCAACCCGACGACCGCCGACAAGAAGACCGGCACCTTCATCTTCACCTTCACGCCGAGCCCGCTCTGGCAGGTGGGCGATGCGTACGACCTCGTGCTCGAGCTCTCGAAGAAGGGCGTGAGCCGCGCCAAGAAGCTCTTCGACATCAGCGTCACGGTGGTGAGCGCCGCCGGCGTCGTGGTCACGAGCGCCGACAAGGACGGCACCGTCGAGGTCGCCGAGGGCTCGAGCGTCGAGCTGCGCCTGGTCGAGAACCCGACCACCGGCTACCGCTGGTACGTGACCAGCACCGACCGCACCTTCGGCTACCCGAGCGACGACACCTTCGAAGCGCCCGACTCGAGCGCGGTCGGCGCGCCCGGCATCCGCGTCCTCACCTGGGAGACCGGCGGCCTGGTGAAGGCCGGCGAGAGCCACAAGGTGACGCTGAAGAAGCAGCGCGGCGAGACCGGCAGCTCGGTCGACAGCTTCACCTTCACGGTGGACGTGGTCAGCCCCGAGTGACCGCCGCGCCGGCGCGGCGCCGCCGTCCGACGACGACCGCGCCCGCCGCCAGCAAGCCCGCGAGCCCCTCGCCGCCGCCCGCCGCACAGCCGTCGCCCGAGGCGCGGCCGGCCGTCTTCACCTGCGTGTCGGTCGCGACAGCGGTGTCGGCCTCGGCCTCGGCGGCCGGCTCCGGCGAGGGCTCGACGACCTCTTCGACGACGGCCTCGGGCGCGGTCTCGACCACCGGCTCGGGGCTCACCTCGGGCGCGACCTCGGGCGCCACCTCCGGCGAAGGATCCGGCTCGGGCTCGGCGCCGTCGCGGCAGTGGCCGGCCGCGCTGCACACCTGGCCGGCGCCGCAGTTGAGCACGCGCGCCGAGGCGTCGTCGCAGTCGGGGTCGTGGGCGCCACAGTTGCAGTCGCAGTCGTCGCCCGAGCCGTAGTACTGCCGCGCGCACAGCCAGCCGTCGGGGATCGGCTCGACGCACGTCCCGTCGGCCTGGCAGGCGCTGCCGGGGGCACAGCCCGAGACGTCCTGGCCGGCGATGGCGCAGTCGGGATCGACCGCGCCGCAGCCGCAGTCGCAGCCGTCCTTCGAGGCGTACCAGCGGTTCGGGCAGGCCCACGTCGGCGGGATCGGCACCTCGCAGGTGCCGTCCGCGGAGGCAGGCGCTGCCGCGCGCGCAGCCGACCACGCGCGCGCCGGTGTCGCAGTCCGGATCGTAAGCGCCGCAGCCGCAGTCGCAGTCGTCGCCGACGCCGTAGTAGTCGCGCGAGCACGTCCACTCGCCGGGGATGGGCACCTCGCACGCGCCCTCGGCGTTGCAGGCCGAGCCGGGCGAGCAGCCGTAGACGTCCTGGCCCGCCACGTCGCAGTCGGGGTCGCGCGGCCCGCAGTCGCAGTCGCAGCCGTCGCGCTCGCCGTAGAAGCCGGGGTTGCAGGTCCACTCGGGCGGCACGGCGAAGAGGCCGTCGCAGTCGCCGGCGCAGCTCGCGTGCGTCTCGTCGCCGGTGCACCAGCCGTCGCCGCAGGTCCCGACCGCGCCCTCGCCGCACAGCGCGACGCTCGGGTAGTGCTTGGCGCAGAGCTCGGTCACGGCGGTCGAGGCGTAGGTCATCTCCTCCTGGCCATCGGCCGGGTCGAGCACCTGCACGATGTTGCACGAGCCCGCGTCGACGTAGTCGTCGGCGCCGGTGACCAGCACACCGGCCACGTTCATGTCGCCGTCGAAGACGCCCGAGCCGCTGTTGCCGTAGAACGCGTCGACGGCGCCGACGAAGTAGGTGTCGCTGCCGGCGTTGGGGTCGACGACCGTGCCGTGCGCCGCGAGCTTCATCGGGATGCCGTTCGGGAAGCCGATGAGCGTCAGCGCCTCCGTGTGGCCGACCGCGCCCGGTCGCCGCACCTTGGCCGGCGTGCGGTCGACGACCGGCCGATCGAGCTGGATGATGGCGAAGTCGTAGCCGTCGCCGAGGTCGCTCGTGCCGTTCGTGATGAGCTCGGCGCAGTGATAGATCGAGTCGGCGCCGAGGGTCGCGAGCTGGCCCTCGGCCTCGTAGCGGTAGTCGAAGGCCCAGGCGTAGCCGGCGCAGTCGGCCGGCGACGTGACGCAGTGGCCGGCCGTCAGCAGGAGCTGACTGTCGATGAGCGTGCCCGAGCAGATGGCCGCGGTCGGCTGGTCGTAGAAGCGCTGGTCGGCGCACATCTGGTTCGACTCGCCGAGCGTCTCGAAGGACGCCAGGTCGAAGGTGCCATCGCCGTTCGGCAGCACGTCCTCGATGGCCACCATGGCCGCGATGCTGCTGCGCATGAGCTCGCGCGTCGGCGCGTCGGCGACGGCGTACCACTCGGTGCGGTCGTCGTCGCCGTAGACGACCGGCGTCGCCGAGCGCTCGGGCGCGAGCGGCGGAGCCTCCTCGCGCCCACACGCCGCGGCCCCCATGCCCCCGACCCACACCACCAGCGACACCGACGCGAACCGCGGACTACGCATCGCGCCGGTCTACCCGAGTCGCGACTCCGCCGTCCAGCCGTCGGGCCGCGCGACCGCCAGTGCGAACCCGAGGCAGACGGCCACGATGGCCGAACCGCCGTAGCCGACCAGCGGCATCGGCACGTGCCCGAGCGCGTGCCCCAGCGCGCCGAGCGCGACCAGCGGGATCGCCCGACCGACCGGCAGCGCCCAGCGCCACGCCACCGCCGCCACCGCCAGCGCGCCGGCCGCGGCCACAGCGGCACGGCCGCCTCCGGGCTCATGCTCGGCTCGCGCAGGAGCCCGACCAGCGCCGCGACGAACGTCAGCGGGTGCGGCACCGCCAGCGCGACGACCCCACCCGCGAGCGCATCGGGAGCGGCCGCGAGCAGCGCCGCCGCGACCGCCGCCGGGCGCCAGCCTCCGACCGCGACCAGCGGCAGGACCAGCATCGTGACCTGCACGCGCAGCGGACCGAGCGCGAGCCAGCGCGTCGTGCCCATGTCGCTCATGCCCGCGACCAGCGTCAGCCCGAGCGCGGCGACGCCGGCCCAGGCCCAGGTCGGTCCGATCCAGCGCCGCGGCGTCGTCGCCACGAGCCCGAAGACGAGCGCGCCGATGCCCATGAACGCCGCCTGCGACGCGGCCGCGGAGCCTCCGAGCGCGAGCGTCCCGAGCACCACCGCCAGCGCCGGAAACGCCAAGAGCCACCACGGCGCGGACCGCGCCAGCGCCGCGCGCTCAGCCACGAGGCTCGCGCCGATGGCGCTCAGCACGGCCCGGCGTCCGCGCCTCCGCACCTTGGCCCGGAGCGCCTCGGGCGCGCTCGCGAGCTCGTGGCGCCAGTCGGCCACGGCCGGCTCGACCACGCGCGCGACGTCGTCCGGCGACAGCCAGCGCCGCGCCCACCCCAGCATCGTCCGACCGACCTCGCTCATGATACCCCCTTCGCCGCGTGCCGCGGCGCTCCCCCGGCTGCCGCGCTCGCGGCCCCGGGGGTCATGATGCCTCCTCCGCCTTCAGCTGCATGACCCGCGCGTGCTCGTGCGCCAGCCCCAGCGCGCGCCGCCCTAGCGCCGTCGCGCGATAGAGCCGCCGCGGCATACCGCCCGGCCGATCGCCGTCGCGCGGCGCGTCCTCGGTCCGCGACGTGACCAGCCCGTGCGCCTCCATGCGCCCGAGCGTCACGTACACGGTCCCGCGCTTGAGCCCTCCAGCGGAGGCCTCGACCAGCTCGAGCCCGAAGCGATCCCGTCCTGCGACGAGCAGCTCGAGCACCAGCGTCTCCTTCGGCGACAGCGACTTCATGCCGTCAGTCTTACAACCATGTAAGACTGACGACAAGCGCTTTCGATGCGACCGCGGAGCGGCTACTTGCCGATGAGCTTGCGCACGGTCGGGTAGTCGTCCGGCGACACCGAGCCGATGCGGACGCAGCGGAGCTTGTCGTTGGGATCGACCAGCATGTGGATGGGCAGCATGGCGTCCGGATCCATGCCGAGCTTGGTGAGGTAGTTGGCGAGCGCGGTCGGCCCGGCCACCCACGACACCGGCCCGGGCATGCCGTCGGCCATGCGCTTTCGCAGCTTGGGCTCGTCCTCGTCGACGCTCCACAGCTCGAGCCCGAACGGCGTGCCCTCCTTCAGGAGCGCGTCCTTCCAGCGCCCGAGCAGCGGCATCTCCTCGAGGCAGGGCCCGCACCAGGTCGCCCAGAAGTTGACCCAGCGCCACGTCCCCGCGGCCGGCGTCTCCTCCTTGTCGGCGAGCTTCCGCTTGGCCGGGCCGCCCGAGAACGGCATGGCCGTCGCCCCGACGCCGGGCCAGTTCTTGTCGCAGAAGCTCTGCGCGGCCTTGGGGTCGTTCTGCTCGGGCACCTCGACCTTGGCCGGTGCCGTCGCCACGCCGCCGCTCACCTCGGCCGGGCCCGCGCCCTTGCCACCGCACGCCGCGACGACCAGGCCGAAGGCCAGGGCGACCGCGGGCGAGCTCGAGCCTTCGATCAAATTGCGCAGTCGATCCATGCGATGAACGCGCTCCGGTTGATGTCCTTCTCGTCGCACGTCCCCGTCCGGCTCCGCGACCAATCGCAGAAGTCCTTCGAGAGCTGCGCATACTCCTCACCCAGCCACAGCAGGCCGACCTGCTTCTGGATGTCGGGATCCTTGTACACCGCCGACAGGTGATCGAGCACCGCCTGCGCGCGCTTGGCCGACAGATCGCGGTTCATCTCGACGCTGCCCTCGGGGCTCGCCCGCGACACCACGAAGAAGAAGCGCGCGCCGCCGCGGTCACCCCAGGCCTCCTCGACGGCCTTGGCCGCGTCGGCGTCGAGCTCGGTCTTCGACTGATCGAACTGGATGATGCGCACGCGGTTCTTGAGCGGCAGGAACAGCGCATTGAAGTCGTTCGGCGCGAGCTTCACGACGTTCGAGGCATCGGTCGGCTGGCAGCCGCGCCCGCCGAGGAGCCCGCACGCGCCAGCGACGCGCCGCACGATCTGCTTGAGCGATGCTGAGCAGTAGCCCTCCTCGGGGAACTCGGCGCGCGCCACGACCTCGGGGTTCGCCTCGGCGACCTTGAGGTTGGCGCTGGCGTTGCCGAGCCATGTCCCGACGAAGGCCGCGGGGATGGCGATGCCCAGGAACAGCGGCAGCACGAAGGTCACGAAGCGCATGGATGTTCCCTCCATTCGATCCCCCGCGGCTCCGTTCGTGACACGCGTCGCTCCCGCTGAGCGGGAGCGACGAGGTCACGAGGTCGCCGCTGCCCCCATGCGCCGCGCTCGCGGCGATGGGGGCAATTCCGTCGGGCAGCCTCTCCGCCGACCTGCGAGCGCGCTGTGGCAGGTCCGCTCCGAGGCCTTCTGACGGAACTGTCGTGGCCTCGCTCGAGGCCGCCCTGCGTTCCCCGACGGCTCATGGCTGCACCCCGGCCTTCTCGAGCATGCGGGTCAGCGTGTACTCGAGGCCGAGGTCCGTGTTCTTCTTGCAGACCTGCGTGCCGGCCACGAAGAGCTGCGGCGTCGACAGCTCGAGCGCGTTGCGTGCGGCCCAGTTGCGGGCGCGCGTGAGCTCGGCCTTCACCTTGGCGCTGCCGATGCAGCCCTTCACCTCGGGGAAGTGCTGCTCGAGGTCGGCCTTCAGCGCCGCCTCGTTGGTCTTGCCGAGCTCGAGCAGGCGCTCCTGGTCGGCGAAGGCGTAGTCGAGGATCTTCTTGGCCGACTGCGGCGCGCACAGCATGGCGTAGCTCACCGTGCACGCGCCGGGGTGGAGCCGCGAGCGCACCATGTCGTTGGGTACGCAGGTGTCCATCGGGAACACGACCACGCGGCGCGCCAGCTTCTTGTCGAGGCCGCTCGCCGCGAGCCGCTGGTCGAGCCCCTTGCACCAGTTGCACAGCGGGTCGAGCACCTCGAGCGACGGCACGGCGCCGGGCTCCGAGGGCAGCGTCAGGACGAACGACTCGTTGCCCGGCTCCTCGACCAGCGCGCCGCAGCCCTTGGTCACCGACTCGCGGTCGCTCGGCACCCACGCCATGTAGAGCCCGAGCACGGCCGCGACGACCACGACGCCCTCGAGGAACCACAGGCCCCAGCGCCCCCACGGCAGCTTGCCCTCGCCCGGCCACGCGCGCATGTGGGCGATGAGCGCGAGCAGCGCGGTCAGGCCCGACGCGACGTAGATGCCGATGCAGACCTGGCAGAAGCTGCCGAGCTGGGTCGCGGCGATGGTCGCGTAGACCGCGCTCGCACCCACCGGCACGAGCGATCCCAATAGAAGGAAGAGCGTGTCGCGCCGCGACACGTCGCGCTTCACGCCGAGCGACAGCGCGAACGCCGCCAGGAAGGCGAACGTCGCGAAGGCGAAGAGCGCGATCGGCACGCCGCCCCATACGGCCACGCGGAAGAGCGAGCTGTAGGGCGAGAACATCGCCTGCGAGCAGCCGCTCTCGGCGTCGGTCTTGGCCGCCAGCGGGTTGATCGAGCAGGAGATCTGGTGGGTCTCGCCGTCGTGGTTCTTTAGGTTGTCCGAGGTCGAGATGCCCGCGAAGATGGTCCCGACCAGCGCCGCGACCATCACCACGAAGAGCCAGCCGCGGCCGCGCGCGCCGCCCTTCGGCACCTCGGTGCCGCGCTCGCTCACGCGCTCTTCGGAGCGCACCTCGCCGGTCGGCGTGCGGCGGATCTCGGTCATCGCGACGACGGAGCGGGGCACCGTCTCGGTGTGAGAGCGCAGCGGCTCCGCGCTCGCGAGCACGCGCGGCGCCGGCATCTCGACGCGCGTCGGCAGCTCGGACTCGGCGGCCGGGACCGGCTGGAGCGACGCCGGAGGCGCGGCGGGCGACTCGAACGAGGCCGGCCGCGGCTCGGGTGGAGGCTCCGCTGCGGGCGTTGCCGGAGCGACTGGCGCGGGCTGGCGGGCGGCCGCCGGCATGCCCCACGCTCCTACTGGCGGGTCACCCGGCTTCTTCTTGTCCTCGTCCATGATGTTCCTCGGGGCTCGCAGGCGCCGCGGCCGTTCGCCTCACGCCCCAGGGTCCTCGTCAGGATCCCGTGAGACCGTCGGCCAGGCAGCCCGGCGTCGCCAGGCTCTCCGGCGAGGTCGACCGCCGGCCGGCCTCGTCGGCGGCGCGCGCTTCCCCATGTCGCTGATGCTTCGGCGCGCCCGCATGAACGGCCGGCCGGAGCGGTTCATAGAAATGTCCGCGGCGGTTGTCCATTCCGAAGTGCGAAAGGGCTTACGCACCGGGCGGTCACGAGGGCTCCCCAGGCGGATCGCAGGGCGTGGGTCCGGAGGTTCCGAGTCGGGTCGAAGGCAAAAAAAAACTCGCGGACGGTCACACCGTCCGCGAGCAACTCCCTTCGCAACACATGCCGAAACAAGGGAGGAACCACCACACGCGTAGCAGCTTAAGAGCAGGATGCGTGCCAGCCATCGCGCCAACGGCACAACAGCCTTTTATTTCATGCATCTACGTCGTGTCAGCCGCACTCTCCAACAAGGCTCGGATGAGCTCGGGGCGGCGCCGGCGTCTCGATTCGCGACGCCTCGAGGAGACTCCATCTCAGACTGCGACGGCTTTCATTTCGACGTCCGGCGGCCGTCTCCCTGCGGCTGCCCGCCCGTCCCTCGAACCCGCTCCAGAGGCTGTCCAGCCATGCGATCGCGCCATCTCCTCGCCGCTCTCGTCTTGATACCGGCCACGTCCCACGCGGCCGAGCCGGCCCCCATCGCGGCGACCGGCGTGTCGCTGCCGCGGCCGGCCGGCCTGCCGGCCGATCGAACCTACGCCGGCGCCGTCTTCGCGACCGGCGGCGACGCCGGCCACGTCGTCGTGAGCGAAGGCTCGGACCCGGCCCGCCCGGCCCACTGGATGCGTGTCGACGACGACGGCCGCATCGTCTGGGAGGCCGACCACGCCTGCCCGACCTTCGACGACTACGCCACCGTGTTCACGCCGAGCCGGGTCGCCCGCACCGTCTGCAAGGTCGGGGGGCTCGTCATCGCGGTCGACCTCGCGGACGGCCGCGAGGCCTGGCGCTTCACCGACCCGCGGCCGCTCTACATGATCGTCGCGGCCGGCGGGCGCGTCGCCGTGAGCGTCGACAACGAGCAGGTCGCCGTCCTCGACGCCATGACCGGCCGCGAGCTCCTGCGCTACGACGTCGAGGGCGCGGTGCTCGAGGCCGCGGCCGAGTCCGAGCGCGGCCCGCTGGCGCTGCTGGTGCGCGACTCGCCCGAGCGCGGCCCGCCCGACACCATCGACCTCCCGGTGGGCCCGGGCGGCGCGACCGCGAAGGTCGAGCTGGCCGGCGACGACCCGGGCCGGAAGCTCGTCGCCATCGCCATCGGCGGCCCGGCCGTGGCCGGCGTGAGCCGCCCCACCCCGCGCTGGGCGGTGCCGTTCGCCGGCTACTCGTTCGACCTCCAGCCGTCGCTCGGCGCGGTCATCGGCGAGCCGTCGGACGGCCGCACAACATCCTATGATCTGGCCACCGGTCGCGTCCTCTGGGAGCGGCCGACGGTCGAGGGCGAGCAGCTCACCTGGGCCGACGACGGCGGCGTCTTCGCGCGCCCGCTGGCCGGCGGCGGCATCCTCTATGGGGCGCTCGACGCGCGCCGCGGCAAGACGCTGTGGAGCGGGACCATCGCCACCGACGCCACGGTGGCGGCGGTCGGGGCCGGCGACGGCGACCTCGGCGTGGCCTTCGGCGCGGGCTTCCGCATGGCCGACTTCGCGACCGGCCACATCACCGCGGACCAGGCCTTCGAGCCCGGCGAGCAGCTGGTGAGCCTGCACTCGACGCGCCGCTCGGTGCTGTGGGTGTCGGCGCAGGGCGACTCGCGCGCCGTGCACGTGGCGCCGATCGCTCGTTGACCCGGGCGCGGAGAGCCGCTACTCCGCGCCCGATGCTGCGCTTGCGCCACGATACGTCGCCCGCCTGGGCCGAGGCCGTGCTCGCCGACTTCGACGCGTTCTTGCAGGACCACGCCGCCAACGAGCGCAAGGCGTCGCAGAGCGCGCTCGTGCTGGCGTCGCACCACCCGCGCCACGTCGAGCTGGTCGAGGCCATGCTCGAGGTCACCGAGGAGGAGCTCGCCCACTTCCGCGAGGTGTGGACGATGCTCCGGAAGCGCGGGCTGACGCTCGGCCACGACGCGCCCGACCCGTACATCTCGCGCTTCTTCAAGGCGCTCAGACGCCACGATCAGGCAGGCTACCTGCTCGATCGGCTCTTGGCGTTCGGCATCGTCGAGGCCCGCGGCTGCGAGCGCTTCACGCTGCTCGCCGAGGCGCTGCCGGCCGGCGAGCTGAGAGACTTCTACGCCGGCCTCGTGGCCTCGGAGGCGCGCCACCACGCGCTGTTCGTGAGGATCGCAAAGTCCCTTTTCGATCCGGCCGAGGTCGATCGGCGCATGGACGAGCTGCTCGACGCCGAGGCCGAGGTCGTGCGGGGCCTGCCCATCCGATCGGCCCTTCATTAGATGGACGCCGATCTCGCCGCGTGGGCCGGGCGCCGGGTGGTCGGCGTCTTCCCCCACCCCGACGACGAGGCCTGGGCTGCCGGCGGATTGCTGGCGCGCGCCGCCGCCGCCGGAGCCGAGGTCCACCTGGTCAGCGTCACCGCCGGCGAGGCGGGCACCAACCGCGGCGGCGCCGACGGCCCCATCGCGGTCGTGCGCGCGGCCGAGCTGAGGGCCGCCGCAGCCGCGCTGGGAGCGGCCGCGGTGCACGTGCTCGGGCTGCCCGACGGCGGCCTGGCGACGGCGTCGTTCGACGCGGTGGCCGCGTGCCTCGAGCGGCTCGGGCCGGCGGTGGTCGTCGCGCTCGGCGACGATGGCGGCTATGGCCACGCCGATCACGTGGCGCTGACGCGAGCGCTGCGCGCGCTGGTGCCGGCGTCGACGCCGCTGTGGCTGGCGGCGTTCCCGCCCGGGCTCTTCGAGCCGGTGCGCGCTGGGCTCGCGCGGCGGCGGCCCGAGCTGTGCGCCGACGTGCGGCTCGGCGTCGCCCAGCCGACCTTCGAGCTCGCGCTCACGGCCGACGAGCGGCGGCGCAAGCTCCTGGCGATCCGCGCGCATCGGAGCCAGCTCCCAGGCGGCGATGCGCTGCGCTTCCTCGGACCGGGCGTCGTGGCGCGGCTCATCGAGCGCGAGGGCTGGGTCGTGCGATGAAGGTGCTGCACGTAACGCGCGACTTCCCGCCGCGCGCGGCCGGCGGGCTGTCGGTAGCGGTCGCGGGGTTGGTCGCGGCGGCCGCGGCACGCGGCGTCGCGCAGGCCGTCGTGTCGTTCGATGGCTGGCGACCGGCCGGCGCGCGGCCACCCCGCACGAGCCTCGGCGAGGTCGGCGGCGTGCGCGTCCTGCGCGTCGAGGACGCGCTCGATGAGCGCGCGCTGGCCGCGTTCGCGGCCGAGCTCGACCCCGACGTGGTGCAGATCCACGACGGCGCGCTGGCCGCGCTCACGCCGCGCGCCACGGTCGGGCCGCGCGCGACGCGCGTGCAGATGGTCCATGTGCTTTCGCATCTGCAGGACGCGCTGCGCCGGAGCGAGCCGACCGGGACGACGCTCGCGCTAGACGAGGCGGTGCGGACCGCCGATCGGGTGGTGGTCGCCACGCACGCGGCCGCGGCCGCCGCGCGCGAGCGCTGGCCCGCCGCGGCCGAGCGGCTGAGCGTGGCCGGGCTCGCGCCGGGGTTGCAGACGCATGCGCGCGCGGCCGACGCCGAGCGCGGCCCGATGGTGGCGGCGCTGCGCTTCGACTGGCTGAAGGGCGTGGACCTCCTCGTCGCGGCGACGCCCGCGCTGACGCGCGCGCGGCCGGTGATCGTCGCCGGCGGGCTGCCCGAGAGCCCGAAGAGCGAGCGGCGCTGGGCGCGACGCCTCGAGGCCGCGGGTGCGACGTGGGTCGGCTGGGTCGGCCCCGACACCATGGCCGAGCTGCTTGCGCGCGCCGCGCTGGTGATCGCGCCGAGCCGGCTCGAGACCTGCGGGCTCGCGCTGCTCGAGGCGGCGCAGGCCGGGGTGCCGACCGTCGCGTCCGACATCGCGGCGCATCGCGAGATCGTCCCCGACGCGGCCTTCTTCGCGAGCGGCGACGCGGCTGCGCTGGTGGCGACGGCGACCGCGCTGCTGGCGGCTCCGCGGGCACCGCGGCCCGCGCCCGGCTGGGATGCGAAGGCCGAGGAGTGGCTCGCCTTCTGGCGTGCGTGTCGAGGCTGAGGGTCGTGCACACGGGTTTTACAGCCCGATCGCGACGTCGTCCGTAGACCACCGCATGCTCGTCGCGCTCACGCTGCTGCTCGCCTCGTTGCCGTTGCCGATGCCCCACGCCGCGGCCGCCCTGCGCTCGCAGGCGCGATCCGCGCCGCGCGCCGCGGCCGGAATCTCGATGGAGGAGGCGCTCTCGCCGGTCGAGCTCGTGCGTGGCGGCGGCTGGTCGATCGCGGTCGTGACCGTCGTCGACGCGCCGCGCCGGGCGGGCTCGAACGCCGAGCCGCCGCGCCTCGCGATCAGCGTCGACGCGGTGCTGGGCGGACAACTGCCGACGGGCGCGGCGCGCGCGGTGTGGGCGGGCCGACTGTCCGACATCGACTGGAGCGGACCCTCGGCCGTGGTGGCGCGCCGGCGCTGGGCCGCCGAGCGCGTCGAGGCCCCGGCCATCGGCGCGCGCTTCATCGCGCTGGCGGCCATGCGCGACGGCGCGGTCGAGCTCGGGCAGCGGCTGCGCGAGCCCTACAGCGCGGCGGCCGAGGCGCGCTGGCGCGAGCTCCTGGCCGCGCCGCGCCCCGCGCCCGAAGTCGCGCCGCCCTCGCCGCCCATCCCGCAGACCGAGCTCGCGACGCTCGTACGCGGCGCCGAGGTCATCGCGGTAGCGACCCTGTCGACGCTCCAGTTCGACGGCCACGGCCAGTGGGTGACCGTGCACGCGAGCGAGACGCTGCGCGGTGCCCCGGGCGTCGCGGGGACCATCATCCTCGCGACCGACGCCGAGCGCCGCGGCTACGTCGAGGGCGCGCCGGTCGTGATCTTCGCCGCCCACCGCAGCTGGCCCTCGCCGTTCGGCGGCGACTTCGACGGCTGGCGGCCGGTCGACGCCAGCGCCATCCGCCTCGCGACGCCCGAGACGCTGACCGCGCTGCGGTCGCTCCTGCCCTGACAAGCCGCGTCTCCGGCCAGCGGTTCACGCCGATCGGCGGCGCGAGTCGGGTCAGCGGCAGCGCTCGAAGACGTACCAGTTGGTCGGGCTGATCGCCTTCAGCTCGGCTCCGTCATCGGTCATGTGCTGGAAGCCACGGTCGCTGAAGTCGGGCCCCGTCGCGTCCACCTGCAGGCCACCCCAGACGCAGTGCTTCCCCGGTTCGTCGGCGCGTGCGACGGACCCGGGCTCGGTCGCCCGCATCGTCACGCAACCGATCGCGATCCCCGACATCACCAGCGCCACCGCCTTCCAGTCGAACATCGGTACCTCCTCCCACAGGATCGGAGGCATGGTCGCCGGGCGTCAATCGACGTGGAGCGGATCGGCGCTCGCCCGCCTTCCATGCCGACATCGGCTCCCGATGCGGCTGCTCCAGAAGCGCCTAGCGTTCCGCGGCGATTGCCGATAGACCACCGCCAGGTCGGCGCCGCTGCGACCGGCCAGGAGGGTTCGATGTCGCCCATGTCCCTGAACGCTGGTGAGCGTCACGTGGTGGCCATCTGCGGTGGTGCGGTCGCTGGCTCCGAGGCCGCTCTGCTGGCGGCCGAGCGCGGCGCGCTGGTGCTCGTCGTCGAGCAGAACGCGCGGCCGTACGGCAAGATCGAGGACGGGCTCCCGCGCTGGCACGTGGCGCTGCGCGAGAAGGAGTACGCCAAGATCGATCAGAACCTCTCCCACCCGAACATCCGCTTCGTGCCGAAGACGCGCATCGGCCGCGACGTGGCGTGGGAGACGCTGGCCGGCGAGCTCGGCATGTCGGCCGTCGTGCTGGCCAACGGCGCCTGGCGCGACCGCTCGCTGCCGGTCGAGGGCCTCGGCACCGACGGGCGCTTCGTCGGGCGCGGGCTCCTCTACCAGAACCCGTTCGTGTACTGGTTCAATCACCAGCACGAGCCGGGCTACAGCGGCCCGCGCTACGTGGTGCCCGACGGCGCCATCGTCGTCGGCGGCGGCCTCGCCTCGATCGACGTCGTCAAGATCATCAACTTCGACCTCTACGGGCGGGCGCTCAAGGCGCGCGGCATCGACGTCGACGTCGAGACCATGGAGCACGAGGGCCTGCCGGAGGTGCTGGCGCACCACGGCCTCACGCGCGAGGAGCTCGGCGTGAAGGGCGCGACGCTCGTCTATCGGCGGCGCGCCGAGGACATGCCGCTGGTGTCGGTCGACGAGGGCTCGTCGGCGGCGCGCGCGGCCAAGCTCGAGCAGACGCGCGTGAAGCTGCTCGGCAAGGTGCTCGAAAAGTACCTTGTCCATTTCCAGCCGCTGGCGTCGCCCGTCGCGCCCATCGTCGAGACCGACGCCGACGGCAAGGAGCGCCTGGCCGGCCTCGTGTTCCGTCGCAACGAGGTGCGCGGCAAGGACCTGGTCGCCGTCCCCGACGAGCAGGATGGTCGCTTGGAGATGCGCGCCGAGCTCGTCGTGTCGTCGATCGGCTCGATCCCCGAGCCGGTGTCGGGCGTGCCGATGAAGGGCGAGCTCTACCGCTGGAAGGACTGGGAGACCGGCGCGCTCGACGTCGACGGCGACGTCTACGGGCTCGGCAACGTGCTCACCGGCAAGGGCAACATCGTCGAGAGCCGGAAGAACGCCAAGAAGGTCATGGGCCGCCTGGTCGAGATGCGCCTGGGCCTGGTCGCCGACGATCCGACGCTCGTCGACGAGGCCCACGCGGCCGCCCGCGACGCCGCCGCGCCGACGATCGACAAGGCGCTTTCACGTCCGCCGCTGGCGGCCGACGCGGTGGCGCGCATCGACGCGTGGATCGCCGCGCGCTGGGCCGCCGTCGGCTACGGCGGCGACTACGCACAATGGATGGCGAGCCACCGCCCCTGACGCGCTGAGCGGGGGCTCGCCGCCGCGGCGTTCAGCTGTCGCTCTCGGCCACGCCGCCGAAGAGCGCCAGCGTGCGCGTCCAGGCGTCGTCGGCGCTGAACGTCTCGCGCATGGCCGCGGCGTCGGCGCCGAAGGCTTCGAGCTTCCGGTGCTCGAGCTCGACGCGCGTGCGCTTGGCGCCGTCCGGCACGAAGCGCACCTCGACCTCGGTCATGAAGTCGGGGTCGAAGCGCCACTGCGCGGTGATCTGCCAGCTGAGCAGGATGCGGCTCGACGGCTCCCACGCGAGCACGCGCCCGACGTCGACCTCGCTGCCGTCCTCGCACACCGAGTACCAGCGGCCGCCGACGTGCGGCTCGATGATGAGCTCCTTCAGCGGCGACTTGCCGATGTGGTGCTCGCGCGGCCACCAGCGATCGATGCCGGCGGTGAAGATGCGGAAGCAGCGCTCCTGCGAGGCGCTGACGGTGATGTCGCGGCGGACTGGGGCGACGCTGGCGGTCGGGGCGTTCGTGCTCATGAGGTCTCCTCGTCGTCGGCTTCGGCCGCCTCGGCGAACGCGGCGAGCGCGCGATCCCAGAAGCGGTCGAGGTAGTGGCGCATGGCTTCCACGCCACGCGGCTCCAGGCGGTAGATGCGGCTCGTGCCGTCGGGCGTGTCGATGACAAGACCGGCGTCCTTCAGGACGCGCAGGTGCTGCGACACGGCCGGGCGCGACACGTCGAACGACTCCGCGAGCTTGCCGACGGTGGTCGGGCGGCGCGCGACGCGCTCGAAGATGGCCCTTCGGGTCGGGTCGGCGAGAGCTGCGAAGCCGGGTGCTGCGTTGCGCATCTCGGTAAGCAATGACTTACCAATGGCGTCGCGTCAAGCGTCGCGACGCAGCTCGCGCGAGCTCGCCCGCGGGCGCTTCGCAGCACCGGGATCGGCCGGTCCGACAGCTGTAGAGATTCCCTACAAACCCGCTCCCGGGACGCCGCGAGAGTCGCCCCGAGGTGTCCGAGGGTTGTTGTTTTCATATGCTAAAGCGGGCGCTTAGGCTGACGGCACGGGCATTGAAAGAGATGGCTGCGTCCCAAGCCGAGGAGGCACCTATGCGACCCCTCTACACCGCCCTCTGGATGCTGGGCCTGCTCGCCGCGTGCGACGGGCGCAGCACCATCAGCAACCCGAACACCAACCCCGATCGGCTCGACTGGTCGCGGGCCGCGGCGCTCACCGCCGCGTCCGACTGTGACGAGGCCGCGGCCGCCTTCAAGGCCGCCGCCGTGACCCAGATGCAGCTCGAGCTCGATCGCACCGAGCGCTGCTTCCTCGGCAACAGCGGCTGCTACCGCTGGCTCGAGGACGGCGACGTCGCCACGCCGGGCACCGCCACCAACGACGACAAGAACCCCGATGATTACTCGCAGACCAACACCCAGGTCGAAGGCGTCGACGAGGCGGACATCGTCAAGACCGACGGCACGAGCATCGTCGGGCTCTTCGGCCAGGAACTCGTAAAGCTCTCGTCGTGGCCCGCGGCCGAGACCCACGAGACCGGTCGCGCCAGCGTGAAGGGCTATCCGACCGCGTTCTTCATGGCCGACGGCAAGGCGGTCGTGCTGTCGAGCGCCAGCTACTACGACTTCCTGTCGCCCGAGGATCGCGCCGCCGCCGACCGCGGCGACCTGACCCGCGACGTGCGCTGGTGGTCGGGCCTCACGCTGGTCACGACCTTCGACGTGAGCGGCGACGTGCCCGTCCTCCTCGCGCAGCGGCTCTTCGACGGCTACACCATCGCCAACCGCCGGATCGACGACAAGGTCTACCTGGCGCAGAGCACGTGGGTGTACGTCGACGGCCTCGAGTACTGGCCGCAGAACGTCACCAGCGACTCGAGCGAGGCCGACATCCGCGCCGAGTTCGAGCGCATGCGCACGAAGAACACCGCGCTCATCGAGGCGCTGCCCCTCGACTACTGGCTGCCGCGCGAGCTCGAGCTCGGCGCCGACGGCACCATCGCGTCGACCGCCGGCAAGAGCCTCGTCGCCTGCACCGACGTCTACGCCCCGAGCGTGCACGCCGGCCAGGGCCTCATGACCCTCGTGACCTACGACCTCGACGACGACACGCTCGCCGGTTCGACCATCCAGGGCTCGTGGGGCAACGTCTACGCCTCGACCGACGCCATCTACTTCGCCAGCACCAACTGGGACTACTACTGGTGGTGGGAGACGGAGGAGGCGGTGCCGCCGCTCGAGACGCAGATCCACAAGTTCGTCATCGGCGATGACGGCGTCGCGCGCTACACCGCGTCGGGCAAGGTGCTGGGCTACGCCATCGACCAGTTCGCCTTCGACGAGCACGACGGCATCCTGCGCGTCGCCACGACCGACGGCTTCGGCTGGTGGAATCCGAGCCAGACCGAGACCGAGAGTCGCGTGACGACGCTCGCCCAGAACGGAAAGAACCTTGTCGAAAGGGGCGTCGTCGCCGGGCTCGGCAAGGGCGAGAACATCTACGGCGTGCGCTTCGTCGGCGACCGGGGCTACGTCGTCACGTTCAAGCAGGTCGACCCGCTCTACGTGCTCGACCTCGCCGACCCGACCGCCCCGAAGGTGGCCGGCCAGCTGAAGGTCCCGGGCTTCTCGAGCTACATCCACCCGATCGATGACCAGCACCTCCTGACCATCGGCCGCGAGGCCGACGACACCGGTCACGTGGGCGGCCTCAAGCTCGAGGTGTTCGACGTGTCGGACCCGGCCCACCCGCGCTCGACCGTGAGCACCCTGCTGGGCGACGGCTGGAACACCTGGTCCGAGGCCCAGTACGACCACCACGCCTTCGTGTACTACCCGGCCCGCCAGCTGCTGGCCATCCCGGTCTCCGGCTGGCTCGACGAGGGCGACGGCTACTGGTCGTACAAGAGCCAGCTCTTCGTCTTCAAGGTCACGGCCGACAGCGTCCAGGAGCTCGGCGGCGACATCACGCACGACGGTCTCCTCGAGAGCCTCGGCGTCGATATGAGCTGCCGCTCCTGGTACGGCTGGTACTCGGCGTGGATCCGCCGCGGCGTCTTCATCGAGGACTACGTCTACTCGGTGTCGGACATCGGCGTCGTGGTCCACGACACGCGCGACTTCGGCAAGGGCCCGGTGGCCCAGGTGCTGACCGCCAACCCGCAGAGCTGGTGGGGCGGCGGCATGTACATCGACGCCTGCCCCGAGCGCGGTGACGGCGTCGCGACCGAGAAATAGCCTCTACACCGCTCCGGCGCGCGTCTTCACCGCGAGGTGGTAGCGGCGCTGGAGGTGCTCGACGGCGAGCCCCAGGTGGAGCTCGCCGAGGCCGCGGAGCACGAGCCCGCCGGCGTCGGACGCGACGGCGAGGGTCGGGTCCTCCTCGGCCAGCTGGGCCAGGGCGAGCGCGAGCTTGCCCTGGTCCTTCTTGTCGTTCGGGGCCAGCCCGAGCGCCATCGTGGGCGCCGGGTAGGCCGGGCGGATCGGCGCGTAGTCCTCGGGCAGCGACGCGTCGTGCAGCACCTGGTCGACGTGCAGGTCGTCGACCTTGCCGACCGCCACCAGGTCGCCGGCCACCGCGGCGACGGCCAGCTCGCTGCGTGTGCGGCCCTCGACCTTGAGGATGTTGGGCGTACGCCGCGGCTTCTTGTCGGAGGCCGCGACGTACGAGGTCGTGCCGTCGAAGCTGCCCTGCAGGATGCGCAGGAACGCCAGGCGGCCGAGCTCGGGGTCGGTCGAGACCTTGAACACGTGCGCGATGAACGGCGCCTTGGCGTCGCAGGCGATGTCGACCGGCGCGCCGGCGCGCAGGAGGCGACGCGGGCGCGCGTTCACCGGGCTCGGACCCTCGGAGGCGAGGATGTGGAGGAGGTCCTCGACGCCCACGCCCGAGCGGCCGGCCGTGAACAGCGCCGGCACCACGCGGCCTTGCACCATGGCAGCGACGAAGGCCTTGCGCAGCGCGCCGAGGTCGATGGGCTGGCCGGCGAAGTAGCGCTCGACCAGCGCGTCGTCGACCTCGATGCTCGACTCGAGGACGGCGCGGTGCACGTCGGCGACGCTGCCGAAATCGGTGTGGCCGGCGTCGTGATCGAAGCAGTCGACGACATCGCTGCCGCTGCGCGTCGGCAGGTTCATGCACAGGACGCGCGGGCCGAGGTCGGTCGCAAGCGACGCGACCAGCGACGGCAGGTTGGCCGCCGCCTGGTCGATGCGGTTCACGACCACCATGCGCGCGAGGCCGAGCGCGCCGGCCGCATCGTAGAGGAAGCGTGTGTGCGGCTCGACGCCGAGCACCGCGTCGACCACGACGACGGCGATGTCGACCGCGGTGAGGGCGGCCAGCGCCTGCCCGACCAGCTCGGGGTGGCCCGGCGTGTCGATGATGTTGAGCTCCTTCCCTTCCCACAGGCCGAAGAGCAGGCTCGCCTGCGTCGAGTAGTGGCGACGGTGCGCCTCGGGCTCGAAGTCGGCGACGGTGGTCTCCTCCTTCACCGAGCCGAGGCGCGCGATGGCCCCGCTGCGCAGGAGCAGCGCCTCGGCCAGGGTGGTCTTGCCCGTGCTGCTGCCGCCGATCAGCGCGATATTGCGGATGTCCTCGGTGCGAAAGGCGGTGGTGAGCTTCATGGCGCGCATGGTAGCCCTCGGGCAGCCGGCGTCAAATCGGTGAAAAACGCTGGCGACGGCCCTCGCGGGTCGAGCGCGAATGTGACAAATGAGAGTGCCGCGGTCGTCATCGAGTCCCGCGGCGAAGGTGCAGAAGATGTCCGAGCTCGTGCGAAGCCGCTCCAGCGATCGATACGCGACCCTCCGTGCCGGCGTGGCGATGGCGCTCGCGGCCGCGTCCCTGGCGGCCGCGTCCGTGGCCTGCGGCGACGACGCGGGGGATGGCGGCACGACGCCGGCCGGCGGCGCGTGCCGACTCGTGGGCGATGCGATCGAGCTCCCGACCGCGCGCAACTTCGACGTCGTCGGCACCGGCGCCGGCTTCGAGCTCGTCCTCGGCGAGTCGGGCGGCAGCGCCAGCTACGCGCTCGTGGACGGTGTGCTCGGGCCGCGCCGGAGCTTGGCGCTGCCGACCAGCGGCGGCCTCCAGCTCGCGGCCGACGGCGGCGACCTCTTCGCCACCTCGGTCTTCAACGCGACCTTCGACGGCCTGCCGGTCGCCACCTCGAGCGGCGCGGAGTGGAACGTCGCGCACGACGTGCCGTCGGCCCAGGGCGCCACCCTTCACCTACGGCAGCGACATCGCCGTGGGCCGACGGCGACGTCGTCATCCGTGTGGATCGGCGCGAGCGGGCTCGACGCACCATCCTCTCGCCAGCTGGGCGACGGCTTCGGCAACTGGCGCGGTCGCGACCGGCGTCGCGACGCTCGGCAACGACGTGAGCATCGCCTTCGCCGACGACGGCGACCTGCTCGTGGCGTTCACCGGCTCCGACGACGCCGGCAAGGCCGGGCTCTACGGCCTCGCGCGCTCGGCGGCCGGCGTCCTGGACCACCGCCACCCGCCTCGGCGGGGCCGAGGGCGGCGCGCAGGGCACCGTCCTGTCGAGCCTGGCCGTCACCTCGGCCGGCGCGTTCGCGGCGGTCGTCGAGCCCGCCGATTTCAGGAGCGGCGCCGCGGGAGGGCTGCGGCTCTACCCGCTCGCGGCCGCCAGCGGCGCGGCCGCGGGGCCCGTCAGGAACGGCCCGCGCGACGAGCGCCCGGTGGTCGAGGGCGTGTCGGCGTCGGGCCTCGCCGACGGCCGCGTGGTCGTCAGCGCCAGCTGGGGCGAGAACAACTTCGACGCGGCGCAGAGCGACGACGCGGTCGTGCTCTACGTGTGCAGCGCGACCTGCCGCCTGGGCCTGGTGGTCGACGGCACGCGCGGCACCTTCTTCGGACCGGCCAAGGTCGCGACCCACGGCCAGGACGGCGTGGTCGTCTACGAGGCCGAGCCGAAGCTCGACGCCGGCCCGGACCGCACCGTGCTGCGCCGCTTCACCTGCGACGCGCCGAGCCCCTGAGCCGGGCGTGCGCCGACGCCCGACGATCGGGTAGAGTGGTCGCCGGGGGTGGACGTGCGGACGCAGACGTTGGCTCGTGCGCGGGGCGTGGGTGCTGGCCGGGATGGCGGCGATGTCGAGCGCCGGGGCGCGCGCGACGCCATCGGCCACGCCGATCGTGGTCGACGCGACGGCGACCCACCAGGCCATGTTCGGCTTCGGCGCGACGACCATCTCGCTGGCCTTCGGCGACACCGACAACGTGCCAGCCGCGCTCCGCGCCGAGGCCATCGCGGCGCTCTATCGCGACGTGCACCTCACCACCGGGAACCTCGGCGTCGAGCCGAGCGAGGCCGACCCGAGCAACGTCTACGCGCCGAAGAACGACAACGCCGGATCCAGCCGTCATCGACCCGAACGGCTTCAACTGGGTCAGTCGCGCAACATGCACGACCTCGTCGTGGCGCCGGCGCGGCGCCTACGGCTTCGACGACTGGTTCCTCGGCGGTCATCTCGACGACCTACGCGCTGGCCTGGGTGAACGGCCTGCGCGCGAGCAACTACCGCGCTACCTCGACGAGAACATGACCGAGCACGTGGTCGCCGTCGCCAGCCTGGCGCGACACCTATGGCCTCGACCAGCCGCTGCTCATGCCGTGGAACAGGCCGAGCCAGCAGCAACCTGAACTGGCGGCGGCTGAACGGTCGACATCGTCGGCGCGCGAGGCCAACGCCTGCGCGCGGCTTCTTCGCGACGGTGCGCTTCGTGGTGCCGTGCGAGGAGACCGAGACCATCTCGCTCGACCACGCGCGCCAGATCCTCGAGGACGTCGACATCCGTTCGTCGGCGCCATCGCCTATCACCCCTACCCCTACGGCTCGACCTACGCGTCGGTGCCGAACTACCAACGACCTGGGCGCGGGCGCTCCCGACGCGGGCAAGGTGGCGCTCCGCGCGCAGCTCCGGGACCTCGGCGCGAACTACGGCGTGCCGGTCTGGATGGTCGAGGTGTCGCACAGCGACCTGCCGTTCGATGACTTCGGCAAGCATTACCGCGGCCGCGCCATCCGCATCGACGAGCTCGTCACCGCCGACGCGGCGGCCTTCTTCGGCATGAACGCCATGTGGGACACGGTGACCCACGCCGGCCACTACGCGGGCCGCGACGACCCGGGCTTCTGGAGCGAGACCGACACCGTCGTGCTCATCGACGTCGAGAACCAGAAGGTCGTCATCTCGCCGATGGGCCGCGCCATCGCTCACTATGCGCGCTGGGTCGCCAAGGGTGACCTGCGCGTCGATGCGACGAGCGGCGACCCGCTGGTGCTGGTGACGGCGTTCGTCGATCCGGCGCGCACCAGGCTCACCGTCGTCGCCATCAACAACGCCGCGACCGATCGGCCGCTCGACCTGAGCGCGCCGAGCGTGACGCTGGCCGGCTCCGTCACCGGCGAGCTCTCGACCGCCGCCGCGCCTGGGTGCCGGTCGGCGGCGTCAGCGCCGTGGCCGGGCACATCTCTACTACGCTGCCGACGCACACGGTCGTGACGCTGGTCGCAGCCGCTCGACCGCCCGTCGTCGAGCCCGTAGCCGAGACCTCACCCGAGCCCGTCGTCGAGACCTCACCCGAGCCCCGTCATCGAGACCGCGCCCGAGCCCGTCGTCGAGACCGCGCCCGTGCTCGTGACCGAGCCCGAGCCCGTCGTCGAGTCGACAGCCGAGCCGTCGCCGGTCACCGACGGCCGCTCGAACGACGGCTGCGCGGGCGGCGCCGCGGCTCCGGGCGCGCTCGCCGGCCTGCTCGCCGCGCTCGCCCGGGTCAGGCCTTCGCGGCCTCGCGGAACCAGTCGGCGAGGTGGCGCGTCCCGGTCTGCGGCGCGATGAGGTCGCGCACCGAGACCTCGGTCGCGAAGCGCACGAGCTGCGCCAGGCGCGGCGAGATCGGCGTCAGGAACAGCGAGCCCGTGCGCGCCACCCAGGCCGGCACGAAGCGATAGCGCGGCGCGACGCCGCACGCCTCGCACGCGAGGCGCGCGATGTCGGCGCGGGTGAGCACGTCGGGACCGCCCAGGGAGCGCTCGCGCGGGCCCTCGCCCGGCGCAGCGAGCAGCATCTCGACGGCGGCCTCGGCGAGATCGGCGTCGCTGATCGGGTTCGACTTCGGCGCGCCGTCGCCGAGGACCGGCACCTTCTTCCTGGCCTTGGCGAAGTCGACGAACGGGCGCAGCGCCGAGAAGAACGCGGTCGGGCGCAGCACGCGACCGTCCATGCCCGAGCCGAGGACGGCCGAGGCGACGTGCTCGTGCGCGGCGAAGTAGGTGTACTTGACGGTCTCGGGGATGACGTGGGCCGAGACGTAGACGAAGCGCTTCACGCCGGCCTGCTTGGCGGCCTCGAGCAGGTTCAGGTTGGCCGGCACATCGACCGCGCGATAGCCGCGCCAGCCGGCGCCGAGCTTCAGCGACACCGACGCGCCGAGGCTCGAGAAGACGGTGTCGACGCCGTCGAGCGCCCCGCGCAGCGTGTCGGCGCGCAGCGCGTCGCCGACGTGGACCTCGACGCCGCCCAGCGCCTGACCGCGGCCGGCGTCGCGGGTCAGCACGCGCACAGTCACGTCGCGGCCGCTGGCCGCGAGCAGACGGACGACCTCGCGGCCGAGCATGCCGGTCGCGCCGGCGACGAAGATTCGGGCCATGGGCTCACTCCTCGATGGTGAGTGGGACGCTGATCGTCTGATCGAAGGTATGCGTGACCTGCTGCCAGTTGCGGTCAGTGGTGCGCAGCTCGGCGCGCAGGCTGACGTCGATGCTGCCGGCGGCCTGGAGTCCGGGCAGGTCGACCTGGGTGCTGTCGAACGACAGGTGCTTGCCCGTGCCCGGCATGTAGTTGTCGGCGTCGTAGTGGGCCGCCGGGATGACGGCGTGGAAGTCGTCGACGATGACCTTGCGCGCGACGCCGGACTCGGTGCCGACGAAGCGCCAGGCGATCTCGAGCGCTCCCTTCCTGGTCACGGTGGCGGTCAGGTCGGCGACGGCCAGCGACTCGGGGAAGGCGGCGAAGTCGACGAGGTCGATGACGCCGTCGCGGTCGCGATCGGAGTAGCCGACCTCGCCCCAGAGGACGCCGTCGGTCGGGTACGTGCCGCCGCCCACGTTGTTGCCCATGAGGTCGAGGATGTAGTGGAAGACGCCGCCGAGGTCGAGATAGAGATCGTTGGCGCCGAACGAGTGGCCAAGCTCGTGCGTGAAGAGATATGGCAAATCCGGCGAGCCGATGCCGATATTGCCATGATCGAAATAGACGCCGCCGAAGCCGAGCAGGTTGACGGTCGACGCGCTGATGATGACCTTGTCGTAAGCGCCCAACACGGGGCAGCCGCGCTCGCTCATCCAGGCGTCGAGCCGGGTCGAGAATGTGCCAAAATCGTTGCCGTCGCCGGGCTGGAGGAAATCGGTGGTGGCGACGCCGCCGCGCACGATCCAGCGCATCTGCATGGTCGGGTGGCCGAAGCGGCGCACCGCGACGTCGTCGTACCAATCGCCGACCAGGTCGAGCTGGAGCGGCTCGCGCATCGCTGCGGCGCGGTCGGCGCACGGGTCGTCGGCGAACTCGGGGTGCGAGTCGACGAGCACGAGCAGGATGCGCTGATTGCCGATGGGCATGGTGTTGGCGGCGACGAAGGCCGGCACGTCGTAGACGCACTTGCCGTCGACGCAGGCGCCGCCGGTGCAGTCGGCGTCACTGCAGCACATCGCGCCAGGGAAGAAGACGTCGCCGCAGCACTCGGCCGAGGTGTAGTGGTTGTTCGAGAGGTAGCAGGTGTCGGGATCGGGGCAGTAGAGGTCCGGGAAGTGCTCGCCGCCGCAGGCGATGGCCTCGCTGTCGGGGTAGTGCACGGTCACGTGGAGGTCGTAGTTGTCCTCGTTGCCGAGCTGGAACGAGCCGACGATGCTGGCCTGGCTGAGGATGGTCGGCTGCAGCGCGGTCGCGGTGGCGGTGACCTCGAGCGTGCCGTGGGCCGGGACGGTGAGCACGTCGTGGCCGACCCAGCTGGCGTCAGTGAAGCTGAGGATGCCCGGGTCGCGGAAGAAGAACGGGATGTCGAGGCGCGTGCCGGTGTCGTTGGTGAGGCGCAGGTGGATGGCGAAGGTGTCGCCGACGGAGACGTCGCTGGGCCAGTCGATGGGCGTCACGCGGTAGTCGCCGAGATCGACCTCGACCGGCGCCGGCTCGGGCTCGAGGCCGACGCGGCACACGCCGTGCGCCACCTCGCCGGCGGCGCAGTCGAGCTGGTCCGGGACCGCGAAGCAGGCGCCCGGGCAGCGGCCGTCGTCGAGGAGATCGGCGTTGCAGGCGAAGCCGTCGCCGCACGCCACCGGCTCGGCGTCGGGGACGTCCCCCGTCGTGTCGGCCGCGTCGGCCGCGTCGGACGCGTCCGCGGTGTCGGAGGCGTCGCTCGCGTCGACGGCATCGGCCGCATCCGACGCATCGGCGCCATCGATAATATCGGGCGCATCGGGGACGTCCGCGGCATCGGTCGCGTCGCGGTGGATCGCGCCGTCGTCGCCGCAGGCGGCGAGACAGAGCAGGACCAGGCTGGAGGTCGTCGCTCGCTTCATGCCGCCCTGCTATCCAAAACC
>JAXLYZ010000082.1:0-34963 GCA_046351155.1 Myxococcota bacterium
ACCACGCGCGCCTCGAAGGGCGCGTCGTCGGGCCACGGCTCGAGCTTCACGACGTGGAAGCCCAGCATGTCGTACTCGCTCGGGTCCTCGCCGACGTAGCGCGTCTTCTCGCCGGTGAGCCAGCCGGTGGCGCGCATGATCCAGCCCTCGGCGCGGTGCTCGGGGAGCGCCATGCCCTCGGGCCTCACGAACGGCCAGCCGCCGGTCCCGACCGAGTCGCCGAAGTAGAAGTCGGGGCAGTCGCAACCCCAGCCGTCGCTGTGGCTCACCAGCGGGACCTCGATGACGTCGTGCGGCGCGGCGGCCAGGCGCTCGATGACCCAGCGCTCGTAGCCGTCGCCACCGACCTCGATGGCATCGGCCCGGACCGGCTCGAAGCCGAGGTCCGCGCTGGTCCTGCCCGCGGATGCGCAGGCCGCGAGCGCCAGCGTCAGCGCGAGCCCGGGGCTCGGTCGTCGCATGCGCGCGCCGCCGTCTCTCAGTGGACGGCCGGCTTCACCGGCTTCTCCTCGTCGGTGCCGGCGAGGATGGCCGCGAGCGGGTCGATGGGCGTCGTGGTCGCGCCGTCGCCGACCGGGCGGACGATGTCGCGCGCCAGCGCCAGCGGGATGACCTCGTCCATGTGGCGCACGGTCACGAGCTTGATGCCGGCCCGGACGACCGCGGGGATGTCGCGGATGTCCTTCTTGTTCTCCTCGGGCAGGATGACCAGCTTCATGCCGGCCCGGTGCGCCGCGAGCACCTTCTCCTTGAGGCCGCCGATGGGCAGCACGCGCCCGCGCAAGGTGATCTCGCCGGTCATCGCCACGTCGCGCCGGACCGGCGTGCGCGTCAGCGCCGACACCAGCGACGTCGCCATGGTGATGCCCGCCGAAGGGCCGTCCTTCGGGATGGCGCCCTCGGGGAAGTGGATGTGGATGTCGATCTGCTTGTGGAAGTTCTTGGCGAGCCCCCACATGTGGGCCTTCGAGCGCACGTAGCTGAGCGCCGCGTGGGCCGACTCCTCCATCACCTTCGCCAGGTTGCCGGTGAGCTTGAGCTGCCCGCTGCCGGGCATGAGCGTCACCTCCGTCGGCAGCAGATCGCCGCCGGCCATCGTCACCGCCAGGCCGTGCGTGATGCCGACCTCGTCGTGCTCCTCGGCCTCGTTCGAGCGGAAGCGCGGCGGGCCCAAGAACTTCTGGATGCGGGCCGTGTCGATGTGGAACTTGATGTCGCTGTCGGCCTTGCCCTGCTGGCGGAGCTCGATGACCTCCTTGGCCATCTTGCGGCACACGCTGGCAATCTCGCGCTCGACGTTGCGGACGCCGGCCTCGCGCGTGTAGCGGTGGATGAGCATGCGGATGGCCGAGTCGGTCCACACCGCCTGGATGTCGGCGATGCCGTTCGACTTCGACTGCTTCGGGATGAGGTAGCGGCGCGCGATGTTGAGCTTGTCGAACTCGGTGTAGCCGGAGATCTCGATGATCTCCATGCGGTCCTGGAGCGGCAGCGGGATGCCGTGCAGGTTGTTCGCGGTGGCGATGAACATCGTGTTCGAGAGGTCGTAGTCGAGGTCGAGGTAGTGGTCGTTGAAGGCGCTGTTCTGCTCGGGGTCGAGCACCTCGAGGAGCGCCGAGCTCGGGTCGCCGCGGAAGTCCATCGACATCTTGTCGATCTCGTCGAGCAGGAAGACCGGGTTCGACGACCCTGCCTTCTTCAGCATCTGGATGATCTTGCCGGGGAGCGCGCCGATGTAGGTCCGGCGGTGGCCGCGGATCTCGGCCTCGTCGCGCATGCCGCCCAAGCTCATGCGCACGTACTTGCGACCGGTGGAGCGCGCGATGGACTTGGCCAGCGAGGTCTTGCCGACGCCCGGCGGGCCGACGAAGCAGAGGATCGGACCCTGCAGCTTCTTCACGAGGTGCTGCACGGCCAGGTACTCGAGGATGCGCTCCTTGGCCTTCTTCAGGCCGTAGTGGTCGCTCTCGAGGATGCGCTCGGCCTCCTTCATGTCGAGCTTGTCCTTGGTCATGTGATGCCAAGGCAGCCCGAGCACCCAGTCGATGTAGTTCCGGACGACGGTCGCCTCGGCCGACATCGGCGACATCATCTTCAGCTTCTTCAGCTCGCGCTTGAGCTTGAGGGTCGCCTCCTTGCTCATGCGCTTGGTGTTGATCTTCTCTTCGAGCTCCTGGATCTCGTTCTTGAACTCGTCGCGCTCGCCGAGCTCCTTCTGGATCGCCTGCATCTGCTCGTTGAGGTAGTACTCCTTCTGGCTCTTCTCCATCTGCTTCTTCACGCGCGTCCGGATCTTCTTCTCGACGAGGAGAATCTCGATCTCGGCCTGCATGAGCTCGTAGAGGCGCTCGAGCCGCTTCACCGGGTCATCGATCTCGAGGATGCCCTGCTTGTCGGTGAGCTTCAGCGACAGGTGCGCCACGATGGTGTCGGCCAGCCGCGCCGGGTCGTCGATGGTCGACACCGACATCAGCATCTCGGGCGGGATGCGCTTGTTGAGCTTCACGTAGCTCTCGAACGTGGTCTGGATCTGCCGCATGAGCGGCTCGATCTCGACCTGGCCCTCGCGCCGCTCGGGGATGTCCTCCACCTCGCAGACGAAGTACTGGTCGTTCGGCACGAAGCGCTTGATGCGCGCCCGCTGCTTGCCTTCGACAAGGACCTTTATGGTTCCGTCGGGCAGCCGCAGGATGTTCATGATGGTGCCGAGCGTGCCGACCTTGAAGATGTCCTCGGACGTCGGCTCGTTGGTCTTGGCCTTCTTCTGGGCCGACAAGAGGATCTCGCGGTCCCCCTGCATGGCCTGCTCGATGGCGGCGATCGACTTCTCGCGCCCGACGAAGAGCGGCACGACCATGTGCGGGAACATGATGATGTCGCGCAGCGGCAGCAGCGGGACGATGCGCGACTTCGGGCCTCTTTTGTCTTTTCCGAACATGATCAAACCTTGGCGACTCGAGGTCACCGCGCGCGGCTGGACCTGGGTGAGCAGCCGGCGGGTGGTGCTGCTCGAAGGGGTCGACCCTCGGGCTCAGGGAGCCCTCAGGCCGAGACCGCTTCCTTGTCGTAGACGATGATGGGCTTCGCCTTGCCGGCGATGACCTCTTCGTTGACCACGACCTCTTTGACGTTGCCGAGCGACGGCACGTCGTACATGACCTCGAGCATCACGCTCTCGAGGATGGCGCGGAGGCCGCGGGCACCGGTCTTGCGATCGAGCGCGCGACGCGACACCTGGCGGAGCGCCGACTCGGTGAAGGTGAGGCGCACGCCGTCCATGTCGAAGAGGCGCCGGAACTGCTTCGAGATGGCGTTCTTCGGCTCGATGAGGATGCGCATGAGCGCCTCCTCGTTGAGCTCGTGCAGCGTGGCGCACACCGGCAGGCGGCCGACGAACTCGGGGATGAGCCCGAACTTGATGAGGTCCTCGGGCTCGACCTGCTCGAGCACGTCGCCCACCGACGCGTTGAGCACGCCCGGCGCGCGGTCGGCGTTGAAGCCCAGCGCCTTCTTGCCGATGCGCCGCTCGATGATCTTCTCGAGCCCGACGAACGCCCCGCCGCAGATGAACAGGATGTTGGTCGTGTCCATCTGGAGGAACTCCTGCTGCGGATGCTTCCTCCCGCCCTTGGGCGGCACGTTGGCGATGGTGCCCTCGATGATCTTGAGCAGCGCCTGCTGGACGCCCTCGCCCGACACGTCGCGGGTGATCGACGGGTTGTCCGACTTCCGCGAGATCTTGTCGATTTCGTCGATGTAGACGATGCCGCGCAGCGCCCGCTCGATGTCGTGGTCGGCGTTCTGCAGCAGCGAGACGAGGATGTTCTCCACGTCCTCGCCGACGTAGCCGGCCTCGGTGAGCGTCGTCGCGTCGACTATCGTGAAAGGAACTTTCAGGAGCTTGGCGAGCGTCTGCGCGAGCAGCGTCTTGCCGGTGCCGGTCGGCCCGAGCAGGAGGATGTTCGACTTGCTGAGCTCGACCTCCTCGCGCGGAGAGTCCTTCGAGTCGATGCGCTTGTAGTGGTTGTACACCGCCACCGAGAGGATCTTCTTCGCCTTCTCCTGGCCGATGACATACTCGTCGAGCACGCGACGGATCTCGTGAGGCTTCGGGATGGACGACAGCCCCGAGTAGGCGTCCTCCTTCTGGACCTCCTCTGCGATGATGTCGTTGCAGAGGCCGATGCACTCATCGCAGATGTAGACCGTCGGCCCAGCGATGAGCTTCTTGACCTCCTTCTGGCTCTTTCCGCAGAACGAGCAGCAGAGATTGGTACTGTCGCGCCGTCTGTCCACGTGGCGGCTCCAGGCTAGAGGAGGTGACCCGCGAACGGCCGGAATCGGCGTCCGCGGGCACGGGATCGAGCCACGCCGGCCGCCGGCCGTCGGGCATCGGGAACGATAGACGATAGCGGATACCGACACAACGTCGGCGCCCGCCTTTGCAGGGCCCCGAGGCACGCCTCGGTCACCGAGGTCCCTCGAGACGCGCGCGCTGCTCGCGTCAGCCTGGCCGTACGGCTCACGACTTGCGGTTCACGATTTGATCGATGAGCCCGTACTCGACGGCCTGGGGCGGGCGCAGGAAGAAGTCGCGCTCGGTGTCCGAGCGGAGCTTAGCCTCGTCCTGTCCGGTGTGCTTCGAGAGCACCTCGAGCAGCTGGGTCTTCATGAAGAGGATCTCGCGCGCGGCGATGTCGATGTCGGTCGCCTGGCCACCGAGGCCGCCGAGCGGCTGGTGCAGCATGATGCGGCTGTGCGGCAGCGCGAAGCGCTTGCCCTTCTTGCCGGCCGCGAGCAGCACCGCCGCCATGGACGCCGCCTGGCCGATGCAGATGGTCGAGACGTCGCTCGAGATGAACTGCATCGTGTCGTAGATGGCCATGCCCGCGGTGATCGAGCCGCCCGGCGAGTTGATGTAGAGCTGGATGTCCTTCTCGGGATCGTCGCTCTCCAGGAACAGCAGCTGGGCGATGATGACGTTGGCGCCGAAGTCGTCGATCGGCCCGCCGAGGAAGACGATGCGATCCTTCAGCAGCCGCGAGAACGGATCCCAGCGGTTCTCGCCGCGATGGGTCTGCTCGACGATGGTCGGGATCACGATGTTCTGCGGCGTCATCTCGTCCTCCAGCCTCGGCATCGCTGCGCGAGGGCGTCTCGTGTCCCCGGTGGCGCGCTGTCCGCCCGCCGAGAACGGCTACGCAAGATAGGCTTGTCGGCGCTCGTCCTCAAGTCTACCTGCCCAATCAACCTGGTGCCGCGCGCGAGATGCAACCCGCGCGCGGGCTCGTGCCCGCATGCCGCGGGCGCGAGCCGGCCCGGAGACCTCGGTCGCTGCCGGCCTCGAGAGCGATCCCCGTGCGCTCAGGCGGCGACGACGTGCGCCGCGGCCAGGAGCGTCGCCAGCGCCTGCTTCTCGATGAGCTCCTCCTGCAGCGCGGCGCGCGCGTCGGGGCGCTCGAAGACCTTGCCGGCCTGCTCGCCGTGGCGCTCGATGCGCTCCACCACCTCGGCCGACAGCGCCTCGTCGCTGATCTCGATGCGCTCCTGGCGCCCGATGGCCTCGAGCGTCAGGTGACGGCGGACCTGATAGGCCGCCGCCGCCTTCATGCTCTCGAAGTTCTGCTGCGCGAATTGCCAGGCGCGCTGCTCCGAGATGCCCTGGTTGCGCATCATCGCGACCAGCGAGCGCACGCGCTCGGCGGCCCAGGCGTCGATCATCGCCGGCGGGATGGGGAAGGGGTTGCGCTCGAAGACGACCGCCAGGACCTTGCGCTCGATCTCCTGCTTGTGGGCCTCCTCGGCCTCGGTCATGAGCTTCTTGTGGGCGTCCTCGCGCAGCGCGTCGAAGCTCTCGAAGCCGAGGTCGCCGGCGAAGTCGTCGTCGAGTTCGGCGCAGCACCTCGTGGAGGTGCTGCTTCACGGTGATGTCGAAGCTCGCCGGCTTGCTCTTGAGATCCTCGGCCCCGTAGTCGTCGGGGAAGGTGACCTCGATGCGCCGCGTCTCACCCTGGCGGACGCCCATCAGGCCGTCCTCGAAGCCGGGGATCATCTTGCCGTCGCCGAGCTTCACTTCCATGTCGTCGCCCGACAGGCGCGGGTCCTGCTTGCCGCCGAGGAAGCCCACGAAGTCGACGATCAGCACGTCGCCGAGATCGGCCGCGCGGTCCTCGACCGGCGCGCGCTCCATCTCGCGCTTCTGCAGCTCGGCGATCTTGGCGTTCACCTGCTCGCCGGTCACGGTCGGCGGCGGCACGTTGACCTCGACGTCCTTCCACGAGTGGATCTCCACCTGTGGCTTCACCTGCGTGCGGATGGCGTACTTCAGGACCTCGCCGGCCTTGGCGATGCCGGGCTCGACCTGCGGCTCGCCCACCATGCGGTCGTCGCCCACGGCCTTGATGGCCTCCGGGAACGACTCGTTGATGAGGCGCTTGGTCGCCTCGGCCGCGATGTCGGCGGCGTAGGTCTTGCGCACGATGTCCTTCGGCGCCTTGCCCGGCCGGAAGCCCTTCAGGCGGGCACGCTTGCCGAACTCGCCGAGCTGCCGATCGAGCTCCTTGTCGACCTTCTCGGCCGGGAGCTCGACGTCGATCTTCACCTCGATTTCGCTCAGCACTTGGACCGATGTCTTCACGCGCAGTCTCCTGGAAGCTTCCTCGGGCTCGTCGACGGCCGGCACCGCCGGCGGTCCTCGCGATGGATGTCTGGGTCGGGTGCGAGAGGGGGGACTCGAACCCCCACGGCCCATCGGCCACTGGATCCTAAGTCCAGTGCGTCTACCAATTTCGCCACTCTCGCAGGTCTGGCCCGCTCGCGCGGGCCGCTTGTCGTTCGTTCGGATGTCAGGGCACTGAGAGCACAAACAAAAAAGGACAGGCCCTTCGGCCTGTCCTCTTGCATCAACCGGTGCCGCTCGAGCGGTCACCAGAGCCGCGCCAAACGCGGGGATCAACTGGTGGGTGCGGTAGGAATCGAACCTACAACCTACGGATTAAGAGTCCGGTGCTCTGCCAGATTGAGCTACGCACCCATTGTCATTTGCGGCCGTCTCGTCGCGCCTCCGAGCTCTTCACTCGGTCGGGCTGGCGGCCCGTGGCGCCCGCGCGTTGTGCATCGCGAGCCTCATGCTGTCAAGCCAGTTTTTCGAGGCCCTCGACCGACTCATCGCAGTCCCTCAGCGGGGACCCCGATGGCGTCAGCGCGTCGACTTGCGCCCGGCAGGATTCGAACCTGCGGCCTGCGGATTCGAAGTCCGACGCTCTATCCAGCTGAGCTACGGGCGCATCATTCGCTGGGGCAGGCGGGCCGAGGCCCGGATGCCCCGAGGCGGGTGGGGTGGGGTGGCTAATGGGGTTCGAACCCACGACCTGCGGAGCCACAATCCGCCGCTCTAACCAACTGAGCTATAGCCACCACCGGCTGACACGATCATCTTGTGAAGGAGCGCGCCTGAGAGGATTCGAACCTCCGACCAGCGGCTTAGAAGGCCGCTGCTCTATCCGCCTGAGCTACAGGCGCTCATGGCCCGCCCGAGCCCGCCGGCCAACCGGCTTCCCGGCTCTCGGCGACGGCGGAAGCTGAGGCAAGCGTTGGTCGAAGTCAAGGCGTTTTCCGCCGACCCTCGCGCGACCGCGCGCCGCGACGCATCCATTGACGGCAGCGGAGCGGGCCCGCACGATTCGCTCGCCATGAACCCGACCCCGACCGGACCCGAGAACGCGCCGCCGACCCCGAGCCCGGAGGGCCCGAGCACCGGCGAGACCGTGATGGCCGAGCTCGCCTCGGACGTGGTCGCCCCGGTCGCGCCGGTGAGCTCGGCCGTGCGCGCCGACGTGAAGGGCCTGGCGGCGTTCCTGCGCGGCATCCACTCGGGCTACCTGCTGGTCGGCATCGGCCTCTACGTGCTGACCGCGGTCGCCGGCACCATCGTCGTCGTCACGCGCGGCTTCTCCGACTGGTACATGCACCTGGCCATGCAGGTGATCCTGTTCGCCTTCGTGCTGCTCTACGTGCGCGCCCACCAGCTCGGGCGGAAGGTCGTGCGCGGCATCTACGCCGTGCTGACGTTGGCGCTCCTCGGCTTCTACGCCTGGATCCTGGTCGACCTCGTGCCCCAGCGGCTCGACGTGCTGTCCGGTCGGCCGCGCCCCGACGGCCTCACCGGGCCCGAGGTGGTCATGCGGCCGTCGGCCGAGGCGCTCTATCTCGTCGTCGCCGGGCTCGGTGTCGTCATCGTGTGGCTCGTGGCGCACTGGCTCGTGCTCGGTCGGTTCCGGAGCGAGGCGCATGAGCGAGTTTCGTGAGGCGCTCGTCCGGGCTCTGATCGACGCCGGCCTGCCGGCCGAGATCGTGCTCACCGACAACCGCTCCACGCTCGTCTCGGTCGTCCCCAAGCACCCGCCGATGCTGCGCGGCGGCCGCCCCATCACCATGGAGCTGCGCGTGTCGCGGCACCTGGCCGAGCTCGGCGCCGACGCGGCGCTGGTCGTGGCCGGCTTCGCCACCGGCCGGCCGGGGGCCGACGTCGAGCTGCAGGCGCTCATCCGCGCGGTCCCGAGCGACGCCGTGCCGAGCCGGCGCATGAGCCTCGACGCGCGCGGCGAGGTCCACGATCTCGGCGCCATCGCCGAGCGCGTGCGCGCCGAGTGGTTCCCCGAGGCGCCGCCGGCGCGCGTCGGCTGGGGGCGCCGGAAGGGCCGGCGCGGCACGCGCATGGCGTCCATCCGGCTCGGCACCTACGAGTCGAAGAGCCAGGTCATCCGCCTCCACCCGCGCCTCGACGACGCGCGCGTGCCGGCCTGGTTCGTGGAGTTCATCGTCTTCCACGAGTACCTCCACCACGTGCTCGGCGTGTCCGCCAAGGGCGAGAGCACGCGCCGCGCCATGCACACGCGCGAGTTCAACCAGCGCGAGAGGGCTCACCCGGACTACGCGCGGGCGCTGGCCTGGGAGGCCGAGCACCTCGACGAGATCCTGTCGGCGTCGTGGTGACGCCCGAGCGCGCTAGCGAGGCGCCTGCGCCGTGTGCACCGCGTCGGCCGGAGCGTCGGTCGCGGTGACCTTCTTCGTCGGCACGTCGATGAGTGTCGGCACCGCGGTCTGGGCCAGGCTCTTCCCGGCCTTGGTCGAGATGTCGAGCGCCTTCGACGGCAGCATGCCGATGACGATCGTCAGCAGCGCGGCGATGCCCACGGCGAGCCGCAGCGGGGCGCTCTGGATGAGGCGGATCGGCTTCTCGGGCTTCTCCTCCTGCATGTAGGCCACGAGGATGACGCGGAGGTAGTACCAGGCCGAGATCACCGAGTTCACGACGGCGACGATGACGAGCCAGAGGTAGTCGTTCGAGCGCGACGACAGGAGCTCGCTGAAGATGGTCAGCTTGCCCATGAAGCCGGCCGTCAGCGGGATGCCGAGCAGCGACAGCATGGCGATGGCCAGCACCAGCGCGAGCCCGGGCGAGCGCTTGGCGAGCCCGGCGTAGCTCGCCTCGTTGACGTCCTCCACGTCCTGGCCCGACACCGCGGCGGCCACGCCGAAGGCGGCGGCGTTCGCGAGCGTGTAGGCGAGGAGATAGAAGATGAGCCCGCCGCCGAGCGCGTTCAGGCCCGAGGCGCCGTCCTTCGGAACCACCAGCAGCGCCAGCATGAGGTAGCCGGTGTGGGCGATGGCCGAGTAGGCGAGCATGCGCTTCAGGTTCTTCTGCGCGAGCGCCATGAGGTTGCCGACCGACATCGACAGCACGGCGCCGATGACGACGATGGCCTCCCAGCCGAGGCCGTCGAAGCGCATGTGCGGCGAGCCGAAGGCCGTCAGCATGAGGCGGGCGAAGCCGCCGAAGGCCGCGGTCTTGACGGCGATGGCCATGAAGCCGGCGGCGGTCGACGGCGCGCCCTCGTAGACGTCGGGCGTCCACATGTGGAACGGCACGGCCGCGACCTTGAAGAAGAAGGCGCCGGCGATGAGCAGCAGCGAGAGCTTGGCGAGGTCGCCCGGGACGCCGTCCACCTGGGTCAGCGCGCGGCCGATGCCGGCCATCGAGAGCTCGCCGGTGGCGCCGTAGACGAAGGCGATGCCCATCAGCAGGAGGCCCGACGCGAACGAGCCGAGCACGAAGTACTTGAGCGCCGACTCGGTCGAGAACTTCGACTGCCGCTTGAAGCCGGCCAGGATGTAGACGCTGATCGACATCAGCTCGAGCGCGATGAAGAAGGTCAGCAGATCGGCCGCCATGACGAGGCCCATCATGCCCACCGCCGCGAACGCCACGAGCCCATAGAACTCGCCGTGGTCGGCCTTCTGCTCGGGCAGGTAGTGCACCGTCGAGAGCGACACGAGCGCCGCGCCGATGAGCACGACGAGCGTCAGCGCCAGCGCGAAGTGGTCGAGCGTGAACGCCTTCTGGAAGGCGTTGGAGCTGAACGCCAGCTCCTCGGGGGAGCGGCCCCAGAGGAACAGCGTCGCCACGATCGCCAGCACGAACCCGAAGGTCGTGATGTAGGCGAGCCAGCCCTTGGGCGAGCCCTTCGGCGCGAACACCGACGCGAGCAACGCCACCAGGCCGAGCACGGTGGTCAGCAGGAGAGGCGAGACGAGGAAGAGGTCATGCCACATGGCTCAGGGCTCTCCTGCCGTCCGGATGCGCGGCGACGGGGTCGTGCCTTCGGCGGCCTGCTGCTTCGACGGGGACCGCACGCCTTGGACGTCGGGATGGTACTTCTCGATGAGGGCCTCGACCGACGCCTGCATCGGCTGCGTGAAGGTGCGCGGCCAGAAGCCGATGGCGAAGACGAGCGCGACCAGCGGCAGCAGGATGCCGATCTCGCGACCGCCGAGGTCGCTCACCTCTTCGTTGTGGTGGTTGGTGATCGGCCCGAAGAACACGCGGCGCACCATCGACAGCATGTAGATGGCGCCGAGCAGGACGCCGGTCACGGCGATGGTCGAGCACACGATGCCGAGGAGGTTCCACGAGCCGCCGCCCGTCACCGGCAGGGCCTCGAAGAAGGAGCCGCTCAGGATGAGGAACTCACCGGCGAAGCCGTTGGTGCCGGGGAGGCCGATCGAGCTCATGGTGATGATGATGAAGAAGGTCGTGAAGACCGGCATGGTGGCCGCGATGCCGCCGTAGTCGGTGATCTTCCGCGTGTGGGTGCGCTCGTAGACCATGCCGACCAGGAGGAAGAGCGCGCCGGTCGAGATGCCGTGGTTCACCATCTGCAGGATGGCGCCCTCGACCGCCTGCTGGTTGAAGGCCACGATGCCCAGCATGACGAAGCCGAGGTGCGAGACCGAGCTGTAGGCCACCAGCTTCTTCACGTCACCCTGCGCGAACGCCACGAACGCGCCGTAGACGATGCCGATGGTCGACAGGATGAGGATGGCCGGCGAGAGCACGCCCATCGCCACGGGGAAGAGCGGGATGGCGAAGCGCAGGAGGCCGTAGGTGCCCATCTTCAGGAGCACGCCGGCCAGCACCACCGAGCCCGCCGTCGGCGCCTCGGTGTGCGCGTCGGGGAGCCAGGTGTGGAACGGGAAGAGCGGCACCTTGATCATGAACGCCAGGCCGAAGGCGCCGAAGAGCCAGAGCTGCTCGCTGCGCGTGAGGTCGAGCGCCAGCACCGCCTCGTAGGCGAAGGAGCCGGCCTTCACGCGCAGGAAGATGATGCCCACCAGCATGAGCAGCGAGCCGACGACGGTGTAGATGACGAACTTGATCGTCGCGTAGTGCCGGTTCTCGCCGCCCCAGATCCCGATGAGCAGGTACATCGGGATGAGCATCATCTCCCAGAAGAGATAGAAGAGCAGGAGGTCGGTCGCGAGCAGCGCGCCGAGCATCGCAGCCTCGAGCACGAGCATGGCGATGACGAACTCGCGCACGCGGTTGTCGACCGCCTTCTTGGCGCTGATGAGGATGATGGGCGTGAGGAAGGTCGTGAGCAGCACGATCCAGAGCGAGATGCCGTCGACCTGCAGCGTGATGCTGGCGCCGATGGACTCGATCCAGCCGGTCGAGAAGTCGAGGCCGGGCTGGAAGCCGGGCTGAGCCGAGTCGAAGCCGAAGAGGAGCGGCAGCGACACGACGAACGTCAGGAGCGCGAAGGTCACGCCGATGCCGCGGTGCGCGGTCGTCTGCTCCTTCGGGATGAAGGCCAGCAGCACCGCGCCGAGCAGCGGCAGGAGCACGAGGAGGAGCAGCAGCACCGACCCGGTCTCGGGTCCGACTGCGGCAGCGACTTGGGTGGCTTGGTCCACGTTCATCACCTCAGATCGCCACGAGCAGCGCGGCCATGAGGCCGACCACCAGGACCGTCACATAGGCCTGCACGTCGCCGGTCTGGAACAGCCGGAGGATGCTCCCGACCGCGCCGACGACCTTGGCGCTGCCGCGCACGAAGACGCCGTCGATGAGGCCGACGTCGACGAACTCGTAGAGGAACTTCGCCGTGCGCCGCATGGGCCGGACGAACAGGAAGTCGTAGGCCTCGTCGACGTAGTACTTGTTGGTGAGCAGCTTGTGCCAGCCGGCCTCGACCGGGGCGCGCGGCAGCGCCGCCGCCGGCACCTTGTACCAGCTGCGCGCCATGACCAGGCCGATGATGCCGATGAGCACCGAGATGCCGATGACGAGCAGCTCGGGGACGGTGGCCTCGGCGCCGTGCAGCGGGTGGACGAGGCCGACGCTGCCAGCGAAGACCGGCTCGAGCCAGTTGTCGAGGAGGTGCACGTGCTCGCCGAGCAGGTGCGGGATGCCGACGAAGCCGCCGATGGTCGCCAGCACGCCGAGCACGATGAGCGGGAAGGTCATGGCCGTCTCCTCGTGCGCGTGGTCGTAGGTGTGGTGGTCGCCGCGGTACTCGCCCTCGAAGGTGAGGTAGTAGAGGCGGAACATGTAGAAGGCCGTGCAGGCCGCCGCGAGGAAGCCGAGGAGGCCGGCCACCCACTGGGTCGTGCCCGCCGCGTTCGACGTCGTCATGGCGTTGAAGAGGATCTCGTCCTTCGAGAAGAAGCCGGAGAAGAACGGGATGCCGGCGATGGCGAGGCAGCTCGCGAAGAAGGTGATGGCGGTGATGGGCAGCTTCTTCCGGAGCCCGCCCATCTTGCGGATGTCCTGCTCGTGGTGCATCGCGTGGATGACCGAGCCCGAGCCGAGGAAGAGGCAGGCCTTGAAGAAGGCGTGCGTCATGAGGTGGAAGATGGCCGCGACGTACGCGCCCGAGCCGGCCGCCAGCACCATGAAGCCGAGCTGCGACACGGTCGAGTAGGCCAGCACCTTCTTGATGTCGTTCTGCACGAGCGCGATGGTCGCGGCGAAGAGCGCCGTCACGCCGCCGACCACGGCGATGACGGTCATGGCGCCGGGGCTGGCCGAGAACATGAAGTTCATGCGGCAGATCATGTAGACGCCGGCGGTGACCATGGTGGCCGCGTGGATGAGCGCGGACACGGGCGTCGGGCCGGCCATGGCGTCGGGGAGCCAGGTGAAGAGCGGGATCTGGGCCGACTTGCCAGTGGCGGCGACGAAGTAGAGGCAGCAGATGACGAGCAGCGTGAGCTCACCGCCCTGGCCCTGGCCCGAGAGGTGGGTCACCGCGGCGCGGATGCCGCCGCCATTGCCGTCATCGCCGACGAAGTCGACGTTGCCGTGGGTGTAGTAGAGGAGGAGGAAGGTCGCGATGAGGAACGCGAGGTCGCCGATGCGGTTGGCGACGAAGGCCTTCTGGCCGGCCGCGGCCTTCTCCATGTCCTTGTACCAGAAGCCGATGAGCAGGTAGCTGCAGAGCCCGACGCCCTCCCAGCCCACGAACAGGACGATGAGGTTCTTGCCGAGGACCAGGCAGATCATCGCGAACATGAAGAGGTTCAGGTACGCGAAGAACTTCCAGTAGCCCTCGTCCTCGCGCATGTACGCGGTCGAGAACACGTGGATGAGGCCGCCGACGCCGGTGACGATGAGGATCATCACGGCCGACAGGTGGTCGATCATGAAGTCGAGGCGGATGGTCACCTCGCCCGAGTCGAACCAGCGCCAGAAGTTGCTGACGATGAAGTCGTTCTTGCCGAGGCCGCCCAGGCGCAGCACCTCGAGCAGCGCGAACACGAACGCCAGCCCGACCGTGCCGATGGCGATGGTGGTCACGGTGCGCTTCGACAGGCGGCGACCGAAGACGCCGTTGATGAAGGCTCCGAGCAGCGGGAGCAGGACGATCCAGCCGATGAACTGGCTCGGATGTGCCTGCCCGGGCTCGACCGCTTCCACGCCGTGCTCGGCGGCGTGGACGACGGTTTCTGCGACGGTGGCGAGGAAGGACAAGGGTCACCTCAGGGGGACGTGTTCAGGATGTGAGCGCGCTCGCGCGGCCTCTGGGGTCGTAGCGCGCGCCGAGATGGAGCCACTCAGTTGCGGAGCGCGCTCATCTCGTCGAGGTTCACCGACTTCTTGTGCCGGAAGATGCCGAGCACGAGCGCCAGGCCGACCGCGGCCTCGGCGGCCGCCACGGCGATGACGAAGAAGGTCATGATGTGGCCGTGCATGTTGCCCTGGAAGCGCGCGAAGGCCAGGAACGCGAGGTTCACGGCGTTCAGCATGATCTCGACCGACATGAGGACGGTGAGCGCGTTCCGGCGCGACAGGACGCCGATCGAGCCGATCGTGAAGAGGGCGATCGACACGATGAGGTACCAGCTGAGCGGGATGCTCGGGTGGGGATCGGTCGCCGCGCGATGGGCCTGCGCGACGAAGCTCGAGCCGAGCGCGTGCATGAGGGCGTGCATCAGAGGGTCCTCTTGGCCAGCACCACCGCGCCGATGACCGCCACCAGGAGGAGGAGCCCGGTCAGCTCGAAGGGCACGAGATAGTCGTGGAAGAGCAGGTCGCCGAGGCTGCCGACGGTGCCGAAGTCGGGCGGCAGCGTCTGCGCCACGAGCGTGTCCGACGCGTCGACCACCAGCACCATCTTCACGCCGATGGCCAGCGCGCCGATGATGCCGACGCCCTTGGCCACCGTCTTCGTCTCGTCACCCAGCTCCTTCTTCGAGAGGTTCAAGAGCATGATGACGAACATGAAGAGCACCATGATGGCGCCCGCGTAGACGAGGATCTGCAAGACCGCCAGCGTGTGTGCCAGCGTCAGCACGTAGATGCCGGCGATGAAGAAGAAGCTGATGATGAGCGCGATGGCGCCGTACAGCGGGTTCTTCGCGCCGGGCCCGACCACGACGAGCCCGGCCGTCACGATGACGCCGACCGCCAGGAGCCAGAAGACGACTTGGGTGAAGAGCATGTCGGCCGCCTTATCCCTTCGTCCAGCGCGGCAGCGGGTGGCCCGCCAGCGGGCAGCCGCCGTGCTTCACGTGCGCCTCGAACTCGGCCCGGAACTTCTTGACGAAGCTCTGGACCGGCAGCGCCGCGGCGTCGCCCAGCGCGCAGATGGTGTTGCCGCCGATCTGGTCGGCCACGTCGACGAGCATGTCGATGTCGCGCATCTGGCCGCGGCCGTGCTCGAGGTCGTCGAGCACGCGCGCCATCCAGCCGGTGCCCTCGCGGCACGGCGTGCACTGGCCGCAGCTCTCGTGGGCGTAGAAGTGGCTGATGCGCGCCAGCGACTGCACGAGGCAGGTGCCCTCGGCGATGACGATGATGCCGCAGGTGCCGAGCATGGTGCCGGCCTTCATCATCGCGTCGACGGTCATCGGGATGTCGATTTCGTCGGCCGTGAGGACGGGGCACGACGAGCCGCCGGGGATGACCGCCTTCAGCTTGCGGTTGTCGAGGATGCCGCCGCCCGGGCCGTAGATCATCTCGCGCAGCGTGACGCCGACGCCGACCTCGTAGAGGCCGGGGCGCTTCACGTGGCCCGACAGGCCGACCAGCCGCGAGCCGCCGTCGCGCTCGATGCCGAGCGAGAGGAACCAGTCGGCGCCCTTCTCGACGATGAGCGGGACGGTGGCGAGCGTCTCGACGTTGTTGATGACGGTCGGGCAGCCGAAGGCGCCGACGACCGCGGGGAACGGGGGCTTCAGGCGCGGCTGACCGGGCTTGCCCTCGAGCGACTCGAGCAGCGCCGTCTCCTCGCCGCAGATGTAGGCGCCCGCGCCCGTGTGCACGTACATGTCGAGGCGACGCCCCGAGCCGGCCGCGTTCTCGCCCAGGAAGCCCGCCTTGTAGGCCTGCTGGATGGCCTTGTCGACGGTGGCGATCTGGTTGAAGAACTCGCCGCGGATGTAGATGTAGCAGGTGCCGACCGAGAGGCTGAGCATGCAGATGATGCAGCCCTCGATGAGGCGGTGCGGGTCGTTCGAGAGGAAGTAGTTGTCCTTGAAGGTGCCCGGCTCGCCCTCGTCGGCGTTCACGACGAGGTACTTCGGCTTGGTGGTGTCCTTCGGCAGGAAGCCCCACTTCACGCCGGCCGGGAAGCCCGCGCCGCCGCGGCCGCGCACCGACGCCTTCTTCATCTCGGCGACGACCACGTCGGGCCCGACGGCGAGCGCCTTCTTGACGGCCTCGTAGCCGCCCGCGCCGCGGTAGACGGCGATGTCGCGGTAGTCCTTGCCGTGCTTGTCGCGCAGGAGGAAGTCGTAGAGCTTGACCTCGCGCAGGGCCGGCGCGGGCGCCGACTCGCCGGGCAGCGGGGGAAGCGAGACGCTCACGAGCGACCTCCCTTGGAGTTGGCTTCGGCCTTGAGCTTGCTGGCGAGGTCGTGGGTCGTCCCCGCGGTCTGCCACTCGTGGTAGTCCTCGTTCACCTGCACGACCGGCGCGCGGCCGCACGCGGCCAGGCACTCGACCTCGCTCAGCGTGAAGTGGCCGTCGTCGGTCGACTCGCCGCAGGCGATGCCGAGCTCGTCCTCCCAGGCGCGCGTGACCTCGTCGGAGTTGCGCAGGTAGCACGAGATGTTCTTGCAGATCTGCACGTGGAAGCGGCCGACCGGCTCCTTCTTCAGCATCGTGTAGAAGGTGGCGGTCGAGCGCACCTTGGTCGCCGGAACGCCGAGCGTCCGGGCCACGAGCTCGAGCACGTCGTCGGAGAGCCAGCCGAACTCGCGCTGGGCGACGAAGAGCGTCGGGATGAGCGCGGCCAGCGCCGTCGGATAGCGCTGGCGGATGCGCCCGATCTCGGCCGCCGCCGCGCTGCCGAACGCTACCGCGCCTTGGGATTCCAGCCCTGTCGCCATCGAGAATTCCCCTATGAACTCGGGAGCTTGCACGCGGTGCCCCCGGCGTCGGGCGCGAGACTAGTCGAGGCCGGCCATTTGCGCAAGTGGACGTTGTGGGGTCGGGGCGGCTCGGGACGCGATGCGCGCGGCCACGTGCGGGTTGCGGTCGGGGTGGGCGGGGCGATAGGTTCCGGGCATGGAGACGTCACTCGCCGAGCGCATCGCGGCATGGGTCGGCCCCGGGACCGCCATCCAGGCGCTCGCGGGCGGGGCGTCGCCGCGGACCTACTGGCGCGTCCGGCCGGGCCAGGGCCATGCGCAGACGGCGTCGCGCGTGGTGATGGCGCTGCCCGACGACCCGTTCAAGCCCGACGAGGCCGCGGCCGCGCCGAGCGCGACGCACGAGCTGCCGTGGGTGGCGATGGCGCGCGCGCTGGCCGAGCGCGGCGTGCCGGTGCCGGTGGTCGAGCGCGTCGACCTCGCCGCCGGCTTCCTGCTCATCGAGGACCTCGGCGACCTGCGCTTCTTCGACATCGTCAAGGACCTTTCCGGTCCGGCGCGCCTCCATCACTATAGAGACGCCGTCGCGCTGCTCCGGCGCTTCCAGACCGCGACCGCCGGCATGACGGTGCCCGCGACGTTCGGGCCCGACCACATGCACGCCGAGCTCGACGAGTTCCGCCAGATGGCGCTCGAGGCGCGCCTCGGCATCACCTTGAGCGCGGGCGAGCGCCAGCTGCTGGACCGCGTCGGAGCCGACCTCGTGCGGCGCCTCGACGCCCTGCCGCGCGTGCTCGCGCACCGCGACTTCCAGAGCCAGAACCTCATGGCCACTGGCCGGGGCCTCGTGCTCATCGACTTCCAGGACGCCTTCATGGCGCCCGCCGTCTATGACGCCGTTGCGCTCTTGCGCGACTCGTACGTCGTCCTCGGCGACGCCGAGCTCGACGCGCTGCTGGCGCTGGCCGAGGTCGATCGCGACGCCTTCCACCTCCAGACGATCCAGCGGAAGCTGAAGGACTCCGGGCGCTTCGAGACGCTGGCCCGCAAGGGCAAGCGCCACTTCCTGGCCTACTTCGCCGACTCCATCGGCTACGTCGTGCACGCGCTGCGCGTCACCGGGCTCTACCCGGACCTGCTCGACCTCCTGCAGACGCGCCTCCCGGAAGCGCGATGAGCGCCGCCCAGCCTGGCGGAGCCGCGACCGCGCCGGGCGTCCGGCAGGCCATCGTGCTGGCGGCCGGGGAGGGGCGCCGGCTCCGGCCGATCACGCTGACGACGCCGAAGCCGCTGGTGCCGTTCTTCGGTCGGCCGCTCCTCGACTGGGCCGTGGCCAAGCTCGCGCGGGCCGGCGTCGAGCGCATCGCCGTCAACGCCTGGCACCTCGCCGACCAGGTCGCGGCGCGCGTCGCCGCGCTCGCCGCCCAGCACCCGGCCATCGACTTCCACGTCTCGCGCGAGCCGGTTCTGCTCGGAACGGGCGGCGCGGTGCGCTACCTCCGCCACTGGCTCACGCCCGGCGAGCCGTTCTTCGTCCTCAACAGCGATGCCGTCTTCGCGGCCGAGCCGAGCGCGCTCGCGTCAGGACTCCGAGCCGAACCCGCGCTGCTCGTGACGCGCGAGTGGACCTACGCCGCCGAGCGCCGCATCGTCGCATCGACCGCTTCGACCCCATCAGGCGCCGTCCCCGACCTCCGCTGGGTCGCCCTCGACGAGGCCTCGCGCCCCGACGCCTTCACCTTCTGTGGCCTGACGCTCGCCGACCCGGGCCTGCCCGGGCGCCTGCCCGACGGACCGTCGTGCATCCTGCGGCAGGGCTTCCTGCCGTGGCTCGATGCGCGTCCCGTCCGCCTCGTCGAGACCACCGACTTCTTCGCCGACACCGGCAGCGCGCGCGCGCTCGTCGACGCGCACCTCCGAGGGCGCGCGTGGGTCGAGAGCGTCTACGCCGACCTCTGGCCCGCGGCCGCGCCTACTTCCCGAGGTATTTGACGAGGATGACGGTGACGTTGTCCTTGCCGCCGTTCTCGCAGGCCTGCTTGATGAGCGTCTGCACGGCCTCTTCGAGGTTGTCGCGGTTCTTCTCGACGAGCGCCAGGATCTGCGGGTCGGGCACCTCGCCCGACAGCCCGTCGGAGCACAGCAACATGATGTCGCCGGGCTCGGGTGCCGAGTGGTTGATGTCGACGTTGACGGCTTCCTTCATGCCGAGGGCGCGCACGATGATGTTCTTGTACTGGAAGGCGGCCTCTTCCTCGGGCGAGAGGGCCTGGATCTTCCGGTAGTCGTTCAGCAGGCTGTGGTCCTCGGTGACCTGGATGATCTGCCCCGAGCGGATGCGATAGCAGCGCGAGTCACCGGCGTGGCCGACGATGGCCTTCTCGTCGACCCACACCATGCCGACGCAGGTCGTGCCCATGCCCTTGTAGCGCTGGTCGGCCTGCGCGGCCTCATAGATGTTGCGGTTGGCCAGCTTGACGCCCGCGGTGAGCCGGTTCTCGTCGTAGCTCACGGCCTTGTCGAGCTTGAACGGCCAGGTCACGTCGTCGTCCTTCGAGGTGTCCTCGAAGAAGGTCCGGAGGGTGTCGACCGCGATCTTGCTCGCGACCTCGCCCGAGCTGTGCCCGCCCATCCCGTCGGCGACGACGAACAAGTTCTGCTCCGGCATGAGCAGAAGGTTGTCCTCGTTGTGGTCGCGCTTCATGCCGACGTGCGTCGCACCGGCGTATTGCAGCTTCATCGATGGGCCTCTGTGATGTCTTCCGCCTGCGTTGTCTCAGGCACAGTGGACGGCGACATCATACATGGCCGGCGAAGGGCGGCAACAGCTCCCGTCGAGCCGGGATACCCTGGCCCGATCCCTCGTTGTCACGCGGCGACCGGCTTGGTATGGGCCCGGGCCGTGGAGCCGGACCGGATCGAGATCCGCGGGGCACGCGAGCACAATCTGAAGGGCGTCGACGTCGACCTGCCGAAGAACCGGCTGGTGGTCATCACCGGCCCGTCGGGCTCGGGGAAGTCCTCGCTGGCGTTCGACACCCTCTTTGCCGAGGGCCAGCGGCGCTATGTCGAGTCGCTCTCGGCTTACGCGCGCCAGTTCCTGGGACAGCTGAAGAAGCCGAGCTACGACGCCATCCGCGGCCTCTCGCCGACCATCGCCATCGAGCAGAAGACGGTCACGTCGAACCCGCGCTCGACGGTCGGCACCGTCACCGAGATCCACGACTACCTGCGCGTGCTCTTCGCGCGCGCGGGCGTCATGATCTGTCCGTCGTGCGGATCGGTCGTCAGGCGCGAGACGCCGGGTCAGATGGTCGAGACGATCCTGGCGATGCCCGAGGGGACGAAGCTGTCGCTCATGGCGCCGCTCGTCCGGCGCAAGAAGGGCGACTTCGGCAAGCTCCTCGAGAAGGCGCGGAAGGACGGCTTCGTGCGCGCGCGCATCGACGGCGCCGTGGTCGAGCTCGAGGGCGGGTCGGGGACGCTGAAGACCGACGCCCGTAAGGAGCACACCATCGAGCTCGTCATCGACCGGCTCGTGGTGAAGGACGGCATCCGCGCGCGCCTCCTCGATTCGCTCGAGACGGCGCTGAAGTACGGCGAGAGCCGCGTCGTGCTGGCGCCGGCGGACGGGACGCCGGACCTGCGCATGTCGACCGAGTGGCGCTGCGAGAACTGCGATCGCGAGCTGCCCGAGCTGTCGCCGGCCTTGTTCTCGTTCAACGCGCCGCACGGCATGTGCCCCGAGTGCAAGGGCCTCGGCACCGCCCTCGAGGTCGACCCCGACAAGCTCGTGCCCGACCCGTCGCTGTCGCTCGACGAGGGCGCGATCGTGCCGTGGGCGGCGGTCCTCGGCGAGGCCGGCCGCGAGCGGAACGCGCTCACGGCCGAGGTCGTCGACGCCGTGTGCCGGGCCTTCGACATCCCGCGCGACGCGCCGTTCGCCGATCTCGACGACCACCAGAAGGCGGTCCTCTTCTTCGGCTCGCCCGAGCCCATCCGCTTCACCGCGCAGCGCGCGCACGGCACCGTGAACTACGAAGTGCCGTTCGAGGGCGTGGCCAAGGTCATCGAGCGACGCTGGAAGGACACGAAGTCCGAGGCCATGCGCGAGCAGTACCAGGCCTACATGTCGAGCTCGCCGTGCCCGGCGTGCGGCGGCGCGCGGCTCCGCGAGGAGGCCCGCTTCGTGCGCTTCGCCGGCAAGACCCTGCCCGAGCTCCTCGACGCGCCGCTCACCGAGGCCTACGCCTTCTTCGCCGGCGACATGCCCGCGCTCTCGGGCAACGCCGCCATCGTCGCCGCCGACGCGGTGCGCGAGCTCAAGAGCCGCCTGCGCTTCCTCTGCGGTGTCGGCCTCGGCTACCTCAGCCTGTCGCGCGGCGCCGGCACGCTGTCGGGCGGCGAGAGCCAGCGCATTCGCCTGGCGGCGCAGATCGGCACCGAGCTCACCGGCATCGTCTACGTGCTCGACGAGCCGTCGATCGGCCTCCACGCCAAGGACGGCGCCCAGCTCGTCGAGGCGTTGATCCGCCTCAGGGACCTCGGCAACTCGGTGGTCGTGGTCGAGCACGACGAGGCCATCATGCGGGCCGCCGACTGGATCGTCGACGTCGGGCCGGGGGCCGGCGAGGCCGGCGGGAACATCATGGGCAGCGGCCCGCCCGACGCCATCATGGCCGACCCGAAGTCGGTGACGGGCGCCTGGCTGGCTGGCCGCCTGGCCATCCCCGTGCCGGCCAAGCGGCGGAAGCCCAAGGCCTGGGTGACCATCGAGGACGCCACCGAGCACAACCTCCAGCACCTCGACGTGAAGCTGCCGGTCGGCGTCCTGACGGTCGTGACCGGCGTCTCCGGTGCCGGCAAGTCGACGCTCGTCTCGAAGATCCTCGAGCCGGCGGCGCGGAAGCTCCTGAACGGCGCCCAGACCAAGGTCGGCGCGCACAAGCGCATCACCGGGCTCGACGCGCTCGACAAGGTGGTGACGGTCGATCAGCAGCCCATCGGCAAGACCCCGCGCAGCAACCCGGCGACCTACACCAAGGTCTGGGACGACATCCGCCAGCTCTTCGCGGCCACCAAGGAGGCGCGCGCGGCGGGCTACGGCCCGGCCCGCTTCAGCTTCAACGTGAAGGGCGGGCGCTGCGAGGCGTGCCAGGGCGACGGCGTCGTCAAGGTCGAGATGCACTTCCTGCCGGACGTGTGGGTGACCTGCGAGGTGTGCCGCGGCCGGCGCTTCAACGACGCCACGCTGCGCGTGAAGTACCACGGTCTCGACATCGCCGAGGTGCTCGACCTGAGCATCACTGAGGCGCGCGCCATCTTCGCGCCGGTGACGCGCATCGCCCGCGTGCTCGATACCCTCGAGGCGGTCGGCCTCGGCTACCTCCGGCTCGGCCAGCCCGCCAACACGCTGTCGGGCGGCGAGGCGCAGCGCATCAAGCTCTCGCGCGAGCTGGCCAAGACCGCCACCGGGAAGACCCTCTACGTGCTCGACGAGCCGTCGACCGGCCTCCACTTCCAGGACGTCGAGAAGCTGGTCGCGGTGCTCGACAAGCTGGTCGAGCAGGGCAACACCGTGGTCGTCATCGAGCACCACCTCGACCTCGTGAAGCGCGCCGACTGGGTGGTCGATCTCGGCCCGGGAGGCGGTCACGAGGGCGGTCGGCTGGTCGCCGCCGGCACCCCCGAGGCCATCGCCAAGGCGCCCGACAGCCACACCGCGCGCTACCTCGCGCCGCTCCTCGCGCCGCCGCCCGCACGGCCCGCCCGATGAGCGCCGCGCCGCCGCCGACGCGCCTCCATCACCTGTCGCAGGCCCGCGTGCGCTGGGTCGCCGCGGCCATCTTCGTCGCGACCACCGCGCTGCTCCTGGCCACGCTCGACATGGGCTTCTGCCGCGACGAGTCGTTCTACTTCGGCTACTCCGAGTCGTATCAGAACTGGTTCGTCGCCGCCGAGCAGGCCAAGACCCCCGACGAGGTCGACAAGGTCTTCGGTCGCGAGGAGGTCCTCGACGCCTGGCAGGGGAACTTCGAGCACCCGCCGCTCATGAAGGCGCTCTTCGGCTTCTCGTGGCGTGCCTTCGCCTGGAAGGACCGCCGCGCGAGCGTCTCCGCAAGGGAAAGCACCTTGACCTTCGACGTCCAGGCCGGCCCGGCGACGGGCTTCGCGCTGGACTCGGAGGTGGCGCTGCTCATGCCGCTGCCGCAGGGCGTCGACCCGAGCGATGACTTGCGCGAGATCGTCCGCGGCAAGGTCAGCGAGCGCACGCGCGACCGCGCCCACGTCGAGGTCGACGTCGGGAACCCGTTCACGGCGCAGCGCCTGGCCGCCATCTGCAACGCGCCGCCGGTGAAGGCGCCGGCCTCGGCCATCGCCGTCACGCCGTGCCAGGGGCGCGAGCTCCGGACCTTCGCCATCATGAAGGAGTCGACCGCCTTTCGCCTGCCCGGCGTGCTTTCGGGCGCCGCGGCGGTGACGCTGACCTTCCTCTTGGGCGTCGAGCTCTTCGGCTGGCTCGTCGGCCTCTTCGGCGCCTTCCTCTTCCTGTTCGTGCCCGAGCACTTCTATCACGCGCACCTCTGCGCCTTCGACATGCCGATCACGGCGGCCACGCTCTTCGTCTTCTACGCCTTCTGGCGGAGCCTCTCGTCGCCGCGCTGGGCGCTCGTCACCGCGGTCGCCTGGGGGCTCGCGCTGCTCACCAAGCACAACGCCTTCTTCATCCCGTTCTCGATGATCGTGTGGTGGCTCTGGACCGGCCGCGACCGCTTCGGCGTGACGCGCGCCGGCTTGCGCCTGCAGGTCCAGCTGCCGCCGTTGCCGCGCGCGCTCCTGGTCATGCCGGTGGTGGCGCTGCCCATGCTGTTCTCGTTCTGGCCGAAGCTCTGGTACGACTCGATGCACGCCATCCGGGACTACTTCGCCTTCCACCTGAACCATGATCATTACATGCAGTACTGGTTCGGCGACCCGCTGCAGGTGCCGCCGTTCCCGCTCGGCTACCCCTTCGCCAAGACCTTCTTCACCTACACCGAGGTCTTCATCTTCCTCTTCCTGGTGGGCTGCCTCTTCCTGGCGCCGCCCGCCGGCTGGTGGTCATGGCTCCGCGGCCTGGTCGGGCGCGGCCCGCCCGACCCCGACGGCGGCGCGCCGAGCGATGCGGCGACGGCCGCCCGCGCGACGTCGGATGGCGGCCCGCGCACGGTGTCGGTGACCGAGAAGATCGGCGCCTTCGTGCTCATCGCCGGGCTCGTGCCCATCGCCGTCATCTCGATCCCGACCACGCCCATCTTCGGCGGCATCAAGCACTGGATGCCGGGCGCGCCGTTCCTGGCGCTGGTCGCGGGCTACGGCATCTTCCGCCTGGTCCGCGCGGTGCGCCTGCCCGAGCGCGTCGGCATCGCCACCGCCTTCGTGCTGCTGGTGCACCCGGCCAAGGCGTCGATCGACCACGCCTGGGTCGGCAGTTCGCACTACAACAGCCTCTTCGCCGGCGGCCTCCAGGGCGCCGCCGACAAGCGCCTGATGCGCTCGTTCTGGGGTCACTCGACGCAGGAGGCCATCGACTGGCTGAACGCCAACGCGCCCTACAACGCCCGCGTCTACTGGCAGGACACGACCTGGGGCGCCTACGACATGTACCAGAACGACGGCCACCTGCGCTGGGACATCCGCTACGCCAATAGCCAGCACGGCGCGCAGATAGCGCTCATCGACGGCAACCAGGCCTTCATGGAGCTCGACCTCGACACGCGCCAAGCCATGGGCGTGGCGGGCCCCGACTGGATCGTCACCGGCGAGGGCGTGCCCTACCTCTACGTCTACGTGCGCCCGGGAACGCTCGACGCCGCCGCGCCCGAGCCCACGCGGCCGCCCACGACCAAGCCCGCGAAGCCGCCGCCGCATGCACCGAAGCCGCCGAAGCCCGCGAAGCCGAGCGCTCCGGCCGCTCCGAACCTGCGCTCGCCGCCTACTCCCTGACGGCGGTCGCCCAGCGACGCAGCGGCTCGGGCAGGGACCCGAGCACGTCGGCCTCCATCATGAGCTCGCGCGCGTCGAGCTCCTCGGTCCCGGCGCGGAACGTCACCGTCACCGGCTGGGCCGCGTCGAGCCGGATGGCGCGGCGCTCGAGCAGCCAGCGGTGCGGCTCGAGCACGAAGCGATCGACCTCGCGGCCATCGACGAGCACGGTCACGGTGGTGGCCTTGCCGGCCGGCTCGCGCACGGCCTGCATGGTCCAGCCGGCGCGGAGGTAGAGCCAGGTGCCCTTGGCCGGGAGGTCCTTCCAGTCGATCTCGAGGACCTCGCCCTTGTCGCTCGGCACGGTCATGAGCCAGCGCGTCTGGATGTGGCTCACCACGCGGTCCTCGCGATAGACGTCGCGATAGCCCTCGCGACCGCATCGCTGGCGGTCCCCGCGCCACTTGCACGGGGTCATCGCGCCGCCCTCGGGGCCGCGTCGGACGACGAGCTGCTGGTGGTCGGCGGTGAGCGTCCGCAGCCGCTCGACCTTGGCGACGTCGTAGCGCGCGAGCGCCACGTGCTCGACGTCGAGCGGGATGTCGACGCGCGCCTTCACGCCGTCGGCGATGACCGCGGGCGCGTCGGCCGGGCGGTCGAAGGCGGCCAGCACCCAGAGCCGGTCGTGGCCCATCGCGTCGACGACGTCGAAGTCCTCCGACGCGTACAGCGCGGGATAAGGCCAGGCCTCGGTGCCGGTCCCCATGCGCTCGAGCGCGTGCCACGGCAGCGTGTACCAGCTCGGGTCGACGACCACCGCGTCGCCCGCCTGGAAGCCGGCGCGGATGGCCCGCGTCGCGACCGCGACCGCGCCGTCGTCGGGGACCCGCGCCTCGCGCACGGCGTCGCTGGCGAAGGGCACGACGCCGAGCCCCACGGCCGTGAGGAGCGCGCCGATCTGCAGCGTGCGGGTCAGCGTCGGGGTCATCGGGCGGCGTCTACCGCAGGACGTCCCCGGTTGCACCCACCAACACGTACGGCGCCCAGAAAAACGCGTCGCGGTCGCTGACGCCGCGCCGCGCGATCTTCGGCGCCAGCACCTCGTCGCCGACGATGCCGCCCATGCCGCGGAGCGCCGCCTCGCGCTGCGGCCCGCCCGCCTCGCCGCTCGCCGCGGCGACTCCCGGCCGCGCCAGCTCGAGGCGCGCGGTGCGCAGCGCGGCCGCGGCCGACCGCCCGCCCGAGCTCGCGATAGAACGTGTTCATCACAGTCGCGGCGCGGCGGTCCTCGATGGGCCAGAGCGTCGCCATCACGCTGGCGCTGCCGGCATAGAGGAACGCGTGCACGAGACCGCCCAGGCCGTCGCCCGGCTCGAGCGCGCCGCGCGCGCTGGAGCACGCCGAGAGCACGACGAGGTCGGCGTCGAGCCGCAGCCCGAGCACCTCGTCGATGGTGAGCACGCCGTCGTCGCTCCCGCTCGCGCCGAAGAAGAGCGCCGGCTGCGCGCCGGGCCCGATGGCGTCGGGCGCGAAGCCGTGGGTCGCGAGGTGCAGCATGCGATAGCGCGTCAACGCCAGCGCCTTCAGCTGCGTCTCGGTGGCGTCCTCGCGCAGGAACACGGCGCCCGCGTCGGCCTCGGGCCCCTGCAGGTGGAGGCTCGCCGCGCGCGCCTCGGCCGCGGTCATGACGAGCCGCGGCAGCGCCGCCGCCCGCCCGGCGTAGACCGGGTCGGCGAAGGCCGCGAGCGGATAGCGCGGGCGCGCCTGGCGCTCGGCGCGCTGTCCTCGAGCTCGACCAGCGCCGCGATCGACGGCGCCACGCTGGTCGTGAAGGCGTCGACCACGAAGCCGCGCGCGCGCAGCGCTTGCGCCGCCCTGGCATCGAGCGGCAGCGCGTCGAACGGCACCAGGCGCGCCTCGCGATGCGGCACGATGACCAGCCGCCGCCGCGCGCCGATGGCGTCCAGCGCGGGCGCGACCAGCGTCGCGAAGAGGGTCGGGCCGTCGCCGCGGCGCGCGCCCGGCGTGGCCACCTCGTCGGCGAAGCGCACGAGCAGCGGCGCCAGCGCGCTCCGCGCGGGCAGGTCGTAGCGCGTCGTGCCCTGGTCGGTGATGACGAAGAGGTGGCTCCGCGGCTCGCCGAGGTGGTACTTCAGGACCGCCACGTCGGGCCGGATGCGCGCCCGCAGCGTGGCCAGCGCGCGCTCGATGCGCTCGAGGCTCTGGTCGGTGCTCTCCGGCGCGAGGCCGAGCGCGGCCGCCTCCAGCGCCGCCTGGCGCCGCGACAGGCGCGCCAGCGCCACGAGGTCGCCGCGCGCCGCCGCGAGCCGCGCCTCGCGGTCGACGTCGCCGAGCTCGCGGAACGTCTGCGCCGTCTCGGGGCTCTCGCGCCCGGCGCGCGCTCGCTCGAGCATGTCCATGAAGGCGCGCGCGATGCTGCGCTCCGAGGTGGCCAGCGCGACGTCATTGGCGGTCGGTCCGGCCGCGGCGATCACCTGCTCGACGCGCGCATCGTAGATGGCCTGGCGCTCGCGCATGACCTTGTCGCGCTCGGCGTCGGGAAAGCGCCCGAGCGGCACGCGCTCGGCCGCCTGGGCCGCGTCCTCCAGGCGCCCGAGCCGCATGAGCAGGCTCGCCGCGAGCCGCGGCGCCGGCGCGTGCGCCAGCGCTTCCTCGGCCAGCCCGCGCGCCTCGTCGGCGTGTCCCTCGCGCGCCGCGACATCGGACAGGAGGCTCGCGCTGGTGATGGACGCCTCGGCGTCGTCGAGCGTCGCGGCCCATGTGCGCGCCGCCTCGAGGTGGATGCGCGCCTCGCCGACCGCGCCCTCGTCGAGCGCCAGCCGCGCCAGCAGGAGCCGATTGGCCAGGACGCCGGGCGCCGAGTGCGCGTGCGTCCAGCTCGCGCGCGCGTCCTCGAGCCAGCCGCGCGCGGCCTTCGCGTCGCCGGCCGCCAGCGCCACCTCGCCGCGCACCTGCGCCAGCTCGGCCTGGATGGCGCGGCTCTCGACGCGCGCCGCGGCGCGCACGCCCTCGTCCGCGCGCATGGCCGCCGGCGCCAGCTCGCCGAGCCCGAGGTGCGCGCGCGCGAGCAGCGCCAGCCCGCGCGCGGCCTCGGCCCACCAGCCGGCATCGACCAGCGTCGCGACGGCCGGCACCAGGCGTCGCCGCGCGCCGGGCTGATCGCCTTGGGCCAGCAGCACGGCGCCCGCGCCGACCTCGGCGCGCGCGCGGCAGCGCTCGTCACCGCACGCCTTGGCCGCGCTCTCGAAGCGTGCCGCCGCCTCGTCGAGCGCGCCGGCTTGCGCCAGGAGCTTCCCCTCGGCCAGCACGAGCTCGACGTCGCCGTTCGTGCCGAGCGCCTCGCACCAGCGCCGCGCCTCAGCGAACGCGGCGCGCGCGTCGGCCATCTTGCCTTGTCGCGAGCGCAGCTCGCCGGTGGCGATCTCGATGCGCACGAGTCGGTCGGCGTGCGCCGTGCCGCGAAGGTCCGCCAGCGCCGCCTCCAAGGCCAGGTCGGCCTCGTCGAGCTCACCGAGCTCGGTCAGCGCCTCGGCCCGGAGGACGAGCGCCGCGCTCTGCGTGCGCTTGTCGTCGACCGGCGCGTCGGCCGCGATCTCGCCGGCTCGCACCAGCGCGTCGCGAAAGGCCCCGGCCCGCAGCGCCTCGTCGCCTCCGGCCAGCGCGTCGTCGAAGGCCGACGCCGCTCCGGCCGAGCCGCCCTCGTCGGCGCGAGCGTCAGCGCCGCCAGCGAGGCCTCCCAGCGCCCCGAAGAGCGCAATCCAAGCGGCGCCGAGGCCCTTCAATGGTGCTCGACCTCGAGCGTGCGCACGACCTCGAAGCGGTCTTCGAGGACCTCGCGGAAGCGCTCCGCGATGGCCGTGGTCGTCGCCGCGCTGGGCGCCCCCTTGATGCCGCCGGTCCCGCGCAGCTCGAGGCGCGCGGCGCCGCGCGGCGCGAGCGCCGTGACCTCGGCCTCGATCTCGGCGGCGAGCGCGGCGTCGTCGCCAGGCGCCTGCGAGCGCCACGCCAGGAAGAAGTGCTCGGGGCCCTTGCGGTCTTCGAGGAAGAACCAGCGACCGGCGCCGGGCAGCTCGACGCTGCGCCCGCCCGGCGCGGCCGCGACGACGCTCGCGCCGGCCTCGCCCGGCCCGAGACCCCTGGTCGGAAAGATGCGCCGCACCCCGCCTTGGCTCTCGACCTGCCACACGCTGGCGTATCCGGCGCGCGGCACCTGCCAGCGGATACGGAAGCTCTGGCCGCTGGCGAGGCTCGTCGTCTCGACCGGCTCGCCGCCCACCTCGCCGATGATGGAGAGCTGCGCCTCCCCGACGGCACCGACGTCCTTGGGCTGAGTCGGCAGCGCCGGCGGTGCCGGGCTCGACGCGAGCTCCAGCGGCATCGGCGTCAGGCGCTCGATGGGCCCGAGGTCGGCCGTGCGCGCGGGCCGCGCGACGATGACCGCGCCGTTCTGACCGAGGGCACCGGCCAGTCCCACGTTGGCCGCGAGCGCCGCGGACACCGGCCGCGACGCGGAGCCACGCGCCGCGAGGGGCTCCCGAGGCTGACGACGCGCGGCGCCCCGCCGACCGCGCCGCCCCGCGGACCCGGGCCGCGACGGAGCGCAGCTCGGCCTGCTGGGCGCCGATCTTGGCCACTTCGTCGACGCGCGCCGGCTGAGCCACGCCGAAGCAGGACGGCGCCGGATCGCCGTGGAGCACCCAGGCGGCCCAGTAGATCGAGTCTTCGCCATAGCGCGCAGCCAGCGCGCGCGCCCGCCGGATGGCCTCGCCGATCGGGTGCCCCGCCAGGAGCTGGGCATAGAAGGCCAGCGCGAAGCCGCTGGCCGGCTCGTCGGGCACATCCCACACGGTGCCGACACGTGGTCCGCGCCCGCCTCGATGAAGGCCTCGGTGAGGCTCGGCGCGACGCCGACCTCGTCGGGCTCGACGCGCGCCGAGCGGCACGCGTTGGCGAACACCAGCCTCGGGAATGCAGGCCCGCCGCCGAGCTCGCGGATGGCCGAGGGCGCCAGCACGCCGTCGCGCAGCCACCAGCCGCGCTCGCGTCCGGGCCCGCTCGGCTCGGCGTGGCCGGCGTAGTGGACGACGTCATAGTCGCGGAGCAGCTGGCGCACGTCCTCGGTGCCGACCTCGACGAGCGAAGGTCGACCCCGACATGGCCCGCCGCCGCGAGCTCGTCGCGCAAGGTCAGCCCTTCGTAGTAGCTGCCGATGAGGTCTCCCCGCGGGTCCGCGATGACCAGCATGCGCCAGGGCGCGCCGGCATCGCGCGGCCGCTCGCGCGCGGCGACGTCGCGTCCGAGGGCGAACAGCAACCCCATGAAGCCGAAGCCGGTGTGGAGCAGCTCCCACGGCACGAACGCCAGCTCGCTCGCGCGCGCGCACCACCAGCTCGCCGCCGCTCGCCGCCCGCAGCGCCGCCTTCACGCTCGCCGGCAGGAGCGCGTCGAAGAGCGCCGCGCCCTTTCGCGCCAGCAGCTCGCGCGACCCCTGGTCCCGGTCATTCCAACGCGAGCCTCGATTGAGGATGCGGGCAACGTCGGTCGCGAGCTCACGCAGCCTGCTCGAGCTGACCTCGCGTCGGCCGTGCACGACCGCGCGCGGCACCGTCCCGGCGAGCCCGTCCAGGCTCGCGTCGAGCCATGGACCTTCGAGCTCAACCTCCAGCACGGCTCGCATGTCGAGCGCCTCCAAGCTCAATCTGCCGACCTTTCCAAGACGAGGTCAAGCTCGGCGACCGCGCCGGATCGGTCGGTCGCACGCAGCCGGTAGGCGCCCGCCGGCAGGGTAGGGAGGAGCCAGCCCCTTGCGCAGGCTCTCGCTGGCGAGCTCGCGCTCGTCGCGCGCGAGCACGACGGCTGTCCCGCGAGCCGGAGCGTCGGCGCCGAGATCCACCATCACGACGAAGCGACCGCCGGCGAGATCCACGTGCGTCGACGCGGTCCCCACGCCGAACGCGTGCCGCACGAGCACGCCGCCCGGCGCGTCGCCGCGGACCAACGCCGCCTCGACCAGCTCGCCGCCGCCGAAGAAGGCCTCGATGCGCTCGCCCAGAGCGCGGATGCGCAAGACCACGCTCGGCGCCTTCGCGGCGCCGATCCCGGCGATGGCGGCGCGCGCCTCGGCCATCAAGCGCCGTCCGAGCCCCGCCGGCCAGGGTGCGTCCGCGCGCAGGGCCGCGATGCTCTCTTCGTCGCAGCGCGCCCGGCGCGCGCCCTCATTCGGAGTAGCGCCTCCATGTTCTCTCCTCATCGGCGCCCATCGATCGACCCGGTCCCTGGGCCAATGGACGCCGTCCCCCCTCGAACCTCACACCTCCGGCTCCGCGGCGCGCCCGAATGCATCCCTCAGGCGCTGCAGTGCCCGGTTCTTGCGGGTGTAGAGGGCGCCGGCCGCGACGCCGAGCCGGGCCGCCGCCTCCGCCGCCGGCACCTCCTCCATATAGAGGAGGCGCAAGAGCTCGCGGTCACCGTCCGACAGCATCGCCAGCGCGCGCTCGAGCCGGGCGTGCTCCTCGAGGCGCTCCGCGCGCTCGAGCGCCCCAGCTTCGTCGCTCGGCAGGAGCTCGATGTCGACGGCATCGCTCACGCGGCGTCCCGCGCGCCGCTCGGTCCTCAGCCGATCGAGCGTCACCGACGCCGCGACGAGCCGCACCCAGCTCGCCAACGCGCAGCGCCCGTCCCACTGCCGGATCCGCCGCCCTCCATCATCGAGCAGCGCCAGGAACGACGCGCTGAAGAGCTCGGCCATGCGATCATCGTCGACGTGCTGGCCGTGGCGCTCGTGAGTCCGCAGCACGACCGCATGCACCAGTCGCCCGAAGCGCTCGACCAGTTCGTCCAGCGCCCTCGGCTCGCGCGCGACACAGCGGGCGACGAGGTCGCGATCGATCGCTGCGGGCTCGGGTCTCGAGGCGGACGGCACCATCCCAGCCACGACGTCCGCGGTCGCAAAAAGTTTCCTCGCGGTGTACGGTTTGCCTGGCCTTTCAAGGAGACATCGATGCGAGCTCGAGCCATCCCACCCGCCAAGGCAGCCTGGCTTCGCCACGCCTTCTGGTCACTCCCCGCCCTCTTCACCGTCGCATGCGGCGGCCTCGGTCCCGACGAGCGGACGGGTGGTGACGGCGGTCGCGGGGACTCCCAGCCGGCCACCCTCGACACGCTCCTCTATGACCGCGTGAGCCTCGACCAGGGCGACGCGACGGACTGGAAGAAGTTCGAGATCGAGGACGCCGTGAAGGCCACGATCAAGGTCTGGTGGGATGATCCCAAGGCCATCTCGGCGACCATCGAGCTCCGCGACAAAGGCGGCGATAAGATTGCCGATCTGAAACACGACAAGAGCGCTTCGAGCGAGAAGCTCGGCCCCATCAAGCTCAAGGAAGGTGTCTACTTCCTGCGCATCAAGTCCAGCGCCGGCGCGAGCGTCTATTCGTACGAAATTTCAACCGGTTCCGGCGACTCGGGCAGCCCCGTCCCGGATATCTGATCTGGGACTGGGGCCTCCGGACTCCAGATGGGGACTGCCGTCACCCCTCCGTGGTCCCACCCATTCCGCCCCAGCATTTTCGCGGCTCCGAGCGAATCTCGCAGCCGCAGCGAAAAAAAAAGTGGGGCCGGCATTGTTGTGGGTGAAATTTATGCAGTTAAAACAGCATCTTGGGTCGGTTTGACAGCGTCGAAACAGGGGTGGTAGGGTCCGCGTCGCTCACAGGTTGAGGGGTCACCGTCGACCTGGGAACGGACCGCCAGAGATGAGCCGGAACGCCGCACGATGAGCCAGTTCGAAGTCATCAAGGACATCGGAGAGACGCTGAAGCAGCTCTTCGAGGAGTCTTTCAAGGCGGCGGGGTTCACGACCGTGAACATCTCGGTCGACAAGCCCAAGAAAGACAACATCAAGAACCTGCCGACGGTGAACTGCTACATGTACCATCTGGGCTTCGACCAGAGGTACCGCGAGCGCACTCAGACGCTCGTGTCGAGCTACATGAAGGACGGGCGCATCGTCGAGTACTACCGCGACGCGCCGGCCCACATGATGGCCCACTACATCATCAGCGTCTGGGGCAACACTCCGGCGGAGGAGAACCTCCTCACCGGCTTGGCCGTCAAGACGCTGCTCGAATATCCGATCATCACGGGTGAGCAGCTCAAGGGGGAGTCCTTCTTCCCCGACGACAAGCTCAATATCTACCCGAATTTGCAGTACGATTTCAATGACGTGCTGAGCTTTTGGCGCAGCATGAACGAGGAAATCCGGCCCGCCGTGTACTACTTCGTGCGCTTCCGTATCGAGTCCGAGCGGAAGTCTCCGGAGATCCGTCGTGTGACTGGCAGAGATCTCGCGGTTTCGCGCCCTCGATAGGGCCGGGCCGGAGGCTCGCGGCACCCGACAGCTTCGGATGGCGGGTCAGTGTGTAGAACGCCCTTCGGGGCATCAAAGCCAAGGATAAGGCAAGACAAATGGCTACCAGCTACCTCTCCCCCGGTGTGTACGTCGAAGAAGTCGATCGTGGCTCCAAGCCGCTCGAGATGGTGGGTACCTCCACCCTCGGCTTCATCGGCGAGTCCTCGGTCGGCCCGCTGAACGAGCCGATCTTCTGCACGAACTGGAGCACGTTCACCAAGCACTTCGGTGACTTCCAGCACAGCGAGTTCCTGGCCCACGCGGTCTACGGCTTCTTCAACAACGGCGGCGGTCGCGCGTTCGTGATGAACGTCGGCACCGACTGGTCGCAGTACGCCTCGAAGGCGGCGCTCTACATCGGCTCGGACAACGGCCCCGGCACCCGGACCGGTCTCAAGGCGTTCGAGGACGTCGAGGAGATCAACATGGTCTGCGCCCCCGGCCAGACCGACCCGGCCATCCAGGACGCCGTGCTCTCGCACTGCGAGAACATGCGCTACCGCTTCGCCATCCTCGACTCCCCCGAGGTCATCGAGAAGGGCGGCGTGGACAAGCTCCCGAAGCCGCGCGACTCGAAGTACGGCGCCTACTACTTCCCGTGGATCGAGGTGTACGACCCGTACAAGGGCAACGTGTTCCAGCCGCCCTCGGGCTACATGGCCGGCATCTACGCCCGCGTCGACGGCGAACGCGGCGTGCACAAGGCCCCCGCGAACGAGCTCGTCCGCGGCGCCCTCGGCCTGAAGTACAACATCACCAAGGGCGAGCAGGACATCCTGAACCCCAAGGGCATCAACTGCATCCGCGCGTTCTCGAACCGCGGCATCCGCGTCTGGGGCGCCCGCACCATCTCGTCGGACGCCTCGTGGCGCTACATCAACGTGCGCCGGCTCTTCAACATGGTCGAGCAGTCGATCGAGATCGGCACCCAGTGGGCGGTGTTCGAGCCGAACGACCAGCGCCTGTGGAAGCGCATCACCCGTGACCTCACCGCGTTCCTCATGCGCCTCTGGCGCCAGGGCGCCCTCTTCGGCAAGACCCCGGAGGAGGCCTTCTACGTCAAGTGCGACGATGAGACCAACCCGCCTGAGGTCATCGACGCCGGCCAGCTGATCTGCGAGATCGGCATGTGCCCGGTGAAGCCGGCCGAATTCGTGGTCTTCCGCATCGGCCAGATGCCGAGCGGTGGCGACGTCTCGGAGTGAGAGTCTGATTGAGTGACGGGCCTGTTTATTGCAGGCCCGTCCTCGCCCCTAAGGGCATCCGTTCGGTGGCCTCGCCCCGAACACCAATCATGAAATAGCCCCGGTCGGAATTGGGCGAGTGCCCAAGGTCGGCCCGGGTTCAGTGTTAGGAGGCTCATATGCCGAATCGTCGCGCGTTCGATCACATTGGTAATTTCAACTTCAAG
>JAXLYZ010000083.1:0-33314 GCA_046351155.1 Myxococcota bacterium
ACATCAGCGCCGTCGACGACGCGCCGGTGGCCTTCGCGGCCAGCCTGACCGTGGCCGAGGGCGGCACCGCCACGACGCTCGACGACGGCTCGAGCTCGGTCCTCGCCAGCGCCACCGACGCCGAGGGCGACGCGCTCACGGCCGTCATCGTCAGCGGCCCGGCCCACGGCTCGCTGGTGCTCGGCGCCGACGGCCGCCTGAGCTACACGCACGACGGCTCGCAGGCGACGAGCGACAGCTTCAGCTTCCAGGCCTTCGACGGCCAGGTCGCCTCGGAGCCGGTGGTGGTGACCATCCACGTCACGCCCGCCAACGACGCGCCGGTGGCCGCGGCCGACAGCGTGTCGGTCGACGAGGCCGGCAGCGCCACGACGCTCGTCGGCGGCGCCAGCTCGGTGCTCGCCAACGACGAGGACGGCGACGGCGACGCGCTCAGCGCGGTGCTGGTCGACGGCCCGGCCCACGGCGCGCTGACGCTCGCCGCCGACGGCAGCTTCCGCTACGTGCACGACGGCTCGGAGACGACCGTCGACGGCTTCAGCTACCAGGCCGATGACGGCGTGGCGCGCTCGGCGGTCGTCACTGTCAGCATCGCCATCACCGCTCAGGACGACGCCCCGGTGGCGGTGGCCGACGAGGTGCGCGTGGCCGAGGGCGGCACGGTCAGCGCGCTGGCCGACGGCGCGACCTCGGTCCTCGCCAACGACCTGGACGCCGAGCACGACGCGCTGACGGCGACGCTCGTGCGCGCGCCGAGCCACGGCACGCTCACGCTGCGCGCCGACGGCAGCTTCGCCTACGCCCACGACGGCTCGGAGACGACCAGCGACAGCTTCGCCTACCGCGCCGACGACGGCACCACGACCTCGCCCGAGGTAGTCGTCGCCATCCGCGTCACGCCCGTCAACGACGCGCCGACGATCTCGCTCATCGCCGATCAGGCCCTCGCCGAGGACGGCGCCAGCCAGCCGCTGACCTTCACCGTCGGCGACGACGACGACGACGCGGCGGCCCTCGTCGTGTCGGCGACCTCGTCCGACGACGGCGTCGTCTCGGCGCACGCCATCGCCTTCGGCGGCAGCGGCGCGGCGCGCACGCTGGTGGTCACGCCGGCCGCCAACGCGTTCGGCACGAGCGTCATCACCGTGAGCGTGTCCGACGGCGAGGCGCGCGCCTCGACCCACTTCCAGGTGCGCGTGGCGCCGGTCGACGACCCGCCGCACGTGAGCCCGATCGCCGACCAGGCGCTCGAGGAGGACGTCGCGTCGGCGCCCATCGCCTTCACCGTGGGCGACGTCGAGACCGACGCGGCCGACATCGCCGTGCGCGTCACCTCGTCGGACGACGGCCTCGTGCCGGCCGCCGGCATCATCGTCGCCGGCAGCGGCGCCGAGCGCTCCATCCAGCTCGTCCCGGCGGCCGACGCCTCGGGTGCGGCCACCATCACGGTCTCGGTCCAGGCCGGCGAAGCCAGCATCGAGACCTCTTTCCGAGTCGCCGTGCGCGCCGTCAACGACGCGCCGTCCCTGGTCGTGCCGTCGCACGTGACGGTCGCCGAGGACAGCTCGCGCGTCGTCACCGGCGTGGCCGTCGCCGATCGCGACGCCGGCACCGGCGACCTCGCCGTGACCCTCGAGGCCGGGCACGGCAAGGTGTCGCTCGGCACCACCGCCGGCCTGCACATCGCGTCGGGCGCCAACGGCTCGCGCGCCGTCGCGCTCACCGGTCGCATCGACGCCATGAACGCGGCGCTGGCGACGCTGGCCTACGCCGGCGATCGCGACTACGTCGGCGCCGACATCGTGACGGTGACCATCGACGACCTCGGCAACAGCGGCGTCGGCGGCGAGCTCAGCGCGTCGGCCCCCATCGCGGTCGAGGTCACCCCGGTCGACGACGCGCCGTCGCTGGCGGCGCTGGCCGACCAGACGCTGACCGACCCCGAGAGCCGCTCGCTGGCGCTCGAGATGAGCGACGCCGACGACGCCAACGCCAAGCTGATCGCGACCGTCGCGAGCTCGGACGAGACGGTGCTGCCGGCCGACCACGTCACCTTCGACACCGCCGACGGCGTCAAGAGCCTGGTGCTGGTGTCGGCCGGCCACGCCGGCAAGAGCACGCTGACGCTGACGGTGCAGGACCCGGCCGGCCAGCGCGTGAGCCGCTCGCTCGAGGTGACCGTGGTGTGCGGCGAGGACCTCGACGGCGACGGCATCTGCGACGGCACCGACCTCGACACCGACGGCGACGGCATCCCCGACGTCGACGAGGGCACCGGCGACCTCGACGGCGACGGCACGCCCGACGTGCGCGACCCGACCGACGACCGCGTGCCGCCCGAGTACACCGACAGCGACGGCGACGGCATCAGCGACCCCGACGAGCTGGCTGCCGGCACCAACCCGCACAGCGCCGACACGGACGGCGACGGGCTCGACGACAAGAAGGAGCTCGACGACGTCGGCACCGATCCGCTCGTCGCGGACAGCGACGGCGACGGCCTCGACGACAAGCAGGAGCGCGCGGTCGCGTCGGACCCGCGGCGCGTCGACACCGACGGCGACACGCTCAGCGACTTCGACGAGGTGAACCGCTGGGGGACGAGCCCTTCGTCGGTCGACACCGACGGCGACGCCCGGGGAGGCGACCCGAGCAACCCGCGCCCGCCGCTCTTCGCGCTCTTCGACGCGGCCGAGCTGCGCCTCGCCCCCGACGTCAACGACCCGAGCCAGCTCGTACCCGGCTTCGGCGCGACCTCGCCGTTCCTCGCCGACAGCGACGGCGACGGGCGCGGCGACTACGAGGAGACGCTGGGAGGAGTGCGCAGTCCCAACGTCGCCGAGGTGCCGACGATCGCGTTGTACCCGACGCCGAACGCGACGATGGACCTCGAGCTCGTCATCGAGCGCACGACCTCGAGCGGGCAGACGGTCACCCAGAGCGAGGTGACGAACTTCTCCGAGGACGGCTATGTCACGCAGGGCTCGTCGGTGCGCCTGGCGCTCCAGCACTCCCAGTACTCGAGCGCGTATGTAGAAGGGACGGGCAGCGTCGGCTGCTGCTCCGACATCCTCAGCGGCGACGTCGAGGTCGGCGTCTCGGTGAAGAGCGAGGACCGCCTGAGCCAGGAGGTGCGCTTCGACCTCGAGATCGGCGGCGGCTTCGAGGGCAAGGACACGCAGCGCCAGACGAGGGAGGCCGTGTCCCGGCAGGAGATCACGGTGAAGGGCGCCACGCTGCGCACGCCGCTCGACGTGGTCAACACGAGCTCGGTGCCGGTGCGCGTGCAGGACCTCGTGCTGGGGCTCATGCGCTTCGACCGCGTCACCGGCACCTACACGCCCATCGTCGAGCTCGACGGTGAAGACATGACGCTCGCCCCGGGCGAGCGGCGCACGCTGTCGCTCGCCTCGGACGACATCCCGTACCAGGCGGTGCAGGACCTCGGCCCCGGCGACTCGCTGGCGTTCTCGCCCACGCGCTTCGCGTTGCTCGACGCCGACGGCAAGGACTTCGACTTCCAGATGGACCAGGTCCTCCAGCAGACCGCGGTGCTGGACGTCGACTTCGGCGATCACAACCAGCGCTACTTCGTCGCGGCGCACGCCGACGCCAGCCACGGCATCACCATCGGCGAGGCGATGCGCGAGGTGGGCATGCCGTTCGAGGCCGAGCCGGTCGACGTGGACGGGGTGCCCGGCGTCGAGGGGTGGGCCATCACCATCGGCGGTCGCGGCACCGAGCTCTACCAGGGGCCAGCCCCCGACCTGCACGACCGCCTCCCCTACACGTTCACGAGCGGACCGGGGCCGCGCCTCGTCAAGCGCGGCTGGTTCGCGGCGGTGCAGCGCTTCGGCGATCGCAAGGACACGCGCTACTACGAGAACCTCTTCGACGCGCCGGTCTACCCGGGCGATCGCGTGACGCTCATCTACAGCGAGGACCTCGATCGCGACGGCGTGTCGGCGTTCGCGGAGGCGGCCAACGGGTCGAGCGACAACGACATCAACTCCGACGCCACCGCCGAGCTGCCGCAGGGTGACGGGCTCTCCGACTTCTGGGAGACGAACGAGGGCTGGATGGTCGAGACCTCCGCGCGCGCGGCCTACCGCGTGTTCCCGTCGCCGGCGCTGCTCGACAGCGACGGCGATGGCCTGCGCGACGACGAGGAGGCCAAGGTGCTCAGCACCGACCACGGCACCGGGACCGACCCGTGGCTCGCCGACACCGACGGCGACGGTCTCGACGATCTCTTCGAGAGCTCGAGCCAGACCTACGACGTCGACCCCAACAGCTACGTCGACATCGCCGATCTCCCGGGCGCCGACGTGACCTGCACCATCACGCCGCGGCCCCGGCCGAACGGCATCGAGCCCTGGCGCTACCAGCTCGAGGTGAGCGCGACCGACCCGCAGAGCGACCTGGTCTCGGTGCGCGTCGACTACCTGCAGTCGGATGCGTTCATGGTCTACCAGCGGACGCCAGCCGACGCGGCCGAGCCGGCGCCGACCGCGACCATCTCCTTCAGCGAGCCGCTGGTCGACTGCACCGTCGATCCGAAACAGGTCGTCATCACCACCACCGACGCCATCGGGCAGCATGTCTCCGCGACGTGCGAGTGGGCCGAGGGCTACCCGGTCAGCGAGGAGCTCTGCAACGGCGTCGACGACGACTGCGACGGCTACATCGACGATGGCTGCCCGGTCGTGGGCGGCGCGCTCGCCGGCCAGCCGAGTGTCGACGTCGGCACCGGCACGACGTCCTGGGCGGCCGACGGAGATGGCAGCGCCGGCGCGCCGCTGAGCTGCCCGCCGGATCGCATCTTCCAGAAGTTCGACATCCGCTGGGGCGACACGGTCGACCAGATCGCGATGTACTGCGCCAAGGCGGTGCTGCACCCGGAGCTGCGACCCGGCCAGGCCGAGTACGTCTACCGGGTCCAGCCGGAGGAGGCGGCGGTGGCCGGCTGGGCCGGCGGAAACGGCGGCAGCCAGGTGGGCGGCGACGCCTGCGCGGGCTCGTTCGTGACCGGCATCTACGGGCGGTCCGGCGACGACATCGACGCCTTCGGGGTCGAGTGCCACGCGCTCGAGGTGCGTCGCGGCGGCAGCGGACAATGGCAGATGTTCTGGAGTGGCGGCAGCGTGAAGAGCGCCACCGGCGGCGGCAACGGTGGCTCGCCGTTCTCGCGGGGCTGTGGCTCCGACCTCGTCGGCACCTCGCTCGACACGCTGTTCAGCGACATCGTGCAGGACCTGCGCCTCAGCTGTCGCAACTTTGGCGTGCCGCTCAGCGACGCGCACGACCGGCCCGCGCCGCAGACGCCGTGATCGGTCGGCGCTGCGCGCTCACGGCCCGTCGGGGCGGGTGGCGCGGGCGCGGTGCGCGCTCGGCGGCTCACCGGTCCAGCGGCGATAGGCGCGCGTGAAGGCGGCGGTCTCGGAGAAGCCCAGCTGCAGCGCGATGTCGACGATGGCGGTGCCGCGCGCGAGCTCCTCCTTGGCGCGGCGCAGGCGCACCTCGTCGACGATGTCGCCGAAGCGGCGGCCGTCCCCGGCCAGGCGTCGGTGCAGCGTGCGCAGCGAGACCCCGAGGATGGCGGCGACGTCGGCCGCGCACAGGCCGACGTTGCTCAGGTTCTCCTCGACGACACGCTCGACCGACGCGGTGATCGACGACGGCTTGCCGAACGCCTCGATGATCGGGTCGACCACGATCGACACCAGCGCCGCGAAGGCCGGGTGCGCGGTCGCGGGTCGCGCGTCCCAGACGGCGCGCGTGAAGGCGATGCGGTCCTCGGCCGCGTCGAAGCGCACCGGGCAGCCGGCCAGGCGCTCGAAGACCGCGCCGTAGCCGGGGTCGGGGCCGATGCGCGTGACCAGCGAGGCGCCGCCGCGGTCGAGCGTCGCGCGCCGCACGCGCAGGATGGTGGCCATCACCAGGATCTCGAACTCGATCGGGTGCAGGCACGCGTCGTGCGTCGGCCGCGCGCGCAGATAGGCTTCGTGCGTGCCGACGACGACGTCGAGGTGCATGCCCGAGTCGATGAGCTCCATGTTCGCCGCGACGCGCGCGATGCCGATGCCGAGCTTGGGCGACATGGTGGCGATGAAGTCGGCGGCGCCGAAGGTGCCGATGTCGGCGTTGATGCCGGCGTGCAGGTGGACGGCGGGGTCGCCGGTGGCGGCGACGGCGCGATCGTGGAAGGCGAACGTGGCCGCGCGCGACACGCGGCCGAGCGGGTTGTAGGCGTCGCGGTGGGTCAGGCCGACCTGGGCGAGCAGCGGTGCCGGGTCGATGCGGCGACGGGCGAGCTCGTCGACGAGCACTCGCAGCGGGTAGCTGCTGGCGTCGCCGACCCACGGAGCCGGTCGTCTGGATCTGTTGGTGATGCTCAAGGCGAGCCTGTCTCGGACGCTCAGCCGAATGGATACGCCACGACGAGCGACACCACAATGTCCGCGCCCGTTGCCCGGGCAACGGCGCGCTGCGATGACGAGGCATCAGCCGCCGGCTACGCGTCGTCCCGCAGCCGCGCGAGCAGACGAACGATGGCGCGCCCGCTCAGGCCGCAGGCGAGTGGGCGGCGGCGACCGCGGCGCTGGCCGGAGCCGGCTCGAGGCACAGCGGCGCGCGCTTCAGGATGATGTTCCGATCGGGGAAGAAGTCGGCCAGCTCGGGGCGCGACACGCGGTCGAGCTGGGCCGCTACGGCGTTGGCGCGCGCGAGGTCGAAGGGCATGCCGTGGGCGGCCATGTCGCCGGCCAGGCGGTGCTCGAGGGCGCGCAGGCGGTTCCAGGTCGAGAGGTAGGCGCCGCGCCAGATCTCGAGGTAGGGCCGGTGGTCCATCGGGTTGATCGACATCAGCCGGCGCAGGCGATTGGCCGGCACGAAGGTGTACGAGCTGACCTCGGGGTGCTGGCGCAAGACCCAGTTCCGGGTCGTCTCGTAGCGCGTGTAGGAGATGGTCCTCACGTCCTGGTCGATGTTGTAGAGCATGCCGCGGCGGTTCGCGAAGCCGGGCTCGCGCGCCACGTAGGGCACGAACGGATCGACCACCAGGATGAGGGTCGCGCCGCGACGGATGGCCTCGACGAAGTTCGACGTGCGCGTGACCGCGCCGTCCTCGTAGTAGCGGCCGTCGATGAGCGTCGCGCCGAAGGCCGGGTTGATGCTGAGCGACGCCTGGATGGCCTTGCTCACCGGCACGTCGCGGTGCTCCTCGTCGCCGAACAGCACGTGGGCGCGCGCGTCCTGATCGGTGGCGCCGATGAAGACGGGGCGCGGCAGGCGGCGGAAGTCGTTGGTGGCGCCGGGCGCCGTCAGCACGTCGCGCAAGAGGCGCTCGAAGCGATCGGCGCGGAAGGGCGCCGCGACCAGGTCGGCATAGTCGAAGACCAGCTCGTCGTCGGCCTTGGCGCGGCGGCCGGTGAGCGCGCTCCACACCGCGGCGGCGCTCGTCCTGGCGGCCAGCGCCACGCGCCGCACGAAGCTCTGCGCGTCGACGTGGCCGAGCCGGAAGAGGCACAGATCGAAGGGCGCGATGCGCCCGCCCGGGTGGCCGGCGATGGCCGCCAGGTACTCGTCGACCGAGTAGCCGACCGCGATCGGCGAGCTCACGACGGCGCCGGCGCTGATGCCGAAGTACATGTCGAAGGCGTTGACGCCGCCCGCCCCGAGGCAGTCGTCGAGGCACTTCAGCGCGCCGAGCTCGAAGTAGATGCCGGTGATGCCGCCGCCCGAGGCGCACAGCGCGCGGCTCCCCTTCTGGCGCGCGCGCAGGATGCGCGCCACCTCGGCGAGCAGCGCGCGCGCCACCTCGGGGCCGTCGTCCGGGCCCGACGGCGGAGGGCGCAGCACGTGGCGCACGCCGCGCGCGCCGAGGTGGAGCACCAGGTCGTCGACCTCGGGGCTCATGGCCGCCGGCAGGAGCGCCAGGATGCGATCGAAGGCGAAGCGGCCCTCGACGTCCTCGGTGCGATCGAGCGCGTCGAGCACCTGGAAGGCCGACGCCGCCTGCGCCGCCAGGCTGGCGCCGCCGCTCGCGCGCAGGTCGAGCAGGATGAGGTTCACGTACTGCTCGCGCAGGTCGGCGAGCAGCGCGTCGGGCGTGGCGCGCGCGAGGAAGCGCGCGGTGATGCCGTCGAAGACGAAGACGTCGTCGCCCGTGCGCGCGCCGGCCGTGCCGGCGATGCTGGCCAGCAGCCCGGCGAAGGCCGGCGCCGAGGCGCAGTGACAGAGGATGCGCTTCTCGGGCGCGAGCGGGACCAGGTTCACGGAGCCTCCTCGGGGATGAGCGCGCCCGCGCCGGCGCCGCAGGGGACGACGACCGGGCTCAGCACGGTGACGGTCGGCTCGGCGCCCGGCGCGAGGTGGCGCACGCTCACCTCGTCGAAGCGGTGGGCGACGAGCTGGCTCGCGTCGAGGCCGCGCACGGCGATGCGCAGCGCGGTCACGGGCGAGTCGAGGAGCAGCGCCACGCTGGCCGACGGGCGACCGTCGTCGAGGACGACGGTGGCGGTCTTGGCGTCGAGGTCGACGATGAGATCGACCGCGTGGGCGCCGCTGAGATCGCCGATGACCTTCTCGCCGTCGGGGCCGACCAGCGCCAGGACCGGCACGCGCGCGGTGAGCGCCGGGGCGTGCCAGACGAGGCCGGTCACCACGTTGGCGGCGAGGCTGGCGGCGTCGCCGAGGTCGGTCGGCGCATCCAGCAGCTTGGCGTTGCCGACCTGGAGGTAGACGCCGAAGTCGGCGTCGGCCGGGGCCGACCAGGCGAAGCCGAAGTGCACGCGCCAGCGGCCGCTCGCGAGCTTCTCGGGCAGGCGCGCGGCGGCGATGGGGCCGATGCCGTCGGGGTTCGAGGTCGCCACGACGAGCGCGCCGCCCTTCACGATGACGCTGCCGAGATGCTCGTGCTCGACCCACGGGCTGCCGAGCTTCGGGCCGTCCTCGCGATCGAAGAGGTCGGCGAAGCTGTAGACGGCGCCGAGCTCGGCCATGGGCGAGCCGCTCGCCACGCGCGTGAGGATGGCGTAGTCGTCGCTCGCGGCGCCGCCGGCGAGCGGCGCCTGCAGCGCGAACCACAGGCGCGTGTCGGCCAGGTTCCAGGTCGGGCCGGACGGATCGACGATGCGATCGATCTCGCCGAGCGCGCCGCTCCCGACGTCGCGCCACACCACGCGCACGTCGTCGCCGCTCGCGCCGGAGCGGCCGAGCTGCACCCAGCCGGCGTGGTCGATGCTCGCCGTGACCGCGTGCCAGGCCTCGATGCCGCTGGTCGGCGCGGCCACGTGCAGCGGGTAGCGATAGGCGCAGGTGGCGTCGTCGGTCAGGCCGTCGCCGTCGTTGTCGACGCAGTCGTCGCAGATCTCCCACGGGTCGGTGACCGCCACGGCGTGACGGCAGATGCCGTCGTCGCCGCAGCTCCAGCCGGCGCCGCACTCGTCGTCGGCCTGGCAGGCCCAGCGCACGGCGTCGACGTCGGGGCCGGTGCAGGCCGCGCCGCCGCCGGCGAGCAGGATGCCGAAGAGGATCGGGATGGCGCGCATGAGCGACCTCCTCACCAGTGGACCTGGAGCTCGACGCTCCCGCCGTAGGGGCTGACGCCGCCCGTGACCTCGACGCGGCCCTGGTGGGTCGGGCCGTGATCGAGCAGCAGCAGCACGGTGCCGGTGCCGACGGCGGCGAGGCCGGCGACGCCGGTGACGATGCCGCCGATCTTCAGCGAGTCGCCCTGCGAGCGCAGGGACAGCGCCCGGCGCCGGGTCATGTCGCTGACCACGCCGTCCACGGCGCCGGCCTCGGCGTCGCGCAGGTCGCCGTGCTTCACGTCGCCCACCAGCCACAGCACGAGGCCGGTCGCGAGCGCGGCGCCGCCGCCCGCCACCAGCGACCACTCCAGCGCGTGGCTCGGCGAGCGATCGGGCAGCGCGCGGCCGTGGGCCTCGAGGTCGGCCTGCAGCGCGGCGACCTCCTTGTCGAGGCGCAGCACCAGCTCGGCGTTGCCGGCGTCCTCGGCGGCGTCGCGCTCGTCCTCCACGACCAGCAGCAGCGCCTCGGTGGTCTTGGCCGCGGCCCGCGCCGCGAGGCGGGCGACCACGCGATCCGGGGCCTCGCCGGCGCGCTTCCTCACCCCGGCCGCCACGTCGTCGCGCAGGAGCAGCGCGTCGAGGCGCGCCTTGGCGGAGGCGAGCTCGCCGGCGCGCTCGAGCGACAGGCCGAGGTTCCACAGGATGTTGGCGTCGTCGAAGAACTCGAAGGCGCGCTCGAAGTGGCTCGCCGCCACGGCGTAGTGACCCTGGCCGAAGGCGTCCTTGCCGGCCTCGTACTCGGCCATGGCCTGGGCCTCGCCGCTGCGGTCGCCGGGCGCGGCGGCGCGCACCGACACGGCGGACGAGGCCAGCGCGGCCAGCGCGGCCAGGCCGACCAGGAGGAACGACAGCGCGGCCCGGAGCCAGCGGGCGGCGCGGGATGCAAGCGGCGCGCGACGAGTCATGGCATCCTCCTACGGCCCGCGGTGCGGCTCGTCCTCGAGGGGCTCGAAGTCGGGCCGGAGCCGCTGCAGGACCACGTGCCGCGTCGGCGCATCCTTCTCGCGCAGCGTCACCGACGCCGCGCGGTAGCCGCGCGCGGTCAGCTCGAAGGTCGGGGCCTTGCCGCCCGAGGTCCAGCGGACCTCGTAGGGCGTGCTGCCGACGACGCGGTGGTTCGACAGCACCTTGGCGCCGCTCGGCTTGCTGGTGAGCATGACGCGGATGACGTGGGGCTCGGCCGCGTCGGAGGCCGCGTCGCGGACGACGGTGTCGCGGACGACCACGTCGGCGACGGTATCGGCGACGACCGTATCGGCGACGGCCGTATCGGCGACGACCGCATCGACGACCGCGTCCTCGGCGTCCGCGCTGGCATCGGCGACGGCGCTGTCGGCGACCGGCTCGACGTCGGGCGCGAGCGCGCTGTCGGCCGCCTGGCCCGCGTCGGGCGCCGTGATCACCTGCGCCACTTGGGTGGCGTCGGCCGCGCCGGCCGGCATGCTGTCGGGCGTCCACGCGTCGGTGGCGGCGCCGCCCGGCGACCGGCGCCGACTCCTGGAGGTAGGACACGATGGCCACCGCGGCCGCGCCCAGCGCGAGCGCCGCGGCGCCGCCCAGCACCCAGCCCCAGGGCGAGCGCCGCTTCTTCGCGGGCTGCGCGGCGTGGGCCAGGCCGGTGTCGGCCGAGGCGACGCGCGTCTGGTCGGTGATGCGCCGCGCCGCCGGCGGCTCCTCGCGCACGAGGCCCTGCGTCGTGCCGGCCTTCGTGAAGTCCCAGGTGGCCGGCCCGGTGAGGCGCGCTCGACAGCGCGTCGAGCGCGAGGTGTGCCGACTCGTAGCGATCGGCCGGCGCCTTGGCGAGCAGCTTGTGGACCCACAGCGCGAGGCCGGTCGGGATCGGGTGGTCGGGCCCGGCCATGTCGCGCACGTCGACCGGCTCCTCCTGCACGTGCTGGAGCGCGTACATGAGGCCCTCGTCGGCCAGGAACGGCGGGCGTCCGGCCAGCATGTGATAGGCGATGCAGCCGATGGCGTAGAGGTCGCTGCGCCCGTCGAGCGGCTTGCCCATGCACTGCTCGGGCGACATGTAGACCGGCGTGCCGATGATCTGGCCGACCGCGGTGAGGCCCGACTGCGAGGCGTCGGTGGCCTTGGAGATGCCGTAGTCAAGCACCTTGACGAAGTCGTGCTCGTGGCCGATCTCCAGCAGGAAGATGTTGTCCGGCTTCAGGTCGCGGTGGATGATCCCCTTCAGGTGCGCCTCGTCGAGCGCGCGCAGGATCTGGGCCAGGATGTGGACCGTGCGATCGGGCGCGACGTGGCCCTCGCGGTGGATGAGCGACGACAGCGTCCGCCCCTCGAGGTGCTCCATGGCGAGGTAGAACTCGCCCGTCTCGGTGCGGCCGAAGTCGAAGACCTTGATCGAGTTCGGGTGGACCAGCGACGCCGAGCGCGTGGCCTCGAGCTCGAAGCGCTTCACCGCGGTCGGCTCGGCGCAGTGCTCGGCGTGCAGGATCTTGAGCGCCACCGTCGTGCCCATGGTCACGTGGCGCGCCTTGTAGACGGCGCCGAAGCCGCCGACGCCGATGAGCGACTCGAGCTTGTAGCGGCCGGCGATGGTCTGGCCGATGCGCGCGCTGCCGGGGTTCACGCCGAGCATGGCGCCTCCTTCGCGGGCCATCCGGCAAGGGACTGGTCCGCCTCGCCCGATCGGCTGGGGCGCCCGGCACGCGCGCCGCCGACGCCGTCATCGCCGCCGGGGCGGAAGCCCGTGTTCGGCTGGCTGATGGCGCTGGTTGCGAGAGCGGAGCGCGTCATGGCGGCCCTCCTGGTCGCGGTGCGCTCTCAGACGACGCAAGTCCCGTGCCGCGCGGACGGCGTGGCACACCGACCCGCGGTCACGGGGGGACCGCCGCTGCCGCCTCCAGTCGCTCGGGCCGAGCCTACTTGTGCTCGAGCTTCTTCTTCAGGTCGCTCGACTTGTTGCTCTTCTCGAGGACCTTCGGCCGCCGCTCGATGTTCTTCTTGGCCGGCTTCTTCTCGTCCTCGTCCTTGAGCTCGCCCTTGGGCACCAGCGACTTCAGGTCCTTCACCTTCTTCGTGTTGGTGAGGCCCTTCTCCTGCGCGCGCAGGCGCTGCTTCGCCAGGCGCTGCTTCTCGATCTCCTCGGTCGCCTTGGTGTCGGTGTCGCGGCGGCCGAGGCGCAGGGTCAGCGGGTTCACCGTGTCGCCGGCCTGGTGCTCGCGCTCGTGGAAGCTCTGGCCCACGTGCGGGCCGAACATCTTGAAGTACCAGGTGCCGCCGTCGCCGCCCTTCAGCGCCTTGTTGGCGAGGTCCTTGGCCACGCCGAAGTCGAGGTTGTGGAGCTTCATCTGCAAGGTCGAGATGAGGACGCCCGGCGTGTTCAGGAGATCGACGCCCTCGAGGTCCTTGGCGTACTGCACCTTCAGCGCCTCGCGGACCTGGTCGTGGAGGAGGCTGATCTCCTCGTTGCGGTTGTAGTCCTCGAGCGTCACGCGGTCGGCGCCGCTCTTGGCGACGACGCCGGCGTAGTGCATGTCCCAAGCGCCCTTCTTCGAGCTCTTCTCCTCGAAGGCCTGCTTGCCGAGCTTCTGGATCTCGTTCTTCTTCGGCTTCGGCTGCGACTTCTTCTTCGGCTGCTTCTTCTTGTCGTCGCGCCCGGTGTAGTCGGTCTCGCCGCCCTTCGTGCCCTTCTTGTCGCTGCGCACGCTGTAGGTCACGTAGGCCTCGCCGACCTCCGGGTTGGCGTACTGGTTCACGCCGAGCTGCTTGGCGCGCTCGTCGAGCTTCCCCTTGCCGAGCTTCTTGCCGTAGTCCTTGCCGACGTACTTGTCCTTGCCCTTGCCCTTCTCGCGGATGTCGCCGACGTCGTTGCTCTTGCCCATCAGGTGGCGGGCGGTGTCGTTGACGTCGTTGCTGTCGAGCTCGGTCGTCTTCGTGTCCTGCGTCTCGGCGTTCTCGAAGATGGCCTTGTAGCCGGTGGTGTCGAACTTCCGGCCGAGCACGATGTTGGCGAAGTGGAGGCACTCGTTGAAGACCAGGCGCGTCAGCGCCTCGCCGTCGTAGGTCGGCTTCACCTGCTTGAGCGTCTCGCCGGCGACCTTGACGCCGCCGTCCTGCTCGGCCAGCTGGATCTGCGTGCCGCCGCCGGCGAGCTGCTTGTTCCAGCCGTCGACGAGGCCGGACTTGGCGAAGAACTCCTGGACCTGGCCGGCCGGCTGGATGGCCATGTTCTTGTCGTCGGAGACGTCGAGGTCCTGCGGCGCGTCGTGCGAGACCTTGTACTCGACGCCCTGGAGCGAGTCCTCGGCGACCGAGGGGTTCTCGTCGTGGCGCGTGAAGAGGTCCTCGCCCTCCTTGGGCTTGGGCTTGTAGGCGTTGCCGGTCGAGTAGCGCTGGACCGCGCCGCCCTCGGCCGGGGCGGCCGAGCGGGCCTCGGGTCCGGCGTAGGCGTCGAGCAGCGGAGCCGCCGACTTCCCCTGGACGACGGCGTCGGCCACGGCGTCGGCGTGCTGCTCGTAGCGGTCGCCGGCCGCGCCGAGCCCGGCGCCGGGGGCCTTCGGGCCGCGCTGCTGCACGACGTGCGCGGCCTCGTGGGCGGCGGTGTGGAGGTCGGGCGCGCCGGCGAAGGCGACGCGCGAGCCGCTGGCGTAGGCGCTGGCGCCCAGCGACTCGCTGGCCGCCTTGGCCTCGCCGCCGACGTGGGCCTGGACCGCGCCGATGTCGTGCCGGCCGAAGGCCGCCTGGATGCGCGCCTGGTGCGGGAGGGAGCCGCCGCCCGACTGGGTGCCGGCGCGCGCCAGCGCCTGCGCGTCGTCGCCCTGACCCGGCTGCAGCAGCTGGGCCGCCTCGTCGAACGAGCGACCGGCGAGCTCGCGCTTGAGCTGCACGGCGGCCGCCGACGCGTCCGTCTGGGGCACCGAGCGCTCGAGGCCATCGCGCTTGCCGCGCTTCATGAGATCGTGGGGCATGAGGCTATCCCTCCGCAAGGGGCCCGACCGTCCGTCGTGACTGCCACGACTTTTGGCCTCCGGTCAATCTCGGCGCGGTGTGACGCTCACTCGATGAGGCGCAGCGTCCCGGCGTTGACGCGGAAGACGGTGCCGCCGCCGCTCACGGCGTCGCACGGCGCGCTGGCGCCGCACGGCGCGGTGCCGAGCACGAAGTGGCCGGCGGCGTCGGTGCCTTGGACCGACGCGTCCCAGGTGTTGCCGGAGGCGTAGGCGATGACGCCGGCGCTGTTCAGCCAGAGGCTCGCGGTGGCGGCGCCCTGGGTGTTGTCGCGGATGGTGTTGAGGCCGGGATCGGCGGCGGTGCCGAGGTCGAAGCTCGAGCCCGCGGCGCCCTTCAGCACGATGCCGGAGTTGTCGTTGCGATCGATGTTGGGGTTGCCGACGACGCCCTTGTTGCCGGTGATGGTCGCGCCGCGCAGCGTCAGGTGGTTCACCGCCGTCGCGCTGCCGAGCCAGAGGCCGCCGTACGGCGTGGCCAGCGTGCCGCCGCCAGCGTTGCCGCTGATGGCGCCGCCGCGCCAGTCGATGCTGCAGCCGCCGTCGCACTTGATGCCGCCGTAGGGGTTCTGGCGGATGGTGCTGTCCGTGGCGGTGAGCGTCAGCGTGCCGCTGTTCCAGACGCCGACGCGGCCGCCCTCGATGATGCTCGCGTCGAGCGCGATGACGGCGCTCGTGGCGGCGTCGTAGACGCGGATGCCGTAGGTGCCGGTGAAGCCCGCGCCGTCGAGGTGCGCGCCGCTCATGAAGAGGCGCGGCGTGCCGCCGGCGGCGCCGCTCTGCAGGTGGATCATGGCCATGTTGGTGCCGGCGCTGTTGCAGCTGAGCGCGCTGTCCTCGAGGTGGAGCTGGCCGTCGTTCATGAGCGCCGCGGCCACCGCCTTGAACGACAGGGTCGCGCCGCGCAGCGTGAGCGACGCCTGGTTCTGCACCACCATGGCCGCGCCGGCGCCGTTGGCGCCGATGGTGCTGGCGGCGCCGAGGCCGGGCCCGCCGAAGCGGCCGCCGTCGACCACGAACGTCGCCGTGTCCTGCACGCGGATGAAGGGCGTCTGGCCGGCGGTGTTGCCGAGCGCGAGGGTGTCGGCGGTGTAGTCGGCGACGCCGCCGGGCGTGAGCGTGGCGCTGGCGCTGCCCATGACCCGCAGGCCCTCGGAGGTGCCCGAGCCGCCGTAGCTGCCCTTGAACGCCACCGCCGAGATGGCCTCGACGCCGCCCGTCACGCGGATCTGCGCGTTGCCCGCGGCGTTCGGCGCCGTGCGATCGATGACGATGCCGCTCACCGAGCCGCCGCTCACCACCAGCGCCACCTTCACCACCGCCTGGCCCACGCTCTCGGCGACGAGGCGCGTGCCGGCCGGCAGCGTCACGGTCGAGCCGCCCTGGTTCTGGGTGTCGTAAGTGCCATTTGTCAATATCACGTCATATTGCCCGGCGGCCAGGTTGGCGGCGCGCAGCATGGTCTTGCAGGGCGCTGCGCGGGCGCAGGCGGTGTTGTTGGTGTCGTCGCCGCTCGGGCTCACGAAGCGGCGCAGGTCGGGCTCGCTCACGTCGATGGCGACCGGGTCGGTCGCGCTGGCGTGGCCGGCGGCGTCGTAGGCGATGGCCACGAGCTCGTGCGGGCCGACGTCGGCCAGCGCGAACGGCACGTCGAAGGCGTAGTCGGGGCCGGCCGCGTCCGTGGCGAAGAGCGCGTCGTCGAGCCACAGCTCGACGGCGCTGACGCCGACGTCGTCGTCGGCCGTCACCTGGGCGGCGACCGTGCCGGGCGCGACCAGGCTCGTCGGCTGGGCGTCGAGCGCGACCGTCGGCGCGGTGGTGTCGGGGAGGACCGTCACGGTGGCCGTGGCCGTGACCTGGCCGCCGCCGTTCACGGCCGTCAGCGTGTAGGTGGTGGTGGCCGTGACCGCGACGTCGATGCTGCTGCGGCCGCTGACGTCGCCCACACCGGCGTGATGCTGAGGCTCGTGAGCGCGCCGGTGACCGACCAGGCGAGGGTGGCCGTGCCGCCGGCGGCGGGCAGCGTGCCGGGCGTGGCGGTGAACGAGGCGATGCTCGGCGGCGGCGGCGGGCCGTGACCAGCACCGTCACCGGGGCGCTGTCGGCGTGGTTCCCGGCCGCGTCGTAGGCGGTCGCGACGAAGGTCCGCTGGCCCTCGTCGGCGGCCGTGACCGGCACGGCGAAGGCCCAGCCGTCGGCGCCGTGGCCATCGCTCGCGACCAGCGCGCCGTCCTTCGGCGAGGTCGACGCGCGCGACGCCGACGTCGTCGACGGCCGCCGCGGTGAAGCCGAGCTCGGCCGGCGCCTGGACGGTGTCGCTGGCCGGGACGAGCAGGACCGCCGAGGGCGGCGTGGTGTCGGTCGAGGCGCGCACGTCGATGTCGACCGGGTCGCTCGTGCCGGCGTTGTCGGCCGCGTCGTAGGCGGTCGCGAGGAGGGTGTGGGCGCCGACGTCGGCGGCCGTCAGCGCCACGTCGGCCGACCAGCCGTCGGCGGGCGCGTCGTCGCTCGCGACGGTGGCGTCGTCCATGGCGAAGTCGACGCGCACCACGCCGACGTCGTCCTTGGCGGTGGCCGCCAGCGCCAGCGAGCCGGGGGCGGTCGGCTGGCGGTCGGCGACGTCGAGGCTGCAGGTCGGGCGCTCGCTGTCGGGCGCTACGGCGATGTTCACCGAGGCGGTGGTGCTGCCGCCGACGTTGGTGGCGGTGAGGGTGAGCTTCGTCGGCGTCGTGACGAGGACGGTCTTGTGGCTCAGGCCGGTGACGTCGCCGACGCCGTGGTCGATGCTCAGCTGGTCGACGAGGCCGGTGACGGTCCAGCTGAGATCGACCGGGCCGCCGGCCGCGGGGACCTCGCTCGCGCTGGCCGTGAACGCGGTGATGACGGGCGCGGGCGGCGGCAGCACGTGGACGACGACGCGAGCGCTGCGAGCGTGGTTGCCGGCCAGGTCGTAGGCCTCGGCCTCGATCTCGCGGTCGCCGACGTCGCCGAGCCCGAGCGGCACGACCACACCCCAGCCGTCGCGCTTGTCGTTGTCCTTCTCGACCAGGACGCCGTCCTTCAGGAAGTGGATCTCGGCCACGCCGACGTCGTCGCTCGCCTCGGCGCTGGCGCGCACCTCGCCCGGCGCGCTCACGCTGGTGGCGTCGACGCTGACGCTGACGCTCGGCGGGGTCGTGTCGTGGAATTCGGCGACCAGCACCGCGACGTCGCGCGTGGTGGTGCCGAGCGCGTTCTGGGCGGTGAGCGTGAAGGTCGTGTTGGCGGTGACGAAGACGTCGCGCGTGCCGACGGAGCCGATGACGCCGATGTCGGGCTCGATGTGGACCGAGGTCCCGCCGAGCGTGGCCCAGGCCAGCTTCACCGGGCCGCCGCCCGGCGGCAGGCCCTGCGGCGTGGCGGTGAAGCTCGCGATGATGGGCTTCAGGGTCGGCGGGATGACCGAGGCCTCGACGATGTTGCTCATGGTCGTGTGGCCGGCGGCGTCCTGCGCGATGGCGACGTAGTAGCTCGTGCCGAGCTGGCTCGCGCCGACGCCGACGTCGAGCGCGTAGGGGGCGGTGGCGTCCTCGCCGAGGAAGCTCAGGCCGCGGAAGAAGCGCACGCGCACGACGCCGATGTCGTCGCTGGCGCTGGCGCGGAGGCGCAGCGTGCCGGGCACCATGATGGCGCTGTCGAGGACGCTCAGCGCGATCTCCGGCGCGGCCGAGTCGATCGACACCAGCACGCCGACGATGTTCGACACGACGCGGTTGCCGTAGATGTCGAAGCCGTTGGCGACGAACAGGTGGAGGCCGTTCTCGGCGGCCGTGAACGTGCGCGCGAAGGGGACGACCACGCCGTCGGCGGCGTTGGCGATGTCTTCGGCCAGGATGGGGATGGGCGCCTCGCTGCCGTCGTCGCCCGAGCCGTCCAGGCCCTCGAAGAGCTCGTAGTGGACCACGGCGCGGTTCAGCGTGGCGTCGATGTGGACCGTCTCGTGGCCGAGGTCGGCGCGCGTGCGGTCGTTGGCGAGCGACACGCCCGGGACGGTGATGGGCGTGCCGATGTCGGTGAGCGCCTGGAGCTCGTAGAGGGCGTCCTCGAAGTAGTCGAACGAGGCGAACCAGTGGCCCTTGTCGCCGCTGCAGCCCCACGAGTTCTTGATGACGAAGTAGCCGCCGCCGTAGCCGTTGGTGAAGCCCTGGTAGCTCGGCGGCAGGTCGCCGTCGAGCACGTAGCCGACGATGAGCACCGAGTGCGCGGCGGCCTCGAGCGGGACGCTGCGCTCGGGGACCCAGCCGCGGAACTCGCCGAGCTCGCCGGCGGCGAAGCGGAAGTTCTCGTCGAGGTAGATGCCGGCCACGACGGGGTGGCCGGCGTCGAGGTGGGCGCGCACGGCGGCCAGCGAGTTGTCGGGCTCGAACGGATTCCAGAGCGACACCGAGCCCTTCAGCCGCACGTTGCCGACGTTGCCGCCGATCGTGGCCGGCTCGGGCTGGTGGTCGGCGCAGTAGGTGCCCTGGTAGGGCGGCGGCGCGGGGCTGCAGGCGACGCCCTTCTGGTGGTTGGTGTCGCTGCAGACGTGGTGGTAGCCGTCGCACGAGTAGCGCCACTGCAGGAGCCCGGGCACCGTCTCGCGCGCGGTCGATGGGTTGTAGGGCCAGCGCACCTCGGCATCGAGGCGGAAGTTCTCGACGGCCATGCGGTAGGTGACGGTGCCGGCCCAGATGCCGTCGTGGTAGTCGAGCGGATCGACGAGCCACTTGTCGCGCGCCTCGGCGTAGAGCTCCTGCTCGGAGAGGTCGATGGGCAGGCCGAAGGCGCGGTAGACGGCGGTCTCGAGCCCGGCGGTGACGGCGAAGGCGGTGCAGGTGCCGCGCTTGCCCTGGTCGCGGATGGGGGTCTCGTAGGGCTCGAGCTGCCAGTCGAGCTGGTCGCCGATGGTGCGCGTCAGGACGTCGCTCGGCTGGCCGCAGCCGGTGCCGGCGCCGGGCTCGGGCGCCAGCGACTGCGGCAGGACCTGGCGCGGCAGGGCTTCGCCGATGCGCTGCTCGAGGGTGCGCACGAGGTCGGCGAGGGCGCCGTCGTCGAGCGCGTCGAGGCCGTCGGCCGCGGGGAGACCGTCGCGCTGGTCGAGCGGCAGGTGGTCGATGAGCGAGGTGAAGCGCAGCTCGAGGTTGGCGCGGTCGGTGCTCGCGCGGATGGAGGCCGCCAGGGCCTGGACGACGTTCTCGCGGCTGTTCGATCGGACGAGCGTCGGGTTGCCGTCGGCGTCCTCGATGGGCACGAGGAAGGAGCCGTCGGCCTGCTTCTGGAGGCTGTCGGGGCCGGGATCGGTGAGCGGCGGCAGCCATGCGTCGAGGCGCGGATCGTCGCCGAGCATGGCCTCGACGTAGGCCTCGTCGGCGGCGACGTCGGCGGTGTGGGCGGCCGCCTTGGCCTCCTCGTCGGCGGCGGTGATGATGCGGAAGCCGTCGATCTGCGAGAGGCGCTGGAGCTCGTCGGGGGTCACCATCACGGCGCCGGGCGGGAGCGGGGCGCCGGTCGGGGACCAGGCCTCGTCGGCGCTGAAGGGCCAGTCGGGGGCGGTCGTGTCGTCGGGCGGGGTGGTCGTGTCGTCGGGGCTCGTGCTCGTGCTCGTGTCGTCGGGGCTCGTGCTCGTGCTCGTGTCGTCGGGGCTCGTGCTCGTGCTCGTGTCGTCGGGGCTCGTGCTCGTCGTGTCGTCGGGGCTCGTGCTCGTGCTCGTGTCGTCGGGGATCGTGCTCGTGTCGTCGACGGTCGTGTCGGGCGCGACCGTCGTGTCGGGCGCGACCGTCGTGTCGGGGACGCCCTTCGCGTCGTCACCGCAGGCCGAAAGGACCTGAGTGCAGAGCCCGAGCGCGATCCACGTGCAGCGAAGGGAGGTTCGATTCATCCCTGGCTGCTAGCAGATCGCCCCCCTCGAGGAGATTCCCCCGAACAGGGGAATAGGCGGCTTCCCCGCCTTGCGCGTCAGTCGGCGGCGACGCGACGCCACTCGGCCCGCGACCGGAGCGCGCAGTCCTCGAGCGACAGCCCGGCGAACCAGTTGCCGGTGAGCGCCAGGCGCTGACCTGAAAGGAACTTGTCGATCGCGGCGACGCGCGCCTGGTGGCCGAGGGTGGGCGACGGCAGCTGCGTCCGGCGCTCGACGACGTCGGCCAGGTCCGACTCCGGCACGCCGAGGAAGCGCGCCGCGCGCGCGCGCCGGTCGGCCGCGGCCTGGCCGGGCCGGAAGTGGAAGACGAAGCCGCGCCAGCTCGGGTCGGGCACCACGTCGCGCGTCACCACCGAGTAGAAGGCCTCGGCGCGCGGGATGAAGAACGTCGCCGGCGGCAGCGCCACGCGCCCGGCGGCGACCACCACGCCGAGGGTGTCGACGCTGGCCTCGCCGATGGGGGCGATGGCCTGAGCGAGCTCGGGCGCCAGGCCGGCCACCAGGCGCGCGGCCGTCTGCGGTGGCGTGGCCAGCGCCAGGACGGCGCCGCTCACGCGCTCGCCGTCGGCCAGCTCGACGTCGTAGCCGCCGCCGCTCTTGGTGATGGCGCGCGCCTCGCGGCCCGACAGCGCGCGGATGCCCGGCTGGCGCGCCAGCGCGTCGGTGAGCGCGCCGAGCCCGGCCCGCAGGGTGAAGCTCCGCAGCACGTCCTTCCGGCGCTCGCGCTTCTTGAAGAGCATGTCGGCCGGGAAGTCGTCGGCCGGCTGCGACGGCACCGCCGACAGCATCGGCCCAAGCACGCGCTGGTAGTTGTCCTTGCCGACCAGGCCGCCGTAGAACTCGCGCACGGTCTTGCCCTGGCTCTTCGAGAAGAAGACGCGCGGCAGGTGGGTCGCGAGCTGCCACCACTTCATGGCGCGCACGAGCGCGCCGAGGTTCTTCCCGGGCAGCACGCGGTCGCCGTCGACCAGGCGCAGGATGGGCTTGGCGCGCGGGATGAGCTCGGCCATGAGACCGGCGCCCTCGATGAGCTCGAGCAGCGCGCCGTACGAGTTGTAGCAGGTGTGCGCGCCGAGCTCGATCCAGAAGCCGGGGCCTGCGTCGCGCCGGCCGCGCCCCCGGCCGGATGCGTGTGCAGGCAGCCGCCGAGCCGCGGCGCCGACTCGACGATGCACACCGAGCGACCGGCGCGCGCCGCGTGCGCCGCGAACGCCAGCCCCGAGATCCCACCGCCCACGACCACGACGTCGGCCTTCTCCATGGGCGGACCTTCCCACGCGTCGCCGCGCGGCGGAAGCCCGCCGATCGGCCGCGGCCGGCCGCGCGATCGGGCGACCTCGCCCGCGACCGCGCTGCGCGCGGGCCGGAGCGCCCACGACCGCGTGTGACCTGCGGGCGCGTCGGCTCGCCCGCGGCCGTCCATGACCCGCGCGCACACGGCACGGCCCTTGCTGCGGCCAGACCCCGGTGACCGTCACGGAGGGTAGGGCGATGCGGAGCGAGCTGGTGTTGGGCGACGAAGCCATCGCGCTCGCGGCGCTCGATGCGGGTATCGCCGGCGCGTTCTCGTACCCGGGCACGCCGGCCACCGAGATCTTCGAGGCCATCGAGGCCGCCGCCGTCCCCGACGTCTCGGCGCTGTGGTCGGCCAACGAGAAGGTCGCCTTCGAAGAGGCGCTGGGCATGTCGTACAGCGGCCGGCGCGCGCTGGTGTCGATGAAGCACGTCGGCCTGAACGTCGCCGCCGACCCGTTCATGAGCTCGGCGCTCCCCGGCGTGAACGGCGGCCTGGTCCTGGTCGTGGCCGACGACCCGGGCATGCACTCGTCGCAGAACGAGCAGGACAGCCGCTTCTACGGCGAGTTCGCGCGCGTGCCGCTGTTCGAGCCGTCCGATCAGCAGCAGTGCTACGACCTGACGCGCGAGGCCTTCGAGCTGTCCGAGCGCCTGGCGCTGCCGGTCATGATCCGCCTCGTCACGCGCCTCGCCCACAGCCGCGCCATCGTGCGGCGCGCGCCGGGCGTCGGCCCGAGCGGCGACGGCCGCGCGCCTCCGCCGGGCGACGCCGAGGCGCGCCGCGACCCGAAGCGCTGGACCCTCATCCCGGCCAACGCGCGCCGCCGCTACCAGCACCTGCTCGACCTCCAGGCCGAGCTCGAGCGCCACGCCGACGAGAGCCCGTGGAACGCGCTCACGCTGGCCGGCCCGCGCGGCATCATCGCCTGCGGCATCGGCGTCAACTACGTGCGCGAGGTCCTCGGCGAGGGCCCGTCGGGCGGCGCGCGCGACTCCATCCTCGAGCTGCGCGTCTACCCGCCGCCGCGCGGCAAGCTGCGCCAGCTGGTCGATCACTGCGAGGACATCCTCGTCGTCGAGGACGGCCAGCCGTTCATCGAGGCGCGCCTCGGCGGGCTCCTCGGCCTGCCCGGCAAGACCATCCGCGGGCGGCTCTCCGGCGACCTGCCCGAGGCCGGCGAGCTCACCCCCGACAGCGTGGCGCGCGCGCTCGGCCGCGGCGGTCACGCCAGCTTCGACGCGGTGCGCGACATCCCCGGGCGGCCGCCGGCGCTCTGCAAGGGCTGCCCGCACATCGACACCTTCGGCGCGCTCACGGAGGCCGTGGCTGGCTTCGAGCACCCGATCCTCTTCAGCGACATCGGCTGCTACACGCTCGGCTGTCTGCCGCCCTACGAGGCGGTCCACAGCGCGGTCGACATGGGCGCGTCGATCGCCATGGCGTCGGGCGCCGCGCGCGCCGGCGCGCACCCGGTCTTGTGCACCATCGGCGACTCGACCTTCACCCACTCGGGCATGACGCCGCTCATCGGCGCGGCGCACTACGACGCCAACATGACCGTCATCATCCTCGACAACGCCACCACCGGCATGACCGGGCAGCAGGACTCGCTGGCCCACGGGCCGGCGCTGGTGCAGCTCCTCGAGGGCCTGGGCGTGGCGCGCGAGCACCTCCACGTCATCGAGCCGCTGGCGCGCCACAAGCTCGACTTCGTGGCGCTGCTCCGAAAGGAGATCGCCCACCCCGGGCTGTCGGTCATCGTCGCCGAGCGCGCCTGCATCCACGTGCGCCGGAAGCAGGCCGCGGGCGCCGCGCGGGAGTGAGTCGGGAGCAGGTCATGGAGCAGAACATCATCCTCGCGGGCGTCGGCGGCCAGGGCATCCTCACCATCGCGCGCGTGATGGCCACGGCCGCGCTGCGGCGCGGGCTCGGCGTGAAGCAGTCCGAGTCGCACGGCATGTCGCAGCGCGGCGGCGCCGTGGTGTCGCACTTCCGCGTCGCCGACCACGCGCTGGCGAGCGACCTCATCCCGCTCGGCCGGGCCGAGCTGGTCATCGCGCTCGATCCGCTGGAGGCGCTGCGCTACGTGCAGTACCTGCGCGACGACGGCGCCATCGTCACGAGCTCGAACGCCTTCGTGAACATCTCGGACTACCCGCCCATCGAGGACGTCCTCGAGCGCGTGACCCACGCCGGCAAGGAGCACGTGCTGGCCGACGCCGACCGCCTGGCGCGCGCCGCCGGCAGCTCGCGGAGCTCGAACATGGTGGTGCTCGGCGCGGCGTCGCACCACCTCGCCTTCGCCGCGGCCGACCTCGAGGCGGCCATCGCGGAGGTGTTCGCGCCGGCCGGCGAGCGCGTGCGCGAGGTCAACCTGCGCGCCTTCCGCTTCGGCGCCGATCTGGCGCGCGCCTACCGCGAGGGGCTCCAGCGCGGCGGCACCTCGCGCGCCGTGCGCCACTGGCTGGCCACCATCCCGCCCGAGCACCTGGCCAGCCACGAGTCGGTGGTCGACGCCACCAGCTTCACCTTCGAGGCGGCCGGCGCTGACGCGCTGTCGGCGGCCGAGGCGCACGCCTTCGAGCGCATCCTCGTCAACGCCTACGAGAGCGGTCGACGCCAGCTCTACGAGCACGAGGTCTACACCCTCATCCAGCTGGTCGGCGCCATCGCGCCGCCCCGTCATGCCTTGGTCCGCCGCGGTGAGCCGGTGACGCGCGAGCTGCTCGAGCGCTTCCCGGGCGAGCGCGTGGTCCTGAAGATCGTGTCGCCCGAGGTCGTGCACAAGAGCGACGCGCAGGGCGTGGTGTTCGTGCCGAAGGACCTGGCCACGGTAGACCGCGAGGTCGAGCGCCTGGCCAACGCCTTCGCGCCGCACGCCGAGGGCGTCCTGCTCGTCGAGCACGTCCCCGAGGCGCGCGCCGGCTTCGGCTCGGAGCTGTTCGTCGGCATCCGCGCCACGCGCGAGCTCGGGCCGGTCATCGCGGCCGGCATCGGCGGCCTCGACACCGAGCTGCTCGCCAAGAAGATGCGGCCCAAGGCGGCGGTCGCGAAGGCGGTGGCGCTCGACGTGACGGCCGAGGAGTTCCTCGATCTCTTCCGCCAGACCGCCATCTACGACATCCTCACCGGGCGCGCGCGCGGCCATCGCGCGGTGGTCGGCGACGGCGAGCTCCTGCGTTGCTTCCGCGCCTTCCTGGTGATGGCGCGGCGCTTCTGCGTCGACCGCGGTGCCGAGGGCCCGGACCTCCTCGAGCTCGAGGTGAACCCGTTCGCGTTCCGCCACGGTCGGCTGGTGCCGCTCGACGGTCGCGGGCGCATGCAGCGCGTGTGGGGGAAGCTCGCGCCGCGGCCCGAGGGCCACATCCGGGCCATGCTCGAGCCGCGCTCGATCGGCGTCCTCGGCGTGTCGTCGGCGGCCGGCGGCTTCGGCCGCATCATCCTCCAGAACCTGGTCGCGTGCGGCTTCCCGCGCGACGGCCTGGTGATCGTCAAGCCGGGCGTCGACGGCGGCCGGATCGACGGCGTGCGCTGCGTGCCCGACGTGGCGGCGCTGCCGGACCCGACCGACCTCCTGGTGCTGGCTGCGAAGGCCGAGCAGGTGCCGGCGCTGGTGCGCGAGGTCGGCGCGAGCGGCAAGGTGCGCTCGGCCATCCTCATCCCCGGCGGCGTCGGCGAGACCGAGGGCAGCGAGGCCCTGCGCGAGGACCTCGCCGCGGCGCTGGCCGAGGTGCGTGCGAAGGACGGCGGCACGGTCTTCCTGGGTCCGAACTCGATGGGCGTCCTGTCGCGCCCGGGCGGCTACGACACCTTCTTCATCCCGTCGGCGAAGCTCGACAAGCGCTTGTCGGTGGCGCCGCGGCGCGCGGCGCTGGTGTCGCAGAGCGGCGCCTTCATGCTGAGCCGGCTCTCGAGCCTCGAGCACCTCGGCCCGGCGCTGGCGGTGTCGATCGGCAACCAGGCCGACGTGACGCTCGGCGACCTGGTGGCGGTCATCGCCGCGCGCGACGACATCGACGTCATCGGCGTCTACGCCGAGGGCTTCGTCGACCTCGACGGGCTCGCCTTCGTGCGCGCGGTGCGCGAGGCGACGCGGCGGAAGAAGCTGGTGGTCTTCTACAAGGCGGGCCGCACCGAGCCCGGCCGCTCGGCCGCCGCCGGCCACACCGCCGCGGTGGCGGGCGACTACGAGGTGGCCGAGGCCGCCGTCGCGCAGGCGGGCGCCATCGTGGCGGACAGCTTCCAGGACTTCGAGCAGCTGCTCGAGCTCGGCACGGCACTCCACGGCAAGCGGTTCTCGGGCCTCCGCCTCGGCGCCATGTCGAACGCCGGCTTCGAGGCGGTGGGCATGGCCGACGGTGTCATCGGCGCGGGCTACGAGGTCGCCATGGCCACGCTCGACGAGCCGACGCGCGTCCTCTTGCGCAGGACGCGCTGGCGGCGCACGGCCTCGGCAGCCTGGCCAACGCGCGGAACCCGCTCGACCTCACGCCGATGGCCGACGAGGCCGCCTACGAAGCGGCCGCGCGCTGCTGGCGGCGCCCGAGGTCGACGCGCTCATCGTGTCGATGCGTGCCGAGCCTTGCGCCTGCGGACGACGGCGGGCGAGCTCGCGGCGCTCGGAGCACTGGCCGAGCGCGTGCCGGCGTGGGCGGCCGGGGGCGATGAAGCCGCTGGTGTTCGGTCGACGCCGATTCAGCTCTACGATGCGCTGGCGGGCGCCGTGCGCGCGCGGCGGCGATGCCGGTCTTCCCGCGCCGCCGACCAGGCCGTGCGCGCGCTCGGCTGCGCCACCAGCGCCGCGTCGCACAATCTGGGGAAAACTCGAACGCTCCTGGGCGCTGACGGCTTGGCAGTGCGCGGTCACTTGAGTGGTGGCGCTCCAGTCGGACGACTGCGCCGCCACTGCGCCCGTGTGCGACGCCTAAAGGTCTGAGGGCGGGCTACAACCAGTTGATACGGAGACGTTCTGATGAACGACCTGTCCTCGCCGAGCTGCGCCTCGGCCTGGCCGGCTTGTTGGCTGGGTCGCGCAAAGCTCCTTCGACCTCACGCACGCTGCTCTCATCTACCGGCCGCGCTTGCAGCTCTTCGACATGGCTCTCCGCCGAGGTCGCCGAGCTCACCGATGAAGCTCCTCCAGCTCGCCGACGCCAAGCGCGACGGCTACGCTCGGTGCTCCACTTCCTCCAGCTCGCGGTCGATGCCCTGCCGGGGTGTTCGGATGGTCTGCGTTCGACGGTCGCGGTCGTGAAGACGTTCGTCCTCGCTCGACGTCGTCCGGCAGCCGTACGGTATCGCGGCCGACTCGGTGACCGATGATGCGAAGGACCTCGAGACCCACCGGGCGACGTTGGCGACCGTTCCCACCCCGGACGTGGCCTGGATGCCTGGGTCTCGGACTTCGTCGGTGCCGGTGGCGAGATTCGACGTCTGCTCGACGAGCGTAGCGGGACCCTCGGCGCGGCGAGCTCGCGGGAAGGTGCCGGCGCGCTGCGGGGCGCGCTCTACGCGAGCTCCGCGGCGTGCTCACGACCGAGCGCGCCGACCGCGCTGGTACCGTCGACGATCGACGGCCAGATCTTCGGCCAGCTCGACAGGCTCAACGCCTGGCGGCCGCACGCAACGCGACGACCAAAGCCCCAAACCGACAGCACCATTGCCAACCCTGGGCCGGCCCCGCGCTCGGCAATAACCGCCTGGTATCTGACGCCTATCGCTGGTTGTGGTGGATCGACCCTGGGTATCCTGCCGCACCCAGGTCAGGCTTCACAACCAGCCGACATCGGCCGTCACCTCTTCCAGAATGAGGGGCCCGCATCCCATGAGGATGCGCAGGTCGGGTGTCGTGAGCCTTGACAGATATCCTTTTAAATATCAAAGGACTAGGACTGGAGCTTCGTCCGCTATCCACAAGGGCTCCACACTGTACATGTGAACTCGCCATCGAGTTTCGGGAACAAAGGTTGACTTGGTGCGTTCGGGCAGTAGTCTGTACGTGAGACTGCACCGCAATGAATTTTCCAGAGAGCCAGCCCAGAACAACCCGACCGCCCGCTGGCGGGTCGTAGGCCGACCCTCGACAAGTGGCGATCGGCTGGACGCCAGCTTCCACCTCGGAGCGCGTCCGACCGGCGCGAGCTGGTCATCGATCAGGCGTCTCGCCGAGCAATCCAGGAGGGCAACGAGCTGATCGGGTGGACCCCGCGGCGGCGGCGGCGCCGCACTATCGTCCGAGCCACCTCGGACAGCGCGTGCTCTGGCCGAGAACCCCGGAAATCTGAACGCGCGCTCATCCGTCAGCCGATGCAGACCGCTCCGTCAGGCTCGGCGACCTCGTGATCTCCAGTTTATCCCGCCCAGTCGGCCTGGATCACCTGCTGCGCCGCGCCACGCCCCCGACGCCAACTGTGTCGTCGGCCCGGCGCGCCAGCCGGGGACTCTGGCTCGGCACCGTCCTCGAACACCCGCTCGCTGGCTGGCACGATCGGCGTCTCGAACGGCGGGCGCCGGCGTCCTGCCGCGGAATCACCTGCATGACCTGGCGAGGATCGCATCCCGCCCGCCGCCGAGGTCACGCTTGCGCCGATCGCGCGGCATGGTCGGTGCCGCCGACATCACGGCGTTTCGCGAGCAGGCCCTCCTCGGTCGCGAGGTCAGGCGCTCGCCGACGAGCTCGGCGGCGACCCACCCGCCGAGCATGTCGCGCTGGGTCGCCCCCGCCGGCATCCCCGAGAGCTGGGCCCCATCAGGCGGCGCTCATCGCCTATCAGGCCGAGCTCGCCGGCGCTGGCCTGGACGCGGCTGGGTACGCTCGCCCGGAGGATACCGCGGCTTCGACGCGAGCTTCCCGCGTCTGGATCCTGGTCCTGTCGGATGCCGACCCGTGGCTCCTTCCACCAGCGCCCCGTCCACGAGGCGACCTTTTCGCCCTCGCCGGCCCATGGCGCGGCAGGTGCTCCTGTCCACGCTCGGCAGCTCACCCAAGGTGGTCTTCGTCCCGCCGAGCGACGTAACCGACGATCTGCCGGCTCTCCGATCAGTGGGCGCGTCTCGGTCGCGGTCCTACACACGGCGCCCTCGCGCTGGCGCACTCGGCATCCGCCAGGTCCGTTGGCAGCTCGCCCGCGCCGCGGCCAGGGCGGTGCGCCAGTTCATCGCGCGCCCCGAGCTGGCCGAGATCGCCTTCCCGCCGCTCGCGCCCGAAACCGCAGACTCCCTCGAGCGACGGCTGCGCTCGGCCATGCTGCGGCAACAGGCCGAGCACCAACTCGATCTGCTGCGGGCGGACGCGCTGGCGGTGGCGGCACTGGAGAGTTGACATGAACGCAGACATGCTCGGTCACCTGAAGGGACGTCTCCAGACCGGCCCGTTCGCTCGGTGTGAGCTGCATCAGCTCGCCGTCATCCTCGGCACCAGCACCTGGAGCCGTGACGAGTGCGCTCGCGCTGCGCTACCGGACGTCGTGGAAGTCAACGACGAGTGGCAGCTCCGCGAAGAGTCCACGTCGGACGACCCGCTCGCGACCGCTCTTCTCAGGCTCGCCGGGCCGAGCCCCGGCGCCCCGGCCGCAGCGCTGCTCGCACGCCTCCCTCCAGGTCTCATCGCCTCGGCGCCCGCGCTCATCGAGGCCGCCAAGAACCACCCCCAGCTCGAAGTCATCGGCGGCAGCCGGAAATCCATACCGCTAAGGAATCTCAATGTCGACCGACGATCAGCTCTGCAGACCTGAAGACCCGCGCGAAGGCCGCCGGGTACGTGCACCAGCAGGAATTCCAAGCTCGCGCGCGCCGACGCTCGTGCCGCGGTTGCCTGGGGCATCGTCGACAGGGCGCGACCGCGCGCCGATCCTGCTGCTCGCGTTGTCCGACGGCGCGCTCGACGACACCGCCGCGGAAGGTGTGCTCGCTGCTCAGCTGGGAGGCTCCGCCGGCCGAGACCGGCGCCATCGCCGAGCCCGTCGTGGCGCTCGTCGCCGCGGGCGGCACGCCTGCGCGTCTTCGACCTCGACCCGGGTGTCCCGCACGGGAGATCCAGATCAAAACCTCCCCAACCCCAAGGAGGTGCTGACTCAGGCGCATCCAGCTCGAGCCGGCGCGTTCCGCCCGGTCGCTCGCCTTCCTATGAGAAGATCATGGGCGGCTTCGATGCGTTCCACGAGCAGGTCTACGGCTCGGTGCGAGGAACACGGTCGACAAGAACGACATCATCGACGAGACCTGCAGAAGTTCATCTTCCTCGAGCTCTTCCGACTCCGGCACCCGGACAGCGACAAGCGCTTCAAGAGCTCGGCAGTCCAGAGCCTGACCCTGGACGAGGTCTTCAACGTCGCGTTCGACGGCAACGACCGAGAAGCAGAGCGCCACGGCCGTCGAGCGCGTGAAGGCCGCCTTCGAGGCGCTCAAGGGTCACCGCGACTACGTCACGACCGACGACGACGGGGGCAAGGTGCCGATCTTCGGCGCCGACGTGCACCTCAAGCTGTCGAACCCGAGCAACTACGGCTGGCTCATCCGGCTCACTGCAGGACCTCGGACCGCTCGCAGCAGACGGCTACCCGGCGGGTCGCCGCGGCAGAACGCTCACGCCGGACATCGCGGGCGATGTGCTCGGTCAGGCCTTCGATGTCTTCCTGCGCCACAAGTTCGAAGGAGGGCGTCGGCATCTATCTGACGCCAGGTCCGGTGAAGCGCGCGATGGTGGACATGGCGCTCCACGACATCGAGCGCGAGGACGGCCGCGGCTCGCGGCGCTCGATGCCCGAGGGCGCCCGACGTTCAGGATGGGCGGCCCGGCGGGGAGGTCGGGTGGAGTTCCTCGTGACGTTGCTCCCGCAGCTCGAGCGCCTCATCCGCAACCTCGCGCGGCGCGTTGATCGAAGTCGGACCTCTGGAGCGCGGCATCCTCGAGCACAGCCTGTCGCGGCCGACAGCTCGCCGCGGATGGTGCGCCGGCGGCGCGCTGGCGCTCCAGGGCGCCGCGCGCACCGTCTACAACATCGAGAACGGCCCCGGTACGTCGTCGGTGCTCAAGCCGAAGACCTTCGACCTCATCCTCACGAGAACCCGCCGTTCGGCACGCCACCGGCGAAGAAGCCCGAGGAGGAGGTCGCGGTGGCCCGCGATGGCGCAGTTCCGGAGCGACGTCGACCTGACAGCGCTCAAGAAGAAGGGCGGCGTGCTGCGGCCTTCACCCCGAGGCCTGGCGATGGGCGCGGCGCCGGACGGGAAGGCGTGGAAGGAGAAGGACAGGGGTCGACCTCGGTCCTGTTCCTCGATCGGTGCCTGCAGCTCCTCGGCCCGGCGGCCGCCTCGTGATGGTCGTGCCCGACCTGGCCTCCTCTGCAACAAGGACACGCGCTTCGTGCGCGAGTACCTCATGGGCAAGAAGGACGCAAGGAACAGGCGAGTTCCACGGCGGCAAGGCGATCAGCCGAGGCGGTCGTGAGCCTGCCGAGCGACACCTTCAACTCGCGGGAACGGGCGCCAAGACGAGCATCCTCTACGTGCAGAAACGGAAGAGCGATCCAAGGACAGACGCGCTTCGTCGATGAGCCGCAGACCCGACGTGCTCGGCGTCGCCGAACGCTCGGCTACGCGGTGAAGGCCAACCAGAGGTTCGCCGAGGCGGCAACGTATCCCCAACGACGCCTCGATGCCCATCGTGGGCGCGTATCAGCTTGTGAAATTGATGGACTTCTCGTGGGTGAAGGCGCCCGACTGCGCGAGCGCCTGGACTCAAGCTTCTGCGCGCCGCGATTCCTGCGCGAACGAAGAGAAACTGCTGAGCTCCGGCGTGTCTCTACTCTCCCTGGAGGGCAACAGCGAGTGCAACTGCGGCGCTACGCCCAAACTGAGTTCTCTACTCCTCTCGCGCGGTTGCGGCCTAATTCGGGGCACGGACATTCGGCCGGTGAACTGGGACAGGTGCGCAGTAGATGGGCTTCGTGTGCAGGCAACATCGAACGTTGCAGCGGTCGGGGGTGACCTCGTCTACACCATGAGTGGCGCGAACCTCGGCGACTCCGCGATCACCGACCACGGTCAAAGAGACTTTCAGCTTCACCAACACGGTGGTTCGCGCGAGATTCAAGGGACAGTTCGATTCGCACTTCGTCGCCGTCTTCCTAAACTGCAAGTTCGGCCGCACGAATTCTGAACGGCACTCGAGCGGCGGCCGCTGACGTCATGCCAAACGTGTTTCGGCAGCTCCAGATCCCGACACCGCATTTCGACGCGCAGCGGTACATCGGTTCGAAGGTCCGCCAAGCCCACGGTTCATTGGTTTCGTCCAGCGTGTCGTGGCGGGTGGATATCCTTTCGTCGCCGTTTCGTTGACCTTCTCCAGGAAGGCACGCGGCACGCTCGCGTTCCGTCCACACGGCTTCGCGATCGAATCGACGCAGGCTACTATCCACCTTCAGTGACTCGTGTTCTGGTCGGCAAGAACGTCCTGGCTCTGGACCAGATTTGCGATGTCATCTTCCCGGGCGCAACTCTCGCGGAAGATGATGGCAAGGGCTCGGTCGCTCAGGCGACGGTTGCCAATCTGGCACCGACCTTCTTCAAAGGTGTCTTTCGGCGAGTCCGACGCCCATCAAACGACAGCCGCGCGTTCAGGAATCACGACTTGGCGCTTGCGGCGGCGGCCCATGATCCCGGCTTCATCGGGCGTCAAGTGTCCTACGTGCATGTAGCGGAAGGAGAGACGGTGATTCCGTCGACCGAGGTCTTGGTCATTCGCCCAGATCGTAAACGAGTCTCGGCCGCATGGCTTTGGACAATGCTGCGGAGCCCATTCGGTTATCGACAAATCCAGGCATGCGTCCGCGGCATTAGCGCTCACATCTATTCCGACGACATTGGCGAGATTCTGATCCCTATGCCGGCGGATGCCGCTTCTGAAGCACTCCGACCATTCGATGAACTGCTGAAGGAAGCCGCAGAGATGAAGCGTGTCGCAGCCAAGTTGCTGTCCGGCGCGCGCCTCCTCGTCGAGGCCCTCATCGAGCGCAAGCTCACCGAAACCGAGCTCGCGGTCGCGCTCAGCGACCCCGAGTCGGATCGTGCCCTGCTCTCCCGCCTCACCGACAAGGGGCTGGATGGTGGGGGCACGCCTTTGTTTGCTGATGTCGATGTCCTTCAATCCCTGGTGGCGGAAGCCATCACCCAAGGTGACCCATGAACCTGACGATCTATCTCCTCCGTGACACCGTGACCTCGTTCGACCATGTCATTCCGCAGCACCACCGCGAGGGTGCGACCCCGTATGTCCGGGTCGCGCCAGCGAAGAAGGTGGCGTTTGAATGCGAGACCTGGGTCCAGGCGAACAAGCCGAAGACGCCGGGGTGGACAAAGTTTCTCGCGCCGGTCTTCGACGTGAAGAAGCTGGGGCTCGAGAACCAGACCTGCTCGGCGGTCCTCCTCCTGAAGGTCGACAAGCGCATCTTCGCCGTGACCTTCGGACACGGCTTCAGCGCCATCGACCGGTCCTTGGTCGAGCCGAGCTTCGG
>JAXLYZ010000084.1:0-28514 GCA_046351155.1 Myxococcota bacterium
CTGCAGACGCGGTCGGTCGAATTCGGGATGAAATATCGGGTGCCGATCCACGTGCGCTCGAGCTTCGACGAGAGCGAAGGTAGCTGGGTCGTGCCGGAGGATTCGACGATGGAGCAGGTGGTCGTACGCGCCGTGACCTACGATCGGAATGACGCGCGCATCTCGGTGATCGGCGTGCAGGACCAGCCGGGCGTCGCGGCGAAGGTGTTCGAGACCCTGTCGGCCGAGGAGATCGTGGTCGACATGATCATCCAGAACGCCTCGCAGGATCGGACGAGGACCGACCTCACCTTCACCGTGCCGAAGGCCAACGCGAGCGACGCCGTGCGCCTCATGCAGAAGGTCGCGGGCGACCTCGGCGCGACCGAGGTCAAGGTCGACAAGAACATCACCAAGGTGTCGGTGGTCGGCGTCGGCATGCGCTCGCACTCGGGCGTCGCGGCCAAGATGTTCAAGACGCTGTCGAACGCGGGCGTGAACATCCAGATGATCTCGACCTCGGAGATCAAGATCTCGGTGGTCATCGACGACGCCTACTCGGAGCTCGCGGTGCGCCTCCTGCACACGGCCTTCGGGCTCGACGGGCCGGTCGCCGCGAACGCTTGAGCGAGGCGCGTCGGGCGGAGGCCCGGCCGCGAGAGGTGCCCGCTCAGGGCGTCTCGAGCGCCTTCTGGGCGGGCGCCACGAGCGCCTGCTCGATGGGGCCCTGGGCGTCGGCGATGCGCCAGTAGCCCTCGGTGTCGCGGACCATCGGCACGCGCTTGCCCGAGGTCGTGACGACGGCGACCTTGCCGCTGGCGAGGTCGCCCTCGAGGCTCGTCGGCTCGTCGGTCGCCGCCAGCGGCTTCACGAAGCCCGGCGTCTTCGACCAGCGCAGATAGAGGTCGCGATCGGAGGTCGCCTCGACCATGAGGGCGATGCCGCTGTCGTCGTAGGCGTCCTTGCGCTGGCCCTTGGCAGTGCGCGCCTGGATCTTCTTCTGGACCGCGCGCGCCTTCTCCATGGCGGTGCCGAGCGCGGTCTGGGCGAGCGGATCGAGCAGCGCGAAGAGCGCCTTCCAGTCCGGCGGATCGCTCGACTGGAGCTTGCGCGCGACGTTGTAGGCGCCCTGCGGCGTCGTCGGATCGAGCCCGAGCTGCCAGGCGCGGTGATGCTCGGCGGCCAGGCCCTCGGTCTTCTTGGCGTTGGCCAGGAGCTCGCGGATGAGCGGGTGATCGAGGACCAGATCGCGGACCAGCAGCGAGCGCCACGTGCCACCCTCGTCGACGAAGCCGAAGATGTCGCCGCCGGCGGTGTGGACGATGACGCGCCGCGGGGGGCCGGGCTCGAAGGTCATGTCCTTCGGGCCGAGGCCGTCCATGACGTGGCTGCCGAAGGCGAGCTTGTCGAGGTCGACCAGGTAGCCGAGGACGCGCGGCCCGCGGCCGGCGTCGTCCGGGCCCGCCGCGTCGAGGAGCGGGCCGCCCAGCGCGTCGCGAGCCTCCTTGGCGGCGGCCGACTTGCAGCTGGCGTCGCCGGCGGCGCAGCTCGTGCCCCACACGAGCGGGATCTTGGCCTGCGCGCCCTCGAGCGTCTTCACGACGTCGAGCACCGCATGCTTCGAGACCTCGTCCGAGAGCGCCCACACGCGCGCCGGATCCTTGGCTTGGAGCGCCTGCACGAGCGTGCCGAGCGAGGCCTCGACCGCCTCCTCGTCCGGGCTCGAGCCACACGCGGCGAGGCAGACGATGGCGAGGCATGGAGCGAGCGGCGAGCGCATGTCCACGTTGTAACGGCCGCAAGGCGGGTCCGGCAAGCCCGCTCGCCCACCGACGGCGGTGTGCGCGCGAGGATGTTCCCGAGCGAGGCCGTCGGGCGTCACCGACCTCGGCCATCGATTGACACCCGGGGCGGGCTCGGGCTTCATCGTGCTGTGAGCCACTTTGTCTCGTTCGGCGTCGTGCTCGCCCTCGTCTTCGGGGGTTGCGGTTCCAAGGGTCCGGGCGACGAGCTCGCGCCGGTGCTGAGGGGGCTCGGCGACCCGGGCGGCCCGACCGTCTCGCGCACCCGCACGCTGTACGATGCGCTCGACACCGTCACGAGGGCCGCGGTCGACGCGCGCGCCGCCGCCATGTCGACGGCGCTCGGGCGCAAGGTCGCGCCGGTCGAGGCCATCCAGTTCCGCGGCTTCGACCCGACGCTGCGCGTGTCGGACGTCGAGGTCGTCGACGAGGGCGACGAGCGGGCGAGCCTGAGGGTGTCGCTGGCGCGCATCGATACCAGCGTGCCGGGCCCGAACCCGGACGCGCTGACGTTCGTCGCCGTGCGCGAGGACGGCCACTGGAAGCTGTCGCTGCCCGAGCTGGCCACCGTCGTGGCCCAGGCGCCGACGTCGCAACCCGCGAACGCCGCGCCGGCCGTCGCGCCCACGGGGATCCGATGAGCACCACGCGACAGCTCGGCCGCGTCGAGGTCGAGCGCTGGCTCTACCGCACCGAGCAAGGCGACTACGGCCCCGTGCCGACCGACAAGCTGCTCGAGGCGATCGCCGAGCGCAAGGTCGACCTCGGCACCAACGTGCGCCTCCTCGGCAACGAGAAGTGGACCGTCGCCGGCGAGCACGCGCTGTTCCGGAACTACTACGAGAAGTGCCGCGCGCGCTGGGTGCAGGAGGACGCCGAGAAGGCGCGCGTCGCGCGCGAGACCGGCTTCATGCGGAAGGAGCGCGCGCGAAAGCGCATCATCCGCGGCGGCCTGGCCGGCGTCGCCCTGGTGATGGCCATCGTGGCGTGGTGGCTCTGGAAGAGCTCGTCGATCGAGGGCCTCGGCCTCGCGCACGCGGCGCGCGTCCGCACCACGCCGTCCCTGCCGGTGAACGTCGAGAACGGCGTCGCGTCGTCGGCCCTGCCCGAGGCCAAGGAGCGGAAGTTCGCGGTGCTGGCCGAGCCGGACTCGCCCATCAGCTACGACGTGGCCGGCGTGCACGTCGGCGACGCGCCGCCCGAGGCCGGCGGCGTCACGCGCCTCGAGTTCGGCGAGAACGGCGAGGTCGCCGAGACCGTCTCGCTCGACCCGAGCACGCTGTCGCGCATCGTCGACAGCGCCAAGGGCGGCGTCTATGCCTGCGCGCGCACGCATGCCGCGGCCAACCCGTCATTCACCGGCACCGACGTCGCCTTCGCGGTGACGTCGGGGCGGCTCGGCCGCATCTCGGTCGGCTCCGAGGTGCGCGGCAGCCCGTCGTTCCAGGCCTGCGTGAAGGCTGCGCTGGCGCGCGTCGCGGTGCCGTCGTTCTCGGGTCCCGAGCGCGGCGTCACCATCCCCATCCGCATCGCGCATTGAGCGCGGCAGCCTGAGCCGTCCGGCGCGGCGCGTGCCGCGCGCCAGGCACGACACCCAGGCGCCGCCGGCGATGACCAGGTGATCGTGGAGCTCGACGCCGAAGAGGCGCGCCGAGTCCCGCATGCGCTCCGAGAAGAGGTAGTCCGAGATGCTCGGCGTCGGGTCGCCGCTCGGGTGGTTGTGGAGGATGTAGAGGCCGCGCGCGTGCACGCGCAGCACCGGGCCGAGCACGTCGGCCGCGCCGACCTCGCAGCCGTTGGCCTGGCCCTTGGCGACGCGCGTGCGGAGTAGCGGCCGGCGGTGGGCATCGACGGCGATGAGCCAGACCTCCTCGACCGGCGCGAACAGCAGCTCGGGAACCGCGTGAGCCGCGTCGGCCGAGCCGCTGAGCGGGGTGCCCTCGGGCGGGGCGATGGCGGCGCCGCCGAGCGCGAAGGCCGCGCGGATGCGCGCCGCCTCGGGCGCCGTCACGAGGCCGGTCGCGACGAGCTCGCCCGCATCGAGGAACGCCAGGCGACGCGCCTCGTGCCGGCTCATGAGCGTGCGCGCGCGGAGGTCGGGGTCGGGGTGGTCGAGGAGGCAGGCACGGGCGGCGAGCGTGGTCGGGTGCATCGGTTCTCCGGGCTGTGGGCCGGGGACGGCAGAGCAGCCGGCATGCCAGCGGTCGCGCGGCCTCGGAGGCCGCTGCGAGGTCGGTCGGGGCGGTGCCGTGGCACGCCGGCGTGGCACAGCTGGCACGACCATGGGCGCCGCGACCAGGCGCGGAGCGCGTCTCCGGGGGCCGCGCGGTTGTGTCAGGAGGCGTGGCGTGACACGGCGCGCCTCGTGGGCGAGAGCCCGGACAGGCTGCATTGACAGGCTGCCGGGCCGATGATAGCGCGTTCACCGTCGCGGCTTGCCCCGCGACCTGGAGGACCCCATGCGGCATGCTGTGCCCGTCTCGTTTGTGCTCGTCGCTCTGTCCCTCGGCTCCGGCGCCTGCGGCACCAGCCGTCAGTCCGGCATCTGCGGGGACATCAACCCGGCCCCGACCGCGCAGGGCGACATCGCCGCGACGGAGAAGGCGGCCGAGGATGCCTGGGCGCAGCGCGGTGACGAGGCGCAGGCGCGCGCCGCGGTCGACAACTGGGAGAAGGCGCTGGCCATCGATCCGTCGCGCCACGACCTGCGGCTGAAGGTCGCGCGGGCCCACTACTACCTGGCCGACGACGTGCTCTGGTTCAAGAAGAACGTCGACAACAACGACGCCGCCGGCAAGGAGATGGCCGCCAACTACAAGGCCGCCGCCAACCAGGCCGAGATGGCGCTGGGCCAGAAGTACCCGGGCTTCCGCAGCAAGTTCTGCGCGCGCCAGCCGTTCTCGACCGCGCTCGAGCAGCTCGACAAGGACGCCGTGCCCGGCATGTACTGGTATGCCGCGGCGCTCTCGCGCTACGCGCTCATGACGTCGATCGTCGAGGTGCTGAACCAGACCGATCGCATCAAGGCGATGATGGACCTCATCCAGCGCCTGCAGCCCGACTACTGGTACTACGCGTCGGACCGCTACCTCGGCGGCTTCTACACGAAGATCCCGTTCCCCTCGGGCGACCTCGATCTGTCGCGCAAGCACTTCGAGATCTCGACCACCAAGGCGCCGACCTACCTCGCGACCAAGGTCATCTTCGCCGAGATGAACGCCACCAAGGCCAACGACCGCGCGCTCTTCAAGCGCCTGCTCGACGAGGTCGTCGCCTTCGACCTGACCACCGCCCCCGAGATCGCTCCCGAGAACGCGGCCGAGCAGAAGAAGGCCAAGCACTACCTCGAGAACATCGACTCGATGGTCGACTCGGAATGAACGCTCGGGCGTGGCGTTTCGCCGGCGCATGACATCACCCTCGCCAAGCTCGGCTCGGCCGCTCCCGCCTCGCGCGTCGCGCGCAGGCCGCGCATCAGTCGTGGTGCTCGCGGGCCTCGCGCTGGCGGGCCTCGCGCTCACCGGACCGGCGCGCGCCGTCGAGCCCGAGCCCCCGGCGCCCTCGCCGGATGCGGGCGCGGTCGTGCTGCGGCTGAAGACGGTGGCGCCGAAGGCCTCGCCCTGGGGCGAGCTCCTGACCAACGTCGCCACGCGAACGAAGAAGGTCACCCACGGCCAGGTCGCCGTGAAGGTGCAGTGGGAGCAGAAGTCGGAGGCCGCGCTGGTGCGCCAGTGCCAGAGCGGCAAGACCGACGGCATCGCCGTCTCGGTCGGCGCGCTGGCCGCCGCCGTGCCCGAGCTCGACGCGCTCGAGCTGCCGTTCCTCTTCGCCGACTACGCCGCGGCCGACCGCGGGCTCGCCGCCGCGACGCCGCTCGTGGCCGAGCTGCTGGCGGCGCACGGCTTCGTGTACGTCATGCGCGGCGAGAACGGCTTCCGCCACTTCGCCTCGAAGAAGGGCTTCATCGTGAAGCCCGATGACCTGGTGGGCGTGACCATGCGCTCGCAGCCGTCGGCGCTCCACAAGGCCATGTGGACCGCGCTCGGGGCCACGCCGAAGGAGCTCCAGGTGGCCGACGTGCCCGACAGCCTGGAGCACGACGTGGTGCAGGGCTACGACAACACGCTCCTCTTCGCGCGGCTCGCGACGTGGTCGGACCACATCGGCTACGTCACGCTGTCGTCCCACATCTACCAGGGCGCGCTGGTGGTGTGGTGCAAGCCGTGGTTCGACAAGCTCGCGCCCGAGCTGCAGGCGGTCATGGCGCGGCCGGATCCGCGCGCGCCGAGCAAGGCCACGGTCGCCGACCCGAAGCTCGAGGAGTCGGGGCTCAAGCTGGTGCGCGTCTTCAACGACAAGCTCATGCCCGAGCAGTACAAGGCGCTCGGCAAGCAGCTCCGGACGCTGACGGCCGAGGAGCGCGCGGCCTTCGTCGCCAAGCTCGGCGCGGTCACCGCCGACTTCGTGGCCAAGACGAGCGACGAGGGCAAGCGCCTGGTCGAGATCCTCCAGCGCGCCGCGCGCTGATCGACGGGGCTGTCCGTCGTGCGTCCGGGAGACCGACGGCGGCTCCGCTCGGTCGGGATGCTTCGCTCCGCACGGGTCGCCCCGGTCGGTCTCTTCCTCCGCCACGATGCGCGGCTCCGTCCAGAGCCGACGGCGACCCGGCTCCGCTCAGTCGGGATGGCTTCGCTCCGCACGGGTCGCCCTGGTCGGTCTCTTCCTCCGCCACGATGCGCGGCTCCGTCCAGAGCATCGACGGCGACCCGGCTCCGCCTGCTGGATGGAGCCAGCTCCGCACGGGTCGCCCTGGTCGGTCCTTCCTCCGCTACGATGCGCGGCTCCGGCCCAGGCACTGACGGCGACCCGGCCTGGGCTCAGTCGGGCCGGCTTCGTTCCGCACGGGTCAGCCCTGGTCGGTCCTCCTCCGCCACGATGCGCGGCTCCGTCCAGAGTATCGACCGACGGCGACCCGGCTCCGCTCAGTCGGGATGGCTTCGCTCCGCACGGGTCGCCCCGGTCGGTCTCTTCCTCCGCCACGATGCGCGGCTCCGTCCAGAGACCGACGGCGACCCGGCTCCGCTCAGTGCAGCGTCACCGGCACGTCGGTGTCGGGGCCGATGGGGCCGTCGGGCGTCTGGATGGGCTCGAGCTCGGAGACGAGCTCGGGGCGGACGCCGAAGCCGAGGCGCGCCCAGAAGCGCAGGAAGCGCGTGGCGCCTTGCAGCGCGGCGGCGACGTCGACCTCCGGCAGCGCCTCGAGCTCGTTCTTCGACTGCGCCGTCTCGAGGTCGGTGGCCAGCGCGGTCATGTCGTCGGGGCCCATGGCGCGGCGCAGGCGGGCGCGGAGGTCGTCGTCGTGGAGCGCCGCGTCGAGCACGCCGACCGAGATCTCGCACGGGTCCTGCGGGTGGAGCGACCACGGCGAGGCGTGCGGGCAGCGGTCGCAGTCGAACTCGCGGCGGCGCATCTCGAGGTACTCCTCGAGCTCCATCTCGGTGTCGGCGTCGGCGTACTCGTCGACGACGCGCGTCTCCCAGTCGGGATCGTCGCCGACGCGCGGCGCGTGGGCGGCCTCGCAGGAGGCGATGGTGGCGTTGTCCTGGCGGTCCTCGAGGTCGCACAGCTCGGCCACCTCGCGCGCCTCGAGCACGCGCTGCGTCGCCTCGTGGACCTTGGCCTCGATGGCCGGCTCGACCTCGTCGAGGATGCGCGCGTGCTTCTTGCCGGGACGGGCCGGGCGGATGAGCTGCCAGTCGAGGCGCGACATGGGGCGGAAGAGGGTGTTCATGCGGTCGCGAAGTCCACCCAGCCGGGCCCACATGTCAAGGACAAGGCGTCAGCCGCGCGGCGTCACGGCGGCGGCACGCCGGCGTAGAGGCGCTCGAGCCGCGCCGGGTCGACGCGGATCGCGAGGTTCCTCGCTTCGGCCGTGGTGACGCGGCCGGGTGCGGCGCCGGGCACGCGGCGCACGTGCTTCTTCTCGGTCCAGAGCACGTCGATGACCGCCTCGCCGCGGGCCGAGCTGTGCCAGGCCGCCAGCGTCGCGGCGTCGAGCAGCGCCTCGTGCGATGGCGGGCGACCGCTGCCCTTGAGGATCACGTGCGAGCCGGAGACGTCGCGCGCGTGGAGGAAGATGTCCTTGCCGGACGCGACGCGGAAGGTCAGCGCGTCGTTGTCCTTGGCGCTCCGGCCGACCAGGATGGCGGTGCCGTCGGCGGCCGCGAAAGGCCGATACGGCAGGCGCTCGATGGCGTCGCCGGCCTCGGCGCGCACGGCCTGCGACGAGCGGCGGATGCCGAGCTCGGTCAGGCGCGCCGGGAACGGCGCGAGGTCCGTGGCGACCTCGAGCTCGGCCAGCAGCGCGGCCAGCAGCTCCTCGCGCGCCCAGGCGGCCTCGAGGCGCTGCTCGGCCTCGGCGGCGGTGCGGACGAGCTTGCGGTAGCGCGCGAACAGGCGCTCGAGGTTCTCGACCGGACTGAGCTGCGGGTCGAGCGCGAGCGTGACCGGGCGCTGCTCGGGGTCGGCCCAGTCGCTGACCTCGATCGACTCGGCGCCCTTCGGGATGCGCCCGAGCACCGTCTTCAGGAGGTCGCCGCGGTGGCGCAGCGCCTCGGCCTCGGCCGCGCGCGTGAGATCGTCAAGGTGCTTTCGCACGAGCGCGCGCACCTTCTCCAGCGCGCCGCGCGCCATGCGCACGAGCGTCGCGCGCTCGGCGTCGAGGGCGCGCTGGTCGGCGTCCTGCCAGGTGGCCTCGGCGTAGGCGTCGAGCCAGGCCCGGCCCTCGAGCTCGGGGTGCGGATCGGCGTCGGCGCCGCCCTTCGGCAGCGGCGGCGAGTCGTCGTCGACGGCCGGGCGATCGGCGATGAGGCGCACCAGCTCGGCGCCGGTCTGATCGAAGACGGCGGCGTTGGGGTAGCGCCCGGCCAGCTGGACCACCAGGCGCAGCTCGGCGTCGTGGCGCGGCTGGAAGGCGAAGACCAGGCGCCGCTCGTCCTCGGCGCGGACGGCGCGGATGCGGATGCCCTCGAGCAGCTTCCGCAGGACCAGCGTCTCGCGGTCGGGCGCGGCCGGGGTCTCGGGCCAGCGCGCCGTGACCACCGCGCGCGGGTGGCGCGCGTCGGCCTCGACCAGGAGCCGCGACTTGCCGAGCGCCCTCAGATCGAAGAGCAGCTGCCAGGCCCCGGGGCGCCACAGCTTGTCCACGGTCGTGCCGGCCAGCAGCGCGTCGAGCGTGCGCGCGAGCTTCTCGAGGACCGCGGGGCTCGGCCGCAAGCTAGGCTCCCGCGGTCCACGACCCCGAGCGACCGCCGTGCTTCTCGACCAGCGCCACGGCGATGGTCATGCCGCGGTCGATGGCCTTGGCCATGTCGTAGAGCGTCAGCGCCGCCACCGAGGCGGCCGTCAGCGCCTCCATCTCGACGCCGGTCTTGCCGTCGACGCGCGCGGTGGCGGTGATGGTGACGCGGTCCTCGCCCAGCTCGAGGTCGACGGCGACGTGCGTGAGCGGCAGCGGGTGGCACAGCGGGATGAGGTCGGCCGTCTTCTTGGCCCCCATGATCCCGGCCAGCCGCGCCACCGCCAGCGCGTCGCCCTTCTTCAGGGTGGCGCCGCGCAGCGCCGCGATGGTGGCCGGCGCCATCGTCACGACCGCGCGCGCCACCGCCTCGCGCTGCGTCACCGCCTTGTCGGAGACGTCGACCATGGCCGCGCGGCCCTCGGCGTCGACGTGGGTCAGGCGCCCGTCGCCCTCGGCGTTGGCGCTCACTGGACGGTGATGGTGGCGCGCCCGGCCAGCGCGCCGAGCGATGCGGTGACCTGGCACTCGCCGGCCTTCTTGGCGCTCAGCGTGAAGACGCCCTCGCCGAGGCGCGGGTTGGCGGTGATGCTGCAGACCGCGTCGTCGCCGGTCGTGACGGTGGCGAGCGACGCCACGCCCACCACCTTGTCGCCGCCCGCGGTCGCGCCGCGCAGGATGCCGACGGTCTGGCCGCCGACGGGCAGGGTGGGGACCTCGGCGAAGCCCTTCCAGGTGAGCGCCGTCAGATCGGCGGCCGCGACGACCGTCATGGTGAGCTTGTCGTCGCCCTGGCCGGTGATCTCGAGCGTGCCCGGCGTCTCGAAGCGGATGCCGAGGAAGCCGACGTCATCGGAGGTGCCGAGCGTCGCGGCGCCGGTCGGGCTGATGGCCACCGGCACGTCGCCGTAGCCGATGAGGACCTTGTTGTCGGCGTCCTTCAGGCTCATGAGGAAGCGCGCCGTACCGCCGACGACGCCGGCCGATTTCGGGCTGTCGGAGACGATGGCGCCCGGGTACTCGAGGTCGACCTTGCCGAGCGCGGCTACCGTCACGTCGAAGGCGTCGTCGCCGTCGGCGGTGGTGACGGTGATCTCGGCGGTGCCGACCGAGAGCGCCTCGATGGTGATGAGGTTCCCCGCGGTCGAGGTGATGTTGGCGACCGAGGGGTTGCCGCTCTCGGCGTTCACGACCGAGACCGCGGTCTTGTCGCTCTCCGACTTCCACACGTGGACGCCGACGCGCGTGCCCTGGGCGAGGGGCGTCGAGAAGGCGCTCGGGAAGAGGGCGGTGTCGGCGTCGAACTCGAAGGCCAGGACGTCGTTCTTGCCGCCGGCCACAGTGTCGCAGGCGATCTCGGCGGCGACGAGGAGCGAGGCGGCGATGACGAGGGCAGGGTGCGTGCGCATGAAGGCTCCAATCCGCGTGGGGGAGGTCGGCGGCGCATTCTACGTGCGGCGACTCACGAGGGAAGTGGGAACGATCGGAGTTTCTGCCCTGCGAGCGCACTTTGCTGTCGCAATGCGGTTGCAAGAACCCAGACGGCGCCCTACGCGGCCGCCCGCAGCAGCTCGGCCCAGTCGCGCGCGATGGCCGCGGTCGCGCCTTCGTCGATGGCGCGGGCGATGGTGGCCGCGCCGTCGCGCCACTCGCTCATCTCCTGCAGGAAGACGAACGGCAGGCTCAGCGTGCGCGCCGCCTCCCAGTCGCCGCCGCCATCGCCGACGAACAGCGCGTCGGCGGCGCGCACCTGGCGCTCGCCGAGGACGCGCGCCATGTGCTCGGCCTTGGCGACGGGCGAGCCGTGGATGGCGGCGAAGCGCTGGGAGATGCCCTGGTCGGCGAAGACGCGGCGCAGCTCGGCCTCGTCCGAGCCCGACACGACCTCGACGCGCGCCGCGCCGAAGCGCTCGGCGAAGGCCAGGCTCTCGGGGCGCGGGCGCATGTGCGAGTAGCCGTCCTCGCAGAAGGCGCTGTAGCGCTGGAGCGCCATGGCGATGGCCTCGTCGGGCATCGGCACACGGTGCATGTGGCGATAGAAGCGATCGATCTTCAGGTAGCGCGACACGCCGCCGGTCTTCTGGTGGTAGCGCACGAGATCGTCGACGACCGCCGACGGCGCGTCGGCGAGCGCGTAGCGATACGCGTCGCACTTCATCTTGTTGGTGTCGAAGATGACGCCGTCGCAGTCCATGAAGACCGCGCGGATGGCGGTCGGGCCGGCGGTCGGGCGGTCAGGAGGCGATCGGTCACGAGGCGGGCGAGCGGGGTCGACATGGCGGGTCCGCGTCAGGCATGGCATGACGCGACGCGCGCGTGGTGACTTGACCGAGGTTGTGCCGTACCGTCGCAGCGCATGCGGCTCGCCGTCTCCTCGCTCGTCGTGTTGTGCCTCTCCGCGGGCGCGCCGGTGGCGCACGCCCTCGAGGTGCGGGCCGAGCTCGGCATCGGCGCGTCGGCGACGCGCTCGCTCGGCAACGTGCTCCTGGTGTCGCCGCTGTTCGAGCTCGCCACCGCCATCACGCCCGACATCGGCTTCCAGCTCGAGTGGGGCCTCACCGTCGCGCGCGCCGCGAGCCCGCTGGCCGGCCTCTCGGGCGTGCACCTTCACGCCGGGCAACCCCTGCCTCTCGTTCCCGCTGCGCTGGGGCGAGGGCATCGTGGTGGCGCCCGGCTTCACGCTGCCGGTGACGTCGCTGCCGTCGGCCGACGCCGACCTGCCCATCGCCACCGCCGCCGCCAACGGCGGGCGCGCGCTGCGCGGCACCGTCGACTCGTGGCTGTGGTTCGCCAGCGAGTTCTCGCTGGTCTTCCCGCTGCACGTGGCGCGCTGGGTCGACCCGTTCCTGTTCGAGGCCGAGGCGACGCTGGCCTACGTCATCCCCGTCACCAAGGCCGACAAGGACGACGACTTCGTCCTGCAGGCGACGGGCCGCGTGGCCTGGCGCGTGGTGCCGCGGGTGTGGGTCGGCATGGCGCTCGGGCTCGTCTACATCCCGACCAACACCGGCGACAACGCCCAGACCTCGCTGGCGCCCGAGCTGCGCTATGCCTTCGGCGCCGACGGGCACATCGAGGCGCGCATCCTCTTCAACCTCGACACGCCGTTCGGGCCTTCGTTCCAGGCCGGGCGCGTGTGGGGCTTCCACCTCGGCGGCGGCATGATCCTTCTGAGGCGCCCCGCGCGCGGCCCTCGGTGGAGGGCCGGGCGGGGGGCGCGGGGAGGCGGCGTCAGCTCCTGAGGTCGGTGAGCGCCGCGGGCTCGGCGGCTTCGGCCTCGGCGTTCACGGCGCGCGCCGTGGCGAGGCTCCGCGCCCAGGCGGTGGGGCGCGTGAGCGACGCCACCGCGCAGTCGTGGGCGACGCGCTCGAGGCGCTCCATGGCGCGGCGATAGCGCTCGATGCGCGCGCGATCCTTCGGGCCGATCTCGCTCAGCCGCGAGACGTCGAGGTTGTCGGCGAGGTCCTCGATCTTCACGCGCACGGCCATCGGGTTCTGCGCCACGCGCTGGATGAAGTCCTCGTAGGTCTCGGCGGGTCGCCGCGTGAGGCTGTCGATCGCCGCCACGACCGGCTCGGGGAAGCCGGCGGCGCGCAGGTCGGCGAGCGTCACCGCCGAGTCCTCGACGACGTCGTGGAGGACGGCCGCCATGCGATCGTCGTCGGTCTGCATCGCCAGCATGACGCGCAGCGGATGCAGGATGTAGGGCTCGCCGCCCTTGTCGCGGGCGCCGACGTGCGCGCGCACCGCCAAGGCGATCGCGTCGTCCAGGTTTGCCATGCGGGACCTCCGGGCAGCCTCCGCGACGCGCCGACGGCAGGCTGGCCCGTCGGCTCCGAAGGCCTACACGGCAATCTAGCGCATGCGGAGGGCGGTCTCCAAGCAACGGCGCCGGAGCGGCCGGCGAGCGTCTCGCCGTGGGCCGAAAGAGCGAAGGGCGGGTGACCTTTCGATCACCCGCCCTTCTGCGGTTGTGACACTCGGAGTGGTGGAGCCATGGGGAGTCGAACCCCAGACCTCTAGAGTGCGATTCTAGCGCTCTACCAACTGAGCTATGACCCCGATGGGTGTCACAACGGGCGCGGTTGGTAGCATTGCCTCCGCGCGCCCTGCAAGGAAAATCCTCCGCCGATCGCTTCGCGGCGATCGGCTCGGAGGATCACGCGTCGTCGTCGCCGACGGCGTCGAGGTCGTGCTCCTTGGCGAGCCTCACCAGCTTGTCGCGGCCGAGCCCGAGCATGTCGGCGGCGCGCCCGCGATGGCCGGCGGTGGCCTCCAGCGCGCGCACCAGGAGGTCCTTCTGGAAGGCGCGCAGCGCCTCGCTCCAGCCGAGCAGCAGCGGGTCCTCGCCGGTCGCGACCGCGCCCGAGGCCTGATGGCGCTCGACGTGCTCGGGCTGGATGGCGCCGCCCGCCGCCCTGACGACCGCGCCGCGGATGACGCTCCGCACCTCGTGGACGTGGCCCGACCAGGGCCGCCGCGCCAGCACCGCGCGCGCCGCCGTCGACAGATCGTCGGGGCGACGACCGGCCTCGCGCAGGAACTGATCGATGAGGATCGGCAGGTCCTCGAGCCGCTCGTCGAGGCCCGGCACGCGTACGTGGCCGGCCGTGAAGGCGAGGCGCAGCGCATCGGCCACGGCGCCCGTCGCGCGATCGGAGAGCGTCGCCACCCAGCGCGTGGTGCCCGGGCTCGCCAGGCGCTCGGCGAGCCACGTCGCCGCCTCGGGCCCGAGCTCGCCGGCGTTGGCTACGATGGCCATGTCGGTCTTGGCCGAGAGGCGCTCGAGCGCCGCGATCTGATCGCCCCACGGCACCAGCGCGACGTCGAGCATGGGCGCCCGCGACGAGCCGGTGGGGTCGTCCGAGCCGCACAGGTAGAGGGCCTGCGCCAGGTGGCGCCGGCCCGATCCGGGCGCGCCCTCGAGCAGCACCGGGAGCGTCGTCGTGGCCAGCGTGGCCAGCCGATCGAGCACGAGCCGCAGCCGATCGCTGCGCCCGACCACGGTCGGGAAGCGACCGCCGTGGCCCTTGTCGGTGCCCGGCCGGCGCACCTGCTCGAGGCGCTCCTCGGCCACGCGGCGCGCCGCCTCGGCCGTGGTCATGAGGTCGTGGAGCTGGCCGAGCTTCCGCGTCTCCTCCTCGCGCAGCGACACCACGCGGGCCAGCGCGTCGAGCGCCGAGCGATCGAGCGCGCGCACGGCGTCGCGCTGCGCCTTGTAGAAGGACAGCACCGAGCCGTCGCCGAGCTTCACCGTCTCGACCGCGGTGACGTCGGTGGCGCGCGCGCCGATGCGCCCGAGCACCTCGCCGGCCGCGTCGGTCCACTCGACGCCGAGCGCCGAGGCCGCCGCGCCCACCGAGCGCAGCGCCGCGAGGCGCGGGTTCCGCGGGTCCTCGAGCAGGCGGAGCGCCAGCGACTCGAGGCTGCCGCCGTCGCCCTGGACCGGCTTCTCCTCGTCGGCCGCGGTGGCGTGGAAGGCGCGCGCGCCCGACACCAGCGCCATGCGCTCGGCCCACTCGGCCCAGGCCAGCGCGTCCCACTGCGCCAGCACCTTGCCCCAGCGCTCGCGGTCGTTGGCGTCGCGGAAGACCAGCGCGCAGTCGGCCAGCACCGCCTGGCGCGGCCACTCGGGCAAGGACAGCGCGCCCGGCACGCCGAGCGCGGTCATGGCCTGATCGGCCGCCTCGACCGCCAGCGCCAGCTCGCCCACCAGCGCGAGGCAGGCGGCGTGCTGCGCCAGGACGGCCGGCATGAAGCCCGGCGCCGCGGGCGGGTGCTCGGCGAAGCGCAGCTGCTCGGCCTGGCCGATGGCCAGCTGGAGCCAGCGCCCGTCGCCCGACTGCGCCCACAGCGCGCGCAGGAGCGCGATGCGCACGAGCTCCCACATGGGGTTGTCGCGCGAGGCGACGCCGTCATAGAGCATGCGCGCCTGGTCGGGGCGGCGGCCCCAGATGGACGCGAAGCAGCGCAAGACCGTCGCCGGCGGGTGCAGGATGCCGCTCGCGGTGGTGCCGCCCGGCGCCTGATCGGCCTCCTGCAGCGCGGCCTCGGCCGCGGCCGTCTGGCCTTCATAGAGGTGGATGCGCGCGATGGCCGAGAGCGTCGCGCGGCGATTGCGACCGCGGCCCTCGAGCATCTGCTTGGCGCGCTCGGGCATGCCGGCCATGAGCTCGAGCGTCGCCAGCGCGGCGCGCACCGGATCGCTCAGCACCGGATCGTGGGCCGCCTGCTCGAGCGCGAGCAAGAGCGCCTCGCGCGCCTTCGACGCGTGGCCGAGCAGGAGGTGCCCGAGGCCGAGCTCGCGCGGCACCGCCACGCGCAGCTCGCGCCGCACCTGGCCGGCGTCGAGCCAGCTCAGCGCGGCCTCGGTCTTCTCGACGGCCTCCTCGGGACGACCGGCGCTGCGCGCCGCGATCGCCTCCTCGACGGCCCGCTCGACCTTCGCCGCGGCGCTCTGCTGACGCTCCGGCGGTGTGCCCTGCCCGAACAAGGAGTCCATGCTGTTCCTCCCGAACGGACCGACAGTGAAGAGGCCGACCCCTTCCGTCAAGCGGACCGTCAACGCCTTGACGCCGGGCACCGCCGCGTGCTCACACGGCCGCGTGTCGCTGACGGTGCTCTACGAGGACAACCACCTGCTGGTCGTCGACAAGCCGGCGGGCCTCCTCACGCAGGCCGCCCAGGCCGGCGACGACACGCTCGTCGAGCGCGCCCGCGCCTACCTGAAGGAGCGCTGGCAGAAGCCCGGCAACGTCTACGTCGGCCTGGTGCATCGCCTCGACCGATCGACCTCGGGCGTCGTGGTGCTGGCCAAGACCTCGAAGGCCGCCGCGCGCCTCTCCGAGCAGCTCCGCCTCCACGATGACGTCGAGAAGACCTACCTCGCCGTCGTCCACGGCGCCGTCGCGCGCGGCGGCCGCCTCGAGCACACGCTGGTCGAGGTCGGCGACGGCGCCGCCGTGGCGCGGCCGGGGGAGGCCGGCAAGCGCGCGGCGCTGAGCTTCGAGCCGCTGGCGTCGACGCCGGCCGCGGCCCTCCTCGTCGTGCGCATCGAGACCGGGCGCAAGCACCAGATCCGCGTCCAGCTCGCGGCCGTCGGCCACCCGCTGATCGGCGACCGGCGCTACGGCGGTCCGCGCGCGGCGCCCGATGCGCGCTTCGATCCGCGCGCGGATCAGCTCATCGGGCGGGTCGCGCTGCACGCCTGGGAGATCGCGCTGCGCCACCCCACGCGGAGGGAGCCCGACGCCGCCGAGCTGCGCTTTCGCGCGCCGATTCCCGACGACTTCCATCGGCTTTGCCAGGCGCTCGGGCTCGGGCCGTTACCGATGGGCGGCGATTCAGGGCCCAAAAAATCGTAGTGACCTGCGGACGCGGCTATCTTCGACCGTGGAAGCCGGGGGGTACGGGCGCGGTTTCGAGCTCATGGCATCCGGCCCCGGCGGCACGGTGCCTTGGCCCTTGAAGGCGAGGAGGCGAGCGATGCGGACACAGGACGAGTTGCAGCGGCTTACGCGTGAGGTGCTGGGCGAGGGCTATGTCGAGCTCCGGGTCGCCCGCTACCAGCTGACCGAGGACCTCGACACGGGCAAGGCCCGCATCGCCACGCAGCTCGCGCAGAACGGCAACCCGCCGCGCGGCATCGAGGGCGAGGGCGTGGGCCTGGTCGACGCCCTCTTCAAGGGCATCCAGGCGGCGCTGGTCGAGGACTATCCGTCCATCGGCCACATCCACTTCGTCGACTTCGGCGTGTCGGGCGACTTCCGCGGCGCCAAGAAGGACGGCGCGCGCAGCGACGTGCCGGGCACGGTGCGCCTCGCGGTCGAGAACTCCAACGGGCGATCGTTCCTCTTCGAGGACACCTCGATGTCGGTGTCGGCCTCGTCGGTGAGCGTCGTGCTGCGCGCCGTCGAGCACTTCGTGAACGCCGAGCTGGCGGTCCTCAAGGTCTACTCGTGGATCGACGACGCGCGGAAGCGGAACCGCGCCGATCTCGCCGAGAAGTACACCGCGCGCCTCGCCGATCTCGTCGAGAACGCGTCGTACAGCGAGACCATCGAGCGCCGGAAGAAGCAGCTCACCTGACCCGGGCGCGCGCGCGGGACCGCCATCGTCCCGCGCCGCAGCGAGCGCGCAGGAGGTCGGTTGACCGGGGAGGGCGGCAGGTGCGAGTCTCGCCGCCCACCGGCCGCCGTTCCCGGCCCCAGCCCCGAGGCGCTCCATGACCGGCTCCAGACTCTTCGACGCCATCCGCGACGCACGTGCCGCCGGTGACGAGCCGCTCGTCGTGTTCGACCTCGACGGCACGCTCTACGACAACAGCCACCGCACGCTGCGCATCCTGCAGGAGTTCGCGCACACGCACGCGCAGCGCTACCCGGCGCTCATCGCGCGCCTCCGGACCGTGGCGCTGAAGGACCTCGCCTACCGCGTGAGCGACAGCCTGCGCGCCATCGGCTTCGACGAGGCCGGCCTGGCCGACGAGGTCACGGCCTTCTGGAAGGACCGCTTCTTCACGAGCGCCTACTGCTACTACGACCTGCCGCTGGCCGGCGCGGTCGAGCTGGTGCGCGCCGTCCACGACGCCGGCGGCGTGCCGACCTACCTCACCGGCCGCGACGCGCCCAACATGCTGCAGGGCACCATCGGCGCGCTCCAGCGCGACGGCTTCCCCATCGGCACGGTCACGACGCGCACCATCCTGAAGCCGCGCTTCGAGGACGACGACCACGCCTTCAAGCGCGGCGTCATCGCGCACCTCCGGAAGGTCGGCTGCGTGGTCGGCGCCTTCGACAACGAGCCGGGGCTCTGCAACCTCTTCAAGGAGCACTTCCCCGACGCCACGGTGGTCCACCTCGACACGGCCTACGCGCCCGACAATCCGGACCTCGGTGACGGCGTCGTGCGCGCCGCCGACTTCACCGGCCTCATCCCCGTCGAGGGGGCCCGATGAGCCCGCTCCTCATGCTGGGCGCCGAGTCGGCGGCCAAGAAGCCGAGCACGCTCGAGCACCTGCTGCCCGAGCTCGTGCCGCTCGGCATCCTGCTCGCGGTCATCCTCATCGTGGTGGCGCGGCTGCCGCGCATCGACGTCGGCCACTCGCGGGCGTTCCTGGCGCGGCGCCTCAAGAACTGGCTGCCGCTCGGCCTCACCTACTCCTTCCTCTATATGGGGCGCTACAACCTGGAGAAGGCGCGCGAGGGCTTCGGCGGCCGCATGGACGTCCAGGACTTCAGCCTCATCTTCGGTCTCGGCACCATCGTCTACGGCGTCTCGTTCCTCCTGAACGGACCGCTCACCGACAAGCTCGGCGGCCGGAAGACCATCATGATCGCCGGCCTCGGCGCGGCGCTCGCCAACGTCGCCATGGGCATCGTCACCATCAGCGGCATCCCGCCGCTCGTACCGTTCGCGCTGCTCTATCCCATCAACATGTACTTCCAGAGCTTCGGCGCGGTCTCCATCGTGAAGACCAACTCGCGCTGGTTCCACGTGCGCGAGCGCGGCGTCTTCGGCGCCATCTTCGGCATCCTCATCTCGCTCGGCATCTACTTCGCCTACGACGGCAGCAAGATCATCATCGAGAGCCTGCCGCTCGAGTGGGTGTTCTTCATCCCGGCCGGCATCCTCGTCGTGTTCACCGTGCTCGACTACATCTGGGTGCGCGACACGCCGGCCGACGCGGGCCTCGTCGACTTCGACGCCGGCGACGCGCGCCTCCAGGAGGACGGCGAGCGCCTCGGCATCCTCGAGGTCTTCCGCCGCCTCTTCACCAACAAAGTCATCCTGACCATCGCCATCATCGAGTTCTGCAGCGGCTTCCTGCGCCAGGCCATCATGCAGTACTACCCGAACTACGTGGCCTCGATCGGCCAGACCAGCGACTTCATCTTCGGCCACTGGGGCCTCTTCCTGTGCTGCGCCGGCATCCTCGGCGGCATGCTGGCCGGCGTCATCAGCGACCGCGTCTTCCAGTCGCGGCGCGGCCCGGTGGCCTTCCTGCTCTATGCCGTGCTGCTGCTCGGCGTCATCGTCGCGGTGTTCGGCTACGACGTCCTCCTCGTCATGGGGCCGGCCGCGGTGCTCATGTCGATGGCGGTCATCGGCGTCCACGGCATGCTCTCCGGCACGGCCAGCATGGACTTCGCCGGCCACGCCAACACCGGCGTCGCGGTCGGCATCATCGACGGCTTCGTCTACCTCGGCACCGCCAGCATGGCGCTCCTCTACAGCTTCATCCTGCCGAGCTCGGACATCTCGCTGCGCCCGGCGCTCGAGGGCACGGCCGTGCCGGTGAAGGAGTGGGTCAAGCAGCAGCTCGTGGCGGCTCCGCCGAGCGCCGAGCCGAGCAACTGGTGGATGTGGCCTATCTCGATGATCCCGCTGGCGGTGCTCGGCCTCTACCTGACCCGGCGGCTGTGGAACGCCAAGCCGACGCGCGGCGGCGGGGGGCATTGAGCGAGTCGGGGCAGCCTCATCCGTCGGCGAGCACGACGCGGGCCGCCCTGCGCTCGCGCCTCGCCGCGTGCGCGGTCCTTGGGCTCGCCGCGTGCGCGGCCCTTGGGCTCGCCGCGTGCGGACGGGGGCCGTCCGACAAGATCGTCGGCTGGCCGCCGCGCGAGCCCATCGTGCCGGTGCGCGACGTGATCGAGGACACCGCGCCCGAGGTCGAGGAGGACACCGCCCCCGAGGACACCGGCCCGGAAGACGTCGAGGTCGTCGAGGCCGTGCCGCCGTGCCGGCGCATCGTCGACCTCGTGTGCGAGCTCGAGGGCCGCTTCACCGACGCCTGTCGCGAGGCGCGGACGCACGTCCCCGACGACGGCCACCCCGAGACGCGCGACGCCTGCCTCGAGCTCGTGACGCGCTTCGAGAAGGACGACATCCAGCGCGTCGGCAGCGCGTGCATGCGCTACGCCCGCGAGGTGTGCAAGACGCTCGGCGCCGCGTCCGAGCCGTGCCGCACGGCGCAAGGGCAGGTGAGCGTGCGCACGTCGCGGCGCGAGCTCCGGGCTTGCCTGGGCGACCTCCTGTGGATCCAGACGCGGACCTTCCGGCGCTGAGGCCGCTCAGTCCCCGAGCGGGAAGCGGTACACCACCTCGCCGGGGAGCAGCATGTTGTGCTCCTTCCGCGCGGCGGCCTGCCAGCCGACGGCGCTGGTCTCGAGGGCGGTGAGCTCGTCGCGCAGGCGCTGGTTCTCGAGCTCGGTGCGCATCATGCGCGCGTGCAGCCCCGACTCGCTCTGCGACAGCCAGGCCAGGCGCTGGCTCCGGCCCGGGTGGATGATGTTGACGGTCCACAGCATGAGCGCCCCGACGAGCAACAGCCCCAGGAAGACCCGCTTCAGCACGCGCGTGCGTTGAGCTTCGAACACCATTCGTCGGATTGCCTCGCTCGCTTCGCGGCAGCCCGGTCGCGCTCTCTCGGCGGCCCCCGCGATCTCGCCGATCCGCGGAAGGCCCAGCAAAGTCGCGGGCGATCGCCGATCGTCGGCGCAATGTCGTGGCGACCGATCGCGGCGTCAACTTTTGTGCCCCGGCGTGCCGGCGGCGCCGCCATCGGCCGGCGCACGCGCTCAGGCGACGGGCAGGCCGATGGTGAAGGTCGTGCCCTCGCCGGGGACGCTGGTGACGCCGAGCGTGCCGCCGTGCTCATCGACAATCTTCTTGACGATGGCCAGGCCGAGGCCGGTGCCCGACTCCTTGCCGTGGCTCGCGAACTTCTCGAACAGGCGCCGCTCCATCTCGCGCGGGATGCCCGGGCCGGTGTCGCTGAAGCTGAAGGTGGCGATGCCGTCCGCCTCGACGACGCCGATGCGGAAGCTGCCGCCGGTCTGGCCCATGGCCTCCTTGGCGTTCCGCGCCAGGTTGGCGACGGCGCGCCGCATCTTGGCGTCGTCCATCTTGACGGCGCCCTTGAAGGTCGGGGCGATGACCAGCGTGACCGGGGTGCCGTCGAGCTCGGCGTTCAGCATCTCCTCGACCTCGGCCAGGAACTCGCGCACCCAGACCTTCCTCAGGAGGACCTCGGTCGAGCCGCGCGCGAAGCCGAGCACCTCCTGGATCATCACGTTGATGAGGTCGACCTGCTTCTTCACCACCTCGCGGTGGGCGTGGCGCTTGTCGGGGTCCTGCTCCTTCTCGAGCAGGCGCGCGTAGCCGGAGATGATGGTGAGCGGCGTCCGGAGGTCGTGCACGACGCCCGACAGCGCGCCGCCGACGGCGGCCAGGCGCTCGGCCTTCCGCTCCTCCTCCTCGGCGCGCGACAGGATGGCCGAGAGCGCCATGCGGCTCGCCACCACGCCGAGCTTGTGGATGTCGTGGTGCCCGAAGCCGGGCGTGTGGCGGTGCGGGTTCACCAGCAGGAGCACGCCGATGGGCTCCTCGTCGGCGCGCGCGATGGGCAGCCCGACCACGGTCTCGACCGGCACGTCCGCCAGGATGGGCGGCCGCGTCGCCTCGACCTCGTCGGCGTCGAGCACGACCGCCGAGCGCGACGACAGCACCTCGGCGATGAGCGCCTCGTGCGGCGCGGCGCGGCGCCCGTAGAAGCGCTGGGCCGCCGGCCCGTGCGCGCGCTCGACCAGCAGCACGCGCTCGCTGTCGTCGTGCTCGTCGGCGAGCAGCACGATGGCCGCGTCGGCCGGGTACTCGCCGAGCGCCGCCTCGAGCGCGCCGTCGAGCGCCTCGCCGAGGTGGCGCGCCACGGCCGCCGCGCGCTCGACGCGGAACAGCAGCTCGATCTCCGAGGTGCGCTCCTGCAGGCGGAGCTGCGTGTCGAGGAGGTCGATGTTGCGCGTCACCAGCGTGAGATAGAGGCGCGAGTTCTGGATGCACACCGCGGCCTGGCTGGCGATGGCGAGCAAGAGGCCCTCGTCGGCCGGGCTGAAGTAGCCCTCGTGCTTGTTCAGCGTCTGCAAGACGCCCACCAGCTGCTGGCGCGAGTCGCGCAGCGGCTGGCACAGGATGCTCTTCGTGCGGTAGCCGGTGACGTGGTCGAAGCGCGGGTCGAAGCGCGGGTCCTTGTAGGCGTCCTTCACGTTGACCGAGCGGCCGTGCTCGGCGACCCAGCCGGCGATGCCCGAGCCGATGGGCATCTCGATGGTCTGCACCTGGCCGCCGGTCGTGACCTTCGACCACAGGCTCTTGCCGTCCTCGCTGACCAGGAACAGCGTGGCGCGCTCGCAGCCCATGAGCGCGGTCGTGCGGCGGATGATCTCCTGGAGCACGGTGTCGAGGTTCGGATCCGAGGCGAGGATCTGGCCTATCTGCTTGATGCCCTCGAGCTTGAGCTCGGTCGCGCGCAGGCGCTCCTCGAGGTGCCGCACCTCGGACTCGAGGTCGGCCTTCGTGGAGACGAGCGTGTCCGAGGTCGTCGTCATGCGATGTCCAGCCTCGCCCTCATGCGATCCCCGGCCGCGTCACGGCGCACAGCGGCACGCGCAGCCCGAGCTCGGCGCCGAGCTCGGCCAGCGTGCGATCGGCCGCCGCCGCGATGGCCGCCGCGTCGCCGCCCTCGACCACGACGGCGTCGCCGATGAGCGCCACGATGCGCCCGGCGACCGCGGCCAGGCCGTGGTGCAGGCGCACGATGGCCAGCTTGGCGAGGTCGGCGGCGGTGCCGGCGATGGCCGCGCTCACGGCCAGCGCCTCGCCCAGGCGCTGGATGGCCGGGCGCTCGTCGGCCAGCTCGGGGAGCGCCTTCTGGCGTCCGAGCAGGGAGAGCGCATGACCTTGTCTGCGGGCGTCGTCCACGAGCGTCGATTGCCAAGCCAGGAGGCGCTGGTGCCGGGTCCGGCGCTCGGCCAGGAGCGCCTTGGCCTCGGCCACGGAGATGGCGGCGTCGGCCGCCAATCGGCCGGCGCTCGCTCCGTAGAGTAAGCCGAGAGCCAGGTGCTTGGCCACGGCTCGCTGCGCCGGCAGCACCTCGGCGGGCGCGATGCCCAGCGCCGCCGCCGCCAGGGCGCGGTGCGGATCGACGTCGGCGCAGGCCGCGAGCAGCGGCTCGTCCTCGGACAGGTGGGCGGCCGCGCGCAGGTCGAGCTGGGCCAGGTCGATGGTCACGAGGCCCGCGTCGGGGAAGATGCCGTCGAGCCCGGCGGCCTCGCCGAGCGCGCGCCGCTGCTCGTGCCAGCTCGGCAGCGGGCCGTCGCCGGCGATGCGGCCGGTGGCCGCCTGCAGCGCGGCGTAGCGGCTCCGGAGGCGGGCGTCGGAGAGGCGCGCCAGCGGCGCCAGGCAGTCCTTGTCGAGGCGCTGCAGGCGCTGCAGCTCGAGCACCGCGCGCGGCAGCGGGTGGGCGCGCGCCAGCTCGCCGAGCGCCAGCGCGCCGACCGAGTGGTGGCCGCCGCGCTCCTGCGCGCGCGTGCGCTTCAAGGCCGGCAGCCCGAGCACGCCGAAGAGCACCTCGCCCAGCGCCTTGGCGTCGTCGATGCGGAAGGGGCGGCCGGCCAGGCGGTGGATCTCCTGCTCGAGCGCGCGCCGCTGGCTGTCGTTGCGCCGCTTGGCCTCGCCGATGGCCAGCCGATCGACCGCCAGGCCGGCGTCCTCGATGGCCTTCAGCACCGGCACGAGCGGCAGCTCGACCTCCTTGTAGAGTCGGCCGAGGCCGCGCGCGTGCAGCCGCTCGGCCAGCGTGTGGCGATCGCGCAGCGCGCCGCGCGCCAGCGCCGCGGCCGAGGTCTCGCCGGCGCTCGCGTCGCTCGGGGCGTCGCCGAGCAGGCGCCGCGCCAGCGCGGTGTCGAACTCGAGGCGGCCGAGCGGCAGCCGGCGCAGCACCTCGGGCGCGTCGACCGCGACCGTGGCCCGGCCGGGCGCGGCCAGGACCTTGCCCAGCGCGGCGAAGACGTCGGCGGCGGTGAGCGCCGGCGCGTGGAAGAAACGCTGCGGCGACGGCGCCGCCAGCGTGACGTCGAAGGTGTCGCCGGCCTGGCGTCGAGGCCGAGCGTGCCAGCGCCGGGCGTCCCCGGCCGCGGCCAGCGCGATGCCCACCAGCGGCGAGCGACGATCGATGGCAGCCAGCGCGGCGGCCCAGCCGGCGTGGTCGGCCACGCGCATCACCAGCTCGGCCGGCCGCAGGATGACGGCGCTGACCGCGTCCATGCGCGGCGCGGTCGGCGGGCGCGTGCGCGGCGGACGAATCGCGGAAGCCGGGCATGGCATGCATGGCCACGGCGTGCTCGTCCTGGGCGCCGCGCAAGGTCAGCGCCGCGAGGTCGATCGACAGCGGCACGTCGTTCCGGAGGCGCGTCAGCGCGCGCGAGAGGTACGCCAGCTCGCGGTGCCGATCTCGAGGCGGTTCCGCTCCTTCGGCGGCAGGTCTCGGCGCGGCGGTGCCGTCGAGCAGGCGCTGAGCGCGCAGCAGCGCGGCCGCGTAGCTTCGGCCGACGCCGGGCGCCCGGCACGTTGTCGGAGGCGTCGCCCACCAGCGCCAGGTAGTCGGCCACCGCCGAGGGCGGCACGCCGAGCTTCTGCTCGACCGCGGCCGGCGTGTAGTGGTGGCCGCGCATGGCGTCCCACAGCGTGGTCTTGGCCGACGCCAGCTGCAGCAGATCCTTGTCGCCGCTCTGCACCAGCGTCCGCACCTGAGCCGCCTCGGCCAGCACCACCACCGAGGCGATGAGGTCGTCGGCCTCGAAGCCCTCGTCCTCGAGGATGGGCTTTCGAGAACGCGCGCGCGATGTCGCGCAGGCGGGATCTGCCGCGCCAGGTCGAGCGCGCGGCGCGCAGGTAGACGCCTTGCTCAGGGTAGAGCGCGCTCCGGAAGGTGGTGCGGCGATCGTCGGGGGCGTCGAAGACGACGGCCAGGCTGGTCGAGGCGATCGTCCGCTGACGATGCGGCGCATGAGCCAGCGAAGCGTAGAGCGCGTTGGTCGGCAGCCCGTCGGGCGCGTGCATCGGCTCGAGCGCGTGGAAGGCGCGGTGGGCGTGCGCGTGCGCGTCGACATTGACGAACGACGCGGCTCGGGGACGAAGGCTCCAGGCGGTGAGGTGGTTCATCGCCTCGTCGCGGTCGTCGTTCGGGGGTGGGCGCGGCCATCAGCCGGGCCGCTACCCGACGGCCTTGCGCAGGCGCCTCGCCGACCGTGCGGGCGGCCTCGATGCACTCGACAGCGCTTCTGGTCCAGGCCTCGGTGCAGGCCGAGATGAACTTCGCCTCGCCCTCGGGATCGGCGTTGCGCCTTGGCCAGCTACGAGGTGCTGATGAGCCGCGCTGCAGGCCGGCCTGGGATCGCGCTCGCGGCCGGCGAGCGCCAGCGGCGACCCGCCGCCAGGCCGCCACCGTGCCGACCGCCGGACCCATGCGCCATGGCGAACTGGTGTTCCCGCGCGGCTCCAGCGTCGAGCGTTTCGTCGCGGCCGACGGTGGCCGCGCCCGCGCGTCCGCGACGTTGCGCGCGGGAGGGGCAAGCGCCCCAGCTTGCACGCGCGGATCGTGCGTCATCCAGGAGCGCCCCGATGTCGTACGCCGCCCGTCTCGCGCGCGTCTTCACCTCCTCGCGCTGGCCCGCAGCACGTCGACGCCAGCAACGGCGGCTCCGAGCCGCCGACGGCACCCGCCGAAAGGACGCCGGCGCGCCTCGCCCTCGCGCTCACCATCGAAGGTCGAGGCCCTCGAGCTCGACCTGGCCGCAGAGCACGGACCTCGTCGCGCCGGACATCGCCGGTGCTGTAGCAGGTCGGCGACGGCTTCGAGGCGCGCGCCCCGGTCGACGCCGGCACCGCTGCTACCGCGGTGCGGTGCGCGCGCCGACGGCCGCGCCTGCGCCGGCCGCTCGTTCGCGGCGCTGTCCACCTGCGACGGCCTCGCGGGCGATCATCGTCGTCGGCGACGTGGCCTTTACGACGTCGCGCCCGGCGCCGCCGACGACGAGGTGTTGGTCGCGCGCGCGGGGGCGCGAGGCGCGCCGAGCGCGCCAGCATCGCGCGTCGGGAGGCGCCGGCCAGCAGCGTCACGGCCGCGCCGCTCAGCGTGCCGTCGAAGTTCATCGAGCTCGTCCTCGTGTCCGACGTCGCGCGCTTCAACCGCTACCAGGGGAACACCGCCAGCCGCGCGCTGGCGCTCGCGAACATCGCCGACGCCTTCCTGCGGAACGGCGATCTCACGCCCTCCATCGGCGTCACGGTGAAGGGGCAGGCCGTCTTCACCTCGACCGTGCCCTACACCTGGACGACGCTCCCGAGCAGCGAAGCGAGCGCTTCCTCGCTCCTCTCGAGCTTCAGCACCTGGGCCTACACCAATACCGCGCCGGCGGGCACGCTGCCGAAGAGCGACTACCGCGTCCTCGTCTCCGGCCTCGACTTCGACGGCTCGACCGTGAGCCTCGGCGGCGTCGGCGTCATGTGCCATCCGGAGAACGGCGCCATCGTCCAGGGGACGTTCTCGAGCGACGCCTACGAGGGCTTCCTGCTGGTCCACGAGCTCGGTCACGCCCTCGGCACGCAGCACGACACGGGCGCCGCCGGGACCGCCTGCGACGCGACGAAGTTCATCATGGCGTCGGCGACCTGCGCCAACTGCCCGGGCATCCTCGACACCCACTGGTCGTCGTGCAGCCAGCAGAACCTCGCGACGTTCCTCGCGCACCTGCCGCACCACAGCTGTCTCGACGACGTGCCGACGACCTTCTGGAACGATCTCCATCGCTGCGGCAACGGCATCGTCGATCCGGGCGAGCGCTGCGACTGCGGTGACACCGACTGCAGCGTGAACGACCCGTGCTGCGACGGCGCGACCTGCCAGCTGGTCGCGGGCGCGGCCTGCGCCACCCTCGACGGCTGCTGCGACGCCTGCCAGGTGGCGACGACGCAACGCCTCTGTCGCGCGGCCGCGACGCCGTGCGACCAGGCCGCGGTCTGCAACGGCATCGACCCGACCTGCCCGCCGACGCTCCACCTCGACGGCACCGCCTGCAACGACGGGCTGAGCGTCAACGGCGGCACCTGCTACGACGGCATCTGCGTCTCCATGGCGGCGCAGTGCGCGGCCTTCGCCAACCAAGGATACCCGATCACGGGGCTCACCACCTGCCAGTACCAGTCGGCCTTCAACAGCGGCAACCCGTGCAACGTCATCTACTGCGGCGTCAACAATGACCCGACGAGCTGCACGTCGTTCACGACCGCGTCGGGGTCGGCGCTGGTCGAGGACGGCGCGGCCTGCGCGGCCGGCAAGCAGTGCGTCGACCAGGCCTGCGTCACGTCGAGCTCGATCCAGGAGGTGCGGACGCCCTACCGCTTCGAGACCAGCGACTGGTCGGCGTGCTCGGCGCCGTGCGGTCCGGGCACCCAGACGCGGCGCGTGGTCTGCGTGGACGCGCAGGGGCGTCCGCTGCCGCTGGCGTCGTGCGCCGGGGCGGCGCCGGCGGCGAGCCAGGGCTGCAACCTCGGGCCGTGCACGACGTACAGCTGGCGGTCGTCGGACTGGAGCCAGTGCTCGAAGGCGTGCGGCGGCGGCACGCAGTCGCGCACGGTCGCGTGCGTGAACGACGCCACCCAGGCGGTGGTGCCGGACGCGAGCTGCGACGCGCAGACGAAGCCGGCGAGCCAGTCGGCGTGCAACACCGATCCGTGCCTCGACTACGCGTGGGTGACCAGCGACTTCGGCGCCTGCTCGGTGGCGTGCGGCGTCGGCGTCCACACGCGCACGGTCACCTGCGTCGAGCTCAGCCAGGGCGTCTCGCTCGACGACGCGGCCTGCGCCGGCATCGGCCCGAAGCCGGCCACGAGCGAGGCCTGCGCCCCGACCTGCGGCGACGGCTACGCCTGCCTGGCCGGCGCCTGCACGTGGTCGAACCCGTGCACGCTCCTGCCGTCGCCGTGCGGTCGGAAGCGCTGCGAGAACCCGCGGCCGGGCGCCCACACCTGCCATCACCCGACCTGCAGCGACGGGCAGCGCGACGGCCACGAGACCGGCGTCGACTGCGGTGGATCGTGCGACGCGTGCGGGGCCGGGGAGGGCTGCGCGCGCGACCGCGACTGCGAGTCCCGCGTCTGCGACGAGGACACCTGCCAGGCGGCGAGCTGCGACGACGACACGCGCAACGGCGACGAGACCGACGTCGACTGCGGCGGCGTCTGCGGCGCCACCTGCTCGCGCGGCGACACCTGCCGCGTCGCCGGCGACTGCCGCTCGAACCTCTGCATCCACGGGCAGTGCGCGCTGCCGCTGCACTGCAAGAACCACGTGCGCGACGCCGACGAGACCGGGCGCGACTGCGGCGGCGCGACCTGCGACGCGTGCCGCGGGCACTGAGCGGCAGGGCGACCCGCGCATCGCGGCCGAGGACGAGGACGATCCAGCGACGCCGCGCGAGGTAACCGCGCGGCGTCCGGCGCTTCGGCCGAAGTCCGCCATTGATTTCCCGCACCCAGGCCACGCCTGATTTCCCCGCCCCGCGGCGCGCCGCGGGCCACCGGCCCGCGCCGGCGGGGGG
>JAXLYZ010000085.1:0-25665 GCA_046351155.1 Myxococcota bacterium
GGAAGGCGATGCCGGCGAAGTTGGAGCCGCCGCCGGTGCAGCCGACGATGACGTCGGGATCGTCGCCGGCCAGCGCCAGCTGCTCCTGCGCCTCGAGGCCGATGATGGTCTGGTGGAGCAGCACGTGGTTCAGCACCGAGCCGAGCGCGTACTTGGTGTCGTCGCGCTGCGCCGCGACCTCGACCGCCTCCGAGATGGCGATGCCGAGCGAGCCGTTCGAGTCGGGGTGCTCGGCCAGCACGGCGCGACCATATGCCGTCTCGGCCGACGGGCTGGCCACGCAGCGCGCGCCGTAGGTCTCCATCAGCGCCCGCCGATAGGGCTTCTGGTTGTACGACACGCGCACCATGAAGACCTGGACGTCGATGCCGAAGAGCGCTCCGGCGAAGGCCAGCGACGAGCCCCACTGGCCGGCTCCGGTCTCGGTGGTGATGCGCTTGACGCCGGCTTCCTTGTTGTAGAAGGCCTGCGCCACCGCCGTGTTCGGCTTGTGGCTGCCGGCCGGGCTCACGCCCTCGTACTTGTAGTAGATGCGCGCCGGCGTCCCGAGCGCCTTCTCCAGGCGGCGCGCGCGATAGAGCGGCGCCGGGCGCCACTGCCGATAGATGTCGCGCACGGGCTCGGGGATCTCGATTTCGCGCTCGGTCGAGACCTCCTGCGCGATGAGCGACATCGGGAAGAGCGGCGCCAGATCGTCGGGCCCGATGGGCTGCTTCGTGCCCGGGTGCAGGACCGGCGGCAGCGGCACCGGCAGGTCGGCGGCGAGGTTGTACCAGGCGCGGGGGATGCGGCTCTCGTCGAGGACGTACTTGATGCTGTCGCTCATCGTCGGGTCTCCTGACGGGCGAGCAGACAGCCGGCCGAGCCCGCCGTCAACCGCGCTCGGTGAGGAACGCACCCTGCGGGGCACCGCCCGGACGCCGCGCACGCAAGGAATCGCAAGCGAAGGATCGGGCGCGAGCGGGCACCAAGGCGATGACTCCGACCCGAGGTGATCATGCGGAACCCCCTCCTGTGTCTCTTCCCCCCGTTCGCCTTCGCGCTCCTCGTCACCGGCTGCGACTTCTTCGGCGACCAGCCTCGCGGCTCCGAGGCAGGCGCCCTCTCGGCCGGCGAGCGCCATGGCCACGGCCACGGCCATGGCGGTCACGGCGGCTGCATGGGCGGCGAGAGCGACGCCGTCGCGAGCGACAGCGCGGTCGCGCCCGACGACGCCGCTGCCGACACCGCCGTGGCGCCCGAGGACGTCGCCGCCGACGTGGTCGTGCCCGAGTGCACGGCGAGCGCCGACTGCGCCATCGGCAGCCAGTGCACGGGCGGCAGCTGCGTGGCCTGCGACGGCGCCTGCCTCTGCACGCGCGACGAGCAGTGCCCGGCCGACCAGATCTGCGACCACGGCGCCGGCACCTGCGGCGCGCTCGTGCCCTGCAGCGACGTCCACGTCGAGGCCGACTGCCTGGCGCGCGCCGAGTGCCAGCCCATCTACGGCGGCATCGACTGCACCGACGCCGAGGGCGGCGAGTGCACCTCGGCCGACCCCAACTGCACCTGCGTCACCTTCTCGTTCGTGCTCTGCGCCGACCGACCGTAGGCGAGCTCCGCAGCCCACCGCGCGCCTCAGCGCGGCGGCGGCAGGCGACCCTTCAGCGCCTCGAGCCGCGCCCGCGCGGCTGGCGCTCGCAGCTCCGGGCCGAGCGTCGCGAGGACCGCGCCGGCAGCGGCGGCGCCCGCATCGACGAGCTGCTCGGCCAGGCAGGCAGAGGTCGTCGCCGCGGCCGCGATCGGCGCCGGCGCGAGGTCGCGCATGGCGTCGCGCCAGGCGTCGGGAGCCGGCCCAGGCGCGCGCGAGATCGACCTCGGCCTCGCGCACGAGCGCCGCGCCGTGCGGCTGAGGCGGCCGAGCCGGCGCGCCTCGCCGAAGGCCGCGGCAGCGCCGCGCGCGTCGCCGCGGTTGAAGGCGACCCAGCCGAGCTTGTAGCGCGCATAGCCGGCCAGCTCCTCGCCGCGCGGGTCGGCGGCCAGCGCGGGCATAGGCGTCGGCCAGCGCCGTCCATGGCATTCAGCTCGAAGGCGCGGTCGCCGAGCCGCACCGCGCTCATGGCCGCGATGGCGCCGTCGACGCCGCCGCCCTTGGCCAGCTCGAGCACGGGCCTGATCGGCCTGTCGGCGCCGGCGAGGTCTCCTCGCCCGGGCCGGTCTCGCCGCACAGCCCGGCCAGGCGCGACAGCGCGCCGGCGCGGCGCGCGACCAGGTCGAAGTGCTGTTGTCGCATGCGTCGTCGCGCCTGCCGTCGCAGCCGTCGGCAACGCCGCCAGCGCCGCAGCGTGGCGATGGCCACCGGATAGTCGGGCCGGGCGCGATGCTGTCCTCGTCGGCCTCCAGCGCGCGCACCACGCCTCGTAGGCGTCGGACTTGATGAAAGCTGCTCGGCGAGGCCCGACGCGCGAGCCCCGCCCGCCGGGCCGGTCGGCGGTACTCGAGGGCCGCGCGTCGCGCGGCGCGCGCGGCCGCGTCGCCGAGCCAGCGCTGGCGACCGAACAAGACCGAGCTGTCGCGCGACCCGAGGAGGAGGCTCGGCGCGCGCCGAGGGTGCCGATGCCGCGGCGCAGGCCAGCGCCAGCGCCAGCGCGACGCGCGCGCCGCGCCCTCGGCCACGGCGCGCGCCGCGGCGATGCGCTCGAGCTCGCGCGCGGTCGCGGTCCGCAGGCGCTCGGCCAGGACGCGCATGACCCCCAGCGCGACGGCGCCGTGGCGCCGGACGAGCGCGTCGAAGCGCTCGGCGGTGAGCGTCAGCGCGCGCACGTCCGAGACCGCCACCACCGTCGCCGTGCGGAGCCCCAGGCGATCGGCCAGCGCCACCTCGCCGAAGCAGGCCGGCGGCAGCATCGAGCGCAGGTGCTCGCCGCCCGCGCTGGCCGCGACCTCGCCGCTCTCCAGGATCCACAGCGCGTCGCCCTCGTCGCCCTCGCGGAAGAGCGCCTCGCCGGCCGCCACCTCGACCTCGCCCAGCGCCGCCGCCAGCGGCACCAGCTCGTGGCCGCCGAGCCCGCCGAAGACGTCGGTCGCGCGCAGGAGCCGCACGCGCGCCGCCAGGGCCGCCACCTGCGGCGCGTGATCGGCGATCTCGTCGAGCGCCTCGAGCCACGGCTCGATGCCGCCCGCCTCGGCCTCGGGCGGGGCGCGCGTCGCCAGCTCGTCGAGCAGCGCCGCCGCGCGCCGGCCGAGCTCGCCCAGGCCGGCGACGTCGGCGTCGTCGCCGTGCAGCGCGCGGAAGGCGCACCAGTAGAGCGTGCTGGCGCGCCGGCGCAGCTCCTCGCGCTCGGGCACTTCGTCAAGGGCCTTGACGAGCGTCTTCTTGGCCGCCTCCCAGGCGTCCATGTTGCTCGCGTCGAGGCGTCCGCCGGCGCCGGCCGTGCGCATGACGGCGGCGTCGACCTCGCGCGCCGCGGCGTGCACCACGGCGTCCCGGCGCTCGCGCTCGCGCGAGCCGGCGAGCCAGGCTTCGACCTCGGCCAGCATGGCCGACACGCTCGGGTAGCGGTCGGCCGGGGCGCGCTGCAGCGCGCGCTCGACGATGCGCTCGAGCTCGGCCGGCACGTGGCGGTCGCGCGGCGCGCGCTTGCTGGCCGGCACGATGGGGCGCCAGCTGCCGTCGTCCGGCGCGGTGCCGGCGGCGTCGGCGTGCGGCACGACCAGCGTCAGGAGCTCGTAGAGGATGGCGCCGAGCGCCCACACGTCGCTGCGCGCGTCCAGCTGATCGATGTCGGGCGACTCGGCCTGCTCGGGCGGCATGTAGCCCGGCGAGCCGCTCCACAGGCGGGCCCGCGCCTGCTGGCGCCCGCCCTCGCCCAGCACCTTGGCGAGGCCCCAGTCGACGACGACCACCTCGCCCAGCGGCGCGACCAGGACGTTCCCCGGCTTGAGGTCGCAGTGGATGACGCCGCGCTCGTGGGCGAACGCGACGGCGCGCAGCGTCTGCACGAAGATCTCGATGAGGCGCCCGAGGTCGAAGCGCTGGCGCGCCTCCGGATCCTTGTTCCGGAGCCGCGACAGCACGGTCGAGAGCGGCTCGCCGGTGAGCCGCTTCATGGTGTACCAGGGGCCCTCGCCCGCGGTGACGCCGATGTCGTAGACCGGGACGATGCCCGGGTGCTCGAGCGCGCCGGTGAGCATCGCCTCCTCGAGGAAGGCCTGGAGCAGCGTCGCGTCCTGGCGGTGCTCCATGCGCAGCTTCTTCCGCGCCACGCGCCGCCCGAGGTCCTTGTCGAAGACCAGCTCGACGTCGCCCGCGCCGCCGCGCCCGAGCAGGCGCTCGTGGAGGTAGCGCGGATCGTCGGGGTTCTCGGGCGGGCGATCCGACGAGAGCCGCGGCGCCGGCGCCGACGGCAGCACCACCTGGGGCGAGGCGTTGTGGGCGCGCGCCCAGCGCGACAGATCGGTGTCGATGGGCGGCCGGTCGACCGGCCGCGTGGTCGGGCGCTAGGCCGGCGCCGTCACCGGGCGCGAGGCCGGGCGCGAGGCCGAGCGCGACGGCGACCCGGTGGCCGGCGTCGGCAAGGGCGGCGGGGTCGTGGCGCTCCGGGCCGAGCCGGAGATGACCCGCGTCGCCTCGCGCTGCTTCTTCTTGAGAGCGTCGGGATCGGACGGGGGCTCGCGCGGGTCGTCGGCGGTCATGCCGCGAAGCTACCACGAGCGCGCCCCGGCGTTCACCTCGGCGCCCGCGCGGTCGCGCTTGCCCGGTCGCGCGCTCGGGCGCTATACGCGCGGTCCCAGGTCTGCAAGGAGCGTTCGGCGTGGCGAAGCAGCGAATCAGCGACATCCTCGGCAAGGCGGAGATCGGCGCGAGCCTCGTGGCGCGCGGCTGGGTGCGGAGCCGCCGCGACTCGAAGAACGTGAGCTTCGTGGTCGTGAACGACGGCTCGACCATGGGCTCGCTCCAGGCGGTGGTCGACGCCGCCACGCCGGGCTGGGCCGACATCCAGCACCACGTGCAGACGGGCGCCTCGGTGGCCATCGAGGGCGAGCTCGTCGCGTCGCTCGGCAAGGGCCAGAAGGTCGAGCTCAAGGCCACCAGCGTGACGCTGCTCGGCGCGGCCGACCCCGAGACCTACCCGCTCCAGAAGAAGGGGCACAGCATGGAGTTCCTGCGCTCCATCGCGCACCTCCGCGCGCGCTCGAACACGTTCAGCGCCGTCTTCCGCGTCCGCGCCACGCTGGCCCAGGCGACCCACCGCTTCTTCCGCGACCGCGGCTTCTACTACGTCCACACGCCCATCATCACGGCCTCCGACGCCGAGGGCGCCGGCGCCATGTTCGAGGTGCGCGCCAACACGCAGCGCAAGCCCTCCGAGGCCGACGCCGCCCGAGGTGAGTCGAAGGAGCACTTCTTCGGCAAGCCGGCCAACCTCACGGTGTCAGGCCAGCTCAACGCCGAGGCGCTGGCCTACGGGCTTGGCCAGGTCTACACCTTCGGGCCCACCTTCCGCGCCGAGAACTCGAACACCAACCGGCACCTGGCCGAGTTCTGGATGATCGAGCCCGAGGCCGCCTTCTACGACATCCACGACGACATGGATCTGGCCGAGGACTACGTGAAGGCCCTCATCCAGGCGGTCTTCGACGAGCGCGGCGACGACCTCGAGTTCCTGAACAGCTTCGTCGACAAGTCGCTGACGGCCACGCTCGCGCTCACGCGCAGCTCGAAGTTCGTGCGCATCTCCTACACCGAGGCCGTCGACATCCTCTTGAAGAGCAAGAAGGCCTTCGAGTTCCCGGTGAGCTGGGGCGGCGACCTCCAGTCCGAGCACGAGCGCTTCCTCACCGAGGAGCACTTCAAGCAGCCCGTCATCCTCACGGGATACCCGAAGGACATCAAGGCCTTCTACATGTTCCAGAACGACGACGAGAAGACCGTCGCCGCCATGGACGTGCTGGTGCCGCGCATCGGCGAGCTCATCGGCGGCTCGCAGCGCGAGCACCGCCTGCCACGGCTCGAGGCGCGCCTCACCCAGATGGGCATGCACCTCGAGGACTACGCCTGGTACCTCGATCTGCACCGCTACGGCGGCGTGCCGCACGCCGGCTTCGGCCTCGGCTTCGAGCGCGCCGTCATGTTCTGCACCGGCATGGTCAATATCCGCGACGTCGTGCCGTTCCCGCGCGCGGTCGGGCAGGCCGCGTTCTGATCGGGCATCGCGCCTCCGCTGCGCCGCCCGTGAACGCGTTCACTTGGTGGCGAGCGGCGGGGGCGGCGGCGCGATGAAGGCCTGGAGGATGTCGTCGTAGCGGGCCAGCAGCGGGCCGGCCAGCGCCAGCATCGGCACCATGAGCTGGAGCGTGTCGGCCACCGTGTCGACCAGCGCGTGGCTGTGGCGCGCGTGCGGCGACGGGTCCTGCAGCCAGGCCAGGACGAGGAAGAGCTGGAGCACGAAGAGCGCGCGACCGGTGCGCTCGGCGTCGCCCGGCGGCGCGTCGGGCGCGGCGCGGACGAGGCTCGTGAAGGACGCGATGACGGCGTCGCGCATGGGGGCGGTGTGCTCGCCGAGGAGGCTCAGCGGCCCATCGCGATCGAGCGCCGCGCTGGCCAGGGCGCGGAGCGCGCTGCGGTGCGGCGCCAGATCTTCGATGCGGCGGTGCACCGACTCGGCGAAGGCCTTGGCCAGCGGGCGGCCGAGGAGATCGGCCTGGCGCGCGTCGTCCTGCACCGCGACCCGGGCGTAGAGCTCGAGGGCCAGCGCCTCGCGGCTCTTGAAGTAGCGATAGATGAGGCCGAGCGCGCAGCCGGCGCGCTCGGCCACCATGCGCATGGTGGTCTTGTCGTAGCCGTGCTCGGCGAAGAGCTCGAGCGCGGCGTCGACGATGCGCTGGCGCGTGGCCTCGGACTTCGACATCACGAAGACGCGCCGGGCGCCGCGCCGCCGTGCGACCGCGCGCCGAGCGCCAGCGCCGCGGCGCCGAGCCCGCACGCGGCCGGCACCGCCAGCCAGGGCAGCGGGAAGCACAGCGCGAAGGCCGCCGTCGCGGCCGCGCACCAGCCGGCCAGCACGAGCCACGGCCGCGGCCCGTCGTCGTCCATGCGGAGCCCGGCGGCCAGCGGCAGCAGCGCCACGAAGGCGATGAGCCCGGCCAGCGCGCCCATGAGCAGGCCGAGCGGTCCGAGCCACGCGAACACCACCACCGGCGGCACCAGCATGCCGAACGCCAGCCGCCCGTAGCGCGCGCCGCCGCCGCGCCGCAGCGCGACGCGCAGCGTGGCGTGGGTGCACGCGAGCGCGATGAGCGGCGGCACCAGCGCGAGCCACCCCGGCCCGAAGGCCCTCAGCAGACAGGCCGCGGCGCCGGCCCCGACCACCGCCGCCCCGATCGACGCCGCGCCCCGGCGCCAGGTAGGAACCCCATTCGTCGCTTCGTTCATGACATCACCTCCGACCGGGTGAACGTGTTCACTTCACGGAGTATGCCCGGTCGGCACTCGCGCCGCAATGCTCCGGCGCATCGACGAGCGCGCGCGACGGCGGTCGTCAGTCGATGGTGATGCCGACGAAGAGCAGCTCGCTCGGCGCGCCGTCGGCGTAGACGGTGACGACGAAGCACTGGCCGCGGTCGAGGGCGTCGAGCCACTCGGGGCTCGGCATGCCGTCGGCGCCGGCCTTCACGAGGTGCGGGCGGATGTCGTCGCGCGTCGGCTGGCGCGTGCCGAAGGCGGCCTGGAGGGCCTCGTCGCTCATCGGGCAGGCGGCGCCGAAGGTCGGGGCCTCGGCCATGCGCGCGATGTCGAGGATGGAGCGCGTGCCCTCGTCGAAGGAGGCGGCGACGGCCTTGGCGATGCTCGCGTGGCCGGGCCCCGGGTGCTGCGCCGAGAACGCCGGCTCGTCGAACTCGAGGCGGCGGATGCGCGGGTTGTAGCGGCCGGCCTCGAACTCGCGCTGGCGCAGCGCGTCGAGCGCGCGCGCGGCGTCCGCGTCGTAGGGGACGAAGTACCAATAGGGGCGGGCGTCCATGGCTCCGTTGTGCCACCGCCGCGCCGCGCCGTCGATGCAGCGTCAGGCCTCGGGGGTCGGCGCCACCGCGGCGGCGGGCGCGACCGGCGAAGGCGCGGGCGGCGCAGGCGGCGCGCGAGCGGCCAGGTCCCGCCGTCGGGGATGCGCGACTGGTACGGCACCACGCTGGCCATGGGGATGCGCGCGCGCCGGCCGACCGTGACCGCGCGGCCCATGGCGACGCCGCCGCCGACCACGGCCTCGTCGCCGATCTGCGACTCGGGGCCGATGGACGCGCGCGCCTCGATGATGGCTTTCCGGCCGATGATCGCGCCCGGCCCGATGACGACGTCGATGGCGATCTGCGCGCCCGGGTGGATGACGACCGGCGCCAGGATCAGGCGGTCGCCGAGGATGAAGTGGCTGGCCACCGTCGACTTGCTGCCGAGCATCGCGCCCGGGCCCATCGTGAAGAGGGCCGGGTCGAGGACGGTGGCGTCGCTCGACATCGTCGCCGTGAACGAGAGGCGGGCGCCGGCGGCGCGCATGACCAGGAAGCGCAGGAGGGCCGACTGCCGATAGATGAGCCCCATCGGCGGCAGCTCGACCCAGCGCCACACGATGAAGCCCACCGCCCAGGCGTAGAAGCCCGGCCCGCGCATGATCTGGTACTTGCCCGGCTTCGGCCGCGGCAGGAGGAAGAGCAGCGCGGCGCAGGCGAGCACCCACGCCAGCATGGCCGCGCCGAGGCCCAGCGCCAGCCCGAGCGCGCCCGGCATGGCCTGCATCACGGCCAGGAACGACGCGGCCGAGAGCGTGGTCAGGCCGATGAGGCCGGCGGCCCAGATGAGGTCCATGAGGACGATGCCGGCGGCCATCGGGTCAGCCCTCACCGCTGGCGTCGTGGCGCGCGTCGGGCAGCTCGGCGGCGTCCTTCACGAAGACCGTCGGCTTGGCCTGGGCCAGCGCCGCGCCTCGGCGCGAGGCCTCCCAGGCGTCGAAGCGCTCGGGCGCTATCGCCGCGAGCTCGAGCGGGCGCAGCTGGCCGTCGCCGCGGAAGTCGCGGTAGCCCATGTTGGCGGCCTGGAGCGCGGCGTCGAGCGCGCTGGCGTCGCCGTCGCCGAGGCTGCCTTCGACCACCACGCGGTAGCCGTCGCCCTGCGGCGACGGGCCGAACACCCAGCGCCGGGCGGCGGGGAGGGCGTGCGCGACGGCGGTTCGGACGTGGGCCTCGGTGGTCATGTCGTGGGCCAGCGATAGCACGTTGCCGGTCTTCTGCACGAACGCCAGCTCGGGCGCGCGCCCGAGGAAGCCGGTGACGTCGACCTCGTCGCCGACGCGGTAGCGCCAGAGGCCGGCCCCCGAGGTGATGAGGATCTCGTAGCGGCCGGGCGCGTCGAGCTCGTGGGCGAAGCGCGTGGCGCCGCTCGCGTCCATGAACTCGAGCACCACCGCGTCGGCCGCGAGCACGCCGCTCGGCGTGTGGTCGGCCAGCGGGATGGTCATCCAGCCCTCGGTGGCGGAGTAGATGGCCGAGCGCAGCGGCACCTCGCCCCACAGGTCGCGCAGCGCGGCGAGGCGGCTCGCGGCGCCGGCGTGGTGCCAGCAGGAGATGAGCGCGAGCCGCGGGAAGAAGTGGCGCGGGATGGGCCGTCGCCCGCCGGCCACGCGGCGCGCGAGCTCGCGGGCGCGGCGCGGATCGGGGCGCAGCGCGCGCGTCAGCGAGCGGTGCAGCGGCTCGGGGATGCCGTCCGGCCGCAGCGTGCCGTCGTGGATGTCGCGCAGCAGCGCCTCGGCGTGCTGTTCCATGCTGGCGCCGATCTGGGCCAGCGGCGCGGTGGTGATGGCGAAGGCCACCGACAGCTCGGCGGCCAGCGCGAAGCGCGCCACGGCGTAGGTCTGGGCCGCGTGCTCGGGCACCTCGAAGGCGTCGGCCGGCACCGCGTAGAAGCCGCGCAGGAGGGCCGGCAGGCGGCGGAAGTTGTAGCCCGAGATGGCGCCGGCCGGCTCGCCGCCGGGCGTCGTCTCGAGTACGGCCGGGGCGACCAGGTAGAGCGCCTTGTGGTCGAGCGCGCGCGCGTGGTCGCGCACGATGCCGTAGAGGAAGTGCTGGACCGTGCTCTGGAACTCGGCGCGGTAGGCGGCGTCGATGGGGATGTACTTGGCGTAGCCGGTGGTGCCGGAGGTCATGCCGAAGTAGCCCGGCCGACCGGCGACGAGCTGGTCGGGCTCACCGGCCAGCGCCCTGTCGAGCTCGGGGCGGACGGCGTCGTAGTCGGTGATGGGCAGGCGCCGCAGGTCGGCCAGCGAGCGCACGGCGGGGACGCCGAGGCGGCGCGCCAGCGCGGTCCGGCCGTTGCGCGCGAGGAGCCGCGCGAGGAGCGCCTCCTGCGGCGCGCGCACGTCGTCGCAGCGCGCGCGGAAGGCGGCGAAGCCGCGGGCGCGGCGCAGCTGGAGGAGCGACGAGACGAGGCGCTTCAGCATGGCGTGCGCGCCTCAGGCGGCGGGCATCAGCGCGAGGAGCTCTTCGAACATCGCGCCGTAGAGCGCGAGGTAGGGCGCCAGCATGCGGTGGGCGACGGCGGCCTCGGCGGCCGGGTCGGCGCCGTGGGCGACCTGGTGCTCGAGGTGGCGCGCCAGGGCCTGGCCGGCCTCGCTCGAGTGGCCGGGCTCGAGCTGCGCGTGGACGCGCGTGTACTCGGCGTCGGGGAAGAGGCGGTACCAGGCCGCGAACTCCTCGGCGCTCGTCTCCTCGGAGACGAAGTGGACGGCCATCGACTCGGTGAGCGGCGCCGTGCGGTACCAGGCCTCGACGTTCCGGCCGAGCTCGCGCGCGGCCGGCACGGCGTGCGCGGCGTCGAGGATCATCTCGCGCGTCACGCCCCAGCGCGCGCCGAAGGCGGCGAACAGCTCGACGTGGGCGCGCGTCCCGGCGAGCCCGAACTCGTCGACGGCGGCGGCGAGGATGGTCGCGGCGGTGGCGTGGGCGCCGAACGGGTCGCTGACGGCCAGCGCGTCGGCCCAGCGCGCGGCGAGGAAGGCGATGCCGGCGGGCGTGCCGCGGTTGAAGGCGTAGAGGCTGGCCATGAAGGCGTGCGCGGCGCGCGGCGGAAGCGCGGGGCCGAGCTGGCTCAGGCGCTGGTTGAATGCGCGCAGCGCGCCGAGCGCCGGGTGCGCGAGGATCTCGTCGCGCCAGCGGAGGACGTCGAGGCCGGTCGCCCCGTGCGGGTGGTTTTCCATGGTGACTCTCGACGGCGGCGGCGCGGCGGGCTTGGCCGGCCGCGGAGATCTAACCTCCCGCCGCGGGCGCCGATAGGAAAAGCGCCGCGGCGCGCGGCCGCGCTCGCGGCGGGCGGGTCTAGGGCGAGCGCGGCGCGAGCGAGGGCAGCGTCTCGAAGCGCTCGCTGCGCGGCGAAGCGCCAGCGCCCGGGCCAGCTCGGGCGCGGCCGGGACGATGCGCCGCGCGGCCAGGTCGAGCCAGCCGCCGAGGCTCGTCACCACCGCCACGCGCTTGCCGTCGCCGCGGGTGAACGTGTTCACGAACTTGAAGCGCGCGCCGTCGTCTGACAGGCCGCCGAGCACGACGTCGACGGTGTACGCGTCGAGGAGGCGCAGCTCGCGGTGGTACTCGAGCGTGTCCTGGGTGATGACCGGGCCCATGCCGAGGCGCGTGAACTCGCTCATCGGGAAGCCGTGTGCGGCGAAGAAGAGCATGCGCAGGTCGCCGGCCGCGTCGAGGTAGGCGGTGTTGCGCATGTGGCCGTTGAAGTCCATGTCGCCCCAGCGCGCATGCATGCTGCGGCTGAAGGCGGCGGGCGAGGCTGCTGGCGGTTGGTCGGGCATGCGCGCATCTTGGCCGAAGCGCGCGCGGAGGCAAGTGGCTGGCGGCCGAGCGGATGTGACATACTCCGGCCGTGGGACTCGAGACCTATTGGGAGAAGCGCGATTTCGGCCGCACCCCCGAGCCGCGCGGCGACCCGTCGCGCTCGGGCGCGCTCGGGGTCGACGGCGCGCTGCGCTACGTCATCCAGAAGCATGACGCCACGCGTCTCCACTACGACTTCCGCCTCGAGCACGACGGCGTGCTCCTGTCGTGGGCCGTCCCGAAGGGGCCGAGCATGGTGCCGGGCGAGCGCCGGCTGGCGGTCATGACCGAGGATCACCCGCTCGAGTACGGCGACTTCGAGGGCACCATCCCCGAGGACGAGTACGGCGGCGGCACCGTCATGCTGTGGGACGTCGGCTCGTGGGAGCCGGTGACGCGCGACGGCGGCCAGGAGCTCGACGTCGCGGCCATGCTGGCGCGCGGCAAGCTCAAGCTCATCCTCCACGGCGAGCGCCTGCGCGGCGCCTTCAGCTGGTGCGCCTGAAGGGGAAGGACAAGCCGGGCGACGACGGCGAGCGCGCCTGGCTCCTCCTGAAGTCGGCCGACGAGCACGCGCGCAATGACGGCGACGCGCTGCTCGAGCAGTCGCTGACCAGCATCACCAGCGGCCGCACGCTTCGAGGAGATCGCCGCCGGCAGCTCGACCTGGCACAGCCACGAAGCCGCGCCATCGCGTGGCCGAGCGCGGCCCGTTCGTGGCCATGCCGACGCCGGTGGCCGAGCTGCCCGACGGCGTCGGCTGGATCTACGAGCCGCACGTCGCCGGCACGCGCGCGCTCGTGCGCGTCGAGGCCGGGACGGTCGCGGTCACGAGCGGCGGCGGCGACGACGTGCCCATCCCCGACGCGCTCCGCCGCGCGCTGGCCGAGGTTCCGGCGGCCGTCGTCATCGACGGCGTCGTCACCGCCGCCGGCCTGGTCGTGGCCAGCGATCTGCTCGAGCTCGACGGCGAGGACCTGCGCGAGCTGCCGCTGGTCGCGCGCCGCGCGGCGCTGGGCGCGCTCATCGCCGCCAGCGAGGGCGGCCGCCTCGAGCTGGCCGGCCACACCGACGATCGCGAGGTCGCCGCGACCTGGGGCGACGTCGTGGCCAAGCGCCTGGATGCGCCGTACGCGGTCGGGCGTACGCGCGACTGGCTGCGCGTCTCACCCGATCCGTGACGACCACCCGCGGGCGTCGGATTGACGGTCGTTAGCGATGCCGGTCTTCGGCCGGCCACTCGCCCGGCTTCGGCGCCGGCAGGCGCGGCGCGGCCGGTCGGGCGGGCGCGGTGCGCGTCACGGCGGGCGGGGTCCAGGTGAGGTCCTTGTCCTGATCGACCTCGATGGGGTTCGTCAGCGCGTAGGGCGCGTCGCCCGGATCGGTCGGCCACAGGTTGCCCGCGCCCTGCACCTCGACCACGTACCAGGCGTCGGCGGCCGGCGTGACGGTGAGGTCGCCGTCGAAGCGCACCGCGGCCGACGCGCCGTCGGGCCTGGTCAGCTCGGCGCCGGTCAGCGTCTTCACGGCGACGCCGTTCTCGAGCAGCGCCACGCTGGCGACGTCGATCCAGCTCGGGCTCTCGACGTGCACGTGGAAGGTGACCTGGCCCTGCGCGTCGACCTCGGCGAGCTCGCCCATGCCCTTGCCGTCCGAGGTCTCGAAGCGCACGAACGGGCCGCACGAGACGAAGGTCTGGCGCGCGCGGATGGGCGCCACGATGGCGTAGTCGTCGGCCTCGACGGCGGCCTTGTCGATCTTGATCCAGTTCCGCGGCAGCCCGATGCCGGCCGCCTCGGAGTGGCTGTCGGAGCCCGAGCCGAGCACCTTGCCGAGGCCGTGGTCGTTCATGGCGAACCAGTCCTGGAGCGTCTCGCGGTTGGTGTCGTGGGACTGGCTGCAGGTCTCGTTGAAGACCTCGAGCACGTCCCAGTTGGTGGTCCAGCGCTCGGGGTTGCGCGCGGTGATGGTGGCGCGATCGAGGTCGACGTAGGTGAGGTAGCCCGACGCCGCGACCTGGCGCGGGTGGTTCACCTGGATGATGTGGTCGTGCGGCGTCTGCGCGCGCATGGCGTCGAAGAGCTCGGCGCCGACGCGGCCGTGCTCGAACACCGCGCCGAAGCTCGGCTGGTCGGGGTGGAAGTCGAGCGGGTAGGCGTTGAAGTGGCCGTACTCGAAGGTCGTGATCTCCTGCGCCGGCACCGGCACGATCCAGTCGCCGACCTTGGCCGCGTCCAGCTCGAGCTGCGCGTGCCCGATGTTCACGTGCTCGGTGAAGAGCGGGATGGTGACGTCGTTGGCCGCCGCCTGGCGGAGCCGCGCCACGTAGGGGACGTCGGAGTCGGGGCTCCAGATGGAGTGGAGGTGGCCGTCGTCGGCGGTCCAGCCGCTATCGTCAACCACCTTTCGAATCTGCAGCGACACCGAGTCCGAGCCGCCCGGGGTGACGGTGACGTCGGCCTGATCGATCTCGTAGCTGAAGCCGCGCGACGCCGTGACGGTGTAGTCGCCGGGCAGGAGGTGGGCGCGGCCGAGGCCGTCGGGGCTGAACACCACCGCCGAGCGGCCGTGGCGCCAGTCGACGTCGAAGGCCGCGTTCTCGGGCCCGAACGGCCAGGGCGCGCCGTCCTTGCGGAAGAACGAGATCTGCACCGGCAGCGGCGCCAGCTGGTCGTCGGTCACCGTCACCACCACCTCGCCGAGCGCCGGCAGGGCCAGCGCGACGTCGCCGACGGGCGCGGTGCCGAGCGTCACGCTGGTCGCGGCCGAGCTGCCGCGCTGCGGCGCGTAGGCCTGCACCTGGTAGTCGCCCGGCGCCAGCAGCAGGCGGAAGTGGCCCTCGGCGTCGACCGGCGTGATGCCGGCCACGCGCGTGCCCTGCGAGGCCACGACCCACGACTTGCCGCCGGTGTTGCTGGGCGGCGGCTCGTCGTCGGACCAGCCGACCTCGCCGTCGACCGTGCCGGTGAGCGCGACCACCGGCGTGACGCCGTACTGCTGGGCCATCTCGGCGACGCCGGTCGTGCCGTCGTCGGTGACGGCGAAGGCGTAGCGCTGCTCGTGGCTGTCGCCCGGCCGCAGCGAGAACTCCTCCTCCTGGAGGAGCTGCACGTTCTGGTAGTTGAAGAGGCCGGTGAGCGGCTTGTCCTGCGCGATGAAGCCGTAGCTCCGCACGAGGCCGATCATGCCGAGCCACGGCTGGAGGTTGCCGGTGACGCCGCCGAGCCCGCCGCCGATGCCGAAGTTGCGGACGCCGTCGCCCATGTTGATGGCGACGATGGGCAGCGTCACGTCGACGTCGGCCGGGGTGTCGTTGTCGAGCGTGATGACCAGCTCGAGCACGTTGCTGTCGGGGCGCAGCGTGTAGTCGTAGGTCACCGCCAGGTCGGCGGGCTGGGGCCCGAGGATGTTGACGAGGAAGCTGTTGGCCCAGGTGTAGATGCCGGTCCGGCCGGTGAGGCGGACGTGCGCCACGCCGTCCTTGCCGTTCGAGACGACCTCGGCATGGTCGGGCTCGAAGATGAGCATGTTCCAGGTGAACCACAGCTCGCCGAAGCGCTCCTCGCCGGCGTCGCCGAGGTCGATGTCGACGACGTTGCCGCCGTTCTGGCGGTAGCCGCCGGTCCTGCGGATGCCCTCGACGATGAACGAGGCCTTGGCGTTCCACAGCTTGAAGTCGCCGATGAGGCCCTCGGCCTTGGGGCCGCGCACCATGTCGGCCGCCTTGACGGTGACGCCGGCCGCGACCGCTCCGGCCGCGGGGCGCGCCGCCATGTCGAGGACGCCGGTGACGTCGACGGTGTCGGCCGTGTCGGCGCTGTCGCTCGTGTCGACCGCGTCGGCGCCGTCGAGCGTGTCGGTCGCGTCGGCGGAGTCGGTCGAGGCGGTGTCGGCGACGACTCCGTTCGAGTCGTCACAGGCGAGGAGGAGGAAGGGCAGGGCGGCCAGCGGACGGAGGCGCATGCGGGCGGCATAGCGTTCGGCAACGGCCAGGTCAATTGACGGTGACGCCCAGGTGACGACGCGCGAGCCTCCTCAGTCGCTGCGCCGGTCGCAGCAGAACGAGCCGCGCATGACGAAGCGCTCGGGCAGGACGCCCGGGGCGCCGAAGTCGCCGGCCACGAGCTCGAGCAGCCCGACGCCGAGCTGGTCGCGCAGGTCCTGCCAGCCGAAGGCGAAGTCGAAGTCGAAGAGGATGGCGCGCCCGTCGAAGTCGACGTCGTAGTAGCCGGCCTTCATGTAGTCGAGGTCGGCCGGCATCTCGGGGTAGTGGATGCCGATGCGGTCGGCGCCATCGTAGGCGTAGGTCCACTCGACGAACTCCGAGCTGCCGTCGAAGTAGGCCTGGAAGCCGAGGTCGATGACGGTGGCCTCGCCCGCCTCGTCGCGGCCGATCTGGTGGAGGTCGACGAAGGGCCGATCCGGGTCGGAGTAGTCGGGCGACGTGGCCGGCACCATCAGCGGCAGGAGGTCGGAGCCCTCGTCGAAGGCGACGAGCGAGGGCTGCGGGCCCTGGTCGTGGCGCACCCAGGCCGAGCGTCCGACGAGGTTCGTGCCGTCGTCGGCGTAGAGGTCGAAGAGCTTCGCCAGCTGCAGCGCCCAGCCGTCGCCGAAGCCCGGCACCAGGCGGCGCGTCTGCTGCACGGTGGCGTCGGGCAGCACCGCGAAGCTGCGGTTGCTGTTGCCGATGCGCGTCTCCTGCTCGCCGAAGAGCGCCGCGATGCTCAGCTCGGAGGCGCGCGCGTCGCCGGTCGAGTCCTGGATGGTCACCGCCGTCTCGCGGAAATCGGTGCGCCACGTGTCGTCGTCGAGGCTGATGAACGGCTCCTGATCGGTCTCGTCGTAGTGCAGGGTCGGCGGGCGGAGGAACCAGCTCGGCTGGCCCTCGTTGTCGAAGGCCACCGCCACCAGATCGAGGTCGAAGTCGTAGTCGTCGCAGAAGCCGCCCTCGTCGAAGCCGTGGCAGACGAAGTTCTGCATGCACTCCGGATAGACGAAGACGGTCGCCGTGGTCTGGAGGTAGTCGAAGTAGCTCTGGCCGCCGCACGCCAGCACCACGATCGAGGTGTAGTAGCAGTCGGCGCACGGCACGGGCGGCGCCGAGAGATCGATGCGCAGCGGGTCGAGCCGGATGGGCGGGAGCGGCGGCGCCTTCAGCTCGCCGTCGCGCAGCGTGACGCTCTCGCCCGGCGCCAGCGCGTACGACTTCAGGTGGTGCTGGGTGTAGCCGTCGCCGAAGGTGTCGAAGATGCTCGAGACGAACATGCCGTCGAAGGTGTAGGCGCTTGCCACCGGCGCATCGACGTCGACGCGGTCGTCCTGCGCCAGGCCCCCGTCGGGCAGGTGCCATAGGATGCGGTTGCCGTCGGCCAGCGCCCAGCGCGTGGGCTTCTCGGGATCGGGGATCTCGGCGGTCGCGCTCGAGCGCGCGACCACGCGCCACGGGTCGCCGCAGTCGCCGCCGTTGCCGGCACGATCGATGGCCTGCGCCGCGAGCCACACCTCGTGGTCGCGATCGACGGTGGCGTTCGCCTGGAAGCGGCCGGCGTCGAAGCTGCCGCCGCCGACCTCGGCGCCGAGCGGGCAGGGGCCGGCCGCGAAGGCGCCGTCGACCTCGTAGAGCGTCACGCCGTCCTCGTCGCCGCGGCCGTCGCCGGCGTAGCCGGTGAGCGCGAAGGTGGCGCTCGCGTCGTCCCAGCCGACCGCGCGCGCGCCGTCGATGAAGGGCGCCGGCGGGGGCTCGGTGTCGAAGAGCGCGTCGCGCAGCCGGACGCACGACGAGGCGTTGCCGGCCGCGTCGACGCTGTGGGCATACACCGTGAGCGGCACGTCGGGCGCGATGGGGACGCTGGTCTGGAAGCGGCGCGTCGGCGGGCTCGTGTCGTCGGTCGAGCCGCTGCACGAGAAGTCGATGCTGTCGGCCGAGTCGCTCCCGACCGGCGTCGTGCACTCGCGATCGAAGAACACGTCGACCGTCAGGAAGGACGGCGCGCAGCCGCGGATCTGCAGGTCGGGCGTGCCCTGGTCGGCCGGGCTCGGGTCGAGCAGCGTGCTCGGCTGGGCGGGCGGCAGCGTGTCGACGGTGTAGGCCCCGAAGCTGACGCAGCTCGACGCGTTGCCGGCCGCGTCGGTGGCCTTGGCGAAGATCGTCGTCGTGGCGTTGGCCGCCAGCGTCGGGTTCCGCGCCCAGCTTCCCTGGTCGGCGCGCGTGGCCGCGAGCGGCGCGTCGAGGCAGGTCGCGAAGGCGTGCAGCGTCACGCGCGCGCCGACCTCGGCCGTGCCTTCGTAGCGCGGCGCGACCTCGCGCGACGGGCTCGGCGGCGCAGGCTTGCCGGCCGCGAGCAGCGGCGCCGCCGGGGCCACCGAGTCCTGGGTGTCGGCGCCGAGGAAGGTGCAGGCCGAGGGGACGCCGGTGGCGCTCCGCGTCTGGCCGTAGAAGCGCGTCGTCTGCGCACTGGCGGCGGGGACCGCCGCGCTCACCGAGCGGCCCGAGCCGCAGCGGTCGTCGTTCTTCGCGCTGGCGAGCGTCGCGACGATCGACCCGGCGCAGCCGTTCTGCGCGTAGACCTCGACCGGCACCGAGCCGGTCGTGCAGGCGGCGAGGAGCGGCGTCGCGGACGGCGCCGGCGAGGCGGGCGCGAACGGCTCGGGGTGGGTCGCCGGCGGCGCCGGCAGGGCCGAGTCCTGGGTGTAGCTCGCGAGCAGCGTGCAGGCCGAGGCGTTGCCGGCGGCGTCGACCGACTGCGCGCGGATGGCGACGGTGGCGTTCAGCGGGATGGCCAGCGCGGTCGGGGTGCCGTCGGCCAGCTCGGCGTCGGGCGGGCCGCTGCAGTCAGGCCCGAGCCAGGCGAAGATGGTCGCGCCGCCGGCGCTGGCGGTGACCTCGACCACGGGCGAGGCCGACGGCGAGGGCGGCTGGAGATCGGTCAGCGCGGGGGCCGGCGGCGCGAGGTCGTCATGGGTGTAGGCGCCGAGCCAGGTGCAAGCCGACGCGACGTGCGTGCCGCGGTCGGTGGCGATCGCGTACCACGAGGTCTCGGCGTTCTTCGGCGCCGCGACCGAGGCCTCGAAGGCGGTCATGCCGGCGCCGCAGCCGAGGTTCCGCGGGCTCTCGCTGGCGAGCGTCGTGAGGCCGCTGCAGGCGCCGGCGGCGACGACGACGTCGGCGCCGCTCGGGGCGCAACCGAAGACCTTGAGCGCCGAGACGGCCGAGGGCGGGGCCGGGTCGAACGGGCTCGCGACCGCGGTCGGCGCGGGCGTGGTGGTCTCGGCGAAGGTGTAGTCGAGGAACGGGAAGCAGGCGCTGACGTTGCCGGCCAGGTCGGTGAGCTGGGCGCCGAGCGTGTAGCTGCCGTGCTCCGGCAGGATGAGCGTCAGGCTGAAGTCGCCGTTCGGGCCGGCGATGGCGCTGGCGTTCACACCGTCGTGGCAGTCGGCGGCGAGGTGCACGGCCAGCGTGGCGCCGCCCTCGGCGCGGCCGGTGACGCGCGGGTTGGCGGCGTTGGCGGGCGGGTCGGCGGCGACCTGGGTCGTCGCCGTGGGCGCGCTGGTGTCGCGCCGGTAGGTGAACGGCGAGGGCACGCAGGGGCTGGTCAGGCCGGCGCCGTTCTTGGCGTGCACCGAGAAGGGGGTGAGCTCGTTCGTGACCGTGACGCTCGCCTTCCACGTGCCGTCGCCCAGCGCGATGGTGGTCGCGGCCGGCGTGAGCTGGCAGCCCTCGAAGAAGAAGACCTCGACGGTGGCGCCGGGGTCGGAGGTGCCCGACAGCTCGGGCGTTCCCGATTGGCCGACCGGGCCGGGCGCCAGCGCGGTCACGACCGCAGCGTTGGGCGCGTCGCAGGCGTCGCCGTGGCCGTCGCCGTCGCTGTCGAGCTGGGTCGGGTCGGCCAGATCGGGGCAGTCGTCGGCGGCGTCGAGGACGGTGTCGTCGTCGCGGTCGGTGTCGACGCAGTCGGCGATGCCGTCCTTGTCGAGGTCGGTGCCGATCTCGTCGGTGACCCCGTCGCAGTCGTTGTCGAGGCCGTCGCACGAGGTCTCCTCGGCCTCGAAGCCGGTGACCGCGCCGTAGTCGCAGACGGCCGTGCCGGCGCCGCCCGGGCACTTCACGGCCAGCGCGGCGCTGGCGCACACGCCGACCTTGCGGCAGATGATCGGCACGAGGCCGGTGAGGTCGCTGTTGGCGACCTCGTTCTGCGGGTCGAACTGGTTCGGCAGGCAGTCGCCGTCGTCGTCGACGCTCGCGCTCTCGAGCGCGTCGGGGATGCCGTCGCCGTCGATGTCGAGGTTGCCGAGGCCGTCGTCGAGCTCGCTCTTGTCGCGCGTGCCGTCGTTGTCGGTGTCGGCGTTCACCGGGTTCGTGCCGAGGCCGACCTCGAGCCCGTTGGACAGGCCGTCGAGGTCCGCGTCCTGAGCCGGGTCGAGGCAGATGCCGCCGCCGCAGATGCCGGCCTCGCAGTCGCTGTCGTCGGCGCAGGTCTCGCCCAGCGGGCGCTTCTTCGGGGCGTCGGAGCAGGCGGTGAGCAATCCGACGAGCGTGCCGGCGAGGGCGAGTCGGGCGAGCGTGGACGTGGTGGCGTGGCGCATGGACACCTCGGCGCGGGGGATTGCCCGGCTCTATAGTCGATGCCTCGCGCCCGATCCACCCCCGGGGTAGAGTCGCCTCATGACGTTGCGTGCGCCGGCGACCCTGCTCGCGGTGGCGGTCCTCGCCGGCTGCGAGCCGGCGGCCGAGGCGCCGAGCGACGTCGGCCGAGGTGGGACGACCGACTGCGGCGCGACGTGCGACGACGGCGACCCGTGCACCGAGGACCGCTGCGTCGACGCGGGCTGCCTGCACGTGCCGCGCGACGCCAACAACGCCTGCCGCGACGATCGGCACTGCGACGACGGAGACGCCTGCACCGTCGACCGCTGCGCCGTCGATGCCTGTGGGCTCAGCCGCTGCGACCACGCGCTCCGCGACGACGACTGTCGGCGCTGCGCCGCCGACGTCGACTGCGTCGAGTCGCTCCCGTGCGCCATCGATCGCTGCGTCGACGGAGTCTGCGCGCGCATTCCGGTCGACGGCTGCGAGCCGCGCTGCGACCTGCGCGCGGTCCACCTGGTCGCGGTCGCGGGCCCGGTCACCGCCCGCGGCACGGCCGCCTTCGTCGAGCGGCCCTGCCCGTTCGCGGAGGGATGCGCGTGCGAACACGAGCTGAGCCTCGTCTTCGGCTCGCACGCCGTCCCGGTCAGCCTCGGCGGATCGTTCGCGCCGTGCCACGCGGCATTCTGCGACGAGCGAGCGGCCGAGTGCGGCTTCCTCGAGCTCGGGCGCGACTACCTCGTCTGGGGCGACGCGCGTCCGGCGAGCGCGTCCGACCCGCGCCTCTATGTCGAAGCCGACGGCTGGTGCGTCGCGCCGACGCCGCGAGGGCTGAGCGGCTGGCACCATGCGACGCTCACCATGCCGTCGCAGCCGGCGCCAATCACGTTCGAGATGCACGTCGCTGCGAGCGGGCAGCTGGAGATCCTCGGGACCGACCGTCTCTGGCCCCAGGTGCAGTGGCTCATCCCGTCCGGTCCTTCAGGGCAGGACATCTCCTTCACCTTCATGGTCGGCCTCGCCGTCTTCGAGGCGCACCTCTATCCTCGGCGCGACGGCTTCGCCGGCCCGGTCATGCTCGTCGACAGGGGCCAGGAGCTGCCGCCGGAGACGTTCGACGAGGTGTTCGGCGAGCTCGTCGTCGTCGTCGGGCCGGCGCCTTGACGTCTACTTGCGCAGCGCGCGCGCCTCCTCGGGCGACGCGGCGCAGCGGAAGCCGAAGTGATGGAAGCCGCCTTCCTTCAGCTGGTTGATGGGGTAGTGCGGGCGCCGGTGGTAGCCGTTGGCGTGGCTGCCCTCCCAGTACCACGAGCCGCCGCGCACCGACTTGAAGGGGTGGTCCTTGCAGGTCTTCTGGCCGGCGCAGATGCCGCGTGGGTTCAGCCCGAGGCAGGCCGCGCCGCACTCAGCGTAGTCATAGGAGTACCAGTCGGCGGTCCACTCCTCGACGTTGCCGGCCATGTCGAAGAGGCCGTACACGCCGGCCGGGCGCGAGCCGACCTCGAGCACGCGCCCCTTCTCGGGCAGGCCGCGCTTCTTGACGCCGCAGCTCCGGCCGCTGGCGTCCTTGATGACCGCCACGGCGCAGGTGGCCTCGCCGTCGCCCCACGGCGCGGCCTTGCCGTCGGGGCCGCGCGCGGCTTTCTCCCACTCGGCCTCGGTCGGGAGGTGCTTGCCCATGACGCGGCAGTAGTTGTCGGCGTCGTACCAGCTCACGCCGGCGATGGGCTGGGTCGGGCGATCGAAGTCGCTGTAGCCCGGGCCGGCCTTCTGACACTTGCCGCTCTTCATGCAGGCGCGGAAGGCCGCATAGGTGACCTCGGTGACGTCCATGTAGAAGGTCTGCTGCCAGACCGTCGCCGCCGGCGCCGTGTCGATGGTGCCCTTCGGGCGCTTCAGGCGCGGCAGCACCTGGTTGCACGCGTGCGGCGTGTCCGAGCCGCGGATGAAGGCGCCGCCCGGCACGCACGCCATGCCCGCCGGCGCGTCCTCGCAGGCGAGCATGGGCGTCCCGTCGGGCGCCAGCGCAGGCCCTTCGGCGTAGGCCACGGCGCCCGACACGGCGACCCCCAACAAGACGAGCATCGATCGCATGGTCCCTCTCGCTCCCGATCTCCGGGTGCGCCCTCAACCGCTGCGGCCCGCCGTCGCATCCCTCGATGTGATGCAGGGCCTGCGCGAACGGACGCCCGAGGTCAGCCGGCGGCCTCGTCCTTCTTCACTGGCGCGAGCTGCGCCAGGAGGCGCCCGCCGGTGGTGGTGATCTCTTCCAGCAGGTGGCGCGCGCGCGGCTCGGCGCGCTCGAGGTGGGCGGCCAGCGCGTCGCGGCGATCGCTGCGCTCGGGGAAGGCGCGCGCCTGATCGAGCAGCACGTCGGCCACGGCGCCGTCGGCGAGGATGCGCGTCAGGCGCTCGGCATGGAGCAGCGCCCACGAGAAGTCACGCTTGGGATCCCAACCACTCGTGAAGGCGCCCGGCCACGACGCCACCGGCCGACCGCGCAGCGCGCGGAGCGTGTGGGCCGCCGTCTTCACGACCCGCTGGCGGATGGCGCTCAGGCCCGAGACGCGGAGCCGCATGGCCTGCCGCTCGAGCGCGTCGCGCGCCGACATCGAGCGCCAGCGCGCGTCGGCCTCCTTGCGCATGAAGTCGGACGGCGACTTCAGCGCCGCGCCGAGCTGGTCCTTCATGGCCATGAGCGACTGGATCTGCGACGTACCCTCATAGATGGGCAGCACCGCCGCGTCGCGGTAGAGCTTCTCGGCGCCGTAGTCGGTGGTGTAGCCGACGCCGCCGTGGATCTGCAGCCCGCGCCGCGCGTGCAGCACCGCCTGCTCGGCGGCCAGGTACTTGAGCAGCGGCGTCAGCTCGCGAGCGCGTGCGCGATGGCGCCGGAGCTCGCGCGTCTCGCTCATGGACGTCGGCACGTCGGCGCCGGTCGAGCCCAGGTTCATGGCGCGCCGCAGCTCGATCTTCTGGGCCAGCTCCTCGTGGGTCGCGCACCGCATCGCCAGCGCGCGCAGCCCGATGACGTCGGTCTTCATCTCGTCGAGGTAGTCGGCGATCATCTCGTGGCGGTCGATGGTCTTGCCCATCGAGCGGCGCTCGGCCGCGTAGGCGTGGGCCAGCCGCGTCGTCGCCTCGAGCACGCCGACCGCCTCGCAGCCGACGCCGATGCGCGCCGAGTTCATCATGTGGAGCATGTGGCCGAAGCCCTCGCCGGCCTTGCCGATGATCTCGCCCGGGCTGTCCTCGAAGCCGACGACCATGGTCGCCGAGGCGTGGTGGCCGAGCTTCTCCTCGGCGCGCAAGAGCTTCGCCGTGCGATGCCGGACGCCGTTGTCGCCGTCCTGCCAGGCCGGCACGAGGAAGAGCCCGAGCTCGTCGAGGCCCGACATCTCGTCCGACTTCTTCGACGTGGGCAGCGACGGGTCGCGCCCGCTCTTGGCGATGACGACGTGGTACTTGCCGTGCCCCGAGGTGATGAAGATCTTCTGGCCCGACACGCGCCAGATGCCGTCCGGGCCCTTCACCGCGCGCGTGCGCATGGCCGCCATGTCCGAGCCGCAGTCGGGCTCGGTGATGTCCATCGAGCCCCAGGCGCGGCCCTCGATGATCTCGTCGATGGCGCTCCGGAAGCGCGTCTCGGTGATGAGGCCGGTGGTCGGATCGAAGCGGGTCGAGCCCTCGCGGATGGAGAACGAGAGCAGCGCCATGGCGATGCCGCCATGGAAGCCGAAGTGCGTCATGACCGCCGGATCGGCGCGCGAGAACATCTCGCAGGCCATGAGGTAGACGATGAACGGCGCGTCGAGGCCGCCGAGCTCGGCCGGCACGCTGAGCTTGTGCAGCCCGAGCTCGTTCATCTGGCGGCACACGCGCTCGAGGCGCGGCGGGTGCACCACCTCGCCGTCGACCAGGCGGACCCCGTCGCGATCGATGGCCGGCACCTGCGGGGCGACCTCGTTGCCGACGAAGTCGCCGATGGCCTCGAGGAGGTCGCGCCAGGTCGCCACCGACTCGGCGAGCGGCGTCGCGCTCGGGCCGCGCTGCGAGGCGGCGTGGATGTCGGCCCACGGGATGGCGTGCTCGACGTAGAAGCGCAGGTCTTCGTTGTCAGTGAAGAAGTTGCTCATGGCAGGGCTCGCTCGGCGGGGGATGGGGGTCGGGCGGGCGGCGTCTCGGCCAGGGTCACTGGCCGACGAACAGCCGACGCGCGAACTTGGCGTCGAGGCCGGCGTCGACGATCTTCCGCGCCGTCGACTCGATGTCGTAGGGCAGGCGCACGTGCCTGAAGGTGTCGAAGTTGGAGTCGTAGAGGCCGAAGCACAGGCGCGGGTCGCGGTCGCGCGGCTGGCCGACCGAGCCCACGTTGACGAGGTACTTGCGGTCGTCCTTGCCCGAGAGCTCCTCGCCGGTCACGTCCTTCGTCTTCTTGCCGTTGATGGCGTAGGCCAGCGTGAGGTGCGAGTGGCCGACGAAGTTCCAGCGCTTGAGGCGCCCGTAGAGGGACGTGTTGTGGTGCTGGGCGTCCTGCGAGCGCACGACGTAGTACCAGCCCGAGGGCTTGAACGGGGCCGAGTGGAAGTAGGCCGCGTCGTCGCGCGTGTGGGTGAACGGCAGCGCGTAGAGCCAGCGGAAGTTGTCCTCGGTGAGCTGGGTCCGAGTCCAGTAGATGGCTTCCTTGGCGGGCGGCTGATAGTAGTCGGTCGCCATGGCGCCGATGACGGCCGCGTCGTGGTTGCCGAGCAGGCAGACCTTGCAGCGCTGGCGGATGAGCTCGCACACCGGGTTCGGGTCGGGGCCGTAGCCGACGACGTCGCCGAGGCACAGCACCTCGTCGACCTTGTTCTGGTCGAGCCACCGATAGACCGTGGTCAGGGCCTCGATGTTGGCGTGGATGTCGCTGATGATTGCGAGCATGGGTTCCGGCTTGCAGTGAGTCGCTGTATGAGAGTCTAGCGGAAGGCCGGTATGGCGGCCACTATCATTATTAGCGGAGGGAGCATGCTGAAGGAGGGCGACAAGGCGCCGGCGTTCGAGCTGGCCGCGGACGGCGGGCGGGTCGTGAAGTCCAAGGACCTCGCGGGCAAGGCCTACGTCGTCTACTTCTATCCGAAGGACAATACGCCCGGCTGCACCACCGAGGCCTGCGACTTTCGCGACAACTTCGCGCGCGTGAGCGCGGCGGGGGCCGAGGTCTTCGGCGTGTCGACCGACTCGGTGAGGTCGCACGA
>JAXLYZ010000086.1:0-24117 GCA_046351155.1 Myxococcota bacterium
GCGGGCCGACGGCGGTGAGATCGCCGGCCTCGATCATGGCGTTGTAGGGCTCTTCGAGGAAGGCGGTGCGCTGCGCCGGATCGGTGAAGCGGCGCGCCGAGCTGCGGAGCTGCGAGCGCGCCTGGCCCAGCAGGCGCCGCGCGCGGAAGCCCTCGCGGCGCGTGAAGCGGGCGCGGGCGAGCACGAACAGGATCTGGTGGCGCGGGAGGCCGATGCCGCCCCATGCCGTCGAGCGCTCGAGCGCTAGCTCCGCCGCGGCCAGCGCCTCGGCGCCGAGCCCGGCCAGCGTGGCGGCGCGCGCCGACAGCACGAGACCGCGCACCACCAGGCCGCGCAGGCCTTCGTGCTCCGAGGCGTTGGCCAGGCGGCGACCGAGCTCGACGATGCGCGCCGGGGTCGGACCGCGCCGGGCGGCCAGCGCAATCTCCAGCTGGGCCAGCTCGAGCTCGCGCAGCGACAGGCGCGAGGCGCCATCGGTGGCGTCGGCGGCCTCGCCGATGAGCTGCCAGGCCTTGTCGCTCTCGCCCGACAGGGCCGCGATGCGCGCCTGCAGCATGCTCGCCGCCAGCACCGTCTCGCGATCGCCGTCGCGCTGACCGAGGACGCGCGCCTCCTCGGCGTGCTCCTTGGCGGTCTGGAACCAGCCGAACTCGAGGTGGCCGCGCGCCAGCTCATAGGCGATGCGACCGTCGATGCGATAGCGCTGCTCGTCGCCGAGCGCCGTGGCCAGCTGGCGCGCCAGCGACAGCGCCATCTCGGGCTGCTGCGCCTCGCGGGCGAGCACCGCCCGGAGCAGCGCCGCGTGCGTCGAGGCGGCCTGGTCGCCCATGCGATGGGCGAGATCCTGATAGATGCCGATGGCGGCCTCGGCCTCGCCGATCTGCTGCTGGCACACGCGCAGCTCGGCCTCGAGGCCGAGCACCTCGAGCTGCTTCTCGGGCGGCAGCGAGCCGATGGGCATCGCCTGCAGGCGCTTCAGCGCCTCGCCGAGGCGGCCCTCGGCCATGTCGATGCGCGCGCCGACCCACGGCGTCACGAAGAGCCGCGCCTCGGCCGACAGCTCGGCCAGCGCCTTGCCGTGCCGCTCGACCTCGTCCCAGGCGCCGCGGTCGGCCGAGAGGTGCATGAGCGCGTCGAGGGCGATCTCCATGGAGGTCGGGTGCGCGGCCTCGAGGCCGCGCTCGAAGAGCTCGGTGGCGGCGGCCTGCCAGGACGGCCAGTCGCCGATGAGGCGGGCCAGGCGGAGACGCGCCTGTCCGAGGTCGAGGCGCAGGCCGCGCAGGCGCTCGCGCACTCGGCCCGAGGGCGCGACCGCTCCTCGTGCTCGAGGATCTTCCTCGCGTCGTCGAGCAGCGCGGCGGCGCGTGGCAGGCGCTCACCGCGCCGCGGCGGCGATCCCTGGAGGGCGTGGTGCGCGGCCTCGCGGAGGTGCGGCACGGCGCGCAGCGGATCGGTCGAGCGCAGCCACTCGCGCGCGGCGCGCTCGGCCTTGCCCTCGAACGGCACCGACACCTCGATGGCGCGGGCCATGCGCTCGTGCAGCGCGGCGCGCGTCGACTCGGCCATCGACAGCTGGTGCACGCGGCCGGGGGCGCGCGGGCCGCACATGAGCTGGTTGTCGACGCCGTCGCCGCGCGTCCGGGCCAGGAAGCCGTCGGCCACGAGGCGGCGCACCTCGGCGCTGGTGACGCCGAGGAAGGTCGACACGATGGGCTCGGGCACCGGCTCGATGATGGTCGCGAGCAGGTCGTCGAGCGCCTGCGACGGGCGCACCACCGCGAGGCGCGGCGCGGTGATCGGGTCGGGGTGCGGGTGCGGGATGATGGGGCCGACCGCGGCCTGCTCGTTCCACGAGTAGCCGTTGGCGCTGCGGACGAGGCCGCCGTTCCGGAGGTCGTCGCCGAAGATCTCGCGCACGTGCTCGGGGCGGCCCTCGGCGCGCTCCCAGATGGCGAGGATGCGCTGGTCGGGCACGACGTCGCGGCCGACGGTCTGATCGATCCAGTCGGTGAGGACCTCGACGCTCATGCGCTCGCGCTTCACGTGCAGCGTGTTGGTGAGCGCCGTCACGCGCTCGAAGGCGCGCTCGGCCAGGGGTTTCGCCGAAGGATCCATGGTCGCGACGATGCGCAGACCCGGGTTCTTGGCGCCGGTGAAGACGGTGGCCAGCACCTCGAGCGACAGCGTGTCGCACCACTCGAGGCCCTGGATGGCGATGACGGTCGGACCCTGGAGACGGGTCAGCAAGGTGGCCGCGCCGGCCAGCCCGGAGAGCGCGCCGGCGCCGCGTCCCTCGCGCAGGCGACGCAGCTGGGCGAAGGCCGGCTCGAGCGCCTCGAGCGGGCCGTGCGGCCGCGGCTCGAGCTGGAAGCGCAGGATGCGCGAGCCGCTGACGGCGGCGCGATCGGTGAGCTCGTGGAGGATGGCGGCGCCGTCGAAGCCGGGCGGATCATCGATGACGAGGATGGTCGGGGCGTTCGGACCGTCGGGCGCGACGGTGCCGAGCCACTGGCCGGCGGCCTTGTCGAGGGCCGGGCCCATCGGGAAGGCGTGGGCGCCGAGCTTGCGGCGGAAGGCGGTCGGCGTCTCGATCTGGCGCTCGAGGCCGGTGGCGTCGCAGAAGCGCTCGATGACCTCGGCCGCGGTCTTGGGGCGACCGTCGGGGTTCGGGCGCAGCAGGTGATCGACCAGGCGCGCGAGCGCCGGCGGGCACGACGGGTGCGACAGCGGCGGGTACCCCGAGTACATGCGCTTGTTGTAGAGCTCGGTGGGATCCTCGCCCGACCAGGGCCGACGACCGGCGATGATCTCGTAGAGCAGGAGGCCTATCGAATAGAGGTCCTGGCGCGCGTCGAAGGGCGCGCCCGACATGAGCTCGGGCGCGCTGTACTCGGGCGTGCCGATGAAGAGCTGCTCGGGCGTCTCGTGGAACGGGATGGCGATGCCGAAGTCGATGAGGTGGGCCGACGCTTCGATGTCGGCGTCCCACGTGACGAGCACGTTCGACGGCTTCAGGTCGCGGTGCAGGAAGCCCTGCCGGTGCAAGTGATCGAGGCCGCGTAGGATCTGCAGGACCCAGGGCCAGGCGAGCTTCGGGTCGCGCTGGGTGACCATGGCGTTCGCGAGCGGGATGCCGCGCACGTAGTCCATCGCAAAGTACGGCACCTCGCGCTCGTGATGGCGCGCGAAGCCGAAGTGGAACACCGACGGGATCGCCGGGTGGTCCAGGCGCCGCTGCACCGAGTACTCGCGCATGAAGTCCGAGGTGGCCTCGCGGTACTCGGGGAGGAGCAACTTGACTGCGACGAGCCGCTCGCCCTGGAGAAGGTCGCGGGCCAGGAGAACCTGACCCATGCCTCCCTCTCCGAGGGTGCGTTCCACGCGATAGCGGCCATCCCAGATGCGCACGGTGGCGTGCTCCTGGCTAAGGTGACGGGGAAGCGCGTCAGGGGAGTGGCGCGCTGCTATGTCCTATCGTGAACCTCGCAGCATCCCTTCAACCGAAAGTCGGCGGTGGCTCCCGTCCGCGAGCGACGCCGCGGCGTGAAGGTAACCCCGGTGGGCGCTCGGCCGCCAGCCCCGGATGCACGGTCGCGTCGACGGCGACGGGCAGCGGACGGCGGACGGGCGCGGAGCCCTCTCCCGCCGGGGGCGCGCGCGTGCTATCGATCGATCATGACGGAGCCCACCCGAACCTGGCGAGCCGAGCGTCACTGGCACGAGCCGGGGCAAGACATCGACATCACCGTCGACCACGACCATCGCGTGGTGGTGGTCTTCCGCGGCCGCGGCTCGCTCGACGGGGCGCGCGCCCTCATCGAGCTGGTGGACTCGGTGCGCGACGAGCTCGGGCACACGACGGTCATCTCGACCCTCGTGGACATGCGCCTCCTCGACGGCGCTCCACTGCGCGCCCAGTTCATCATCGGCAAGTGGCTGCTGGCGCGGCGAAAGCAGGTCGACCGGGTCGCGGTGTTCGGCGGCAAGCCCTTCGAGATGGGCCTCGCGCGCGCCGTCATGACCATCGCCGGGATGGGCGCGAAGGCGTCCTTCGGCAACCACCTGGCCGACGCCATGCGCTTCCTCGGCTGGCCCAGCGAGCGCTATCCGGCGTGAGGGACGCGCGCGCGAGGGTCGGCTTGGCAGCCCCGACCCCAGGCGCTAGACTCTCGGCGCCACGGCGGCGAGGCTTGCGCCAACGCGCGTGAGCCGTACCCAGGAGCGCTCATCTTGGCTCGTGTCCTCATCGTCGACGACGAGCTTCCGGTCCGGAAGCTGCTCGGTCGCATCGTCAGCCAGCTGGGCCACCAATGCACCACGGCCGCTCACGCCGAAGAAGGCGTGACGCGGCTGCGCGAGGCGCCGGACATCGAGCTCGTGCTGACCGACGTGCGCATGCCTGGTACGTCCGGCCTCGATCTCGCGACGCAGATCCGCGTCGAGTTCCCCGACACCGCGGTCGTCATGGTGTCGGGCGTCGACGACCCCGAGACCGCGTCGAAGGCCATCGACCAGGGCGTCTATGGCTACGTGCTGAAGCCGTTCCGCGGCAGCGAGATCCAGATCACCGTGATGAACGCGCTGCGGCGGCGCGAGGTGGAGATCGAGAACCGGCGCCACCGCGGGCAGCTGGCCGAGCTGGTGGCCGAGCGCACGGTCGAGCTGCGCCACACCCTCCAGCTCCTGGCGTCGACCAACACGCGGCTCAAGCAGGCGCAGGAGGAGATCATCAAGCGCCTGTCGATCGCGTCCGAGGTGCGCGACGAGGAGACCGGCGCGCACATCCTGCGCATGTCGGCGTACTCGACCATCCTGGCCGAGGAGGCCGGGCTCGAGCCCGAGCAGGTCGAGCTCATCCGCGTGGCCAGCCCGCTCCACGACGTCGGCAAGATCGGCGTGCCCGACAGCATCCTCAGGAAGCCCGGCAAGCACACCCCCGAAGAGTTCGAGATCATGAAGCAGCACGCCGTCTTCGGCTGGAAGACGCTGGTCGGCACCGGCTTCGCGCTGCTCGACATCGCCGCCGTCATCGCCCACACCCACCACGAGCGCTGGGACGGCACCGGCTACCCGCGCGGCCTGAAGGGCCCGCAGATCCCCATCGAGGGCCGCATCGTCGCCATCGCCGACGTGTGGGACGCGCTCACCACCAAGCGCGTCTACAAGCCGGCCTTCAGCATCGAGGTGTCGCTCGACATCATGAGGAAGGGGCGCGCCAGCCACTTCGACCCGCAGCTGGTCGACGCGTTCCTGCACCGCTTCGACGACATCATCGCCATCGCGCGGCGCTTCCCCGACACCGACCACGCCATCTTCGAGCCGAGCGTCACGCCCGCTTAGAAGAGGCCTCGAGGCGCACGATGGCGCGCGACGAGACGCGCACGAAGCGCCACGCCAGCGCGACCGACGCCGCGCCGAGGCCGGCGGTGAGGCCGTACCACAGGCCCTCGGCGCCGAGGCCGGCGGGGAAGGCGAGGCCGTACGCGATGGGGAAGCCGACGCCCCAGTAGCCGAGCACGGTCAGCACGAACGGGAAGCGCAGGTCGCCGACGCCGCGGAGGCAGCCCGACATCACCACCTGCGTGCCGTCGAAGAGCTGGAAGAAGGCGGCGATGAGCAGGAGGCGCGAGGCCAGCGCGCGCACCGGCAGGTCGTGCGGCGCGTTGAGCTCCGCGATGAGCGGGGCGCCGAGCGCGTAGACGGTGGCCGAGGTGCCCATGATGATGACCATCCACAGCATGGCCGCCTTGGCGCGCAGCCGCACCAGATCGGGGCGACCCTGGCCGATGGCCTCGCCGATGCGCGCGGCGGCGGCGCTCGACAGGCCGACGGCGGCCATGAAGCTGAGCGTCGACCACTGCAGCGCGATGGCGTGGGCGCTGCCGGAGACGGGGCCGAGCGTGGTGGCGAGGACGCCGCAGGTGGTGAAGACGAGGAACTCGGCCGCGAGCTGGAAGCCGAGCGGCAGGCCGACGCGGATGAGCGCGCGCGCCGAGGTCTTGGGGAGCTCGGTGCCGGGCGGCGGGCGATGGCCGCGCACGGCGCGCAGGAGGACCGCGAACAGCACGATGGTCGAGAACGAGGTGGCGATGCCGGCGCCGGTGGCGCCCCAGGTGACGAGGCCGTCCACCAGCGCGAGGTCGAGGCCGAGGTTCACCACGTTGGCCATGATGGCGGCGATGACCAGCGCGCGTGGCGACTGGTGCGACTGCAGGAAGGCGCGCGCGGCGAGGAAGGCGACGTAGACGAAGTTGCCGGGGGTGCGCGCCAGGATGTGGTTCAGGCCCTGCGTCTGGATGTCGTCGGGCACGCCGACGAGCTGCGCCAGCGAGACCAGGAGGACGGCCAGCAAGGACAGCGGGATGGCGGTGCCGAGGGCGACGCGGAGCCCGGTCTTCCACCACGACCAGGCGCGCCCCTGCTCGCCGGCGCCGAGGGCCTGGGCCATGAGCGGCTCGAGCGCGAGCACGATGCCCGAGCCGAAGACGAGCGTGCCGTGGGTGATGCTGTGGCCGAGCCAGGTGCCCGAGAGGTGCACCGAGTCGTAGTGGCCGACCACGGCCACGTCGACGATGCCCATCAGCATGATGGTCATCTGCGCGGCCGCGAGCGGGAAGGCCAGGCGCGCTGTGTGGCCGAGCTCGAGTCGGAGGGGCGAACGGCCGCCGGCGGAGTCGGTCGCGGCCGTCACGCGCGCGGGGCCTGGGCCGCCCGCTGGGCGATGGCGAGGACCTGCTGGTAGCTCTCCTCGACCTCGTCGCGCGGGAGGTTGCCGGCGTCGAGCTTGGCGTCGTCCATGAGCCGCAGCGCCTCGTAGAACTTCTTGCCGCGCTCGAGCACGCGCGGGTCGGGACCGACCAGGCGCAGCACCTTGAAGAGCGCGTCCTCGGCGCGGCCGAACTCGCCGAGCGTCTCGGCGAAGCCGAGCAGGTTCATCTGCGCCGCGACGAAGTGGGAGATGGCCTCGCGGTCCTGGCCCTGCGACGCCTCGAAGCGCTCCCAGGCCAGCGCCGCGGCCTCCTCGACCAGCAGCGCGGCCTCGCGCGGACGGCCGGTGCGGGCGCGGCCGCGGGCCGAGTGGACGAGCATCTCGGTCCGGAGCTGCTTGCCGCCCGGGACGTCCTCGGCGACGAGCCGAGCGGCGGCCTCGGCGCCGGCGTCGAAGGCGGCGAGCGCCTCGTCGAGGCGGCCGAGCAGCCCGAGCAGCGTCGCGCGCGCCTCGAAGCTGGTGGCGTAGAAGACGCGGCACGGCGGCGCGGACTCGTTGCGCAGGAGGTCCTGCGCGCGCGTGTTGAGGTCGAGCGCCTTCAGGTTGTCGCCGAGCTTGTGGGCGATGGTCGACAGGTTGAGGCAGCTCGCGGCCATCTGCAGCGGGTTCGGCGAGCCGCCGGCGGCCTTCTCGCGCTGGTGCAGGACGAGGCTCTCCTCGAGGTAGAACTGCGCGTCGTCGAGCGAGCTCCCCTGCATGGCGATCTGCGCCTTGCCTTCCTTGATGGCGGCGCCGACCGCGAGGCGCTTCTTGTCCTCGTCCTCGGGCACCGACTCCCAGGCCTGGCCGGCCTCCTCGATCTGCTGCGCGGCTTCGCGCATCTCGCCGCGCTGGAGGAGCTGGGCCGCGCTCTGGATGAGATCGGCGGCCGCCTTGAGCTTCGCTTCCCGGGTCACTGGATCCAAGACCTACCCCTCGTCGCCGGGCGATGGACGCCCCGCGGACCCGGTCGTGTAGCGCACGCGCCGCACAGGCGGCAACTGATGCGAGCGGGCTCGGCCCCACATCGGGCTTGACTTCGACTGACCACTGACCGAAACGCAATAGCAGTCATCGGTCACCAGTCAGTCGGCGGTGGCCGATGCTTCATTAGAAGGGCGCGACGCGAGGCACGGGCGGAGATGGATCAGGCGAAGCACGAGTGCATCCTCGACGCGGCCGTGCGGGCGTTCCGCCGGCTCGGCTTCAGGAAGACGTCGATCGACGACGTCGCCAGTGAGGCCAAGGTCGGCAAGGGCACCGTCTACCTGGCGGTGCGCTCGAAGGACGAGCTCTACCTGAAGGCGGTCGAGCGCGAGCTCGCGGCCTGGCTGGCCGACCACGCCACGCTGGCCGGCGACTTCTCGCTCGACGGGCTGACGCGGCTCGTGCTGGCCGAGATCGAGAGCGCACGCCGCCGGCCGCTGGTGCACCCGGCGCTGTCCGGCCGCATCGCCGACACCGTCGCCGGCGTCGACGTGCCGGCGCTCCGGAAGACCGCGCGCAAGAACCTGGTGGCCGCGCTCGAGGCCGGGCGCGCCGCGGGTCGCTTCAAGGCCGGCGTCGAGCCCGAGGTCGCGGCCGAGCTGCTGCAGGCCATCGAGGTGCTGGCGCTGTCGGCCCACCCGGCGGCCGAGCCGCCGCCGCCCCACCCGTCGCGGCCGACGCTCGAGTCGCTGGCCGCGACCATCGCGCTCGCGGTGCGCGCGCTCAGCTGACCTCCGTGTGTCGAGCCGCGGCTCGCGCCTCATCGTCAAGGACCTTTCGCATGCCCCACGCCTCCAAGATCGTCATCCACAAAGCCGGCGGCTTCGACCGCCTCGTCCTCGAGCAGGCGCCGACCAGGGCGCTCGGCGCCGGCGAGGTGCGCATCGCCGTCGACGCCGTGGGCGTGAACTACGCCGACGCCCTGGTGCGGCGCGGCCTCTACCGGACCGCCGAGAAGTACGTCGGCTGGCCCATCACGCCGGGCTTCGAGGTGGCGGGCGAGGTCAGCGAGGTCGCCCCCGACGTGACCGACCTCGCCGTCGGCGAGCGCGTCTTCGCGGTGACGCTCTTCGGCGGCTACACGAGCGAGCTGGTGGTGAAGCGCGCCTTCGTCTTCCACCAGCCGACGGGCTGGACGGCGGCCCAGACCGCGGCCTTCCCGAGCGTCTTCATGACCGCCTGGATGGCCCTCTTCGAGCTCGCCCACCCGCGCCCGGGCGCGACCGTGCTCATCCACTCGGCGGCCGGCGGCGTCGGCAGCGCGCTGGTGCAGCTCGGCAAGATCGCCGGCCTGCGCATGGTCGGCGTCGTCGGCTCGAGCCACAAGGTCGCCGTGGCGCGGGGGCTCGGCTGCGACGAGGTCATCGACAAGTCGACGCAGGACCTCTGGAAGGAAGCCGAGCGCATCGCCCCCAAGGGCTACGACCTCATCCTCGACGCCAACGGCGTCTCGACGCTGAAGCAGTCGTTCGACCACCTCGGGCCCATCGGCAAGCTCGTCATCTACGGCTTCCACTCGATGATCCCGACCAACAAGGCCGGCAAGACCGACTGGGTGCGGCTCGCCGTCGACTTCCTGCGCACGCCGCGCTTCTCGCCGTTCGCGCTCACCGAGAAGAACCGAAGCGTGCTCGCCTTCAACCTGAGCGACCTCTTCGAGCGCCAGGACATCCTCGCCATCGCCATGCAGGACCTCCTCGGCTGGGTGGCCGCCGGCAAGATCCAGCCGCCCGAGACCCACACCTACCCGATGGCCGACGCCGCCCTCGCCCACCAGGCGATCGAGTCGGGCAAGACCACCGGCAAGCTCGTCCTCCTCCCCCGCGCCTGAGGCTCCCCATGCTCGTGCCGACGAACCTGAACGACCTCCAGTCCCTGGCCGCCTCGGTGGCGCGCCTCGGCCGCGGCTTGAAGGCCTGGACGCACGCGCGCCAGCCCGAGCTGCCCATCGAGCTCTACGAGTTCGAGGCCTGCCCCTACTGCCGGAAGGTGCGCGAGGCCTTCAGCGAGCTCGACCTCGACTACGTGTCGCGCACCTGCGCGCGCGGCGCCAAGACGCGCGAGGCGGCCATCGCGCTGGGCGGCAAGCGCCAGTTCCCGCTCATGAGCGATCGCAATACCGGAAAGGTACTTTACGAGTCGGAGGCCATCATCGACTACCTGTGGGCGACCTACGGCGACGGCCGCCCGCGCTGGTCGAAGGCGCTGGCGCCGCTCGACACGCTGTCGAGCATGGCCGCGTCGCTCGTCCGCACGCGCGGGCTCCGGGTGCGCGACGACTCGCGCGAGCGCGTGCAGCCGAAGGAGCTGCTCGTGCTGTGGAACTTCGACGCGTCGCCGTACTGCCGGAAGGCACGCGAGGCGCTGAGCGAGCTCGACCTCCACGCCCACGTGAAGAACGTCGCCAAGGGCGGCGCGCGCCGCCCCGAGCTCGTCGCCCGGGGGGGCAAGATGCAGGTCCCCTACCTCGAGGACCCCAACACCGGCGCCGCGCTCTACGAGTCGGACGACATCGTCGCCTACCTCGTCGCGACCTACGGCAAGGCCTGAGCGCACGACCGGCTCGCCGGCCGGCCGCGCGCCGCGACCTCGGCGTCAGGGGACCGCGGTGTAGGTGAAGTTCAGGAGCAGGCTGTTCGAGATCTGCCAGGCGTCGACCAGCTGCGGCTGGCGCATGACCTTGAGCTCGTAGTCGAGGGTCGCGAAGCTGAAGAGCTTGAACGACAGGCGCGCGCCGACATCGATGTTGGTGAGGTCGATGACGCCGCGGTTGTCGGGGTCGTCGTTGATGATCGGGAAGAGCACCTCGGCGTGCGCCGTGTAGGTGACGTGCTTCTCGTCGAGGTCGCCGTGGGCCTCGACGCCGACCACGGCACCGGCCTGGATGACGTCGGCCAGCGACGCCAGCTCGATGGCCGGCGTGCCGCCGTCGTCGGCCAGCACCTTGCCGCCCTTGGCGAAGGTCTCGGCGGCGCCGAAGCCGGCGCGGATGTTCACGGAGAGGTCGTCGCCGGTGACCGTGTTCACGAAGGCGCCGACCGCCTCCTTGAGCGCCAGCGGCTGGAACGAGTCGGTGAGCTTGGTGCGGTCGACGCCGGTCTTGTAGGGCAGGCCATCGAGCGTGTAGTCGACCGGCGCCGGGCGCACGTCGAAGCCCTTGAGCAGCGCCGTGTCGAGCTTGAAGCTGACGAACGGGCCCCAGATCTTCGAGGCCAGGTAATAGAGGATGCTCTCGTACTCGAAGAGGTCGCCCGACTTCACGAGCTCGTCGAGCACCGGCGTGCGCGTGTAGAGCTCGTTGAGCTTGAGGGTGTTCCGCCAGTCGATGGCGCCCTGCGTGTAGTTGAGGCCGCCCTGGATGTTGAGGCCGGCCGTGAGCGACAGGCCGTCGGCCTGGCCGACGACGTCGTTGCTGGTGGCGAGCGCGATGTTGAGGCCGAAGACGAGGCTCGGGTCCCAGGGGTCCTCCGCCTTCACCTCCTCCTTCAGCTTCTTTATCTCCCCCTCGGTGGGGAGGATCTTCGGGTCCGGCGCAGCCGAGGCCGAGGCGGTCACCACCGAGGCGGCGAGGAAGGGGATGGCACGAGAGAGCACGCGACGAGCGGACATGCACAACCTCCGAAAGCGGGGAAGCTTCGGGGCACCTCTAAGAGGTTCGGCGCGGACTGGTCAAGCGGCGCGACGCCGCGTGTAACTCGCGGCGGGCGGGCCCAACCCCTCGGATGAGCAACGATTCCGGGCTGACGTGAGGTCGCAGCAAAAGCGAAAGGGCCAAGACTTTTCTACACAAGAGCCGACTACATGCATGAGCGTCGCGGCTGCGGCGCCAAACCCCAAACACCCTCCTCCGTCACGGCGACCCCCCGTCGCCACGAGGCTCCTATGCGTCGCGCCATCACCTCCATCCGAAACCTCATCATGGCCCTCGGCCTGGTGACCCTGGCGGCGACCGCGGCCTTCGCCGACGGCGACTCCATCGTGACCCTGGGCGTCGGCGGCGGCATCGGCATCCACAAGGCAGGCGCCCCCGGTGGCGACGCCTCGACCGCGTTCGTCAACCAGGCCAACATCCGGCTCAAGCTGCTCTACTTCCTGGGCCTCGACTACGCCTACGACCTGTCCCACGACGCGAAGCTCTCGAAGCCGTCGGAGGCCCTCCAGTTCCAGGCCAAGATGCGGCTCACGGCGCTCCTCTACCCGTACTCGGGCGAGCACGTCGCCTTCTATCTCGGCGCCGGCATCGGCGGCACGCGCATGAGCGAGATGATGGGCATCGGCGGCGAGGGCAACTCCTATCATGCGGGCCTCGGCTTCGAGTTCCACATCGCGTCGCACCTGAGCATCGACATGTCGTTCATGGTGGTCGCCCCGGGCGTGAAGTCCGTCGAGCGCGCCGCGGTGGCCGAGATCGCCGCCGCGTACGCCGAGGGTGGCGCCGACGCGGTGCAGCAGCTCCAGCAGCCGGGCATCTCCGACTTCCTCTCGCTCAAGAACCATGAGTTCCTGATTCGCTTCTTCTTGTTCCTCTAATCGGTCGTCCTGCCCGAGTCCTGAAACGACCTCGCGGACAACTTCCTATGATGGCCTCCCCGGCGCGCTCCGGGTCGGCGCCCCGCGGGTGGGCGACGACGGCAGGTAAGTGGCGAGGCATGGGGAATCGCGATAGAACCAAGGCCCGGGGTTCGCCGTGCCTGTCTTCCAGGATGCCCTTCACTACGCGTTGACGCTGACTCGCCAAGGGCGCCTCAGGCTCGACGAGCTATGCGGCGTGATGGCGCTCTACGGCGCGCGCACCATCCGCGACGAGTCGCCGGCCGACCCGTCGACGCCGTCGGCCGAGCTCATCGACGAGCTGGTGCGCGAGATCCTTCAGGGCTCGGCGAGCTCGCAGGTGCTGGTCGCCTCCGACCTGGTGGCGGTCGCCGACCTGGCCGCCCACAGCCTGCCGTCGCGCGGCGGCCCGGCCATCTCCATCGTCGACGAAGACCCGGACTTCCAGAACCTCGACACCGACCCGGGCAACCAGACCGACCTCGAGGGCCTGCAGAACGAGGCCACCGACCTCGGCGAGAAGGGCTTCCAGCCGCCCGACGCGCGCCGCATCATCCTGCGCGGGCAGGACCAGCTGGCGCTGCGCCCGAAGACCCGGACGCGCCTCGCCCAGTTCTACACCGCGCACGGCATCGAGCCGACGGTGAGCCCGGGCCTCGACCGCGACGGCCCCGCCCTCGATGGGCCGGGCACGACGCAGTACTCGGTGGGCGGGCCCATCGGCGAGGGCGGCGCGGGCTACGTGCTGCTGGGCGTCGACCGCGACCTGCGCCGCTCCATCGCCATCAAGGTGCTGCACGAGAAGCACCGCTCGAACGCGCTCTTGCTGCGCGCGTTCCTCGAAGAGGCCATCATCACCGGCGGCCTCGAGCACCCGAACATCGTCCCGGTCTACCACCTCGGCTTCACCGACGACCTCGGCCCCTACTACGTCATGAAGCGCCTGGACGGCGTGACGCTCGGCGTGGCGCTGCAGGGCCTCCGCCGCCACGACCCGGAGATGGAGGCGCGCTTCGACCTCGACCGCCTGCTCCAGATCTTCATCGAGGTCTGCCAGGGCGTCATCTACGCGCACGACCGCCAGGTCATCCACTGCGACCTGAAGCCCAACAACATCCTCATCGGACACTACGGCGAGGTGCTGCTGGTCGACTGGGGCCTGGCCTTCGTGCTCGGCCAGGAGGGCGCCTTGCAGGCGCGCGCCCAGTTCTGGAGCGGCACGCCCGGCTTCATGGCGCCCGAGCAGGTCATCGGCGACGTCAACCAGTACGACGCGCGCACCGACATCTGGGCGCTCGGCGGCCTGCTCTACGCCATGCTGTGCCTGGCCCGCCCGTTCGTCGGCCGCACCAAGCAGGAGACGCTCGACGCGGTGCTGTCGGGCGAGCTCGTGCCGCCGTCGCGAAGGAACCCGGCGCGCAAGGTGCCCGAGGGCCTCGAGCGCATCTGCATGAAGGCCATGAGCAAGAAGAAGGAGGACCGCTTCCCGTCGGTCGCCGAGCTCATGGGCGAGGTCGAGAACTACCTGGCCGGGCGCCGCCGCCTGCGCCAGCGCGTCGAGCTCGGGCAGCGCGCGCTGAACGACGCGCGCCGCCAGCTGGACGGGCTGTCGTCGACCGAGGCCGTGGCCGACGCGCTGCAGCTGAAGATCATGGACGCCATGAGCGCGGCCAAGGCCGCCGGCGGCCGCGCTCGCCGGTCGCGACCCAGGTCGGCGAGTGGCGGCGCGACCTCCAGGAGCTGCGCGAGTCGCTGGCCATGGCCTATCGCGAGGCGGTGCGCATCGGCGTCGAGGCGCTCGAGGCCGGCGCGCATCACCCGCCGCTCGATGCGCTGTTGGGCGACCTCTACTGGCGCGTCTTCAAGCGCCTCTACCCGGCGCGCGTGCCGGCCAACCGGCAGATTCAGGCGCTGGCCACCGACATCCTGAAGAAGGTCGCCAACAGCTCGCTCCAGTCGATCGCGGTGCAGGGCAAGCGCCTGAGCCAGGGCGGCGATGACGCGCCGCCGCTGCCGGTCGACACCAACCTGCCGCTGCCGAAGTCGGTGGAGATCCCGCCGGCGCTCGAGCCGAAGGCGGTGCTCGAGAGCAAGGACCCGTGGCTCGAGGCCGTGCTCGCGTACTGCGGCCCCGACGCCGAGGCGCCCGACGCCGACCGCGAGGGGGTGGCGTCGCAGCTCGGGCGCCGGCTCGCCTTCCTGAAGGACGTGTCGCTCTTCCAGGACGTGCCCGGCATCGAGCTCCTCGGCATCGCCGAGGCCTGCGAGAAGCGGAGCTTCAAGGCCCAGACGGCCATCTTCAACGAGGGCGACTTCGGCGACTCGCTCTACATCGTGGTCGAGGGCGTCGTGAACATCGTGCGGGGCAACGCGGTGATCAACACCGTCGGCGCGTCGCGCTGCCTCGGCGAGATCGCCATCATCGACGGCGTGACCCGCACGGCCGGCGCGGTGTGCGCCACCGACGTCACGGTGTATCGCCTGTCGGCCGAGAAGTTCCGGTCCATCGTGAAGGACAACGGCGCCGTCGCGCTGGGGGTCATGCGGGTGCTCGCCCAGCGGCTGCGCGAGGCCACCGCCCGCGAAGAGGCGCTGCGCCAGATGCATACGCGGCGCGGCAATTGACGCTTCGACCGCGCGGCGAGGGCCGCGTGGAGGGGCGCGGGGCGGCCCAGTCGGGTTGACAGAGGCCTTCCGGCGTGATGGTGTCGAGGCGCTCTCCATCCCGGATCCGGTTCGTGGACCCGGACGCTTCGACAGGGGGCGGGGGTCGGACCTCGGCGGGATCATGGCTACGACGTTTCCTCAGAAGTTCGGCAAGTACACCCTGACCCGCAAGCTCGCGTTGGGCGGCATGGCCGAGCTGTTCGTCGCCAAGACGGCGGGCGCCGAGGGCTTCGAGCGCGACGTGGTCATCAAGCGCATCCTGCCGAGCTACTCGGAGGATGAGGCGTTCGTGAAGATGTTCATCGACGAGGCCTCGCTGACGTCGAAGCTGCAACATCCGAACATCGTTCAAATTTTCGACTTCGACGTCACCGACCGCCAGTACTACATCGCGATGGAGTTCGTGGAGGGCGAAGACCTCCAGAACATCGTGAAGGACGGCGTCGCGGCCGGCACGCCGCTGTCGGTGCCCCAGTGCGTGTGGATCATCGTCGAGCTGGCCAAGGGCCTGCACTACGCCCACACCAAGGAGCACAAGGGCAAGCCGCTCAACATCATCCATCGCGACATCTCGCCGCACAACGCGATGGTGAGCTACTACGGCGACGTGAAGCTCATGGACTTCGGCATCGCCAAGGCGGCCGAGCGGTCCACCAAGACGCAGGCCGGCACCGTGAAGGGCAAGGTCGCGTACATGAGCCCGGAGCAGGCGCGCGGCAAGCCGCTCGACCCGCGCTCGGACCTGTTCGGCCTGGCCGCGGTGGCCTGGGAGCTGCTCACCGGGCGGCGCCTCTTCCTGCGCGCCAGCGACTTCGAGACGCTGACCGCGGTCCTCAAGGAGGACCCGGACCCGCCGTCGAAGTACCGCCAGGGCATCGATCAGGAGCTCGACGACATCATCATGACCGCGCTCGAGAAGGACCGCGACAATCGCCAGGCGAGCGTCGAGGTCTTCGCGCGCGAGCTCACGCGCTGGTACTACAAGAACGTCACCGACCTCGAGAAGGAGAACCTCCGGACCTTCATGCACTCGGTCTACGCGGCCAAGATCGCCAAGCTCCCCAAGAGCGGCGAGCAGGACCTGCCGACCGTGCGCAGCAAGCCCGGGGACGCGCCCGCGCCGGCCAAGAAGTCGGCGCCGGTGCCGCTGCCCGAGCCCGAGAAGCCGTCGATCCGGCGCGGCACCTCGCCGGCCGAGCCGGCGGTCAAGGCGACGCCGCGCTCGCCGTCGGCCGTGAAGCTCGACGACTCGAAGGCGGACGCGAAGCAGCTGGCCCGGACCGTCGAGGCCTCGGTGCCCGAGGTGCTGAAGGCGCAGGCGCCGGCGCGCGCCAAGCGCACGATGGACCAGATGCCGGCGCACCCGCCGCATCCGGCGCCGGGCTCGATCGACTTCGCCAACTCGGCGACCATCCTCGAGGACGGTGGGCCGAGCCAGGCCGAGGTCATGCGCGCGCTGGCCGATGCCAAGAAGCGCGCGGCCGCCAACGCGGCGGCCGGCGGCGGCGGCGGTGGCGGCGCGAGCCCGCAGCTCGAGCTGCGACGCGGCGGCACGCAGTCGGCCATCATCGCGCCGAAGAAGTCGAACACGCTCCTGTGGGTCATCATCATCGGCGTCCTCGCGGCCGGCGGTGCGGTCGCAGCGATCGTCCTGACGAAGTGACCGACGAGCGGTCTCTGCAGTGAGCTCGCCGCGCGGCGGCGTGCCGTTTGGAGGTGGGGGCGATGGGACTCTTCGACAAGCTCAAGCATGCCGTCACGGGCGGCGCGGCCAAGGTCGACCTGCAGAAGTTCGACGGCAAGCTCGAGCCCGGCGAGCTCGTGTTCGTGCGCGTGACGGTCACGGCCAACGACGGCGACATGAAGTCGAAGGGCGTGTTCATCGACCTCCACGGCGAGGACGACCTCGACGAGAACGTGCTCGAGAAGGCCGCCGAGATCTTCAACCCCGACCCCGAGTACTCGTGGCCGGTGGCGACCGACCTGACGCTGCCCAAGGGCGAGGCCAAGGTCTTCGAGAACGCCATCGCGCTGCCGGCCTCGCTCGAGCCCGGCCGCACCTGGCTCATCCGCGCGCGCCTCGAGGCGGTCGGCAAGGACCCGACCTCGGCGTGGCACCGCTTCGACGAGAAGCCGGGCGAGCCCGCCGCGAGCTGACGTCCGCGACGCGGCCGAGGCGATCCGGCGTCACTGCCTGAGCAGAGCTGCTCCATTTCCGCGCCGCGCTTCGCGCGTCGTTGTGAGCCTCGTTTCGTCCGTGCGACCTGGGATCACCAGGGCCGCACGGAGGCAGCATGCGAGGCGAGACGGTTCAGCGTAGATCGGCGGCGACACCCGGAGAGCGGCCGCGGGCGGCCGACGCCGGCGCGCACGACACGGTGCAGCGACGGGCGCTGCGCGGCATGAGCTACAGCGAGGGCGTCCAGTTCCTCGCCCCGGGCGCGCAGCACGAAGACCCCGGCGCGGTGCACGCGGCGGCGGCGCAGGGCGTGGCCGGAGGCGGCGGCGCGCTGCCGCACGCGGCCGCCATCCAGCGCGCGTTCGGCGGCCACGACGTGAGCGGCGTCAAGGCGCACAGCGGCGGTCAGGCCAGCAGCGCGTGCGACGCGATGGGCGCGGCGGCGTACGCGAGCGGCGACGCGGTCGCGTTCAAGGGCGCGCCCGACCTCCACACCGCCGCCCACGAGGCGGCCCACGTCGTGCAGCAGCGCGCCGGGGTGTCGCTCTCGGGCGGCGTGGGCCAGGTCGGCGACAGCTACGAGCGCCACGCCGACCAGGTGGCCGACGCCGTCGTGCAGGGCAAGAGCGCCGAGGGGCTCCTGTCGCAGATGAGCGGGAAGCCCGCCGACGGCGCGGTCCAGAGGCGCGCGGTGCAGCGCGACGCCAGCGGCGACAAGGCCTCGGCCGACGCCAAGAAGCAGATGTACCCGCGCGTCTCCGCCGAGGTGAAGCGCCGCGGCATCGCGCTGACCGGCAGCGACGTCGAGATCAGCAAGTACGTTGACGACCTCGTGACCGCCCACGAGACCTTCGACCACATCGTGGACGAGGTCATCGCGCGCTTCCGGAAGTAGTCGGGAGGCGGCCGCGCGGCGGAGTCGACGCGGGCCGGTCGCGCGTCGCCTCGCGAGGCAACCGCGCGGACGCCGAATCGCGACGTCAGGAGGCGGTCGCGAGGCGACTCACCAGCGCCACCAGCCAGCGCGCGTGACCGGCCATGAGCTCGACCGAGGTCAGCTCCTTCTCCGACTCGGGGGCGAAGTAGCCGGTGCCGAGGTTGGCGATGGCGGTGCCCGCGTCGAGGAACGGGTCGACGCCGGTGCCGCCGCGGATGGGCTCGGTGCGCGGCTCGATGCCGACCTCGTGGGCGGCGGCGATGGCGTGCTCGGCCAGGCCGGGGCCGGTCGGCAGCGACATGAGCTGCGGTCCCATGTTGATGTACTGGTCGCGGATGGCCGCCGGCGCATGTCGCTCGGCCTGCGCCGCGATGTGCGCCTTCCTGCGCTCGAGCCCGGCCGGGTCGAAGTCGCGGATGCGGATGTCGAGGGCGACCGTGCCTTCGTCGCCCGTGCGCGCGCGGTAGGGATGCGAGTAGCCGAGCCAGCCGTAGGAGTCCTCGGCGAGCAGCGGCACCTCGGGCGTCGCGGTGGCGAGGAAGCCGCCGACCCAAGCGAGCATCGCCTGGGTGGCGCCGGTCTTGCGGCGCGCCTCGTCGGCCGTGGCCGGGCGCAGGTCGAAGCCGGCGCCGCGCGCCGCGTGCGGCGCGGTGACGGCGCGCGCGGCCGCCTCGAGCGCGGCGCGGTCGGGGGCCGCGACGAGGAGCACGCCGTCGCAGTCGCGCAGCGCGTCGGAGTCGAGCGCCAGCGGCGTGGCCTCGGGCAGCGCGCGGCACAGCTCGACGGCGAAGCGCAGCGCGGTGCGGTGGCCCTCGGCGTGGGCGGTGGCGCCGTGGGTGTTCACGCCGCGGAGCGTCAGCGCGAAGACGTCGCCGCGCGCGTGGTCGGGGCGCGGGGCGAAGCTCAGCGTGGCGTGGGCGCCGTTGAAGTTGGCGGTGTTCACCTCGAAGGGCAGGATGCCGTCGACGGTGTAGCCCGAGCGCACGCCGCGCGCGGCCAGCAGGCCGGCCAGCCCGACGACGGCGTCCATGCGGCCGATCTCCTCGTCGGGGCGACCGATGAGCAAGAGCGGCGGGTGCGGCACGGCGGGGTTTTCGGAAAGGACCTTTGCCAATGTCAGGAGGTGCGCCAGGCCGAGCTTGTCGTCGAGGCCGAACGGCGCGACGCCCGGACCGTGGATGACGGTGTGGCCGACGAACTCGGCCAGCTGAGGGTAGGTCGCGACGTCGACGCGCAGCGCGGCGTTGGCCGGGTACGCCACCGGCGAGCCGTCCCAGCCGGGCACGCGCTCGAGCGCCGGCACCGCGGCCGTGCCGCGCGCGGTGTCGAGGTGGACGAGCAAGGCCAGCGGCGGCGCGCCGGCGCCGGCGCCGCGCCCGGGCAGCGTGGCGATGACGTTGGCGTACGGGTCGCGCTCGACCTCGGCGCCATAGCCCGACCAGATGGCGGCGACGGCGTCGGACAGGCGGCGCTGCCCCTCGGACGAGGGGAGGCTGTGGGAGTGCTCATCGGACTGCGAGTCGATGGCGACCACCGTCTCGAGGTGGGCGAGCGTCATGGCGCCGAGCGCTGCGTCGTCGTGGGTGAGGTTCATCGGGCGGGCTCCGGGGGAGGTGTCGGCGTCACGGGCGCGCGCATCGCGGCCTCGAAGGCGCCGACGTCGGCATAGTAGCGCTGCACGACCGCGGGCTGGAGCGGGTTCGTGTAGGTCTCGGCGGTCGGCTGCGCGATGACCGCCGCGATGGCCTCGGCCACGACCTCGGCCGACTGCGGCGCGACCACCGGCGGCGGCGTGAAGGCCGGGGCGCCGGTCGCTCCGGACGCGCCGGGCGCCGCGGCAGGGGCCGCGCCGACGACGTTCCGGGCGAAGGGCGTGGCGATGATGCCGGGCATGACCAGCGAGACGTGGATGCCCGGGTGGGTGCGCGCGAGGTCCATGCGCACCATGGCGGTGAGCGCGTTCATGGCCGACTTCGCCGCGGCGTAGGCCGAGCGGATGGTCGCCAGCGGCACGCGCGCGAGGAACGACGACACGTTGATGATGTGCCCCTGCCCGCCCGGCGCGCGCGCCTTGAAGTGCGGCACGACCGCCTGCATGGCGTAGAGCACCGACTTCACGTTGACGGTGATCATCTGATCGACGTCGTCGTCGCTGAGCTCCAGCGTCGGGCGCGCGATGCCCTGGCCGGCGTTGTTGACCCACACGTCGATGGCGCCGAAGCGCGCGATGGCCGCGTCGCGCAGCGCGTCGACGTCGGCGCGGCGCGCGACGTCGGTCGGCACGCACAGCGTCTCGGCGGCGCCGCACGAGGCGGCCACGCGCGCCAGCTCGTCGGCGCGCCGCGCGGCCAGGACCAGGCGATGGCCGTCGGCGGCGAGGCGCTTGGCGAGCGCCTCTCCGAGGCCGCTGCTCGCGCCGGTGATCACGATGACCTGCATGCGTCTCCTCCCCGGCTCGACGGCGTCGCCGGTGCCGTTGCCAGCCGCGGGATTGTGGGCGAGAACCCGGCACCATGTCGAGCGCGAAGCACGGGCCCAAGCGGCCGCTGGAGCTGATCGGGCACACGCCGCTGGTGGAGCTCGGGCGCGTGTCGCCGCCGGGCGTGCGCATCTTCGCGAAGCTCGAGGGCCAGAACCCGACCGGCTCCATCAAGGACCGCATCGCGCGGCGCATCGTCTTCGAGGCCGAACAGCGCGGCGTCTTGCGCCCGGGCATGCGCCTCGTCGAGGCGTCGACCGGCAACACCGCCATCGCGCTGGCGATGATCGCCAAGCAGCGCGGCTACGACCTGACCATCGTCCTGCCGCACGGCGTGGTGCCGTCGGTGCCGCAGATGCTCGGCACCTTCGGCGTCGACATCGTGTGGTGCCCGCCCGAGGCCGGTACGAAGGGCGCCATCGACATGGCGCGCGCGCTGGCCGACGCCGACCCCGAGCACGTGTGGGCGGTGCAGCAGTTCAGCTCGACGCTCAACATCGACACCCACTACCACCAGACCGGGCGCGAGATCGTCGAGGCGCTCGGACCGGCCCATCCGGTCGACGTGCTGGTCGCCGGTATCGGCACCGGCGGCACCATCATGGGCTGCGGCCGCGCCATCCGCGAGGCCTATCCGGCCGCCCGCATCGTCGGGCTCGAGCCGGCGCTGGGCGAGCACCTGCAGGGCCTCCGCCACATCGAGGACAGCTTCGTGCCGCCGCCCTCGACCTGGCCGCGCTCGGGGCGCTGGATCGTCACCGCCGCCGACGCGTTGAACGCGGCCAAGCGCGTGGCCGAGGCCGAGGGCCTGCTGGTCGGCGTGTCGTCGGGCGCCACGCTGCACATCGCTTGGAAGGAGGCGCAGCGCCTCGGGCGCGACGGCATCATCGTGTGCGTCTTCTCCGACTCGGGCTGGAAGTACCTGCCGGCCGAGCCGTGGGAGGCCGCGGCGCGGCAGTCGACCGCGCTCGACGAGGTGCACTGGTGGTGACCGGAGCGCGGCGTCGTGCGCCGCCAGCGTGCACGCCGCGTCCGGGCCCCGTCGTCGAAGAACCCACGCGCCGAAGGGCGCGGACCTCTCAGGCCACGCCCCCGAGCGGCGGCGGCCGTTCAGCCGCGAGGAGGTGGACAGCATCGCGTCGGGGCTCACGCACCTGACCTCGAAGGGCTTCGTCGGCGACGCCGTCGCCGCGGAGGGCGAGGCCCGCACCCCGAAGGCGGTCGACGCGGTCACCAGAGCACGTGCACGAAGGGCACGCCCGCCGACGCCAACGCGCGCCTCGTACCGACGTCGTCGAGACCGTGAAGAACCAGCGCCGGCTCGTTCGGCTGGGCGGCTTCTTCCGCGCCGACCACGTCGAGCACAACGCGGCCACCTTCGGTGCCGGCGTCGCGGCCCGCGCGGCGACCAGCCGCCGCTCGGCAAGGAGCCCGACCGCCGACGGCGGTCAGGAGGCCGGCGGGTCCTCGCGGTTGCGCATGTGCAGGGCCATGCGCGCGAGCGCCTTCTCGAAGGCGGTGCGGGCCTCGACGTCGTCGATGGTCTCCTCCAGCGCCTGCGACATGCAGGTCATCCACTGGATGGCGGCGTCGTCGCCGATGGGGAACGGCAGGTGCCGCGCGCGCAGCATCGGGTGGCCGAAGCGCTCGGTGTAGGTCTGCGGCCCGCCGGTCCAGCCGACGAGGAAGAGGTAGAGGCGCTCGCGCGGCCGCGTCAGGTCGGGCGGGTGCAGGTCGCGCAAGAGCTTCAGCGAGGGGTCGCTGTCCATGACCGCGTAGAAGCGATCCACCAGCCGGAGGATGCGGTCGTCGCCGAGGAGTTCGTAGAGCGTCACCATGGCGGCGCGACCATGCCACGGCGCGTCCGTCGCGCGCATCATCGAGATGGCCCCGCGCGCGGATCGCCGCGGGCGGGTTTACCCGTGGCCCCGAGCGGGTCCGCAGCTGCGACCGAATCGTCGCCGTTCACTGCGGACGCGCCGAGCGCCAGGTCCCCGACGTCGATCAGGACCCCATGCGCCGCCTCCGTCCGCTCTCCCCGCTCGTCACCGCGGGCCTCCTCGCCGCCTGTGGCCAACCCCAGCCCACGGCGATCGGCCTGCCCCGACCGACGCTCGCGAGCGTGACGCGGCCGCCGCCGTCGCCGCGCCGCCGGCCCCGAAGCTCGCGCTCGTCGGCTGCGCGCCGCCGGCCGACGTCGGCCCGGTGGGTCGACGTGTCGGCGCCAGGCTTCACGCAGTCGAGCTGCGGCATCGCCGACGGCCGCCTGACGCTGACCTTCGCGCTGGCGCCGGGCGGCGAGCTCACGCTCTGGAACGGCACGAAGCTCACCGCCGACGCCGACGGCAAGGTCGCGGCCAGCATCCCCGCGACCGCGCTCCTGGCCGCGCTGCCCGCCGCCGACCTGGCCGTCGACGCGAGCACGCTCGGCGACTCCGCGACGCCGCTGCCCATCGTCGCCGGCGACCTCACGCTGACGCTGCAGGCGAAGATCGGGAGCCCGTGGCCAACGTGCGCGACGACGGCGCCAAGCGTCACGCCATCGGCTGGACCGGCCACCCCGACTGCGCGCTCGTCGCGCTGGCGGCGCCGCCGATGGCGATCGTCGGCCACTGCGCCGGCAGCGACGACATCGGCGTCTTCGCGACCGGGTTCCCCACCGACACCGAGCTCGTCGGGAGCTGCGTCGCCGACGACGGCACGCGCACGAGCTACCACGTCCGCAACGAGGTGATCACCCTGACCGGCGCCGACGGACGCGACATCGGCCAGAAGACCTTCGAGCCCCCGAAGCTCGGTTCCCACGCGCGCTGCACCATCACGCTGATCGACGACAAGGTCGTGGGTGGGTACGTGCTCGGGCCCGACCGGACCATGCTGCTCGCGGCGATCGCGTCGCAGCTCCCGGTGCCGGTCGTCAGTCGATAGTCTGGGGCGGGTCGCTGAAGGCGGACGGGTGGACCTCGGGGTCGGGTGGCGCCTTGGCCAGCTCGACCTTCACCAGGCGCTGGTGCTCGACCTCCTCGGCGGCGAGCTCGGCGAAGAGCTCGGCCACGCCCGGATCGGTGATGCGCGCCAGCGCCGCGGCGAAGAAGGCGCCGGCCTTCTCTTCGGCCCGCAGCGCGGTCCCGAGGGCCTCGCGCAGGGTCATGAAGGCGCGCACCTCGTCATACTCGGGCGCCTCGACGTCGAAGAGCATGGCGCGCGTCACGCGCACCGGCTCGGCCCCGAAGAGCGCCTGCCGCCGCGTGGCCAGCGCCACGCGATGCTTCTCCTCGTTCTGCTGCATGAAGCGGAAGAAGCGCGCCGCGTCCGGCGTGCGATGCGCCGCCATCTGCTCGGCGAGCTCGACGTAGCGGTCGCGCGCCTCCTCTTCGACCAGCACCGCCAGGTCGAGCGCGTCGCGCAGGCCGAGCGTCGCGAAGTCGATGCGAGGAGCCTTCTGGCTCGTGTCCACGCCGCGGGTCTCATCCATTTTGTCACTCTCCGCGCGAGGGGTCTCGGGGTTCAGCGCTGCACGTAGCGATCGAGCAGGTGCGCGCGCGGCACGGCGTCGGGGGCGAGCACGG
>JAXLYZ010000087.1:0-22702 GCA_046351155.1 Myxococcota bacterium
TCGTCGACCGCGTCGTGGCCGTGTACGACGGCGACAACGCCGGGCGCGAGGCCGCCCGGAAGGCCGCCACGCTGGCCCTGGCCGAGGGTCTGCCCATCGCCATCGCGAGCCTGCCGGCCAAGGAAGACCCCGACAGCTTCGTGCGCGCCAACGGCAAGGACGCGCTCGTGGCCTTGATCGACAAGGCCGTCCCGGGCTGGGAGCACCTGGTCGACCGGGCCATCGACGAGACGCACGCGCTCGAGAACGCCCAGGGCGGAAAGCTCGCCATCGAGAAGCTGGCGCCGGTGCTGGCGACCATCGAGGACGCCGCGGCGCGCTCGCTCTACGAGCGCAAGCTCGGCGAAATCCTGCGCATCGACGCGGCCGAGGTCGGGGCGATCGCGCGGACGGCGGTGCGCCGCGCGCCGCAGCAGCTCGGACCGCAGGCTCCGAGCGCGCCGCCGCCCGAGCCCGAGGCGCCCGTGCCGGACGCGGAGATGCGGCTGCTCGAGCTCTTGCTGCTCAGCCCGGAGGTCCGGCCGCTCTACATGGGGCGGGACGTCGGCGCCCTGGTTTCACACCCCGCCGTGCGTAGGATGGCCGACGCCTTGGCCGAGCACGAGGGGGACGCGGTGCAGGCGATGGAAATCCTTCCGATGGGAGCCATCCGGGACCGACTACTTCGGCGTATGGCCGAGGCCGCGGTTCCCGACGAACCTCTGGGGTGGTTCGAACGTCTCTTGAAAAGTTTGAGGCGCGAGGCGATCGAGCGGAAGCTCGACGGCCTCCGTCGCGAAGAGCGGCGCGCGTACCTCTCGCGTGACGACTCCATGGTCATGCAGCTGGTCTCCGAGAAGACCAAGCTCCAGAAGCAGCTCGAAGGCCTCAAGCTGCAACGGGATTGAAGGATCTCCGGGCCGCTCGCTGCGGCACCGGGGCACGGGTGGACGGCCACCCGAGGGGCATACGGCAGGTATGGCGAAGCTCACTCAGACCCGCGAGTTCAAGAAGCTCATCACGCTCGGCACCGAGCGCGGCTACCTCACCTTCCAGGAGGTGAACCGCATCCTGCCGGAGGGGGCGCTCGATCAGGAGAAGCTCGACAAGATGTTCGAGTTCCTGAAGAACCGCCACCGCATCGAGGTGGTCGAGGACCCGAGCGCGCTGAAGCCGCGGGCGCCGGAGGAGGACGAGGAGCGCGAGGCCCTGAAGAAGGCCAACGCGGCCGAGAAGGTCCTCACCGACTCGTACGGCAAGACCAACGACCCCGTGCGCATGTACCTGCGCAAGATGGGCTCGGTGTCACTGCTCACGCGCGAGGGCGAGATCGAGATCGCCAAGCGCATCGAGGAAGGCGAGCTCGAGGTGCTGGACGTGCTGCTCGAGACCGACCTCGCGGTCCAGCAGATCCTCGAGCACCAGCTCCTCATCGACACCAACGAGGTCAACATCCGCGACGTCGTGAAGGATCTCGGCGGCGAGGAGAGCTCGGCCGAGCTCGAGGACGACGTCCTCAAGAAGGCGGCGCGCGACGTCTTCAAGCGCACCGAGCAGATGTGGCGCGACAGGAAGGCCAAGGTCGCCGACCGCCTGAAGCAGACGCCGGGGTCGGCCGAGTGGGAGAGCCTCTCGCGCAAGATCGAGGCGGACACGAAGAAGCTGAAGTCGATCTTCAACGAGCTGCGCTGGAACAAGAAGCTGCTCGACAAGGTCGTCGGCGCCTTCAAGAAGATCGTGACGCGCGTGCAGCGCGCCGAGAGCGAGATCCGCCGCGTCGAGCGCCGCCTCGGCCTGGCCACCAAGGCCATCCGCGTGCTGGCGCGCGAGGCCAAGAAGAACAAGGCCTTCAACCTGAAGCTGCAGGCCGAGCACGGCATCTCGGCCGACGCGCTGCTCGAGGGCGCGCGCGTCATCGGCGCCAACTACAAGCGGCTCCTGAAGTCGCAAGAGTCGGCCGAGATGACGCTCGAGGACCTGCGCAACATCTACAACCGGCTGCTCGTCGGCGAGAAGAAGGCCGAGAAGGCGAAGACCGAGCTCATCGAGGCCAACCTCCGGCTCGTGGTGTCGATCGCCAAGAAGTACACGAACCGCGGCCTGCAGTTCCTGGACCTCATCCAGGAGGGCAACATCGGCCTCATGAAGGCGGTCGACAAGTTCGAGTATCGCCGCGGCTACAAGTTCTCGACCTACGCCACGTGGTGGATCCGGCAGGCCATCACGCGCGCCATCGCCGACCAGGCGCGGACCATCCGCATCCCGGTCCACATGATCGAGACCATCAACAAGCTCATCCGCACGAGCCGCTATCTCGTGCAGGAGCTGGGTCGCGAGCCGCAGCCGGAAGAGATCGCCGAGAAGATGGACATGCCGATCGAGAAGGTCCGAAAGGTCCTGAAGATCGCCAAGGAACCCATCTCGCTCGAGACGCCGATCGGAGAGGAGGAGGACTCGCACCTCGGCGACTTCATCGAGGACAAGCGCATCATGAGCCCGTCGGATGCGGTCATCTCGATGAACCTCAGCGAGCAGACCCGGAAGGTGCTGGCCACGCTGACGCCGCGCGAGGAGAAGGTCCTGCGCATGCGCTTCGGCATCGGCGAGAAGTCGGACCACACCCTCGAAGAGGTGGGTCAGGACTTCTTCGTCACGCGCGAGCGCATCCGTCAGATCGAGGCCAAGGCGCTGCGCAAGCTGCGGCACCCGAGCCGCTGCAAGAAGCTCAAGTCCTTCATCGATACTTAGGATCCGCGTTGGGCGCGCCATCTGCCGTGGCGCCGAGCTCGGGGCGCGCGGCCCCGTTCTGGACGCAGGCGGAGCGAAGCGGAGCCGGAGGAAAGACGGGGCGCGCATCGCGCGCGCCGAGCATGTGGTCGTAGAAATGCCACGGCGCCCCACGGGCACCCGCGCGCAGGCGCCTCGCCGGAGCGCGGGCCTTGATGGCACCTGCCGCGGTCCGGCGGATATCTCACTCGACGCCCGGGTCGTGTATCGTCAGTCGGCGCGGTCGAACTGCCAGACGGCGATGAGCAGCGCGATGAGGCCGAACGCGGCGACGATGGCGAGCTCGAGCCAGGTGGGGACCGGCCAGCCCGACCAGGTCACGCCGCTGATTGGCAAATTCGGCATAGCTTCTGCCAAAATCGTCTTGCGCATGGGGTCGACGGCGTAGGTGAGCGGGTCGATGCGCGTCAGGACCTCGAGCCAGGCGGGCAGGTTGCCGACCGGGAAGAGCGCGCCCGACATGAAGAAGAGCGGCATCAGGATCATCTGCATCAGCGCGAAGAACGACTGCATGGCGCGGATGCGCGCGGCGATCATGACCGCGACCGCGCTCAGCGCGAAGGCCAAGAGGCTCATCTGCAGGAGCACGGTGATGATGAGGCCGGGCGTGAACGGCACGCCGACCAGCGGCGCCAGGAGCAGCACCAGCACGCCCTGGAAGACGCCGGTGGTGGCGCCGCCCAGGCACTTGCCGAGGATGATGGCGCTGCGCCGAACCGGCGCCACCAGCATCTCGCGCATGAAGCCGAACTCGCGGTCCCAGACCATCGAGCCGGCCGAGAAGAAGCAGGTGAAGAGGACGGCCATCGACATGACGCCGGGGAACAGGAACGTGCGCAGGTCGAGGCCCGAGGCGGCGTTGCCGCTGGCGCCGGCGGCCGCGCTGCCGGCCGACGAGAGGCCGGTGCCGAGGATGAAGAGGTAGAGCATCGGCTGGATGAGCGCCGTCGCGATGCGCGGCTTGTCGCGGAAGAAGCGGATGATGTCGCGCTGCCAGACGATCTTCACGGCGCGGATGTCGTTCCGGACGCTGCGCTCCGGGATGGAGACGGCGACGGTGGCGAGCGTTTCCATATCACCTCCCCCTGAAGGCGCGAGCGATGGCCAGGTTGCGGTCCGAGGTCGAGCTCTCGGCGTCGCGGATGGTCGAGCCGGTGAAGGACATGAAGACGTCGTCGAGCGTCGGGCGCGCGACGCTCACCGACAGGATGGGGACGCCGAGCTCGGCGAAGAGGCGCGGCACGAACGACTCGCCCTGCTCGACCGCGACCGTGAGGCGGCCCTCGGCGCGCTTGGCCTCGAGGCCGAAGTGGGCGCGCAGGGCTTCCACGGCGGCATCGTCATCGCTCGTCTGCAGCTGCACGCGGTCCTTGCCGACCTGCGCCTTCAGCGCGGCCGGCGTGTCGAGCGCGACGATCTTGCCGTGGTCGATGATGGCGATGCGGTCGCAGTGCTCCGCCTCGTCCATGTAGTGGGTCGTCAGGAAGATGGTGATGTGCTCGCGGCGCCGGAGCTCGTGGATGTAGGCCCAGATGGAGCTGCGCGTCTGCGGGTCGAGGCCGATGGTCGGCTCGTCGAGGAAGAGGACGCGCGGCGAGTGCAGGAGACCGCGCGCGATCTCGAGGCGCCGCTTCATGCCGCCCGAGAAGGTCTGCACGCGGCTGTCCTTCCGGTCCCAGAGCGCCACCATCTCCAGCACCTGGCGCATGCGCGGGCCGAGTTGCGCCTTGGGGACGCCGTAGAGCTCGGCGTGGAAGCGCAGGTTGAGCTCGGCCGAGAGGTAGTCGTCGAGCGTCGGCTCCTGGAAGACGAGGCCGATGTGGCGCCGCACCTGGTCGCGGTCGCGCACGACGTCGAAGCCGGCGACCGACGCGGTGCCGGCCGACGGCTTCAAGAGCGTGCACAGCATCTTGATGGTCGTCGACTTGCCAGCGCCGTTGGGGCCGAGGAAGGCGAAGACCTCGCCGGAGCGGACGCTCAGGTCGATGCCGCGCACCGCCTCGATGGCGCCGAAGCGCTTCTCCAGGCCGCGCACCTCGACCGCCGGGGCGGTGGAGCCGGCGACTTCGGGGGTGATGCTCATGGTCTACCTGCTCTGCCGGGGCGTGGCTGCGCATCGGCTCGGGTCGAGAGCGATGGGGTGTCACCAAACTTGGTGTGACCCTAAGATTTGATGCACACCATGTCAACTGCTAGAACTGGTGGCTGATGGTGAGGGCCAAGGACAACGCAGCCAGCGACAGCGAGCCGCCCAGCGACGAGGGCCGGCGCGAGCGGAAGAAGCGCGAGACGCGCCAGGCCATCGCCGACACGGCCATGCGCCTCTTCTACGAGCGCGGCTTCGACGAGGTGACCGTGTCCGAGGTCGCACGCGCGGCCGACGTCTCCGAGCAGACCGTCTACAACTACTTCCCGACCAAGGAAGCGCTGGCGTTCAACCACATGCCGAGCCTCTCGGAGGAGCTGGTGGCCGGCTTCGCGGCGCAGAAGCCGGGGGCCTCGGTGACCGCGCCGTTCCGCGCGCAGACGCGCAACTTCCTGAAGCGCGTGGCCAGCGAGCCCGAGGCGGTCCTGCGCACGTCGCGCCTCATCTGGCGCAGCAACGCGCTGCGCACCGCGCTCATGGCCGGCTGGGACGCCCACGCGCAGGCCATCGCCAGGGCCATCGGCCAGAGCATCGGCGCCAAGGATGGCGACCTCTTGATGCTCATCCTGGCCAACACGCTGACCTGGACCCACCGCACGATCCTGCGCACCGCGACCGGGCGCCTCGAGGCGGGTGAGTCGCCGGCCAAGGTCGCGCGCGCGCTCGAGCGCGAGGCACGCCGCGCGTACGACCTGCTCGATCGGGGTCTCGCGCGCCACTGAGGCCGGTCGGCGCGAAGCCGACTGGCGAGAGGCCGCCTACGGCGCTGGCGAGGCCGCCCACGGCGATCGAGCCCGCGTGTGCGAGCTCGGCGCCGGGCGGTGGCAGGCCTTCGATCAGCCCAGCAGGTCGCTGTACTCGATCTGCAGGCCCAGCTGCTTCCGCAGCTGGAAGTACTGCTCGCTCACCACGTACATGACGTGGTCCTTCAGCTTGTCGGGCATCTTGAGCTTCGACATGCCGACGGTCTCGCCCTTGATGAGCTCGAGCGTGAGCGCCGGATCGCCGCAGGCCACGAGGCCGGCGTGCTGCGCCGTGAGCTCGACCGCGCGGTGCCAGCGGCCGAGGTCGGGCACGGGGCTCCGCTTCCACGAGCTGCGCATGACGGCCGCGAGCTGCTGCTTGAGCTCGGGCGCCATGGTCTTCTCCAGCATCGCGCGCACCTCGGCGGCCTGCGCCACGATCGCCTGCTTGGCGGTCGGGTCGAGGTCCTCGCGCATGACGATCTGGTAGTTCGGATCCACCAGGCTCGCACCGGCGAGATAGAGGTTCTCGAGCGCCTCACGCGGGTACAGCGTCGCGATGATGTGCGCGGGCTGGAAGTACGTGAGCTTCTTCGCGATGTGGAAGGCCAGCTCCTTGTCGGTGCGGCCCTGCAGCATGTCGGTGCCGAGACGCATCTTCGGCGGGTTGGTCTGCAGGATCTCGATGCCGGTCGCCTCCTCGCCCTTGTAGATTTCGGGCGAGGCCATGCCGAAGATCTTCAGCACGTTCCGGATGGTGTTGGCGACGAGCAGGCCCTCGGTGAGCTCGAGCTTCTGCTTCTTCTTGAGCCCGTACGCCGCTTCCTTCTGCGCCGAGATGTTCTTGCCGAGGCCGAGGTAGATGAGCTCGAGGATGCGGCCCAGCTCGGGGTCCTCCTGCCTGCTCATCACGCACTGCATCCACAGGGTCTGGTCGACGACGCGCGTCGGCTCGGCCATGCCCGCGGGCAGGAAGTTCCGGTAGAACTGCTTCTCCTGGTCGTTGGCCTGCTGCAGCGCGATGAGCAGACCGGCCACGTTCCAGGCGGCGTCGGGCTGCTTCGCCTTTTTGAAGAGCTCGACCAGCTTGTGATAGCTCTCGTAGCGATTGGGCTGCTGCGCGATGAGCCAGCGGTGCTCCTTGATCGCCTTGTCGGCCGAGTCGTTCTGGACCTCGTAGAGGCTGGCCAGCGTCTCGCGGATGCGCTGCTCGTCGGGCTTCTTCTCGCGCGCCAGCTCGAAGCTGGAGATGGCGTAGTCGATCTTCTTCAGACGGCTGCGATAGATCTCGCCGAGCGCCTCGTAGAGCTTGAAGAGCAGCTGGTCGCCCTGCGGCAGCGCCGCACCGGCCTGCGTCACGCGCTGGATCATGCGGCGGTAGTTCTGCTCCTGGCCCTTCCACTCCTTCTGGGCCGTGAGCAGCTCGTCGATGATGCGGAAGGCCTGCAGGTTCTCCAGATTGTGGTCGAGTGACAAATTGAAGTACTTGATGGCCTCGTTCGGATCCTTCATCTGGTCGCGGTACACGACCGCGGCCATGTAGGCGAACTGGGCCTTCCGCTTCGGCTCGTCCTCGAGCTTGATGAGGCGATTCAGGTTCCGGATGGCCTCGTCGTACTCGCCGCTCTGCAGGCAGAGCTCGACCAGCTTGAGCGCCGGCGCCTTCGGGAACACGTCGAGGTCGAGAGCCGCGCGATAGAGCTCGGCCGCCTTCCGGCGATCCTTGATCTCCTGGAGGTAGGTGTCGCCCATCGCGAGCAGAATGCGATAGCGATCCAATTTGTCAGTCTTGAGCGAGAGCAGCGACTCCTGATAGCGGACCGCGTTCTGCCAGTCGCCGTGCGCGCGCAGCGTCTCGATGATGTTCTCGAGCGCCTGCGGGTTGTGCGGCTGCACCGCCACGACCTGCTTCAGGTAGGTCTGCGCCTTCTCGATGTTCTTGATCTTGAGGGCGCTCTCGCCGAGCTGCATGAGCAGCTTCACCTGCTCGTCGCTGGTCAGGTCCTTCTTGTACTTCTCGAGGACCTCGGTCAGCGAACGCTCGGCCTCGCGGTAGTTGCCCTTCTTGTAGTGCAGCCGCGAGATGGCCTTCAGCGCCTCCTGGTCGGGCGGCACCAGCTTCGACGACTGCTCGAGCGACTCGAGCGCCTGGTCGTCGAGGTAGAGCGCCTCGGCCGAGAGACCGAGCTTCTTGTAGACCTGGGCCAGCATGGCGCGGTCCTGCTGCTCGTCGAGCTTGTCGACGAGGGCCTCGAGCCGCGTCATGGCCTGCGCGTGCGCGCCGGTCTTCATGTAGTGATCGGCCAGGGCCTCGAGCGCGCGGCGCGACTCGGGGTCGGACTTCTCCGCCGACTCGAAGTGCTCGAGCGCAGCCTCCGGCTGCGACAGCTTCTCCGCGTACACCTCGGCCATGTCGACATGCACGGCGGCGATGCCGATCTGGCTCTTGGTGTGCGCCAGCTTGTGCTGCAGAGTCTCGACGACCTTGTCCCAGCGCTCGTCCGAACGATAGAGCCCGATGAGCGCCTCGGTGGCGACCGGGTTCCCCGGCTGCTCCTTGAGGACGCGCGTGTAGCTCGCGGTCGCGCGGTAGTTGTCGTTGAGCTCCTCCGACGCGATCTCACCCTGGCGGCAGAGCATCGCCACGCGCTGGGCCGTGTCGGTCTCGACCTCGAGCTTGCGCTCGATGTTCTCGAGCACCTGCTCGTGCAGACCCTGGCGCTCGTAGAGCGAGTCGAGCGCGTCGAGGGCGGCGCGGTCGCCGCGGCGCTCGAGCAGCACGCGCTCGTACATCTGCGTCGCGTTGTCGACGTCGTCGAGCTTGTCCTGGTAGAGGCGCGCCATCTCGAGGATGGCATCGGCGCGCGCCGTCGGGGTGTCGGCCGTCTCGTAGCGGAGCTCGTAGAGGCGGACGAGGTCGTCCCACTCCTTGCGGTCCGTGTAGAGCTTGACGAGGCTGTCGAAGGCCTCGGTGTCGTCCGACTTCAGGCGCAGGACGCGCTGCCAGGCGTCCGCCGTCGAGCGCGGATCCGAGCCGATGGCGTCGTGCAGGATGGCCGCGTTCTTGGCCATGCGCAGGCGATCGTCGTCGGTCTGGGCCGCGTCGTAGGCGCGCTCGTACACGTCGAGCAGCGACTGGTAGTCCTCGCGGTCGCCGTAGAGCGCCTCGAGGCGACCGAGCGCCGTGGCGTTGCCGGGCTCGAGGCCAAGCACGTCCTCGTAGACCTGGATGGCGTCGTCGACGCGCTTGACGTAGCCCTCGAGGATGCCGGCGATCTTCAGCCGCAGCTCGACCTCGCGGTCGGGCTCGAGGCTCGCGCGCTTGTCGTAGTTGGCGATGAGCGACTCCCAGTCGCGCCGCGCGATGTGCAGGCGCTCCAGGTTGTCGAGGATGTCCTTGTCGCTCTCGTTGAGGTCGTGGGCCTCGCCCCAGGCCTTCACGGCCAGGTCGAGGTTCTTGATCTTCGTCTCCTGCACGCCGGCGATCTGGCGGTACAGGCGGTCCTTCTCCCCGTAGTCGGGCGTGACCTCGGCCAAGCCGTAGAGGGTCTCGACGAGCGCCGGCCAGCGCTGCTCGGCCTCGTTCAGCTCGACGAGGTTCCGGAGCGCGACCTCGTGCTCGGGCGCGTTCATGAGCACGCGCTCGTACAGTCGGATGGCCTCGGGCCGCGACCCGAGCTTGTCCTTCTGCACGGCCGCCGACTTCACCATGAGCTCGAGCGCTGCGTCGCCCTCGAGGTGCTCGAGGGTCGCCTCGTAGACGTCGTAGAGGTCCTTCCAGTTGCCGGTCGCGGCGCCGAGGCGCTCGAGCTCACCCAGGACCTGAGCGTCCTCGGGCACGAGCTCGTTGGCCGTCGTGAGCACCAGGAACGCGTCCTCGGGCGCGTTCAGCCGCTGCTCGTGGACCACCGCCAGCCGCTGCAGGTTGAGCAGCTTGTCGTCGACGTCGGCCAGGTGATCGTTGCGCTGCAGGAGCAGCTCGGCCAGCTTCGGCCACTGCTCCGTCTGCTCGTAGATCGCCTCGAGCCGTCGGCTCGCCTCGAGCTGGCTCGGGTCCTTCGCGAGGATGTCGCGATAGGTCTGCGCGGCCGCCTCGGTGTTGGACAGGTTGTCCTGGTAGATGGTGCCGACGAGCAGCCAGGTCTCGATGCGCTCGACCGGGTCCTCGATGAGGTCGAGCTTGTGGAGGTACAGGTCGACGAGGTCCTGCCAGCGGCCGGTCGCCTCGTAGAGCTGCTCCAGCGAGTCGATGGCCTGGCCGTCGTTCGAGCGCAGCTTGGTCACCGCGCGCCAGGCCTCGATGGCGCCGGTCTGGTCGCCGAAGACGTCGGTGCGGATGATGGCCAGCTCGCGCCACAGGCCGAGCTCCTCCTCCTGGTCGTACTTCTCGGAGGCGATGGCCGCCTCGAGGATCTCGGCGCGCGCCTGGTCGTTGCCCGCGTCGAGGTGCAGCCCGCGCAAGGCGTCGAGCGCCTCGCGGTCGAACGGCTCCTCGTTGCGCGCGCGCTCCCAGGCGCCCTGCGCCTGGAACGGGTCGTCGAGCTCGGCCTGCCACAGGCGACCGATGGTCTTGAAGAGCTCGAGGCGGCGCGGCGCGTCGGCCTTGCCCATGCGCAGCTCGCGCTCGTAGGCCTCGGACAGCGCCTGGTGGTCGGCCTGCGCCTGCAGCAGCCGCTGCAGCTCGTGCACGGCCTCGACGTCGTCGGGCCGGATCGAGAGCACGTCCTCCCAGAGCTCGATGGCGCGCTTCGGATCGTCGAGAGCCTGCTCGGCGATGTTGGCCATGTCGGCCAGGTGCGCCACGCGCTCGTTCGGGTCGCGAGCGAGGTCGGCCAGGCGCTGGAGCACGTCGAAGAGCTCGGCCCACTGGCCGTCCTTCACGTACATCTCCTGCAGCGCCTTCAGCGCGGGCTCGTGCATGTCCTGCAGCTCGAGCACCTGCTTCCACGCCTCGACCGCGTCAGCGCGGCGGTCCAGGCGGTCGCGGTACAGCTCGGCCAGGCGCGTCCAGACGACGATGCGCTCGTCGTCGAAGAGGTCGGCGGCCTTCGTCTGCGTGACGAGCACGGGCTCGAGGTCGTCCCAGCGCTCGCCGGCGACGAGCAGCTGGTCGAGCGCGCGCAGCGCCGGCACGTCCTCGGGCGAGGCGTCGAGCACCAGGCGGAAGATGCGCTCGGCCTCGGCGGGCTCGGCGAGCTGGTCGCGCGAGACGGCCGCAGCCTTGTGCCACAGCTGCACCTTGCGGTCGGCCTCGGTGGCGATCTCGGCGGCGTCGAGCTCGTACTTGGCAAGCTTGCCGTAGGCGCCGGTCTTGCCGGCCAGCCGCTCCATCTCGCCCAGCAGACCGTCGTCCTCGGGGTCGAGCTGGAAGGCCTGCCCGTACCACTCGAGCGCGTCCTCCTCGTTGTTGCGCTTGTCGAGCGCGAGCAGCGCCAGGTCGCGCATGAGCTGCATGCGATCGACCGGGTCCTCGAGCACGATGAGCTTGGTCTGGAGGAGGCTGTCGAGCTCCTCCCAGCGCTGGCCGTCGCGGTAGATCGGCTCGAGGCGCTCGGCGATCTCAATGGGGTTCACGCCGTCTTCGAAGAGGCGCCGCAGCTCGCCCACCGCCAGCGGCGAGGTGCGATCGAGATCGAGGATCTCGATGTAGGCCTCGTAGGCCTTCTGCGAGTCCTTGAGCTTCGACTCGGCGGTCTTGGCCAGCTTCTCGAGGAAGGCGATGCGCTTCTGCGTGTCGCCCTCGGTGTCGGCCTGCGCGCGCAGGATCTGCGCGAGCTCGGGCCACAGCTGGCGCTGCTCGTAGAGGCGATGCAGGCGCCCGAGGACCTCGGCGTGCTCGGGGTGGTCCTTGTAGATGACCTTGTAGGCCTCGGTGGCGCGCACCGGATCGCCGATGCGATCCATCAGGATGGCGCCGGCCTTCAGCCGCAGGTCGAGGGCCAGCATCTCGTCGTCGCCCTCGGCCGCCTTGGCGTAGATGCGGACGAGATCCTCCCACGAGTTGTACTGCTCGGCGATGCGCTCGAGCTCGCCCACGGTGTGGGTGTTGCGCGGCGAGATGGCGAAGGCGCGGGCCTGCGCGTCGAGGGCGCGGCCCGAGTCGCTGAGGCGGATCTCGGCGACGTCGGCCATCTCGTGGAGCGTCGCGACCTTCTTGTCGGGCTCCTCGCTCTGGTGCGCCGCGAGGACCTCGTACTGCTCCCACAGCTCTTCGAAGTTGCCGCGCTGCTCGAGCACCGGGCGCAACACGCCGAAGGCCTTCTCGTAGGCGTCGCGGTCGGCGATGATCGCCTCGAGCGACTCGACCGCGCCCTGGTGGGTCGGGTCTTTCGCCAAGAGCGCGCCGTACTCGTCGACGGCCTGGGTCACGTTGCCGAGCTGGTCGGCGTCCTCGTAGAGCTTGGCGATGCGGAACTGCGCGGCCGACCACTCGGCGCCGGGCAGCCCGGGCAGCGCCTGCACTTTGCGCAGCGTCGTCTGGAGATTGAACCAGTCGCCCTGCTGCGAGTAGAGGCCGTCGAGCTCGTCGAGCGCGTCGCGCGAGGTCGGGTCCCAGCCGAGGATGAGGTGCCACGTCGCGATGGCGTCGTCGGTCGCCTCGAGGTTCTTCGCCTGCACGTGACCCATGAGGGCCGCGTAGTGCTTCTTCTCCTCGATGTCGCTCGCGCGCTCGATCTTCTCGCGATAGACGCGGACCAGGCTGTCCCAGTCCTCGACCTTCTCGTAGAGGCGCTCGAGCGAGTCGAGCGCGCGCATGGCGTCGAAGCCGTGCAGCGTCTCGTAGATCTCGATGGCCTGCTCGGGCTTCTGGAGCCGCGACGCCGAGATCTCGCCGGCCTCGGCGTAGAGGTCGTTCCGGAGCGCCGACGACACGGCGTCCATCGGCGCCTTCTTCAGCAGCATCTCGACGAGGGCGCCATCGTTCTTGGCCTCGCGATAGAGCGCGATGAGCGCGTCGACCGCCGGCATGTCGTTCGGGTTGATGTCGAGGATGGCGCGGAACTGCTTCTCGGCGCCCTCCAGGTCGTGCGTCTTGTCGCGCGCCAAGAGCGCGATGGTGCGATGCGTCTCGATGCGGCGCTCGACCTGCGGGATGTCGTCGACGATCGACTGCAGGAACAGGATGAGCTCGCCGTGGTTCTCGAGCTCGTCGCCGAGGCGCAAGAGCTCCGACAGCGTGATCTCGCTACCCGGGTCGAGGTTCGCCGCCGACTCGAAGCGGTTGAACGCCTGCTCCGGCTGGCCGAGCTTCTGCTCGTAGAGCTCGGCGATCTTGTAGTTCCAGTCGACCTTCTCGCTGGTGAGATCGGCCGCCTGCTCGCGCACCACGTACACGTCGACGAGGCGCTGCCAGTCGCCCTTCTTCTCGTAGTAGGGCTGGAGGATGGGCGCGATGGTCGGCGCCAGGTCGTCGTTCTCGAACAGGCGCTCGAGGGCGTCGACGGTGGGCTGGTTCTGCGCGTCGAGCTGGAAGACCTCGGCGTAGAGCGCGATGGCCGTCTCGGGCCGCTCGAGGTGCTTCTCGTAGACGCCGGCCAGGCGCACCTTCAGCTGCACCACGCGCTGCTTGTCGTTCTGGACCAGGCGGATGGTGTCTTCGAGGGTCTGGGCCAGGTCCTCCCACTTCTCGGTGTGGGTGAAGAGGTCGTCGAGGCGCTGGATGGCGCCGAGGTTGCCCGGCGACAGCGAGAGCGCTTCCTGCGCCGGCGCGATGGCATCCTCGTGGCGCTCGAGGCGCTCACGCAGGAGGTCCGAGGTGCGGAACAGGTAGTCGAGCTTCTTCTGGACGTCGTTCGAGAGATCGATCTGGCCGCGATAGATCTCGAGCAGGTCCTCGGACCGGTCGAGGTCGACGTAGATCTCCTCGAGCGCGTCGATGCTCTCCTTGTGCTCCGGCTCTTCGTCGCGGACCTTCTGGTAGAAGACGCGCGCGTCCTCGAGCGAGGTCAGGCGCTTGTGCCAGGTGCGCGCGATCTCGAGCTTGATGGCGAGACGCGAGCCGCGGTCGACCGGGGTGTCGGCGTCGGTCGTGTAGAGGTGGACCAGCTGCTGCCAGCGATCGAGCTCGGCCGTGAGGCGCTCGAACTCGGCGCGCACGGCGGCGTCCTCGGGCCGCAGCGCGAAGAGGCGGCCGTACGTGCGCCACGCCAGGTCGGCGTCGGCGAGCTCGCCCTTGTAGAGGTCGGCCAGGCGCCCGCGCAGCTCGAGCTGCGTGCCGGCGTCGTCCTCGGCCTTGGCGGCCGAGACCTGGATCTCGAGCATCTGCGAGAGCTGCGACCAGGCGCGTCGGCTGTCGTAGACGGGCGCCAGGATCTTGGTGATGCGGAGGCGCTGACCCTCGTCGGCGAGCAGCTCCTCGAGGCGCTCGACCGTGGTCGTGTGGTTCGGCGCGTGCGACAGCGCGACCTCGTAGCGGTCGACCGCCGCCGAGACGTGGTCGTCCTTCACCGTGCCGTAGGTGAGCATGCCGAGCTGGCACTCGATGTCGGCCAGCACCGCGCGCGAGATGGCGGGCTCGGAGGCGAGCACGTCGCGCTTGCGCTCGAGGATGTCGCGCAGCTCGGCGTAGCGAGCCTCTTCGAGGTAGATCTCGATGAGCTGATCGTGGACGCGGCGCTCGGTCGGGAAGTCCTCGAGCATCTCGAGGAGCACGGCCTCGGCCTCGTCGTTGGCCTGCACCTGCTCGCGCCAGACCCGGGCCAGCTTGAACAGCGTCGCCAGCCGCTCATCCGACGAGTCGGCGATGGTGAGCCGCTTCTGGTAGCAGAGGACGAGCTGATCGACCTGGTTCTGCGCCTCGAAGGCGCGCTCGGCCGCATCCAGCGCCGGCCGGTTGTACGGGTCGAGCGTCAGGACGCGGTTGAAGAAGCCGAGCGCCTGGTCCTCGGCGCCGAGCTTGTCGCGGAAGACGTGGCCGATCTCGAGCAGGACATCGACCTTGGCCTTGTCCACCTCGATGTAGTCGACGCCGTCCTGCAGCGTGTAGACGTAGCTCTCCCAGTTGTTCGACAGGTCGGCGAGCTCGCGCAGCTTCGGGTGCAGCTCGACCGCGCCCGGGTCCTGCGACACGGCCTGCACGTACGCGAAGAAGGCCGCCTCGACGTTGTCGAGCTTGGTCTCGTGGACCTCGGCCAGCGCCAGCAGGAGGTCACGCCGCTCGTACGGATCCTCCGTCGAGTCGAGCACGATCTCGTAGACGTTGGGCAGGTCCTTCCACGAGCCCAGCTCCTTGTAGATCGGGATGAGCATGCGCGCCGTGTCGGCGTGCCGCGGCTCGAGCTCGAGCACCGCCTCGAGGTTCTTCACCGCGCGGCGCGTGTCCTTCAGCTCGTCACGCCAGATGGCCGCGGCCTTGTAGAGGAGCGTCGTCCGCTCCTCGGGCTCCTCGACCGACTTCACCTGCGACTCGAGGGTCCGCACCCACTCGTTGACGTCGCCGTAGTTGCGGAAGAACCACTCGAGGCCCTCCCAGTCGTGCTCGGCGATGTACTTCTTCTTGAGCTCGGTCTGGGCCTTCCGGTGCTCCTTGTCGCGCGTCAGGATCTGGCGCCAGACGTCGGCCGCCTTCTCCTGATCGTTGAGGCGCGTCGACGCCACCACGCCGAGCTTGTCGAGCAGGTTCACCTGCGTCGGCACGTCCCTCTCGAGCGCCACGCGCTGCTCGAGGATCTCCGACAGGCGCACCCAGTTCTTCTCGCGCTCGAACCAGCTCTCGAGCTCGGTCAGCGCCTGGATGTTGTGGGAGTCGTGCTCGAGCACGCGCTCCCACAGGGCGATCGGCGTCTGCGGCTTGCGCAGCTTCTCCGACGCCAGCTTGGCCAGGTCGATGAGCTGCTTGTGGCGCTTCTCCGTGTCCTCGACGAGGCCGATCTCGCGCTCCGAGATGGCCACGAACGAGTCGTAGTCGCGGCGCTGGTCGTAGATGTCCTTCAGGACCTTGATGGCCTCGCGGTTCGTCGGCTCCAGATGGAGGATGGCCTCGTAGCTCTTGATGGCCTCCGACGTGTTCGAGAAGCGCTCGATCATGATCTGGGCGATCTGCTTGTGCAGGTCGACCAGCTTCTTCGGGTTCTTCTCGTGCTCGACCTTCTGCTGGAGGACCTTCACGAGGTCCGGCCAGCGCTTCATCTCGGTGTACTCGGCCGCGAGCGCGTCGAGCGCCTCGTCGTTGCCGGGGTCGATCTCGAGGATCGACTGCCAGGATGCGACGACCTTCGCGGGCGCCTGCATCTTGTGCTTGTAGATGTCGATCATCTGGCGATGGATCTCGGTCTTCTGCGCGACCTGTCCCGCCCCCAGCCGGTCGAGTCGCTCCTTCAGGAGGTCGACCATGGCGTGCCACTTGCCGACCTTCTCGTAGAGGGTCGTCAGCGCCGTCTCGGCCTCGATGTCATCGGGCAGCGCCTGGCGCACGCCCTGCCAGAAGCCCACGGCCTTGTCGGCCTGGTCCTTGTCCTCGGCCAGGCGCGCCAGGATGCGCTTCACCTCGACGGGGTCCTCGAAGCCGCCCTTCTGCGGCTCGGAGAGCACCTGCTCCAAGCGGCGCCAGTTGTTCTGGCCCGTGTAGAAGTCGGTGTAGAACGTCCGGAGCAGCTTGGCCGACTCCGCGTGATCCGGGCCGTTGGGGACGTTCTCGACCTTGCGGAAGGCCATCTCGGCCATCTGCGCGTCGTTGTACGTCTTCCACAGCAGGATGCCGTTCTTGAAGTTCAGCCACGTCTGCAGCTCCGGCGACGGCGCCGTTCGCGCATACGTCGACAAGACGCGGACGAGCGCGTTCTGCGAGCCCTCCGGCGCCCACCGCGGGACATTCTTGTAGATGTCCTCGAGGGTGGTGCGGTCGTCCGACGTCACCGAGGCCTTAACAAGGGCCTCGAACGCGCGGACGTCCTGGGGGTTCGCATCGAACGCAATCAGCATTTCGGCAGACATCTCGAGCGGGCTCCCTGGCATCTCCGAGCGCGGGTGGTCACCTCGAGACCTGTTGTCGGAATGGGACCTGACCGCGGCGCCTCCCCTGTGGCGCAGCGCGGGTATAGCACAGGGTCCTAGGGCCGACAATCGCGCCGGGGCAGCTTCTGACGCGGCGATGAACGGGTCGTGCCGAGGTCGTCGATCGGTTCCCTGCGCGCGCTGGGCCGTGCTATGCGCGGCTCAGACGATGGCTCGACCGCTCCTCATCGCGCTCGCGACGCTCGCCCTCACGCCCACTTTCGCGGCGCAGGCCGCGCCTCCGAAGGTCGGAATCCTGCCGAGCGGCGTCGCCCTGCCCTACCCGACCGATCATGTCTTCCGCGGCTTCGGGGCCTGCCGCGACCGCGCCGGTCGACATCGCCACGCCGCGCTCGACCTGGGTGGCGTCGGGCCCGATGCCGGCCTCGGCACCGTCGTGCGTGCGATGGCCCGCGCGCGCATCATCATGATCGGGCTCGGCGCCGAGCGACCGAAGGAGTTCGGCCTGCCCGATCGCAGGAAGGGCCGCGCGCGGCGCAAGGGCCACCACAGCCTGCCGCGGAGCGAGCTCGTGCCGGGCTACGGCGAGGTCTTCTTCTTCACGGCGCTGCAGGGGCGCTGGCGCTCGGGCAACATCGTCGTCATGCAGGTGGACGGCGACGGGCCGCTCACGGGCGCCACCGTGCGCTACCTCCACCTGGCCGCGGTGCGCCCCGATCTGAAGGTCGGCGACGTGGTCGAGCCGGGCGACGAGGTCGGGCTGCTGGGCGGCACCGGCGTGCAGAGCGCGGCGCCTCACGTGCACATCGACATCGTCGGTTCGGGCGGCCTGCCCATCGACGTCGCCGCGCTGTTGGGGCTCCGACCCAGCGCGCGCTGCGGCGCGCCGGCCGCGCGCGCGGCGCTCGACCGCGCCATGTTCGCCGACGCCGACCAGCGCGGCGCCGCCTGGCGACCGCTCGTCTGGAGCGGACCGCTCGGCGTCATGCTGCTCGGCCCGCCCGTCCCTCCGCGCACGGCCGCCCGGCCCTGACCACCGTCGCGCGGGCTAACCCTCGTCGCCCGACTCGCGCTCGCCGCCCCCGGAGTCGGCGCTGGCGCGCTCGCCGGGCGCGCGCAGCCCCCAGGCGCGGCACTTGTTGTAGAGCGTCTTCGGAGCGATGCCGAGCGCCTGCGCGGTGGCGCCGCGGTTCCACGACAGGGTGTGGAGGCGCGCCTCGACGATGAGCCGCTCGGCCCGATCGAGCGTGGCGTCATCGGGCACGAAGACACCGCCGGCCGGCGCCTCGACTTTGTCACTCTTGTCACTCCCGTGCGATATCGGCGTCTCGGGGAGCGCCAGATCGACGGGCTCGATGGCGATGCCCTGGTGCAGCACGACGGCGCGCGCGACGGCGTTCTTGAGCTCGCGCACGTTGCCCTCCCACGGATGCTCCAGCATGGCCTTGCGTGCGGCCATGGAGAACATCGGCGCGTCGGCGTCGGGCCCCGCCTGCGCCTCGCGGAAGTGCTCGGCCAGGACCAGCACGTCGTCGCCGCGCTCGCGCAGCGGCGGCAATGTGACGGGAATGACATTCAAGCGAAAATACAGGTCCTGACGCAATCTGCCGGATTTGACAGCCTGGGCCGGATCGCGATTGGTCGCCGCCACGATGCGCACGTCGACGGGGACCTCGCGCGTGCCGCCGACCTTGGTGATGACGCCGACCTCGAGCACGCGCAAGAGCACCACCTGCAGCTCGAGCGGCATCTCGGTGACCTCGTCGAGGAAGAGCGTGCCGCCGTGGGCGCGCTCGAAGGCGCCGACCTGCGCCCGCACCGCGCCGGTGAAGGCCCCGCGCTCGTGGCCGAAGAGCTCGCTCTCGGCCAGCTGGGCCGGGATGGCGCCGCAGTTGATGGCCACGAACGGGCCGCGCCGACGCCGCGACACCTGATGGACGGCGCGCGCCACGAGCTCCTTGCCGGTGCCGCTCTCGCCGCGCACCATCACCGGCAGGTCGCTCGGCGCGGCGCGCTCGATCTGCTCGTAGATGGCGCGCATGGGCCGCGAGCGCCCGACCAGGCCCTGATAGCTTCCGTGGCGCATGAGCTCGCGGCCGAGGCGACGGCGCTCGTCGCGCTCGTCGAGCTGGCGCTCGATGCGCGCCAGCGCCAGCTGCAGCCCGGCCGCGTCGAGCGGCTTCGTCAGGTAGTCGCTGGCGCCGCGGCGCATGGCCTCGACGGCGCGCTCGAGCCGGCGCTCGCCGGTGAGCACGACCACGGCGCAGCCGCCGGGCAGCGACGCCAGCGGCCGGATGAGCTCGAGGCCGTCGCCGTCGGGCAGGCCGAGATCGACGAAGGCCACGTCGACCTCGACCTTGGCGGCGACCAGCGCCATGGCCGCGGCGATCGAGTCGACGGCGCGCGCCGCGAAGCCGTGCGCTTCGAGCAGCGTCACGAGTGCGCCCTGGCTGGCCGGATCGTCCTCGACGACCAGCGCCTGCCAGCCCTCACTCGAGCGCGCAGCCGGGCTCACGCGCGCTCCGACGACAGCGCCTCGAGCTGATCGACCGCGTCGCGCGCCGCGCCCCGAGCGGCCGCGAGCGCCTTGGCCAGGAGCGCGGCGTCGCCGCGATCGGCCGCCAGGGCCAGCACCTCGAGCTGCAGCACGACGCCGTTCAGCGCGCCGCGCAGCCGGTGCATCGCCTTCTGATCGTCGCTCATCGTCCGTCTCCCTTGCTGGCGTGTCGCGTCAGCGCCCGCCGCCGCGCGATGAGCTCGCGCAGGCGCGCGATGAGGCGGCCTGGCGAGATCGGCTTCTCGAACGTCGCCGCCACCCGGCCGGCCCACGCGCGCGCACCCGGGGCCGCGACGACCCCGCTGGCGATCACGATGGGCACGCTCGGGTCGGCCGCCGAGAGCTTCATGACGAGCTCGGCGCCGTCCTCGTCACCCAGCTGCAGATCGGTCACGACGGCATCGGGCCGCACCCGGAAGAAGCTCGCCAGCGCCTCGTCGGCGCGCTCGGCCGCGGTCACCTCGAAGCCGGCCGCGGCCAGCAGCGTGGCCAGCGCCTCGCGCGTCGCAGGCTCGTCGTCGACCAGCAGCACGTGGCCGCCGCCGGCGCCGTCGAGCTGCACGTCGGTCGCCGGCGCCGGTCCGGGCACGTCGCCATGCGCCAGCGGCAGCACCAGCGTGGCGGTGGTGCCGCGGCCGTCGCCGTCGGTGACCGAGTCGAGGACGAGCGTGCCGCCGTGGCTGGTGGCGATGGAGCGGGCGAGGGCCAGCCCGAGACCCGTCCCGGCCCCGCCCTTGGTGGTGAAGAACGGCTCGAACAGGTGGGCCTGGACGGCGGCTGGAATGCCCGCGCCCCAGTCCTGGACCGACACCACCGCCTCGCCGTCGCGCGCCTCGGCCGAGACGACCACGGTCAGGCCGGGTGGGCTGGCGTCGATGGCGTTGTGGGTGAGGTTCACGACCACCTGGAGCAGCTCGGCCACCTGGCCCGCGACGGCGGCGCCGACGCGCCCCGGCCCGCGCGTCACCTCGACCCCGCGGCTCCGCCCGCGCGTGCGGGCGACGGCGATGGCCTCGTCGACCAGCGCGTCGACGTCGACCGCGACGCGGCCCGGCGCGTCGGCGCGCTCGCGCAGCACGCTGCGCACGCGCTCGACGACCTCGCTGGCCGCGCGCGCCGAGCGCAGGATCGCCTCGGCGTGCGCCACCGCGAAGGCGTCCGTCGAGCTGGCCTTGATGAGCGTCGCGTGCGTGACGATCGCGGTGAGGGCGTTGTCGACGTCATGGGCCACCCCGCTGGCGGTGCGGCCGAGGGCGGCGAGGGCACTGGTCGTCGGGCGCGAAGGCGGGCGCGAGGAGTTGCCGGGAGGGGTACGCGTCATGAAGCTCCGTGCAGGCTACATTTTGAACTGCGCCGAAACGCACGTAGAGTACGCTGCGTGAGCGAACCGCAACAGCCGCTGCGGGTTCAACCCGGCGACGAGCCTCGCGGCCCGGTCACGGGCCAGGCCCTCGAGCACTATTCGACCGACGCGTCCGAAGTCGTCGGCCGGCTGCTCGACGGCCGCTACCTGGTCGAGTCGGTGCTCGGCCAGGGCGCGATGGCGGTCGTCCTGGGCGCGCGCCACGTCTTCCTCGGCAAGCGCGTCGCCATCAAGGTGCTGCACCCGAAGCTCGTCGCCATCGACGAGATGAAGGCGCGCTTCCTGCGCGAGGCGCGCGCCACGAGCGGCATCCAGCACGACGCGGTGGTCACCGTGACCGACTTCGGCGTGTCGCCGGGCGGCCTCCACTACCTGGTGATGGAGCACCTCGAAGGCGAGGACCTCCTGTCGTGGTCGCACCGCCGCGGCATGGCCACCGCGCACGAGGCAGCGACCATCGGCGCCGGCATCTGCGAGGCGCTGGCGGCCATCCACGCCGCTGGCTACGTGCATCGCGATCTGAAGCCCGAGAACGTCTGGATCGGCGCCGGCCCGAACGGCGACGGCATGTCGGTGAAGGTGCTCGACCTCGGCATCGCGGCGCTGCTCGACGAGGACGAGCCGCCGAGCGAGGACGCGCGCGCGCCGCAGAGCGGGCGGCGCCTGACCCGCGCGGGGCAGACGCTGGGGACGGTCCTCTACATGTCGCCCGAGCAGTCGCTGGGCAATCGCGTCGACGGTCGCAGCGACCTCTACGCGCTGGGCTGCATCCTCTGGGAGCTGGTCTGCGACGCGTGCACCTTCGACGGCACGAGCCAGATGGACATCATGCTCAAGCAGGTCGCGACCACGCCCGACCCGCCGTCGAGCAGGAACCCGGCCGTGCCGCCGTGGTTCGACGCGGTGGTCATGCGCTGCTTGGCCAAGCGGCCCGACGATCGCTACGAGTCGGCCGCGGCGCTCCTGACGATCCTGCGCGCGCGCCTGGCCGACCACGACGCGCAGCCGCGCGCGATGGCGCCGACCGGCGAGATCGCGGCGCTCACGCCACCCGAGGTGCCCGGGCCGCGTCGGCGCGTGTGGCCGTTCGCGCTCGGGTTGTCGGCTGTCGTCGCGGTGGCGCTGATCGCGACGACGCTCGGCTCCGACGCCGGCCCGTCGCAGGCCAGCGCGCCGCTGGTGGTGATCGCGCCGACGCCGATCGCCACGACGATGCCCGCGACGCCGCCCGCGCCGTCGACGGCTCCGGCGCCGACCCTGACCGCGTCGGCCGGCCCGACCGCCGCCCCGGCGCCGACTCCCGACGCGCCGACGAGCGCGAAGGCCACGCCGGCCGAGATCGCCGTGACGTTCGACGTCGCGCCGCGCGGCAGCGAGATCCGGCGCGATGGCGCGCTCGTCGCCACCTCGCCGGCGGTGGTGAAGCTGCCGCTCGCCGACACGCCGATCCGCTTCGAGCTGTCGCACGCCGGGCGCGTCGCCGAGAGCGTCGAGGTGGTGCCGCGGAGCGACGTGCAGGTCACGCGCAGCCTGGCGCAGGCGCGCGCGCGCACCAACGCGACGGCCAGCCCGCCGCCGACCGAGACGGCGCGGCCGCCGGGCGATGCGCCGCCGCACCCGACGGGCGACGAGCTGTGGCGCCCCGAGCGACCGCCGGGCATCGGCCCCGACGCGGGCGGATCGAAGGGCTCGAACCCATGAGCGCCGCCCCGCGCATCCTCGCCCTGGCCTTCGCGCTCGGGGCGCTCGGCATCGTCGCCAGCGCGCGCGCGGCCGATCCCGAGCCCGGCGCCGAGACGCCCGAGCAGCGCCAGGCGCGCGCCTTCGCCACCTTCCAGAGCGGCGAGCGGCAGTTCAAGGGCGGCCAGTACGACGCGGCCGCGGGCCTCTTCCAGCAGGCGTTCGAGACCTGGAAGGACCCGGCCTACCTCTTCAACGTCGGCCTCGCCTTCGAGAAGGCCGAGCGCTGGCGGCTTGCGCTCGAGTGGTACGATCGCTTCCTGGCCGAATATCCGAAAGTGCCAAATGTGTCGGAGGTCCGGCGACGCCGCGATGCGGCCAGCAAGTCGCGGGGGGGCGCGGGGGCGGCGGGGCGGGGGGGGGGGGCGCCGGCGGGGTTCTTGGGGGCCCGCCCGCGCCGCGGGGGGGCCGCCGCCGGCGGCGCCGCCACGACC
>JAXLYZ010000088.1:0-21965 GCA_046351155.1 Myxococcota bacterium
GCCGTGGCCGGTCTGGTCCAGGCGATAGAGGTTCACGGCGAAGATGGTCTGAGCCGGCGGCGTGGCGCCGAGGCCCGGCACCTCGGCCCACGGGATGGCGACTTCGGCGGTCCAGCCGTTGTCCTTGTCGCCGGGGTTGTTGATGGTGCCGTCGGCGATGATCTTGGCGAGCATGCCGCTCATGGTGAAGGCGGGCGCGGCCTCCTCCCACTTCGGCGTGCGGCGCGTCGCGAAGAGCGCGTCGAAGATCTCGCCGGTCGGCGCGACCTGGAGCTCGAGGTAGTCCTTCCCGTCGGCCTGCGCGTCGAGATAGATCTCGCAGACGTCGGCATCCCAGAGCGTCTGGTCGCGGCCCTGGTACTTGCTCTCGATGTTCGGGTCCTTGGTCGTGAAGGCCACGTAGAGGTAGGTGTCGTCCCAGGCGAGGCGCGCCTCGGTCTTGAGCTCGGGCGGCAGCGGGTCGCCGCCGTCGGGCTTCACGAACGCCTGCGTCAGCGGCACGCCCTGCCAGCCGGCGTCGTCGAGCTTGCCGTCGATGGCGATGGGGCCCGGCGCGCGATAGACGGTGTAGCGGCGCGGCCGCGTGTCGGCGGTCGGGCGCCGGTCGTTCGCCCCCGACTTCCCGGCGGCGGCCGACTTCGAGATCTTGAAGGTCCCGGCCTGCACGCGCCCGTCGTTGTCCTTGGGCTGCTTCAGCTGGTCGGGGTTGACGATCTGCATGCGCACGTTCTGCTGGCGCTCGGTCCACGCCTTCTCGTCGAAGATGCCGACCCACAGCGTCGCCACGCAGTCGGGGAAGTCGCTCATGATGGAGATCGTCTGCACGTCCTTGATGATCTGGCCCGGCTTCCAGGCGGGGATCGGCAGCAGCTCGCCCACCGGCCCGTGGTCGTGGGTCGAGCGCTTGCCGGGCCCCTCGAGGTGCACGAAGATCTTCCAGTCCCCCGGCGCCTCGGCCAGCGACTCCCAGTACCAGGTGATGGTGAGGGTGTCGCCGGGGCGCACCTCGGGCTTCTCGATGTCGACGCCGATGAGGCGCACCTTGCCGTCGAAGACGGCGTTGATGGGCACCTGCGGCGTCGGCGCCGATGGCAAGAGCGCAGCCGAGATCTGCCGCTCCTGATCCTTCGTGAAGGCGCGCTGCCGCGGCTTCCTGCAACCGGCGAGGCCGGCGGCCAGGGCGAGAACAGCGACGAGAGCGAGGAGGGCGTGGAGTCGGACGCGCGAGCGCATGGTGCGGCGACTAACCCACGCCCGCCCGCATTTCAAGGAAGTCGGCTGGCTTCCTGGTCCGGGCCCAGGCGGTCCGGCCATGATCTCGCCCGGTGACACCCATCCATCGACGCGCTAGGCTGCCGCTCCTCGAACACGGTGGTGTCATGCATCCTGGGGTCGCCGCCATCCATGTGTCCGCCATGGTCATGGCGCTCGCTGCAGCCTGTGACTCGAGCGCTCGCGCGCCCGACGGCGACAGCTCGCCGGTCGATGCTCGCGACGCCGTCGATGACCTCGGCGCCGACACGACGGGGGCGACCGACACCGACCAGCCCGACTCGGGCCCGCTGGACGCGGTCGCGAGCGACGCGGACTCGGCCGCTCGGGACACGGTGGACGCGACCGCGACCGACACGGACGGCGACTCGGACGCGCCGCTCGAGGTCGCGCCCGACGCGGCCGCAGCGTGGTCGCTCACGCTGCTGACCGGGCCGGGCGAGGTGTCGCTCGACGGCCGCCCGACTATCCGGGTGACCGCGGACCGCGCCGCGCTCGGGACCCTCACGGGCGCCTGCGCGCGGGCCGACGTGGACGTGGTCCTGCCGATCTCGCCGGGCATCCAGACGTTGGCGCTCGCCCCTCCGGGCACGGCGCCCTTCCCCGACGGTGCCTACGCCGACTGCGGCGTCAGGGCGCGCGACGACGACGGCACGCGGGCCGAGCTTCCGCTGCCGGCCTTCGTCGTGGACGCCACCCTGCCCGCGGTCAGCGAGGTCACGCCGGTCGCGACCCCCAGCGCGGACCCGCGGCCGGTGGTGGTCCTCGCGACCTCGAAGGCCGGCACGCTCAGCTGGAGCGGAGGCTGCCACGGCGACGACCAGGTCGCGGGCGGGGTCGTCAGCGTCGACCTCGTCGCCGACGACGGTGGGGACCTCGACGACGGGAGCTACCCCGCATGCGGCGTGTCGCTCGGCGACCAGCGCGGGCGCACCTCGCCGCGCATCGCCCTGACCACCTTCGTCGTCGACGCCCGCGCGCCGACGCTGAGCTTCGCGACGACGCCCTCGGCGTTCGTGGCGCAGGCGACGCTCGTCCTCCACCTGGCGGTGTCCGAGCCGATGACGTTGCGCGCGACGGGACCATGCACCGTGGACCCGGCCCCGCTGCAAGCCGGCGCGAGCTCGGTGGAGCTGCTGACGGACGCCGGCGCGCCGTGGCCCGACGGTGCCGTCATCGCGGGCTGCGCGCTGGTCGGACGCGACAGCGCCGGACGCGACTCGGCGCCGCTGTCGGTGCCGACCATCACCATCGATCGGACGCCGCCATCGCTGGTGCTGACCGCGTCACCGCCGGCGCTCCTCACGCTCGGAGCGCCCAGCGTCGCGGTCCAGGTGTCGGAGCCCGGCCACCTGTCCGGCTTCGGCGGCTGCGACGCCGCGGCCGATCTCGAGGCCGGCGCGGCGACCGTCACCCTCACCGCGCCGGACGGCAGCCCCCTCCCCGACGGCGCCTACTCGACGTGCGAGCTCCGCTTCGCCGACAAGGCCGGCAATCACGACAACGTCGCCGTGCCCGCCTTTGCGCTCGACCTGCTCGCGCCGCAGCTCACGTTCTTCTGGACGCCGCCGACCACCGGCAACTCCTCCGACGTCTACGTCGGCGTCGTGACCGACTCGCCGTGCACGGTCGCGGTGACGGGGTCATGCACGGCCTCGGTCGGCCCGACCCCAGGCCCGGGGCCGGTCAGCCTGAACCTCACCGACGCGCACGGCGAGCTCCTCCTCCAGGGTGTCTATGCCGACTGCCAGGTGCGGGCGACCGACCTGTACGGGCGCATCTCGCGCCCGCTGCCCGTGCCCGCCTTCACCATCGACCTGACGTCCTTCGGACTCGACACGCCGGTCAGCCCGACGAACAAGAGCCGGCCACCGCTCGACGTCTTCGCCAACGAGGCCGGATCGGTGAGCCCCACCGCCGGCTACATGCTGCGGCCGGCCGCGATCCTGGCGGGAACCTCGCCGCTCATCCTGACGACCGCCAGCGGGGGTCCGCTGAGCGACGGCGTCCACACCGTGACGTTCACCTTCACCGGCGCGGCGACCCACGGTGTCGTCAGCGTCACGCGCGACCTCGAGATCGACACCGTGCCTCCCTCGCTCGAGCTCGTCGCCACCGACTGGTCCTCGGACCCGCCGACCATGCTCCTGCGCAACGAGGAGCCGGTCACCATGGTCATGCGCGGCGGCTGCGCACCCGACGGCCAACACCTCGACAACGTCGGCGAGTTCACTGTCGCCATCCACGCCGCGGACGGCGGAGCCCTGCCGGATGGGGCGTACGACTGCGCCATCGCGGGCATGGACCAGGCCGGCAACATGGGCGAGTGGCAGCCGCTGCCGCACGTGCTCATGGATCATACGCCGCCCACGCTGACGCTGGTCGCCTTCGACGGACCGTGGACCGGCGGCGCCGAGCGGGACGTCGTCGTCGCGGCGTCGGAGCCGGGCACGGTCGTCTCGGCCGACTGCCCGAGCGACATGCCGACCGAGCTCGCGGCCGGAACGCAGACCATCGCGCTCCACGTCGCACCCGGCGACGTCTTCACGCGCTGTCGCTTCATGCTGGTCGACGCCGCCGACCAAGGCTCGTCGACGCTGCAGCTGCCGCCCTTCGGCCAGAGGGGACGGGACGCCGCGCGCAGCTTCGGTCGCGCCGGTCGCACCGCGCGCTTCGCCGCCGTCGCCGAGCTGCCCGAGGGCGGCCTCATCGCGGTGGGCGGCCCGTACACCGACGGCCTGGTGATGCGCCTCGACGCGAGCCTCGAGCCCGTCTGGAGCTTGCAGCTCGACGGCCTCGCGCCGACGACCGTCTCCATCCGACAGGACCTGGTGGTCGTGGCGGGCACCACGTCCTACAGCCTCGGCGCGGGCTCGAGCGACGCGTTCGTGCTGCGCCTCGACGCGAGCGACGGGACGATCCTGTGGCTGAAGGCCTTCGGCCTGCCCAACTCGCCCGACCGCATCGAGTCGTCGGTCATCTTCGGCTCCGGCGCCATCGCGCTGGCCGGCTCGCTCTACCTCGGCGGCTCACGGCTCGAGGAGGGCTGGTACCTCCAACTCGAGCCGAGCTACGGGACGGTCGAAGAGAGTCGGGTGTACGGGACCCCGGACCACGACAGCTTCAACGCGGTCAGCGACGGTGCCGGTGGGCGCGTCTTGGCCGGCTCGACCGGACCGACCTTCGACGGCAGCGACGTGCTCGTCGTCGTGACCGACAACATCGGGAAGTCGCCCTGGGCCTTCCGATACTCGGGGCCGTTCCACGACAGCGCGACGGCGGTCTCCAGCCCGGGCGGCTACATCGCCGGCTCCACCTACAGCTTCGGCAGCTCCGTGGCGTCCGACCCGGTCGCGTACTCGGGCTTCGTCATGTCCATCGATCAGTTCTCGGGCGACATCCGCTGGCAACGCGGGCTGGGCGGCTCTCCGCTGGCGGTCACCTCGTACGGGAGCATGGTCGCCGTCGCCGGCAAGACGCCCGACTACGGCGACGGCTGGAGCGAGGGCGACGGCGCGCCCCAGGACTACACCGAAGGCAGCCACTTCGACGGCGCCCTCTGGACGTTCTTCCCGGACAGCCTGCGCCTCTTCGAGCTCGGCGGCACGGACACGACCCTGACCGGGCTCGCCCATCGCCTCGCGGGTGGCTTCGTCGCCGTCGGCGAGCGGGCCCCGGACGAAGCCTACTCGCGCGCCTTCGCGCTGGCGGTCGGACCTGCAGGCGACATGGCCGGGGTCACCTGCGCTCCGCTGCGCGAAATCCCCGCCACCCACGCCAGCATCCCGATCGCGTTCACGGTCACGCCCGTCGACATCGTCGACCAGGACTTCGCGGTCGTCACGACGAACCTCGCGCCGACCGCGGTCGCGCCGTGGCTCATCGTGCCCTCCGTCGACGCCGTCTGCGAGTGACGCTGACGCCCGGCCAGACCCTACGTCGATCGACGTGGGACCTGCCCGGCGGCGTCGACCGGTCGTGCGGCGACGGGGCGCGAGGTCGACGGAGCGAGCTCCGTCGCTTCGAGCGCCACGCCACCGCCACGACCGTCGACCCGTCACCCTCGTCGCGCCTGGCGATCAGCCGTGGCTTGTCGCCGGGTTGTAGTAGTCGGCCGGGGAAGCGCTCGTCCCCGCCGGGCGAGTCGAGCCGGTGAGGCCGGCACGGATCGCGCTCCGGACCTTGAGCCCGTGGGCCGAGGGGGTGTGGGTCGTGACGGTCGTCGAAGCGGTGTGAGCGAGCATGGAGTCCTCTTGGGTCGGGAGTGGCCGCCGTCGTGGCGACGCAGGACACCTGAGCAGCCTTCGTGCCAGCGCGCAGGAGGCCATTCCAGGCCGCCCCGGAGCCCTTCGCCGGCGCGCGGACGCGGGTCCTACGCAGGCCCTACGTAGACCTACGCAGGCGGCGCGACGACGGCTGCCTCGGCCGCGGCGCGCGATGACAGATCGCCGCGTTCGTGCGATCGCTCAGGCATGCAGGAGGGTCGCCCCCGCTCCGTCACCGTCCGCCTGAAGGCCAACACCGACGCCCACGGTCCGCCCGTGGTCGGCTTCGTGCTCTCCGGCGGGGCCGCGCGCGGCGCCTACGAGGCCGGGGTCCTGCGCTTCGTCCTGCGCGACCTGGCGGCGCGCCTCGGTCGCCCGACCTGGCCGCGCCTCGTGTCGGGCACCAGCGTCGGCGCGCTCAACGGCCTCTTCGCCGCCGCGCGCGACCTCCACGCGCTGGCCAACCTGACGCGCATCTGGCAGGAGCTGCGCATCGAGCAGGTCTATCGCTTCGACCCGCTGACGGCGCTGCGCGACGCCGTCAAGCCGCGCCCGGGCCAGGACTTCGGCCTGCTCGACCCGACGCCCTTCCACACGCTCTTGCGCGAGCAGCTGCCCGAGGCCTCGCTGCGCGTCGCCATGCGCACCGGCGAGACCTGGGCCTTCATCGTCGCCGCCACCGAGATCGCCACCGGCTTCAACGCGCTCTTCGTCGACGGCCAGCTCGAGCTGGCACCGCAGCCCGGCTCGCGCATCTACCCGGGCCCCATCGGCGCCGTGCACTGCCGCGCCTCGGCCGCCATCCCCTTCGCGTTCCCGCCGGTCCAGGTCGGCAGCCGCTGGTACGTCGACGGCGGGCTGCGCCAGAACACGCCGCTGCGCCCGGTGCTCGGCTCGGGCGTCGAGCGCGCGCTCATCGTCGGCGTCAAGCAGGACCGCGAGGACGAGGCCATCGAGCGCCTGGCCGCGGCCCAGCCGAACAAGCGCCCGACCTTGTACTTCCTGGCCGGCAAGATGCTGAACGCGCTCATGCTCGACCCGGTCGAGCGCGACCTCTGGAGCGCCGAGTACCGGAACGGCGTCGTCGACTGGGGCACCTCCGAGTTCGGCCCCGACTTCGCGCAGCGCGCCGCCGGCGACCTCGGGCTGCGCAAGGTCGACATCTGCTACCTCCGGCCGAGCTCCGACCTCGGCAGGATCGCCGGCGCCACCTACCGCGCCCGCCCGCCCAAGACCACGCGCAGCACGCGCTTCCTCCTCGACAAGGTGCTGGCCTACACCGGCGATATCGAGGCCGACCTGCTCTCGTATCTCTACTTCGACCGCGAATACACCGGCACCCTCGAGGCGCTCGGATACGAAGACGCGCGCCGCCAGGAAGAGGCGCTGGCGCGGCTGTTTCTCTGATTCCGGCGCGACCGCGCGTCACCGTCGGCCCCGCGCCCCGGGTTGTGCTTGTCGCCCGGTCCGTTAGGCACTAGGGTCGCCGAGGTGATCGGCCCGAACGTCTACGACAAGCGCTTCGTCATCGTCGCTGGCAAGGGCGGCGTGGGCAAGAGCGTGGTGTGCGCGGCGCTCGGGCTGTCCGCGGCGCGCCGCGGCCTGCGCACCTGCATCGCCGAGCTCAACACGCGCGAGAAGGCGCCCTTGTTCTTCGGCAAGCCGCCGGGCGGCTACAGCTACACCGAGCTCGCCGAGAACCTCTTCAGCATCAACCTCCAGCCCGAGCCCGCGCTGCGCGAGTACGGGCTCATGAAGCTGCGCTTCGAGCGCGTCTACAAGCTGGTCTTCGAGAACGAGGCCATGAAGCGCCTGCTCCGGGTCATCCCGGGCATGAACGAGCTCTTCCTGCTCGGCAAGGCCTTCAACATGGAGCGCGAGAAGAAGAAGGACGGCCGCCCGGTGTGGGACATGATCATCGTCGACGCCCCGGCCACCGGCCACGGCGTGACGCTGCTGCGCCTGCCCGAGACCATCCTCAAGGTGGCCGACACCGGGCCGATGGCCGACGAGGTCGGGCTCATGCGCCAGCTCTTGCTCGACCCTCGCCGCACCATGCTCAACCTGGTGTCGCTGCCGGAGGAGATGCCGGTGCGCGAGACCTTCGAGCTGGCCGGCCAGGTGAAGGACGTCCTGTCGATCCCCAAGGGCTACGTCATCGTCAACGCCATCTGGCCGAAGCTCGTGTCGGACGCCGACGCCGGCCTCGTGCAGGGGCTCGAGGCGGTGCTGCCGCCCGAGTCGCTGCGGGCGCGCGCGGGCCTCGCCTGCCTCGACGCCATGCGCGAGCGGCGCACCTTCCAGGAGGCGCACATCGCCGAGCTGCGCGACCACCTGGGCTGGCCCATGCTCGAGCTGCCCTATCTCTTCCGCGAGCGCTTCGACGCCGACGCGGTGACGCTGCTCGCCGACCTCCTCGATCAGCAGCTGGCCGGCCAGAGCGCCGCCTGATCCGCGCTGCCCTCCACGCCGGGGCCGCGCCCGCCAACGCCGCCCCCGCCGCAGGAACGACCCAGGTGCCCACCATGGACGACCCCACGCTCGCCGCTCTCAACCAAGGCCAGGCTCCGAACGCGCGCATCGAGCGCGTCGACCGCCACGACGACGGCAAGGTCCACGTCGAGCGCTTCCGCCTCGGCAACGGCCTCGACGTCATCGTGTGGGAGGACCGCGGGGCGCCGGTGCTCGCCTATCACACCTGGTTCAAGGTCGGCTCGCGCCACGACCCGGCCGGCAAGACCGGCATCGCCCACCTCTTCGAGCACCTGATGTTCAAGGCGACGAAGACCCACCCGGAGGGCGAGTACGACAAGGTCATGGAGGCGCGCGGCGGCCAGACCAACGCCGCCACCTGGGTCGACTGGACGCAATACCGGGCCAAGCTGCCGCGCTGGGAGCTCGGCCTCGTGACCGCCTGGGAGGCCGACCGCATGGAGAACCTCGCGCTCGACAAGGACATGCTCGAGCGCGAGCGCGAGGTGGTGAAGAACGAGCGCCTCATGCGGGTCGACAACGACCCCGACGGGCTGCTCTCGGAGCGCCTCTTCAAGACCGTCTTCGAGCGCCACCCCTACGGCGCGCCGACCATCGGCTGGATGGCCGACATCGAGGCCATCGACCTCGACGACTGCATGCACTTCTATCGCAAGCACTACGCGCCCAACAACGCCGCCGTGGTGGTGGTGGGCGACGTGCGCACCGACGAGGTGCTGCGCGCGGTGCAGGCGGCCTACGGGCACCTCCCGGCCGAGGCGCGCGAGCCCGAGCCGGTGGTGATCGAAGCGCCGCAGACGGCCGAGCGCCGCCTCGAGCAGGCGCTGCCGCTGGCCGCCTCGCGCCTGGTGATGGCCTACCGCTCGATGGCGGCCGGCAGCGCCGAGCACGCGGCGCTGGACGTGGCGGTCGAGCTGCTGGTGGGCGGCGACTCGGCGCGGCTCCACCGCGCGCTGGTCGAGGATCTCGAGCTGGCCACCGACGTGTCGGGCTGGGTGTCGGGCTGGGCGCAGCCGGGCGTGCTCGAGCTGAGCATGACGCTCAGGCCGGGCGCCGATCTGGCCCATGCCGAGGCCGCGCTCGACGCCAAGATCGACGAGTTCCTCGAGGGCCCGATCGCGGACGGCGAGCTCGAGAAGGCCAAGAACGGGCTCGAGGCGAGCTTCCTCCGCGGCCAGGCCGACGTCGGCAGCCGCGCGCGCGCGCTCGGCCACGGCTGGGCCACGCTCGACGACTGGCAGGACCTGTGGGCCGGCCAGGCCCGCCTCCAGGCGGTGACGGCCGAGGACGTGCTGCGCGCGGCGCGCGCGGTGCTGCGGCGCGAGCAGCGGACGGTGGCCATCGCCAAGCCGAGCGGCGAGCCGGCCGTCGCGGGCGAGGCGGACGGCGACGATGCGGGCGGCGGCGATGCGGGCGACGAGACGGCGGAGGCCGGAGAATGACAAAACAAATCCTGGTGACCGATCGCGCGCGCCCATTTGCCACTCTCGGCGTCGCCATCCCGCGCGGGGCGCTCTACGATCCGCCCGGCAAGGCGGGGCTCGCCTACCTGACGGGGCAGATGCTGATGCGCGGCACGGTCGGCCTGAATCGCGCCGAGATCGCCGAGACCATCGAGACGCTCGGCTCGAACCTCGACGTGTCGGTGGGCCGCGACCACACGACCTTCTGGGGAGACGGGCTGACGCGCAACCAGGCCAAGTTCTCCGAGGTCATCGCCAAGATCCTGCATCGGCCGACCTTCCCCGAGGCCGAGCTCGAGAAGCTGAAGCGCGAGACGCTGGCCGAGCTGGCGAGCCTGCGCGACGACGACGCATCGCTCGGGCAGCGCTTCTTCGTGCGCGCGCTCTTCCACGGCCACGCCTACGGTCGTCCGGTGAAGGGCACCGAGCAGACGCTGGCCGGCATCAGCGCGGCCGACTGCGCCGCCTTCCACCGCGAGGTGCTGACGCGCGAGGGCGTGGTGCTCGGCGCGGCCGGCGACATCGATCAGGTGGAGATGGATCGGCTCGAGCGCGAGCTGTGCACGCCGCTGCCGCCGCGCGGCTCTGCCGAGCCCGTGGTGGCCGCGGCGCCCGAGCACACGGGCTATCGCGTGGTGCTCATCGACAAGCCCGAGCGCACCCAGACGCAGGTCTTCATCGGCCACATGGCGCCGCACGCGCTGGCGTCCGACTACACCGCGCTGTCGATCGGCCAGACCACCTTCGGCGGCACCTTCACGGCGCGGCTCTCGCACGAGGTGCGCGAGAAGCGCGGCTGGAGCTACGGCGCCTACTCGTATCTGGCCGGCGACCAGCGCCTCGGCACCTTCTCGGTCCGCTTCTACCCGAGCGAGAAGGACACGGTGCCGGCGCTCCAGCTGGTCGACGAGATGCTGCACGCCTTCGTCGCCGACGGCCCGACGCAAGCCGAGATCGAGGCGGCCCAGAGCTACCTCCAGAACGGCCACGTCTTCTCGGTCGACACCGCGGCGCGGCGCCTGTCCGAGCTGGCCTCGGCCGAGCTCCTCGGCCACCCGTCCGACTGGGTCGACACCACCGTCGAGCGCCTGCGGGCCACGAGCCCAGACGCCATCCAGCGCGCCGTGAAGACGCACATGAAGCCCGACGACGTCACCGTCGCCGTCGTGTGCACGGCCAAGCACCTGGCCCCCCTCATCGAGCAGTGGGGCCGCGCCGCCTCCATCGACGTCGTCGACTGGAAGACGACGCTGGTCGACGGGTAGCCCCGCGTGGAGCTGGCGTTCAGCGCGAGCTGGATGTCCGCGAGCGTCAGGTGGAACCCCCCGAGGGAGGTCAGGGCGCGCGCTCGAGCGTCAGCGCGTAGGGCATGCAGGCCGCGTCCCAGGCGGTCGGGCGGACCATGACCTCGAGCCCGTCGCTGTGCTCGAAGCCGGCGCACGAGACGTCGGCCGCGACGACCGGGGTGGCGTCGGCGTGACCCGGCGGGACGGTCGCCGTGCACGTCGTCGCGCCTGACTCGTTGGTCCCTGCGTGCCGGTCGTGCAGGTGGTCGTGCAGCAGCAGCCGGCCATGGTCGGGAAGAGCGCAGAGCGCGACCTCGCTGGTGCCCGCCGCCGGGCCGGCCAGGCGGACCGCGTAGTGGACGTCGCCGGGCTTGTCGACGAACGGGCTGGCGCTGAAGCGGTCGACGTCGTCGGGGCCGCCGAAGGTCGCGGGGAACGATGTCCCGAACACGAGCGGGGCGGCCGCGAGACCCTCGGTGCCGTCGGGTGCGCAGACGCAGGCGTTGTCGGCGCAGTCGAAGCCGCTCGCGCACACGCCGCAGTCCTGCACGCGGGCGCAGCCGTCGTCGACCAGGCCGCACACCGACGCGCGCCTCGCACGCGAGCGGCGCGCAGGTGCAGAGCGCCGGGGCCGACGGCCACGGGTCGGTGACGTGGGCGCAGTCCGCGCCGCGCCAGCCGACCGGGTTGCCGCTCGCGGTCGTCGCGAGCCGGAGCGGCGGGAGCTTGCCGGTCGCGCGCTGGTAGAGGACCGTCCCGCCCTGCGCGAGGCGTAGCGTGCCGGCCGCGTCGCGCGTGAGGCTCAAGCGCGTCTCCGTCCACTGGTTCGCGATCGTGATGGGGACCGAGGTCAGCGTGAGCCCGTCGCTGAGCCTCATGCGGTACGAGCCGGTGTCGCTGTTGAGCTCGCCCACCGCGAAGCGCGCCCCGGCGCGGCGCACTCCGCGATCGGCCGGTAGTGGCCGCCGCTGCTCGACAGCGCGCAGTCCATGGGCGACCAGCGGCCGACGCCGTTGCCGGCCGGGCTCCGCTCGGGCTCGTCGAGCACCAGGAGCCCGAGCTCCAGCGCGAAGTCCTCGATGGCGAACGCGCCGTGCAGGTCGACCTCGTTGCCGCGCCCCAGCGCCACGAGGCTGATGGGCCGCGTGAGGCCCGCGTCGCAGGTCGCGGGCAGCGGCACGAACGGCCCGCCGAGGCCGTCGGGATCGATCCACACGACCGCGCCCGCGGCCGGCGCCTCGGGCAGCGCGGCGCAGCTCGGCGCCGGCGCGGCGGCGCGACCCGGCGCCGCGAGGCAGCCGCCGTCGGCGGGCGCGCGCGTCGGGTCCCCGGTCGTACCGTCCGGGCACGCGCAGGCGCCGCGCTCGCAGATCGCCCCCGAGCCCGCACGCGCAGGGGGCAGGCGCCACGCGCGGGATGTGGCGCAGCAGCGCGGGCGGGAGCGGCGTCCCGATGTTGGTGACGCCGGCGCTCCACAGCGTGACCCCGTCACGGCCGGGCACGATGGTGTAGCCGCGGTCGGGTCCCGACCCCTCGGCGAGCAGCTCGCGGCCGGCGTGGCGCGGCTGGATTCGATAGATGCGCCACGTGGTCGGCTCGGGCGGGTCGCTGAAGGTCGGCGGCGGCGAGGCCTCGACGACGAAGCGGGCGCCGTCGGGGGCCTCCACGGCCTCGGCCTCGCCGGCCGGGACCGGGTCGGTCGTGATGACGAAGGTGACCGGGTCCATGTGCGCGGCGCCGACGAGCGCGATCGGGCGCACCGCGCACTGGCCGGTCGTCGGGTCCCAGAGGACCTCCGCCTGGTCGGGCCGCGCCCCGACTGACAAAGGATTGTCATCCCAGGCCGTGTTGGCGGTGACCATCCGAAAGAGCCCATCGGGCTGGATCCGCTCGGAGGTGCCGGTCGCGAGCCCGCGACCGCAGCGGTCGGTGGCCGCGAGCACCCCGTCGCCACGTCGGCAGGCGATGGACTCGAGCTCCACGATGCCCTGGTCACGGGCGGTCACCGTGCAGCGCCAGGTCGTATCGAGGCTCGGACCGGGGAGCCAGACCTCGCTCGGCACGGCGACCGCGTCGCTCGGGAGGTCGCCGGTGGGCGGCGCCGGCACGGCGCGGGTGATGCTCGGCGCGACCAGTCCAGGCGGGTGGACGGTGACCGTGTCGCCGGCGATCAGCAGGACGCCGCCGCCGGTCAGGAGCACCGGTGCCTCGGTCAGGCCGCCGACCAGGCGCGAGGTGGGGGCCTCGGCGCGCGTGCGCCACGAGAAGCGCTGGCACGGCCCGGTCGGGCACGTCGTCGGGTCCGTCCTGAGCGTCGGCTCGAGGCGCCACGCGCCCGTGCCCCCGAGGTCGGGGAGCCAGCCCGGCGGGAAGCCGTCGTTCTCCGGCGGCGCGTCGTCGCTGCCGAGCGCCATCGTCGGCGCCGCGGTCGGCCCGGCCGCGAGCGTGACCAGCCCGAGGCCAGGCACCGGGCCATGCGCGATGAAGGCGTCCGCCTCGCGGCCGGCCGGCGGCTCGGTCGTGCGGACGAGGACGATGCAGCGCTCGCCGGAGTCCACGGCCACCGCAGGGGAGGCCTGGCCCTCCGCGCCGAGCGTCCAGCCGACGAGCGGCGGCCGCTCCCGACCCTGGGGCACGCACACGCGCACGTCGCGCCCGGTCCGCGTGGCCGTCGCCTGCGCGGGCAGCGGCTCGGGCTCGGTCGCGAGCGCCAGCGGGAGCTGCCAGAGGTAGGGCCGCGCCGTCGCCAGGAACGCCGCGCTCGCGCCCTGGGTCTTGTGCATGCGGCCGGCCTCGGTCGAGACGACGACCCGGTCGCCGTCGATGAACGCGCCCGTCACGCGGTGGCCGTCGGGGATCTCGGGGCGCGCCACGAGCCGCCGCCTGAGGCCCCGGAAGCCGTCGTGCTCGAGGCGGTAGATGCCGCCCCCGTCGGACAGCCCGGCCAGCAGCGTCTCGCGCGTGTTGTCGCGGCGCAGCACCGTCGAGAGCACGTCGGCCGTGAGCGACCCGATGCGGGCCTCGGCGTACTCGTAGCGCGCGAAGTAGCGGAGCGCGTCCTCGGCCGAGCCCGTGAAGGGCGCCCCGTCGTAGCCGCCCTCGGGCCGGTACTCGACGTGGCCCGAAGTGAGCTCGCCGAAGGTGCTCGTGAGGTACGGCGTCCAGCCCGCATCGCCCGGCGCGCCCGCCCCTTCAGATGGCTCGCGCGAGAAGTCGCCCGAGGCGAGCACCAGCGGATACGCGCTCGGCGGCAGGAAGCCCGTGGGCCAGTAGAGCGCGGGGTTCTGCCCGGTGGGCTGCTGCGGGTAGAACCACCAGCCCGATTCGTTGTTGGCGGGCAGGAACCAGTCCATCCCGTAGATCCCGTCCGCGAAACCCATGCTCAGCGGATTACCCGTCGGCCCGAGGAGAGTGCCGATTCCGGAGTGGGTGAAGTGGTAGCCGGCCGGCGGGGTGAACGGATCGGGCGGGGGCTCCCAGAAGAGCCCGGTCATGCGCTCGCCCGACGCCGCGACCGGGTGGAACGCGAGCCCAGTCAAGGCGGGCGCCGCAGCCGGGGGCGTCGTCCCCTCCGGGCGCCACACCGAGGTCCGCGCGTCCTGCGCGTTCTGCGGGTTGTGGCCGTTGCGATCAGGGCTCGGGTCGAAGGTCGGCGTGTCGCCCGCGAGCACGCCGCTGTACACGAGGGCATATGACATCCAGCGGCTCAGCGTCCCTGAGTTGATCGTGTCGCACGCGAGCGTGTACCCGCCGAGCCGCAGGCGAAAGCCGCCGTCTTTGCGCTCGATGGCGCTGAGGTAGGTCCCGCCGAAGCCCCAGCGCGCGCGCAGACCGTTGTCCAGGAAGTCGCCTCCGTCGACGTTGGGGAAGCCCGTCCCGGACTCGTCTCCGCACACGGCCGGCGCCGGCGCGTTCGTCGTGGCGAGCGGCGCGCCGTCGCCGAGCGGCGACAGCGACGTCATCGGCGTGAGCGCCACAGGCGCGGGCGCGGGCCCCGCGTCGTCGGGGAGCGTCGCGGCGATCACCGGCACCGGCACGTCGTCGGGCCCGTCGCCCTGGCGCAGCGCGATGAGCCCATGGCCCTCGGCGAAGGTCGCGTAGAAGCCGCCCTGGGTCACCTCCGTGGGCGTGAACGCGACGGTCCACGTCCGCTGCCGCCCGAAGATCGTGTCCTCGACGGCGCCGCACGAGGCAAGGACGATGCGCGCGGCGTCCCCGGCCGCGAGGCCGCCGTCGAGGCGCGCCGGAAGCCGCGCGCCCGCGCGCGCCAGCTCGACCAGGCGCTCACGCGCCTCGGTCGCTCGGTGCAGACGGCGCTCATCGCGCTGAAGCGCGCCTGGCTCGCCGACGGCATCTCGGAGGCCGACGTCCACCAGGTCATCCCCGACCGCCCGAGCAGCTTCGGCGTCGAGAAGCCGGCCAAGCCGCCGGCCTCGCCCGAGCCCGGCTCCCCGCAGGCCTGACGATGGCGTGCCGCCGTAGTCGCCCGACGAGCAGGGAAACGGGCACTCCGGTCGGGCGGAGTCGCCGATCCCGTGCCCGGAGGGCGACTACGGTCGACCGCAGTCGCCTTTCCTCTGCTCGGACGTCCATTCCGGTCGGTCGGAGTCGCCTTTCCTCTGCTCGACGGGGCGCCGTCCTCCAATCCGGTCGGCCGGAGTCGCCTCCCGTGCTCGAAGCGCACCTCCGGTCGACCGCAGTCGCCGATCCCGTGCTTCAGGTGCCCTCCGGGCCCGTTCCACGTGCTCCTCCGGGCCCGTTTCCAGCACCTCCCTCGAGCGCCATCTGTCATTCGCGATGGGGACCCTGTTCTCGTCCCAATTCGTCTATTTCGACGCCGCAGTCGCCGAACGCCTGTGGGGCTCGTGGAAAACGCGCGTTTTCCAAGCGCTCGGAGGCACCAGCGAGATTCCGCGAAGCGGAATCTCCACAGGCGTCCACAGGCGCGTCAGCCTCCACAGGGTCCGTGCGCCACCGTCGACCCGGGGGTGGTGCCGGCCGGACTGCGCGTTTCCACATCACCCACAGTCCTGACGGCGACGAGAAGACATTCTCTTATTGTTTGTTTGTCAATATTGCATTGCGTCGAATGAGCCATTCTGGCAATATCGAACCCATGTCCACCACGAGCGAAGTTGTTTCCGCGGAAGCGGTGCGGGCGATGAGCGATGCCGAGCTCGAGCACGCCGTCGCCGAGCTCTCGGCGCAGCAGATCGACGAGGCCGAGCATCGGCTCCTGACGTTGGTGCGGGAGATGGATCGGCGCGAGCGGCATCGGCTGCACGGGCTGCCGTCGATGGCGGCATGGCTCGGCTGGCGGGTGGGCTCGGGCCGGTGGCGGCGCGCGAGAAGGTGCGGGTGGCCAAGGCGCTGGGCGAGCTGCCGGCCATCGACCGGGCCCTGGCCCGAGGTGAAGTGAGCTATTCGAAGGTCCGCGCCATGACGCGCATCGCGTCGCCGACCAATGAGGAGAAGCTCCTGTATATGGCAAAATCGGCGACCGTGGCGCAGCTCGAGAAGATATGCCGGGCGTCGTTATGCAGTCACTGGCGTGTCGGCCGAGGGCATCGAGCGCTGGGTGCGGGCGCGGCCCGATCGGGACGGCATGGAGATCGAGGCGCGGCTCCACGCCGACGAGGCCGCCCTCGTCATGAAGGCCATCGAGCCGCGCGAGGCGACGGGCGACCACGGCGGGAGCGGCGCCGGCGATTCCGCGGGAGCGCTGGTCCAGGTGGCCGAGTCGTACATCGCCGGCCAGCGGCCGGACGCCCGGCCTGGCGGCGAGCGGCACCAGCCGTTGTGCGTGAAGGCCGACGCATGCGCTCGAGCCTGAGAGCGCTTGCGCGGAGCTGTCGCCGACCGGGCGCAGGTGCCGGAGCGAGATGCCCGGCGCCGCCTGCGATGCCAGCGTGACCGCGGTGAGCATCGACGACGAGGGCACCTGCTCGATGCGTCGGACGCAAGACGCGGATCATCTCGCCGGCCATCCGACGGGTGCTGCACGGTGGTGGCGACGGCGGCTGCCGATTCTCCCCGGATGTGCCAATCGACGGTGGCTCGACGCACCATATCGAGCACTGGGTCGATGGCGGTCGGACCGCGCGCGACAACCTGCTCCTGCTGTGCTCGGAGCACCATCGGCTGGTGCACGAGGGCGGCTTCAGGATCGAGCGCCGCGGGGCCGAGCTCGCGTTCGTGCGGCCCGATGGGCTGACGCTCGCAGCGCCGCCGGTGCCCTTCGCGGCGCTCGCCACGACCGTGGCCGCGCCCCGCCCTCCGGGCTCGGCGCCGCCCGACTACAGCATGGCCGTGGGGATCCTGACGCGCTGCATGGCAGCGGCATGACCCGACCCTGGGGCCGATGGACAGCCGTCGCCGTCGACCGAATCGGCGCTGGAGCACTCCTCGTGGGTAGGTCGAGGCTGACCATGCAACACCACCGCTACACCGCGGCCCGCCTGGCGCTCGGCCTGGCGCTGCTGCTCGCCGCCGGCGGCTGCGGTGACGCGGGCGCCCTGCCCGACGCCGACGCCGTCGCCGGCGACGTCGCTGCCGACGCCGACGCGGCGCCCGAGGTCCGCGCGCCGACCAGCCGCGCGTGCTGTTCATCGGCAACAGCTTCACCAGCGTCAGCGACACGCCGGCCACGCTGGCCGCGCTGGCCGACGACGAGCACAAGCCGGTGCGCTTCGACGGCGCGCGGCGCGCTACACCGTCGACGGCCAGACGCTCGAGGGCCACGCCGGCGACAGCACCGCGCTGGCGCGCATCGCCGAGGGCTGGGACTTCGTCGTGCTGCAGGACCAGAGCGGCCAGCCCATGATCTCGGGGATGGCGTGAAGCCGGCCATCGCCACGCTCGACAGCGCCATCCGCGCGGCCGGCGCGCGCACGGCGCTGTTCATGACGTGGTCGCTGCTCGACCCGTCGTCGATGTTCAGCATGAACATGGCCGTCGACCGCTACTACGAGCGCCAGGGCCAGGCCGTCGGCGCGCTGGTCGCCCCGGTCGGGCGCGCCTGGGAGCGCGCGCTGCGCCAGCCGGGCATCGTCCTGCACGGCCCCGACGGCACGCATCCGAGGTGGCCGGCGCCTACCTCGCGGCCTGCGTCTTCTATGCGACGCTGGAGCGGCCAGAGCCCGGTCGGCCTCGGCGACGCCGGCGTGGCCATCGACCCCGAGGTCGCGCGCCGCCTGCGCGATCGCCTGGGACACCGTGGTGGCGCGCCAGCCGCCGACGCCGCCGCTGCTCGGCGCCTGCCTGCTGCCGGCCGACGGCGCCGGCAACGAGGCCGCCTGACCGACGCTCGCGCTCGGCGACGCCGAGGACCGACGCGCGCCCGCCAGCGCCACCACCTTCGATATTGGCAAATTCGCCGCCATTCCTATTTCGTCGGGCTCGACGCGCCGCACCTGACGGTCGCCGTCGACGCCTATCGCGCCGACTGGGCCGCCGCGACCGCGGTCCCGCAGTTCCTGGTCGGCAAGTACCACGGCTTCTACCTGCGCCAGAGCGGCGCGACGCTGCCGGCCGGCTCGCCACCGTCGACCAGGCGTCGCCCGATCCCATCGACGCCGACACCAGCCTGCTCGCCCCCGGCTGGCACCACCTCGCCCTCACCTACGATGGCGCGCGCGCCGCGCTGTGGATCGACGGCGCCGAGGTCGCGCACGCGGCGCTGAGCGGCGCGCTGGCCTACAGCGCCGGCGCCAGCGGCTACGACTTCAACGGCGTGGCGCTCGGCGCCCCGCCCGTCTCCGAGGTGGCGAGCGTCGCGGCCTTCGACTCGCCGTCGGCCTTCGTCGGGCGCCTCGCCAACCTGCGCCTGTACGCCGAGGCGCTCGACGCCGACGCCCTCGCAGGGCTGGCCACGGGCTCACAGCAGCGGTGACAGGAGGCGCGCGCCGGACTGGCCGAGCCGCGTCCAGAAGGTCGGCCGACCGCCGTCCCTGGCCAGCTCCTTCGTGGCCATGAGGTCGGCCGCGAAGGCCGCCGCCAGCTGGCCGTTCAGGGCCGCGCCGAAGATCACCGCGATGAGCTCGAAGTTGAGCCGGAAGCTGCGGTTGTCGAGGTTGGCCGTGCCGACCACCGCCAGGTCGTCGTCGACCACCAGGGTCTTGGCGTGCACGAAGCGCGGGCCGTACTCGAAGACGCGCACGCCGGCGGCGAGCAGCTCGGGGATGTAGCTCCGCGCCGCCAGGTCGACCAGCCGGCTGTCGCCCTTCTCCGGGATGATGAGGCGCACGTCGACACGGCGCAGGCCGGCCGCCACCAGCGCCGTGAGGATGGCCTCGTCGGGCACGAAGTAGGGGGTGGTGATCCACAGCCGGCGCTGCGCCTGGCCGATGGCGGTGAAGAGCGTCCGCTGGATGGCGAAGTCGCTCGTGTCCGGTCCCGACCCGACCACCTGCAGGATGTGGTGGTTGTCGACATCCGGCGTCACATTCGATGTCACATCCGGTGCCATATTCGAGGTCACATTCGCTGGCACATTCGACGTGACATCCGGCGCGGACGGGAAGAACTCGGGCACGATCTTGGGCAGCCGCTCCGAGGCGAAGTACCAGTCGTCGAGGAACAGCCGCTGCAGCGCCCACACGGCCGGGCCCTCGAAGCGGAGGTGGGTGTCGCGCCAGTAGTCGGGCGTGAACTCGGCGCTGTGCTCGTTGGTGATGTTCATGCCGCCGGTGAAGCCGACGCGGCCGTCGCAGATGACGATCTTGCGGTGGCTGCGGAAGTCGGGGCGGCGCAGGCGCAGGCCGCGCAGCCGGATGGGGTTGAACCAGGCGAGCTCGACGCCGGCCTCGGCGAACGGCGCCAGGAAGGCCTTCTTGCAGGCCTTGGCGCCCATGCCGTCGAGCACCACGCGCACCTTGACGCCGGCCCGCGCGCGCGCACACAGGAGGTCGCGCATGCGCGTGCCGATCGCGTCCGGGCTCCAGATGTAATACTCGACGTGGATGTGGTGGCGCGCCTCGCCGATGGCCTTGGCGATGGCGGCGTAGGTCGCGACGCCGTCGGTGTAGAGCGTCACGCCGTGGGCCCCGAGCGGCGGCGAGCCGCCCAGCGAGATCGACACGCGCGCCAGCTGCGCCAGCTCGTCCGAGGTGCGCCCGAGCTCGGCCAGGCTGGCCAGCGCCTCGCTCACCGCGCCGCGCCCGACGCGGCGCTTGAGGCGCTTGCGCTCGAGCCGGAGCGGCCCGAAGAGCCGGTACACCACGAGCCCGATGATGGGCAGGAACGACAGCGCCAGGAGCCACGCCATCGTCGCCGCCGCCGAGCGCCGCTGCATCAGGATGACGACCGAGATGCCGACCATCCACACGACGGCGGCCACAGTGATGAGCGCGGACAGCATCGACATGCGCGGACGCTACACCGCGCGCACGCGCGCCGCCACCGCCGCCGGCGGCACGGGCTCACGACTCGGAAGGGCTCATGCGCCTCATGACCGCGCTCAGGGCAACTCCCCGGAGGTCACGTCGTCGCCCACGTGGGCCACCTGGACCGGCGCGGTCTCCGCGTCGGGCACCGGCGCATGCAGCAGCAACAGCGGCTCGGGCCAGCGGCGCGGGTCCTCGGCGAAGTAGCGGCCGAGCCGCACCACGGCGTCGAAGCGCGTCGCCCAGAGCGTGAACGCGCGCGCCGCGAGGTCGCTCTGCCCGGCCGCCGCAGCGCCCGCGAACGCCAGCGCGTCCTCGAAGAGGGGGCCGTGGGCGAAGCCCGCGACCTCCTCGTAGTAGTCGGCTTCGAACGGATGCGGACCGCGCGGGCCGCGCTCGGCCAGCGTCTGCACGCGCGCCGACAGCGACAGCGCCGCCTCGGGCGTGAGCGAGGGCGTGGCGACGTCCTCGGCGCGCACCGCGCCGAGGAGCGGCAGGTGGTCGGCCAGCACGATCGCGGCGCGGGCGCGATCCTCGGGCGAGATGCCGAGCTCCGGGTCACTCATCGGAGTCGCGATTCGGCTCGTCGACCACACTCAGGCCGTCGGCTTCGATCTCCATCTCGATGGGCGTCGCGAAGCGCGAGCCCTCGCCCTCGTCTTCGGCGACCTCCCACACACCATCGGGCGCGTACAGCGCCTCCTGGGTATCGGGGACCTCGGGGATCTTGGGTCGCGCGGGCTGCTTCGGCTTCGGGGCGTCGCGGTTGGGCATGTTGGCTCCGCGCACGCGCCGATCCTGACACCGACGGGTGCCGCGCGGCGCGCGCTCCAGACAAGGTAGGCCCCACCCGGAGCGCGCGGAGGCGTATTTTCGTCGACCCCCTCCGGGGCCCGCGGAGGGCCCGACGGCGGCCCGGGCGAACCCTCAGGGGCCCGAGAGATCGAGCCCGCCGCGGAGCGGCATGGAGGTGAAGCCGGTCGGCCGGAAGGCGTACGGCTCGACCTCGTGCGTGGTGTAGCAGTGCAGCGGCACGATGGGCCCACCGGGGATCTTGGGCGCGCAGAAGCGCTCGATGGCCGGGCCGACCTTGTGCTCGCCGACGATGTAGCCGTCGTCGTCGAGCGCGCGCAGCCGGCCGAAGCCGGCCGTGTACATGTAGCCGGCCGACTCGGAGTGGTCCCACGTGTTCCGGAAGGTCGCGTCGAGGTCGAAGTCGACGCGCACGTCGACCCGGCCGTCGCCGTTGACGTCGGCGCCCACCGGCACCACCACGTCGAGCGGGGTGCCCACGCGGAACGGCACCTCGCTGCCGTCCTCGAAGGTGAGGAGCGCGTCGACGCCGTTCACCTCGAGCGAGAAGACCCAGGCGTTCTCGCCGACGAAGCCCGCGTCGGTGGCGAGGATGGTGTAGTCGAAGCGGATGGTGAGGTCCTGGCCGGGCCCGCCGCCCGCGCCCTCGAGCACCGTGTCGAAGCGACCCTCGTTGGAGGGCAGGCCCATGAAGCTCAGCGCCTGGAAGATGTAGTCGTCCCAGTCCATGGTGAGGTCGAGCGGGTCGGCCTTCACCGGCTCGGCCACCGTCAGCACGTAGCGGCCCGAGCCGTCGTCGAGCTGGCCCGCCGTCCACGACTTCGCGGTGATGCCGCGGTGGGCGTAGAAGGTGCCGTTGATGTTGCTCTTGTCGACGACGGTCTTGCAGGCGTGCGCCACCAGGTCGACGCACACGCCGAGGTAGACGCCGAAGCTCATGAGCTGGAGGCCCCAGCCGATGTCGATGCCGGTGGTCGCGCCCCACAGCGC
>JAXLYZ010000089.1:0-21129 GCA_046351155.1 Myxococcota bacterium
CACTTCCACAGCCACGAGGAGGAGCTCGTCGTCATCCTCGAGGGCGAGCTCGTGCTCATCACCAACCGCGGCGAGCAGGTCGTCAGGGCCGGCATGTGCGTCGGCTTCCGCGCCCTCACGCCCGACGCGCACCACCTCGTGAACCGCTCGGGGCAGCCGGCGCGCTACCTCGAGATCGGCTCGCGCGTGGAGGCCGACGTCGCCTTCTACCCCGACGACGATCTCTGCCTCGTCCCCGACGGCCCCTCCGACGTCTTCGCCGCCCACATGGACGGCACGCCGTACAGCCAGGATTGACGCGGGCTTCCGCGCCGCGCTCGACGAGGCGAGGCTGAGAATTCTCTCAGTGTCGCGACGGGGCATTCTCCTTTTCGAGGGGGAGCGATAGAGCGGCGCGCGGTCGTCCGTCCTGCGACGGAGTCGGACCTGCGGAGTGGCGATGAAGGTCGGCGGCATGGCGTGGTCGTGGTCGTTCGTCGTGGCAGGCGCGCTCTCGGGCGCGGCGGTCGTCGGGGCCTGCGACTCCCCGCCGCCGTCGAGCGGCGCCGGCACCGTCGCGACGCATCCGACCGGCGAGGGCGCGGACGCGAGCGGCGGCCGCGACGCGATCGTCGGGTCGAGCTCCGACGTCGGCGCGAGCGCGGACAGCGGCGGCTCGGGCGGGCGCGACGTCATCGGGACCGGCGTCGGTAGCGACGACACCGGCACGGGCGGCACGGGCGGCACGGGCGGGGTCGGCAGCTTCAACTGCCAGCACGTCTACTCGTGCGTGGCCGGCTGCGCGGCGAGCGACGCGGCGTGCGCGAGCCACTGCGTGGACTCGGGCACGGCGACCGCCCAGGCCCAGTACCAGGACGTCGCGAGCTGCCGGCAGGAGCGGGGCTGCTCGGACGACGCGTGCGTGCAGGCGAGCTGCGGCGCGGAGCTCACCGCGTGCGGCTTCCCGGCCAGCACGGGCGGCACGGGCGGCACGGGCGGGAACACCGGCGGCACGGGCGGCACGGGCGGCAGCAGCGGTCTCGAGTGCCGCGCCTGCGCCGACGACAGCGACTGCGGCGACGGCGTGACGGCCGGCTGCTGGCTGCCCGACGCCAACGGCGACGCGGCCTTCTGCGCGCTCGACTGCACCGACAGCGGCAGCTGCCCGAGCGGCTCGACCTGCGAGCCCGACGGCGGCGACGCCTACAGCACCTGCATCTGTATCCCGAGCAGCGGCAGCTGCGAGGGTGGGACCACGGGCGGACCGGCGGGACCGGCGGCTCGGGTGGCGTCGAGTGCCGCAGTGCACGAGCGACGACACCTGCGGCGATGGCCCAGCGCCGGCCGCTGGCTGCCCGACGCCAACGGCGACCTCAAGCCTTCTGCGCCGTCGACTGCACCGACACCGGTGCGTGCCCGAGCGGCCTCGACTGCCTGCCCGACTCCGGCGACGCCTACAGAACCTGCATCCCCACGAGCGGCACCTGCGACGGCGGGACGACCGGGGAACCGGCGAAGCGGAGGCACGGGCGGGACGGCCACCGGCACGCAGTGCAGGTGCGCACGAGCGACGCCACCTGCGGCGACGGCGTGACGGCTGGCTGCTGGCTGCCCGACGCCAACGGCGACGCGGCCTTCTGCGCGCTCGACTGCACCGACAGCGGCAGCTGCCCGAGCGGCTCGACCTGCGAGCCCGACGGCGGCGACGCCCAAGGCACCTGCATCCCCACCAGCGGGACGTGCATCGGCACGGGCACCGGCACCGGCACGGCACGTCGACCGGCACCGGCACCGGCACGGCACGGGCACGGGCACCGGCGGCAGCTGCACGACCGACACCTGGGCCAACTACGCCAGCGCCTTCTTCGCCAACAACTGCACCGACTGCCACGGCTGGGCGGGGTCGAAGCTGTCGGTGAAGTCGAAGGGCGGCTCGATCACCAATCAGATCAGCAGCGGCAACATGCCGCCCGACGGCCTCACCGCCGCCGACCGCACGCGCATCCTGAAGTGGCTCTCGTGCGGCCAGCCCTGACCACCCGCCGGGGGGCCGCGTGAGCGACGACCGCCTCGCCGTCCCGCCGACTGAGCGCTTCACCGCGACGGCCGAGGGCTATGCCCGGCACCGCCCGAGCTACCCGGCCGAGCTCGTCGACTGGGTCATCGCGACGGCCGCGCTGCCAGCGGGCGCCGCCGTCGTCGACCTCGGCTGCGGCACCGGCATCGCCACGCGCCTCTTCGCCGCGCGCGGCTTCGACGTCCTCGGCGTCGACCCCAACGAGGCCATGCTGGCCGAGGCGCGCCGCGCCGCGACCGACGCCGACGGCCTCGGGTCCGCGCAGGCGTCGGCGCGCTATCAGCGCGGCGAGGCCATCGCCAGCGGGCTCGCCGACGCGTCGGCCGACCTGGTCATCGCGGCGCAGGCCTTCCACTGGTTCGAGCTCGCGCCGACCATGGCCGAGCTCCGGCGCGTGCTGCGCCCGGGCGGCTGGGCCTGCGCGTTCTGGAACGTGCGCCGGGCGAGCCCCTTCACGACCGCCTACGAGGCGCTCCTGAAGGGTATCGGCGACTACGGCAAGACGCCCAAGCCGGGCCCGACCATCGCCGCCATCGAGGCCTTCCCCGGCGTCGCCGACCTGCGCGCGTTCGAGCTCCCGGCGAGCCAGCGCCTCGATCGCCCGGGCCTCTCCGGGCGCGCCCGCTCGAGCTCGTACGTGGCCCACGGCGTCCGCGACGAGGCGGCCTTCGAGGCGGCGCTCGACGACCTCTTCGCGCGCTTCGCCGAGCGCGGCGCCGTCAGCCTGACCTACAGCGTCACCGCGCGCATGTGGCGCTTCAGATGACCGTGAGCGAGGCGACCGCGACTCCGGCCGGCAGCTTTCGCCGGCCGGCCAGGAAGCCGAGCTCCATGAGGAAGGCCATGCCGGCCAGCATGGCGCCCGACGAGCGCACGAGCTCGGCCACCGCCGCGGCGGTGCCGCCGGTCGCGAGCACGTCGTCGATGACCACGGCGCGGTCGTTGGCGCCGAGCGCGTCGGCGTGCATCTCGACGATGTCCTCGCCGTACTCGAGGGCGTAGGTCACGCGCGAGGTCGGGCGCGGCAGCTTGCCCTTCTTGCGGACCAGCGTCAGGCCGAGGCCGAGCGCGTTGGCCAGCGCCGCGCCGAAGATGAAGCCGCGCGACTCGACGCCGATGATCTGCGTCGGGCGCCACGGCCGCACCGCCGCCGCGAAGGCCTCGGTCACGGCTGAGAACGCCGGGCCGTCGGCCAGCAGCGGCGTGATGTCCTTGAAGACGATGCCCGGCTTGGGCCAGTCGGGAACGTCAAGGATCTTGCCTTTCCAGTCGATGCTCGGCGTGGTCATCAGGGCTTCTCGCTCGCGTCAGGAGGCCGGGCCACCGGCCCGGCTGCCCTGTCGCTGAAGTGGGTCGTGAGGTGCTCGAGGCCGGGGCGGTGGGTGGCGTCGAGGCCGAGCGGCGTGACCGACACCCAGCCGTGGCGGACGGCCTCGCAGTCGGTGCCGTCGATGTGCTCCATGCGCGGCCAGGCGCCGCCGATCCAGAAGTACGGGCGGCCGCGCGGGTCCTCGCGGTGGACCACCTCGTTGCCGTAGTAGCGGCGGCCGAGCGTGGTGGTCACCAGGCCGCGGACGCCGTGGAGGCCGAGCCAGCCCGGCGGCGCGTCGGGCTGCACGCGCGGCACGTTGACGTTGAGCATGGTCTCGGCCGGCAGGCCGTGCTCGCGCAGGCGGCGCAGCACCTCGACCAGGATGGGGCGCACGGCGACGAAGTCGAACGGCGCGCGCGACGACAGCGAGAAGGCGGCCGACGGCACGCCGTGGATGAGCCCCTCGCGCGCGGCGCCGACGGTGCCCGAGTAGTAGATGTCGTAGCCGACGTTGGGCCCGTGGTTGAGGCCGGACAGCACGAGGTCGGGGCGGCGGCCCTTCATGACGTGCGCCAGCGCCACGAACACGGCGTCGACGGGCGTGCCGTCGACGCTCCAGCGATCGTCGCCGTGGTCCTCGAGGCGCAGCGGCCGATGCAGCGACAGCGCCTGCGACACGCCGCTCTGCTCGGTCAGCGGAGCCACCACGGTGACGTCGCTGAAGACCTCGCGGGCGGCGTCGGCGAGCATCGCCATCCCGGGGGCATGCACTCCGTCGTCATTGGTCACTAGCACGCGCATAGCCGGCGCTTCTACTCGCCGCGCCCGGTCCGCGGCAAGCCTTTCCGAGGGCCGGCACGGCCTGGCGGGCGGCCTTGACCCGGGCGAGGCAGCGATGCGACGATCACCTCATCGAGCGAGAGTGACGCGGCGGAGCGAACGGTTCGTGCCGCCAGACAGCGTGCGGGATCAGGCGGCCTCGGGAGGGCGTCGTCGATCCCGTTCTTGCTCTCGTGCGAGGAGCGACGATGCAGGGGTTCCAGGTGCCGTTCATCGAGCCGCGCGAGGTCGCGGTGACGGTCGAGCAGTGGAGCACGGCCGAGGCGCGAGCCGCCGTGCCGGAGGGCGCACGGCCGAGCTTCGAGCTGGTGCTGACGTCCGGGGGCGCGCTGGTGAAGAAGCTGTCGCGCGTGGCGCGCGAGGGCCCGGCGGCCGACGTGGTGTTCGACAATCGCTTCGGCGGCCTCTTCGACATGCTGGCCGGTCTCGCCCGCTTCGGCCGGGGCGCCGGCTTCCTGGCGCTGGAGCCGGCCCTGGCCGAGCGCGTGAGCCTGGCCCAGCTCCTGCTCGCCGGCTTCTTCGGGCCCGACATGAAGTGGCTGAACCTGCCGTACATCGACGAGTGGCGCGAGGGTCGCTACCGGCTGATGCGCCTCGATGACGCCGGCGTCGACGGTCGGCCGTCGCTCCGGGAGGCGTTCACGAAGCTCGGCCTCGGGCTCGAGCTCGGCGCGACCAGCGCCGGGCACCAGCGCCTGGCGGAGGTGCTGGGCATCACCGACGGCGCCAGCGGCGACCTGTCGGACGACGTGGACGCGTGGAACCGCACGGTCGCCGACTTCCTCGTCGCGCTGCGGCACCACGCCGGCCGGGCCACCGACGACCCGACGAGCGAGGTCGGCAAGCGCCTGGTGCGCCCGGTCGAGGACGCCTGGGCGCGGCAGCGCGAGCGCCGGAAGGGCAAGGCAGGGTCGACCGGCGCGGGGGGCGGGACCCCCGAGGTCGGCACGACGCCGTGAGCGAAGGTCGAGAGGGCTCGTCCCCAGCCGGGGAGGGCCCTCTCGAGGGCGGCACCCGCGCCGGGACGCCCCCTCTGAAGGGGTGGTCCCGGACGGGGATGGCCCTGTCGGGCTTCGTCGGACATGATGGCGCGGGGTGGAGAGGCCGGAGGGAGGCGTGATGCTGGGGAAGCAGGGCTGGGTTGTGCTGGTGACGGCGGTGTCGGGGTGCTTCCCCGGGCCGCTGGCGGTCTCGGATGCGGTCGACGGGGACGCGTTGGCGGACACGGCCGGCCGACACGTCGGTCGCGGACGTGAGCGACGGCGCGGGACGCGGATACGACGTGGACGGCGCGCTGATCGCCGACAGCGACGCGACGCCGGACACGATGGTGGCGACCGACAGCGTCGAAACCGACAGCGTGGCGACCGACAGCGCGGTCGCGACGGACACCGCGGTCGCGACGGACACCAGGTCGCGACCGACACCGCCGCCGAGGTCGATGCCGCGCCGAGCTGCGACGGCGACGAGGACTGCGCGGACCTCACCGTCGCGCCATGCCTGTCGGTCGCTGCGTGAGCACCGCCTGCCAGGGCGGTCGCCGTGACCGTGCCCTGCGACGACGGCGACCCGTGCACGACCGCCGACAAGTGCGACCAGGGACGTGCAAGGGCCGCCCCTACACCGCGGCCGAGGCCAAGAACTGGTCCGCGAGCTTCGGCGGCGACGGCGACGACGCGGCCTTCGGCGCGGCGCTGCACTCCGAGCGGCGACGCCCTCGTGGTCGGCGCCTTCCACGGCGCGATGGACCTCCCCGGCGGCAAGCACCTCGAGGAGCGCGACGGCGCCAACGCGGACGCCTTCTCCTGCGCATCAACCCCAACGGGGTGGTCGTGCGCGCGACCCGCCTGGGAACTGCCGGCGACGACGGCGCTCAGCGTCGTCAGCGGCTCCCTCAGAGCGACGATGCCGTCGTCGGCTATTCGATCGGCGGCACCACGCCGTCGACGTCCCTCGCGTGGGTCTTCGCCAACGGCAATGTCGCTGCCGATGTGCTCCTGCCGGGCGATGTCGCCGACATCGTCGCCATCGACGATATCGTCATCGTGGCGCTCACCGTGCGGAGCCACTGACCTCGAGCTCGTCGGCGGCGGGACCCTGTCGTTCACGCCCACGGGAGCGAGCTCGGCCGTCATCGCGGGCGTCAGCGCACCGGCGTCGTGTGGGTGCGGCCCGTGCGCCGCGGCGAGCCAGGTCTTCTGCCGCGGGCGGCGGCGTGGACCGCGCCTTCGTCGTCATCCGCGACAGCGGAGCCACTGTGGACGGCACCGTCCTCGGCTCGACCGGGACGTGGCGGCTGGTCGTCGATGCGCCGCCGGGACGCTGCTCGATCACCAGGCCGTGGGCTTCGAGTGGCCGCGCCATTGCGTGCCCCATGCGCTGACCGAGTCGGTGGGAACCTTCTTTCCTCGCGACGACTCGCGATTCGCCATCACCGACGAGGCCTTGCCACGCCGCTGCAGCGCGGAGGTCGGCACCTTCCCGAGCGCCGACCCGCCGCGCGGGGCTTGGGGCTTCTGCTGTGCCAGATCTCGTACGGCGGATTCCTCATGAACGGCGCCTCGTACGGAACCTGGCGACTTCGACGACGGCGTCGTCGTCCACGGCGCTATCGGCGGTGAGGGCGCGCTCGTACGCTACGACGCTGGACCGTCACGCAAGTGGCCGCGTGGCTCACGCCGCTGGCCGTCCTCGATGACGGACCCGCGACGCTTCGCTTCGCATCCACCGATTCGCGGGCGTACTTCGCGGCGCCCGTCGTCACCTCGAGCGGCGCGCTGCTCGTCGCGAGCTACGCCAAGGACGTGATCGATCTCGGCGGCGACTTCGATGGCGCGGACCGTGTCACCGCATGGAGAAGCTGGACGCGGTCGTCGTCGGCTACAGCGCGGCGACGTTCAACGGCTGCGCGACCAGTCCTTGAACCCCCTCAGGGCAGCTCGCTGTCGCCTTGTTCTTGTCACCGAAGGTGCCGTCGGCGCCCTTGTTGCCCGACTGATCGCCACCGAGGCCGCCGACCGCCGTGGTGCCGCTGCCGGCGGGTGCAAAGCCCAGGCCGTCGCAGGCCGGGTCGCTCGCCGCGGAGATGTAGATGCCGTAGGCCATGCCGCCGGCGCCGCCACTACCGTGACCGCCGCGCCCGCCGTTGCCGCCAGTTCCACCCTTGCCGCCGCCACCGGCGCTCATGCACCCGACGCCGCCGTCGCCGCCGGTCTCGCCGAGCGCCGCCGCCGCCGCCGAGGCCGCCGGCGCTGCCGCTGCCGCCGCTCTTGTGGCCGAACTGGCTGGCGCTGAGCTTGGGGCTGGCGTTGTGGATGGTGAAGATGCCGAACGAGCCGCCGCCCGGGTGCCGCCGGCCGTGCCGGCCGCGCCGCCGCAGCCGCCCGAGCCACCACCGCCGCCGCCCGCGCCCCAGCTGCACAATCGAAGGTACCGTTGTTGCTGCCCCGCCGCCCGAGCGCCGCCGCCACTCCACGCCCTCGGCGCCTGGTTCCCGTTTGTGCCGGCGTTGCCGACCCAGAAGCCCGACCCGCCGATCGCTGCCGCCGGCGGTCCTGCCGTCGCCGTTCCGGGCCGGCCCGGGGCTGCTCCCACGCTACCCTTGTTGCCGGCACTGTTGCCGCCGACGGCAGGGCTGCCGGCGCGCCGCCGGCGAGGTCTGGCTCACCCGCTCCGAGCTGTTGCTGTCACTGCTCCAGCCGCCGGCTGCCGGCGCCGCCTGCACTGTTGATTCCGCCGGGGCATTGGTCGGGTGCGCCAGACCGCCGGGTCCACCGTAGGTGCTGAACTGGAGCCCGTTGGTCTCGCAGTCGGTGCAGGTGCCGGTGATGCTGCCGTTGTTCTCGGCGCTCGAGTCGCCCTTGGTGCCGACCGCGCCGTCGCTGCCTCGAGCCGGCGCGAGGTCGCGCCGCCGCCGCCCTGGCCGCCGACCGCGGACACGTGGGCGATCTCGAGCGACCTGACGAGCTCCGCACCCAGATGGCGTAGCTCGAGCCGCTCGGGTTGGCGTTGGTGCCGGCCACGACGTTGAAGCCGTCGAAGACGGTGCGCTGCCCGTCGATGCCGTCGGCGATGACGACGCGCACCGACTGCGTGCCCGACGAGCTCGTCACCGTCGTGGTCTGCGTCGCGAGGTTGCGCACCCACTTGCCGTCGCTCGAGTAGCCGCCGAAGACCGAGATGCCGGTCACCATCGTGACGGTCTCGATGTAGGTGCCGGCCGCCACGTAGACGTGGTCCTTGCCGGTCTGCTGCGCCACGGTGATGCCTTCGCCGATGCTCTTGACCGGGTCGTACGGGGCGCCGCTGCCGCTCACCGCCACCGCGGCCGACACGAACACGGCGCGGTTCCAGTCGCCGTCGATGCCGTCGCAGTTCTGATCGCAGTCGCTGCCGTTGCACTGCGCGTCGGGCCAGTCGTCGTCGCCGGTCTTGTTGCAGGCGTACTCGCAGCCGTCGACGTCCTCTTGTTGTCGACGTGGCCGCCTGGCAGCCCTTGCGTAGCAGTCGCCTTCGGCAGCCGGGGACGCCGCCGTTGTAGGCGCAGGCGTAGGCAGTAGCCGCGAGTTGTCGGGGTCGTTGTCGTAGTCGGTGCCGTCGGGGCACTGGCAGCTGCCCGGACGTCGGCACGCACTGGTAGCCGATGGTCTGGCCGAGCTCGTTGTCGATGTTCTTGCACTCGTAGTTGGCCGGGCAGCCCGAGGTCTGGTCGTTCTGGCAGTCCTTGCCGGTGAACTGCTGTCGTCGTACTGCACGCACAGCGCGGCCGCCAGCGCCTGGCAGTTCGAGTTGGTCTCGCACGGCAGGCACAGCGTGTTGATGGCCGGCTGGCACAGGAAGACCGGTCGCCGCCGCCGCCCAGGCGCCGGGCGGCATTCCTCCAGCCTTGCGGACAGCTGTCGATGCAGGTCTTGCTGCAGCGGTGCGCGACGTCGGGTTCGTCGACGGCGCAGATGCAGTAGCCGGTCTCGCACTGCACGTTGTTCTCGCACGGGCAGAAGAACGGTTTCCGGGTCGCTGTCGCAGGACGGGCCGGTGTCGGGGTCGGTCGTCGTGTCGGTCGCGGTCGAGGAGTCGGTCGCGGTCGACGAATGCGGTCGCTGTCGAACACGTCGAACGGCACGAACGAGTCGAGGTCGATGCTGGTGTCGGTCGCGACGTCGGCGACGGTGTCGTTCTGGCCCTTGATGGTGTCGTCACCGCAGGCGGCACCGAGGACGGCGGCGGCGACGAGTGAGCATGAAACAACGATCGGACGCTGACGGACCGTGACGCGCATGCTGCGGACTGTACACGCGCGCCTCGCGCCAGTGCAATCCGAGCGGCGCACGGTCGGCCAGACCCCGTCCACCAGCCCGAGCCCGAGCCCCGAGCCCCGAGCACGAGTCCGAGCCCCGAGCACGAGCACGAGAACGAGCCACGAGCACGAGCCCGCGACCTCAAGGGCAGGACGGCGTGGCCTTGTTCCGGTCCCCGAAGAGGCCGTCGGCCCCTTGTTGCCCGCGCCGTCGGCCGAGATGCCCCCGAGCCCGCCGGTTCCGCCCGAGCCCACCGGCGCGAACGTCACGTCGCTGCAGCGCGGGTCGCTTGAGCCGCTCGCGAACAGCCCGAAGGCCGCCCCGCCCGCGCCGCCGCCGCCGTGCCCGCCGCGCCCGCCGTCGCCGCCATCGCCGCCGTCGCCGCCGCGATCGCGGCAGTCGTACGGGTCGCCCGCCGTGCCGCCCGATCAGTTCGGTGCCGCGCGCGCCGCCCGCGCCGCCGCGCCGCCGGCGCCGCCTGACTTGTGGCCGAGCTGGCCTCGACCAGCGTCGGGGCTGGCGTCGATCGCCAGGAACAGGCCGAACGAGCCGCCGCCGGCCGTGCCGCCGGTGCCGTGCGCCCCGCCGCAGCCGCCCGAGCCGCCGCCAACGCCGCCTCCGCCCCAGCGGCCGGTGGCGATGTTGATGCCGCTGCTCCCGCCCGCGCCACCGCCGCCGCCCACGCCGTTGGGGCCAAGCCGCCGCCGTCCGCGCCGCTCAGCCCGCGCCAGAAGCCGGCCACCACCTCGCCGGCGCCGCCCGCGCAAGACGCCGCCGCCCGCTCCGTCGCTGCCCGGTCCGGCGTCGCTGCCGTCGTCGCCGTCGCCTGAGCCGGTGCCGCCGCCCGCTCCGCCGGGCGACGAGCTGTTGTCCGGGCTCGTGTCCGGGAGCCGAGGAAGCTGTCGCAGCCGGCCGCGCCGCCGTCGCCGCCCCTGGCGTTGCCGCCGCGCACGCACTGGTTGTCGCCGCCGGCGCTGCCCTGCGCGCGCGTCGCCGCAGTTCTTGGCGCCCTGGCCCGGGTCGCCGGTCTGGGCTGTTCGATCTCGGCGCCGTCCTGGCCCGCCACGCCTGCCGCCGTTGCCGGCGATGGCGATGAGGTTCCGCAGCTCGAGGACGTCCGGAGTTCGCGCACCCAGATGGCGCAGCTCGACCCGCCTGGCCTGGAGTTGGTGCCGGCCAGCACGGTGAAGCTGTCGAAGACCGTGCGCGCCGAGGTGATGCCGTCGGCCACGACCACGCGGATGGAGGTCGTGCCCGAGCTCGACTGCACGATGGTCGGGTTGGCGGCGATGTCGCGCTGCCACTTGCCGTCGTTCGAGAAGCCGCCGAAGACGAGCGCGCCCGCGCTGAGCGTGACCGTCTCGGTGTAGCTCCCGGCCGCGACGTAGACCTGATCGAGCGCGTCGCGCGAGTCGGCCGTCGCCATGTCGATGCCGGCCTGGATGGACGGCAAGGGGTCGTAGGCCGCGCCGCTGGCGTTGGGCAGGCCGTTGGGCGCGACGAAGACGGCGCGCGTCCAGTCGCCGTCGATGCCGTCGCAGTTCTGGTCGCACGGGTGGCCGACCACGCCGGCCGCGTAGCAGCCGTTGCCGGGCTCGTCGGGCTCGGGCTCGTCGTCGCGCACCTGGACGGTGCAGGCGTACTCGCAGCCGTCCTGCGGCTCGTGGTCGAGGTCCTGGTGGCCGTCTTCGCAGGCGCCCATGACGCAGCTCGAGTCGGCGCAGCTGGCGGCCGCGAAGGCATAGCTGCAGGCGTGGCCGCAGAAGCCGCAGTTGGCCGGGTCGCTGTCGTAGTGGGTGTCGGCCGGGCACACGCAGCTGCCGCCGGCCGGCGTGCACTGGTAGCTCGTGACCTGGCCGAGGTCGTTAGTGATCTCGGAGCAGGCATAGCCCTCCGGACAGGCGGTCGGGTCGCCGAGGCAGCCGCGCCCGCAGAAGCGGCCATCGGGGAAGTCGAGGCACTTGGCGCCGACCTCGTGGCAGTCGCTGTCGTCGCCGCACGGCTTGCACAGCGTCTCGACCGGCGGCGTGCGTACAGGAAGACCGGGTCGCCGCCCACGGCGACGCCCTTGCATTCCCAGCCGTCGGGGCACTGGCTCATGCAGTCCTGGGTGCAGCGCGACGCGGTCTCGGGTCGTCGACCGGCAGGCACCAGCCCGACAGGCAGTCGTTGTTGATGTCGCACGGGCAGCGGAAGTCGTAGGGCAGGGCGCCGCACGGATCGGTCTCGACCCGCGCCGCGTCGGCGCTGTCGGCCGTGGCGTCGGGGTCGGCGCTGTCCGCGGTCGCGCCGGTCGTCGCGCTGTCGGGCGGCACCAGCACGTCGTCGGCGCCGTCGGCGAAGACGACGTCGGTCGGCGCCAGGCCGGTGTCCTCGACGCCGCTGACGGCGTCGCCGCTGCACGCCCCGCCGACTGCTCCGCCCATCGCCACGGCGGCCGCCACCATCGCGCCGGCGCCCACGCGCCAACCCCGCAGTCCCAGCATTTATCCTCCCGCGGTCCGCCTGGACGGCCCGCCGCGCGGGTTCGAGGGAACTATCCGATCATTCGGTTCGAGGCAATGAGCGGGCTCGCGGTCGGCAATTGACCGGCGCCTGCCCCCGTGCTCAGGATGCGCGCCGATGAAGAACGTGTCCGCCGGTCGCCGCCCGTTCGTCGCGGTGAGCCCCAACGCGCTGCCGCCTGCCGACCGCCGTTTACGCCAAAGGAAAGGCGCCGAGTACGGCGAGGCCGCCCTGGCGCGCTCGGTGGCCGAGGCCGGCGCGGTGCCGTTCATGGTCTATCGCGCCGAGACCGAGGGGGACGTGGCCCTCGCCGACTATGCGGCCGAGGTGCTCGAGCACGCCGACGGGCTCGTGCTGTCGGGCGGCGACGACATCTCGCCCGGCCACTACGGCGAGGCGCCGCAGCACGACGCCTGGCGCGGCGACCCGGCGCGCGACGCGCTCGAGCTGTCGCTCTACCGCGCTGCGTTGGCGCGGCATCCCCGTCCTCGGCGGCCTGCCGCGCGCGCAGCTCATCACTGTGGCCGAGGGCGGCAGCCTCTGGCAGGACCTGCCGTCGATGCGCGCGGGCAGCCTCGAGCACCGCTCGCAGGAGCGCTACGACGCGCTCGGCCACCCCATCGAGTTCGACGCCGACGTCTTCCTGGGCGAGCTCTTCGGCAGCGAGCCGCGCTGGGTCAACAGCGTCCACCACCAGGGCATGAAGGCCGAGCCGCCCGCCCTCAAGGTGCTGGCGCGCGCCCCCGACGGCCTGGCCGAGGCGTACCAGCGGACGGCGTCGGGGCCGTGGGTGGTCGGCGTGCAGTGGCACCCCGAGTGGATGCAGGACCGGCCGAGCCAGCGCGCGCTCTTCGCGCGCTTCGTCGCCGAGACGCGCCGATGAGGGGCGTTCTCCGCGGAGCGAGGTCAGCGGCACCCTGGGCGGCCCTCGGCCTGGCGTCGGCGTTCGCGCTGGCCGCGTGCGGCGGCGGCGGTGACCCCGAGAAGCCGCCGCCCGAGCCGCTGCCGAATGCTTCGATGGGGCCGACGGCGCTGCCGCAGTCGATGGAGGCGCTGCTCATCGAGAACCAGAGCGGCTGCCACGAGAACGAGGAGTGCGAGAGCGGCCTCTGCCGCTTCGGCACCTGTCTGGCGCTCGTGCGCCTCGACGCGCCCTGGCAGGTGGCCGGCGTGATGGAGCGCGTGAAGGCGCAGATCGCCGAGCACCCCGACGGTCCCGAGCTGCGCCGGCGCGTGGTCGCGACGCTCGATCGGCTGGTCGACGAGGGCGCGGCGCTGGCCTTCCGGGCCCGCGCCATCCAAGGGCTCGAGGCGCTGGGCGAGGCGGCCGATCTGTCGCAGCGCTTCGACGCGCTGCCGATGCCGCTCCAGGAGCTGGCCGCCGTCGCGCTGGCGCGCCTCGGCGACACGAACCCGAAGGCCTTGGCGCTGGTCGTGGCGCTGACCGAGTCCGACGCCGACCCGGTCGCCATCGAGGCGGTGCGCGCGCTGGGCCACGCCAAGGGCTTCAGCGAGGCGCTGCCGACGCTCTTGTCGCTGCTCGCGCCCGACGTCTCGATCGAGCTCCAGCGCGCGGCCATCGACGGCCTGCGGACGCTCGGCGACGCGCGCGCCATCGGCCCGCTGGCGGCCTGGCTGCGCCAGGGCGTCGAGCCGCTCGGCGACCGCATCGCCATGGCGCTGCGCGACCTGGCGCACCCCGACCAGCCGCTGCCGCCCGACCCCGATCGCTGGGACGCGTGGCTCGCCAAGCACCCGCCGCCGCCCGCGCCGCCCTACACGCCGCGCGCGACCAAGACCACCCCCGACGGGCTCGATCTGCCCGAGCCCTAGGCCGAGGCCTGGCCCGAGCTTGTCAAGCCCCTTGACGATTCCGCGAGGCATGCAATGGCCCTCCCGTTCCCCGAGTACGAGCGCTACGACGGCCTCGGCCTGGCCGCCCTGGTGCGCGAGAAGCAGGTGTCGCCGACCGACCTCGTCGAGGCGTCCATCGCCCGCATCGAGGCCCGCGACAAGGCGCTGAACGCGGTCATCCACCGCCAGTTCGAGAAGGCGCGGGCGCGCGCCAAGGCGCTCGAGTCGGCGCCGCCGCATGCGTCCGGCGACGCCGCCGACGGCGCCTTCCGCGGCGTGCCCTTCCTCTTGAAGGACATCATGGGCCAGGAGGCGGGCGAGCCGACGACCTACGGCTCGCGCAGCTACCAGGGCATCCCGAGCGATCGCGACGCCGAGCTGACGGTGCGCTACAAGCGCGCCGGCGTGGTCATCCTCGGCCGCACCAACGTGCCCGAGTACGGCATCTACGGCGTCACCGAGTCGGAGCTCTACGGCCCGGCCCGGAACCCGTGGAACCCCGAGCACACGCCGGGCGGCTCGTCGGGCGGGTCGGCGGCGGCGGTCGCGGCCGGCTACGTGCCGCTGGCCCACGGCGGCGACGGCGGCGGCAGCATCCGCATCCCGGCCGCCCACAGCGGCCTCGTCGGCATGAAGCCCACGCGCGCGCGGAACCCGGCGGGCCCGTTCGCCGGCGAGCGCTGGGCCGGCTTCGTGGCCGAGCACGTCCTGACCCGCAGCGTGCGCGACTCGGCGGCCATGCTCGACGCGACGCACGGCCCCGACGCCGGCGCGCCCTATCAGGTGATGGCGCCGGCCGGCCCGTTCCTCGACGAGGTCGGGCGCGCGCCGGGTCGCCTGCGCATCGCCTTCTCCGACGTGGCGCTCTTCAGCGACACCACCCACCCCGACTGCGTGGCGGCCGTGCGCGACGCGGCCAGGCTGGCCGAGTCGCTGGGCCACGAGGTCATCGAGGCCAAGCCGCCGGTCGATCGGGACAAGCTCACCGACGCCTACTTCACCGTCATCGCCGCCGGCGCCAGCATGGGCATCCGCGGCGCGGCCGAGCTGCGCGGGCGGCCCATCAAGGCCTCCGAGGTCGAGAAGCCGACCTGGCTCCTGAAGCTCATCGCCGACAAGCTCACGGCCGCCGAGTACGCGGCCGCGCTGCACACGATCCAGATGGCGCACCGCGCGCTGGTGCCGTTCTTCGAGCGCCACGACGTCTTCCTCACGCCGACCGCGGCCATGCCGCCGGCCAGGATCGGCGCCTTCGCGCTGAAGCCGGCCGAGCGCCGGCTGGTGGCCACGCTGGCGGCGGTGCCGCTGCGCTCGCTGCTCCTGAAGGCGCTGGCCAGCCTCGCCAAGAACGCGCTCGGCGCGACGCCCAACACGCAGCTCTTCAACATGACCGGCCAGCCGGCGGTGTCGCTGCCGCTCTTCTGGAACGCGGCCGGCCTGCCCATCGGCACGCAGTGGGTGGCGCGCTTCGGCGACGAGGCGACGCTGTATCGGCTGGCGGGCCAGCTCGAGGCGGCGCGGCCGTGGTTCGATCGCCGGCCGCCGCTCCCCGCCTGAGGCCCGTGCCATGGAGCGCTTCCTCTGGGTGTGTCTCGCCGGCGGCGTGGGCTCGGGCGCGCGCTACCTCATCGGCCTCTGGGCCTCCGAGCGCTACGCCACGACGTTCCCGCTCGGCACGCTCGTCGTGAACCTGCTCGGCTGCTTCCTCATGGGCTTCGTGGCCGCGCTGGCGCTGGGCCTGCCGTCGTTCCCGCCGACGCTGCGCCTGGCGCTGACGACCGGCTTCATGGGCGGCCTCACGACCTACTCGGCCTTCAACTTCGAGACCACGCGCATCCTGTCCGACGGCGCCACCGGCACGGCGCTCCTGAACGTGGGCGTGACGCTCGTCGGCTGCTTCCTGACCGGCCTCGGCGGGCTCGCGCTGGGGCGCCTCATCGCGCCCTCCTGACGCGCGGCCCGCCGCGACGTCACTCGACCGGCGTGAAGCGGAAGCCGGCGCTGGTCGACGGGGCCTGCGAGACGCTGGTGGCCTTGTCGCCCGGGTGCGAGCTCGTGAGGTCGTGCTCGTTCTCGACGCCGACCGTGACGTGGCTGAAGCGGCTCGCGAGATCGGCGCCGGCGTCGAGCGAGCGGTAGACGAGATCGATCGCGTGGTCGCTCTCCTGGAGCTGGATCTCGAAGGTCAGGTCGCCCGTGGGCGGCGTCGCGACCGCGAACGACACGTTGTGCCACTCGACGACGAAGGTGCGCGCGGGCGCGGTGCCGACCGTCTTCACGCACAGGCCGCTGTCGGCGTCCTTCACCTCGAGATCCTCCCAGAGGGCGTAGATGGCGGCGTTGGGGGCGCCGTCACTGGGCAGCGGCTGGACGCCGCTCTCGTGGCGCGGCGCCGAGTCGGTGAGGTAGTCCGAGAACGAGAGCCAGCCGTTGGTCGACACGCGCGCGCCGGTGAAGCTGCGGTCGTAGAGCACGACGTCGAAGGGCACGGTCACGGCGCCGGCCGGGGTGAGGTTCTCGTCGTTGTTGTCGAGGCTCAGCGTGGTGCCGCCGTCGCAGGCGTCGATGAAGGCGGCGGTGCTCGGCCCGACGCTGTAGCTCGAGAAGGCGATGGGCGCGGCGGTGTCGGCGGTGTCGGCGCGGGTGTCGCCGACGGTGGTGTCGCCGGTGTCGTCGGCCGCGCTGTCGCAGGCCGCGAGCGGCGAGATGACGAGCGAGGCCAGGGCCGAGACGGCGAGGGGGCGGACGCGGACGGGCATGGGTTCTCTCCTGGGGGATGGGCGCGGGTCGCGAGGACCCGATGCGCCGACCCTACGCGTCGCCGCCCTGGAGGCCGCCTTAAGCCGGTCTTAATCGCGCCGGACGCCGCGCCCTAGGCGATGGCCAGGACCTCGAGCTCGAGCTCGCGGCCGGGCCGCTCGACGCTGACGACGTCGCCGACGGCGGCGCCGGTGAGCGCCCGCCCGATGGGCGAGAGCCAGCTCACCTGGCCGGCCTTCTCGTCGACCTCGTCCACGCCGACGATCGTGTAGGTCCGAGGGCGCCCGTCCTGCGCCACGGTCACGCGGCTGCCGAAGGCGACGGTGGAGGGCGCCGCGCCGGGGTCGCGCGGCTCGACCACGACGGCGGCGTCGAGGCGGCGCCCGAGGGCGCGCAGGCGATCGTAGCCCGCCCGGGTGACGTAGTTCGGGACGCCCGGCGGGAGGGTGCGCGCCTCGCCGCGGGGGTCGGGGACGACGTCGGGGTCGTCGCCCTCCTTGGTGAAGGCCTTGCTCATGCCCGGCAGTTACGGCCCTGGCGAGGCTCGGTCAACCGACGTTCAGCATCGTGATGGGCCGGCTTGCGCCGATCGCCGACCCGGGTCATCATCGCAGCATGGACGAGAGCGGATTCGAGGCACCCAGCGCCTACCGCATCATCAAGAAGGTCGCCGAAGGCGGAATGGGTCAGGTCTACCTGGCCGATCAGCTCGGGGTTCAGGGCTTCTCGAAGACGGTCGGCATCAAGACCATCAAGCGCGAGCTGCTCGACCGCTACTACTTCCGGAGCATGTTCATCGACGAGGCCAAGCTCGTCGCGACGCTCATCCACGAGAACATCCAGCAGGTCTACCAGCTCGTCGAGTGGGACGGCTCGCTCGCCATCATCCTCGAGTGGGTGCACGGCGTGACGCTCGAGGACATCAACACCCGCCTCGACGAGCGCAACGACTACCTGCCGCCGAACCTCGCCGTGTTCATCACCTCGCGCGTGGCGCGCGCCCTGTCGTACGCGCACGAGAAGCGCGCCAACGACGGCAAGCCGCTCTTGCTGGTGCACCGCGACGTGTCGCCGGTGAACATCTTCGTCAGCTGGGGCGGCGTCGTGAAGCTCGCCGACTTCGGCATCGCCAAGGCGAGCAAGGCGCGCAAAGCCATCCGCGACGACGAGATCCTCGGCAAGGCGCCCTACCTCTCGCCCGAGCAGGCCAAGAGCGGCCAGGTCGACGCGCGCTCCGACATCTTCACGCTCGGGCTCGTGCTCTTCGAGCTCCTCACGGGCGAGCAGGTCTACCCGGTCGAGACCATCGACGAGGCCATCGCGCTCCACGGCCGGAAGGAAATCCCGTCGCCGCGCGACTGGAACCCGTCCATCTCGCCGGAGATCGATCGCATCATGCGCATCATGCTCGATCCCGACCCGAACAAGCGCTACCAGCGCGCCCGCGACATCGTGCGCGACCTCGAGATCCTGCTCTACCAGAACGGCTACGGCCCGACCAACGAGCGCCTCGCCGAGTACCTCGATGTCATCTTCCCGGAGGTCGACAAGCACCGACTGCTGCCGGAAGAGATGATCATGCCGCGCTAGGCAGGCTGCTCGGCGGACCACGCCCCCGCGAAGAGCCGCGACAACGACTCTGCGAAGAAGCGGGTCGACGACTCTGCGATGAAGCGAGCCCCGAAGGGGCCGAGGCACAGCGCGCGGGCCGCCGACGTTTCACGAGGTCGGAGCAAGCGCGCCCCGGCAGGGGTGCGCGCCGCGGAGGCGTCGCGAAATGTCGGATCCAAGGCCCGCGCGCATCCGGTCGTTCCGCGCGCCTACGGAAGATAGAAGTACGCTTCGTTGGTCGACCACGAGTCGCGCTTGTAGATGCTGAAGTCGCGCGTCGTGTAGTCGTCGATCGAGAAGTTGGCGTTCAAGACGCGCAGCACCTCGAAGCGGATGCGGCCGCTCGGCAGCGCCGAGATGCCGGCCGCGGCCTCGAGGTCGGGCAAGAGCACGGACGTCTCGTCGCCGCCGACGATCATGGTCCAGAGCGTGATCGAGGCCTCGGGGGTCAGGCGCAGCTGCGTGTACTGGTTGGGCGGCCCGCCGTCCCAGGTCCAGGCGAAGGCCAGCGCGTCGAGCGTCGCGTCGTGGATGGGCGTCGTCACCACCGGGAAGTGGAGGAACGGCCCGAGGATGAAGGCCGCGCTGCCGACGATGCGCGCCGAGCCGTCGCCGTCGACGAAGACGCCGTGGGCCTCGGAGCGGTAGTCGGTGATCTCCTCGACGCGGATGCGCGCGCCGGGCACCCACGAGAGCGTCGTGCCGTGATCGCCGACGATGACGAGCTCGCCGTCGGGCGTCTCGACGAGCGCGTTCAGGTCGAGCGGCGTCGGGCTCTCCTCGGGCGCGAGCCCGGACTCGCCTCCGCTGAGGACGGTGCCCATGTCGCCGACCACGACCCAGCTCCCGTCGGCGCGCACGAGGCCGGCGCGGAGCGTCGCGTCGGCGGCCCCGACCGGCGTGCCCGCACCGGCGCCCGCGACCGGCGCGATGGCGAGCGGGCTCCAGCTGCGGCCGTCGGCCGAGCCGAGCCAGGCGCGGCGGTGGGTGCCGAGCGCCAGCACGCGCCCGTCGGGCAGCGCTACGAGGCCGCGAACCTCTTGGAGGGACGGCCCGCCGACCACCTCCCAGGTGCCGGTCGTGCGGTCGTAGCGGCGGAGTCGGATCGAGCCGGCGGCGATGACGTGATCGTCGAAGACCGCGACCGCTCCGAGCAGGTCGTCGGGCGCGTCGATCGTGTGCCAGGCGAGCCCGTCCCAGTGGCGCACGGTGCCGCCGTCGCCCACCGCCCATACGTCCTGGTCGGAGCCCGCGACGGCGCGCAGCGACTGCTCGGTGAAGCTCGTCTGCGCCGTCCAGCCGGCGGCGGTCCAGCCGAGGATGAGTCCGGCCTCGCCGACTGCGAAAGCCGCTTGACCATCGGGGCGCGCCCACACGGCGTAGAGGTCCTTGGCGAGCTGCGTGCCCTCGAGGCGCCAGGCGCCCGACGGCGAGCGCACCGGCATGCGGTCCTCGACGATGTGGCGGACGTTCTGCACCAGGTTGTACGCGCGCGGCTGGTAGCTCGTGTAGTCGTTCGGCGACAGCGTCGTGTAGAAGAAGAAGTTGCCGTCGTAGAGGTCGCCCGAGAGCTGCGAGAGCTCGTGGGGTGCGATCCAGGTGAGGCGGTCGTCGCCCACCGGGATGAGCTGGCGCGAGAACGGGATGACGCCGTCGGCGCCGAGGTCGAGGCTGATGACGACCTGCGGATCGGCCAGCCCCGTGGTCCAGGTCGGCGGGTCCTGCAGGCGCAGCCGGAACGACCGCTCGAGCTTGTCGGTGAAGTCGATGTCGACGTGCTCGAACACCTGGCCCGGCCCCGCGAAGAGGTGGCGCTCGACGCCCATGACCGTCGGCGTGAAGACGCCCTGCGCGTCGCGGTAGCCGCCGAAGCAGTAGATGGCGACCTCGCCGAGGCGCATCGAGTCGAGCGTGTAGTGGCCGGTGGCGTCGACCCAGCCGGTCGGCTGGATGGGGTACTCGTAGCCGAAGAGGCTCGGCGAGGAGATGTTGCAGTAGGCCGCCGGCGCGCCCAGCGACGGCACGCAGCGCCCGCCGGCCGGCGTCGAGCCGCAGGTGTAGCTCTGCGGGCACTGGCTATCGACCTCGCAGCGCGCCAGGCAGTGGAGCCCCTCGTCGCCCACGTTCACGCACGCGAAGGTGTCGGGGTCGGCGCCCGGCTCGAGGCCCGCGTCGCACTGCGGCACCGGCGCATCGGGGCCGCACGCGCGGCAGTGCGCCGTGTCGGGGATGGCCAGCGCGGCGCAGCTCCCCGGCGGCGCGAGCACGTACTTGTCGAGGCCGCGCACCTGGCCCGAGATGGTGGCGTCGGGCGGCGGGATGTACGGGTCGTCGCCGCCCGAGCCCTGCTGCGGCGGCGGCGTCGGGTTCTGCTGCAGGATGATGGTGAGGTTGGTCGCGTCGAAGGCCACCACCGAGTACGACGTGAAGCCCTCGCGGCTGGCGGTGGCGTCGACCGGCCCGTAGAGCCCGGGGCCGGAGATGGTCACCTGGCCGTTCTCGTCGGTGACGCCCTGCCACGGCGTGGCCGGGTCGTGGCCGAGGATGACGAACGCGCCCGCGACCGGGCCGTAGCCGCCGCTGCCGTAGACGGTGACGTTGACGGTCTCGTCGATGGGCGGGCCCCAGGTCCCGCCGTAGCCGCTGCGCGGGTCGTTGAGCGTCAGCGCGCGCGCCAGCGTGGCGCTGCGCTCGCCGTCCCGCACCACCGCGTCGTAGGTCCCGACGCCGAGGTGCGGGCTCCACACGTGGAGCTCGGCCGACGACACGCGCTCGATGATGTCGCCGGCGACGTCGCCGATGAGCACCTGGGTGTCCGGCCCGAAGCCGTCGCCGTAGACGCGGAGGAAGGTCCGGCCCGCCTGGGCCGCGGTCGGCGGCGACACCAGCGCCAG
>JAXLYZ010000090.1:0-21148 GCA_046351155.1 Myxococcota bacterium
CCGCCCGGCAGCCAGCGCGGGAAGGCCACCGAGCCGGCTCGCGGGGCGCGCCAGGCGAGGGCGCCGCTGCGCTCGCCGAAGGCGCGCGCGAGCTCGACGTTGTGGCGGATGGTGGCGACGTGGCCGCGCGTGATGGCCTGGTGCTGGCCGAGCGCCAGGTGGGCCAGGCGCTCGCCCGGCGCGCTGGCGCAGATGGTGGTGTAGTCCTTCAGGCCGAGCAGCTCGCGCTTGAGCGCGCGGTCGCGCGTGGCCAGCCAGCCGATGCGCAGGCCGCCGAGGCCGAAGGCCTTCGACATGCCCCACAGGCTGAGCGCGCGCTCCGACACGCTGGCCGCCGGCGAGAGCGCGTCGGCCGGGTCGTGCTCGAGGCCGCGGTACATCTCATCGCTGAAGACGCGCACGCCGTGGCGTTCGGCCAGCGCCATCAGGTCCTCGTGCTCGGCGCGCGTCGGCAGCCAGCCGGTCGGGTTGTGGGGCAGGTTCACCACCAGCAGCTTGGTTGGGATCCCAAGCAATGCGTCGAGCTGGTCGAGGTCGACCTGCCAGCCGTCGGCGCCCTCGCGCATCGGCCAGCTCACGACCTCGGCGCCGCGCCAGCGCGCGATCTCGCCGAGCGCCTGGTAGCACGGCGTCTGCACCACCACGCGGTCGCCCGGCCCGAGCATGGCCGTCATGGCGATGAAGATGGCCTCCTCGGGCGCGTTGGTGACCAGGATGTCGTCCGGCCCGAGCCCCGGGTAGAAGCCGGCGATGCGCTCGCGCAGCCACGGCGAGCCCTCGGCGTCGGTGTAGCCGAGCGACAGGTCGAGGAGCGCCTCGGGCCCGACGCCGCACCGATCGAGCAGCGCGCCGACGGTCATCGGCTCGCAGTCGGACGCCGACAGCATGTGCGGCGCGGTGAACTCGAAGCGCGCCAGGAAGCGCTCGAGCGTGAAATCGCGAGGGCGGGGCGAGAGCGGCGTGGACGACGTCATGGCGCTGGAGTCTCGACGACAATGGCCGCGAGGGCCAGCCCCAGCGTCACGGTCCGCGGGCACCGGCCGAGCCGCGCCGGATTTTTGCCGGGCTTTGACGATGGCACCGGCCCCTCGTCGGGTTAGCTCGCGCCATGACCCTCCACCTCGCCCTCGCCCTCGCATACCTCCTCGCGACCGCCTCCGCCGCGGCCGCCGCGCCCCCCGAGCCGAGCCTCGTCCGCGCCTCGATCCAGCCGCTCGCGGTCGTCGCCCTGGCCGGACCCGACGCCGGCAAGGTCGCTCCGCTCGGGCCGAGCACGCCGCGCGGCTTCGGCAAGAGCGCCGGCCGCCTCCGCTTCCTGGCCGCCTCCGAGCCGCTCGGCTGGGCCATCGTCGAGCTCGGCGCTGCCACCGGCAGCGGCATCTTCGCCCTGCCGGTGGACGGCGGCGCGCCCATCCCGCTGGCCGACAGCCACGGCGTCGGCTTCGACGTCGCGCTCTCCCCCGACGGCCGGAGCCTGGCCTACATCGACGGCAACGACCTCGTGGTCCTCGACCTCGCCCGGCACCTCGCGCGCGTCCTGGCGCGCGGCGCCGCGGCCGGCCCGCGCGCACCCGGCGCGCGCCTCGAGCGCCCGCGCTGGCTCGACCCGGACCGCGTCGCCTTCGAGCGCTCCCTCGACGTCAGCGGCTCGCCACCCACCACCATCGAGGTCGCGACGCTGGCCGGCGCCACCTCCCTGCTCGTGCCGCACCGCGGCCGCAGCCAGGACCGCCTGCAGGCCGCCTTCGGCGACGGCCTCATCGCCGCCGTCGACGGCAGCCTCTTCTACGTCGACGCCCGCCACCGGACGCCCGTCGGCACCCACTTCGGCGCCGACGTCCACGGCGTCGTGCCGGCCGGCGCGCTGGTCACGCTCGGCGAGAGCGGCGTCCTCCGCAGCGCCGCCCTGGCCGTCGTCGAGCCCGGCGGCCACATCCGCAGCGTGCGCCCGACGCGGCCCATCTACCTCGACCCGCTGCCGACCCCCGACGGCGCGCGCGCGGCCTGGACCGTCGCCGTCGACGGCGGCTGGGCCATCGAGGAGGTCGACCTCGCCGGCGACCCGCGCCCGCGCCTCCTCGGCACCGCGCAGGCGCAGCCGATCGAGCTCGTGGCCTGGACCCCCGACGGCCGCAGCGTGGTCGGCTGCCGCGGCGACGACATCGTCGCCATCGACAGCGCCGCGTCCGGTGCCCGCGGGCTGCGCGTTCTCGCCACGGCAACGACGCCGACGCCGTCGTGCCTCCTGCGCGCGGTGGTGGCCTCGGCCGCCGGCCCGGTGGCGGTCTTCGATCGGCGCGACGCGCCGCCCGGCGACAGCTGGCACGTCGGCTTCGTGCCGGTCGCCGGCGGCCCAGCGACGCTGCTCGCCGCCGACTCGAGCTACGTCGGCGCCGTCGCCGGCCACGTCATCGTCAGCACCGGCTGGGAGGGCAGCGGCGCCATCGTGCTCGACGCCCCCGGCTCATCCGGCGCGCGCGTCGAGGTCGTGCCGTGGCAGGCCGCGGGCATCGTCGAGGCCTACCGCGACGAGGCCGGCGCGACCGTCGTGTACCGCGTCGGGCGCGACCCGGCCTGGCTCGGCGCGCGCGTCGCCGCACCCGGCAAGGCCTTCGCCGTCACCGGCCCGAGCCCGCGCGGCATGGCGCTAAATGGCGCGCGGCCGCCTCGTGCTGTGGGACCGCAGGCGCGCGAGGTCCGCGCCTACCGCGTCGACGGCCAGGACGCGGCCCACCCGACCGTCGTCCTGAGCGGCGTCGACGAGGTCGCGCCGCTGGCGCGCTGCGCTCCGGTCGCGTGGCCGGCCTCCACCCCGACGGCAACGTGCTCGCGGCGGCCATCGACGGCGGCGGCGCGCGCCCGACGTGGTCGTGCGCGCGCCCGCGTCGCCGGCTTCGGCGGCTTATTCGGCCACGCCCTCGAGCTCGACCCGCACAGCGAGCGCGTCATCACCGTGGCCCAGCGCGACGGCCAGCGCGTCTTGCGGGCCGCCGCCATCGATGGCGCGGACGCCGACAAGCCCATCGTCGTCGCGACCCTCGAGCGCGACTTCGACGGCTACGAGGTGACCGCGCGCGGCGACGTCATCGTCGAGTACGCGCGCCAGGACATGAACCAGCCGAAGCCCTATCGCTGGGACGTCGCCAGGAGCGACGGCTCGTCCATACGCCCGGCGAGCGCTGACGAGGTCCTGGCGCTCCGCCGGCAGCGGCTGCCGGTCGACACGTCGGCGCCGAGCGACGGCAGCGAGCGGCTCACCGTCCTCGGCGCGACGCCGTAGCTCAGCCGCCGAGCGGGCTCACTCGGGCGCGACGGTGTGGCAGTTGTGGCAGCCGAAGCCGTCGGGGTGATCCTTCGGGTCGAACGGCGTGACGCCGAGCAGCTCGGCCATCTTCGGCGCGACCTTCATCATGAACGGCATCCAGGTGGGCTTCTCGCTCATGAGCTTCTGGAACGCGTCCGGCCCCGACGGCAGCACGTAGATCTCCGCCGTCGGCATCTTGAAGCTGTGGTCCTCGACCGCCTTCACGCCATGGCAGGTGGCGCAGTTCATGTCGGCGAACTTCGGGTCGAAGGCGACGAACATCTCCTTCATGGTCGGCATGACCACGTCCTTCATGTAGGCGCCGCGCTGGGGCTTGGTCATGTCCTTCCACGCGATGTCCTTGATGGGCTCCTTGGTGACCGCGGCCTCGTGGGTCTCGGTCGGCGGCGTGGACGAGCACGCACCGGCGGCGAGCGCCAGGCCGAGCACGAGCGAGGGGACGAGGGCGGGCAGGATGCGATAGTTCGACATGGTCTCTCCGGGCGAGGCACGGGGCCACGAGCCCGTTCGAGCAGGCGTCCCCGGCGCATTCATGCGTCGGAAACGACCCGCTCGCCAGCCTCACCTCGACAACGCATCGTTCTCGAAATCAGAACGATAGACCCCCGCGCCTTCGGCGCTGCCCCCGGCTGCCGCGCTCGCGGCCCCGGGGGCCTCAGGCCCGACGACGGCGCCGGAGCACCAGCGCCAGCCCGAGCATGCCCAGCGCGACGCCCAGCGGCGCCCCGTCGCCGGCCGCGCAGCCCGCGCCGCCCATGGCCTCGAGGCCGCTGAAGTCGACCTCGTCGCAGGCGTCGCCGATGCCGTCCTGGTCGGTGTCGAGCTGGTCGGTGTTCGGCGTCGTCACGCAGTTGTCGTCGCGGTCGGGGATGCCGTCCTTGTCGTGGTCGAGGCTCGACGGGTCGACCGTCATGCGGCACTCGACGTCGCTTGCGTTGCCCGACGGATCGACCGCGTGCACCGTCCACACCGCCTCGACCGTGCCGCTCTCGCCGCCGTCGGGCGCGTCGTCGATGGTCACCACGTTCTCGTCGGCCTTGGCGATGCAGCGCTGGCTCGAGGCGACGCCGTCGACCTGGCACGCCACCGAGGCGATGCTGAGCGTGAAGCCGCAGGCGTCGGAGGCGGTGGCCGCGGCGATGGCCGGCAGGTCGTGGCTGCCGCTGGCGAAGCCGCAGTCGACGAGCGGCGCCGTCACGTCCTTCACCGTCAGCAGCGTCTCGCAGTGGGCGCTGCGCCCTTCGCTGGCGGCGTCGAAGCTCACCGTGGTCTGGCCGATGGCGAAGAAGTCGCTCTTGCTCTGCACCGTGGCGCGGCTCCGGCACTCGTCGACGACCTCGGCCGAGATGGCCTCGGGCCAGCCGCAGAAGTCGGCCGGCGCCTCGACCGTCAGCGTCGGGTCGCAGTCGATGCTGAGGTCGTCGAGCCCGGTCACGACGATCTGGGTGTTGCACTCGGTGCGGTTGCCGGCGGCGTCGACCGCCACGTAGGTCGCGTCGCTCGGGCCGGGCGGGTAGAAGGTGTCGGCCGGCGGGCCGATGACCGTCACCGCGCCGCACTCGTCGGTGGCGCTCGGCACGTGCGTGACCAGCGCGCCGCAGGTGCCCGGGTCGCCCTGGACCTCGGTCACCTCGGGGCAGAAGAAGGTCGGCGCCTTGGTGTCGGCGACCGTCACGGTGGTGCTGCAGGTGGCGATGTTGCCGGCCTCGTCCCTGGCCGTGAAGGTCACGAGCGTGTTGCCGGCCGCGAAGACGCCCGGGCGATCGTCGGTCACGACCACCTTGCTGCAGGCGTCGCGCGCGCTGGCCTGGCCGAGGTCGGGCTCGGCGCCGCCGGGCGCGCACTCGACCGTGAGCGGGTCGGGGCAGGTGATGGCCGGCGGCTCGTTGTCGTCGGCGCGGCACGGGTCGCAGCCCTCGGCGAAGGGATAGTCGCAGACGCCGGTCGCCGGGTTGCACTGGCCGAGGCCCTCGCACGGACCGGGCGCCGGGCAGGTGATGCCGTCGCCCACGCAGAAGCCGTCCTGGCATGCCGACACGGCGCTGCACTTGTCGCGGTCGTCGCACGGCGTGCCGTTCTCGCTGACCGTCGCCACGCAGCCCACCTGCGGGTCGCAGGCGTCGTCGGTGCACGGGTCGCCGTCGTTGCAGCTCTTGATGCGCGTCGCCACGCACTGGCCGCCGCTGCAGGCCGCGGCCTCGGCGCAGGGGCCGGCCGTCGTGCAGGCGACGCCGTCGCCCTTGGGCTGGCAGGCCTTCTCGTCGAGGTGACCCTGCACGCAGGCCACGCTGCCGGTGCCGGCGCAGTCGCCGCTGCCGCAGGTGATGGGGCCGCCGACGAAGGCGTCGTCGGGCACGCCGTCGCAGTCCTGATCGATGCCGTCGCAGTCGTTGTCGAGGCCGGTCTTCGGGCCGACCACGCAGGTCGAGCCGGGCGTGCCCGCGATGCAGGTCGAGACGCCCTGGCGCGCGCAGACGCCCTGGCCGCAGCTCGTCGGGACCGACGCGAAGTGGTCGTCGTCGGTGCCGTTGCAGTCGTCGTCGATGCCGTCGCAGTCGCTGTCGTCGCCGGTCGGCTCGCCCTCGACGCAGCTCGAGCCGAGCTCGCCCTGGTTGCAGGTGGTGACGCCGAGGCTCAGGCAGGCGCCGACGCCGCAGCGGTCGGGGGTGCCGATGAAGTGGTCGTCGGGGGTGCCGGAGCAGTCGTCGTCGACGTTGTCGCAGTTGTTGTCCAGGGCCGATGAAGCGGCCAGCTCGCGGGTCGATGCCCTCGACGCCGAGGATGCAGGTCGTGTTGCCACCTCGTTCGAGCACGGGCCGGTGCCTGCTGGGTCACGGTCATCGACGCCGACGTCGAGGTCGGTGGCGCCGTTGCGGTGTCATCGACGCCGTCGCCGAGGGTGTCGTCGATCACGCCCTCGTTGATGACCACCTCGTGGCTGCACTCGCCGGCGGCGCTTGCGGTCGAGGTGCACGGGTCGCCGTCGTCGCGGCTGCAGCCCACCGGCGAAGATGTTGGCCGTGGAGTTGTCGCTGATGTCGACGGTCGGCGGCGCATCGGCGTCCAGGTCGCCTCGCCACCGCCAGCGGCGTGACGCCGAAGGCGCGTGCCCACCGTGGCGCTATCGAAGGCCGCGCCCTGGGCGTCGGTGACGTTCTCGTCCAGGCCGATGTCGATGATCAGTTGGCCAGGCCGACGTCGTTGTTGCCAGGCAGGCCGTCGCCGTCGTCGTCGAAGAAGATCACGACCAGCGCCTGGCGCGAAGCGCAACGCAGGCCCGCAGTCGACCACGTCGAAGGTGGCCGGCGCGCTGGCGCCGAGGATGGGCGCCGTGCTCGAGACGCCGCGGTAGGACACCGACGCGGTGTTGGCTTCGTCGTTGCCGCTGGCGCGGCGTCGACCGTCGCCTCGAGGGGTGATGGTGCGGTGCTGGCCGATGGCGGATCGCCGAGCCGCACCATGCGACGATGCCGTTGATCAGCGCCGAGGACATCGCCGTCGAAGCCGTCCATCGAGCGCGTGGTGACGGCGCACGCTGCCGTCGTCGGCCGCTGATGCTGATGCCGACGCGTTGATGCGCCCAGGGCAGCAGCGTCGGTCGATCACGGCAGGTGCCTCGGTACTGGTCTGCATCGGTGGTGTAGGCGATGCCTTGATCGGCGAGCAGGCCGTCGGATCAGGCGAGGGCGGGCAGGTCGACTCCTCTTCGTCAGCGTAATGCCTTCGGCGCCCTGCCGCGTTGATGAAGCCGGAACCACGAGGCCGTGCCGGCACGACGCCGTCGTCGTTGCCGGAAGTGAACGTTGCCGGTAGTCGCGCGCACCGTTCTCGAAGGCGCAACGATGGTATCGATGTCTGCGACGAGCTCATCCCGTGGCCGTTGAAAGTGTATCGAACGCGCGGAAGGAACGAACCCATCGACGCCGGAGGTACGATCGTGTCAGCGTCTTCGGTATAGGGTCAGCACCGCGTTCTGCACCGGCGGGCGGGTGATGCGCTACGCTCGACGCCATGCCGCGCCGGACGGTGATGTCGCTTGTCGCGATGGTGGGGGCCCAGCGGGCCACGGCCGGCGAGCATCCGCGACCTGGTGATGTCAGCTCCGGCCGGAAACCGGCCACCATATCACCAGATGACGGGGCGGGACAGGCGCCGTCCTCCTTCGGCCGAACAACGACGTTGAGGATCAGTTGCCCCGGCGTTCGCGGACACTCGTCGACCGGGAAGTGGAATCGGTCCGCCGGATCAAGCCCAACCGGTACTAGAAGTAGGCGCCTGCGCCACCACCTTGGTCATCGTGGGGCCCCGTGCGGGCAGGGCCATCAGTGGTACTCGTGAGTCGGGACCGAGCGGCACGCCGTTCAACATCAACTCAAGACGCACGGCAACGCCGGCCGTTCGGCGATTAGGTCGGCGCATCGAACGACCGGCACCGCGGCCGGTGCCGGTCCTCGACCGTTGACGTTGACCGAGCAAGATAGGCCGGCCGGCCACGCCTTTGGAGCAGGACTCGGCGTGAAGGCGGCGACCCGTTGGGCCCTGGTCGTCGTCTGAATCGACGTCGACGTAGTTGAACAGGGTGCAGGTGTTGCCGACCGGGCGAGTTGATCAGAAGCCCCGATCCGGGGATGACCGTTGCCGACGACGGGCATGGCCACCGGCCTGCTTTTTTTTTTTTTACATCAAAGCGGTAGCGACGCAGCGCAGGCCTGGTCGGCGACCAGACCTGGAGCGGTGACCGGGGAATGGAAGTCGACCGCCTTGCGAGGAGTCGTCCAGGCCGTTGGCGTTGAAGTCGGTCCAGCACGGCAGGATCGAGGGCGCTCGCGCCGAGGGCGATGTCGAGCCATGATGGTGGCCTTCATGGTCTGGCGTTGGCGTGGACCTTGTCCTCGCGGGCCGGTCGGCGCGTCATCGGCGCACAGGCCACCGCTCGGCGGCGTCGTGCTGGGAGTTGTCGTGGTCGAGCGCGTCGACGTCGATCCAGGTGCCAGTCGAGGAGGCTCGTGGCATCGAGGCTGTACTGGAAGTCGATGCGGTCGACGCGGTCGGCGACGCCACAGCTCGCCGGTGTACTGGATGGCCAGCGCCTGGATGCTGCCGCCGGTGGCATTGGCCAGCTCGGCGCCGATGGTCTCGGCAGGTTGGACCCGCTCTGGAGGATGCCCAGCGCGCGCTCGGTCGAGCCGGTGGTGCCGGCGCTGTAGGTGTTGCCGGCGTTGGAGGTGCCGTCGCCGGCGGCGGCCTTCTGGTCGACCGTGGTGGAGCTCGTGCCGGTCTCGAAGATGTGCCGAAGCGGCCCCGCCGGTAGCACGTCCCGCTCGTCCAGTCGGCAGGCCGTCGAAGCGCTCTCGGTGACGAAGTTGTCGAAGGCGTTGATCGGCACCTGGGCCGAAGCGGCGTGGCCGAAACCGACCAGGGCTAGGGCGGCGATGATGGTCGTCGTGGCGCGCATCAGGGCCTCGCGCTGACTCTCGCGTGTTGGCGCCGGCGCATGTCCGGGCGGCTGGGGCCTGCGTCCCCACGCAGGCGGGCGCGAGCGCCCACGCTTTCGAACTCGATTCGCCTGGAGTTCCATGGCGTCGTCGCGCGGACGAAGTTCCGGGCGCACCGCCCCCGGCTTCTGGACGGAGGCTCGCGCCGAGTAGCCCGACGGCCTGGCGACGCCGGGCAACCCTGGCTCATGCGAGCGCGCGAGCCGCCGGAAAAGCCGGATGCGGGCAGCCGGAGCGAGGCCAGCCGATCGTTCAGGGCGGCGAGGACGACATGCGCCAGGCGCAGCACCGAGGCGCGACCGCCGGCGCCGAGGGTCGACGTAGAGGTTGTCGTAGGCGTCGTCGCCGAGCAGCTCGATGGGGGGAGCCCCGAGGCCGGCGACGATCTCCGGCAACGTGTTGGAGTGCGCCGCCACCAGGACGGCCTGGCGCGGCGTGCTGGGTGCGGATGCGCTGGCACAGGCCGGCCACGTCGTGGGCGTCGACCACGACCAGCGGCACGCCGGTCTCGGCGACGAGCGGCGCGACCGTCTCCTGGGTGCGCTACACCGTGGCGTAGACCGTGCGCACGCCGGCGGCGCGCGCCGCGGCCAGCGCGCGGGCGCGGCGCTCGCCGGCCGGGCTCAGGTCGGGGTCAGCCGACGCGTCGACCTTCTCGGCGTGGCGCACCAGGATGACCTGCGTCCAGGCGGCCTCGCTGGCACGGGGCGACGCCCGCAGCTGTGAGCAGGAGGAGCGCGAGGACCGCGATGCGACCGCGACTTCTGCGCGAGCATGAGCCGGGCCTCGAAGGACCGCCGCCAGTGGGGCCGTCGGGCGGTGGTGTGCCCCAGAGGATCGAACCTCCGACTTACAGGGATTGGGAATCTGGCGCCGGGGTAAGTGTCGGCGCCGGATTGTCATTCCGGTTGGTTTCGGCTGTCATCGGTAGGCCTCGTTACCGCCGTACCGAAGTCTTGTTCCCAAAGTGTTCCCAAAAAGCTACAAGGACTGCGGCCAAACTGGAGGCCGGTGGCATGACTACCACGACGCCGCGGAAGCGAAGATCAGGGCTCACGGAGCGACCTGGCAAGAGCCCAGCATGTCCTGGCAGGTGAAAAGGTGCGCGTACGTGACGGCGCTTGGATCACCGAGACGTACAGCGCGAAGAAGGGGCACGCGGCCAGGACGCCGCCGCGGCGTTGCACCGGCTCCGTCGGACATCGAGGATAAAACCGCATAGCTCATCAAGGCTGGGAGACGCACGCTGGGCGGCTCATCGATCGATGCGTCGACGACGTAATCCACGAAGAAATTTACGTCCCGCCGGCTGACGGAGAGCCCGGCAAGCTCGCTGGCTGGGCAAGCGCAGGCGCTGCGCAACTCGCACGGTGGAAGTCGGAGATCGGGCGTAGCTGGTGCTGGCTGACGTAATGCCATCGCTCATCGCAGAGGTGCGCGACCAAGCTCCACCAAGGACATCATCGCAGAGGGAGCAGAAGGAGCCGAGGCAAGGTGCGCTCTCCGGCCTCGGTCAACCGCTACCTCGCCCGCGCTCTCCGCGTCTTCACCATCGCCGTGAAAGAATAGCGTGGGCCAGCGACAACCCAGTCGCGAAGACGACGAAGAAGAAGGAGCCGCGCGAGCGTGCGCATGCTCTCCGACGCCGAGCGCAGCCTGCTCGAGGAGCGTGCCGCTCGCGCAGGCCGGCCTACCGCAGCGCCGTCGTTGTCTGGCGCTCTGCACCGGCATGAGCTGGGCGAGATCCTCGCGCTCGGTGGTCGTCGATCGACTTGAAGCGCGGCCACCTGACCGTCGAGGATTCGAAGAACGGAGAGAAGCGCGGCGTGCGCCTGGTCGCTCCCGCCGTGGCCGAGCTGCGCGAGCGGAGCAAGGTTCGAGCGCTCGACGATGACCGGGTGTTCCGCGATGCGAAGTCGGTCGGCTGGGCCTTCGGACGCGCGCTGAAAAAGGCAAAGATCCTTGACTTTAAGGTGCACGACCTGCGCCATACCGCGGCCTCATATCTCGCGATGAACGGCGCGAGCCCGTCGGAAATCGCGGCGGTGCTCGGGCACAAGACGCTGGCCATGGTGAAGCGGTACAGCCACCTTCCCGACGCGCACGTCGCGGGCGTCGTCGATCGCATGGCCGAGAAGTTCCTCGCGGACATTGGGGGCGCAAAGTGAACGATGAAACGGCCACGGATACCGCTGCGGGTGACGACGGCGAGCCATCGGCGCTGGTCTACAACCTGATCGGTCGCCGACGCAAACGGTCTTCCTGTCGAAGCGCTGATCGATGTCTGGCTGCAGGAGTGGGTTTGCGGCGTTCGTTCCGAAGAGGTCTGCGGTGAATGGGAGCCGCTGGAACGCGAGCCGAACTTCATGCGCGCAATCGATGGCCTTGTCGGGGGTCGACCGTGCCGATGTTGGGGCCGCGCACCTGCTCTCTCGCGACTGGACCTTTGCACGCGTGATTGAGTGGGGTCCGACAAGGGATGGAGGCGTGCTGCCCTTCTCCTTTGTGTCTCCGGAGGACGGGTGGACGAAGGCCGGCGAGGGCGATCCGCCGCCACGTGCGTTGTTCTCACGGCAGGTCTTCAAGCGCTCCGATCTGTGGGTCCAGGGTAGCGCACTGCCCGAATGTTGGTTCGGCGGTGGAGTCCAAGATGTCGGACTACGGGTCCAGTACTCGGAGACCGTGCGCTCGATCGAAGGGGTGACGCGCGCTCGATACGAGCGATGGTTTCGCAAGGCGATGGACTTGGCGGCATCGGACCCGAAGCTGCGCCATCATGCCGGCCGGCGCAAAGGCGAGCCGAAGTGGTCCCCGGTCTCGGAAGCCCTGGCCCTGTCGCTGCGAGAGATTGACCCGGAGGCGCCGAGCGCTGCCCACCTGAGGAAGCTTCTTCCTCAGATGCACCGCACTGCCTCCTCACCGAAGTAGGCCCGCCGCTGCGCGAGGCATAGCGCGCAGCCGCCGCTGCGGACTGCGCATGCGCAAGGCGTTTCCGCATTTCGGAAGGCATCGGCCGGGTGCCAGTTTGGCCCCGTCACGGCTCGGCACCAATGACAGCCGAGTCCTCGACGGAGGCACCGATGACGACCCCGACGAAGACGCCACCGACGTGGCTCTCGATCGACGAGTTCTGCCGACGCCATAGCTGGGCGCGGCCTGGCACGCTGCGCCATGCGATTCTGCATTCGGCATCGAACGGCTTCGCAAAGTGCGTCGTCCGCGCTGGACGGCGAGTGCTCCTGATCGAGGCCGAGGTCTTCGCCTGGTACGAGCGGCGTCGAGCGCTGCCGATCGCCGCTGCCGAACCGACTCGCACGGGTCGTGCAGCGTGACCGCGGCGCTTCGCTCTCGCGGCTGGGTGCCGCGCAAGGTCGACGGGGTCGTGCTCCCGGTGCATCGCATCCGCGGCACCGACGCCGAGGTCGTCAGCGTGTGGTCGCTCGCGGCCGCGAGCCCGGGCGATCGTGACGTCGCCCGCGCCGTGTTGCGCGCCGTGCTGGCGCCCTTCGTCGTCCGGGTCAGGGTCGCGCGCGGCCGCTTCATGGATGCGGTGCCGGTCGAGGTCCTTGGCGCGGCGGTCGTGTCGTGAGCTCGCTGGCGGCCGCGAAGCCGCTGGTCTGCTGCGAGGTCACGGCCGGCATCGTCGCGGGCAGAACGACGACGGTCCACCACTTCGCCGACGAGTCTTGGGCGGTGACCCTCTCCGCCCTAGCACTCGGCGATGCGCTCCTGGCTGCACGTCTCGAGGACGGCATCGACCAGCTCGGGCCGAAGTGGCGCGCGAAGCTCACGAGCTGGCTCTACGAAGGGTCGCACCCTCCGCGGCGTTGGCCACGCATGGTTGTGCTGCCTCTCGGCCGGCCTGCCGCGCGAGCAGATCCCCATGGCCTGGCGGCCGATCTGCGACGCGTTCCGAGCCGACGCCGAGGGCACCGAGGAGGACGCATGAGCGCCACCGTCCAGCTGCGGCCGTGCACGGCCATCGGCCTTCGCGCTCGGCTCCGCGCCCGAAAAAAGATCATCGACGACGTGGTGCTCATGCACGAGCACCTGAGCGTCGACATCAACGGCGCGGCGAGCCTCGACAAGGTGTGCGCCGCGGTCAACGCCATCGATCCGCCGGCGACAATCTGTCGGTACGGGATCGGCACCATCCGCGCGCTCATGGACGTCGAGTCCATGTTGCTGGTCTCCGATGGCGCCCACCGGTGGCCGGCGGCGCCAGCCACGACACCGGAGCAGGACCCGATCGCGCCGATGCCGGTCGAGTTGATACGCCCCAACGAGGTCAAGCCGTCTGACGGGAGCGAGCCCCACCTCATCCACGTCTGCCCCCACGTGATCGGCACGGTCTGGTGCGACGACGGGGCCAGCGGGTCGGGGCACTTGTCCGCGTCCTTCATCGCTGCGCGCCTCTACACGCAGCGGCTGATCCTCCCGTCGGCCGAATGGCGCCACGGCGCCGAGATCGGCATCCGCCTGCGCGCCGCTCGCCTAGGTCTGGGCAAGCACGTCGACGCGCTGTTGGCGGTCGCCGACACCATGCGGGTCGCAGCGATCGAAGTCGCGCTGGAGCACGTGCTTGCGCTGGTCGCTGTGCGGGTCGTGCGCGACGCGGCCGGCGCGGCGCATCAACTGGCCGAGGCGCTGGACTCTGACGCCGATCCGCTGACGAGCGCGTGGCCCGTGAAGGGCTTCGACCCCGACGAGGTCGTGTGGTCGATCGTCGCGCCGGTGATCCGCTTCGTTGGATCGGAGGCGCCATGACCAGGCCCGCCAAACTGGCCCGCGCCTGCGGCTCATGGTGGCTGCGCCCCGATGCGGGCGACCCCGTGCCGGTGCACCGCGCTCCCCCGATCGGCGACCTCGTCGCGACATCGCGCCTCGCCTGGCTCGCCCATGTGCCGCCGGGCCCGCTGGGCGAGCTGCTCGACCAACTGGAGACCGGCGAGGCGGTCGAGATCATCGCCGGCACTCAGGCCGTCGCCTGCCATCGGCTCGCCGTCTTGGCGGAGCTCGCGGCGCTGCCCGCGCACGAGGTGCCCGAGCGGCTGCGCCGGCTGCGTGAAGTCGCGCTCTCGCTGGGCGAGGCCGAGCTTGCTCGGATCGGGAGGTCGCGATGAGCCACCTTCGCCTCGTCGTGAGCGGGCCGAACCCGCGCCCTTGTGACGTGCCTCACCCGTGGTGTCACGACTGCGACGGTTCCGGCGACTGCGGAGCCGTGGCGGCGCAGGCGTGCGGCCAGTGCGGCGGCGCCTTCGATGCCGACTGGTTTTGCGTCCGTTGCCGGACGTCGCCGTGCGGGCAGAACGTCATGCCGGACGCGGCTGAGCGCGCCGCGATCCTCGCGTGGTCGAACCGTACGGGAAGGCGGAGATCTCACTGAGCGACCTCGTCGAGTTCTTGACGACATGGAGGCGCTATGATCGGCGACCGCACCGTTGTCGGCCGTCGCGAGCCGCACGGGCTGCTCGTGCTCGGCGTCGAGGTGCCGCTCTATACCTGCACCGACGGCGGGTCCGTCGTGCTCGAGGCGGCGCTTGCGCGGGCGCTGGGCAGGACGGTGGCCGACATCGTCGCCAGCGACGACAACACCAGCAGGCGCACGATCTGGGCGCGCGACCTGCAACGCCTGACGACCTGCCGCACGTTGCCATGGGCGCGGGCGGCCGCGAGCCTGGCCGCTGCGCGGCAGCTTCGAGCTGGGCCTGGTCCGCGAGGTGCCGCATGAGCGCGCCTCGGTACACCTTCACGACCCGATGGGACGACGCTGGCCAACGCCATCTCGCGCGATTGGTCGGGCCGTCCGCGCCCGATTGGGAGTGCTACGGGCCGACGCCCGAGGACGCCGTCGCGGCGCTGGTTGACCTGCTCGAGGACGGCACCGACGGCGCTGGGCTCGCTGAGCTGCGCGCGGTGCATCGACGGTGGCTTGCCGATCGGAGGCCGGCATGAGCGCGGCCCATGAGATCGACGAACCCACGAGCAACCTGGGCGCGGCCCTGCACTACGCCAGCAAGGGCTGGCGGCTACTTCCGGTGTTGCCCGGGGGCAAGAGGCCGATCGCGGGCGACGGCTGGCCAGCGACGGCGACGAACGACCCGGCGAAGATCCGCGCGCAGTGGTCGCAGACGCCGGACGCGAACATCGGCGTCCTCTGCGACGAGCGCTTCGGCTTCGCGCTCGACGTCGACGACGTCAAGGCCCTTGACTATCTGCCGCCTCTGCCCGAGACGCTCCAGGCACGGACGCCGAGCGGTGGGCGGCACCTACATCTTCCGGCACCCGTCCGGGATCCGCCGCTGGGCAACGGCGTCAAGGGCTTGTGGCGGCTGGCGCTGGCTGGCGGCTACCCGCCCGCGAAGAAGACGATCGACATCCGCGGCCGCGCCGGGTTCATCGTCGTCGCGCCGTCCGTGCGCGCCGACTGTGGCGGCGACCACTACCGTTGGATCAACGCGGGCACGCCAATCGCCGAGGCTCCGGCCTGGTTGATCGATGCCTGCGGCACCCGGATGGGCGGCCCAGAAGGCGCAGCAGGCGCCCGCTGCCCTGCTGTCGACCTTGACGCCTACTGCCGCGCGGCGGCCGATGGCGGAGCCCGCGAGCTCGCGACCGTGGCGCCCGGTGGCCGCGGCAACGCGCTGAACAAGGCCGCTTACAAGCTGGGGACGCTGGGCATGACGCACGACCAGGTGAGGGCGGCCCTGCTGCCGGCATGCGACGCGAACGGGCTCATCGACAAGGACGGGAACGACCACGTCGAGCACGAGCTGCTGAGCGGCTGGACGGCGGGCAACTCGCAGCCGCAACGCGAGCCGAAGCCGCGCGAGATCGATGCGAAGCCGAAGAAGGCGACGAAGCCGAAGGACGCCGGCAATCTCGCCGCGCTCCCGTCCGGCGTCGACACGCGGCCTATCATCAGGATCGGCCCTGAGCTACACGACGTCGTCGACCGAGGCATCGCTGCCTTGGCCTCGGACGACGCACTCTATCAGCGCGACGGCGAGCTCGTGCGCGTTGTCCACCTCGCCGAGCCCGAGGCGCTCTCGCGCGGGCGCGGAGAGATCCCGGCCGGCACGCCGCAGATCCGCAACCTGTCGACCGCCACGCTGCGCGAGCGGCTGACGGGCCGGGCGCGATGGCAGAAGTTCGATGGCCGGTCCGGCGAGTGGGTGCGCACGATCCCGGCCGACACCGTCGTCAAGGCGGTGGCCGACCGCGGCGAGTGGCTCGGGATCCGGTCGCTCGTGTCGGTGTGCGAGACGCCGATCGTTCAACCTGACTTCGTCATCGCGACGGAGCCCGGCTGCAACGCGGCGACCGGCTGCATCTACATGCCATCGTGCGCTCTGCCGCCGATCCTGACGCTCCGACTCGGGACAACGCGCGTGCCGCTCTCGAGGCGCTACTGGAGCCGTTCGCCGACTTCCCGTACCGAAGCGAGCCCGAGCGGCATGTCGGGGTCGCGGCCATCCTGACGCTGCTCGCCCGGCCCGCGATCCTCGGAGCGGTGCCGGCGTGCATCTTCGACGCTTCGACGCGCGGCAGCGGCAAGAGCCTGCAGGCTGACGTCATTGCGATGGTCACGACCGGTCGCACGGCGCCGCGCATGAGTTGGCCCGGCGACGAGATCGAGCTGGAGAAGGTGCTGGCGGCATATGCGCTCGGGGCGCTCGCCTCATCGTGCTCGACAACGTCGTCACGCCGTTTGGCGGCGGTACGCTGGACCGCGCGCTGACTGCGCAAGACACAGTCGAGCTGCGCGTGCTCGGCAAGTCTGAGGTCCCAACGCTTCGCTGGCGGGCGCTCGTCATCGCGACCGGGAACAACGTCGAGGTCAAGGGCGACACCACGCGGCGCGTCGTCGTCTCGCGCCTCGAGCCCAAGATCGACAGCCCCGAGGACCGGACCGACTTCCGGCACCCGGACCTGATCGGATGGCTCCGCGGCGAGCGGTCGCGCCTGGTTGCGGCGGCCCTGACGCTGCTCCGCGCATGGCACCTTGCCGGCGCTCCGGTAGGCACTTGCCGGACGTGGGGATCGTTCGAGGCCTGGGCGCGCATCATTCCTCCGGCCCTCGTCTGGGCGGGCGGAGCCGATCCCATGGGCGCGCGCATTGGTAGCGACGCCGAGGACTCGGAGCGGCTGGCGCTGGTCGGCCTCCTCGACGGCATCGAGAGGCTGGCTCCGCCGAGTGGCGTCACGGCGAGGACGCTGGTCGAGATGCTGTACCCGCCTGCGCGACTGCTCGGGACCGCTGCCCCTGACGCCTTTGACGGCGTGCGCGAGGCGATCGAGATGATGGTCCCGACGCCCGCGGGAAAGGCGCCGAGCACCGACCGGCTCGGCCGCGCGCTCCGCTCCCGCAAGGGCCGCTTCGTCGGTGGCCGCTTTCTCGAGGCCAGCCCAGGCCACGGCGGGCTCATGCTCTGGCGCGTCGGGCGAGGGGGCCCGTCGTGACCCGCATGGTGGGGATGGTGGGGATGGTGGGGATGTTTCCAACCCTAACGCGCGGAGTTGTCGGGGTGACATCTCCATGGGCTACGGCTGAAAGATCCCCACCGAGCCCACCATCCCAACCCGCCCCGCCTGGGCTGGCCCCGCCCGCAACCCACCTGCCCGGGCACGAGGCCCCGGCACAACCGCGGCTGAGGCCGCAGAGCGAGAGATCCATGTCCAATGACTACCCGATCATCACCCCGACGGGCTTCCTGCCGTCGACGCGCGAGCGCCGTCCCGGGACCTACAGCCTCGACGGCGACCCCAAGGACGCCCAGAAGGAGGCCAACCGCAAGGATCGTGAGCGCGCGGCCGCCATCGCTCGCGCGCGCAACGAGCCGACGACGGAGGGCGATATCCGTTCGTCCGCTCCGCAGATCCTCGGCGAGCCGTGGATCGCCTGGTCGACGTCGAAGCCCGGCGTCTGGGACTACGGCGACACCAAGGGCGAGGCGGAGCACAAGTGCTGGCAGCGCTGCGAGCTCGCGGCGGAGTCTGCGGCCCCAAGACGGTGCGCGGGCGGCACGTCCTGGCGCTGCTCGATCGCCTGGGCTGGGAACGTCGGCTCGACGTGCTGGGCGCGGTGCCCGTGCTCTCGTGCCCCGACAAGCCCGACATCTACTGGACGACGCCCGACGACATGGCGCTACGTCCCGCGCCTTGAAGGTGCTGGCCGACGCGGCCGAGCTCGACATGGGCGACGTCGAGGACCTGCTCGGCATCACGGCGCGTCGGTCGGCAGCGGCCGAGCGTGCGGCCGCCCTCGCGGCGGTGGAGGCGCAGCGGGCAGCGGCCGAGGCGGCGGCGGAGGCGGAGCGCGTCAAGGCCAACGCGGCGGCGATCACCAAGCAGGCCGAGACCGCGGCGGAGCAGACCAGGGCCGTGGCGGTGGGCGCGGCCCGCGATGCGGAGCGCCAGGCGCAGGCGGCCGAGGCCATCCGGCAGGCTGCCGCCGCTCGTGCGCGCGCGGGGCCGAGGACAGGCTGTAGGCCCCCCCACCGTCAAGGTTCTTCCCCGCCCGTGGACCGAGGGAGAGGGCCTTTGGCGCGACGGAGTCGGGGTAGTCGTGCGTTTTTCAACAGCTTTCCGAAAGGACGGTGGGCGATGGCAGCGAAACGGGAGCGAGCGGGCCTGACCTTCGAGCAGGCGGCGCAGGTGATCGGCGTGACGCGGCAGGCGGTCGGGCCGAAGGTCGCGAGCGGCGCGCTGGGCCGGCTCCGAGACGGCTCGCTGTCGCCCGCCGACGTCGAGGTCGAGGCGGACGCCCGGGTGCGACGCGGCCAGAAGCGCGGTCCCTCCGCCGCCGAGGTCCTGGCATCCTCCGTCGGCCCGTCCCTGAGCCGCCCGTGCTCGAGGCGCAGCGGTTGGCGTACCTCCGGCATCGGCGCCGGACGGCTCGCCGCGGGCGCCTCGGACTGCCGGTGCGGCGGGCGAGCCGGGCCGTGGTCGAGTGGGCGACGTTCGAGCTCGTCGGGCACGCGACGACGATCTTGCAGTCGTACGCGGACGAGCTCGTCGAGCTCGGTCACGACGATGCGGCCATGGAGCGGCAGCTGGACAAGTCCGTCAACGCGCTGTGCGCCTCGCAATACACCTGGCTCACGGCCCAGGACGGGCTCCTGCTGATCTGCGACGGGGTGCCGCGGTGGCGCCGCGCTGCGCGCTCTGGGCAGGCCGCCCGGAGGTGGGATGCCCGGCCCAAGGCCAAGGCGCGCGCCGCGGAGGGCGTCGTGAGGCGTCTCCTCGATCGGTTGTGGCACATGTGCCACAACCGATCCGCTGCTCAGTTCCCGGTCCGGGCACATGTGTCCCGGACCGGAGGCGCCAGCAGCAGCCCCGCGCGGTGGCAAATTTGCCACAAGCTGGCTCGCGCTCGCCCTGGCCGCGTGCGTTGACTCCCCCGTCGGCACGCCCTCGCCGAGCTGCGAGGCGCAGGCCTGCGCGTGGGTCGCCTACTGCGCGCCAGTCCAAACCGGTGGCGTCGACTGGCGGACGCCCGAGGCCTGCCTGGCGGACGGCTGGACGTGCGTCGACCCCGTCGGCTGCCTCGCCGCGGTGCATGCGCTGCCGTGCATCTCGGACCCGCCGACCGACGCCGAGATCGATGCTGCCTCGCGAGCGCTGAGCGCCGTGCGGATCGCGTGCCTCGGCTACCCCAACGACCCCTGACCCAAGGACCCCGACCATGGCAACGACCGACATCGACAAGCTCGTCATCTATCGCCGCACCGACGACCGTGCGTTGATCCCGCTCACGGCGGGCGCCATCACCGACGTTGGCGCCAACTCCAACACCATCGCGACCGACATCCCGATCGGCTTCACGTTCACGTTCGATGGGGTGCCGTACACAACGTGCGCGCTGAGCCCGCGAGGCTTCCTCCGCTTCGACGGCACCATCACGAGCGGCTCCAACTCCAACCTGTTCGCATCGGGCGTCGATCCGCTGCTGGCCGTGTGGTGGGATCTGCTCTACACGGACACCTCCGCCGGCTACATCAAGCACGAGACCCAGGGCACGGCTCCTTGGCGGCGGTTCGTCGCCGAGTTCTATCTCAAGCTCGACGGCTCATACGACGCGACCGACTACGCGCGGGCCAAGCTCCAGATCGTGCTGTACGAGTCGACCAACCGCTTCGACTTCCGATACGGCGCGCGCGAGGTCCACGGGAGCCCGAGCAACGTCGGCAGCGCGTCGATCGGCTTCAAGGGCGACACGACGAGCGACGCTGACAACTATCGCGACCTGGCCACGCCCAGCGGCTCGCCCGTCGACGACCTGGCGCTCGGGGGATCGAAGACGACGAGCACCACGAACCTCCGGCACTACGCCGGCACCGAGTGGCCCTCGTGGACCATCGTCGCCGAACCGAACTGGCCGATGGTGGGCTTCTACGTCGACGTGCCGACCGACTCGATCACGGGGCTGCAGGATCCATACTGCGATCCGCTGTGGTCCTTCGCGAACAACGTCAACTGGCTCTATTGCCGGCACACGCCGACGCTGGTGAACCTGTCGCCGTACAGCAAGCCGAGCTCGCGCTTCGACTCGCCCAAGTACGTCGTGCCCATCACCCCTTCTGCGGACAGCCTCACCTATCGGGTTTGGGTCGAGTTCTACAACGGCAACGACGGGTCGAGCTCGGTCACGCTCGACGTGTACCGCGACGCCTTGCCCGACCCGCAGCCGTCCGATGGCGCCGACTGGACGCTGATCAACAGTGCCACCAAGGGCAGCCTGTCGGCGACGACCCACTACAGTCTTGACCCGTTCGACATTCAGATCCTCGACGGCGACGAGTACTTGCTCTTCAAGTTCACGGGCAACGACATGCTGGTCCTGAGCATCAACGTCGCGCCGGTGCCGCTGGACGAGGTCGACCCGACCTTCACGTACCCGAGCGGCTTCGTCCCGATGGCGATCGGCCGCTTCCGTCAGCGCGCCTCGGCGGTGACGCCCGAGGACTTCAATCGCGCCTATCGCAACTGCGCGCGGATCTGCCGCGACCGATGGCAAGCGCTGTTCAGCTACGGCAATAGCGACGACGCGAGCGAGTACGGGTTCACCGGCGCGAGCGGCGGAGACTTCCCGACCCGCGTCCTGGGCATCTCGCCCGCGTCGATCCGAACGTGGTTGGCGCAGCAGGCCACGACCGTCGTCTACGCCTACGACACCGCGAGCAACGGTAAGCTGTTCTTCGTCGAGCGCGGCGGCTTCGGCTCGACGCCCTACGACATCGACCCGAACGGTGACGAGTATCGTCGGCAGACGGGCACGATCTCGTTCCTCTCGGACCAGCCTTCGATCGCCATCTCGGCCGACCCT
>JAXLYZ010000091.1:0-20758 GCA_046351155.1 Myxococcota bacterium
CGTGGTGGAGGTGACGACGCGATAGGTGCCCCACCCGAGGAGGGCAAGCACGGCGACGAGCCCCGTCACGAACAGTGCGGTGCGTCTCATGCGGCGCGTCCCCTAGGCCGCCGGGCGACATGGCGCAAGGAGGTTGACGTCGGCGCCGGCAGCCGCGACACACGAGCTATGCTCGAGCACCTCGCCCTCATCGGAAACTGTCAGTGCTCGGCGCTGGTCGACAGCGCGGGCGCCATCGTCTGGTCGTGCCTGCCGCGCTTCGACTCGGAGCCGGTGTTCGCGCGCCTGCTCGACCCGGCCGGCGGCGCCTTCAGCGTCGGTCCGCCCGACGGCCGCCGCGGCGTCCAGAGCTACATCGAGAACACCAACGTGGTGATGACGCGCTTCGACGGACCCGACGGCGCGTTCCGCGTGATCGACTTCTGCCCGCGCTTCCTGCTCTTCGAGCGCAGCTTCCGGCCGGCCAAGATCGTCCGCATCATCGAGCCCATCTCCGGCGCGCCGCGCGTGCGCGTGAGCTGTGAGCCGGTGCTCGGCTGGTCGAAGCGGCCGGCGCCGGGCCAGCCCGGCTCGAACCACGTGAGCTTCGCGGGCTACCGCCAGGAGCTGCGCCTGACGACCGACGTGCCGCTCGCCTACCTCGAGGCCGGGCGCGACTTCGCGCTGACCGAGCGGCGCCACATGGTGCTGGCCTGGGGCGAGCCGATCGAGGAGCCGCTGCCGGCGCTGTGCGAGCGCTTCCTGCACGAGACGGCGCGCTACTGGCAGCGCTGGGTCAAGCACTGCAACATCCCGGCGCGCTGGCAGGAGCAGGTGATCCGCTCGGCGCTGGCGCTGAAGCTGCACTGCTACGAGGACACCGGCGCCATCGTGGCGGCGCTGACGACGTCGATCCCGGAGTCGCCGGGCAGCGGGCGCACCTGGGACTATCGCTACTGCTGGCTGCGCGACACGTCGTACGCGCTCGGCGCCTTCCACCTGCTCGGTCACTTCGAGGAGCGCGAGCAGTTCCTGCACTACCTGCTCGACGTCGCCGGCAGCGCCAGGGACCTCGAGCTGGCGCCGCTCTATCGCATCGACGGCGGCAGCGACCTCAGCGAGCGCACGCTGCCGGACTGGGCCGGCTACGAGGGCGAGGGCCCGGTGCGCGTCGGCAACCAGGCGGCCGAGCACCGCCAGCACGACGTCTTCGGCGAGATGGTGCTGGCGCTGACGCCGCTGTTCCTCGACGCGCGCTTCCGCCACCAGCTGGGCGGCGCCTCGCTCGACCTGGTGACGGCGCTGGCGCGCAAGGCGGCCGCGGTCGCGGGCCAGCCCGACGCCGGCATCTGGGAGCTGCGCGCCGGCTGGCACCCGCAGACGTTCTCGTCGGTGATGTGCTGGGCGGCCTGCGATCGCATGACGCGCATCGCCGAGCGCTGGCGCCCCGAGCTCGCCGCCGAGATGGGCGCGGCGGCGGCGCGCATCCACCAGGAGATCCTCGACAAGGCCATCGATCCGGCGCGCGGGTCGCTGGTCGCCGCCTACGGCGGGCGCGAGGTCGACGCCTCGCTGCTGCAGGCGGTGACGCTGCGCTTCCTGCCGCCGGACGACCCGCGCATGCACGCGACCATCGACGCCGTGCGCCAGGACCTCGAGGTGGACGGCTGGCTCAGGCGCTACCGCGTGCGGGACGACTTCGGCGTGCCGAGCGTCGCCTTCGTCATCTGCACCTTCTGGCTCGTCGAGGCGCTGGCCGTGGTGGGGCGCATGGACGAGGCGCGGGCGCTCATGACGGCGATCGAGGCGATCCCGTCGCCGCTCGGGCTCCTGGCCGAGGACTACGATCCGACCACGCGGCGCATGTGGGGCAACTACCCGCAGGCGTACTCCCACATCGGCCTCATCCACGCCGCCTTCGCCGCCTCGCCGCCCTGGGCCGTGCTGGCGTGACGCGCGCCGGCGCGGCGCGGCGAGGCGCTCAGGCGTCGCCGTGCGGCTCGGGGTCGCTGGCGCCGCGCGCGCCGCTCGCGGCGGCCGGCGGGAGCGCGGGCATGCGCGGCTGGGTGATGCGCGGACCGGCGACCTGGGCCAGCGTGCCGAGGTAGGTCCGCGTCACCTGGTCCTCGTCGAGGAAGCCGATGATGCGGCCGTCGCCGTCGACCACCGGCAGCTCGCGCAGGCCGTGGCGGATGAGGCGCTCGCTGGCGGTGCGCAGCGTGTCGTTGGGTCGCGCCACCACCGGCCGCTGCATGATGTCGGCCGCGGGCGTGGTCGCAGCCGCCACCAGCCCGCGCAGCGCGTCGGCCTTGACCAGCCCGACCAGCGCGCCGTCCGCGCCCACCACCGGGAAGGTGTCCTGCCAGCCGTGCTCGGCGTTGGCGGCGAGCATCTCGGCGGCGCCGGTCGCCAGCGCGAACGAGGCGAAGCGCGGGACGACGGCCATGACGTCGACCACCTTGGTGCCCTCGAACGCGTTCACCAGCGGCTCCTCGCGGTGGAACGCCGACTCGCGCTGCGACCCGACCTGCGCGCCGTAGAGCGTGCGCCGGCGCATGCCGACGAGCGTCACGCCCAGCGCCAGCATGAGCGGCACCAGCAGGTCGTAGCTCCCGGCCAGCTCGCACACCAGCACGAGCGCCGCCAGCGGCACGTGGGCGATGCCGCCGTAGAACGCACCCATGCCGACCAGCGCGAAGGCGCCGGGGTCGATCGACGGATCGACGAGGATCTGCATGGCGTGGCCGAAGGCGCCGCCGAAGAGGGCGCCGATGGCCAGGGACGGCGCGAAGTCGCCGGCGCTGCCGCCCGAGCCGATGGTGACGGCGGCGGCGAGGAGCTTGCCGAAGGCGAGCAGGAACAGCAGGCCGGCGCCGAGCCAGCCGACGGGCAGGTCGAGCGGCGTGCCGGTGATGGCGGCCTGCACGGCGCCGTAGCCGCCGCCGAGCAGCCCGAGGCCCTGGCCGGGGCGGTGCATGAGGTTGCCGGTGAGGACGATGAGCGGCGTCACGATGACGCCGAGGATGAGGCCGCCCCACGCCGGCCGCACCCACTCCGGCCCGGGCAGGCGCTGCATGACGCGCTTCACGCCGCTGAAGACCGACAGCGAGATGTGCCCGAGCGCGGCCATGAGCAGCGCCAGCAGGAGATAGAAGGGCAGGTGCGAGGGCGTGAAGGGGTAGCGCGGCGCGTGCGCCAGGAGGACGCTCTCGCCGAAGAGCGAGATGACCACCGAGTAGGCGATGACGCTGGCGAGGATGGCGGGGACGAGCGCGTCGGACTCGAAGTCGTCGCGGTAGAGCACCTCGACCGCGAGCAGCGCCGCGCCGAGCGGCGTGCGGAAGACGGCGGCGATGCCGGCGCCGATGCCGGCCACGAGCAGGATGCGGCGCTCGCGCGAGCCGAGGCGCAGGAGGCGCCCGACGTAGCTGCCGATGGCGCCGCCGATCATCATCGTCGGCCCCTCGCGCCCGCCGGCGCCGCCGCTGCCGAGCGTGAAGAGCGAGGCCAGCGGCTTGGCCCACAGCACGCGCCGACGGATGAGGCCGCCGTGGTGGTGGTAGGTCTCGATGATGCCGTCGGCGCCGCCGCCGCGCACCTCGGGCACGACGCGGCCGACCAGCCCGCACAGGAGCCCGCCGACGGCCGGCAGGAACACCAGCAGCCAGGGCTGGAACGCCGTCGTCGTCTCGTTGGCGCCGAGCGCGCCGGCCTCGCCGCTGGCCCGCAGCGGCTCGTAGCCGGCGAGGTTCTCGAGCAGGGCGCGCGTCACCGTCTCGAGGGCCCAGAAGAAGCCGGCGCCGAGGAAGCCGGCGGCGAGGCCGACGAGCGCGGTCTGCAAGAGCGTGCGGCCGACCAGGCGCAGGTCGAGCGGCGCGAGGTCACCGAGCAGCGCGGGCAGCGAGCGCGGGTCGTGGGCGCGGAGCCAGCTGCGGAGGCGATCCCATGATCGGCTGGGATGGGACGGGACGCTCATCGCGGGCGGACCGTACACGAGCCGCCCGCGAGGGCCAAAGCCTTCCTCGCCGCGTCCGGCGATCGTCGTCCGCCGCGGCCGCGCCGCCTTGACCCATCCGCGATCGCGGGGCTATGCGTCGGGCAGGGACCTCGACACCGTGCTCGCGTGGGGGCTGCCCTCCATCGGGTTGTTGGTGTGGGTCGCGTTGCTCGCGCTGGCGCTGCCGCGCCTGGTCGCGAAGGTGGCGGGACCCGCGTCCGGCTCGCGCGCGTGGGTGGCCGCCCTGTTCGCGTGCCTCGCGGCCATCGGGCTGTGGCTGTGGGCGGTGCTGGTGCCGCTCGGGCCGGCGGCGCGCGCCGTCGTGCTGGGGGAGCTGCAGCCGTGGTTCTGGGGCACGGTGGGCCTGGTCGCGTTCATCGGGGTGGCGCTGGCGCTGGTGCGCCGCGTGCTCGGCTTCTTCGCCGCCAAGGCCGGCAGCACGACCACCATGCTCGACGACGTGCTCATCGCGTCGCTGCGCCGTCCCGCGCACGTGCTGATCCTCCTGGCCGGCTTCGTCCTGTGGATCGATCTGGTGCCGGCGCCGCCGGCGCTCACCTCGCGCGTCGGCATGGTGGCGCAGGCCTCGGTGGTGGTGGTGGTGGTGCTGTTCCTCGACGCGCTGACGGCGCAGATCATCGAGCGCCGCCGCGCCACGAGCCGCGTGGTCGCGACGGCGGGCACCGTCTTCAGGGCCATGGCGCGCGTGCTGCTGTTCGTGCTCGGGCTGCTCATGGTGCTCGGCACGATCGGCATCGAGATCACGCCCGTCATCGCCTCGCTCGGGGTGGGCTCCCTGGCCATCGGCCTCGCGCTGCAGAGCACGCTCGAGGACTTCATCGCCGGCCTGCTCATCGCCGCCGATCAGCCGGTGACGGTGGGAGACTTCGTCGACCTCGGCCACGACGGGCTGGCCGGCACCGTCGACAGCATCGGCTGGCGCACGACGCGGCTCCTCACGCGCGAGCGCACCAAGGTCATCGTGCCCAACGCGACCCTGGCGCGGGCGACGCTCGTCAACCGCTCGCGGCCCTCGCCCATCGTGCGCTTCCAGGCCTCGGTCGGCGTGCACTACGACTCGCAGCTCGGGCAGGTGGCGCGCGTGGTGCAGGAGGTCGCCGCGGCGCTCCAGGCCGAGCACGACAAGGCCACGCGCGACTTCCAGCCGGTCGTCACCTTCGTCGGCTTCGGCGAGTCGAGCGTGGACCTCGTGGTGTGGCTCGAGGCCATCGACTGGGAGGGGCACTTCCTCCTCCACGACGCGTTCATCCGCGCGCTCCACGAGCGCTTCCGCGTCGAGGGCATCGTCATCCCGTACCCCATCCGCACGCTCGAGCTGGCGCCGCGTCCGGGCGCGACCGCGGCTCCGAGCTGAGGACCATCGACCAGTCGACGGTGCCGCTCGGGCACGCTCGTCGACGGCGACACCGTCGTCACGTGCGGCTGCGAGCCCGAGCCCGGCGCGCCGACCTGGAACGCGTATCGCCCAGAGTCAGCGGTAACTCCCGACCAGCGTCGCCCATATCCGAGGGCGAGGCGCGATCGCGATGCGGTCGTGAGCGTCGCGCGTCGCGGCGAGCCGGCGCAAGAGCCACGAGGCAACGATGACCGACAGCAAGGCCGATAGCGCCGTCGCGGCCCCCGACGCCGAGAGCGGCTGGGAGTTCGCGGGCTGGGGGCAGGCCGAGAACATCACCGATCTCGACCCGGGCGCGCTGACCATCTCGCGCCTCGACCAGGCCCACAAGCACACGCTCGGCACCTGGTCGTCGACCGCCATCTGCGGCAACGACATCACCTCGAGCGTGCTCTACGTGTCGTCGTTCTGCATCGCCGCGGCCGGCGTCCTGGCCCCGCTGGCGCTGCTGGTGGTGGCGGCGGTGCTGTGGCTCTTCCGCGCCGTCTACGCCGAGGTCGGCGGCGCGCTGCCGCTCAACGGCGGCACCTACTCGCTGCTGCTCAACACCACCAACAAGCGGCTCGCCGCCGGCGCCGCCACGCTGACCTTGCTCTCCTACATCGCCACCGCCGTCATCAGCGCCGGCTCGTCGATGGAGTACGCCCACAACCTCTGGAGCGGGCTCGACCCGTTCTGGGCCACCATCGGGCTGCTCGGCTTCTTCGCCATCCTCAACGTCGTCGGCATCGGCGAGTCGTCCAAGGTGGCGCTGGCCATCTTCCTCTTCCACATGCTCACGCTCACGGTGCTGGCGGTGGCGTCGCTCATCCACCTCGCGCAGCACCCCGACCAGCTGGGCGCGAACTTCGCGGCGCCGAGCGGCAGCGGCTTCTTCAAGGCGCTCTTCTTCGGCTTCGCCGCGGCCATGCTCGGCATCAGCGGCTTCGAGAGCTCGGCCAACTTCATCGAGGAGCAGAAGCGCGGCGTCTTCCCGAAGACGCTGCGCAACATGTGGCTCGCCGTCGCCATCTTCAACCCGCTCATCTGCTTCCTCGCGCTCGGCTCGCTGCCGCTCGCCGCCTTCACCGGCGAGCACCCGCCGACCGACCTGCTCGCGCGCATGGGCGAGATCTCGGCCGGGCGCTTCCTCGGCACGTGGGTCAGCGTCGACGCCGTGCTCGTCCTCTCCGGCGCGGTCCTGACGTCGTACGTCGGCGTCACCGGACTGGTGCGCCGGATGACCCTCGATCGCTGCCTGCCGAAGGTGCTGCTGCGCAAGAACCGTTGGCGCGGCACCAATCACTGGATCATCCTCGGCTTCTTCGCGCTGTGCTGCTCCATCATGGTCACCACCGGCGGCGACATCGAGACGCTGGCCGGCGTCTACACCATCTCCTTCCTCGGGGTGATGGCGCTCTTCGCCATCGGCAACATGCTGCTCAAGCAGGTCCGCGCGCGCCTCCCCAGCGCGCACCGCGCCAGCTGGGGCGCCGTCTTCGTGGCGCTGTGCGCGGTGCTCGTCGCCCTGGTCGGCAACGTCATCCACGCCCCGCACGACCTCGAGATCTTCGGCGCCTACTTCGCCGCGGCCATCACCGTCATCGCGGTGATGTTCCTGCGCATCCAGCTCCTCAAGCTGCTGCTCTTCGCCTCGACCGCGGTGCTCGAGAAGGCGCGCGTGTTCCATGCGTGGGTGCATCGCAGCTTGCGCGCCAAGATCGAAGCCATCAACAGCCAGGTCGTCGTCTACTTCACCAAGGGCGACTCGCTGCCGTCGCTCAACCGCGTCGTGCTCTACGTGCTCGAGAACGAGCAGACCCATCGCCTGAAGATCGTGCACGTCTATCGGCGCGAGGAGGACATCCCGGCCGACCTCGCCGACAACCTGACGACCATCGATCGCCTCTACCCGCGGCTCCGCATCGACTTCATCGCCGTGCGCGGCGAGTTCGGTCCGGCCATGATCGAGGCGCTGTCGCAGCGCCTCCAGGTGGCGAAGAACTACATGTTCATCGCGACGCCCGGCCACGAGTTCCCGCATCGCCTCGACGACCTCGGCGGCGTGCGCCTCATCCTCTGAGCGCCCCGCTCCAACCTCCCGACCACACACGATCGAGAGCGCGCGCGTGCGACGCGATGGCGTCGGAGGTGGATTCCGCGCGCCGGTGGCGTTACCCTCCGGCTGCCCCTGGCGTCACGGTGAGGGAGCCGCAGCGGCTCTCGATCGCGACGCGAGAGCCGCGACCGGACTGGTCACGGGCGGGGCGAGCTCGAAAGCGTTCGTCGCCGGTGCCAGGCGCCGACGGCGACCCCAACCGCCCCTCGTTGCACGCGTGCGACGCAGCCGCGCTGCGTCCGGTGCGCGCACGCCGACATCCGCGCCGTGCCGCGGGGGGCCCCAGGTCGAGAGGGACCCCATGGTCGACCCACGAACGATCGGCACCTGTGTGGGCTGCCGCCAACCCGGACCCGTCGGCACGCCGTGCCGCGCGCCGGCGTGCCTGCGTCAGGGCCACCACCACATCCCGAGCGGGTACCTGACGGACGCGCGCGGCGGGCCGCGGACGCTCGACCCGCTGGCGGGTCGGCGCGTCGGCCGCTACATCGTGCTCGAGCGCGTCGGGGAGGACGCGACGCGCGCGCACTTCACCGCGCTGGCGCTGCCCGAGCTGGACCTCGAGGCGCTGGCGATGCCGAAGGCGGCGCTGCCCGAGGCGCCCCAGCCGAGCCTGCGTCGGCGGGGGCGGGCGCCGGTCGACGAGGAGATGGTCGTGACGTCGGCGAGCCTGTGGAGCGATGGGGGCGCGGAGGGGACGGCGCGCCGGGCGGCGGCGCCGGTCGCGCCGCCGGCGCGCCGATCGAGGGCCGGTCGCGTCGCCCTCTGGGTCATGGCGTTCTCGGGCGCGGGCGCGCTCGGTGTCGGCCTGGCGTTCCTGCTCGGCCACCCGTCGCGGCCCGGGCCGCGCAGGCCGCGCCGACGGTCGCGGTGTCGGCGCCGGCCGCGCCGGCGCCCGCGGCCGCGCTGCGCTGCGCTCGCGCGCTGGCATCGGCCGCCAGCCACGGCGCGACGGCGGCGGGCGCGACCGCGACCCCGCCCGCGGCGCCTCCACCGCGCAGCGCAGCGCCCCCGAGCGCGCGCGTCGCGCCGGCCAGCGCGCGGCCCGAGGCCCCGGCCACCTGGATCGCCGCCCGCGGTGGCGGCCAACCCTGGGTCGAGGTGGCGGCCGCGCAGGCGCCGATCGTGCTCGGCGTCAGCGCCGACGACACCCGGCGCTCCATCGCCAGCCGGCTGACCGCTTCCGACCCGAGCGCCGGGTGACGGCGCCGCGGACCGCCTATGCACTCCAGCGTCACGAGGTCACCTGGGGCGAGCTCGAGCTGGCGGCCACGCTCGACGGCGTCGCCCAGCTGAGCCGGCCGTCGTGGGTCCCGCGGCGAGCCGCGGCGCGCGCGGCGCTGCCGGCGACCGGCGTGCCCTGGGGCGTGGCGCGCGCGTTCTGCAAGAGCCTGGGCGGCGATCTGCCGAGCGAGCCGGAGTGGGAGTGGGCGGCGCGCGGCCCCGAGCTGCGTCCGTTCCCGTGGGGCGACTCGGCGCTCGACGCCCGCACCGTCCACTTCCTCGCGCGCGGTCGCGTGCCGGTGGCGGCGGTCGGGACCTCGAAGCAGGACCGCACGCCGGGCGAGCCGGGCATCGACGACCTGCTCGCCAACGCGCAGGAGTGGACGCGCGACGTGTGGACGGCGGCGACGCCGGACGCGGCCGCCGACCCCGACGCGCGCGCGGTGCGCGGCTGGCCGCTGCGGCGGCCGGGCAACGCCATCCCGGCCGAGGGTGTCAGCTATCGGCAGCGGCTGTGCGTGGCCGACACGTGCAAGTCGACGGCCGACCTGTCGCGCGTCGGATTCCGCTGCGCGCTGCATCGCGCGAGCGCGCCGCGGTGAGGCGCGTCCGCGGCCGGATGTCGTCGGAATATCATATGAAATCCGCGCGCGCGCGGCTTATGTCAATTGGTCGGTGGGTCGCGTCGCGTCGGCCTGCGGAGCGCGCTGGGACCCGATCGGTGGAGGTGCACGCGCGCCGTCGGCGCGGCGGCGAGATTCCAAAAATGGCCCCGCGCCTTGCCCGGAGGGCGCGCCGCGGGTAAGATGCTGCATCGGGAAAGGCGCTCTCGCGGGCGCTCGCTTCCCGAACGGACGACGCCGAGCGGGATCGGCTCGTGTGTCGCCAGCCCGCCCGGCGCAAGGCCCGGGACGGGTCGTGCGCGTGGCAGGTGCGGCGTGCACGACAGTGGTCACCCAGGACGAGCTCGACTCCGGACGCAAGCCCGGGGCGTCGGCGTCCTTTTGACAAAAGGAGATACCCATGATGACGGCATCCACGTTGGTGCGCGGCGCGACGGTGGGCGATGGTGGGACGCGCGAGCGCGTCCGCTCGATCGCGCGCTGGCTGGCCCATCAGAGCGCCGCCCCGCTCGACCGCGCCGAGGCTACCGCCTGGCGGGTGGCCGACGATGCGCGCAGCGGGGTTCTCCCTCTCGACGGCCCCAAGGCGCCGCTGGTGGTGCAGGGCCGCTACGCGCTGTGGCTCGTCGGGCAGCTCGGCGGGCCGACCCACATCCGCGTCTTCACCGAGCAGGACGCCGCCGTCGCGAAGGCGCGCGAGATCGGACGCGAACGTCGCGTGCCGGTGCTGGTCATCGACCAGGGGGGCGAGCTCGAGCGCGTCGATCCCATCGACGCCGCGCCCACGGTCGCGGCGTTCGCGCCGCCCGGAGGACGTGCGCAGCCGACGCTCAGGATCGCCCGCCACGAGGACCGCTGGGCGGTGTTCGTCGCCGGGCGCGTCGTCGCCACCGCGCCGACGCGCGAGCGGGCGCGGGCTCGCGCGCGCGTGCTGCGCGCCGATCCCGACTTCATGGCCGATCCGCAGCCGCTCCCGCCCGAGGCGCCGTAGCGCCGCGCCGATCGGGGCGCGTCAGGGCGCTGGCTCGGGCGCGGGCGGTGGCGGGCAAGCGCCGCGCGCGACCTCGACGCGCCAGCGATCGCCCCCGACCACGAGCTGCGCCGTCGCCCCGGCCGGCGCGGCGAGCGCGCGCACGAGGTCGGCCGTGCGACGCGCGATGACGTCGTCGGGGCTGGCCTCGATGACGGTCGGGGCCGCGTCCTCGGTCGGCTCGAGCGCGTCCGCGTCGGGCGATGGCTCGGACTCGGGCTGGGGCTCGGGCTGGGGCTCGGGCCCGGGCTCGGGCTCGGGCTCGGGCTCGGGCTCGGGCGCGGGCGCGGGCTCGGGCGTCGGCGCGGCGAGGTCGGGCACCTCGACGCAGGTGACCCAGCCGGGCGCGCCCGCGCTGAACGCCAGCGCGTGCGCCAGCGCCGGGATCCAGCCCAGGCCGTCGGCGCGCGCGGCGTCGGCGGCCGGCGGCGGCGACGACTCCGAGAGGCGAACCGGCACCCCGAGGCGCATCGCCAGCGCGCGCTCGATGAGCTCGCGCGCGACGCCGACCGGCGAGCCGGCGTGGGTCACCGTGACGGCCAGCCCGTCGTCGCCGTGCCAGCTCGAGGTCCACGCCGTGATGGCGCCGGCGCTGCTCGGCCCCTCGGCGGCGAGCGCGCCGGCCAGCTCGTCACCGGCCAGCCGGGCCGCCGGCGTCGGCGCCGGCAGCGGATCGGGCGGCGGCGCCGTCGCCACCGCGACGCGCGCGGAGACCGCCGCCAGCGCCGCGGCGTCCGGCACCGCCACCACCTCGATGGCGCTCACCGCGCGCACCTCGGGGCTCAGGTGCTCCTCGAGGGTCTGGCGCAGCGTCGCCGCCATCGTGGCCGAGCCGAGGACGACCAGGCGGATCGAGACGTGACCGCGCTCGACCGCGAGCTGCGTCTGCACCGTGGCGAGCGACGAGGTCTCGCGCGCGATGACGGCCTCGACCTCGGCGCGCGTGCGGATCTGCCAGCCGACCTGGCTCAGCGCGCGGCTCAGCGGCACGGCCGCGGCCGCCAGGAAGGCCAGCGGCAGCACGATGCGCAGGACGATGCCCGAGCGCGTGCCGAGGAAGCGCCAGATGAACTCGACGGCGCGCGAGAGGCGCGCGCCGGGGGGCAGCGCGCGCACCTCGAGCTCGCGCACGGCGACCTCGTCGAAGCCGAGGACGAGGAAGAGCAGGGCCGACACCGAGACGATGGCCACGAAGTTGGCGGTGAAGAGCAGCGCGGCGCCGCCGGCCACGGCCGCGTCGCCCATGGCGATGCCGATGCCCACCACGCACAGCGGCGGGGCCAGCGCGATGCCGATGGCGACGCCGGCCGCCGTCGAGGTCGTCTCCAGGCCCTGGCGGATGGCGGCGAAGGCGCCCGCCAGCGCGCAGGCGAAGGCCACGAAGAAGTCGAGCAGCGTCGGCGAGGTGCGCGCCGCGATCTCGGGCGTCACGACGGTGAACGGCACCATCGACTGCAGGAGCGCCGCGCCCACCACCACCAGGGCCACGCTCGCGACGATGCGGATCACCGCGCGCAGCGTCAGGAACGCCGAGCCGGTCGTCAGGCCCATGCCGAGATCGATGATCGGTCCCATCAGCGGCGAGACCAACATGGCGCCGATGACGACGCCGGTCGAGCTGGCGATGAGGCCGAAGGTGGCGATGCCGATGGCCAGCGCGAGCTGGAGCCAGTAGGCGCCGGCCTCGCGTCCGTGGCGGTCGAGCAGGCCGGCGACCACGGCCTCGCGGCTCTCGGGCGGTACGCCGAGGATGCGGCACAGGCGCGCCCGCGTGGCGTGCAGCGGGTGGCGCAGGCCGGTGTGCGCGGGCGTCGTCGGCGCCGGCGCCGGCTCGGCGCTCGGCGCGGGCGCCGGGCCACGGTCGTCGTTCGGTCGGATGCGCTTGCGCGTCACGGCTTGCCCGCCTCGTCGTGCGCCGTCCGCTCGCGCGACGACTCCAGCGCGTGCAGTCGCACGTCGATGTCGCCCACGATGTGGCCGGCGGCGTCGCGCTCGATGAAGCCGTCGCGGGCGGCGTCGTGGACGGCCGCCTTCTCGATCATGAGCATGTGGCGCGCCAGCGCGTGCTGCTCTTCGGCGCGCAGGCTCCCGAGCTCGGGGCGCAGGCGCTCGAGGTCGCGCTCGGCCGCCGCGATGCGACGCTCGTAGTCGGCGCGGGCGTCGCTCAAGAGCTCGGGCGCGACGCGGCGCTCGGCGCCCAGCGTCTCGAGCTCGCGCAGCGCCGCGTGCGCCGCGCGCAGGCGTCCCTGGGCGAGATCGTAGGCGACGTGGCGCCGGGTGGGCTGCACGACGCCGAGGCGGCGGAGGAGCGGCGCCATGCTGAGGCCCTGCACCAGGATGGTCAGCAGCACCACGCCGAAGGTGATGGTGACGAGGAAGCTGCGGTGGGGGAAATCGGTGGCCAGGCCGAGCACCAGCACCATCGACAGCGCGCCGCGCAGCCCACCCCAGGTGAGGACAGCGGCCCACGACCAGGGGATGCGCTCGCGCGTGCGACGGAAGAGGAAGGTCGCCGCCGCGACGACCAGCGCGCGCGCCAGCAGCACGGCGGCGAAGGCCACGAGGATGGCCAGCCACGAGCGCGCCAGCTCGGCCAGCGACACCTCGAGGCCGATGAGCAGGAAGACGAACGAGTTGAAGACGAAGGCGACGTACTCCCAGAACGACTCGACGGCGATGCGCGTCGTCGCCGACATGCCGACGCGCGCGCCGTAGTTGCCGCAGATGATGCCGGCCACGACGCAGGCGATGACGCCCGAGTAGCCGAAGTGCTCGGCGACGGCGAACGAGCCGTAGGCGGCGATGGTGGTCAGGGTGATCTCGATGAGCGGGTCGTCGATGCGGCGCGTCGCCAGCGACACCGCCATGCCGGTGACGCCGCCGATGAGGACGCTGAGCGCGCCGATGAGCGCGAACTGGCCGACGGCGTAGCCGACGGTGACGGTGCCGCCGGTGGCGATCTGGACCGCCAGCGCGAACACGACGACGGCGGCGCCGTCGTTGATGAGGCTCTCGCCCTCGATGAGCACGAGCAGGCGCTTGGGCGCGCCCATCGACTTGAAGAGGGCGCTCACGGCGATGGGGTCGGTGGCGGCGATGAGCGCGCCGAAGACGAGCGCGTGCACCAGCAGGAACTCGGGCTCGAGCCCGAACAGGACGACGGCCGGGGCCAGGAGGAGCGCGGTCAGCGCGACGGCCACGACCAGGCCGGGGAGGGCCAGCGAGAGGATGGCCAGCTTGTTGGCGCGGAACGCCTGCCACGGCAGGTGGTAGGACGCCTCGAAGAGGAGCCCGGGCAGGAACACCGCGTAGAGGAGGTCCTTGGTGAGGTGCGGCGCCTCGAAGGGCCGGACGACGCCCAGCACGAGGCCGGCCAGCACCAGCGCCACCGTGAACGGCAGATCGAGGCGGCGCGCCACCACCGCGACGGCGGTCGCGACCGCGAGCATGGCGGCGAAGATGAGCTCGAAGTGCATGCGGGGCTCCTGGGTGGTCGGCCGGGCGCCGTCCCGCGGTTATGCGGGACGGTGCCGCGCCTGGCCATCGTTTTCGGCCTCGGCGGCCGCGCGCGAGTGAGGCGAGCGATCCGTCGACGGCTCGGAGTCGATGCGCCGCGCGCGAGGGCCGGCCTTGTGGTTGTCGAGCGCGCGGCGGCGGAGTACCGTGGCGCTGCGCTCGAGGGGACCGAGCCACCATGCACGACACGGCGCCGACGCCGTCGTCTTCGTCTGCCGCAAGGGGGAGGACGCGATGCTCCAGGAACCCAGCCAGGTCGACTCGTCCGGGCAGCCGGGCTTCGTCCGCGCCGCGGGCGAGGTGCCCGAGGTGCGCTACTACCGCGGGGCTCGGCCCATCGACGCGCACCGCCTCGCCCTCGCGCTCGCCCTCGCCGGCGGGCTCGTGGTGGTGCTGGTGGTGGTCGCGCTGGCCACCGGCTCGGGCGCCCTCGGCACCGTCCTCCTGCTCTTGCTGGCGCTCATCGGCCTCGCCGCGGCGACGCTGCCGCGCGCGCTGCGGAGCTCGCGCACCATGCTGTGGCTGACGGCGCGGCCGGGGCAGCTGGCGAGCCTGCTGCCGAACCTGGCGGTGCTGACGCCGTGGTCGCGGCCCGAGAACGGCAGCGCCACGCCGCCCGACGACCTGCACGCGCTGGTGGCCGAGCTTTCGAAGGAGGGCACGGTCACGCTCGGCGGCCTCGACGGCTTCACCGTGACGCAGCAGGTGTTCGCCCACGACATGGGCCAGAAGGTGCTCGATCAGTTCCCGCCCGGCGAGCCGATGATGGGCTCGCCGACGCGCGTGAAGGTCGAGCCGCAGGGGGCCGCATGAACGCCGTCGTCCACCCCATCGCGCCCGCCGCCGCCCAGGCCGCGCCCGCCGCGCCGCACGGCGCGAGCCCGAGCGACTACTCGCGCTGCAGCTTCTGGCCGCCCGAGCGCGGCATGCTGGATGCGCTCACGCGCGCGCTGAAGGAGGCCTTCACCAACGCGCCGGTGACGCCGCCGCGCGACGCGCTGCTGTCGCCGGGGCTGGCCGGCGGCATCGGCAACGCGCGCGAGCCGAGCGTGAAGGACGTGTGGTTCGACCTGCCGGTGCTGCCCGACGTCGAGCCGCCGCCGCCGCTGCCGGGCGCGCACGGTCCGGCGAGCCACGAGCGCTTCCAGCTGCACGGCCTGCTGGCGCCGCGGCGCTACGACAAGCGCGGGCTCAAGGCGCCGCTCTTCGTGGTGGTGCCCGGCTTCTTCGACTCGGTCGAGCAGCACTACGTGCGCGACACGCTGGCCGCCTGCGCCGAGATGGGCGGCTCGGTGCTGACGCTCGACATGCGCGACCACGGCGACACGCGGCGCCACGGCATGCGCGGCGGCGCGCAGCCGGTGCGCTACTCGTTCGGGCGCTTCGAGGGCGCCGACGTGGTGGGCGTCCTCGAGCAGCTGGCCGACGCCGTGCCCGAGCACGTGCGCGACGTGTACCTCATCGGCTACAGCGGCGGCGCGCGCACGGTGCTGCGCGCCATGGAGACGCTGGCGGCCGCGAGCGACGCCACGCGCCGGAAGGTCGACTTCGTGTCGTCGCGCGCGGCGAGCTCGATGCTGCGCGTGCGCGGCGCGCTGGCGGTGTGCCCGCCCATCGACGTGGCCGCGACGCTCGGCGGCATCGCCACCGCCTTCGGCCACTTCTTCGATCAGCTGGCGCGTCTGCGCGGCCTCGACGGCGTGAACCACGCCGTGTGGGACACGCGCGCCTACTACGCCGAGCGCGGCGTCGACGTGCACCCGGCGCTGGCGACCCACCCGTTCGGCTTCGAGGCGCTGCCCGACGAGCGCCTGGTCGAGGCCGTCGCGCTCTCGACCATCGTCATGGCCGAGGACGATCCGGTCGTCGGTCGCGCCCAGTTCGACGCCTACGCCGCCGCGCTCGGGCCGCGCCTCGGCGCCGCGCGCGCGCCGCTCGGGCTCTTCCAGCGCCACCTCCTGCGCTGCCAGAAGGGCGGCCACTGCGCCTTCGTGGTCGTCAACCAGGCGCTCACGCGGCGCTGGCTGTGGAGCTGGGTGCAGCACGCCATGGCGGTGGCCGATCGCGCGGCCCCGGCGGGTGCGTGACGCGATGACCGACGCCGCCGTCGAGCCGTCCGCCCGCACCGAGGCCCCGCGCGTCGCCCTCGCCGTGCTCGATCGCATCCGCCTCGTCGTGCTCGTCTGGTATCTGACCTGGGTGCCCTTCATGGTCCTCGAGCGGAGGGGTGCCGCGACCGTCACGCTGCTCGCGCTCGCGACCTACGCCTGCTGCTGCGGGCTGGTGCTGATCGATCTCGGGCGCTGGCGGCGGCTCGGCCAGCCGGCCGGCGACGCGGCGGAGGTCGCGCGGCGCGCGGCATGGGCGGCGCTCGCGACCTCGGCGGCCGCGTTCCTCGGTGCGCCCGTCCTGCTCGGGCTCGACCCGGGCTCGCGGGCCGTCGCCGCCCTCGGCGCGTTCCTCGATGTCTGCCTCATCGCGTCGCGCGTGGCGACGGTCGCCTGCGGCTGGGCGTTCCTGATGTCGGTCGGACGTCGCGCCGTCGAGCTCGGGCAGCCGGGCGTCGCCTTCCGCGCGCGCATGGCTGTCGTGTTCGGCCTGACCGCGACCATCCTCTACGTCGTGGCCGTGGTCGGCGCCGCGTCGCCCGACGTCGTGGTGTACGTCTTCCTGCTGGCGACGCTGGGCGTCATCTTCTTCTTCCTCGCCACCGCCCGCCTGCAGGTGGCGCTGCGCCAGGGCGGCGCCTCCGACGGCGGTTGAGCGCGTCGCCGCGCTCCTTCAGCACTCGGGGATGTTCACCGCGAGGCCGCCCTGCGACGTCTCCTTGTACTTGGTGTTCATGTCGCGGCCGGTGGCGCGCATGGTGCGGATGACCTTGTCGAGGCTCACCTTGTGGCTGCCGTCGCCCGACATGGCCAGGCGGGCGGCGTTGATGGCCTTCACCGCGCCCATGGCGTTCCGCTCGATGCAGGGCACCTGCACGAGACCGCCGATGGGATCGCAGGTGAGGCCGAGGTTGTGCTCCATGCCGATCTCGGCCGCGTTCTCGACCTGCTCGGGCGTGCCGCCCATGACCTCGGCGAGCCCAGCCGCGGCCATCGAGCAGGCCACGCCGACCTCGCCCTGGCAGCCGACCTCGGCGCCGCTGATGGACGCGTTGCGCTGGTACAAGGACCCGATGGCGGCGGCCGTCAGCAGGAAGCGCACGACGCCGTCCGCGCGCACATCGTCGGGGACGCCGGGCTGGTTCTGCGCGCCGCGGAGGAGGAAGCGGACGTAGTAGAGGAGCACGGCCGGGACGATGCCGGCCGCGCCGTTGGTGGGCGCGGTGACGACGCGGCCGCCGGCGGCGTTCTCCTCGTTCACGGCCAGCGCGAAGAGGTCGACCCAGTCGATGACGCCGAGCGGGTCGGTCATGGCGCCGATCCGGCGCGACGGGTCGGCCTCGAGCTGGCGCCGCATGAGCGCCGCCCGGCGGCGCACGGCGAGCTTGCCGGGCAGGATGCCCTCGCGCTCGCAGCCGCGCTTCACGCAGGCCTCCATGACGTCGGCCAGGTGCAGGATGCCGGACCGCACCTCGGCCTCGGGGCGCGACGCGCTCTCGTTGGCGAGCATGAGCGTGCTCACCGACAGGCCGCTCGCCTGGCACTGCGCGAGCAGCTCGTCGCCCGACGCGAACGGGTAGGGGATGGGCGCGTCCTTCTTCACCCCGTCGGCGCTCGCGCTCGCCAGCGGCCGGCCCTCGGCGTCGACGATGAAGCCGCCGCCGATGGAGAAGTAGACGCGCTCGAGGAGGGTCGCCGCGCTGGCGTCGTAGGCGGTGAAGCGCATGCCGTTCGAGTGGATGGGCAGGCGCACCTTGCGCTCGAAGCGGATGTCGGCCTCGCGATCGAAGCCGATGCTCGGGCCGTCGCACAAGGTCAGTGCGCCGCTCGCCGCGACCGCGGCCAGGTGGGCCGGGATGACGTCGGGGTCGACGCGGTCGGGCTCGTGGCCGGCGAGCCCGAGCATCACCGCGACGTCGGTGCCGTGGCCGCGGCCGGTGGCGCCGAGCGAGCCGTAGAGGGACGTCTCGACGCGCGCCGCGCGCTGGAGGAGCCCGCAGGCGGCGAGCTCGCCGACGAAGCGGCGCGCCGCGCGCATGGGACCGACCGTGTGCGAGCTCGAGGGGCCGATGCCGATCTTGAAGATGTCGAAGACGCCGACCTGTCCCGCCATGGCTGTCGATCTCCCGCCGCGCCCGCGGCCGCCCACTCGTCGCACGTCGGCTTCGTCGCGGGAAGGGCGCGGTGCCGATGGGCCTGGATGGCCCGCGCCTCGCCCGGGCACCCGGCCGCGGCGGTGGTGACGGGTCGCGGGGCCGACCGCCGGCCTTGACCGGACGTGCCACGGCAGCCGCCGCGACCTCGCTCGCCGCCGCGCGCCGGTCCCGACGGCGCCGGGTGGTCGTTGACCCATCGTGCCAGGCGGCGCTGAGCGGTTGCGCTCACCAGGGGCGGGAGCGTAGCGTCTGGAGCAGACTGATCACGCTGAGGACCGCCATGGGGAACCGGATCACCGCTTTCTACGTGCTTGCGCTGGCTTTGCCCCAGGCGGCGTGCAAGGACGCGCCCGCGAGCACCGACCCGCCCATCGCGCCGACCGACGGTCGCGACGGCCTGTCCGGCGAGGTCGCGCGCCAGGTCGCGGCGCTCGATCCGAAGATCGACAGCGACGGCGACGGGCTCGCCGACGTCGACGAGCTGGCGGGCTGGACCATCCGCGTCAACAGCTCGGGCCGCGACCAGGGGCTCGTGGCGCGCTTCGTGACGTCCGATCCCGACGACGCCGACAGCGACGGCGACGACCTGTCCGACGGCGTCGAGCGCATGGTCGGCTCCGATCCGAACGCCACCGACACCGACGGCGACGGCCTCTCCGACCGCGACGAGGTCGAGCGCTGGGGCACGAGCCCGGCCACGGTCGACTCCGACGACGACGCGCGCGGCAAGGACCCGGACCCGTCGGGCGCACCCGACGTGACCTTGTTCGACGGCGCCGAGCTGAAGCTCGAGCACGACCCGGCCGACCCCGACGGCCCGCTCGTCCCGGGGGCCGAGGCGACCAACCCGCTGCAAGGCGACACCGACGGCGACGGCGTCTGGGACTGGGACGAGGCCGCGACGCCCACGCGCAGCACGGTCATCGCGGAGCTGCCGATCCTGCGCGTGCAGCCGAGCGCCGGCTCGACCATCGGGCTGTGGCTCGACGTGGTCGAGACCGGCGCGAGCGGGCATTCCTCCGTGCGCGGCACGGAGCTGTCGTGGGGCGCGGGCTCCTCGTTCGTCACCCACAACAGCCTCGAGTCGGTGGTCGAGACGTGGATCGACGGCTCGGTCAAGGAGGGCGCGACGCGCGGCGCCGGCGTCGACCTCGACCACCTCGGCGGACAGGTCGGCATCCACGCCGCCTTGGAGGCGGGCATCGGCATCACCTCGACGATCGCGAGCGAGCTGTCGCTGAGCGGCACCCTGTCGACGTCGTTCGAGCAGATCGCGGAGACGACCAAGAGCGACGTCGAGGAGCACGCGATCACGGTCGAGTCGGGGCGCATCGTGATCAGCGTCGACATCGTCAACGTCGGCCTCGTCCCGTGCAAGGTGAGCGACCTCTCGGTGCTGGTCGCCTTCCGCGACGCCCCCTTCGGCGGGCTCTTGCGGCCGGTCGCCGCGTTGCACCCGAAAGACGCCGGGGCGGAGCTCGTGCTCGGCCGCGACGAGGTCGTCCCGGTGCAGCTCGTAGCCGACGACATCGCCGGCGACCGGGTGCTCGCGCTCATGGCGAGCCCCTCCCAGATCGTGCTGATGCCGGTGCACTACGAGATCACCACCGCGGGCGACGCGAGCTACACGTTCATCGAGGCCGACGTGCGCGACCGGACCGCCACCGTCGACATCGACTTCGGCACGACTCACCAGAGCTACGCCGTGGCCGCGCAGGTCTACCGCGACGCGAACGGCACCCCCATCGGGCGGAGCCTGTCGTCGGTGCTCGACCTGGCCGGCATCGCCTGGAACGCCGACCCGGTCGCCGACCCGCAGGGTGCGCAGGCCTACATCTACAAGATCGGCGACGTGTCCACCGAGCTCTACAGCGACGCGGCACCCGAGCTCGGCGACCCGCTGCCCTATCCGAGCGACCTCGCTCCCGGGCCACGCCTCATCCGGCGCGGCTGGTACGCGCTCGTCGCGCGCCGGAGCGGCGTCTTCGAGTTCGCCGACCAGCTGGAGGGCGTGCGCCTCCTGCCGGGGGATCGCGTCGCCCTGATGTTGATGGAGGACGAGGATCGCGACGGCGTGCCGGCACCCGAGGAGTTCGCGCGCGGCACCAAGGACAGCGCCACCGACTCGGATGGCGACGGCCTCTCCGACTGGTGGGAGATGCGCGTGGGTTGGGACGTGAGGGTGGCCGGTCGGCCCGCCGCTCACGTGGTCCCCAACCCGGCGTCCGCCGACAGCGACCATGACACGCTCGGCGACAAGGACGAGCTCCTGCGCGGCACGAATCCGTGGCTCGCGGACAGCGACGGCGACGGCGTGAGCGACCCCCAGGAGATCGAGCAGGGCCGGGATCCGCTGACCTACGATGGCGTCGCGCCGGTCATCGCCGACTGCGGCACGCTCGACGTGGGCCCGGTGACCAACCACGACCGACCGGTCCCCTACGTCGCGGTCCGCACCGTTCACGTCACCGACCGCGACGGCGACCTGGCGACGGTCACCGTCCGGTGGCAGGACGGCGTGTCGACCACCTTGCCGATGTACCCGACCAGCGACTACGTCGCGCGACTCGGACGCGCGGCGGCCCCGGCCTCCGTGCTCGCGCGCGACAC
>JAXLYZ010000092.1:0-20692 GCA_046351155.1 Myxococcota bacterium
GCGTGTGGGTGATGTGGGTGTGCATGCTCGAGCGCTTGATGGCGGCCCTGGCGGCCGCGATGCTGGCGTCGTCGTAGCGCTCGGCGGCCTGCTTCAGCGCCTTCTCGATGGGGTTGAAGGCGAAGCTGTTGACGATGGCGAGGAGCGTCAGGCCGAGCGCGATGTGGATGGGGATCGGCGCGCCCTTCATGCCGCCGAGGAAGCCGAAGATGAGCGCCAGGCCGGTGACGAGCGAGCCGGTGCCGCCGAGGAACGCCAGGAAGCCGCGGTAGCGGAAGTCGGCGACCGCCAGCGCGAACGACTCGCGGCCGGCGGCGAGCGAGCTCTTGAGGTTCTTCGAGACGCCGAGCGTGGGCCCGAGCCAGAGGGCGGCGCTGACGATGTGCAGGACGATGAGGATGGCGCGGAGTACGGTCATGGGCGCTCCTATAGACCAGCTTCGGCGAGAGTGGAGAAAAATTCCCGAGCCGTGAATTCGGCCTCGGGTCGACCGTCACGGGCCCCGGTCCAGGCGGCCGTCGACACGTGCGTCGACTGGCTCACGCAGGTCTCGGGAGGGTTGGCGATGCGCATCGTAGGTGCAGTGGTGTTGGCTTGTCTGGCGTCGGCGTGCGGGAGCGGGACGGCGGGGTACGTCCGCGACACGGACGTCGAGGGCATCGACGACCCGGCGATGTCGACCGGGCTCGATCGGAAGGACCTCGAGCGGGTCTTCATGGAGACCGCGACCGATCTCGTGAGGTCCAAGTTCTATCAGGGCGCGCGCGGCGGCAGCGGGCAGGCGACCATCGCCATCCTGCCCATGAAGAACGACAGCAGCGAGCACATCGAGGGCCAGCTCGAGACGCTGCTCGCGCGCTTCGAGGACCAGCTGGTCCACGACGGCGTGTTCGCGGTGGTGTCGAACGAGCGGCGCGCCGAGATCCTGGCCGACCTCCAGAACCAGCAGACCGACGCCTTCGACCCGCGCTTCGCGGCGCGCTGGGGCCACCAGCTCGGCGCCCAGTACGTCGTCACCGGCAAGGTGCAGGACGTCGCCGAGCGCACGAGCAACATGCGGCGTGTGCAGTACTCGCTGTTCATGCAGGTGCTCGAGGTCGAGACCGGGCGCATCGCGTGGATGCGCAGCTCCGACGTCACCAAGGCGCTGGTGGCGTGGTGACCGAGCAACGGCAGGTTGCGCCCCGGACGCTAGCCGTCGCGCTCGGCGTGGCGGCGCTGCTCGCCGGGTGCGCCACGGCGCCCTACGGCGTCGAGAGCGCCGAGAAGGCGCTGGCCGACGGGCGACCCGAGGCGGCCCTGAGCACCGTCGACAAGCGCCTCGCGACGGCCGACCCGGCGACGCAGATCCTGCTCCAGCTCGAGCGCGCCGTGCTGCGGCTGCACACCGGCGACTTGACCGGCGCGGCCCGCGACCTGGCCGAGGCCGACCCGGCCCTCGAGGTGCTCGACCTCGATCGCGACATCGACGGCAAGCTGGCGGCCGCGCTCTTGTCCGAGGCGGCCGGCAAGTACCGCCCGCCGGCCTTCGAGAAGCTCGCGCTGAACGGCCTCGGCATGGCGTGCCGCCTGGCCGCGGGCGACCTCGCCGGCGCGCGCGTCGAGGCGCGGCGCTTCCGCCTGCTCGAGCGCTATTACGAGACGACGACGACGGCGTCGGCGGGCGCGGGCGGCGACGCCGTCCCGGCCGGCGCCACCGCGCTCGGGCGCTGGCTCGCGGCCGTGGTCGACGAGGACGCCTCGGCCGGTGCGTCAGGCTCGGTGGAGGCGACCGCGACGACCGGCGAGCTCGTGGTGATCGTCATGGCCGGGCGCGTGCCGGCGCGCGGCGTGTCCTCGCTCGGACGCGTCGACGCGCTGCAGCGGACGGGGCAGCCGGTGCACCCGGGCGACGAGAAGCGCACGCTGCGCGTGCTCGGGCTCACCGCCGGGCGCGCCACCGAGGTCGCGCTGACGCTCGATGATCAGCCGCTCGCGCCCGCGCTGGTGGCCGACCTCGCCGCCAGCGCCCGGCTCGCCTTCACGCGCGTCGAGCCGCAGCTCCTGCGCGCGGCCGTCGCGCGCGACACGCTGCGCATGGCGTCGGAGCAGGCCGGCGCGCGCGGCACCGGCTCGGGCTTCCTCGGCTCGCTGGTCGGCGCCACCTTCGCCAGCCAGGACACCCCGGACACGCGCGCCTGGCGCCTCCTGCCCGAGCGCGTCGTCACCGCGCGCGGTGCGGTCGCGCCGGGCGCGCATCGGCTGGTCGTGAACGGCGTGGCCCGGGACGTCGAGGTCGTGGCCGGCGCGCGCAAGGTCGTGCTGATCGCCCTGCCTGACGTCGCCTACTCGTCGCGGCGGAACCAGAGGATGCGGAGCCCGTTCAGGACCACCGCCACGGTCGAGCCCTCGTGCAGGACCACGGCCTCGCTGATCTGCGTCCAGCCGAAGAGCGCGGCCACCACCAGCGCGGCCGAGACGCCCAGCGCCCGCGACCAGGTTTCTGGCGGATGATGCCGCGCGCGTGGCGCGCCAGCCGGAACGTGAACGGCAGCTTCTTGAGATCGTCGGCCATGAGCACGACGTCGGCCGTCTCCATGGCGACGTCGGAGCCGGCGCCACCCCATGGCCACGCCGACCGTGGCCGCCGCCAAGCGCGGGCGCGTCGTTGACGCCGTCGCCCACCATGGCCACGCCGCCGCGCTTGCCGAGCTCCTTCAGCGCCTCGACCTTGCCGGCCGGCATGAGCGGCGCGCGCGGATCGGTGATGCCCACCTCGGCGGCCACGGTGCGCGCGGCGCGCAGGTTGTCGCCCGACAGCATGACGGTGCGCTCGATGCCCAGGCTGCGGAGGTCGTCGAGCACGGCGCGGGCGCCCGGGCGCGGCGTGTCGGCCACGCCGAGGACGCCGAGGAAGCGCTCGCCGTGGCGCACGACCATGGTGGTCTGGCCGGCCGTCTCCATGCGATCGACCGAGGCCGAGATGCCGGCCGGGACGGCGATGCCATCGAAGAGCGCGAGGCTGCCGACGGCGATGGGATGGCCGCCGAGGTCGCCGCGCAGGCCGCGCCCGTGCACCGCGGTCATGCCGCTGACGGTGGCCAGGCCGAGGCCGCGCGCCTTGGCGAGATCGGCCACGGCCAGCGCCAGCGGGTGGAGCGACTGCGCCTCGAGGGCTGCGGCGCTGCCGATGAGCTCGCTCTCGTGGGTGGCCTCGTGGGCCTCGACCGAGACCACGCGGCACTTGCCGGCCGTGAGGGTGCCGGTCTTGTCGAAGGCGACCGAGGTCACCTTGCCGAGCGCCTCGAGGTAGGCGCCGCCCTTGATGAGCACGCCCGAGCGCGCGGCGCGCGCCACCGCCGACAGCACGGCGGCCGGGGTGGCGATGGCCAGCGCGCACGGCGAGGCCGCGACCAGCACGTTCAGCGCGCGCAGGACGGCGTCCTTCACCGGCATGCCGCCGATGATCAAGATGATGGGGAAGAGCACGACGACGGCCACCACGATGGGCACGAAGCGGCGCTCGAGGCGGTGCGCGAAGCGCTGCACCGGGCCCTTCTGGGCCTCGGCCTCGGCCACCATGTCGACGACGCGCGCCAGCACCGACTCGCTCGAGCGCTTGGTGACCTCGATGGTCAAGGCGCTTTCGGAGTTGATGGTGCCGGTGAAGACGTCGTCGCCCGGGCCCTTGGGGACGGGGGCCGACTCGCCGGTGACCGCCGCCTGATCGATGGCGCTGTGGCCTTCGAGCACCTTGCCGTCGAGCGGCACGCGATCGCCGGGTCGCACCAGCACCTTGGCGCCGCGCTCGACCAGGTTCACCGGGGTCTCGACCACGGAGCCGTCGGGCATCACCACGCGCGCCACCTCGGGGCGCAGGCGGCCGAGCGCCTCGATGGCGCGGCGGGCGCGCTCGAGCGCGCGGTGCTCGAAGGCGTGGCCGAGCGAGAACAGGAACAGCAGGAAGGCGCCCTCGAGCCAGGCGCCGAGCGCGCCGGCGCCGATGGCGGCGAGCACCATCAGCGACTCGATGTCGAGGCGCGTCTGGCGCAGCGAGCGGAGCGCCGACTGCGCCGGGAAGAAGCCGCCGACCACCAGCGCCGAGGCGTAGAGGACGGTCGAGAGCATGGGCGAGAGCGAGGTGAGGCGCTCGAGGAGGAAGCCCGTCAGCAAGAGCGCGCCCGACAGGAACGCGAACGGCATCTCGAGGCGCGGGGCGAGGCCGCCGCCGTGGCTGTGGTGCGAGCAGGCGTGCCCGCTGGTGGTGAGCTCGAGGCGGTAGCCGAGGCGCTTCACGGCGTCCTCGACCGCGGCCGCGGAGGCGACCTGGGTGTCGAGCTCGACCACCAGGCGCTCGGCGCCGTAGGCGACCGACGACTGCAGGACGCCCGGCACCTTCAGGAGCGCGGCCTCGATCTGATCGGCCGCCTGCGGGTCGGCCATGCCGATGACGAACCAGCTCTTGGCCTGGAAGCGGCTCGCGACCTCGGCGCCCTGCGTGCGCACGAGCGAGAGCACCTGGCCGAGGCCGACCTTGCCCGAGTCGTAGTGGATGCAGATCTCGGGGTGGTCGCCATCCTTGCGCAGGTGGACGTCGATGACGCCGTGGTGCGCCTCGAGCACCTCCTCGAGCTTCTGGAAGCGGCCGAGGTGATCGCTCTCGCCGGGCAGGTGGAAGGCCAGGTCGACCTGCACCGCGGCGCCGCCGCTCTCGGCCGGGCGCGTGCCGTGCGGCCGCTCGCTGCGCGGCGCGTGGTCGTGGCCGGGGTGATCGTGACCGGCGTGGTCGCCGTGGTCGTGGCCGGCGTGGTCGCCGTGGTCATGGCCGGCGTGGTCGCCGTGGTCGTGACCGCAGCCCGCGCCGTGCACGTGCGCGCTCGGGGCGGCTGGCGCCAGGGCGGCCTTGGGCGCGGACCGGATGGCCTTCACGCCGATCTTCATCGGGGCGCCGGCGCCGGCCGAGGCCTTCCGCGGGAGGGGCGCAAGCTTGGAGGGAGGCTCTGCCATGCGCAGTCGATCGCACCTTCACCGGGGCACCGCAAGCGCTTGGTCGCCGCCAGCGGGGATGGAGCGCGCGCGGCATCCCCTGAGGAGGTGATACAGAATCCCATGGCGCGGGGATTTTCGCGGACGCGCCGAGCGGCTAACCAGGGCGAGGCCGTCGCGCTCGCCCGTCCCTCCGCCCCGCTCGCGGCGGCGCGCGGCGCGACCGGCGGCCGCCCGGCGGGACCCCATGCAGACGCTCGACAGCCTCCACGGCGCGCTCACCGACACGGGCGACCTCCTGGAAGTGGCCCGGAACATCGCGGTGGCGCTGCGCGATCTGCACCGGCGCGGCGTCGTGCACGGCGACCTCCGCCCGAGCCACATCCTCGCCGACCCCGTCACCAAGGCGGTGCGCCTCGCGCCGTCACGCGACCCCGAGCGCGGGCCGCCGCCGCCGTCCCCCGCCCACCTCGCGCCCGAGCGCCTCTACCGGACGGCGCACGCCCCCGACGAGGGCTCGGACCTCTACGCCTTCGGCGTCACGCTCTACCAGCTCCTCACCGGGCGCCTGCCGCTGCGCGCCTCGGACCCGCTGGCCTGGGTGCACGTGCATGCGGCGCTCGAGCCGGTGCCGCCGTCCGAGCTCCGCCGCGAGCTGCCGCCGATGGTCTCGAGCATCACCATGAAGCTCCTCGCCAAGTCGCGGGAGCAGCGCTACCAGAGCGCCCACGGCGTCCTCTACGACCTCGAGCGCTGCCTCGCGCGCCGCGACGGGACCGGCGCGACAGCTATCTTCGCGCTGGGGGAGCGCGACCTGCCGAGCCGCCCGCGCCGCGCCACGCGGCTCCACGAGCGCGAGCGCGAGAAGGGCCAGGTGCTGCGCGCGTTCGAGCGCGTGGGCCAGGCCGGGGCGAGCGAGGTGGTGCTGCTGTCCGGGCCGCCCGGCATCGGCAAGTCGGCGCTGGCCCGCGAGCTGGCGCAGGCGCTGGCGCCGCCGCGCGCGTGGTGGGCCACCGGCGAGCACGACTCGCTGCGCCAGGACGAGCCCTACCGCGCCGTGCGCCAGCTGCTGGGCGACCTGGTGCAGTCGCTGCTCGCCGGCAGCGAGCGCAGCGTCGCCGCGCTGCGGGACGCGCTCGGCCACGCGCTCGGAGCGCACGCGCGTCGTCTGCGAGCTCGCCCCGATCTCGCGCTCATCATCGGCGAGACGCCGCCCGTGCCCGAGCTGCCGCCGGCCGAGGCGCGCGGCCGCCTGCACGCGGCGGTGCAGCGCCTCATCGCGGTGGTGGCGACGCGCGAGCGGCCGGTGGTGCTGTTCCTCGACGACGTCCACTGGTCCGACGAGGCCAGCCTGGCGCTGGTGCAGCACCTCGTGCTCGACCCGACGCCGTGCCCGTGCCTCGTCGTCATGGCCTACCGCGAGCGCGAGCCCGGGCCGTCGCCGCGGCTCGTGGCGCTCCTCGACGAGCTGCGCCGCGCCGGCCCGGTCAGCGAGCTCCGCCTGGCGCCGCTCAGCGCCAGCGGCCTCGGCGCCTTCGTCGCCGACCTGCTCGGCCTCGCGGGCGCGGACCCGAGGCCGGCCGGCGAGCGCGCGAGCATCGCCGACGACCCGGCGCTCGGCGAGGACGGGCTGGCCGGGCGCTGCACGCGCGCACCGACGGCAACCCGTTCTTCGCGCTGCAGTTCGTCGACTCGCTCGTCGAGCGCGGCCACATCGCCTTCGACCCGGCGGGCTGGGCCTGGCGCTGCGACCTCGACGCCATCCGCGCCCACGGCCCCTCGGCCGACGTCGCCGCGCTCGTGGCCGAGCGCCTGCGCCGCGTGCCCCAGCCGCTCCAGGCGCTGGCGCACCTCGCCGCTTGCCTCGGCCCCCACGCTGACCTCGAGCGCCTGGCCGCGCTGGCTGGCCTCGCGCCGGCCGAGCTGCGCGACCAGCTCCAGGCCCTGGCGCGGGACGGCATCCTCACGCCGGTCGGCGCGTCGTTCCGCTTCAGCCACGAACGCGTGCGCGACGCCGCCCTCGAGCTCGTGCCGAGCGACGAGCGCCGCGCCATGCACCTGGCCATCGGCCGGGCGCTCCTGGCCGAGCCGGCCTCGCTCGAGCAGCCGGCGCGCGCCTTCGAGATCGCCGATCACATCAAGCTCTGCGCCGACCTGGTGGTCGACGCGCACGAGCGCGAGCAGGCCGCGCGCGCCTGCATCGTCGCGGCCCGCGCCGCGCACGCCGCCGGCTCGTTCGCCGCCGGCGCGAGCTACTGCGCGAGCGGCGTGGCGCTGCTCGGGCCGGCCGCCTGGCGCGAGCACCCGGCCGCCATGTTCGAGCTCGCCTTCCTCGGCGCCCGCTGCGCCTGGCCGCAGGGCGACTACGACGCGGCCAACCGCGTGCTCGGCGAGCTGCTCGGTCGCGCCGCGTCGCGCCACCAGCGCGTGCGCCTCCTCCACGAGCGCGTCGACCTGTCGCTGGCGCGGGTCGACATCGCCACCGGCTATATCGCCACCGTGCAGTGCCTCGGCCTCTTCGGCCGGAGCCTGCCGCTCGTGCCGCCGCCCGAGCTGGTGGCGGCGCGCCACGCCGAGGTCGAGCTGCGGCTCGGCGCGCGCGCCATCGAGGAGCTGGCCGCGTTGCCGCCGGTCGCCGACCCCGAGGTGCGCGCGCTGCTCGGCCTGCTGCGCTCGTTCGCGCCCATCGCCTTCGCCTTCAACCGACCGCTGCGTGATCTCGCGGCCTGCGAGATGATGGCGCTCACGCTGACCCACGGCCTGTCCGAGGCCGCGCCGCACGCCGCCGCCAACTACGCCGGCTTCCTCACCGAGACGCTCGGGCGGCTGGACGACGGCCGCCGCTTCTCGAGCCTGGCGCGCGCGCTCATCGAGCGCCCCGAGCTCGGCGCCGAGCGCGCCCGCGTGCTCAACTTCTGCGTGCTCGTCGACGCCTGGACCTGCCCGCCGAAGGAGCTCATCGAGCTCTGCCACGTCGGCTACCAGGCGGCCGTCGAGGCCGGCGACCGCGTCTCCACCTGCCTCCACGCCATGCAGCTCGCCTTCGGGCGCATCGCCCAGGGCCGCCCGCTGGGCGAGGTGCTGCTCCACGCCGAGCGCGGCCTGGCGCTGAGCCGCGACGTCGCCTTCCGCTACGTCGACGACGCGCTGACCGCGGCCCAGCGCTTCGTCATGGCGCTGCGCGGCGAGACCGACGACGTGGCGCGGCTCGGCGGCGCCGACTTCGACGAGGCCGCCTTCGCCGCGCGCCTCGCGGCGCAGCCGTTCGGGCTGCCCATCTACAACTATTGGATCCTGGCCATCCAGGCGCGCTTCCTGGGCGGCGATCTGGCCGGCGCCTGGGAGCTGGCCGAGCGCATCGCCGACGTGCGCAACCGCGGCAGCGTGGCCTCGCCGTTCGCGCCGTGGGCCGGCTTCTTCGGCGCGCTCGCCGCGGCCGCCCTGGTCGAGCGCGCCGCGCCCGAGGCGCGCCCGCGCATGCGCGCGCTGCTCGTCGACGAGGAGGCGCGCCTGGCGGTCCTGGCCGCGCACGCGCCGCACAACTTCCGCTCCAAGCACCTCCTGCTGGCGGCCGAGCGCGCGCGCCTCGACGGCGATCACGGCGCCGTGCTGCCGCTCTTCGAGGCCGCCATCCGCGCGGCGCGAGAGAGCGGCTTCGCGCACGAGGAGGCCATCGGCTGCGAGCTGGCGGCGCGCTTCCTGGCCGACCAGGCAGTCGAGATCGGCGCGCGCGCCTACTGGCGGAAGGCCCACCGCGGCTACCTCGGCTGGGGCGCCAGCGGCAAGGCGCGGCTGCTCGAGGCGCAGCACCCGCACCTGGCCGCCCTCGCCGAGCTGGCCCGAGCCCCGCGCGCGCCCGCCAGCGACCTCGACATGATGACGCTCGCGGCCGCCTCGCAGGCCATCGCCGGCGAGCTCGTGCTCGACCGGCTGGTGCCGCTGCTCCTGCGCGTCACGGTCGAGAGCACCGGCGCGCGGCGCGGCCACCTCGTCTTGTGCGACGGCGACGGCCTGGCCGTGCACGCCGGCTTCGACGCCGCGAGCGGCGCGCACACCGACGAGGTCGTGGCCACCGACACGCCCGGCGTCCTGGCCTGGTCGGTCGTGCGCTACGCCCAGCGCACGCTGCGCCCGGTGCTGCTCGACGAGGCCACGGCCGATCGTCGCTTCAGCGCCGACGCCCACATCGTCGCGCGCCGCCCGCGCTCGGTCCTGTGCGTGCCGATCGTCCGGCGGCGCGAGGCGGTCGGCGCGCTCTACCTCGAGCACGATCTGGTGGCCGGCGCCTTCCGGCCCGAGCGCGTGGCGCTGGTCGAGCACCTGGCGGCGCAGGCCGCGGTGTCGCTCGAGAACGCGCGCCTCTTCGGCGAGCTCCGCCGCGCCGAGGGCCACGTCGCGACGCTCACGGCGCAGACGCCCATCGCGCTCTTCGCGACCGACGCGCGCGGCGTCCTCACCGAGGCGCGCGGGCGCGCGCTCGACGCGGTGGCGCCCGACGGCTCGGAGCTCCTCGGCCGCTCGCTCTTCGAGCTCTACTAGGGCGTGCCGGGGGTCACCGCGGCGGCGCGGCGCGCGCTGTCGGGCGAGGCGGCCAGCGCCAGCGGGCGCATCGGCAAGGCGTCGCTCGAGCTCGAGCTGGCGACCATCCGCGACGCCGGCGGCAACATCGCCGGGCTCAGCGGCATCGCGCTCGACATCACCCAGCGCGCGCGCCTCACGGCCGATCTGCGCCGCCTGGCGAGCGAGCTCATCGACGCCGAGGACAAGGAGCGCCGGCGCTTCGCCCGCGATCTGCACGACTCGATCGGCCAGAGCCTGCCGGCCTTGAAGCTCGAGCTCGAGACCTTCGCCGCCACGCGCGCCGAGCCGGGCATCGCCGCGGTGGCGAGCCGCCTCGGCGCCATCCACCAGCAGGTGCGGACGCTGACCTTCGAGCTCTACCCGGCCATGCTCGACGACCTCGGCCTCCTGGCGACGCTCGAGCACTACGGGCGGAAGCTCGGCGACGAGGGCCTGGCGGTGGCGGTGGCGGAGGTCGGCCAGCGCCGGCCGCTCTCGCCCCAGCGCACCATCTTCGTCTTCCGCGCGGCGCGCGAGCTCCTGCGCAACGTCGTCAAGCACGCCGGCGCCAGCGAGGCCATGATCAGCCTGAGCTGGCAGCCCGGCGTCCTGCGCCTGGTGGTGGCCGACAACGGCCGCGGCTTCGACGCCACCACGCCGTGGCGCGGCGGCGGGCTCGGCCTCTTCGATCTGCGCGAGCGCGTGGCCCACCTCGGGGGGCAGCTGCGCATCGACTCGACGCCGCGCGCCGGCACCGAGGTGCTGGTCGACGTGCCGCTGGAAGACCCCGAGAGCGAGGCAGTCGCATGAAGCTCCGCATCCTGCTGGCCGACGACCACCCCATCCTGCGCACCGGCATCCGCACGCTCATCGAGTCGACCGGCCGCTTCGAGGTGGTCGGCGAGGCCGCCGACGGCGTCGAGGCGGTGGCGCTGACCGAGCGCCTGGTGCCCGACGTGCTGGTCATCGACATCGCCATGCCGCGCATGAACGGCCTCGACGCGCTGCGCGCGCTGGGCCAGGGCGGCGCCCGGAAGACGCGCGCCATCGTGCTCTCGGCCCACTGCGAGCGCGAGTACGTGCTGGCGGCGCTGCGCGCGGGCGCGGCCGGCTACCTCGCCAAGGACGCCGCCTTCGAGGACCTGGTGTCGGCCATCGACACCGTCGCCAAGGGCCGGCGCTACCTCGGCCAGGGCGCCTCGAGGCGGCCCTCGACGCGCTGCTCGAGCCGCCCGACGCCGGCGCCGGCGCGGGCTCGTCCGAGCTCGCCAAGCTCTCGCCGCGCGAGCTCGAGGTGCTACGTCTGGTGGCCGAGAGTCGCACCAACGACGAGATCGCCGGCATCCTGCACCTGAGCATCCACACCGTGCAGACCTACCGCAAGCGCGTCATGGAGAAGCTCGGCATCAACCGCGCCATCGATCTGGCGCGCTTCGCGCTGCGCCACGGGCTCGTCTCGCTGGGCTGAGATCGCGCGCGCCACCTGCCGGCCCTTCGCTCCCTTGCGATGTGCTCGCGTGCGACGTGGGCGATATTGACGAAATCGTCGCATGTGCCACTCGCGCGCCGTCCAATTCGCGCGCGCGGCGACGTCGACGCGCGAAGCGCGCGCCGGCCGGAGCCTCGTCGCAGACGACGCGGCGTCCCCTGTCCGCGGGACACACCTCCCTCCGGCGTGGCACGCGAAGGCCTCGAAAAACAGCCTGTTCTGGGACTATCGAGGCCTGCTCCGCTCGGTTAATCCAGAGCTGCGGAGTCCGTCACGGACAGCGCGTCGTCGGCCGGTGCGGGTCGGCCGACGGCGCTGCCGCACCCCCGCGTCCAATTCCGTCATCACTCGCAAAAGGACACTCTCGATGAAGCTCATTGGCACTCTCATGGCCGCGGCCGGAGCCGCTGCGCTCGGCGGCGCCTGTTCGCAGGGCGGCGCCCCCGGCGACAACGGACACCCCCTGGCCGTCACCGTGGCTCCGCTGGATCTGCCGCAGATGACCGACGCCTGCTACGGCCTCACCGTCTACAACACCACCGACCCGAGCCAGTTCGGACCCGACACCCAGGTGTGGACGCAGCCCTCGCTGTGCGCCTCGCAGTACGGCGCCGAAGGCGGCATCCGCTTCACCGGCATCTGCGACGCCGCGGTCGGCGACAACTCCGTCCGCCTGGTCCTGAACGACGTCTACAGGAACGGCACCGTCGACAGCGGCACCGCCCTCACGGCCGGCGCCGACTACATCAACCCGTGCCCGGCCCCGACCAACCCGGGCGACGACAACGGCTGCATCCTGACCGCGCCCTGCCAGGCCAACCAGGACTCGAAGGTCGTCTTCAACCTGGAGGTCATGCGTCAGGCCGAGCTCGGCTTCTTCGACACGGTCGTGAAGTTCCAGGACGTCTTCTGCGCCGCCAAGCTCGACTGCGAGGACGAGCAGCACGCGGCCCTCGACTACCTCTACGACGCGAGCGCCACCCCGCCCGGCGACGGCCCCACCGCCGTGCTCGCCTTCACCTGCCTCGGCGGCTCGGGCGGCGACGTCTTCATGTACCTCGACGACATCACCGTCAGCTGCAGCGACGGCAGCACCGCCACCGTCGATCCCTCGGCCGGCCCCGGCAACGTGACGCCGGTCCAGAGCGGGCCGACGCGGCCGCTCTTCGGCGCGGCCATCAACACCGGCGCCGGCTTCCAGGGCGCGCAGTACTGGAACGTCCTCCTCGGCATGAGCCTCGATGCGGCCAGCGGCGCCTGCACCGTCCACACCCGCGGCACCGTCTCCGAGGTCGCGCTCACCGGCAACGCCACCCCCGACCACACGCGCTATCCCTTCATCGACTGGACCGTCCCGCTCAGCGACGGCGCCACCCGCAGCTGCCACCAGCACCCGCTCAACGGCGGCAACGGCGTCGGCACGATCTACACCAGCATCGACTCGCCCGAGACCTTCGATCGCAAGCTGACGCTGGCCGCGGCCTGCCCGTGCTGGGACTCCGCCGCCATCCAGGCGCAGGTCGACGCCATGGTCGCCAGCGGCCCGGGCAACTACCAGACGTCCTTCAACGACGGCACGAGCGACGACGGCACGAGCCGCTACGCGTCGGCGTCGTTCGCGCAGTCGGGCGACCCGGGCATCAACCTCTACCTGAACGTCTACGACTCGCCGACCTTCCACTACTGCGCCTTCTACCCCGACAACGTCAGCCGCAGCGACCTGACCCCGGCCGAGGTCGCGGCCTGCCTGGCCGACGTGGCGCAGCTGAAGGACGACCCATGCCAGGCCGACAACGGCGGCTGCGGCAGCGACGTGTGCATCTTCGACGCGCCGGGCGTGGCGCACTGCATCGGCTGCCGCACGACGGCGGACTGCGCGCCGGGCAACTACTGCACCAGCGAGAACCTCTGCACGGCGGGCGAGTGCGGCAGCGACGGCGACTGCTCGAGCGCGGCCATCGCCCACTGCGACCTCGCCAGCCACACCTGCGCCTGCACCGACGACCGCGACCTCGACGGCACGCGCGAGTCGGGCTGCGGCATCGGCAGCACCTGCAGCACGGAGAACAACACGCACGAGTGCGTCGCCGGCTGCGCCACCAACGACGACTGCTCGCCGTTCACCGACGAGCACGGCGCCAACGTGCAGACCGAGGAGTGCAACCCGAGCACGCACCAGTGCCAGGCCATCCCCTGCCCGTGCTGGACCTCGGCGTCGCTGGCGGCGGCCGGCGCCACCGGCTGCAGCGCGAGCTCGAGCCCGTACCCGAGCGGCGGCGCCAGCCTGAGCGTCGGGTCGGCCGACGCCACGGACTCGTTCCCCATCGGCGGCAACGTCCGGGAGTGCCGCATCTGGGACGGGAGCGGCGGCCTCAGCGTCTACGCCAGCATCTCCGGCGCCCAGGCAGAGCAGTGCGTCAACGACATCGCCGCGGCTTGCCAGTGAGCCGCCGGCGCAGCTGAACACATCGCGCACCCGCGGCGCAGCTGCGCCGTGTGGCCGAGATGTTCGGCGCCGCGAATATGACAAATTCCGTCGGACGGCCTCCCGCCGTCCGGCGGGATGCGGCGCCGTCGCTCGCCGCGACCACGGGTCCCGCAGGCCCGTCGCGTCGCGGCGAGCTCCTCGCGCGCCAAGCGCGCACCCCGCGCTCGGACCCGGTCCGGGCGCGGCACTCCCCTGCCCCTCGCACCGTCACCATCGCAAGGAGTCATCCCGTGAGAACACGCCTCATATTGTCAATCTCGGGCGCGGCCGCGCTCGCCACCGCCGGCTGCTCGCAGGCCGGCGCGCCCGGCGACACCGGCCACCCCCTCGCCGTCACCGTGGCGCCGCTCGACCTGCCGCAGATGACCGACGCCTGCTACGGCCTCACCGTCTACAACACCACCGACCGCGCCCAGTTCGGACCCGACACCCAGGTGTGGACGCAGCCCTCCCTTTGCGCCTCGCAGTACGGCGCCGAAGGCGGCATCCGCTTCACCGGCATCTGCGACGCCGCGGCCGGCGACAACTCCGTCCGCCTGGTCCTGAACGACGTCTACAGGAACGGCACCGTCGACAGCGGCACCGCCCTCACGGCCGGCGCCGACTACATCAACCCGTGCCCGGCCCCGACCAACCCGGGCGACGACAACGGCTGCATCCTCGAAGCTCCCTGTGAGGCCAACCAGGACTCGAAGGTCGTCTTCAACCTCGAGGTCATGCGTCAGGCCGAGCTCGGCTTCTTCGACACGGTCGTGAAGTTCCAGGACGTCTTCTGCGCCGCCAAGCTCGACTGCCTGGACGACGACGACCAGCCGCTCACCTACCTCTACGACGCGAGCACCCACGCCGACGGGCCGACGGCCGTCCTCGGCTTCACCTGCCTCGGCGGCTCGGGCGACGACGTGCACATGTACCTCGACGACCTCGTCGTCACCTGCGGCGGAGACAGCGCCACGGTCGACCCGTCGGCCGGACCCGGCCTCGTCACCCCCAGCCAGAGCGGCTCGAGCCCCGTCCTCTTCGCGGCCTCGGTCAACACCGGCCTGGGCTTCCAGGGCGCCAGCTACTGGAACGTCATGCTCGGCCTGAACCCGCACGCGGGCGAGGCCTGCGTCCTCACGACGCGCGGCACCGTCTCCGAGACCGCGCTCACCGGCACGCCCTTCGCGACGGCGCCCGGCACGCGCTACCCCTACATCGACTGGAGCGTGACCCTGTCCGACGGCTCCGGCAGCGCCATGACCTGCGGCCGCCAGCCGCTCAACGGCGGCAGTGGCGTCGCCACGCGCTACACCCCGATCGACGCGCCCGAGACCTTCGCCCACGAGCTCGTCACCGGCGCCACCTGTCCGTGCTGGGACAGCGCCGATGCCCAGCAGCGGCTCGACGACATCCGAGCCGGCAGCGATCCGGTCGCCTACTACGCCAACGCCTACTCGGACGGAAACATCTCCTACACCCAGCTCCAGGTCAGCGCGGACGGCGAGTACTCCGCGTCCGTCAGCCTGGCGGCCGGCGTCTACGGCGGGAGCTTCTGCGAATATTCGGCGAAGTCGATCTCCGAGGAAGCGTCGAGCCAGACGTTCTTCCAGCCGGTGTCGAGTGCCGCGCTCGCGGCGTGCCTCGCCGACATCGACCGCCTCATCGCCCCGCTCGGGCTCGAGTGCGTGAGCGACGCCGACTGCGCCGCGAACCCGAACGGGAGCGTCTGCGACACGACGACGAACACCTGCGTCGCGTGCGCCAGCGACGCGGACTGCGCCGGCAACGCCGACGGCAGCCTGTGCGGCTCGACGCTCGACGGCAGCCCCGCGTGCGTCGAGTGCCGGAGCGTCGGCGACTGCGACGACCAGAACCCGTGCACCGCCGACCAGTGCAGCGCCGGGTCCTGCGCGCACGACGCGGCGCCCCTCGACGGCGCGACGTGCACGGCCGACGCCAGCCTCTGCACCCACGACGTGTGCGCGTCGGGCGTGTGCCAGGCCGGCGTCGCGCCGACCTGCGAGTTCGGCCCGTGCGTGGCGGACACCGGCCTCTGCCCGCCGGCGCCCTACGCCTGCCCCTGCTTCGACGCGAGCCAGGTCGCGACCTACTTCGCGTCGAGCCCGCCCGTCGCCGGCGACGTGCAGTGCTTCCCCGATCGCCGCCCCGACCAATATCCGGCGGCGCTCGCGATCGGCACGCCCTTCTGGACGACCGGGCCGGGCACCGGCATGGGCGGCAACGGCACGACCCAGTGCAATGGACCCAACGGCTACGGCAGCAACTACGCCGGCGGCCTGCCGCTGTCGACGAACCAGCAGGCGAACTGCGCCGACGTCCTGCGCGCGGCGCTCGGTCAGTACGGCCTCTGCGGCTGCACGAGCGCGGCCGACTGCGATGACCACGACGCCTGCAGCACCGATCAGTGCGACGCCGGCGTCTGCAGCAACAGCTTCGACGCGAGCTGCACCACGCCGTGAGCGCGCTCCGGGCTCGCAGGCCACCGCGGCGGTGCGCCTGCGAGCCGCGGATGCACCGCTGAACCGCCGCTCCGGAGCGCGGCCTGCGATCTCGCACCGTCGCCCGAGTGCAGTCCGCCGGGGAATTTCGCCTGATTTTGTCACTCTCGGGCGCCGCCGCGCGACGGCGGCGCGCTACTCCAGCGTGGCGATGCCATGCCGGATGGCGAAGCGCGCGAGGTCGATGGCGCGGTGGATGCCGAGCTTCTCCATGACGTGCTTCCGGTGCGCCTGCACCGTGTGGCCGCTGATGTGGAGGAGCTTGGCGATCTCGTCGTTGGTGTGGCTCCGCGCGAGCAGGGCCAGCACCTCGCGCTCGCGCGGCGACAGGCGCTCGAGACCCGAGGCCGCCTCGGGGGGACACGGAGCCGGTCGATCGACCGGCCCGAGGAAGCCCTCGATCGCGGCCTCGGACACGTTGCGGCCGAGGTAGCGGCGGCCGGCCGAGACGGTGTCGATGGCCGCGACGAGGTCCTCGAAGGCGGCGTCCTTCCTGAGGTAGCCCGACGCGCCGGCGCGCAGCGCCTCGACCACGTACTCGCGCTCGCCGTGGACCGACAGGACGATGACGCGCGTCTGGGCGTGGCGCGCGGTGATGCGGCGCAGCGCCTCGAGTCCGTTCACCTGCGGCATGGCGATGTCGATGATGACGACCGAGGGCTCGAGCTCGTCGACCAGGCGGATGGCGTCGGCGCCGTTCGACGCCTCGCCGACCACCTCGAAGCGCCCGGTGGAGGCGATGAGCGCGCGCACGCCGCTGCGCAGGATGGCGTGGTCGTCGGCCAGCAGGATGCGCGGCGTCATGCGAGGCCGTCCAGCTCGGCGGCGACCAGCGGCAGATCGAGGATGACCGCGGTGCTGGTGCCGGGCGCCGACTCGATGCGCAGCTGGCCGCCGAGCTGGGTCAGGCGCTCGCGGATGTCGAAGAGCCCGAAGCCGCGGCGGTGCCAGGGCGCGCTGCCGTCGAAGCCGGCGCCGTCGTCGGCCACCACCACGCGCAGCGCCGTCGGCCACCAGCTGAGGCTCACCATGGCCTCGCTGGCGGCGGCGTGCTTCACCACGTTGCGCAGGAGCTCGCGCACGGCGCGGAAGAGGAAGATGGCGCGCTCGTGGGTGAGGCGCTGGCGCGGGCCGGTCTCCTCGACGCTCACGGTCAGGCCCTCGTCGGCGAGCTTCCGGCCGTAGTGCTCGAGCGTGGCCACGAGCCCGAGGTCGTCGAGCATGGTCGGATAGAGCTCGAAGGTGAGCGTGCGGATCTGGCGATGGATGTCGCCCAAGCGCTCGGCCACGGCGCCGACCACGGCCTCGTCGGGGCGCGCGGCCTGGGTCTCGAGCTCGAGCTTCAGCGCCGGCAGGAGCTGGCCAATCGAGTCGTGGAGGTCGCGCGCGAGCTGGCGCCGCTCGGTGTCCTCGGCGGCGATGATGCTGCTGGCGAGGCGGCGCAGATCGGCGGTGAGGCGCGCGCTCTCCTGCTCCGAGCGGCGCAGGTCGGCGACGAGGCGCGCGTTGTCGAGCGCGATGGCGGCCTGCGCGGCGAGGTGGGCCACGAGCGTCGCGCGCTCGCTGGTGAAGGCGCCGGCCATGAGGTTGTTCTCGAGGTAGATGACGCCGGCGGCGCGCGTGCCGCGCACGATCGGCACGCACAGGATCGAGCGCGGCCGATGCGCGCGGATGTAGGGGTCGCCGACGAAGCGGTGGTCGCTCGCGGCGTCGTCGAGCAGGACGGCGTGGCGCGTGCGATGGGCGTAGCGGACGATCGAGGCCGGCAGCATGCCGTCGGCGTCGAGCGGGGCCGTGCGCAGCGCGCCGCCTTCGGTCGGGTCGGCGCCGTCGACGATGGCGAGGCCGCCCGGCGCGTCGAGGACGAGGTGGCCCTTGCGCGCGCCCGAGCTCTCGACGGTGATGCGCACGAGCAGCGGCGCCAGGCGCTCGATGGCGAGCTCGCTGCCGATGGCCTGCGACGCCTTGGCCAGCGTCAGCATGTCGAGCGCGGCGGCGGGCAGGCGCGGCGAGCGCGCCAGCGCCGAGAGGTCGGCCAGCTCGGGGAACTGCGCCTCGAGCAGCGCCACCTTGCCGTCGGCGCCCCAGCGCGCGAAGGCGCGGCGGGCCTTGCGGAGGTAGCTGCGCGCCGCCAGCGCCACGCCGCCCGAGCGGAGGAGGCGCGCGGCGAGCTCGCAGCCCACCCCCTCGAGGTGGCTCATGCCGCCGTCGCGCGCGGCGCGGATGGCCTCGTCGCAGGTGGCGAGCGCCGCGCAGCGATCGCCGCGCACGCGGCAGTGCTCGGCGCGGACGAGCAGGTGCATGGCGCGGAAGTTCTCGGGCGTCTGGGCGCCGAGGCGCTCCCAGCGCTGATCGGCCTCGGCCAGCGCCGCCTCGAGCGCCGGGCGGGCGTCGGCGCTCGCCTCGTCGCAGAGCGCGGCGCCGGCCAGGACGCCCAGGAGCTCGCCCAGCGGCAGCCCGGTCAGCACCCAGCGGCCCTGGGCGCGGAGCTCGGCGTTCCGCGTGGCGAGCGCCCAGGCGTCGCGGAAATCGCCGCCCAGGTAGCGCGCGACGATGGCGACGTCGCGATAGCAGTAGCTGAAGTGGGGCAGCGGCAGCGACTCGAGCCGGGCCGCGAAGCGCGCTTCGTCGAAGCCCGGCGCCGACAGGCTGGCGACGCTCGCGCTGTCGCCGCGCAGCGCGGCCACGAGGCGGACGATGCCGGTCTGGTTGTCGACGGCGAGGTTGAAGTGCGCCTCCTCGGCGACCGCCAGCCCGCGCTGCGCCTCGAGCAGGAGCTCGGTCAGCGGGTGCGCCTCGGAGAGGCGGGCGTAGGCCAGCTGCGCCGCGTTGAAGGAGGCGAAGACCTGATCGCCCACGTCGCAGGCGGCGCGATAGCCGAGCTCGGAGAGGTGGCGCAGGTGGGCGAAGGGCCGGGTCCAGATCTCGAAGACGGCGCACACGTTGTGCACGCGCGCCATCGAGCCGCGCAGCTCCTTCTTGGCCAGCAGCGCGCGCGCGAGGCTGGCGAAGCGACCGCCGAGCGCGGGCTCGGCGAGCGTCTCGGTCACGAAGGCGGCGTAGTAGACGGCGGCCTCGGCGGCGGCGGCGCTGAGCCCGTAGGCCAGCGTGAGCTCCATCATCTCGCAGGCGACGAGGTCGCGCAGCGCGCGGCCGAGGCCCCAGGCGAGCGGCGCGAAGGCGCGCAGCACGTCGAGCACGGCCTCGCTCTCGGGGTCGCGCGTGAACGGCAGGTCGACCAGGTCTTCGATCGCGCGCGCGCCGAGGCGCTCCTGGACCAGGGCGTGGCGCGCCAGCACCTCGGCGTGCGACGGCTCGAGGGGCAGCGTGCGACCGAAGAGGACGAGGCACTCGGACACGGCGGCCTGGCCGGCGGCGAGGTCGAGGCTGGCGCCGCTCAGCGCCACCAGCTCGCGGTAGATGCGCAGGCGCGCGAGGCGGCGCGAGGCGCGCGGCAGGAGATCGAAGAGGATGGCGCTGGCGCTCTCGAACTCGCCGACGGGCCAGCGGCAGCGCGCCTCGAGGAAGCGCAGCTCGAAGGCGAGCTCGCCGTCGTGGGCGGCCTCGGGCAGGAGCAGGAGGCCGCTCGCGCAGTAGCTCGCGCCGCTCCGGAACGAGCCGGTCGCCTGGGCCGACGAGGCGGCCGCGAGGCAGGCGGCGGCGGCGCGCTCGCGCTCGTCGTCGCGCATGCGCTCGGCGCCGAGGCGCAGGTGATCGGCGATCTCGAAGCCGCGCAGGTGGAGCTCCTCGGCGCGCGTGCTCGCCTGCAGATCGCGCGCGATGGCCAGGTGGGCGCCGGCCCGCACCTCGGCGCTGCCGAGGCGGTAGGCGGCGTCGCGGATGCGGTCGTGGCCGAAGCGGAAGCCCTGGCCCTCCGCGACGACGAAGCCGTCGCGCGCCAGCGCCTGGAGGTGGTCGCGGATGTCGCCGGGCGAGCGCGCCATGAGCCGCGCCAGCTGCGCGACGTTGATGTCCTTGCCGATGCAGGCGGCGAGCTGGATGAGCGCCTGGGTGGTCGGCGGCTCGCGGCGGAGGCGACCGGCCAGGAGGTCGGCCACGCTGTCGGTGAGGCCGCCGGCGGCGATGCGCGCGAGCTCGAAGCGCCAGGCGCCGGCGGCGTCGTCGAAGGCGATGTCGCCGCGGCCGACCAGCGTGTCGACCAGCTGCATGACCTCGAACGGGTTGCCGAGGGTCTTGCCGTGGAGCAGCGCGGCCAGCCTGTCGATGTCGCCGGATGCGAGGTGCGCGCTCGTCTCGAGCGGACCGGCGTAGCCCAGGCGCTCGGCCAGGAGCGAGCGGATGGCCGGCTCGGGCAGCGGCGCGAGCGGCAGCCGCAGCGTCGGGACCTGCGCGGCGATGGCGTCGATGAGCAGGGCCAGCGGGTGGTCGGGGCCGACGTGGCGCGAGCGATAGGCGAGCACCACCAGCGCCGGGGTCGGCGCTCCGGCGACGAGGTGGCGGAGCAGCTCGAGGCTGGCGTCGTCGGCCCACTGCAGGTCGTCGAGGAAGACGAGCAGCGGCCGCTCGCGCGACGCGATCGCCGCCAGCAGGCGGGCCACCAGCGCGTGCAGGCGGCCGCGCGCGTCGGCCGCGCCGAGCGGCGGCGCAGGCGGCTGCGGGCCGATGAGCAGCTCGAGATCGGGGGCTATCTCGCAGAGCGCCGCGGCGCTGTCGCCGAGCTCGCGCGCC
>JAXLYZ010000093.1:0-19558 GCA_046351155.1 Myxococcota bacterium
CGGCCGGGGTGGTGATGGTGGCCTGCGCACCGCCGCCGTCCACCGTGGTCCAGCCGCGCTCGGTGGCCAGCGCGCGCAGCCGATCGCCGAGGTCGCCGATGCGGCTCGGGCGCAGCGCCGGGTCCTTGGCCAGGCACTGCAGGATGAGCTCGTCGAGCGCGGGCGGGATGGCGTGCGGCAGGTTCGGCAGCTTGCGCGTCGGCGTCGGCGTGACCGACGCGTGCTGGATGACGAAGTCGCTGAAGCTCTTGCCGATGAACGGCAGCCGGCCGGTCACCAGGCGATAGAGGATGACCCCGAAGGCGTAGATGTCGGTGCGATGGTCGACCGACTCGCCGCTGGCCTGCTCGGGCGACATGTACTCGGGCGTGCCGAGCACGGCGCCGGCCAGCGTGATGCCGGGAGCGCGCGACTCGGGCGGCCCCATCAGGCGCGCGATGCCGAAGTCAAGGACCTTGACGAAGTCGCGGTGGGCGGCGTTGGCCACCAGGAAGACGTTCTCGGGCTTCAGGTCGCGGTGCACGATGCCGCCGTCGTGCACGGCCTGGAGCGCCGAGGCGATCTGCTCGGCGATGGCGGCCGCGCGCGGCAGCGCCATGACGCCGTCGCTCTCGAGGACGTCGAGCAGCGTGCGACCCTCGAGCAGCTCCATCACGATGCAGCAGATGCCGGAGGGCAGGTCCTCGATGAGGTCGGTGATCTGGACGACGTGGTCGTGGCTGACGCGGTTCACCGCGCGCGCCTCGGCGAAGAAGCGGCGCGCGATGACGGCGTTGCCGATCCACTCGCTGCGCAGCATCTTGAGCGCGACGCGGCGGCCGAGCTTCAGGTGCTCGGCCACGTAGACGATGCCCATGCCGCCCTCGCCGAGGACCTCGAGCAGGCGGTACGACCCGACGATGGTGCCCGGTGGCAGCGGGAGGTTGGGGGCCTCCTCGTCAGGTGGGATCGCGCTGTCCAGCGTGGGGGCTAACATCTTGATCCGTGTCGCCGTTCAGACCGGAAGGGGTGTCGGGAGGATGCCCGAACGAGGCCCTCTTGGCCAGCGGACGAATCAATTGCTAGGACGAATCCTGTTCGGGCGTGCAACTCGCCCACGTCCCCGTGCGAGCGCGACCAGGGCTCCGCCGAGCGCCAGGGCGAGGCTCGCGTCCGCGCCCGACGCGCCGCAGCCGCCGCCGCCGCTGGAGGTCACGATGTCGTGGTCGATGGTGGCGTAGCAGGGCGACTGGCGCTCGTTGCCGGTGGTGTCGGTGGCGCGGACGGTCCACTCGAGGACGTCGGCGGTGACGCCGAGGTCGATGACGCGGAGCCCGTTCTCGCCCTCGCCGACGACCACGCAGCTGTCGGACACATCGTAGACGAGCTCGTTGCCGTCCTTGACGAGGCAGCGCCAGCCGACCACCGCCGCGGTGGCCGGGCCGCAGTCGTCGGTAGCTGCGACCTCCTGCACCAGCGGGAGCCCGGTCGGGATGCGCGCATCGGCCGACGAGAAGTGCGGGATGTCGCCGCAGTCGATGACCGGCGCCTGGCGATCCTCGATGACCACCTTGGTGGCGCACGTGGTGCTGTTGCCGCGGTAGTCGGTGATGGTGAGCGTGGCCGCGGTGGCGCCGGCCGTGAAGGTCGGCGGGTCGGACACGACGGTCGCGAGCTCGGGGCAGGTGCCGGTGAGGTACTGGTTCCACTCGGGCACGCCGCCGCACGTCTGCGAGTCGGTGGTGCCGACCATCTCGTCGGCGCACTGGTAGTGGGCCGCCGTGGGGATGGCGAGGACCTCGGCCTCGGCCGCGCCGAGCGCGTTCGAGGGGTGGAGCGCGAGCAGGCCGGGCAGGTCGCCGGCCGCGGCCGGGACGACCTGGCCGCAGCTCGGCGCGGCGACGAGGTCGACGGTCGTGCGCGTCTCGGTCTGCAGCGAGTCGCGCTCGAGCTGCCACAGGCCACACGCCGGATCGACGTGCAGCGCGGCGGCCGGGAGGCGTGCCGCCTCGACACCGGCGGCGTAGGTCGCGACCCACCAGTCGAAGGGCTGGCCGTCGCCCAGGCCCAGCTCGGCCGGGCGCGCCGACAGGACGCGCGTGCGCGCGCGCGGGTCGCCCTGGCTCCAGAGCGCCTCGCCGCGGCGGTGAACGGGCGCCGCCGAGAAGCGCGACGTCGCCGGCCGCGTCGGGGTGAGGACGAGGCTCCGGCCGACGCCGTCGGGGAGCCCGCCGCCCAGTTGACCCTGGTCGCGATCGACAAGCACCTTGTCGATCTCGCGGTTGCCGGTCGCGGTCGATGAACACCGCGGTGGTGGCGGCGGCGAGCGCGGGCGCCGGGTCGCGGAAGACGACCGCGAACTGCATCAGGCGGTCGGTGCCGTCGCCGATAGCGCACGCCGCTCGCCGCGATCGGCCAGCGTCGTCGGCGGCGCCGAGGGTGTAGAGCTCGCCCGTGCCGACCAGCGCCGTCGGCGTTGTCGAAGGGCGAGGTCGAAGGTGCCGGGCGCCAGGCAGGGGAGGTCGGCGCGCGTGGCCGAGGCGCCGCGGGCCAGCAGGTGGAAGGGCACGGCGAAGGCGGTGCCGGTGGTGCTGGCGAAGGTCAGCGCGCCGTCGAGCTCGGCCTGGGCCGCGCAGGTCAGCCGGCGTCGAGCCCGCTCGGGCCGAGCGCGCTGGCCGGCGAGAAGCGCCAGCGCGCGAGGCGGCGCGGGTCGATCGTCACGGCGAGGTCGACGGTGGCCGAGCCGTGGGCGGGCACGATGATGGTCACCGGGTCGAGCGTCGAAGGCCGCCTGGCCGTGCTCGGCCTCGTCGCGGAAGGCCGATGGCGCGCCGCCTACGATCTGGGCCTGGTCGGCGCCGTTCGTGAGGGTGATGGCCCGTGCGCGTCGAGCGGCGCGCCGAGCGCCTGGACGCCGAGCTCGAGCGTCGCGCCGGTGCGGTGGCGGCGAGCCCGCTCGAGGAGCGCCAGCGCGCGCGCGTCGCCGACACGGCGCCCGGCGCCGGCCCGCGACACCGGCGCGCGCTCGCCCGGCGCGACGCCGATGGGCGCGCCAGCCAACGGCCCCTTGCGATCCAGGCCGGCCGCGCGCTCGACCAGCGCCGCCTCGAGGAGCGACGGCGGCGTCGGGCGCGCCTCGGCGGAGGAGCGCCACGGCGCCGGCCACGTGCGCGGCCGCCAGCGAGGTCCTGCCAGGCTGGCGCGGCGGCGCCCGGGCCGCTCAGCGCCGCGTCGATGCCGTAGCCGGGTGCGGCCACATCGGGTCCGGCCACGGCGAGGCCCGGGCCGCGCGTCGAGAAGTGGGCCAGCCAGCGTGTCCTGCAGCGTCGCGTCGGCGGTCGCGCCGGCGGCCAGATCGACGGCGATGGGGAAGCCCTGCGCCGCGGCCGTGGCGAGGTCGCGCGCGCTCTCGGCGGCGAGGGCCACGACCTGCAGCGCCGTACCGATGCGCCCGCCAGCGACGGGCGCCAGCGCGCTCGAAGGCGTCGGGCGGCGCGGTCACCAGCACCGCGGCCGCGCCGGCGGCGGGGCCGGCGGCTTCGACGGCGGCGGCGTCAGCGCGGCGGCCGCATCGCAGCCGGCGGCGGGCGTCGAAGAGGACGATGGGGTTCGTCAGGCCGGCGAGGTCGGGCACGTCGAGGCTCGGCGCGCACGGGTCGCCGCCCATGGCGACCGCGCCCGAGAGCGCGGCCGGCGCGGCCGAGCCGGCCACCGGCAGGTGGCGCGCAGCGACAAGCAGGGCTGGCGCGGTGATGGTCAGCGCGCGCACGGCCAGGTCGTCGGGGTAGGTGGCCGCGCTCGTCAGGACCTCGGGGCGCGCCGCGAGACCGCTCAGCTCGAAGGGGGCGCCGCCGCGGTTCCCGGCCGCGCCGAGACCGTCACGCCGCGCGCGACGAGCGCGTCGATGGCCACCACCAGCGGGTCGTCGTCGGCCAGCGCGAGGGCGTCTCGTCGCCGAGCGCGAGCAGCACGACGTCGGGTCCGCTTTTCCTCGGCCGCCTTCTCGAGCGCCGCCAGCACGAGGTCGCTCGGCGCGGGCGCGGCGGCGCCGCCGGCGGCCATCACCTTGTAGGCGACGAGCGTCGCGCGGCGCCACCGCGTGCACCACGCCGGCCAGCGCCGTGCCGTGGTGGACTGGCTCTCGGGGTCGCCGAGCGCCGCGGCGTCGCCGTCGGGGAACGGGTCGGCGTCGGGGTGGAGGCCGTCGGCGCCGGCGAAGTCCCAGCCGTCGACGACGCGCGCGGTCGGGAACAGCGCGCTGCTCGCGCCCTCGTCGTCGATGCGCGCTGGGTCTTGATCGTCGTAGCCGTCGCCCGATCCGCCGAGCGCCGGGTGCAGGTAGTCGACGCCGGTGTCGATGATGGCGACGCGCACGCCCTTGCCGGTGACGCCGAGCGCGCCGGCCACGGCGCCGCCGCCAACCAGCGCCACCGAGCCGAGCGCGCGCGGGCCGAGCGCGCGGACGGGCCAGGCGCGAGCGCTCGGGTCGGTCGCGGCGAGCGCGGCGAAGGCGTCGTCGCTCCCTTCTAATGAGAGATCTCGACCAGGCGCCGACGAAGCGCGCGCGCACGACCAGGCCCGGCGCGCGGCGTCGGCCTCGAGGCGCGCGAGATCGCCGGCGGCGGTGTGCACGAGCCTCCGCGCGGCGGCCTGGCGATCGGCGTGGGGGTGCGCCGGCGACGTGGCTCGCGGCGCGGTCGCGAGGGCATTGACGGCGAGGGCGACCACGAGAGCGAGACGGACCACGACGGTCTCCGGTGACGGGCCTCTGGACGGAGAGGCGGACGGCGACGGCGGACGATGACGGCGACGACACCGCAAAGTGCGTCGCGAGCGATGATGGCACGCGCGTCGACGGCCAGCCAAGGGGCGGGAGGGCCCGGCGCCGATGAACCCGGCTCGCATACCGACGCGTGATGGGCGTGCTGTCACACTTTGCTGCAATTCGTCGGCGTATTGATTCTCCGCCATTGCGCGGCCGGTGGGCGACCCCTTAGTGTCGAGGCGTGGGCATGCGCTGAGTCGAGCCGTTTGCGACGCTCGACGGAGATCATGGCCCCCGACCGGACCCACCGTCCCGAGGTCCGGAAGCGCGCGCTTTCGATCGGCCCGTCTCGAGGCCCGTCACCGATCGCCCTCGGAGCTCAGCATGCGTGGCTCAGTCCATCGTCTCGCCCTGGCCAGTGCGTTGCTCGTCGCCGGATCGCTCGCGCCCTTTGCGCTGGGCGGCTGCCAGCAGACCGACGGCACCATCGTCACCGAGCTGAACGACACCGTCGACGGCTTCATCCTGCGGAAGCTGCGCATCCTCGCCATCGATCCGATCGAGGGCGCGCTCGACGGCGGCACGCTCGTCGCGATGACCGGCACCGGCTTCCAGCCGGACATGACCGTCACCTTCGGTGGGGTCGAGGCCTCGGGCATCATCGTCGGCGGCGACGAGCTCGCGGTCATGCGCACGCCGGCCATGACCGAGCCGGGCAAGGTCGACATCGTCGCCACGCTGGCCGACGGCCGCACGACGACGCTCTTGAACGGCTTCGAGTACGTCCCGAAGGACGAGGTCGAGGTCGACCTCTTGGTGCTCGGCGTGTCGCCGTCGAAGGGCTCGACCACCGGCGGCGAGCAGGTCGTCATCGAGGGCAAGGGCTTCATCGACGGCGCCAGCGTCTTCTTCGGCGGCGTGCCGGCGAGCGCGGTGCACGTGCTCGGCGAGACCGCCCTCATCGCCAACGCGCCGCCCGCGGCCCAGGCCGGCATGGTCGACGTGCGCGTCGAGACGCCCGAGATCGGCGGGCGCCCGGCCAAGGAGGACACGCTGCTGAACGGCTACGAGTACCTGCCGGTGGTGGTCACGCCGCCGAAGCCGCTGCTCGTGCTCGGCGTGCTGCCGGGCGAGGGCCCGGTCGGCGGCCACAACCTCGTCACCGTGAAGGGCCAGTCGTTCGAGCCCGGCGCCAAGGTCTTCTTCGGCGACAACCTCGCCACCGGCATCGACGTCCTCGGCAGCGCCGCCATCAGCTGCACCGTGCCCGCCGCCGTCCTGGCCGGGCGCGTGCCGGTGCGGGTCGAGAACCCGGCCCCGGTGGGCGGCATCGCGCCGAGCCACACGTTGGCCGACGGCTACCTCTACTTCGACGACCACACGACGCTGCGCGTGACCCAGGTGCTGCCCGCGGCCGGCCCGCTCGGCGGCATGAACACCGTGACCATCGCCGGCCAGGGCTTCACCGCCGACGCCAGCGTCTACTTCGGCGGCGCGCCCGCGACCGAGGTGACGCTGCTGGCCGGCACCGTGCTCACCGCCAAGGTCCCGGCCGGCGTCGAGCCGGGCCACGTCAACGTGCGCGTCGATCAGCCCGGTGCGAGCGGGCTCGACACCTACACGCTGGTCGCCGGCTACGAGTACGTCGACGACAGCATCCCCGACGAGCAGCTGCTGGTGCTCGGCGTCCAGCCGAACAACGGCCCGCTCGCCGGCGGCAACCTCGTCACCATCGAGGGCCAGGGCTTCGGCCTCACCTCGCGCGTCTACTTCGGCGGCACGCTCGCCACCGAGGTGAAGGTCCTCGGCACGCGCGCCATCACCTGCAAGGCGCCGGCGGGCGTCGCGGCCGGCCGCGTCGATCTCACCGTCGAGCTGCCCAACGGCGACTCGCATACGTTGGCGGATGGGTACGAGTACATCGGCGAGAGCGAGGACCAGCTGCTCGTGCTGTCGGCCATCCCGGCCGAGGGCCCGCTGTCGGGCAACCAGGTCGTGGCCATCGCCGGCCAGGGCTTCGCGCCCGGCGCCATCGTCTACTTCGGCTCGCTGCCGGCCTCCCAGGTGAACGTGCTCGGCCCGACCGCGCTGACCTTGCGCACGCCGGCCGGCGCGGCCGCGGGCCAGGTCGACATCCGCGTCGAGGTGCCGCAGGCGAGCGGCCCGCCGCGCTCGCACACGCTCATCCGCGGCTTCGAGTACTTCGACGACACGGTCTCGCCCGACGCGCTGCGCGTGCTCGGCGTCATCCCGAGCTCGGGCCCGCTGGCGGGCGGCGCGACCGTCACCATCGCCGGCCAGGGCTTCGTGCCCGGCGCGCTCGTCTACCTCGGCGGCAGGGTCGCCTCCGACATCCAGGTGCTCGGCCCGAACGCCATCACCGTCACCACGCCGGCCGGCGTCACGGCCGGCCGCGTCGACGTGCGCGTCGAGGTGCCGGGCGGCGGAGCGCACTCGCTGCCGAACGCCTACGCGTATGTCGATGACTCCACCCCGCCGATCGACCTGCTCGTCCTCGGCGCCATCCCGACCAGCGGCCCGCTGGCCGGCGGCAACGTCGTCACCGTCTCGGGCCAGGGCTTCGCGCCCGGCGCGTCGGTCTTCTTCGCCGGCGTGCCGGCCACCCAGGTCAACGTGCTCGGCGGCACCGCGCTGACCTGCCTCGCGCCGGCCGGCTTCGCGGCCGGGCCGCCATCCGGGTCGAGAACGTCGGCGGCGACGCCCACTCGCTGGCCGCGGCCTACACCTACATCGACGGCACGACCGCCACCGATCAGCTGCTGGTCTTCGGCACCATCCCGTCGCACGGCCCGCTGGCCGGCGGCAACATCGTCGCCGTCTCGGGCCAGGCCTTCACGAACGGCGCCCAGCTCTACATCGGCGGCCAGCTCGCGACCGAGGTGCAGGTGCTCGGCTCGGGCGCCATCACCGGCAAGGTGCCGGCCACCGACGCCACCGGCCCGGTGAGCGTGCGCGTCGAGCTGCCCGACGGCAAGGCCTACACGCTGCCGAACGGCTACAGCTACGACTCGGGCACCGGCACGCACGCGCTCGCCATCGACGGCGTGACGCCGTCGTCCGGCCCGCTCTCGGGCGGCACCTACGTGGCCATCTCGGGCGACGGCTTCACCGCCGGGGCGCAGGTGTACTTCGACGGCGTGCCGGCCACGCAGATCCAGGTGCTGGCCACGACCGCGCTCGTCGCGCGCACGCCGCACGGGGTCGGCACCGGACCGGCCGACCTGCGCGTCGACGTCAGCGGCGGCGGCACGGTGACGCTGCCGAACGCCTTCGAGTACCTCGACGACACGACCGCGCCGCAGGCGCTGCTCGTCTTCGGCACCATCCCGTCGCACGGCCCGCTGGCCGGCGGCAACATCGTCGCGGTGTCGGGCCAGGCCTTCGCGCCCGGCGCGCACCTCTACTTCGGCGGCCAGCTCGCGACCGACGTGCAGGTGCTCGGCACCGGCGCCATCACCGGCCAGGTCCCGAAGAGCGACGCGACCGGCCCGGTGAGCGTGCGTCGAGCTGCCCACGGCCGCGCCTACACGCTGCCGAACGGCTACAGCTACGACTCGGCGCTCGGCGGCCAGGGCCTCGAGCTGGCCGGCATCACGCCGGCCACCGGCCCGCTCTCGGGCGGCACGGTGGTGGCCATCTCGGGCGCCGGCTTCGCGGCCGGGGCGCAGGTGTACTTCGACGGCGTGCCGGCCACCCAGATCCAGGTGCTGGCCTCGACGGCGCTCGTCGCCAAGACGCCGCGCGGCCTGTCGGCCGGGCTCGCCGACCTGCGCGTCGACGTGCCCGGCGGCGACACCGTGACGCTGCCGAACGCCTTCGACTACTTCGACGACACGACGCCGCCGGTGCCGCTGCTCGTGCGGTCGGCCATCCCGTCGCGCGGCCCGCTCGACGGCGGCAACACCATCACGCTGTCGGGCCAGGGCTTCACCGCCGGCGCGGTCGTCTATATCGACGGCGTGGCCGCCACCGAGGTGCAGGTGCTGGCCGGCTCGGCCATCACCATGCGCGCCCCGGCCGGCGTCGAGACGGGCTTCGCCGACATCCGCGTCGAGCTGCCGAGCGGCGCGTCGCGGACGCTCTACAACGGCTACCAGTACGAGGACGCGACGACCGCGGTCGACGATCTCCTGGTGCTGAAGACCATCCCGACCACCGGCCCGCTCTCGGGCGGCACCGTCGTCGCCATCAGCGGCAAGGGCTTCCAGACCGGCGCCAAGGTCTACTTCGGCGGCGCGCCGGCGACCCAGGTCGAGGTCATCGCACAGACGGCCATCGTGGCCCGCACCCCCGCCGGCTCGCGCCCGGCCGGCGCGGTCGACGTGCGCGTCGAGAACCCGACGGTCGGCGGTGTGGCCGGCCAGGCCTACGTGCTCACCGGCGCCTTCGACTACTGGGACGACACGACCCAGCCCGAGGAGCTCCTGGTGCTGGCGGCCATCCCGGTGACCGGCCCGCTGGCCGGCGGCAACGTCGTCACCATCGCCGGCCAGGGCTTCGCGGTCGGCTCGAAGGTCTACTTCGGCGGCTCGCCGGCGACCCAGGTGAACGTGCTCGCGCCCGAGGCCATCACCTGCGTCGCGCCCAAGGGTGCGGGCGCCGGGCCGGTCGACATCCGCGTCGAGCTGCCGCCGGTCGGTGGCGCGGCGGGCGCGGCCGACACGCTCTTCTCGGGCTACACCTACCAGGCCGACACCAGCGGTCCGCAGCGCCTCCTCGTCTTGCGCGCCATCCCCGATCAGGGCACGGCCGCCGGCGGGCAGATCGTCGCGCTCGAGGGCACGGGCTTCGTCGCCGGCGCCAAGGTGTGGCTCGGCGGCGTGCCGGCCGAGAGCGTCCAGGTGCTCGGCCCGACCGCCATCACGCTGCGCACGCCCGCCTCGCAGGTGACCGGCCCGGTCACCATCCGCGTCGAGCTGCCGCCGGTCGGCGGGGCCGGCGGCGCGCCGGGCGAGGCCTACGACCTCGAGGACGGCTATGAGTACCTGCCGGTCGACGGCAGCGTCTTGCGCCTCGCGACCGTCTACCCCATCCAGGGGAAGGCCATCGGCGGTGACCTCGTGCTCATCACCGGCACCGGCTTCAACGCCGCCATGCAGGTCCGCTTCGGCGGCGTGGCGAGCCCGCTCGTGCAGGTGCTCTCGCCGAGCTCGGCCACCGCGCTCACGCCGGCGCACGCCGAGGGCGTCGTCGACGTCGTCGCCATCGCGCCCGACACGACGACCTCGACCTTGCCGCAGGGCTTCCGCTTCGCCTCCGACGTCGTCACCGATCCGACCCACGGCCCGGCGCTGGGCGGCATCATCCCGAACCGCGGCCCGGCCGCGGGCGGCACGCTGGTGCGCATCGTCGGCGAGAACTTCGCCGACGGCCTGAAGGTCCGGGTGGGCGGCGCGCTCGCCACCAACGTCACCGTGCTCGCGGCCGGCCTCGCCACCGCGCGCGTGCCGGCCGGCCTCGTCGGCACGGCCGCGGTCGAGGTCGAGAACCCCGACGGCCAGAAGGACAACCTCGCCTCCGGCTGGACCTACACCGCCGCCCCGGCCGACGCGCCGAGCATCAGCGGCGTGTGGCCGTCGCAGGGCCTGACCACCGGCGGCACCTGGGTGTCGGTCACCGGCACCAACCTCACGTCGCAGTCGATCGTGTGGTTCGGCATGACGCCGGCCACCTCGACCTGGGCCGTGTCGGCCGGCGAGCTCCTGGCCGAGACGCCGGTCGGCCGCGTCGGCTCGGTCGCCGTGACGGTCGTCCGCCCCGACGGCGCCGTCGCCGAGCGCGCGGGCGGCTTCGCCTACTACGGCGTCCAGACCCTGCCGGGCCAGCCGCCCGTGGTCGGCGACATCTTCCCGCGCGTCGGCACCGTCGACGGCGGCACCATCGTGTCGGTCGTCGGCTCCAACTTCGGCGCCGACGCGCGCGTCTACTTCGGCCACACGCTGGCGACCGTGACGCAGTCCGTCGCCGGCTCGATCCGCACCGTCGTGACGCCGCCGGGCACGGCCGGCTCGGTGCCGGTCACGGTCGTCAACGCCGACGGCCTCACCCACTCGAAGCCCGACGCCTTCGTCTACTTCGCGCCGCCGCCGCTCATCCGCCAGGTCACCCCCGACCGCGGCAGCCACCTCGGCGGCACCGTCGTCGCGGTGCAGGGCAAGAACTTCCGCGCCGACTCGAAGGTCCGCCTCGGCGACCAGACCATCACCACCTTCATCGCCGCGACGCCCTTCGAGCTCCGCTTCTACGCGCCGCCGCACGTGCCGGCCGTGGTCGACGTGTCGGTCGACAACGCCGACGGCCAGAGCGACACCGCCACCGGCGCCTTCCAGTGGGTCGACCTCACCGCCATCGGCGCGCCGGTGGTCTCGACCATTGAGCCCAACCACGGCCCGTCCATCGGCGGCTACATCGCGCTCATCCGCGGCAGCTCGTTCGCCGAGGGCGCGAGCGTCCACTTCGGCACCACCGAGGCCACCTCGGTCGAGTGGCTCGGCGCCACCGTCCTGAAGGTCGTCGTCCCGCCCGGCCCGCCCGAGTCGATGGTGAACGTCAGCGTCGCCAACGCGCCGTCGCTCACGACCACGCTCGTGAACGGCTTCCGCTACGAGGGCTCGACGCTCGAGCCGCTCGAGGTGCGGAAGGTCTCGCCCGGCATCGGCGCCACCACCGGCGGCACCGTGCTGACCATCGAGGGCTCGGGCTTCACCAGCGACACGACCGTCATCATCGGCACCACCGTGGCGCCCAAGGTGACCTTCATCTCGTCGACGACGCTCACCGCCATCACGCCGCCGGGCCAGCCCGGCCTCGTCAACGTGACCATCGCGCGCCCCGACCTGTCGCAGGCCGGCCACCAGCGCGTTCCGCTTCCACCAGCGCCCGGAGACGCTCGGCCAGGGCCCGCGCGTCACCGCCGTGTCGCCGGTCATCGGCCCCATGACCGGCAACGCCCTCGTCCTCATCGAAGGCAGCCAGTTCATCGGCCCGGTCACCGTCTACTTCGGCGCCAACCGCGCGCCGACCGTCAACGTCGTCGACGGCACGCGCCTCACCGTGCGCACGCCGGCCACCACCGTGAGCGGCCCGGTCGCGGTCGCGGTCATCAACGCCGACGGCTTGGTCGGCGTCCTGCCCGGCGCCTACAGCTACTACGACGCGTCGGGCGTGCCGCTGCCCGAGGTCTTCCTGGCGCAGCCGAACAGCGGCTCGAGCTTCGGCAACGAGACGGTGCGCATCCTGGGCGACCTCTTCCAGTCGGGCGCGCGCGTCTTCCTGTGCGAGAAGCCGGCGCTGGTGCAGTCGCTGCAGGGCGACGACACGCTGTCGATCACCACGCCGCCCAACGACCCGGTCGCCTGCCGCATCACCGTCGTGAACCCGGACGGCCTCACCGCCGACCGCAACAACGCCTTCAGCTACCTCGCGCCGGCCCCGGTGATCCGCACGGTCACGCCGTCGGCCGGCCCCAAGGAGGGCGGCATCGACGTCGTCATCCAGGGCGACAACTTCGTCACCGGCGCGACCGTCAAGTTCGGCAACGCCGTCTCGCCGCAGGCCATCGTGGTCGACCCGCAGACGCTGGCCGCGCGCCTCCCGCCGAGCATCCCCGGCGTCGTCGACGTGAGCGTCATCAACCCCGGCGCGCAGCAGGCGACCGGCGTGAAGACGCAGGCCTTCACCTACCTGAACCAGGTCACCGGCGAGTCGCCGACCATCGCGCAGATCCTGCCGCAGCGCGGCCCCATCGGCGGCGGCACGCCGGTGCGCATCCTCGGCACCCACTTCGCCGCCGGCGCGCTGGTCATCCTCAACGGCCAGAACATCGGTAACGCCACCGTCATCGACTCGGGCGACATCCGCTTCACCACGCCGGCCGGCGCCGCGCCGGGCACCGTGCCCATCACCATCCTGAACCCCGACGGCCTCGGCGTGACGGTGGCCAACGGCTTCACCTACGAGGTCTCGCAGAACCCGCCGCCGGTCATCTCCAGCGTGACCCCGGGCTCGGGCCCCGAGGGCGGCAACACCACGCTGACCGTCACCGGCCAGGGCTTCTCGGCCGGCGGCACCTGGTCGCTCGGCGGCAACCCGCTGCCCACCGCGGCGACCATCAGCGCGACGCTCGTCACGGCCAAGACGCCGGTCCACCTGCCCGGCAAGGTCGACCTCCTCTACGTCGGCGCCGACGGCCAGGTGGCGCTCAAGATCAACGCCTTCGAGTACGTCGCGGCGCCGGTGCTCGCGGCCATCACGCCCGCGCTGGGCGGCGTCGCCGGCGGCACCGAGGTGACGCTCGTGGGCGATCACTTCTCGCCGGGCATGAAGGTCTTCTTCGGCTCGGCCCAGGGCGAGGTGCTCTTCGTGTCGTCGGTCTCGACCGCCGTCGCGCGCACGCCGCCGTCGCTCGTGCGCGGCTTCGTGAAGGTCACGGTGCGGAACAGCGATGGCCAGGAGGGCGCGAAGCTCGCCGGCTTCGAGTACCTCGACCCGCCCGACGTCACCTCCATCTGGCCGCCGCAGGGCCCCAACACCGGCGGCACGCTGGTGCAGGTGAAGGGCACCGGCATGCACCCCGGCTCGCGCGTCTTCTTCGGCCCGAACGAGGCGACCCAGGTCTACTACGACTCGTACAACCTGCTGCTCGCGTTCAGCCCGGCCCCGACCGTCGCCAACACCGTCGACGTGCGCGTCCTGAACCCCGACGGCCGCGAGGACACGCTGCCCGTCGCCTTCACCTACAAGGCGCCGTCGGCGCTCGGCACGCCGCCCTTCATCTCGGGCTTCTTCCCGCCGGCGGGACCCACCACCGGCGGCACGCGCGTCGCCCTCGACGGCACCAACTTCGCGACCGGCGGCCAGGCCATCTTCGTCCCGACGCCCGCCGTCACGGCCGGCATGCGGGCCACGCGCGTCATCGCCGTCGCCCCGCCGCACGCGGTCGGCAACGCGCCGCTCTACTGGGTGAACCCCGACGGCTGGACGGTGCGCGCGCCGGCCGACTTCGCCTACCTCGACCCGACGTCGGTCGGCCTGACGCCGTCCATCCGCGAGATCGAGCCGACGCGCGGCCCGACGTCGGCGGCACCAACGTGGCCGTGCGCGGCGTCAACTTCCAGAGCGGCGCGCGCGTGCGCTTCGGCCTCGACGACGGCATCCCGGTCTCGAACACGCCGACCGAGGTCAAGCAGAAGACCCCGGCCGCTACCATGCTCAGGCCGAGGTGTGGATCGTCAACCCCGACGGCACCCAGGCGCTGTCGCCGACGCCGTTCCTCTACCTGCCGCGGCCGAAGATCATCACCGTGTCGCCGGGCCAGGGCCCGGCCAGCGGCCTCACCGACATCACCATCTCGGGCCAGGACTTCATGGCCGACCCCGACGGCCTGAAGCCCGACGTCCTCTTCTGCACGACCTACGACGACGCCACCGGCGCCTCGACCGGCTGCGTCCCGGCCGACCCGGCGACCGTCACCGCGCCGTCCAACGGCCTCCAGATCTTCGTGCGCACGCCGGCGCATGCGCCGGTCTCGACCCAGGTCATGGTGGTGGCGCCCGACGGCCAGAGGGACGTCCTCCACGACGCCTTCCGCTTCACCGAGGTGCCGGCCATCAGCAGCATCAGCCCCGACACCGGCCCGGCCGACGGCGGGCAGGTGACGACCCTCTTCGGCACCGGCTTCCAGTTCGGCGCGTCCGTGCTCTTCGACGGCGTGCCGGCCACCAACGTCAACGTGCGCAGCGCCACCGAGATCGGCCTGACGACGCCGGCCAACGCGCAGGGCCCGGCCGACGTCACCGTCCGGAACCTCGACGGCGGCTTCAAGACGGTGCTCGGCCTCTACACCTACGTGCCGCGCCCGCTGGTCACCTCCAGCGTGCCGAACCTCGCGCCCGAGACCGGCGGCGTGACCGCGACGCTCACCGGCAAGTTCTTCTTCCAGACCGTCAACGTGAAGCCGAAGGTCTTCTTCGGCGTGACCCAGGTGGCCGAGGCCGACGTCGTCTTCCAGTCGTCGACGGCGCTCCAGGTGGTGGTCCCGCCCGGCCGCGGCGCGGTCGACATCAAGGTCCAGAACCCCGACGGGCAGACCGGCCTCCTCATCGACGGCTTCTCCTACATCCCGCCGCTCCCGGCCCCGACCATCGCCTACGTGGTGCCGGTGACCGGCCTCACCAGCGGCGCCGAGCCCATGCGCATCGTCGGCTCCGACTTCCTGCTCGCGGCGCGCGCCTTCATCGGCAAGCCCGACCGCGACGGCGACGGCACCCTCAACGAGCTCGGCCAGGACTGGGCCGAAGTGACGGATGTGGAGGTCCGCCAGAACGGCACGCTCATCGTGGGCGAGACGCCGGCCTACTCGCCGGGCGTCTTCGACGTGATGGTCTTGAACAGCGACGGCCAGATGGCGGTGAAGCCCAACGCCTTCACCTATGTGGTGCCGCCGTCCGAGCTCTCGCTGGCCGTCCTCAACATCGAGCCCAAGCGCTCGGTCATCCAGGGCGGCGGCTACGTCACCATCGGCGGCACCGGCTTCCGCGCCAACATCACCGTGCGCTTCGACGGGCGTCGGCTCGGAGGTCTCCGACGACGTCACCGTGCTCGGCCCGACGCTATCCGCGCGCACGCCGCGCGCGCCCAACGGCGGCCGGCAAGGTCACCATCCGCGTCACCAACCAGGCCGACGCCCGACAAGCCGCTCGAGGCCATCGATGCCGTCGACCTCTTCGAGTACGTGTCGGGCCCCGTCTTCGCGCGCGCAGCCCGGGCGACCGCCTGCCCAACGAGGACACCAACGCGCGCGGCGCCATCATCTTCGACGCCAACCGCGATGGCATCAACGACGTCATGATCTTCCGGAACTTCTCGCGACGTGCTGCTGACCAACAACTGGGCCGGCGCGGGCTGGTTCTCGACCTCGGTCTTCGCGCCCAACGCGGCGTCGGACTTCAACACCGACTACGCCGAGGCCGGCGACTTCGACGGCGACGGCTGGACCGACGTCATCCGCATGAGCAGCCCGTCGACGGCCATCGACTTCTGCAGGAACGTGGGCGGCACCTTCCCGACCTGCACGCGCATCTTCACGAGCAACCAGTGCCGCTCGGAGGAGTTCGCCATCGCCGACTTCAACAACGACGGCAAGCAGGACCTGGTCGTCCCCTACAGCACGACGACCGCGGTCACGTGCCGGACGCTGCTCCTCCTCGGCCGCGGCAACGGCGGCTTCACCGGCTACACCTCGTTCCTGCCGCCCGAGACCGAGCCCACGCGCGCGGTCGCGGTGGGCGACGTCGACAAGGACGGCGACGTCGACATCCTGCTCGGCCAGGACAGCAACAACCCGACGCGCCTCTACCTCAACAACTGGAAGAACCTCGACGCCAGCGGGACCTGCTCACGCCAGATCCCCGACTTCACCAACAAGGTCTACGCCGCCAACGGCAAGAACTACGCGATGTCGAACTTCACGACCGACTGGAGCTCGGCGCGCGCCTTCTGCCAGCTCTACGGCTACGACCTGTGGCAGGTCGACGACCAGGCCGAGGCCAACTTCGTCCGCCTCGACACGACCGCGAACTTCCCGCGCCAGCAGATCTGGATCGGCCACTACGACCCCATCCCGACCAACACCGTCGAGGAGAACGTCGGCACCTTCTCGGGCGGCGCCTCGCTCCTGCCGGTCGACCGCTGCACCAACGAGCCCAACAGCCAGTCCGAGTACTGCTGGCAGTACGACGCCAACTCGGCCGGCACCCCGGCCTACACCAGCGCCTGCACCGCCGACACCACCTGCACCCAGGGCAACTACTTCGTCTGCGAGCACGCGCCGACGGTGCCGGCGTGCTCGGGCACCTGGCAGTTCGTCAACGCGCAGTACGGCACCGGCGGCCAGTTCCCGAACGTGTCGGGCAACGTCTACGACGTGCAGCTGGTCGACATCGACAAGGACAACGACCTCGACGCCATCGTCGCCGTGAACCAGGCGGCGCAGCAGACGAAGGTCCTCATGAACAACGGCGTCGGCATCTTCGCCGCCGACGACGGGCTGCGCTGGCCGCAGAACGAGCAGGTGCGCCACGAGCGCCTGCACCTGGTCGACGTCGACTTCGACGGCGACATGGACGTCATCTCGCGCCTCAGCGGCTTCGAGGTGCGCGTCTACATCAACCAGCTCTTCACGCCGGGCGTCCCCGGCCAGGCGCCGGCCGGCTTCTCCAACGAGACGGCGGTGCGCTGGCCCTCGGCCAACGGCAAGGACGTGCGCACCGACGTGGTCGGCCTGGCCATCGGCGACCTCGACGACGACGACCTCCCCGACGTGTACGTCGTCGGCCAGAACAAGGCCGATCGCATGGTCATGAACGACGGCTTCGAAGAGAACCTGCCGTGGCAGAACCAGAACCGCGTCGGCGTCGGCAAGTTCCGCTTCAACACCTACCGCGCGCTGCCCGAGCGCTACTACAACGCGCGCTCCTCGGCGCTCGGCGACTTCAACCACGACGGCTACATGGACATCGCGCGCTGCGGCTACAACGAGACCGTGTCGCTGTGGCAGAACGACGGCAACGGCAAGTTCAACGACATCACGCTGCAGGCGTTCCCCCAGCCGATGAAGCTCAACCGCTGCAGCATCAACGGCCTGAAGGCCGTCGACATGAACGCCGACGGCTGGACCGACATCATCGTCGAGCCCCACTGGAACGGCGGCAGCGACTGCCCGGCCGGCACGACCGGCGGCATCTCGTGGACCAACTGCACCTTCCGCGAGCACTTCATCAACAACGCCCGCGGCGCGGGCCAGCTGCCGACCTTCAGGAACGTGGCGCCCACCAACATGCCGTACGCGGTCAGCAACTACACCGACAGCATCGACTTCGTGGACGTCGACCACGACGGCGACCTCGACTGGCTGTGGGGCATCGGCGGCGGCAGCGACGCGCGCCTCTTCGTGAACGGCGGCGACGTCTTCAACACCGGGGCGCCCTACGGCTTCGAGAAGACGACCGACTGGCTGTCGGGCATCGGCACGCGCGCCAACATCACGCGCATGGTCCAGATCGACATCAACGGCGACGTCTACCCCGACCTGTACGTGGCGGTGAGCGGCCAGAACCGCGTGTGGCGGAACGAGGGCGGCACGCGCTACAGCGACGTGACCGTGGCCTACTCGAACAGCATCAGCGACACCACGCGCGACGTGCTGGTCTACGACTTCAACCGCGACGGCACGAACGACCTCATGGTCCTCAACAACGGCCTCGAGCGCTACCACTCGCAGGAGCCGAACGGGAAGACCTTCACCGACATCACCGCCACGTCGCTGCCCGGCAACAGCGACAACTCCTACGGCGGCGACGTCGGCGACTTCGACAAGGACGGCTTCACCGACTTCTACGTGGCCAACGCCGACGACCAGAACCGCATGTACCTGAACCTCGGCACGGGCCGCTTCCAGGACCTGACGGCCAACCTGCCGTTCGACGTGCACACCTCGTACGACGCGCTGGTGTGGGACTTCGACAACGACTGCGACCTCGACGTCTACGTCATGAACGGCGCGGGCGCCTCGGGCGGCGAGCAGGACCGCATCTACATCAACACGCTGCAGGACCACTGCCCGCCGTGAGGCGGCGGCCGCCGCGCGCGGCCGTGCAGGAGCTTGCTCACCGAGTGCAGCGCGCATCACACCCCGACCTCGCGGTGTGGGCGCGCGGCCGCCTCCCAGGCGGCGATCGACCCGGCCCCTCGATTGCAGTGGTCGGGTAGTCGTCGTTCGCCACCTCGGAGGTCCTCATGCGACTCGCGTCCCGATCCCTCGTGTGTCTCGCCCTCGCGCTGCCCGGCTGCGCCGTCTATCGGACCGAGGTCCGCGACGAGCGCGTCGTCGAGGTGCGCCGCATCGATCCGCGGTCGCTGCCCGGCCAGAGCCGCCTCGTCGACGAGGGCCTGACGGTCGTGCGCGACGACGGCGTGGTCATGACCTGGCCGGGCCCGGCCTACGTGTCCGGCACCGACGAGCACGTGACCGTCGACCCGCTCGACGGGCACCCGGTGTCGCTGCTCCCGAAGGCCAGCGTGCGCGAGGTCGACTACAGCCAGGCCCACATGCGCTCGGTGCGGCGCAAGGTGCGCGACGCGGGCGCGTCGAAGGCGCTCAGCGTCTTCGTCGTGGCCGGCGCGACGGCCCTCGTGTCGGTGCTGGCGCTGGCGGTCGGCGAGAGCAGCGCAAGCATGACGGGCCTCGGGTGGTGAGGCGCCGGCCGCGGCCGGTCGGCGTCAGCGCGCGAGGAAGACGCGCGTGCCGAGGACGGGGTCGAGCGCGAAGAGCATCGGCGCGCGCTGGGGCGGGGTCTCCCACTCGGGCACGTAGTCGACGAGCAGGAGGCCGAGCGGCGAGCCGCCGAGGCCGTACACGCCGCGGATGGGCAGCACGTCGGGGAGGCCGTCGCCGGCCAGGACGGCCTTGGCGCCGGTCGCGGGGTCGACGCGCACGAGCGCCGTGTCGTCCTCGACGACGAGCGTGCCGCCGTCGGCCGAGTCGGCCGCGGTCGGCGCCCCGACCCAGGCGATGTGGCGCGGGTCGGTGAAGCGCGGCGAGGCCTGGGCGGCGAGGATCTGGCGGCGCGCGCCGGTGGCGAGCGTCACCTCGATGACCTCGTCCTGGTAGACGCGCAGCACGTAGGCCTTGGTGCCGCTCGGGTCGACGCTCATGGCGATGGCGTTCGTGAGCGCCGGGCCGCTGCCGACGTCGGACGAGGCGACCACGGCGCGCTCGCCGCTGGCGCCGTCGAC
>JAXLYZ010000094.1:0-19152 GCA_046351155.1 Myxococcota bacterium
GGCGAGCTGCCGCCGCGCCACGAGAGCACCATCCGGCCCAAGCGCGGGCGCGAGCGGCGCATCGCCTGGGCCAATACGACGATGCGCGGCGTCGACGGGCGGGCCGTCGGGACCTCGAGCCTGGGGCTCGACATCACCGATCGCCTCGAGCTCGAGGCCATGCAGCTGCAGAACCGGAAGGTCGAGAGCCTGGGCCGCATGGCGGCGCACGTGGCGCACGACTTCAACAACCTCCTGACCGTCATCCGCGGCGCGGCCGAGGACCTGGCGTCGAGCGACGAGGCGGCGCGCAAGGAGGCGCTGCCGGAGATCGACGGCGCCATCCACCAGGCGACCGAGCTCACGCGCGCCCTCCTCGACTACGGCCGGGCCTCGACCCAGACGACCGAGCGCCAGCCGCTCGACGGCATCGTGCGCGGGGCGCTGCCGATTCTCAGGCGCATGGCGCAGGGCCAGGTGGAGTTGGGCGTCGACCTCGGGGCCGACGACGCCGAGGTCGAGATCGATCCGAACCAGCTCCGGCAGGTGCTGGTGAACCTGGTCACCAACGCGGTCGACGCCACGCGCGGCCACGGCCGGCTGGTGCGGGTGACGACGCGCGTGGTCGAGCTCGGCATCGACGACGCGCTGGCGGCGGGGCTCGCGGAGGCGGGCGGCTACGCCATCATCACCGTCTCCGACGACGGCACCGGCCTGTCGGAGACGATCCGGGCGCGCATGTTCGAGCCGTTCTTCACGACCAAGGAGCCGGGGCGAGGCACGGGTCTCGGCCTGGCGCTGTGCGATTCGATCGTCAGGCGCGTGGGAGGCGCCATCGTGGTCCACAGCGAGCCCGGACGGGGGGCGACCTTCGACGTCCACCTGCCGCTGGCGGGCCGCGCGACCACCGCGACGGTTGCGCCCGCGGCCGAGACGATCTAAGCGCTATCCATGGGAAACGGGAAGCGCCAGGACGGCCTGGAGTCGCCAGGTCTGCTGGTGACCGCGCCGGACGAACCCGGTTCCATACGGCGCGCCGAGGCGTCCGACCTGGAGTCGCTGCTCGGCCTCGAGGCGCAGTCGTTCCCAGGCGACCGCATGTCGCGGGCCAGCTTCCGGACGCTGCTCGGCCAGAAGTCGGCGCTCATGCTGGTGGCCGAGGACGCGGCGCGCATGGGCCTCCTCGGCTACTGCCTGGTCCTGTTCCGGCGCGGCGCCCACGTGGCGCGCCTCTACAGCATCGCCGTCGACGCACGCGCGCGCGGCAAGGGCGTGGCGCAGCGGCTCATGAACGCGGCCGAGGAGGCGGCGCTCGATCGCGGCGCCCGCGCCATGCGCCTCGAGGTGCGCGAGGACAACGCGGCGGCGATCCGCCTCTACGAGGCGCGCGGCTATTGGCCCATCGGGCGGCGCGAGGACTACTACGAGGACCACGCGGCCGCGCTGCGCTTCGAGAAGGCGCTCTTGCCGCCGCCGCCGCGCATGGTCTTGTCGGCGCACGGCGCGGTGCCCTACCACCCGCAGACGACCGAGTTCACGTGCGGGCCGGCGACGCTCATGATGGCGCTGGCGGCGCTCACGCCCGAGGCGGTGACGCCGGGCGCGGCGCTCGAGCTGACGCTGTGGCGTGAGGCGACGTGCGTCTACCTCATCACCGCGCCCGGCGGCTGCGACCCGATCGGGCTGGCGCTGGCGGCCGAGCGGCGCGGCGTGCGCGCGACGGTGCACGTGAACCAGCCCGGCCCGTACTTCGTCGACATCACGCGCGGCAGCGCGGCGCGCTTCATCATGAGCACGGCGCAGACGCTCTTCCACGAGGAGGCGGTGCGCACCGGGCTCGCGGTGGTGCCGCACGCGCTGAGCATCGCCGAGCTGGCGGCGGCGCTCGACCGGGGCGCGCTGGTCATCGTGCTCATCGGCCCGTGGTTGCTGCTGCGCAGCAGTTGCCCCCATTGGGTGCTGGCAGTCGCGCGCGCGAGCGCGCCATCATCATCCACGACCCGTATCACGACGATGCCCTCCCGCCGGCGCCGAAGAAGCGCCGGCCGGCCGCGGCGGTGCCTGCACCGGGCGGCGGGAGCCTCGCCATCCCCTTCCACGATTTCGAGCGCATGTCGGTCTGGGGCAAGCACCGCCTGCGCGCAGCGATCGTCCTGGAGCAGAAGACGCCGTCATGAGCTGGCTCATCTTGGTCGACCAGGAGAAGGATTTCTCGAACGCGGACACGATCCACAAGGTCATGACCACGCGCGACTACTTGAGCCGCCCACAGCTGTTCAAGAACACGAGCTCGAAGATCATCAACCTGGCGCGGAGCTATTCGTACCAGGGCGCGGGCTACTACTGCTCGCTGCTGGCCGAGGCGCGCGGGCATCGCATCATCCCGACCGTCGAGGTGATGACCGAGCTATCGCGAAAGTCGCTTTACGAGCACGCGGTGCCGGACCTCGAGGCCAACCTGAACAAGGCCATCGAGAAGCTGCCGAAGCGCGCCGAGCCGCCGCAGAAGCTGTTCATCTGCTTCGGGCAGTGCGAGGAGGCGGCCTACGCGCCGTTCGCGCGGCTGCTCTTCGACTGGTTCCGCGTGCCCATCCTGCGCGTGGCGCTGGCGCCGCTGACGCCGCCGTCGAACGGCAGCAAGACCGAGACGCCGCCCAGCACGTGGCGGCAGATCGAGCGCATCGTGCCGGCGGCCATCAACTCGCTGAGCCCGACGGAGCGGGCGACGTTCACGAAGGCGCTCGAGGTGCACACGCGCGGGACGTGGAAGGTGCCCAAGGCGCGGGCGGCCGCGAAGTACACGCTGGCGGTGCTGACCGACCCGCACGAGGCGCTGCCGCCGACCGACCAGCCGTCGCTCCGCTATTTCGCCAAGATCGCGGAGAAGATGTCGGTCGAGGTCGAGCCGGTGCAGAAGAACGACCTCGATCGGCTGGCGGAGTTCGACGCGCTCTTCATCCGCACCACGACGGCCATCGACAGCTACACCTATCGCTTCGCGCGGCGCGCGCAGCAGGAGGGGATGCCGGTCATCGACGACCCGCAGTCGATGATCCGCTGCACCAACAAGGTGTATCTCGCCGAGCGGCTGACGGCGGCGAACGTGCCGACGCCGCAGACCATCATCGTGCAGAGCGAGAAGGGCTGCGGGCAGATCGGGGCGCAGCTCGGGTGGCCGGTGGTCATCAAGAGCCCGGATGGATCGTTCTCGCGCGGGGTGTTCAAGTGCGACGACGAGGCGGCGCTGAAGGCGAAGCTGAAGGAGCTCCTGGCGGACTCGGACCTGGTCATCTGTCAGCAGTTCGTGCCGACGGCGTTCGACTGGCGCATCGGGGTCCTCGACGGGAAGGCGCTGTTCGCGGCGCAGTACCTCATGGCCAAGAAGCACTGGCAGGTCATGAAGCACACGTCGAACGGCAAGTCGGTCGAGGGCGGCTTCAAGCCGGTGAAGCTCGGCGACGTGCCGCTCGGGGTGGTGGAGACGGCGGTGAGCGCGGCCAACCTGATGGGCACGGGACTCTACGGAGTGGACCTGAAGCAGACCGAGGCGGGTCTGTATGTGATCGAGGTGAACGACAACCCGGACGTCAACCACGGCGTCGAGGACGCGGCCGAGAAGGACGCGGTGTGGGAGCGCATCGTGCAGTGGTTCTGGGATCGGCTCGAGGCGATGTGAGCGCGCGGGCGTGAGCGCGCGAGCGCGATGGGTGTGAGCGCGCGAGCGCGATGGGTGTGAGCGCGCGAGCGCGATGGGTGTGAGCGCGCGAACGCGATGGGTGTGAGCGCGCGAGCGCGATGGTGTGAGCGCGCGAGCGCGATGGTGTGAGCGTGACGGCGGCGGCGAGGATCGCCCGCGGGGGATCGTCGCGGCGCGGCGGGGGGTGGTGGGCGCGGAGCCGCGTTGCAGGCGGGCCTGGCGCGGACGGAGCAAAAACCCGGATCAAGATCGGGGGGGCGCGGGAACTTGAGAGGGAGCGGAGACCGAGATGTCGAAGCCCCGACCGATCGTGCCTGGCCAGGTGGTGGCGGTGACGCGCCGCACGGTGGCGCGCAAGTTCTTGCTGCTGCCGGAGGCGTGGGTCGGCGACGCGTTCGGCTACCTGCTGGCCCATTGTGCAGCGCAGCATGAGATCGGCGTCGTGGCTGGCGTGGTGATGTCGGACCACTACCACCTGATGGTCGTCGATCGCGCGGGGCGGTTGCCGGCGTTCATGAACGAGCTCAACGCGGGCATGGCTCGGGTCGTGAACGCGATGCGGGGCCGGGCGGGCGCGGTGTGGGACGAGCGGCAGCCGCACTACCAGGCGATGTTGGACCCGCGCGCGGCGCTGTCGGTGGCGGCGTACCAGCTGGCGAACCCGGTGGCGGCGGCGCTGGTCGAGCACGGGCGCGAGTGGCCAGGGTTCCGGACGACGGCGAACCAGGTGGGGCGGGCGCTGGTGTTCGCGAGGCCGAGTGGCGCTCGGAGGCGAGGCCGGGACGTATCCGCCGACGGCGACCCTGGCGCTGGTGGCTCCGCCGTGGTGGGGCGTCGGGGGCGCGGTGCGGTTCGGGGCGGAGCTCGCGACGTTGGTGGGGCAGCGGGAGGACGCCGCGCGGCGGCGGGTGGCGGCGGCGGGGCAGCGCTTCGAGGGCGTCGCGCGGGTGATGGGCAAGACTGGAACGGCGAGGCGGTGACGGCGGAGGCGCGAGGGCGGGCGGCTCCGGTGGCCGCGGCGTCGGACGAGGCGCGGCTGGTCGAGTACGTGTCGGCGCGGCGGCGGTTCATCGCGCTGCACGCGGCGGCGAAGGCGGCGTTCGTCGCGGGTACGCGGGACGTCGTCTTCCCGTTCGGGACGTGGCTCATGCGGGTGGTGTTCGGGGCCAGCGTGGCGCGGGCGCCAGCATGTGGCTCCCGACCACCGCGGCCGTTCGTTCAGCTCTGACTTCGAGCCGGCCCCCGAGAGGGCCGACGCCGAGGTATGCGCACGAGGACAGCCCTCCGGGGCCGTTGAGCGGCCCCGCACCGCTTCGCCGCCTCGGACCACAGTCGGGCTGTCAGGCGCGGGGGCCGCCCCGGGCCAGACCCGCCGCTGCCGCGCGGTCGAGCTTGCCGTGGGGCCCCGCGGCAGCGCCGCCACCACGTGCACCCGCTGCAGCCGCTCGTACCCCGCCAGGCCGCTCGCCAGCCAGGCCAAGAACCCGGCCGCATCGAACGCCCCCGACCGCGGCACCACCAACACCTCCGGCCGCGCGCCGAGCCTCGCGTCCGGCACCCCGACCAGCGCCACCTCCGCCGCCTCCGGATGCGCCGCCAGCACCCCCTCCACCTCCGCCGGGAGCCACCGAGAACCCCCCGAGCTTCAGCTTGCTCCTCCCGCCTCCCCCGCAGACGCGAACCACCGCCCCCACATCCGCGCCACGTCGCCCGTCGCGAACCACGCCCCCGCTCGGCCTCGCCTCCCCCGCCTCGTAGCCGCCGATGACGCCCCGCCCCCGCACCTCCAGCGCCCCCGCCAGCCCGGCCCCAGCGCCCGCCCCTCCTCGTCCACCACCCGCGCCTCGAAGCCCGGCAACACGAACCCCACCGCCGGCGAGACACCCCCGCGCCCCGCGCCCCGACGCGTAGAGGCGCACCGCCATCGCCCCCGACATCTCGACCATGCCGTAGACGTCCAGGAACACCCGCGCTCCCCAGCCGCCGCCCCCACCCTGGCCTGCGCCCCGCGCCGCCTGGGGGAAGCACCGCGCCCGCTCGGGCGGCATCGCGTCCGCCGCGCTCGCCCGCACCTGTACGCTGCCGAGGTCGAGTCATAGCAGCCGGGCGTCATGTCCGCGTACATCATCGGCACCGACGAACACGTTGACCCGCTCCGTCGCGATGGTCGCCAGCACCCGAGGCGCCACGAAGCGCCCCTGGTGGATCACCTCGAACCCGGCCGCGAGCCCGATGAGCAGCGTCGCCAGCCCCATGATGTGCGCCAGCGGCAGCGCGCACAGCAGCCGATCGCGACCCGCCCGCGGCCCGCGCGCCTGCCCGAGCGGCAGGAGATGGACGAGCCGCGCTACCGCCAGGATCCCCTCCGACGTGATCGGCGCCGCCTTCGGCACCCCGGTCGTCCCCGACGTGCAGAGCACCAGCGCCACCTCGCGCGCCGGGCGCCGCCCCACATCGCCGAGCGCCGCGTCGGGATGCGCCGCGAGCCACGCGCCGATGCGCGCCGCCAGCGCCGCGTCCACCACCGCCGTCGCGCGCGCCACCCGCACGATGACCTCACGCTGCGACGCCGCCAGCCGCGCGTTGATCGGCACCTGCTGCCGCCGCGCCAGCGCCAGCACGTGCGGGAACACGTCGACCCCGTTCAGCAAGACGATCACGCCACGCGCGCCCGGAGCGGTGCCCGAGCGCCTCGTGCGCGGCCGCCAGGCGCTCACCTCGCGCTCGAGCTGGCGATGCGTCCAGCGCCGCGGCGGGTCGTCGCCGCGCAACACCGGCCAGTCGCCGAAGGTCGCCGCGGCCTCGGCCGTCAGCCCGCCCAGCGTCAGCGTGTCCGTCAGCGCCAGCCTGCCGCGCCGCCGCCTCGCGCCAGCACGCTCACCGCCAGCCCGGGCCCGCCCCGCCCCACCGCGGCCTCACGTGCCCTCGCGCCACGAGCTCCGGGTACAACCCTGCTCCGGCGTCAGCCGTCGAAGGGACACCGAGCGCCGCGAGCAGGCCGCGCCTCGAGATCGATGGCCCGCGGCACCCCGTGCACGCCGGGCACGAACGCCTCCGGGTGGTGCGCCACGCGCTCGATGACCAGCGCCTGGTTGGCGAAGCTCATGTCCATCACCGCCGACGGGTGCCCCTCGGCCGCCGCCAGGTTCACGAGCCGCCCGGCCGCCAAGACGCGCACGCGCCGCCCATCGGCGAAGGTGACCTCCTCGACGCCCGCCCGCGGCTGGCTCCGCCGCACCGCCCGCGCCTCGAGCGCCACCAGGTCGAGCTCGACGTCGAAGTGCCCGGCGTTGGCGATGATGCAGCCGTCCTTCATGACCGCGAAGCACGCCTCGCCCACCACCTGCTTGTCGCCTGTCACCGTGACGATCACGTCCGACAGCCGCGCCGCCTCCACCATCGGCATCACCCGGTAGCCGTCCATCACCGCCTCGAGCGCCCGCAGCGGATCGACCTCGGTGACGATCACCTGGGCGCCCATGCCGCGCGCCCGCATCGCCACGCCGCGCCCGCACCAGCCGTAGCCGGCCACCGTGAAGACGCGCCCCGCGAGCAGCAGGTTGGTGGCCCGCAGGATGCCGTCGATGGCGCTCTGGCCGGTGCCGTAGCGGTTGTCGAAGAGGTGCTTGGTCATGGCGTCGTTGACCGCCACGATGGGGTATTTCAGCGCACCATCGCGGGCCATCGCGCGCAGCCGCATGACCCCGGTCGTCGTCTCCTCGGTGCCGCCCACGACGCCGGGCAGGAGCTCCGTCCGCACCGCGTGGAGCCGGCTCACGAGGTCCGCGCCGTCATCCAGCGTGAGCGACGGCCCATGCGCCAGCGCCGCGTCGAGGTCGGCGTAGTACTCGTCCGTGCGCTCGCCGCGCACCGCGAACACCGCCACGTCGTCGTCGCGCACCAGCGCCGCCGCCACGTCGTCCTGGGTCGACAGCGGATTGCTCGCGCACAGGCGCACCTCGGCCCCACCGGCCACCAGCGTCCGCACCAGCACCGCGGTCTCGGTGGTGACGTGCAGGCACGCCGAGATGCGCCGGCCCTCGAGCGGCCGGTCGCGCAGGAAGCGACCGCGGATGCCCTCGAGCACCGGCATGTCGGCGGCCGCCCATGCGATGCGACGCACGCCCTCGTCCGCGAGGTCGAGATCCTTCACACGATACTCGCTCTGCACGGCGCCCTCCTGGTCAGGCCCCTTGACCGAGCAAGCCGTGTGCCGCCGACGCGCGCCCGCCGCCACGCGGTGGCACGCTTCTGGCCTTGTCTCCGGGCAGCCCCCGCGCTGGGAGGTACGCCATGAGAGAGAAGCGCCTGCTCTTCCGCGATGCCGCTCGCACCAAGGTCCTGGCCGGTGCCACCGCCCTCGCCGACGCCGTGCGCATCACGCTCGGCCCGAAGTCGAAGTCGGTCCTCATCGGCCGCAAGTGGGGCACCCCCACCGTCTGCAACGATGGCGTCACCATCGCCCGCGAGCTCGAGCTGAGCGACCCCGAGGAGGACCTCGGCGTGCGCATGCTGCGCGAGGCCGCCGTGCGCACCGGCGACGCCGTCGGCGACTCCACCACGACCTCGACGCTGCTCGCCCACGCGCTCTTCGCGCAGGGCCTGAGGAACGTCGTGGCCGGCGCCAGCGCCATCGAGCTCAAGCGCGGCATCGACCGCGGCCTGGCCGTGGCCATCGAGGCGCTGCGCGGCCAGTCGCGCCCGGTCGCGTCGCTCAAGGAGAAGCGCCAGGTCGCGACCATCTCGGCCCACAACGACCCGGCCATCGGCGAGCTCGTCGCCGACGCCGTCGAGCGCGTCGGACCCGACGGCGTCATCACCGTCGAGGAGGCGCGCGGCACGCGCACACTGGTCGAGGTGGTCGAGGGCATGCGCTTCGACCACGGCTACCTCTCGCCCTACTTCGTGACCCAGGCCGACAAGATGGAGTGCGTCATCGAGGGCGCGCGCGTCCTGGTCTGCGACCGCCGCCTGTCGTCGGCCAAGGACCTCGTCACCATGCTCGAGGCCATCATCGACAGCGCGCGCGACCTGCTGGTGGTCGCCGAGGACGTCGACGGCGAGGCGCTCGCCACGCTCGTCGTCAACAAGCTCCGCGGCACGCTGCGCGCGGTCGCGGTGAAGGCGCCCGGCTTCGGCGACCGGAGGAAGGCCATGCTCGAGGACATCGCCGTGCTCACCGGCGCGCGCGTCGTCTCCGAGGAGCTCGGCAAGACGCTGGCCCAGGTGAGCCACGACGACCTCGGCAAGGCCGACCGCGTCGTCGTCACCAAGGACGACGATACCATCGTGGGCGGCGGCGGCGACCGCGCCGCCATCGCCGCGCGCGTGGCCATGCTGCGCCCGCGAGATCGACGACACCAAGAGCGACTACGATCGCGAGAAGCTCGAGGAGCGCCTGGCCAAGCTGGCCGGCGGCGTCGCCGTCGTGCGCGTGGGCGCCCCGACCGAGGCCGAGATGAAGAGCGCCAAGGAGGCCTTCGAGGACGCCATCGCCGCCACGCGCGCGGCCGTCGCCGAGGGCATCGTGCCCGGCTGCGGGCTCGCCTTGCTGCGCGCCGCCGACGCCGTCGAGGCCGAGATCGCCCACGCCCCCGAGGGCGATCAGCGCACCGGCCTGCGCGTCCTCGCGCGCGCGCTCGAGGCCCCGACGCGCCAGATCGCCGAGAACTCCGGCATCGACCCGGGCGTGGCCATCGAGCGCATGCGCCAGGGCCGCGACAACCTCGGGCTCGACGCCGCCGCCGGCCGCTTCACCGACCTCGTCGAGGCCGGCATCGTCGACGCCACCCGCGCGCTGCGCGTGGCCCTCGAGAACGCCGTGTCGGTGGCCGGCGTGCTGCTGCTCACCGACGCCACCCTCACCGAGGTCGAGACGGAAGACGCGCACGACGCGCGTGACGAGGCCCAACCGTGATCCCGCAAAGCCTTCCCGCTGCCGCGCTGCGCCGCCTGTGACCCGGCCGGCCTGCCCTTCTCCACCACCGCCGAGCTCGCGCCGCTCGACGGCGGCCTCGGCCAGGCGCGCCCGCCGCGCGCTCGAGCTGGGCCTGCAGATGCCCGGCCCGGCCTACAACATCTTCGCCATGGGCCAGCCGCGCGCCGGCAAGCGCCACAGCGCCCTGGCCGTGCTCGAGCCGCTGGCCGCGCGCCGACCGGTCGCCGCCGACCTCTGCTACGTGAACCGCTTCGATCGCCCGCGCGAGCCGCGCATCCTCGAGCTGCCGGCCAGCGCGGCGTCGAGCTGCGCGCCGCCATCGAGTGCCTGGTCGAGGAGCTGCGCGCCGCCATCCCGGCCGTGCTCGAGGGCGACGAAGCTGCGCGCGCGGCGGGGCCATCGGGCCGAGGTGAAGGAGCGGAACGAGCGCGACCTCGACGCCATCCACCTCGACCCGAGCAGAACGTCCGCGCCATCGTCGGGCGCCCGCACGGCTTCGCTGGGCCCGGTGAGCAGCGAGCTCTGACCGAGGACGCCTTCGCCGCCCTCCCCGACGAGGAGCAGGCCGCCTACGCCGAGGCCGCCGCCGAGACCGGCCGCGCCATGCGCGCCTTCGTGGCCGAGATCCCGCGCCGTGAGAAGAGGCGCGCCGCCACCCTGAAGGCCGCCGCCAACGAGCTCATGGCGCTGGTCGTCACCGAGCACATGCGCGACGTGCGCGACGGCTTCGCCGACCTGCCGGCGGTGCTCGAGCACCTGGCCGCCATGGAGCGCCACATCACCGACAACCCGAGCGACTGGGGCCCGTCGGGCGGCGGCTCGTCCGGCCCGCTGGGCGCCCTGGCGCTGCCCGAAGGCGGCGACGACCGCGACCCGCTCATCCGCCGCTACGGCGTGCACGTGCTGGTCGACCGCCGCGCCGACCACGGCGCCCCGGTCGTCTACGAGCCGCACCCCACCTTCGAGAACCTGGTCGGCGCCATGGACCACATCCCGGTGCTGGGCGCCCTCGTCACCGACATCCACCTCATCAAGCCCGGCGCGCTGCACCGCGCCCCGGCGACTACCTGCTCGTCGACGCGCGCGCAACCTCCTGACCCAGCCCTACGCCTGGGAGAGCCTGCAAGAAGCGCGCGCTCGCCACCAAGCGCGTCACCATCGAGCCGCTGGCGCGATGCTCGGCTTCCTCGGCGGCGCCGCTGACGCCCGACCCGCTCGACCTCGACGTGAAGGTCGTCATGCTCGGCGAGCGCCGCCTGTTCCACCTGCTGAGCGCGCTCGACCCCGACTTCCCCGGCCTCTTCCGCATCGTCGCCGACTTCGACGACTCCATCGCGCGCACGCCCGAGAACGAGCTCCGCTTCGCGCGCGTCCTCGCGGCGCTGCTCGCCGACGAGGGCCTGCCGCCGCTCGATCGCCAGGCCGTCGCGCGCGTCATCGAGCACGCCGCGCGCCTGACCGGCGACGCCGGCGAGCTCACCAGCAACGCCGGCGACATCATGGCGCTCCTGCGTGAGGCCTGCCACTTCGCCCGCGTCGCCGGCGCCGCGACGGTCGCGCGCGGCCACGTCGAGGCCGCCATCGTCGCGGCCGACGACCGCATGGCGCGCGTGCGCGAGCGCATCCAGCAGGACATCGCCCAGGGGAGCCTGCTGGTCGCGAGCGACGGCGCGCGCGTCGGCCAGGTGAACGGCCTCGTCGTGGCGCGCCAGGGCGACACCTCGTTCGGCTGGCCGAGCCGCATCACGGCGCGCGTGCGCATGGGCGACGGCCGCGTCGTGGACATCGAGAAGGAGGTCGAGCTGGGCGGGCCCATCCACTCGAAGGGCGTCCTCATCCTGTCGGGCTTCCTCGCCGGTCGCTTCAGCCCGGAGGACACGCTGTCCTTGCGCGCCTCGCTGGTGCTCGAGCAGTCGTACGGCCAGGTCGAGGGCGACAGCGCGTCGCTGGCCGAGCTCTATGCGCTGCTCTCGGCCATCGCCGACGCGCCGGTGCGCCAGGGCTTCGCCGTCACCGGCTCCGTCAACCAGCACGGCGACGTGCAGCCCATCGGCGGCGTCAACGAGAAGATCGAGGGCTTCTTCGACGTGTGCGCCGCGCGCGGGCTCACCGGCGACCAGGGTGTACTCGTGCCCGCGCCCAACCTGAGGAACCTCGCGCTGCGCCAGGACGTCATCGACGCCGTCGCCGCCGGCCGCTTCCACGTCGTCGCCGTGGCCAGCGTCGACGAGGGCGTCGAGGTGCTCTTCGGCCGCCCGGCCGGCGCGCGCGACGCGAGCGGCGCCTTCCCCGAGGGCAGCCTCAACCGCGCCGTCGAGGACCGCCTCGCCGCCTTCCACACCAAGCGCCTCGCGGCCGAGCGCGAGCGTCATGGCTAGCCTGCCGCGAGCGGCCGAATCGGCCGGCGCGCACCAGGTCCGTGTGCGAAACGAAGCCACGCGCGAACGCATGGCGTGGTTGGCCGGCTCGGTTGTATGCCACGTGCCCCTCCGGACCGAGTCGAGCTCGCCCAGCCCAACCGCTCGCGACGTCCGTTCGAGTCCGCCGCGCGCACAGCCGTGACCGCCACGGCCGTGGCGAGGAGCACCATGACCGAGGCCGAGCACCCCGATTCCCCGGCTGCGCCGCTCGCCGACCGCCGTCATCGGCATCACCGCCTCCGCCGGCAGCCTCGACGCCTACCCAGAAGCTACTCCGCCCATGCCGAGCGACCTCGGCGCGGCCTTCGTGCTCGTGCCCCACCTGGCGCCGACCTCGAGCCACATGGTCGAGCTGCTCGCGGCCTCGACGCCGATGCCGGTCACCTGGGCCGCCGATCGCGCGCGCCTCGAGGCCGTCCGCGTCTACGTCATCCACAACCGCGTGCTGCCCACCATCCTCGATGGCCACCTGTCGCTCAACGAGCCGTCGCCGCCGAGCGTCCTGCCCATCGCCATCGACTGCCTCTTCGGCGCGCTGGCGCGGAGCTTCGGCGAGCGCGCCATCGGCGTCGTCCTCTCCGGCACCGGCGGCTACGGCACGCGCGGGCTGGCCGACATCCGCAGCCACGGCGGCCTCGCCGTCGCGCAGGACCCGGCCACCTGCTCCTTCGGCCAGATGCCGGCCAGCGCGGTCGCCGCCGGCGCCACCGATCTGGTGATGCCACTCGAGCGCATGCCGGGGGCCATCGCCGACTACCTGCGCTCGCTCGAGGGCGCGGCGGCGCCCCCCGACGAGGACGCCAGCGCGCTCGCCTCCGGCGCGCTCGACGCCATCGTCGCCCGGCTGCGCGAAGGCGGCCACGACTTCGCCTTCTACAAGCGCCCCATGATGCTCCGGCGCGTGCGCCGACGCATGGGCTTGAGCGGCGTCGGCGACCTCGCGGCCTACACCGCGCGCATCGCCAGCGACCCCGAGGAGCTCCAGCGCCTGGCCAAGGATCTGCTCATCGGCGTGACGCGCCTCTTCCGCGATCCGGACGCCTTCGAGGATATCGCGCCGGTCACCGCCGCGCGCATCGCCAGCCTCGGCGAGGCCCCGTTCCGCGCCTGGGTCGTCGGCTGCTCGACCGGCGAGGAGGCCTACTCTCTGGCCATCCTGCTCCTCGAGCAGCTCGCCGCCGTGGGCCGCCCCGACGCGCTCCGCCTCTTCGCCACCGACATCGACGAGGCCGCCCTCGCCATCGCGCGCCAGGGCGTCTTCCCGAACTCGCAGCTGGTCGATCTCGACGCCGATCGGCTGAGGCGCTTCTTCCGACCCGAGGGCGACAAGCACCACCGCGTCAGCGACAGCCTGCGCGACGCCATCGTCTTCTCGAAGCAGAACCTGGTGGCCGATCCGCCATTCTCGCGCCTCGACCTCATCAGCTGCCGGAACCTCCTCATCTACCTCCAGCCCGAGCTGCAGAAGCGCCTCATCCGGCTCTTCCACTTCGCGCTCTCCGAGGGCGGCATCCTGTTCCTCGGCTCGTCGGAGACCGTCGGGCTGCAGGGCGAGCTGTTCGAGCCCATCTCCAAGAAGTGGCGCATCTTCCGACGTGTCGGCCCGGTGACGCGGCGCGCGGCCAGCTTCCCGTCGCGGCCGAGCACCGCCAGCATGGTGCCGTGGACCAGCAGCGTCGCGCCCCCGTCGCGGCGCCAGACCATGGCCGAGCTCACCCAGCGCACGCTGCTCGGGCGCGCGCCGCCATCCGTGCTCATCAACCGCAAGGGCGAGGTCCTCTACAGCCACGGCGACACCTCGTCGTTCCTCGAGCTGCCGACCGGCGAGCCGTCGCACGACCTCCTGGCGCTGGCCCGTCCGAGCCTGCGCTCGCGGCTCCGCACCGGCCTGCGGCGCGCCGTCGAGAGCGACGCCGGCGTGGTGGTCATCACCTCGGGCATGCGCCTCGGCAAGCGCGGCGGACGCGACGGCACGCGCGTGCGCTTCGTGCCGGTTGGCGACGCGCCGGGCGGCGAGCGCCTGTGGCTCGTCAGCTTCGAGCGCCTTCCCGCGCCCGAGCGCGGCTCGGTCCCGGACGGCGACCACGCCGTCATCGCCCAGCTCGAGTCGGAGCTGCGCGAGGTCTACGACGACCTGGCGTCGACCGCGACGCAGATGGAGGTCACCAACGAGGACCTGCGCCTCTCGAACGAAGAGATGCTGTCGATGAACGAGGAGCTGCAGTCGCTGAACGAGGAGCAGGAGTCTTCGCGCGAGGAGCTGCAGTCGTTCAACGAGGAGCTGAACTCGGTCAACGCCCAGCTCGAGGAGAAGGTCGAGGAGCTCGATCGCGCGCGTGACGACCTGGCCAACATCATCACCTCGATGGACGTGGCCACCATCATCCTCGCCCCCGACGGCGTCATCCGCCGCTTCACCCCGGCGGCCACGCGCCTCATGGGCCTCATCGTCAGCGACGTCGGCCGCCCGCTGAGCGACATCGCCGGGCGCCAGATCGCCGACGGCGTGCTCGACGACGCCGCCCGGGTGCTCGCCGACGGGACGCCGATCGAGCGCGAGGTGTCGACCAGCGACGAGCGCGTCTTGCTGCGGCGCGTCGTCCCCTACCGCTCGGCCCACGGCGAGCTCGGCGGCACCGTGGTCACCTTCGTCGACATCACCAACCTGAGCCGCGCCACGGCCAGGCTTCGGCTCCTGGCGACGGTGCTGCGCGACTCGAACGACGCCATCATCATCGAGGATCTCGAGGGGCGCGTGACCGCCTGGAACCGCGGCGCGCAGCTGAGCTACGGCTACAGCGAGGCCGAGATCCTCGGCGGCAGCATGCGCCGCCTGATGTCGCCCATCGCCTGGGAGCGGCACCAGTCGCTGCTCGAGCGCGTGGCGCGCGGCGATCAGGTCGAGCCCTTCGAGGAGGGGCGCGTCACCAAGGACGGCCAGCGCGTCGACGTCGCGGTGACGGCCACGCTGGTGCGCGACGAGCGCGGGCGCGGCGTGGCGGTGGCGACCACCGAGCGCGACGTCACCCAGCGCGCGCGCCTCGAGGCGCGCCTCGCCCGCTTCAGCGAGGCCGCCAGCGACGGCAACATCATCATCGACGAGGCCGGCCGCATCGAGTCGGTGAACCCGGCCGTCGAGCGCATCTTCGGCTACCCGGCCAGCGCTCTCGTCGGCGAGAACGTGAAGACGCTCATGCCCGAGCCGACGCGCGCGGCGCACGACGGCTACCTCGCGGCCTACGCGCGGACCGGCAAGAAGGCGATCATCGACGCGAGCCGCGAGGTCCTCGGCCGGCGCGCCGACGGCAGCAGCGTGCCGGTGCTCCTGAGCGTGAGCGAGATGCAGCTCGGCGGACGCCGCATCTTCGCCGGCATCATCCACGACCTGACCACCTTCAACGAGCTGCGCGAGCGCACCCAGCGCGTCGAGCACCTGGCCCAGATCGGCGAGATGTCGGCGGCCATCGCGCACGAGATCAAGAACCCGCTGGCCGGCATCAGCGGCGTCATCCAGGTCATGCGCCAGCGCACGAGCCCCGACGACGTGTCGCAGCCGGTGCTCGACATCGTGCAGGAGAACATCGCCCGCATCGATCGCGTGGTGCGCGACCTCATGGCCTTCTCGCGCACGTGGGTGCCGCGGCCGGTCGTCACCGACCTGCGCGCCGTCGCCGAGCGCGTCGTGCTCGGCTTCGCCACCGTGGCGCGCGCCCACGAGATCGGCCTCGAGCTCCTGCCGGTGGCGAGCCCGCCCATGGCGCTGGTCGATCCCGATCACCTGAACCAGGTCCTCCTGAACCTGGTGAGCAACGCCTGCGAGGCGACGCCGCGCGGCGGCTCCATCCGCATCGCGTTCCACAACTCGCCCGGCGCCGTCGCCATGACGGTGAGCGACAGCGGGCCGGGCATCCCGCCCGAGATGCTGCAGAACCTGTTCAAGCCGTTCCACAGCTCGAAGGTCCGCGGCACCGGCCTCGGCCTCGCGACCAGCCGGCGCATCGTCGAGGCCAACGGCGGCAACATCAGCATCGGCAGCCGCGAGGGCGAGGGCACGACCGTGACGCTCAGCTTCCCGCCCGCGCCGCGAGCATCCGCCTGACGTCGCAGCGGTCGTGACCGCTCAGGCCATGCCGCCGATCCGACTCGCATCTCGGGTCGGTCGTCGGAACCGACGTCGTCCCCGCGGCGCGACCTGCGATTGACCGGCACGCGGATTGCGTCGTCTCCGGCCCGGAGGTGGACATGCGATCCGCCGAGACCCCGACGCTGGTGGGGCCCGCGCGCGAGGCGGGCCGGATGACCCGGATCCTGATCGTCGAGGACGAGCCCCTCATCGCGGCCATGGTGCGCGACGAGCTCGAGGCGCTCGCCTACGACGTGCCGCCGGCCGTGGCCACCGGCGCCGGGGCGCTGGCCGCGGTCGAGCACGAGCGCCCTGATCTGGTGCTGATGGACGTCGGCCTGCGCGGCCCCATGGACGGCGTCGAGGTCGCCTCGCGCATGCGCGATGGCGCCCGCGTGCCGGTGGTGTTCATGACCTCGCACGCCGACGAGGCGACGCTGGCGCGCGTGAAGGCGGTCGACCCCTACGGCTTCCTGGTGAAGCCCTTCGACCAGCGCGCGCTGCGCACCACCATCGAGGTCGCGTTGCGGCGCCATCGCCTCGAGACCGAGCTGGCCGAGCGCGAGCGCTGGTTCGCGACCACGCTCGACTCGATCGGCGACGCCGTCATCGCCACCGACCGCGACGGGCGCGTGACCTTCATGAACCCGCGCGCCCAGTCGCTCATCGGCTGGCCGCTGGCCGAGGCGCGCGGGCGGCGCAGCGCCGAGGTGCTGTGGCTCTTCGACCGGCACGGCGAGCCGGTGTCGGATCCGACGCAGCGGACGCCCGCGAGCGGCGGTGGCGGCGCCGAGCCGGCCAACGGTCGCGAGCTGGTGGTGGTGACGCGGAGCGGCGCGCGCGTGGTGGTCGAGGACCTGACCAGGCCGATCGTCGACGGCCGCGGCGCCAACCTCGGCACCGTCATCGCGCTGCGCGACGTCACCGAGCGGAAGCGCCTCGAGGAGCGGCTGACGCGCGCCGAGCGGCTGGCCTCCATCGGCACGCTCGCGGCCGGCGTGGCCCACGAGATCAATAACCCGCTGACCGCCGTCATCGGCAACCTCGACTTCGCCGACGCGCTCGTGGCGCGCGCCGAGGCGCCCCCCGACGCCCCCGAGCGCGGCGACGGCGCGGTGCGCGAGGCGCTGCGCGAGGCGCGCGAGGCGCTGGCCGACGCCGCCGACGCCGCCGACCGCGTGCGGCGCATCGTGCACGACCTCCGCCGCTTCGCGCGCGTCGACGCCGAGGCCGAGGCCGCCCTCGACCTGGCCGACGTGCTCGATGCCGCGCAGCGCCTGAGCCGCGGCATGCTGCGCCAGCGCGGCGAGCTGCGCTGCCGCTACGGCGTCACGCCGTGCGTCCGCGCCAACGAAGGGCGCCTCACCCAGGTGTTCACGAACCTGCTCGTGAACGCGGCCCAGGCCATCGCCGAGTCCGGCCGGCCCGACGGCGAGATCGCGCTGACGACCTCGACCGACGCGGCCGGCCGCGCGGTCGTCGAGGTGCGCGACAACGGCGTCGGCATGAGCGACGAGGTCGTGGCCCGCGCCTTCGACCCGTTCTTCACCACCAAGCCGGTGGGCAGCGGCATGGGCCTCGGCCTGTCGCTGTGCCACGCCATCGTGACGGCGCTGGGCGGCGAGATCGCGGTCGAGAGCGCGCCCGGGCACGGCGCCACGTTCCGCGTGACGCTGCCGCCGGCCGGGCCCGAGGCACCGGCCACCTCCGACGCGCGCGCCGCCGCGCCGACGGCCCCGGGGCCACCCGAGGGCGCCCGCACGACGCGCGTGGCGCTGCTCGACGACGAGCCGGCGGTGCGCCAAGCCATCGCGCGCATGCTGCGCGACGGCCACGACGTCAGCGCGTTCGCGACGCCCGACGAGCTCCTGGCGCGCGTCGCGGCGGGCGACACCTGGGACGCCCTGCTGTGCGACATCATGCTGCCCGGCACCGACGGCACGGTCGTGCACCGTCGCCTCGCCGCGCTCGCGCCGGCCCTCGCACGCCGCACCGTGTTCATCTCGGGAGGTGTGCTCGACGAGGACATCGAGGGCTACCTCGACGCGCTGCCGAACGGCCGCCTCGCGAAGCCATTCAGCCTCGCCCAGCTGCGTGCGGCCATTCGCGCGGCCGCCGAGGCGGCCGGCCCGGCCGTCGCCGCCGCCCCCTGATCCTCCGCCGGCCGACCGCGTCCCAGCCGCGCCGCCTGCCGCTCACGCTCCCGCGCGCGCCGCGCTGACCACGACGCGGACCCCGTTCAGCACCGCCGTGCCGCACACCGGGTCGACGAGGAGCTCGTCGGTGAGGTCGTTCATGCTGACGCCGGCCTTGTCGGCCTGGCCCGCCACGCCGAGGCGCACGCCGCTCCGGTCGTGGCCGAAGCCGTGCGGCAGGCTGACGACGCCGGGCATCATCTCGTCGCTCACCTCGACCGGCAGCACCACCTCGCCGACGCGCGAGCGCACCGCGGCCGCGGCGCCGTCGACGAGCCCGAGCCGCGCCGCGTCGTCGGGGTGGACGATGAGGGTGCAGCGCGGCTTGCCGCTCGCGAGGCGCTGCTCGTTGTGCATCCACGAGTTGTTCGAGCGCAGGTGGCGGCGCCCGATGAGCAGCATCTCGTCGGCGGCCGGCGCGCCCGCGTCCGCCCGCGCCAGCGCCCGCGGCAGGTCGGCGAGCAGCGGCTCGGGCGCGAGCTCGATGAAGCGATGGCCGCGCGGCAGGCGCTTCGGCAGCGCCTTTCGTAGCGGCCCGAGGTCGAGGCCGTGCGGGTGCTGCTTCAGCCGAGCGAGCGAGAGCCCGCCGCGCCCGACGCCATAGGGCCCGGCGCGCAGCATGGCGTTGACGAGGCCGTCGGGGCCGAGGCGCTTCCAGCCGGCCAGCTCGACGCGCTCGAACGGCTTCCAGCCGCGCCGCTTGCCGAGCCGCTGCGCCAGGCCGAAGAGGATCTGCCAGTCGTCCTTGCCGTCGGCCGGCGGGTCGAAGACGCGCGGCGACCACTTGGCCACGTCGCGCA
>JAXLYZ010000095.1:0-16855 GCA_046351155.1 Myxococcota bacterium
GCGCGGCTGCATGGCCGAGCTCTACGGCAAGGTCACCGGCGTCGCGCGCGGGCGCGGCGGCTCGATGCACATGTTCGCGGCCGGCGACGGCTTCCACGGCGGCCACGGCATCGTGGGCGCGCACATCCCGCTCGCGACCGGCATGGGCTTCGCCTCGAAGTTCCAGGGCAAGGACGACGTGACGCTGTGCTTCTTCGGCGAGGGCGCGCTCAACCAGGGCGCCTTCTACGAGTCGCTGAACCTCGCGTCGCTCTGGTCGCTGCCGGTGGTCTTCATCGTCGAGAACAACAAGTACGCCATGGGCACGGCCCTCGAGCGCGCCTCGGCCGTGACCGACCTCTGGAAGAAGGCCGAGGGCTTCGCCATGCCGGGCGTGCTGCTCGACGGCATGGACGTGGCGCAGACCTGGAAGGTCATCGCCGAGGCCGTCACCCGCGCCCGCGCCGAGATGCGCCCGACCTTCGTCGAGGCGCGCTGCTACCGCTTCCGCGGGCACTCGATGTCGGACCCGGCCAAGTACCGCACGAGCCAGGAGGTCGACGCCTTCAAGCAGGTCGACCCCATCGCGCTGTGCAAGGCGTCGCTCATCCACTTCGAGTGGGCCACCGAGGCCGAGTGCGAGGCGTGGGACGAGGCCGCCAGCGACGCGGCGGCCGACGCCGCCAGCTTCGCGCTCGAGTCGCCGCAGCCGCGCCTCGAGGACATCGGCGACTGGGTCTACTCGAACCCGCAGACGTGGAGCCCCGACGAGGCCACGTTCGCCCATCGGCGCGACTGAACGAGCGGACGCAGGGAGACGGGAGAAACATGGCCACGATCACGATGCGTGAGGCGCTGAACCAGGCGCTCGACGAAGAGATGGCGCGCGACGCCAAGGTGTTCCTGATGGGCGAGGAGGTGGGCGAGTACCAGGGCGCCTACAAGGTCTCGCAGGGGCTCCTCCAGAAGTACGGCGCGCAGCGCGTGGTCGACACCCCCATCACCGAGCTGTCCTTCGCCGGCGTGGGCGTGGGCGCGGCCATGGTCGGGCTGCGGCCGGTCATCGAGATGATGACCTTCAACTTCTGCATCCTGGCGCTCGACCAGATCTTCAACGGCGCCGCCAAGATGCGCCTCATGTCGGGCGGCCAGTACAAGATGCCCATCGTGTTCCGCGGCCCCAACGGCCCGGCCCACATGCTGTCGGCGCAACACTCGACGGCGACCGAGAACTGGTTCTGCAACGTGCCCGGCCTGAAGGTCGTGGCGCCCGCCACGCCGGCCGACGCCAAGGGCCTCTTGAAGGCGTCGATCCGCGACGACGACCCGGTCATCTTCCTCGAGGCCGAGCTCATGTACGCCAACGTCGGCGAGGCGCCGCCGCCCGGTGACCACGTGGTGCCGCTCGGGCTCGCCGACGTGAAGCGCGTCGGCAAGGACGTGACCATCCTGTGCTACTCGAAGAGCGTCTTCCACGCGCTCGGGGCCGCGACCGAGCTCGCCAAGGAGGGCATCGAGGCCGAGGTGGTCGACCTCCGCACGCTGCGCCCGCTCGACACCGCGACCATCTATCGCTCGGTCATGAAGACCCACCGCGTGGTCACGGTCGAGGAGGGCACGCCGTACGCCGGCATCGGCGCCGAGCTCGCCTACCGCATCCAGCACGACCTCTTCGATCAGCTCGACGCGCCGGTGACGCGCGTGACCTCGCTCGACGTGCCGATGCCGTACGCCGAGAACCTCGAGGCGCTGGTCCTGCCGAGCGCCAAGGACGTCTACCGGGCGGCCAAGGCCGTCCTCTACCGGAGCTGACCATGGCCACGATCGTCGAGATGCCGCGCCTCTCGGACACGATGACCGAGGGCACGCTCGCCAGCTGGAAGAAGCAGATCGGCGACAGCGTGAAGGCCGGCGACGCGTTCGCCGAGATCGAGACCGACAAGGCCGTGATGGTCTTCGAGAGCTTCGACGCGGGCGTCCTGCTCGCGACCTTCATCGCGCCGGGCGACACCGTGCCGCTCGGTACGCCGATGGCCCTCCTCGGCAAGGCCGGCGAGGACGTCGCCGCGCTCGTCGCCGATGCGCAGGCCAAGGTGAAGGCCGCCCTCGCCGGCGGCGCGCCCGCCGCCGCACCGGCCAAGCCCGAGCCCGAGGCCACGAAGCCCGAGCCCGAGGCCACGAAGCCCGAGCCCGAGACCACCAAGCCCGAGCCCGAGGCCACCAAGCCCGAGCCCGAGCCCGAGCCCGCCGCGAAGCCCGCGCCCGCCGCCAAGCCGCCCGCGTCCGCACCGTCCGCGGCGCCGTCTACCGCCCCGCTCGCGCCGGCGACCGACGCCGATGGCCGCCGCATCCCGGCCTCGCCGCTGGCGCGGCGCCTGGCCGAGCAGCAGGGCCTCGACCTCGCGGCCGTGGCCGGCAGCGGCCCGCGCGGCCGCATCGTGGCCAAGGACCTGGACGGCCTCGACGCGCCGCGCAAGCTGTCGGGCCGCCTCACGCGCGGCGCGAAGAAGCGCGACGACGAGCTCGTCCGCGTCACGCAGATGCGGAAGACCATCGCCAAGCGCCTCGTCGCGTCGATGGCGGAGGCGCCGCACTACTACCTGACGACGACCATCGACGCCGAGCGGCTCGTGGCGGTGCGCACCGAGCTCAATGACCTGCTCGCCCCGGACGGCGGCCCGAAGCTCTCGTACAACGACTTCGTCATGCGCGGCGTGGTGGTGGCACTGGCCAAGCACCCCAACGTCAACGTCGCGTGGGAGGGCGCCAACATCCGGAAGTTCGGCGGCGTCCACCTCGGCTTCGCGGTGGCGCTGCCCGAGGGGCTCATCTCGCCGGTCATCAAGGACGCCGATCGCCTCGGCATCGTCGAGCTGGCGGTGCGCACGCGCGAGCTCGCGGCGCTGGCGCGCGAGCAGAAGCTCGAGGCCGCTGACTACACCGGCAACAGCTTCTGCGTGTCGAACCTCGGCATGTTCGGCATCGATCACTTCACCGCCGTCATCAACCCGCCGGCCGCGTGCATCCTCGCCGTCGGCGCACTGGTCGAGACGCCGGTCGTCAAGGCCGGCCAGGTCGTCGTCGGCCATCGCATGACGCTCACCATGTCGTGCGACCACCGCGCCGTCGACGGCGCCACCGGCGCGGCCTTCCTCCAGGACCTGAGGAAGGTCCTCGAGGCGCCGACCGCGCTCCTCGTGTGACGACGACGGAATCCACAACCAAGGTTGTACATATGGCAGACGCACCTGCACCCGCGAACAACGAGTTCGACGTCGTGGTCATCGGCAGCGGCCCGGGCGGCTACGTCGCCGCCATCCGCGCGGCCCAGCTCGGCCTGAAGGCGGCCTGCATCGAGCGCGCCGAGCTCGGCGGCATCTGCCTCAACTGGGGCTGCATCCCGACCAAGGCGCTGCTCCACACCGCCAAGCTGTGGCAGGAGCTCTCGCACGGCGACACCTACGGCTTCGTGGCCGACGGTCTCCGCACCGACTGGGAGAAGGTCATCGGCCGCTCGCGGTCCGTCGCCAAGCGCCTGTCGCGCGGCGTCGGCAGCCTCTTCAAGAAGTACGGCGTCACGCCCATCGAGGGCGAGGCGCGCATCGATCGGCCGGGCGTGGTCGTGGTCGGCGATCGCCAGATCAAGGCCAAGCACATCATCGTCGCCACCGGCGGGCGGCCGCGGCCGCTGCCCACCCTGCCCTTCGACGGCGACAAGGTGTGGAACTACCGCCACGCCATGACCACCAGCGCGCGGCCGAAGTCGCTGCTGGTCGTGGGCGGCGGCGCCATCGGCTGCGAGTTCGCCTACTTCTACAACGCCTTCGGCTGCAAGGTGACCATCGTCGAGGTGCTGCCGCGGCTCCTGCCCATCGAGGACGAGGAGGTGTCGCTGACGCTCCAGCGCTCGCTCGAGCGCCAGGGCATCGTCGTGAAGACCGGCACGCGCGCGGTCGACCTCGCCGTCACAGCGACCGGCGTCAGCGGCCAGCTCCTGAAAGAAGGCGCCGAGCCCGTGACCATCGAGGCCGACGCGGTGCTGGTCGCCATCGGCGTCATGGGCAACGTCGAGGGCCTGGGCCTCGAGCAGTGCGGCGTGGTGCTCGACAAGGGCCAGATCCGCATCGACGGCGACTGCCGCACCACCTGCCCGGGCATCTACGCCATCGGCGACGTGGCCGGCGCGCCCTGGCTCGCGCACAAGGCGTCGGCCGAAGGCGTGCACTGCGTCGAGCGCATCGCCGGCCACCCCCACGCAGCCTTCGATCCGACCAACATCCCCGGCTGCACCTACACCGAGCCTCAGGTGGCCAGCGTCGGGCTCACCGAGCAGGCGCTGAAGGCGAAGGGCATCGCCTACAAGGTGGGCAAGTTCCCCTTCGTGGCCAGCGGCAAGGCGTTGGCGCTCGAGGAGAAGGACGGATTCGTCAAGACGCTTTTCCATGCCGACACCGGCCAGGTCCTGGGCGTCCACATCATCGGCGCCGCGGCGACCGAGCTCATCGCCGAGGCGACGCTGGCGCGCACGGCCGAGCTCACCGAGCACGAGATCCTCGGCACCATCCATGCCCACCCGACGCTGGCCGAAGCCTTCCACGAGGCGGTCGGCCAGGCGTACGGTGAGAGCGTGAACTTCGGCCCAGCCCGCGAGACTGTGTAGCGCCCTTGGAGCTCCTGTCGCTAGATGCGCTGACCAGCGCGCCCGAGCCCTTCGATGCGGCCGTGGCGGCGACGTCGGACATCGACCACTTCTGCTCGTCGAGCGCCTGGATCGTCCCGGCCCACGCCGCCTTCCACGCGCAGCAGCGGCCCTTCGTGTGGCGCTCCGACGACGGCTGGCTGGCGCTGTCGCGCGGCGAGACGTTCGGGCTCGGGCGCTACCTCGCGCCGCTCGAGGCCATGTGGGGGCTCGCCTGCCCGCTGGTCGGTCCCGACCCGCGGCGCCTGGCGCGCGGCGCCGTTGACGCGCTCGAGGCGTGCCACGCCGAGTGGGACGCGCTGTGGCTCGGCGGGCTGGTGAAGGACGGGCCGCTCTTCCGCGAGCTGGCGGCGCGGCTGACGGTGAAGCTCAACGCCACGCTCCGGCTCGGGCCGTCGACGGTGCGCTGGACCGCCAGCCTCGACGGCGGCTACGAGGGCTGGCTCGGGCGGCGCTCGGCGAAGTTCCGCGCCAACGCGCGGCGCGTGGTGGCCAAGGCGCGCGCGAGCGGGCTCGCGCTCGAGTGGCACGAGGCCATCGACGTCGACGCGGCGGCGGCCCTGTATGAAAGGATCTTGGCGATCGAGGCGAGGAGCTGGAAGGGCCAGGAGGGATCCGGCTTCGTCGGCGGCGACATGCGCACCTTCTATCGCCTGATGGTGCCGCGGCTGGCGGCGACCGGGCGCCTGCGCGCGCTGGTCGCGACGCTCGGCGGCGAGGACGTCGCGTTCGTCTTCGGCGGCGTCTTCGCCGGCACCTATCGTGGGCTGCAGGTGAGCTTCGACGATCGCTTCCGCGCGCTCGCGCTCGGCAACGTCATGCAGTGCGAGATGATCGATCGGCTCGCGGCCGGCGGGGTCCTGACCTACGACCTCGGCTCGGACATGGACTACAAGGCCCGCTGGGCCGAGCGCGGTCTCGAGACGGTCACGCTGGTCGCGTTCACGCGCTGATTCGCCGGCAGAGCACGTTCGATTGACACCCTTCGAAAGGTGGGCGTAGAAGCCGAGCCATGTCGGAACGGCCCGTCACCGAGCGAACCATCGCCCAAGCAGGCCCGACCGTCGGTGCGACCTCGGACATTCCGAGCCCAGGCGAAGTCCGCGAGCGCGGAGCACAGGTGATCGACTGGCACTTGGCACGAGCAAAGGCGGTGATGCCGCGCATCGTGAGCCGCACGATGTCGTTCTCCGCCATGAGCCGCTTCGATGACGCGCTGATCGCGTCGGTGCAGCGCTTCTACGGGCTCGATGTCGACGTCGCCACGGCCGAGACCGAGGTGCTCGAGGACGACATCGAGCGCGTGCGCTTCTTCCCCTGGTTCCTCTGGGACTTCGCCCACGTGTCGGGCGCCCCCACCGTCGGCGCGCGCTTCGCGCAGGACGCCGCGGCCGAGCTGTCCGACCTCGAGCGCCGCATCCTGGCCGGCCTGTGCCGAGACGACCGTCGACTTCTGGGAGGTCGAGGCCGTCGACCCCGAAGGTATCGCGCTGGTCGCGCTCGGCACCGGCGCGCGCGTGCGCGTCGAGGACGACGTCCTCGGCAGCGAGCTCGGCGCGGGTCAGATCCTGCAGGGCCGCATCGTGGTGATCCAGCTCGAGGGCCCCGAGCCGGTGGCCCTCATCGACGCCATCTATGCGGTGCTGCCGGCCTCGGCCAAGACCAACGTGATGGTCGAGCTGGCCGCCGTGCTGGGCGACAACGACGAGCCGGCGGTGGTGCGCGAGGCGCTGAAGACGCAGGCGCCCGAGCTCATCGACTTCGCCGAGTTCCTGCTCGAGCAGGCGGCCGAGATCGCCCCGGCGCTGAACGCCGACGGCGAGACCATCGTCCTCTGCTCGACGCTCATCCCCAGCGAGCGCGGCCTCGCGCTCGAAGCCGCGCTGGTGCGCGACGGGCTCCCCTTCCGCGCCGGCCGCCACGGCTGGACCTGGCTCGACGAGCGCGACCTGGTCGTGGGCTTCGTGGTGCACGACGTCGAGCGCGGCCGCTGGGTCGCCGGCGCCGGCTCGCGCGAGCGGCTGGCGCGCGTGACGCGCCGCCTGTCCGAGGCGGGCGTCGGCACGCCTGCGCTCCACCTCGAAGAGACGCTCGAGTCGGCCGCCCAGGCCTGGGCCGACACCGGCCTCGCCGGGCCGCACCTGACGCTCGATCCGGAGGTGCGCCGCGCCTTCGAGGCCTGGCTCGCGGTCTGCTGGATCGACACGCCGCACCCGCGCCTCGGCGAGGCGTCGCCGCGCGAAGCGGCCAAGGACGACAGCCTGCGCGGCGCCGTCGAGCAGATGGTGCAGCGGCTGGAAGCGCTCGGCGGGAAGAACATCCGCCACGAGCTCGGGCTGTCCTAGCCCGACGCGGCGGACGCTAGCGCCGGGCGGCGGCAGCGCGCTAGGCCAGGAGCTCGTAGTACTTGCAGAAGACGAGCTCACCGGCCGCATCGAGGCCGCCGTCGTGCGCGAGGAAGCGCGCGTTGGGTAGTCCGAGCGAGCACTTGAGCGTCGTCGGCGCGACGTGCACGCAGTCGGGGCAGCGGAAGCGCAGGCCGTAGCGACGGACCTCGTCGGCGAAGCGCTCGGTGCGCGCGACCACGTCGCTCGCGGCGGGCTCGGTCACTGGAGGCGCGCCGTCTGGAGCTGCCATGCGAGGTCCTGGTCTGGGGTGGTGCGGCGCCGGCCGGCCAGCGCGTGGAGGCGCAGCCGCTCCTCGGCCGTGGGCGCGAGATCGGCCGCGACGAAGGGCGCGAGGAAGCCCTCCTCGCCGAGCTTCGCGTCGAGCTCGCGCGCGCCCGGCACGTCGCCGCGCTCGAGCAGGAGCAGCGCCGCGAAGGCGCGCAGCGGGCCGCTCTCGGGCAGCGTGGCGCGGCGACCGAGGTCGATGGCGTCGTCGTAGCGGCCGGCACGGCAGGCGGCCAGCGCCATGGCCGCGGCCACCTCGGGCCCGGGCTCGAAGCCGTCGAGGCCGACGCGCAGCGGCGCGTTGGCGGCCAGCACGTGCGCGGCCAGGAAGCGCTGGGCCGCCGTCGGCACGAACGACTTGCCGGCGGCCGGCGCCTTGAAGGCCTTCTCGGCGGCGGCGTAGAGACCGTCAAGCGACTTGACGAACTGCTCGTAGGCCTTGGCGTTCTTGGCGACGTCGAAGCCGGCGTGGTCGAGCGCGGCGAACGAGGCGGCCACGGCCTTGCCCTTGCGCACCGGGTGATCGGCCGCGGCGATGCCCTCGACGAGCGTGCAGGGCGAGGCGCCGGTGCGGTGCAGATCGTCGGCGCGCGCCGGAGCGGCACCGGCGAGCATCGTGATCATTGCCAGCGCGAGGCCCGCGGTGGCATGGATGGAGCGTCGACCAGGTTCGTGCCGCATGCGCCCGCTCTCGTTCGTCCTCACCATCGGCCTCTTGCTCATCGGCCTCACCGTGTCCGCCTCCGCCTGGGCCGGCGAGGACGACTACGTGCGTTGGAGCCTCGTCGCGCCGGCCGCCTCGCCGTACTACATGATCCGCTACGAGATCACCAAGCGGCGCCCCGCGACAACCGTGGTCCATCGCCGGAACCTTCCCGGCCTCGACGAGGGGCTGCACGCGCTCGGGCTGCTGACGCCCGAGGAGTCGGACGCGATCTTCGCGGCGCTGCGCCAGGCCGACGCGCTGACGCTGCCCGACGCGCGCGCGGCGCGGCGCTCGCCCGGGGCGCTGCTCTGGGACTGCGACGTCCACCTGGACGGCAAGGACCACCACTTCAGCGTGACCGATCCGACGACGCAGAAGGATCGCCGCTACGCCGCCCTGTTCGCGCTGGTGCGCGACGCGGCCATCGCCCACGCCGGCGAGCTGCCGTTCCGCAACGTCTTCTTCCCGGCCGGGCAGCGCGGCTGGGTCAACATCGAGTCGGTGCCCGCCTCGAAGGTCATGGTCGACGGGCTCGACACGCAGCTGCAGACGCCGCTCTACGCCTACGAGGTGGCCGCCGGGAACCACGAGGTGCGCCTCGTGTCGAGCGACGGCCGCTTCGATCGGACCTACACCGTGCGCATCGAGGCGCAGGGGACGACCACCCTGCGCGTCGACCTGCGCTAGCGTCGACGAGGAGAAGCCCATGCTGCCCGCTCGCGGTGACGTTCGCCCCTCGGCCCTGGCCGGGCAGTGGTATCCCGGGCGGCAGGCGCCGCTGCGCGACGCGGTGAAGGGCTACCTCGACGCCGCCGACGTCGCCCCGACGAGCGAGGCGCTGCGATCGGTCGAGGCCGTGGTCACGCCGCACGCCGGCTACGTCTACTCGGGCCCGACCGCGGGCGTCGCCTGGGCGGCCGTGCGCGGCAAGAAGGTCGAGCGCGTCGTCATGGTCGGACCGGCGCACCGCGTGCCGTTCCGCGGCGTCGCGCTCGGCGACTACGCGGCCTGGCTCGTGCCGACCGGGCGCGTCGCGGTCGACCGCCAGGCGCTGGCCGAGCTCGAGGCGGCCGGCCTCGGCGTGTGGGTGCCCGAGGCCCACGTCGAGGAGCACTGCCTGGAGATCCAGCTGCCGTTCCTGCTCGAGGCGCTGGGCGAGGTCCCGATCGTGCCGCTGCTCATGGGCCGCGTCTCGCACGAGGGCGCGCTGGCCGCCATCCAGGCCGTCGTGCGTGACGGCGACCTGCTCGTGCTGTCGAGCGATCTGTCGCACTACGACCCCTACGAGGTGGCGCGCCGCCACGACCTCGACACGCTGGCCCACATCGTCGGGCTCGACGTCGCGGCGCTCGACGGCTCCGACGCCTGCGGCCATCGCGGCGTCGGCGCTGGCTGCGCGCTGGCCGCCGCGCGCGGCTGGCGCGCCGTGCTGCTCGACTACAAGAGCTCGGGCGACACCGCCGGCGACAAGCAGGCGGTCGTCGGCTACGGCGCGGTGGCGATGGGTCCGCCGGCCTGAGTCGGCGACGGCCGGCCGCGCACGGGCGGGCGCCGCGCGGCGTTTTGCCCTTTCGATTGTCCGCGCGCGCATCCCGGTGATATGTCCGGGAGCATGACGTCGGACCGATCTGCGCACGAGAAGCGCCGGCAGCTCCAGGTGATGCTGGACGCGGGCCTCGTGATGCTCCACCTCGACCCGCGCGGCGAAGACGTCGCCGTCCCGCCGCAGTTCAAGGGCGACCCGGTGCTGCGGCTCAACCTGGCCTGGGGCTTCAACCTGCCCGCGCTCGACGTCGGCCCGGACGGCGTCTACGCCGTGCTGTCGTTCAACCGCGCCAACTTCGGCTGCACGCTGCCGTGGCGCGCGGTGTTCGCCATGACCGCGCCCGACGCCGGCCACGAGGGCGTCGTGTGGCCCGAGTCGGTCCCGCCCGAGCTCGCTCCCTACTTCGAGGCCGCCGGCGCCAGCACGGGCGGCGTGCCGGTGAGCCTGCGCGCCGAGCCGCGCGCCCGCGGCGAGAAGCGTCCGGGCCAGGCGGCGCCGCGGCCCGCTCCGCATCCGGCGGCCGCGGCCGCCAGCGAGGACGACGCGACGCCGCCGCCGCTCCCGGACGCGGCGGGCCCGGCCTCCGCGCCGCGGCCGCTGTTCATCGTGCACGAGGGCGGTCGCGACGAGGCCGCGCCGCCGAGCGAAGGCTCGGCCAAGCGTGCGAACCTCCGCGTCGTGAAGTGACGACGGCGGCGGACGCCCCGCGCGTCGCGGTGCTCCCCGACGCGCTCGCGAACCAGATCGCCGCCGGCGAGGTGGTCGAGCGGCCCGCCTCGGTCGTCAAGGAGCTTGTCGAAAACGCCATCGACGCCGGCGCCGCGCGCATCACCATCGAGATCGCCGACGCGGGCAAGGGCCTCGTGCGCGTGGTCGACGACGGCGAGGGCATGAGCGCCGAGGACGCGCGCACCGCGGTGTTGCGCCACGCCACGAGCAAGATCCGCACGGCCGATGATCTCTCCGCCATCGGCACGCTCGGCTTCCGCGGCGAGGCGCTGCCGTCCATCGCGTCGGTGTCGCGCTTCACGCTGCTCACGCGCCGCGAGTCCGACGAGGTCGCGACGCGCGTGTCGATCGACGGCGGCGGCGCGCCGCGGGTCGAGCCGGCGGCGGCGCCGCCCGGCACCATCATCGAGGTGCGCGACCTCTTCTGGAACGTGCCCGCGCGCCTGAAGTTCCTGAAGTCGGACGGCACCGAGTCGGCGCACGTGAGCCAGCTCGTGACGAGCTTCGCGCTCGGGCACCCGCACATCCACTTCAAGCTCCTGAACGAAGGCAAGGTGGCGCTCGACTTCCCGGCCGCCAAGCGCCTCTTCGATCGCGCCGTCCAGGCGCTCGGCAAGGCGGCCCAGAAGGAGCTCCACGAGGTCGCCTTCGACGGCCCGGTGCGCGTCGCCGGCTTCGTGTCGGCGCCGCAGTTCGCGCGCGGCACGCCGAACCTCATCATCACCTTCGTCAACGGCCGGCGCGTGAAGGACCGGACCGTGCAGCACGCCATCGTCAGCGCCTACGGCAGCGAGCTCGGCTCGGGGCGCTTCCCGCAGGCGGTGCTCTACGTGCACCTCGACCCGCACGCGGTCGACGTCAACGTGCACCCCACCAAGGCCGAGGTGCGCCTCCAGAACCCGAGCCTCGTCCACGAGGCGGTCCTGCGCGCGGTGCAGGCGACGCTCGCGCGGCGGCCGTGGGCCGAGCGCGCGCCACTGCCGCTCGAGCAGGCCTTCCGCGTGGCCGAGCCGGCCGCCCTGCAGGCGGTGCCGACGCACGCGCCCATCCCCGTCGTGCGCGCGACCGAGCTGCGCTTCGGTCCGCCGGTGGTGTTCCCGTCCGCGCCGGCCGGGACCGCTCCGGTCGACGCGCTCGGAGCGCGCGCCGACGCCTCGCCGCCGGCACCGCTCGCGACCGCGCCGCTGGCGGCCGCGCGGCCCACGCCGTTCGCGACGCTGGCGCCCACCGCGTCGGTCCAGGCCTCGCGCGCGCGCGTCATCGGCCAGCTCGCGTCCGGGCTCGTCGTCATCGAGAGCGCCGACGGCAGCGTGCTGGTGGTCGATCCGCATGTGGCCGACCGCGAGCGCATCGTGCGCGAGCTGGAGCTCGCGGCCGCGCGCGGCGCCATCGCGACCCAGCCGCTGCTGATGCCGGCGGCGCTCGAGCTCGGCCGCAAGCAGGCGCGCGCCGTGGCCGCGCGCGTGCCCGATCTGGCGCACGTCGGGCTGTGGGTCGAGCCGTTCGGCGGCCAGACCTTCCAGGTCATGGGCATGCCGGTGCCCATCGCGCGCGCTCCGGCCGGGCGCGTGCTCGACGCGGTGGCGGCGCTGCTCGAGCGCGAGCCGCGGGCCGAAGGCGCGGCGCTCCTGCGCGCCATCGCCGGCGCCGCCGCGCTGCCGCGCGCCACGCCGCTGGCGTCGTTTTACGCGGCGAGCCTGGCCGAGCCGCACGCGGCCGCGGTGGTCGGCCGCTTGAGCGCGGCCGAGCTGCGCCGTGGAGACTAGCCGGCCGCGCGTGCTGGTGCTGCTCGGACCGACGGCGTCGGGCAAGACGCGCCTCGCGCTCGAGCTCGCGCGCGCGCTCGACACCGACGTCGTCAGCGCCGACTCGGTGCAGGTCTATCGCGGCCTCGACATCGCCAGCGCCAAGCCCAGCGCGGCCGAGCAGGCCGCCGTCCGGCACCACGGCCTCGACCTCTTCGACCCGCGCGAGCCGTCGCACGCCGGGCGCTGGCTCGCCGCCGTCGAGCCGGCCATCGCCGAGCTCAGCGCGCGCGGACGCGTGCCGCTCGTGACCGGCGGCACCGGCCTCTACGCGCGCGCGCTGCTGCTCGAGCTCTCGCCCATCCCCGACATCGCGCCCGAGCTGCGCGCCGCCGTCCGCGCCGAGACACTGGCCGACCCGGCCGCAGCCCACGCCGAGCTCGCGCGCCTCGACCCGGCGAGCGCGGCGCGCCTGGCGCCGAACGACCTCCAGCGCGTCGGCCGCGCGCTCGAGGTGGCGCGCCAGAGCGGCCGGCCGCTCTCGGCCTGGCACGCCGACGAGCCCCTGCCCCACGCTACGCCGCGACCATCGTCGTGCTCGACCCGCCGGTGGCCGTGCTCGAGGCGCGCATCGCCGCGCGCGCCCGCGCCATGCTGGCCGAGGGCCTGGTCGCCGAGGTGGCGGCGCTGCTGTCGCGCGGCGTGCCGCCCGACGCGCCCGGCCTCGCCACGCTCGGCTACCGCGAGGTCGTGGCCGCGCTCGCCGCCGACGCGGCGCGCAGCGCGGCCGACCTCGCGGCGCTGGCCGAGCGCCTGACGCGCGCCCATCGCCAGTACGCCAAGCGCCAGCGCACCTGGTTCCGCGGCAGCGGCATGGCCGGCCTGGCCGTGACCATGCTCGACCCCGAGGGCGGCGACACCGTCGGCCGTGTGCGCGCCCTGCTCGACGCGGGCGAGCATCGCGGACCGGAGGCGTAGCCCTCGGAACCAGGGTCGAAATTTGCGCCCCTGCGACCGCGCCGGTTATCCTGCCTCGACCGTCAGGAGCACCGGTGATCAGCCCTTCCGCGTCGACCTTCGAAACTGGAAGCCCCCGCGCAGGGTGGTCCTGGCGTGGCAGCAGTGGTTCGACGGCGAGGTGCGGCGCGCTCCGGTGCCGCTGGCCGACGGCGCGCTGGTGCTGGTCGAGCACGGCGAGGCCTCCGAGCTCCGCCGCATCGACGCCGACGGCAACATCGTGTGGCAGGTGACGCTCGACGGCCGCGCCTCGGGCGACCCGGTGCGCACTCAGGGCTTCGTGGCCGTGCCCTGCGGCGGTCGGCGCGTGGTGCTGCTGCACCTGGCCGACGGCACGCGCGCCGGCCCGCCGCTCATCGTGCCCGGCCTGGTCCTGCGCGGGCCGGTGGCGGCCATGCGCGGCCAGCTGCTCGGCCGCTTCGCCGGCCCCACCGAGGGCATCGAGCCGTTCCTCGCCATCGTCGATCTCGAGAAGCCGGGTGCCGCGCCGCACCTCGTGCACGACCCGCTCGGGGCCGCCATCGAGACGCGCTTCCGCGCCACCAACGCGGCCTTCGTCCTGGCCGGCGAGGACGCCGCCGGCTTCGCCGTCGTGACCGCGCTCGACGCGCGCACGCACGCGCCGCTCTGGCAGCACCGCGCCGCCGACTGCGGCCTGACGTACCTGTGGGCTGCCGGCGGGCTCGTCGACGTGGTGCTCACCGACCGCGTGACGAGCTTCGAGGCGCGCTCGGGCACGCGCCTCACGACGCGCTTCGAGGGCATGATCCTCGACACCGCGCGCATCGCCGGCGAGACGCTGCTGGTCACGCTGGGCGGCCACGACGGCCCCGAGACGCGCCGCCTCATGGCCTTCGACACCATGACCGAGGACCCGACCGGCGAGCTCACCGGCCTGATCCGCGTCATCGGCGCCTGCTCGGACGAGGTGCTGGTCGCCGACCTCGACGACCGCCCGCTCGTCCTCGAACTGCCCGGCCTGGTGCCGGTCAGCGTGCGCGACGGCGACGACGTCGTGTCGCCGCGCCTCGTCGCCTGGTCGCGCCACCGCGCCTGGGTGGTGGGCCACGACGGCCACTCGCTGAGCGCGCTCGATCTCTAACTAGCTAGGGGCAGAGGGTCGCGTCCGTCTTGCCGGCCGGCACCGTGACCGGCGACTCGCACAGGAACGGGAACGCGTCGCTGGCGCCGGGGATGATGATGGCGCAGACGGGCACGACCAGCGTCGGGAAGTTCTTGGCGTTCGACTGGATGACCACCGCGATGTTGTCGGGGTCGCGCTTGCCGTCGGAGTCCTTGTCGCGGTTCACCGTGTCGCTGTCGTAGGTGATGCGCACGGCCGCGGCGGCGCCGTTCTCGACGTGCGTCGGCACCGGCCCCTCGATGGTGAAGGCGTGGTCTTCGGCGTCGCCGTTGTGGGCGTCGCCGACGATGCAAACCTTGCTGATGTCGAGCGGCGTGCTGCAGGTGCTGCGCAGGAACAGCGTCCACTCGTAGGGGCACCTTGGTCGGGTCGCCCGGGTCGGGCGTCTCGCCCTGGCCGAGCGGCAGGAAGTGACCGAGGTTCTTCGGGCTCTCGTGCGGCGGGATCTCCGGCCCGACGCAGTCGCCGTTCGACGAATCGCAGGCCTCGACGATGAGCCCGCTCGCGAGGAGCAGGCCCACGAGCGCCCCCGAGCGCAGCCGGGTCGCCGGGCGGACTCTGGACGAAGCCCGCAGCAGGCGGGCGGAGTAAGAGGCCGACGCGGCGGCGACCCGTGCGGAGCGAGGCCATCCGAACAAGGCAAGCATGGTTCAACTGCTCCTGAAGATGAACGGATAGCTGATCTCGACGTTGCCACCCACCGGCTTCGGGAAGTGCAAGCGCTCGAGCACGGCCTTGATGCACGCCGCGACCTTCGGGTCGGCCACGGTGCTGGTGTACTGCTGCACGCCGGTCACCGCGCCCGTCGGCGTCACGACCCAGCGGAAGGTGATGCGCCCGGCCAGGCTCGCGTCGACCTGGAGGCGGCTCTCGTAGCAGGCCTGGATGCGCGCGATGTTGGCGTCGATGACGCCGTAGACCTGGCCCGGGTCGAGCTGGCCCGAGACCTTGGTCGCGCTCTTCATGCCCGTCACCTTGCCGCGCACCGGGCCGGTCGGCTTGGCCGGCGCGGCCAGCTTCTTGGTGATGGCGTCGGCGGCGTCGCCGGCGATGGGCCCGGTCGCGACCATGGCGCCGTCCTTGGCGAAGCCGGGGCTGCCGTCGGGCAGGCTGTCGAGGAGCTTGGTCGCCTCGCCGAGGCGCGCGTCCTTCACCACGACCGTCCCCTGGATGTCGGCAAGCCGCGCCCCGCTCCCCTCCTGCGGCGCCATGAGGCGCTTCATGAGCTCGTCCTTGGCGGCGTTGCTCTCGTCGCGCGGCACCACCGTATCGAGGATGCTCTTGCGGATGGGGTGCGGCTGGTCCGGCGTCTCGACGTGGGCCACGCGCTCGTCGCCGAACTTCTGGTCCTCGGGCACCTCGACCTCGGGCGCCTTCTCCTTGGGCGTGGCGATCTCGACCTGCACCTCGGGCTGCTTGGCCTCGGGCGGCTTGTCCTCGGTGATGACCGGATCGACGACGGCCGTGCGCTTGTCCTCGACGACCTTGTCGCGGCGCGCCTCGGCGCTCCACGACAGCACCGGGTGGAGCGCGCCGCCGGCGAAGAGCAGGCCGGCCAGGAGGCCGAAGGCGACGACCTCGGTCCAGTTGACGAGGCGCACCGGCGTGCGGCCGGCCACCGGCTTCACGAAGGCGAAGGCGACGCGCGCGTCGTCGACCTCGACGCTGCCGCTCTCGCCCATGCGCAGCGGCGTCCACTGATCGCCGCGCGCGCTGCCGGCGCCGCCCAGCGCCACGGCGGTGTCGCCCTCGCGCGTGACGCGGAAGCGCGGCAGGCGCGCGAGCAGCGTCGGGTCGGCGACGAGGTCGGGGTGCTGAGCCTCCTGGCGGAGGTCGACGACGCGCGGCACGTAGACGATGATCGTCTGGAGCACCCGGTCGCCGCGCTCGAGCACGAGGCGCAGGAACGACGTCGACTCGTCCCAGTGCGGCAGCGCGCCGAGCACGCCGGTGGCGCCGCCGATGAGCGCCGACACACCGAAGAGCGCGACGAAGAAGCCCTCGCGGAGGCCGACCTCCTCGCCCAGCATGAGGTGCTGACCCCAGCGGACCTGCGTCGCCGCGACCGCCATCCAGGCGGCGCAGACCAGGCCGAGCGCGAAGTTGTAGCGCGCCGCCGCGTGGCGCCGACCGGTGGCGAGGCCCCACAGCGAGGCCAGCACCGACGTGCCGCCGAGGAACGTCATCACCAGGCCGGCGAGGTTCAGCTCGAAGCCGGCGAGGTCGAGCTCGGCGAGCTCGAAGCGCTGCCACGGCAAGAGCATCGAGCCGATGAGGAAGAGAGCGCCGCCGGCCATGCTGAGCACGTGGCCCAGCGTGCCGGTCGGCAGGCGGAAGCCGCGCGACGGCGCGGGCCGGAGCTTCAGCGCCGCGTCGGCCTGCGCGAGCGCGATGGGCTCGGACACGGGCTTCGGCGCCGGCGGCAGCTTCGCGACCGGCGCCGGCTGCGCCTTGGCGACCGGCTCGGGCTGCGCCTTGGCGAGCGGCGACGAGGGCGCCTTCGGGACCGACGCCGACTTCGACTTGGCGACGAGCGTCGACGGCGCGACCGGCGCGGGCCCGACGACCGCAGACGGCGCCGCGACGGGCGCGGGCGCCGGCGCCGCGACGGGCGCGGG
>JAXLYZ010000096.1:0-15613 GCA_046351155.1 Myxococcota bacterium
TTCCGCCTCTATCGCGGCGACGTGCGCCTCGACCTGGAGGACGGCGTGCTCTACGACGATCGCGGCCAGCCCCTGTCGGGCGCCGCGCTGCGCGCGACGAGCGCCGCCGGCCACGCCGGCGGGCGGCGCTGAGCCTCACGGCCGGAGCGGCGCGACGACGACCACGCCGCGATCCTCGACGACGACGCTCGGGCCGCCGAGCGTCAGGTCGCCGCTCTCCACCGAGACGGCGTCGCGGCCCGACGGCAGGTCGGCGGCGTACACCACGCCGCAGCCGTCGAGGCCGCTGGCGGCGGGATCGACGCGGCAGCCGAGGCCGTCGCTGTAGACGAGCCGGGCCGAGCCGGCCTCGCCGAGGACGAGCGCGCCTTCGGCGAGGCCCTGGCCGTCGCAGTCGAGCGCGCTCGCGACCAGCACGCCGCGCGCCGGATCGCAGTCGACGCCGTTGCCGAGGCGGCTCGCGACCATGTCGTCGGTCCAGGTGAAGAAGCCGCCGAGCTCGCCGCTCGTGCGCGCGAGCTCGAGGTAGCGCCGGAGCGGACGCGCACGAGGCGGTCACGCGCAGGACCCCCACGGGCTCGCGTAGCTCGACGGGAGGTCGAGCGCGACGCTGGCGCCGGCGTTGACGCTCGTGCTGTCGAGGACGGCGTCGCTGTCGACGTCGCGCAGCTCGAGCGTGACCTTGCTGCTGGCGTACGCCGTGCCGCTGATGACGGCGGGCGCGCTCGCGGCCGGCGGCGGGCAGGCGAGGGGATCAACGTCGAGCGCGCTCGGGTAGGCGAGGAAGCGCAGCCAGGGTGAGCCCAGAAGCTAGCCGCAGCGCACGAGATCCCATGCCCATCAGTACCACCGCGCCATCTCGTCGCTGGCTTTTGCGGGCCGGCCCTCGATGGAGTCCCGCGCGACTTGCTCGACTCCCCGCCCCTGCGTGCGCAACGCCCGAGCGAGGGCAGCAGCCCGCATCTCGTTGCTGACGAATCCCATGAAGCGCAGCCGACGTGTCGCTGTCCCGCTGGAGTTGCCCTCGGCGCGAACGCGCACGAGGACCGGGAGCTCGTCACCCAGATCGACCGCCATCAGTCCCATTGTACCGAGAACACTCTCGATATCGCTCGCCAGGTCGTGGTCGACGACGGTTCCGGTCTTCCCGATGGGCTCGACCTCGGTCTTGTAGGCCGAGAGGAGAGCGCCGATCTTCTCCGAGTAGTAGGGCCTCGTGGCGATCCGAGCGTCGTGTGCCGCCCACACAGCAATAGCTCGTCGTCCGACTTGGCGGCGAGGCCGCCGCGAACCTCCTGCGCCGCCTCGCTGAAGCCCTGCTGCAGGTCGTCGATGAACGCCTCGTCGTCCTTCTTCTCGATGGCCGACTGCAGCGCCATGCCAGCGGCGCGCTTGCCGCTGTTCAGGCGGCGCTGTCGCGGCGCACGACGGCATCGGCCACCGCGTCGGCATGCCGCTCGTAGCGGTCGCCGGCGTGCCCGATCCCATCCTTCAGCTGCACTCCCTGACGCTGTTGGACGAGGTGTGCCGCCTCATGGGCCGCGAGCCGCAGCGTCGGCGCAGCGCCGAAGGCCACCTGGCCCCGCGAAGCATACGCCGCCGAGCCGAGCTCCCGGTTGGCTGCCTGCGCACGACCGCGGGCCACGCACCGAGCCCGCGACGCGACTCGGCGTCAGGGAGGCGTTCAGTTGTGGGCCCGCGAGGTTGCCCTGAATCTGGAGGCAGCCCGAGGCCTGTCAACCGGTCCGACCGGCCGCGTCGTCCGAGCGTCCGCGACCGGTCGGAGCCCCTGTGGTGAGCGTCGGCGAGCACCTCATGTCGAACCCCTCCCGAGGCCGACATTCGGTGACCTGGTGCTCCGCAGGTGCGTCAGAAGTTGGTCGAGAAGGGCAGGCCAGCCTCGCCGGCCTTGCCGCTCTGCGACGACGTCAGCGAGGCACCGCCGGTGCCGCCCGCGCCACCCGCGCCGCTGATGAACGTGTTCGAGGTCTTCCACGCCGTCACGGCCTGGTTGGTCGGGAAGGCGAAGAGGCCGTAGGCGTCGCCGCCGCAGCCACCGCCACCGCCCGCGCCGTGACCGCCACGCCCACCGTCGCCGCCGACGCCGCCCGCCGCCGCGCAGCGCAGGTCGTCACCGGCGAAGGTGTCGCCCGCCGCGCCGACTTCGGCACCCGCGCCGCCCGCGCCGCCCGCGCCGCCCGGACCGCCGTTGCCGCCGTTGCCGCCGCGACCGCCCTGGAGCGTGTTGCCGCTGATGCTCGGGGCGTTGTTGCCGGCGAGCACGATGAAGACCGCGAAGCTGCCGCCGCCGCCCGTGCCGCCGGTGCCGCCCGTCGCCGCGCAGCCACCCGAGCCGCCGCCGCCGCCCGAGCCGCCGAGGTCGTCGTCGCCGATCTGCGCGCCGCAGGCCGAGCCGCGCACCTCGACGCCGGCGCCAGCGCCGCCGCCGCCGCCGCCCGAGCCGTTGGTGCCGTCGTCGCCGTCGCCGCCCTTGCCGGCGACCCAGTGGCCCGCCACGACCGAGGCCTGGCCGCGCGTCGCCGCGCCCGCCGCCACGCCGTCGACGCCCGCCGCACCCGGCTTGCCGTTGCCGGCGCTGGTCTTCTCGGCGCCCGAGGGGAACTTGCAGAGGTCGCAGTTGGTGCCGCCGCCGCAGTTGGGCGAGCTGGTCTCGGCGCAGATGAGCCAGTCGAAGCCGGCCGTGCCGCCCTGGCCCGGGCTCGTGCCCTTGCCGTTGCCGCCGCTCTGGCTGGCGCCGGGGATCGAGTCGAAGACCGGGCAGTCGGCCATGCCGCCGGTGCCGCCGCTGACGTCGCTGCCGCCGCAGGTGAGCGAGCCGCCCGAGCCGCCGCTGGTCGAGGCGCCGCAGGCCGAGGTCAGGCCGACCGCGTCGCCGCCCTCGTTGGCGTTGGCGCCCGGCGTGCCGTCGCTGCCGCGCGCGCCGTTCGTGCCCGCGCCGCCGGGCCCGGCGAAGACCTTGTTCTTCGACAGGCGGAGACGCTGGCCCGAGCCGTTCACGTAGATGCCGTAGCTGTTCTGGCCCGGCAGGTTGGCGGCGTTGATGCCGAATACGGTGACGCCGTCGAGCACGGTCTCGGCCGAGTTCGGCGTCAGCCCGAGGCCGGTCGCCGTGACCGTGCCGAGGTGCGTGACGTCTGGCGACTGGCCGACGATGGCGACCTCGAAGAGCACCGTGTCGTGGTCGTCGTAGAACGGCGAGTAGCCGCCGAAGACGCCCACGCCCTCGGCCAGGATGATGTTCTCCGAGTACACGCCGGTCGCCACGTACACGTCGCGCTTCGTCTGCGCCTTGGCCTTGGTCAGTCCGGTCGCGATGGTCAGCACCGGCAGCTCGCGCGTGCCGGGGTTCGAGTCGTCGCCGTTCTTCGCGACGAAGATGCCGTTATTGACCTCGCCGTCGATGCCGTCGCAGTTCGAGTCGAGCGAGTCGCCGGCCAGGTCGGGGCCGGCGATGGGGGTGCACTCGCAGCCGTCCTCGGCGATGCCGTTGACGTCGACGGCGCCGCCGATGCAGCTGTAGCCGCAGGTCGGCACGCTGCCCGAGCTGTCGCAGGCCGGCTCGGCGTTCGGGCCGGAGAGCGCCGCGCACGACACCTCGCACGAGCCGCAGTGGTCGACGGCGGTGTACTTGTCGCCGGTCTTGAACGGCTGATCGATGACGCCGTCGCAGTCGTTGTCGATGTTGTCGCACACCTCGCGCTGCAGCACGCAGGCGCCCCAGCCCGACGCCGTGCAGTGCTCGAGGCCCTTGCAGGTGACGCTCGGCTGCTCGGGGTCGGGCGGCGTGTAGGTGACCGAGCAGGCGCGCGAGAGGTCGGTGTCGGAGCCGTCGCAGGTGCAGCTGCCGGACGCGGGCACGCACTGCTTCTGCGCGCTCTCGGGCACCGGCTGGCACACGAAGCCGTCGCCGCAGTCGGCCCCCTCGTCGCACGGCGTCGTGCAGAACTTGCCGTCGGAGAGCTCGACGCAGGCCGCGCCGGCGCCCAGGCACTGCGCCGCCGCGTCGCACGGCTGGCAGGTGCTGCCGGCGTCGGGCGCGCACACGTACGGGTTCAGGAGCGAGAAGCCGGGCGCGCAGCTGACGACCTCGCAGCGCGCGACGCCGCCCGCCACGGCGCAGCGCGTCTCGGTGGTGTTCGGCAGGACCTCGTCGCAGTTGGTGGTGCAGCTGCCGCAGGCCTGGACGGAGGCGTAGACGCCGTCGGTCTGGAAGTCCTCGTCGACGTCGCCGTCGCAGTCGTCGTCGATGTAGTTGCAGGTCTCGAGCGACGGCACGCGCGCGTTGCAGCCGACGAAGCCCTGCGTCGAGTCGCACTTCTCGGAGCCGATGCAGGTGCCGAGCTCGTTCGTCTTCTCGCAGGCGCGCGACACGCCCTCGTAGGTGGGCGAGCACTCGCAGCTGCCCGACAGCGGCTGGCAGAACGAGCCCTCGTGCGCGCCGGTCGCGTCCGGCTTGCAGCCGTAGCCGTGGGGGCAGTCGTTCTCGGTCTCGCAGGCGGTGGCGCACATGCCGTCGCCGTCGATCTCGAGGCAGCCGCCGCCCTGGCACTGGAAGTCCTGGAGGCACGGCAGGCACAGCTTCCGGACGCGCGGCAGGCACAGGAAGACGATGTCGCCCTTCACGTTGGTGACCGAGCGGCAGTCGAAGTCGGCGGGGCACGACTCGATGCACTCGGTGGTGCAGATGTAGCCCTCGGGCCCCTCGACGCACCAGCCCGAGTCGCAGCTGCTGTTGCCCTGGCAGGCCGCACCGAAGCCGCCCGGGACGATCTCGCCGTCGTTGGTGTCGACCGTGCCGGTGTCGGGGAAGATGGAGTCGAAGACCGACACGGCGTCGAAGGTGTCGCCGCCGGTCGTGTCGCCGGTGGTCGTGTTGCCGCCCTTGTCCTCGCTGCCGCAGGCGACCAGCGCCAGCGCCGAGACCGCCCCGAGAGCCCAGCCCGTCCGTCCGTGTGACCGCATCGCTTCCTCCCCCATGCGCAGCGAGGTCGCCGTCGCCCCCGCGCGTCACGCGCGCGCTCGGGGAGTCGGCAGCCGCGCGGAGCCTACTGCGATCGCCGGGCGGATCCAAGGGGGGCCGGCCTTGCGCGACGCGCGGTCAGGACGTACCGTCGAGCCCGTGGTCGCCCCTTCGATCAAGGCACGCGTCGCCCGCTGGCGTTACGTCGTCCCCAACGCCATCACCTGCGCGTCGCTCACCATCGGGCTCGTCGCCTCGGCGCGCGCGTTCGTGGTCGGCGACTTCGTCGACTCGGCCTGGCTGGTCGTGCTGTGCGTGCTGCTCGACAAGCTCGACGGCACCGCGGCGCGCGCGCTCAAGGCGACCTCGGCCATCGGCGTCCAGCTCGACTCGTTCGCCGACTTCGTGACCTTCGGCGTGGCGCCCGGCGCGTTGCTGTTCGCGGCGGGCCTGAAGGCCCGCGGCAGCGGCGTCGGCTGGTGGGCGGGCGACGGCGGCCAGCTCGCGCTCTCGGCGCTGTGCGCGGCGTACGTGGTCGCGGCGTGCCTGCGGCTGGCGAAGTTCAACGTGCTGGCGTCGGTGCCGGCGCCGCCCGGCGTCGAGCAGCCGAAGGTCTTCTACGGGCTGCCGTCGACCTTCGCCGGCGGCCTCCTGGCGACGACCTACATCATCGCCGACAAGTACCAGGTGGCGGGGCTGCTCCAGGCCATGCCGATCCTCGCGCTGTTGCTCGGGCTGCTCATGCTCTCGAACCTGCCGATGCCCAAGCTGGTGGCGCGGAAGAGCAAGGCCTTCAACGTCTTCCAGGTCGTGAACATCGTCGTCGTGTACGCGCTGTCGCTCCTGCGCGTGCTGCCCGAGTACCTCATCTCGAACGTGGCCATCTATCTGGTCGTCGGCTTCGGCTGGGGCTTCATGCACCGGAAGGAGCTCCTGGCCGCGCGCCGCCTCGACCCCTACGAGGCGCCCGATCCGCCCGACGAGGACTGAGCCTCGCCGCCGCTCGTGCGCGTGAGGCGCACGGCGTGGATGACCTCGGTCAGCGCGGCGATGGCGCCGAGCGCGATGAAGCCGCCCAGCACGAGGCCCTCGCCGCCCGCCTCGCAGGCGGCTCCAAACGCGATCAGCGCGAGCGCGGCGGCCCACGCGACGGGCTCCTTCAGGAGCTCGGCGGCGGCGGCGTGGCGCGCGCCGAGGATGGCCAGCGCCAGGAGGCCGAGCAGCGGGCTCGGCGCCAGCGCCAGCGCCACCAGCACGCCGGCCGCGACCACGCCCACGTGGGCCAGCGCGCGCTCGGTGGGCTCGGCCAGGCCGGCGGCGAGGCGCATGAACGTCGACGCGGCGCGCGCGGCCTCGCCCAGCGCCAGGAGGAGCGGCCCGAGCCGCACCGCCAGCAGCATGCGCGCGAGGTCGTCGTCGCCCGGAGGGGCGTCGGCCGGCGGCAGCACCCAGAAGGCGTAGGCCAGCGGCCCGGCCAACCACAGGACGGCGAGGTAGCGGCTCGCCCACGCGGCCGCGCGGCTGGGGCCGCGCAGCGACGGGCGCAGCCCGGGCGCCGGCCCGCGCTATCCGGACAAGGCCGACGTGACCGGCGAGGCCGATGCGCTTGACGACCTCGCGCGCGACGTCGGCGTAGGCCTTGGCGCCGCGGCAGGCCGCCGTGCTTCGAAGATGGGCACGCCGGCCAACTGGGCCTGCGCGATGGCGGTGTTCACCGGCACCTTGGTCGCGACCATGTGGCGCGCCCACTGCTCGAGGGTCTGCTCGACGGCGTCGTTCACCTTCTTGTTCTTGCTGTCGTAGCGCGTGCGCACGACGCCGAGCACCGCGAGGTGGTGGCCGAGGGTGTCGCGGATGGTCTCGACGGTGTCGAAGACGTCGCCGACGCCTTCGACCGAGAGCGTCGACATATCGCAGGGCGCGAGCAGCCAGTCGGCGGCGAGCAGCGCGTTGAGGGTCAGCGTGCCGAGGTTCGGCGGGCAGTCGATGACGATGACCTCGACCTGGCCGCGCGCGGCCTCGAGGCCCTTCCGCAGCAGGAACTCGCGGCCGACGCGCTGGGCGATCTGCCCTTCGGCCTGGGCCAGCTCCTTGTCCGAGGGGCAGAGCCAGAGGTTCGGGATGGTGGTCGCGAAGGCCTGCTCCCACAGCGAGCGGCGCGCGACCAGGGCCTCGGAGAGGCGCGCGCGCGGCGCGGCGCCCGCCGGTTGCGGCGGCAGCTTGGCCTTCAGCGCCAGCGCGCAGTGGCCCTGGGGATCCATGTCGACGAGCAAGGTCTTCTTGCCCTCGAGGATGGCCAGGCCGGCGGCCAGGTTCACGGCGGTGGTGGTCTTGCCGACGCCGCCCTTCTGGGCGCACACGGCGATGACCTCGGCGTGGTGGAGGGCCTTGGTCGCGACCGGCGCAGCCGACGCGGACGACACGATCCCGGTGGTGACCGCGGGGCCCGGCGCGCGCGAGGCGGGCGTCGGACGCGCGGCAGGCGCGCCCAGCAGGCGGCGGAGCGAGTCGGCCAAGAGGCCGGACGACAGTGCGGACATGAGATCCTCCCGGCCGCGGAACGTAGCCGAGCGTCGGGGGGTGTCCACTTTCTCGACCCCGCCCCGCATGGCGGTTAGATAGCCCCGGCCTCCTATGGAGGATGAAACCATCCGTCGCGCTCGTTCGGCGCCCCGGGAGAGTTGATCCAATGCCTTCAGGTTCCCCGTCCATCGTCGCTCGTTGCTTCGCCCTCGCGCTGGCCGGCGCCGGGCTCGTCGCGGCCCCGCTCGCCGCCTGCGACAAGAGCGCCCCCGCGGCCCAGAAGAGCGAGTCGGGCGGCGGCCCGCAGCACCCGCGCGGCACGACCGCGGGCGCGCCGCCGGTGGTCGACGCGGTGAGCCGCGGCGGCCGCGGCACGAAGCCGACCGATCCCAACACCATCCCCGACGGGCCGGCGGCGCAGCCGGACGAGGCGCCGGCGAAGGTCGGTGCCGGCTCGTTCGCGAGCGAGCTCCAGCGTCTCTACGGCGCGTGGTCGGCCGAGGAGCAGGCGCTGCTCGACGACGCCAAGGTGCGCATGCAGGCGGCCGTGGCCGACTCGGGCGGGGCCTTCGCGAAGTCCATCAAGGCCATCTACGACAAGAGCGAGGGCCGCTTCGTCTTCAGCAAGAACGGCGAGCTCACCGAGGACGCCGACAAGCTGCTCGAGATCCTCTACGCCGTCGACACCCATGGCCTCAAGACCGAGCCCTACGCGCTGGACGATCTCAAGGCCAAGGTGAAGGCCTTCTCCGACGCCTCGCTGGCCGCCCAGCAGGCGATGGCGAGCCAGCCCGAGGGCGAGGCGGCGCTCTGGGACTTCCTCGTCAAGCAGCGCCAGACCCCGGTCGCCGACCTGGCCTCGGCGGCCGAGGACGCCGGCTTCGGCGACAACGATCTCGGGCGCCTGTCCGAGGCGCGCAAGCGCCTGAACGCGCTGCTCTCGACGCGCAAGGCCCTTAACGGCGCGCTGGCCGACCTCGACGTCGGCCTCGTGCGGCGGCTGCATCGCTGGGTCTTCGACATGCGCTTCGCGCGGCGGGCCCACCCGTTCACGGCCGACAAGAGCGAGCAGGACGGCATCGCCAGGAGCGACAAGGAGCTCACCAAGATGGTCGCCGCGGCCGGTCTCGGCGAGCCGGGCGCGGTCGAGAAGCTGGCCGCGCAGGTGACGCCGCAGTTCCCCGACTACGAGCCGACGCGCGTCGCGCTGGCGCGCTACAAGGACCTCGCGGCCAAGTATCCGAAGCACACCGAGCTCCCCAAGGAGACCGAGAAGCTGGCGCGCGACATGAAGGCGCCGGCCAAGCAGGTGGAGCTCGTGAAGCAGCTCGAGGCGCGCCTCATCGAGGAGGGCTACCTCAGCGGCGAGCCCACCGGCACCTTCGGCCCCGAGCTCGAGGCGGCGGTCACGGCCTATCAGGAGACGCACCAGATCAAGGCCACCGGCAAGATGGACAAGGTCATGCGCGGCTCGCTCAACCGCAGCTACGCCGAGCGCGTGCAGATCCTCGAGCTGTCGCTCCAGCGCTACCGCGAGAGCGACCTCCACCAGGGCGTGTTCCGCTTCGGCGAGGTGCCGATACGCGCGCGCGTCAACATCCCCGGCTTCGAGGCGCGCTTCTACGTCGGCACCGAGCTCGGTCGGCGCCACCGCGTGGTGGTCGGCAACAACGACACCGAGACCGACGCCGAGATGCAGAAGCACGGCAAGCTCAACCAGACGCGGCTCCTCACCGCCGAGATGCAGACCATCATCGTGAACCCGGTGTGGCGCGTGCCGCGGCGCATCAAGGAGCAGGAGCTCGACAACCTGCTCATGGACGAGCCCGACTACTACGAGAAGCACAACTTCAAGGTCGAGGTGCAGCCCGACGGCAGCGAGCTCGTGGTGCAGCAGCCGGGGCCGGGCAACGCGCTCGGGCTGGTGAAGTTCCTCTTCCCGAATCCGTTCTCGATCTACATGCACGACACGCCGTCGAAGAAGCTCTTCGACCGCCCCGTGCGCGCCTTCTCGCATGGCTGCATGCGCACCGAGAACCCGGTCGACCTCGCGCGCTGGCTGCTCGTCGACCAGACCGGCATGCTCACGTCGGACAAGTTCGACGAGGTGCTGAAGTCGGGCAAGGAGACGGCCTTCCAGCTGAAGAAGAGCATCCCCATCTCGACCGACTACATCACGACCGGCGTCGACGATCAGGGCCGCATCGTCTTCTACGCCGACCCGTACGGCTTCGACCGCGACTTCTTCGACGGCAAGACGCCGTACCCGAACGACCCGAAGCTGCCGATGACGGTCCTCTTCTGAGGCCGCGCGCAGCGGTCCTCGTCGCCGATCGGCTCGCCGGATTCCGCGGCGGGCGTATCATGCCGCGGCGTCCGACACGGCACCTCGCCGGCGGAGCCGCCGCGACGGAGACCTCATGGCCGAACCCAGAGACAGCGCCCCGAACCCGCCCCGCGAAGTCGACCTCGAGGAGGTGCTGGGCGGCGTCACGCCCGAGCAGCTCGCCAAGCTCGAGTTCATCATCAACGGCGACGGCTCGGTGACGTTCGTCGACTTCCCGCCCGAGCTCATGGACATCGCCTACGCGCTGAACCCGGACGACCCGCTGGTGTGCGAGCGCATGGCCCTCGTCGGCGCGACCGGCGCGACCCCGCCGGCGTCCGTGCCCGCGGCGTCCGACCCCCAGAAGGCCTGAGCATGGCCACGCTGACGGCGGTGCGCGGCAACAGCCAGCGTCTGGACGGCGGGGCCATGTTCGGCAACGCGCCTCGCGCGCTGTGGTCGCGCTGGGTGGCGCCCGACGAGCTGAACCGCATCCCGCTCGCGTGCCGCGCCATGCTGGTCGAGGAGGCCGCGGGCGACAGCCCGGGCGTCGTCGCGCGGCGCATCCTCTTCGAGGCCGGCATCGGGCTCTGCTTCGAGCCGAAGGCGCGCGCCATGTACGGCGTCGTCGAGGAGCGCCACGTGCTGCTCGACGAGCTGGCCGCGCTCGGCCTCGGGCCCGACGACGTCGACGTCATCGTCCTGTCGCACCTCCACTTCGATCACGCCGGCGGGCTGCTCGCGGCGTGGGCGGTCGACCGGCCGGCGGCGCTGGCGTTCCCGCGCGCGCGCTACGTCGTGAGCCTGCCGGCGTGGGAGCGCGCGCTGGCTCCGCACGCGCGCGACCGGGCGAGCTTCCTGCCCGAGCTGCAGCCGCTGCTCGCCGCCACCGGCCAGCTCGAGCTGGTGGTGGGCGAGACGTCGACGACGCTCGGGCCCGGCTACCGGCTGCACTTCTCGCAGGGCCACACGCCCGGCCTCATGCTGGCCGAGGTGCCGAGCGACGACGGCGCCATCGTCTTCGCCGGCGACTCCTGCGCCGGGTCGACCCTGGGTCCACCTGCCGGTGACGATGGGCTACGACCGCGCGCCTGAGCTGCTCGTCGACGAAGCTGGCGCTGCAGAGATCTCCTCGGCGACCCGGGCGGGCGCGGCGCGGTCGCTCTGTTCTTCACCCACGACGTTGCTGGGCGGCTCGCGCAGATGGAGCGGCCGCTGACCGTCTCCGAGCGGGCCGGCGCCGGTGCGGCTGGCCACCCAGCCAGGCGATCCGTCGACGAGACCTGTCGCCGAGACCGGGCCTGGAGACCGGGGTCAGGGATCGCTTCTTCATTTTCTGGTGGTCTCGCGGACGCCTCGGTGGAGGCGGCATGACCCAGACCCGCCAGCTCCGCGCCGCGTCCCCCCGGACGCCCACGCCATCCAGGCTGGCCGAGCCTGCGCCTGGAGGGTGGCGCGGCGGACGCCGGACGCGACAGCGCCCGTCGCCCGCCAGCGCCTTCGCCCAGGCGTCGCGGAATGCCGCTGCGGCCATCCAGCGGCGCGAGGGACCGACCGTCGGCCAGGTCCGCGGCGGCGGCGGTGGCGGCGGCGCCGCCGGCCCGACGATGCGCGGCCAGATGGAGCAGAGCTTCGGCACCGACTTCAGCTCGGTGCGCGTGCACCAGGGCGGCGAGGCCGCGCGCTCGGGGCGCAGGGCCTACGCCCAAGGCGAGAACCCACTCTGCGCCCGTCGCCATAACCCCGGGCTCGGCCTCGGGGCGTTGCGCCTGGTCGGCCACGAGCTGGCCCATGCCGTCCAGCAGCGCGCCGGCCAGGTCCAGCGAGGAAGGGCGCTGACCCTACGCCAACGTCAACGCCGACAAGGGCCTCGAGGCCGAGGCCGATCGCGCTCGAGCCGCTGCCGCCGCGGGCGCGCGCCTGGCCTGGGCCACGCCCACGGCAGCTCGGGGGCGCAGGCCAGGTCCGAGGGCGCGCCCATCCAGGGCAACTGGCTTCGAGATCGAGGTCGGCGGCGGGCGCTGCTGGCGCGCGCCTCGACAAGAAGGGCGGCCGGTGCCCATCGCGCCAAGGGATCCCGAGACCGACAAGACGCCGAAGCTCCCGCCCAAGGGCTTCGCCATCGTCGCCCGCGACGGCTTCCAGCTCCAGGCCGAGGACAGCGGCAAGGTGAAGACGGTCGAGTTCGTGACCGACGCCCCCGGCCTCGCCTCGCCCGAGGACTTCGAGAACACGCTGGGCTCGGTCGTCGACCTGGCCTGGAATGCTGGTGCAGCGGAATGGGACCAGCAGGCCTTCAACGCCAGCGAGATCGGCGGCGCGCCGAGCATCAAGCTGGACGCCGGGCATCGACGCGCTGACCGGCTCGCTGCAGGCGACCGCGGGCGTGCCGCTGGCCGCCATCCCGAGCCTGTTCACGGCCATCAAGGCGGTTGGCCGGGGAGGAAATAACATGCAGTTCGCGGTCAACGGCGCGCGCAACTCGCTCGACGGCATCGGCGCCGCTGGAGGGCGGCGAAGGTGAGCGCCGCATTTCCGGCTTCGTGGCGATGCCTGGGTACTACACTATGCTCGGCAGCGCCAAACAGCGCCGCTCGTTCCTGCTGGCATGTTCAACGTCATGTCGCGCACCGACTTCAAGACGCTGTTCGATGATCCCCGAGGCCGAGCAGGGCCTCATCGTCGAGGACGACAGAAGAGTGGGTGACGGCGGTGACGGGCCAGTTCAACGCTCAGCAGCCGGTCATCAACCAGGTCTTCAACTACGACGAGACCGCAAGACCGACGCCATGTCGATCGAGACCACGCGCGAGGAGTGGCTCACCGACATGCTCAAGCACGACCGGCTGCTTCATCATGCACGACCACAAGCCGGAGGACTCCTCCGTCGCCCCGAAGGAGCGGAAGAAGCCGGTGCAGAGCAGGTCGAGCAGCGAGGTCAGCGCCTGCTGGTAGCGAGGAAGCTGCAGGACAAGATCGAAGGCCTCTACGAGGGCATCGGCGCCTACAAGGCAAGACCGACGACGTGCAGTACGACGCGACCAGGACCTGATGCGTCGTCATCCTCGAGTCTGGAAATCGCCGATCCTCGCCGACCTGGAAGTACGTGACCCAGACGGTGCGCGACGTCTTCGGCGTGGTCGTCGGCGCCATCAAGGAGGGCGGGCTACGGGCGGTGACCACGCCGACGGCAGAGCGACCGCGCGTTCAGCCGCTGCGCGAGGAGCAGGGCAACATGAAGCACGTCATCGGCATGGAGCGCGCCATGAAAGAGCTCCAGGACCTCATGAAGGAGGTGGTCGCCGGTCAGCGCTGGTGGCGGTGACGAGGTCGGCGACTTCGGCGCACAACGCGCGGTGTCCACCGCCAGCTGCCCTGTCGTCGTCGAGGTCACGATCGAGATCTTCATCATCATCATGATCTTACCGGAAGCTCGCGTCCGTCGCGCTGAAGGGGTGCCCAGCGCCTTCGGCTGATCGGCGTCTCGGCTGGGTCAGCGGCGAGATCCTCGGCGCCATCGTCGCGGCGATGCTCGGCGGGCGCGGCCTCGGCGGCATCTACGTCGGCGCGCTGGCCGGCGCGCTGCTCGGTCTCGGCATCGCCTGGACCATCGTGTCGCGCCGCGCGCCCGCGCCCTCGATCGAGGCGTCGGCCTTCGACTGAGAGCGCACGGTCACACACGCGCGACCGATAGGGCGGCACCGTCGATGTATCGACGGTTCTTCAGTACTCCGCGAAGGTCAGGGCGCCGCGCGCCGCGTCGTGACGACCAGCGCCACCTCGCGCCGCGCGCCGGCGCGCTCGACCAGCAGCGTCGCGGTCTGGCCGGCCGCGAGCTGGTCGACGGCGTGCGTCAGCTCGTCCTGCGTCAGCACGCGCAGGCCGTTGATGCTGATGATGGCGTCGCCGGGGATGGCCTGGCCGTTGGCGTAGTCGACGCCGATGATGCCGGCGTTGGCCGCGGGCGAGCCCGGCTCCACGCTGCGCACGGCGATGCCGGTGAACTTGAATCGCGCCGACAGCGTCTGGCTGCCGAGCACGATGCCGAAGGCGTAGCCCGAGAGCTGGACCGGCGTGTCGCTGACGATCGGGTGCTCGCCGAGTCGCGTGACGATGCGGATGACGTTGTCGACGGGGATGGCGAAGCCGACGCCGATGCTGGTGCCGGTGTCGCTGGCGATGGCCGTGTTGATGCCGACGAGGCGGCCGGCCGAGTCGAGGAGCGGTCCGCCGCTGTTACCGGGGTTGATGGCCGCGTCGGTCTGGATGAGGCCGAAGAGGGTGCCGTCGCGCCGGCGCATCTCGCGGTCCACGGCCGACACGATGCCCACCGTCAGCGTGTGATCGAGGCCGAAGGGGTTGCCGATGGCCATGACCGTCTGGCCGACGCGCAGGTCGGCCGAGGTGCCGAGCTCGATGGGCGTGAGCTTCTCGGCCGGCACGTCGACCTTGATGATGGCGATGTCGTGCTCGGGCGCGTCGGCGATGAGCGTGGCCTTGACGTCGGTGCCGTCGGCGAAGGTGACCCATGGCACGCCGCCCTTCTCGGTGACGACGTGGTGGTTCGTGACGACGATTCCGTCCTTGTCCCACACGATGCCCGAGCCCACCGAGATGACGCCCTTCGACGCGGGCGCCCCGCCCGAGAAGCGCCAGCGCATCGACACGTAGACGACCGCGGGCGAGGCGCGCGCGAAGGCGTCGACCAGGATCTGCTCGTCGCCGAGCAGCGGCCCGCGGCCGACCGGCGTCCGCGGCGGGCCGGCCTCGACCGCCGGCGACGCGGCGAGCGCCAGCGCGAGGACGACGAGGCTCGAGGCGCCGCGCCGCATGGCTCAGCCGGCCGCCGACACGACGTGCTCGGCGAACTGCGCCAGCGTCTCGACATCGTGGATGTCGCGCGCGAAGAGCGGCACCGGCACGACGCGCGCGCCGGCCGGCAGCGCCAGGCCGAGCTCGGTGACGCGCTCCTGGTCGGTGCGCGCCAGGATCTCCCAGGCCAGCGCCGCCGTCTCGGCGGTGTGGGCCACGCGCTCGAGCGCGGCGTGGTCGCCGACCTTGGGCGCGACCTCGAGGATGTGGGCGCCGAGACCGACGGCGTCGGCGTGGTTCAGGAACGGGCGGCGCACGCGGTTCACCAGCACGCCGCCGGTCGGCATGTGGCCCTTCACGAGCTGCTCGTAGAAGAAGACGGCCTCGTCGATGGCCGCCTTGTCGGTCGAGGTCACCACCACGAAGGCCACGTCGGGGGCGCGCAGGATCTCGCGCACGCGCGCGGCGCGCGCCTTGAAGCCGGCGTACATGTCGTGGAAGCTCTGGATGAACTCGAGCAGGTTCAGGAACATGTCGGCGCCGACGAACTTGTTGAGGCCGCGCATGATGAAGGTGTTGACCTTCAGGAAGCCGAGCCCGAAGCGGCCGGCCGCCTTCACGCCCTGCACCATGAGCTTGGCCGTCTGCGAGCCGAGGAAGTCCTCGAGCCGATCGGCCGCGGTCAGGAAGTCGAGCGCGTTCGAGGTCGGCGGCGTGTCGAGCACGACGAGATCGTAGTCGCGCTGCTCGCGGATCTCGTAGAGCTTCTCCATCGCCATGTACTCCTGCGACCCGGCCATGGCGGCGCTCGCCTGCTCGTAGAACGGGTTCGCCAGGATCTTGCGCTTCACCTCGGCGTTGGGCGCGTAGCGCTCGATGAGGTCGTCGAAGGTCGACTTCACGTCGAGCATCATGCCGAAGAGCTGGCCGCGCTTGCCGTTGGGGCCGACCTGCAGCGGCACGCCGGCGTC
>JAXLYZ010000097.1:0-15472 GCA_046351155.1 Myxococcota bacterium
GTCGCGCGCGCGCTGGCGCTCCCGCCCGGGAGCCCGCTCGTCCTCTTCGCCGCCGGCCGCATGGTCGGCTGGTGCGCCCACGTGCTCGAGCAGCGCCTCGACCCGGGCCTCCTGCGGCCGCGCGCCCGGCCGACCCTCAGTCGACGGGACCGGTGACCCAGGGCATGTCGGGCTCGACGAAGACCCACTTGGCCTCGGGTCGCTCGCTGCGCAGGCGCACCTCGAAGGCGTTGATGACGTCGCACAGCGCCTTGATGCTCAGGCCCTCGTCGACGGCGATCTTGATGGCCACCAGCACCTCGCCCGGCCCCTGCTGCACGGTGATGCAGTCGAGGATGCGGGTGATCTTCGGGTCCTGCACGGCCAGGCGGCGCGCCGCCTCCTCGACGCCCGGGTCGGCCGCCTCGCCGACCAGCAGCGACTTCACCTCGACCGCCAGGAAGACGGCCACGCCGATGAGCACGATGCCGATGCACAGCGAGCCGAAGCCGTCCCAGCGGCCGTCGCCGGTGATCGACGCCGCCAGCATCGACGCCGTCGCCAGCACCAGGCCGAGCACCGCCGCCGAGTTCTCGCCGAAGACCACGATGAGGTCCGAGTCCTTGGTGTCGACGAGGTAGCGCACGAAGCCCTTCGAGCCGCGGCGCTTGTTGATCTCGACGACGTTGGACCAGCACGACCAGCCCTCGAGGAGGAGCGACACGCCGAGGATGGCGAGGCCGACGCCGAGGTTCTCGACCGCCTCCGGCTCCTCGATCTTGTGGAGGCCTTCGTAGACCGAGAAGACGCCGCCGCCCACGAACAGGAGCAGCGCCACCATGAAGGACCAGAAGTAGAGGTTCCGGCCGTAGCCCAGCGGGTGCTTGGCGTCGGGCGGCGCGGCCGCGCGCTTCACGCCCATCAGCAGGAGGAGCTGGTTGCCGCAGTCGGCGAACGAGTGGATCGTCTCGGCCAGCATCGCGCCCGAGCCGGTGAACGCGGCGGCGATGCCCTTGGCCACCACGATGCCGAGGTTGGCGAAGAGGGACTGGATGATGTGGGAGGTCGCGGAGGCGGACATCGGGGCGGGCTCCTGCGCGCGAGCGGTCGGGCGGACCCTCGGGCTGGAGGAGGATTCCAGAACGAGGCGTGACGTCAAGCCGACCGAGGCCCGGCCCCGCCGAACGCGAGCTCAGCGCTGTCGCGGCGGAAGGAACGGCACGGTGAAGGTGGCGGGGCCGCCGCTGCTCTGGCCGACCGGCTCCCAGGTGTCGGTGAGCGCGTCGCCCACCGACACGCGCACGCGGTAGGCGTCGGCGATGGCGGTGCCGGAGCCGTAGTCGCAGGCGCCGACCTCGAGCACCTGCAGCGTGTCGCCGGCCTCGATGTCGCGCGCCATGCCGAGGATGATGGTGCCCGAGCCGCCGAGCGACACGAAGCCGCCGCCGACGTCACAGGTGCCGACGTCGGGCCAGGCTGAGAACGCGTCGGGGGCGCCCAGCGCCTCGCTCGGGTCGTCGTGGGCGACGGCGCCGGGCGCCGCGTCGTAGTAGGGCACGCTGGTCGCGAAGGTGGGCACGCCGCCGCTCGCCTTGGTGAGCACCACGGCATCGAGGTCGAGCCCCGGGTCGGCGCCGCCGGTGGCGTTCGACAGGTCGTCGATGCGCACGTCGCGATACGGGTCGCCGCTCTGGCTGCCGCCGCTCACGTAGAGCCGCACCTCGATCTCGCCCGGCACCACGCGCCCGCCGTCGTCGCCCACGATGGCCCAGCTGCCGGTGTGGAGGCCGGGCTCGCTCGGCGCCGTGAGCTCGAGCGTGACGTCCGACTGGGCCAGGGGCGGCGTGCACGGCAGCTCGACGTCGCCGCCGCCCAGGCTCTCGCCGGCCACGTGCGCGACCAGCATGTTCCAGAAGCTCCAGGTGCCGTCGTTCAGGATGGTGAAGGTCGCCGACACGTGCTGCCCCGGGTCGACCTGGAGCGTGCCGGTGTCGCCGGCCACGATGGTCATGTGGTCGACCAGGATGAGCGCGTCGCCGTTGTAGGGCGGCAGCGGCCCCGCCTGGTAGCGCGCGTTCAGGAGCTCCTCGGTGTCGAGCGCGCAGCGGTGCATGACGTCGGCCGCCTCCACGCCGACGAAGCGCCAGTGCCACGGCTCCCAGACGTACTGGGTGATGTCGACGCGATCGTGGGCGTAGGTCAGCACCAGGCCGAAGCGGTGGGCGTTGGCGTAGAGCCAGCGGAAGGGCTCGCTCTCGTACATCTCCTGCGCCACCGCGCGCCCGAACGACGACACCTGACCGTTGGGCTTCCGGTAGACGAGGTCGCAGGTGGTCGCGAGCTGGTGCTCCGAGTGGCCGGGGAAGGCCGAGTAGGTCGACGCCGCGATGGTGGCGTCCTCCTCCGACACGCCGCCCTGCATCTCGTCGGCGACGTAGCCCGAGAACACCGCCTCCTGGGTCGAGTAGGCGCGGAAGCAGCTGGCCGCGAAGAGCTCGCCTGCGCCCTCCTCGACGGCCGCGTCGAAGGCGGCCTTGAAGCCGATCTTGCCGTTGTGGCCGACGGGCTTGCCATCGGCCGTCACGCTCGGCGACGCCGGCGCGTCCGACTCCCAGGCCGGCTGGCGCAGCGCGACGGGCTGGGTCGAGTAGGCGTCGGGCAGGCACACGAGATCGTTGGCGACCCCGCCCGGCGCCGTGCCGCCCGAGCACGGCGTCCAGCCCGACGTGGCCGACACCGGGAAGGCGGACGGCAGCGCGAACTCGCGGTTCACGTAGAAGAGGAAGTCGTGGGCATCGGTCGGCCGCGGCGCCGGATCGAGCAGCGGGTCGTCGCACGCGGCGAGGCGCAGCGCGCGGTCGCAGGCGAAGTCGGAGCGCGGCTCGGTCGTATCGCCGGCGGCGTCGCCATCAGCGCTCACGTCGCCGGCCGCGTCGGGCGTCGCGTCGGGCGTCGCGGAGCTGTCTCCGACGTCGCTCGTCGCGGTGGCATCGACGGCGTCGCTCGAGGTCGCGTGCACGTCGGAGCCGGCGCTCACGGCGTCGTGATCGCGCGCCACCGAGTGCGCCTCGTGCGCCGGCGCGTCGTCGCCGCACGCCCAGAAGAGGAGGCCCGTGAGCGCGGCCAGCCCCCCCGAGGTCCCGGTCACTGCGCCTTCTTGGCGAGCTCGTAGACCTGGGGCTTGTCCTGCTGGCTCGCGTCGAGGACCACGATGGCGTCCTCGTAGCCTTCGGCGCGCAGGACCACGTCGGGCGCCTCGTCGGACGACGACCACGAGATGGGCATCGGCGTGTCGCCGATCTCGACGCCGTCGCGCAGCACCTTGGCCGACGGCCGGCTCTCGATGACGACCTTCACGACCTTGGCCGCGGGCGGCGCCTCGACCTTGGCCTGCGGATCGGCCTTCGGACGCGCGTGCTCGATCGGCGTCTCCTTCGGGCCGCCGGCCGGTTCCTGCGGCTTGGGCGCCGGCGCGTGCGCGGGCGCCGCCGCGGTCGGCGCGCTCCCGGCCGACACCTGCTCGACCCCGCTCGGCGGCGCGCCGGGCGACGCGATGGCCAGCGCCACGACCGCGCCGATGGCGGCCACGGCCACGGTGCCGCCGGTCCAGATGAGCACGTCTTTCAGCGACGTCTTCTTCTTCTCGGTCTTGCTGGCCAGGCCGGTCGAGATGGGGAGGTGCGTCTCGGTCGCCATCGACACGCGCCGCGGATCGATGCGCACCTCGGGCACCGGCTCGTAGAGCGCCGTCTCCATGGTGCGGTGCGGCTGGAACGGCAGCCCCTGCGACATGGCCGTCAGCTGCTCGCCGGTCACCATCGGCAGCGCCATCGTCTCGGCGTGGTTGTCGACGCGCGCCGAGGTGGTGCGCGTCAGCGCCTGCGGATCGTTGGCGGTGTCGGCGCCGTCGCCGTGGTCGCGCCCCGGGTCGCCGCCCTGGCCGAAGTCGACGATGATCGACGACGGCTTACCCTTCGAGGGCTCCTGGATCTCCTGCGCCATGGCGCGGTGCAGCGCCGACATCGAGTAGTCGTCCGCGCCGCCCGGGACCGCGCCGGCCGGGCCTCCCGACGACCCGCCGCCGAGCGGCACCGCGGGCGACGCTTCGGCCTGCGTCAGGGTGTGGTGGTTGACCTTCTTCTCGCCCGGCAAGGGCGGCATGCCGTGCTGCGCCGGCGCGCCGCTGTTGGCGTGGGCGTTGGCGTACGGGTGGTCGAGGTTCTCGAGCGAGCCGAGGTTGAGCGCCGACGGCAGGACCGCCGTGCCGGGCGAGCGCGCCAGCTCCAGCGCCTCGGCGCTCGGCGCCAGGTGGAGCTGCGAGCGGAGACCCGTGGTCGGCTTGAAGCGCGCGTGCTTCTTGTTCGGGTCGCGCGCCTCGGGATCGAAGCCGGGGATGGCGAAGAGCGGCCGCTGCTTGGCCGCCTCGAACAGCGACATGGCCGCCTCGGCGCCCGGCGGCCGCTTGTTCGGGTCCTTCACGAGCAGGCCCATGATGGCGTCGGCCAGCGGCCCGCGCAGCGGTCGCCCCTGGATCTCGGGCGGCGCCGGCGTCTCGGTCACGTGCGCGATGAGGTACGCCGTCGGCGTCGGCACGCGGAAGACCGGGAAGCCGGTGAGGCACTCATAGAGGATGCAGCCCAGCGAGTAGAGGTCGCTCTGGGCGGTGACCTCCTTGCCGGCGCACTGCTCGGGCGACATGTACGGCGGCGAGCCGATGACCATGCCGGTGCGCGTGAGCTTGACGGCCGCGCTGCCGTCGCCGACGACGCGCGCGATGCCGAAGTCAAGGACCTTGACGATCGTGCGACCGCGGCTGCCGCGCGTCAGGAAGATGTTGGCCGGCTTCAGGTCGCGGTGGACGATGCCGGCGTCGTGCGCCTCGGCCAGCGCGTCGGACATCTGGATGGCGAGCTCGATGATGTCGGTCGGACGGATGAGCCCCTCGCGCTTGAGGTACTCGTCGAGCGACATGCCCTCCAGGAACTCCATCACCAGATAGAGCCCGCCGTCGACCGACTGCCCGAAGTCGTGGACGCCCACCACGCCGGGGTGGCGCAGCGTCGCCAGGGCCCGCGCCTCCTGCTGGAAGCGCGCGATCTCACTGAGGTTCGAGCCGTGCGCCGCGAGCAGCACCTTGATGGCGACGGGCCGGCCCATGCCGACCTGCACCGCCTTGTAGACGGAGCCGAAGCCACCGCGCCCGATCAGGTTGGTGATCTGATAGCGGCCTTCGAACAAGCGTCCGACCAACGGGTCGCGCTCATCGACACGCACGCGTGAGATCTCGACTGTTTTGAACCCGTCGTCCGGGCACACGAGATGCGACATCTCCCGTGTGCAGCGAGGACAGATTCTCGTGTCCACCATTGAGCGCTCCCGACGGGCCTCCCCGGTCGAGGAAGCTACCATCCCTGCCCGATCGGGGCAATGCGGAGCCGCGCGGATCGCGCTAGAACCATCATCATGAGAGTCGTCATCACCGGTGCGAATCGTGGAATCGGGCTCGAGCTCACCCGCCAATACCTGGCTCGCGGCGCCGCGGTGGAAGCCACCGCGCGCCACCCTGACCAGGCAGCCGCCCTTTCGGCGATGGCCGCCGTCGGAGAGCTGCGCATCCACCCGCTGGATGTCACCGACGACGCCAGCGTGAAGGCCTTCGGTCGGGCGCTGGGCGACGACGCGGTCGACGTGCTCATCAACAACGCCGGCATCTACGGCTCGTCCGACCGGCTCGATCGGATGGACTTCGCCGAGATGCTGCGCACCCTCGACACCAACGCCGTGGGCGCCCTGCGTGTGACCTCGGCGCTGCTCGACGCGCTGCGCCGCGGCAAGGCGAAGAAGGTCGCCAGCATCACCAGCGGGCTCGGCTCGATCGGCGACAACACGAGCGGCGGCAGCTACGGCTATCGCATGTCCAAGGCCGCGCTCAACATGGCCATGCGCTCGCTGTCGGTCGACCTGAAGAAGGACGGCATCACCGTCGTGGCGGTGAACCCGGGCTGGGTCCAGACCGACATGGGCGGCGCGCGCGCGACCCCGGTCGCCGAGTCGGCCGGCAACATCATCGCGCTCCTCGATCGCATCGGCCTCGCCGAGTCCGGGCAGCTTCCTCGATCACCGCGGCCACACCTGGCCTTGGTGAAGACCGCCCGGGCCGCGCTCTCGCTCGCGGTGCTCGCAGCGCTCGCGGCCTGCGGCGACGGCGGCGGCACCGCGCCCGACAGCGCGAGCAGCGACCCGGCGAGCAGCGCCGACGCCGAGCCGATGCCGTGGCCGACGTCGGTTCGGACACCGGCTCGGAGGTCGGTGCCGACGTCGTGCCCGACGCGACGCTCGCGGCCGGCGACTACTGCGAGTCGATCGTCGACAGCTTCTGCGACTACTACGTCCGCTGCCAGCGCATGGCGGTGCCCGACGTCGCCGCCTGCCGCCCGGTCTTCCTCGAGACCTGCAACGCCCGCTACGAGCCGCTCTGGGCCGACCTCGCCGCGCGCGGTGACCTGGCGCTGTCCGCGTCGGGCGTCGCCGCCTGCGCCGACCACCTCGCCGACGTCACCTGCGAGCAGCAGATCTTCGACCTCGATCTCGGCTGCGCCGGCGTCTGGCAGGGGCTCGTGCCAGCCACGGCGCCTGCGGCCCGGGCCTCGAGAGCTTCGTCTGCGCGGCCGGCACGACCTGCGTCCTCGGCCTCGACTTCTGCGGCACCTGCGTCCCGCTCGCGACCGGCAGCGAGGCCTGCGACCTCGATCACCGCTGCCGCCCGACCGAGCTCTGCGTGGACGGCGCGTGCGTCGCGCGGCGCCTGCCCGGCGAGCCCTGTGACGCCGACCACGCCTGCGTCCTCGGCGCCGCGTGCAGCTCCGGCACCTGCCGCGCCGACGCCATCGTGGCCGTCGGCGACGCCTGCGACCAGACCCACGACTGCCCCTACAAGAGCGCCTGCGTGGCGTCGTCCCGAGGCGGCCAGCGCTGCGTCGAGACCCACCTCCTCGGCGAGCCGTGCGACGACCAGGTCGGCTGCGCCTCGGGCTTCTGCGACGGCGGCACCTGCGCCGCGCTCGGCCCGGCCGGCGCCCCGTGCGACGGCTACGCGGCCTGCACCAGCGGCCGCTGCAGCGTCGACACGTGCGCGCCCATCACCTTCAGCTGCGTCGACAACCATTGATTCTGCCAGCGCAATTCAACGCTGGATGTTTCGGCCGATAAGGTTAGAGTGCGGCCAGATGTTCGCGCCCGTCCCTGCGCTCCGAGTCAACCGCGTCAACGACATGCCCATCCGCGAGAGCGGCAGCTACGTCCTCTATTGGATGATCGCCTGCCGCCGCACGCGCTGGAGCTATGCCCTGCAGCACGCCATGAGCCGCGCCGCCGCGCTCGGCAAGCCGCTCATCGTGCTCGAGGCGCTGCGCGTCGGCTATCGCTGGGCCTCGCCGCGCATCCACCGCTTCGTGATGGACGGCATGCGCGACCACGCCGCGCGCTTCGCCGGGACGCCCATCGCCTACCACGCCTACGTCGAGCCCGAGGTCGACCACGGCAAGGGGCTGCTCGAGGCGCTGGCCGAGCCCGCGGCCTGCGTCGTCACCGACGAGTTCCCCGACTTCTTCCTGCCGAAGATGGTCGCCGCCGCCGGCCGCCGCCTGAACGTCGCGCTCGAGCAGGTCGACGGCAACGGCCTCCTGCCGCTGCGCGCCGCCGACAAGACCTTCATCGCCGCCAACCACTTCCGCCGCTTCCTGCAGCGCGAGCTGCCGCGCTACCTCGACGCGGCGCCGGTCGAGGACCCGCTCGCGCGCGCCCACGAGCTGCCCGCGGCCAGCGTCCCGCGCGCCGTGCTCGAGCGCTGGCCGATGCCGAGCGCGGCCGCGCTCGACGGCAGCGACAGCTCGTTCCTGGCCGGGCTGCCCATCGATCACGCGGTGCCGGTCGTGGCCTACGGCGGCGGCGAGGTCGCCGGTCGCGCCGCGCTCGACGCCTTCTTGCGAAAGAAGCTTTCGCTTTACGCCGAGGCCCGGAACGAGCCCGAGCAGGACGTGAGCTCCGGCCTCTCGCCCTACCTCCACTTCGGGCACACCTCGGTGCACGAGGTCATGCACCGCGTCTGGCGCCGCGAGGGCTGGACCAGCGACAAGGTCGCGCCCAAGCCGACCGGGTCGCGCGAGGGCTGGTGGGGCCTCAGCCCGGAGGCCGAGGCCTTCGTCGACGAGCTCGTGACCTGGCGCGAGATCGGCTACAACTTCAGCTTCCTCCGCCCCGACGATCACGACCGCTGGGAGTCGCTGCCCGAGTGGGCCAAGAAGACGCTCGACAAGCACACGAGCGACGACCGCCCGGTCCTCTACGACCGCCGCCAGCTCGAGGCGGGCCGCACCTACGACGCGCTGTGGAACGCGGCGCAGCGCCAGCTCGTGGTCGAGGGGCGCATCCACAACTACCTGCGCATGCTGTGGGCGAAGAAGATCCTCGAGTGGAGCGAGACGCCGCGCGACGCGCTGGCGACGCTCATCGAGCTCAACAACCGCTGGGCCGTCGACGGCCGTGACCCGAACTCGTACAGCGGCATCTTCTGGTGCTTCGGTCGCTTCGATCGACCCTGGCCGCCCGAGCGGCAGATCTTCGGCACCATCCGCTACATGAGCTCGGACAACACCGCGCGGAAGGTGTCGGTGAAGCGCTACATCGCGCGCTGGAGCGGGCCCGGGCTCCTGTAGACCGAAAGGGCGTTCGGCCCTCGGTCGCGCCGGCCGCGCGTCAGGTGAGGGCGGCCACGCCGAGGTAGGCGAAGGCCAGCAGGAAGGCCACCGGGAAGCCCCAGCGGAAGATGCGCTCGATGCGCTCGGCCTTGGCGTAGTGCCCGGCCTTGAAGGCGCCGTAGGTCCACACCGTCTCGGCGAGAGTGACAAAAATCAGCACGTAGGTGCAGATGAAGAATTTGTCACTCGCCACGAGGTAGCCGACCTCGGGGAGGTTCGACGACACGGTGATGTTCATCGCCACGCACGTCAGGAGCGACGTCATGGCCAGGCCGCTGGCGCTCTGGATCTCGTCGGGCGGCAGGAAGAAGACGAGGTAGGCCATGGCCAGGATGACGATGAGCGGGATGAGGATCTTGTAGCAGTAGGGCAGGAACGAGCGCGCCACGTCGATGGAGAAGACGGCGTTCGAGTAGACCGACTGGCTCTTCTCGCTGAAGGGGCTGCCGAAGTCGGTCTGGTAGATGGAGTCGCGCGTCGTCCACTCGGTGCCGACCACGTCGTACTCGGCCACCTCGAGGTCGCCGCGCAGGCCCCAGCGCGCGCGCGGCTCGCCCGAGCGCTGGTAGCTGGCGACGTCGGGCTCGTAGACGAGGCCGCTCGACTCGAGCAGCGAGTGCTCGATGTGGATCTCCAGGTGCTGGCGGTCGAAGGGATAGTCGTTGAGCGAGAAGTGCTGGTGCATGGTCGCCTTGATGCGCCAACACGCGTACGTCTTGCCGTCGCGCGTCGTGCGCTCGAGGAGCGCCTTCGAGAGGATCTCGCCGTTGGCGATCTCGAAGGCCTCCATCGTCTCGTCGGCGCCGGCGTAGACCATCCATAGATACATATCGATGGTGAAGGTCCCCGACTTGATGTCGATCTCGGGGATGGCGGTGGCGTAGATGCCGACCTTCACGTGCTGCGTCGCCATCGGCGTCGCCGGCTCGGACGGCGCCGTCTCGCCGCCGGTCGCCGGGGCCGCGGTCGTCGCCGCATCGCTCGAAGCGCCGGCGTCGGGCTCGGCCGCGCCGCCCCGCCGCTGGCCCATGGCGAACAGCACGAAGGCCACCGCCAGGAACGGCAGCCAGCGGGCGACGCGCGGCAGGCGCCGCGGCGCCGTGGCCCGCGCCGAGTCCGCGCCGCCCTCGGACCTCATCACCCGACCCGCGTGCCCGGCGCCACCGGGGCCGACGGCTGGATGAGCGCGAGCCCGCCCTCGGGCGTGTCCGACGCGAGGATCATGCCGTGCGACTCGAGCTTGAAGATCTTCCGCGGCGCCAGGTTCTTCACCACCACCACCTGCCGGCCGACGAGGTCGGCGGGCGCGTAGTGCTTGGCGATGCCCGACACCACCTGGCGCCTCTCGCTGCCGAGGTCGACCTCCAGGCGGAGGAGCTTGTCGGCCCCCGGCACGGCCTCGGCCGACAGCACGGTGGCCGCCACCAGCTCGACCTTCAGGAATTCGTCGAAGCTGATGGAGCCGCTCGCGGGCGCGCCCGCGGCGGCCTCGGCGCCGGCGGCCTTGCCGTCCTTCGGCTCCCGGCTTCGCCGGGCGGCTTCGGCGCGCCTCGGCTTCGCCGGCAGCTCGCCCTCGCCCGCCTCGACCACCTCGACCGGCAGGTCACGGCGCGGGAAGAGTCCTCGCCCGGCTCGCGCAGCGCGGTGCCCGACCGGCAGCCCCGCCCAGACAGGGTCTCGTCGAGGCGCGTGACCGGCTCGACGCCCAGCGCGTGCAGCAGCTCGGCCATCTTCACCGGCATGATCGGCAGCAGCAGCGTCGCCGCGTGGCGGATGCCCTCGAGCACGACGTACAGGGTGCGCGCGGCCGCGGCCGGATCGGTCTTCACCGTCCGGAACGGCTCCGTCTCGGTGATGAACTTGTTGAGCCGCCGCACGAAGGCGATGGTCACCTCGATGGCCGAGTGCAGCGCCAGCTCGCGCACCAGCACCGGCACGCGCTTCTTCAGGATCTCGGCTTCGCGCACGATCTCCAGATTCAGCCCGCGCAGCTCGCCCGGGTCGGGCACCTTGCCGTCGAAGTGCCGGAGCACCAGCGTCACGGCACGGCGGTCGAGGTTGCCGAGGTCGTTGGCAAGGTCCGAGTTGTTGCGCTTCACGAGCGCCGCCTCGGAGAAGTTGGCGTCGAGGCCGATGACCATGTCGCGCATGAGGTAGTAGCGCAGCACGTCCGGCCCGTAGATGTCCTTCATCGACATCGGGTCGACGACGTTGCCGAGCGACTTCGACATCTTGCGCGCGTCCGGCGAGAGCCACCAGCCGGTCGCGACGATGTGCTGCGGCAGCGGCAGCCCGAGCGCCAGCAGCATGGTGCACCAGTAGACGGCGTGCGTCGTCAGGATGTCCTTGCCGATGAAGTGGGTCGCGTGCGGCCACCACGCGTCGTAGCGCGCATCGCCCGGACCGCCGAGCGCCGACACGTAGTTGGTGAGCGCGTCGAACCACACGTAGGTCACGAACTCGGGCGCGAACGGGATGGGGATGCCCCAGGGAAGCCGCTCCTTCGGGCGCGAGATGCAGAGGTCGTCGACGCGCTTGTCGAGGAAGCCCAGGACCTCGTTCCGCCGGTACTCGGGCAGGATGAAGTCGGGGTGCTCGTCCAGGTGCCGGCGCAGGGCCGGCGCATACTTGCCCATGCGGAAGAAGAAGTTCCGCTCCTTCAGGAAGTACACGTCGAGGCCGGTGTCGGGGCACTTGCCGTCGACCAGCTCCTCCTTGGCCCAGAAGCGCTCGGCGGCCGGCGAGTACCAACCTTCGTAGTCGGACTCGTAGATGTCGCCCTGCTCCCGGAGCTGGGTCAGGAACTTCTGCACCACGACCTGGTGGCGCGGCTCGGTCGTGCGGATGAAGTCGTCGTAGGCGATCTCCAGCGTCGGCCACAGCGCGCGGAACTGCCCCGAGACGTCGTCGGCGTGGGCGAGCGGCGTCAGCCCGCGCGCCTCGGCCGCCTTCATGACCTTCTGGCCGTGCTCGTCGGTGCCGGTGAGGAAGAAGACCTCGTCGCCGAAGAGCCGGTGATAGCGCGTCATCACATCGACGAGCACGGTCGCATAGGCGTGGCCGATGTGCGGGCGCGCGTTGACGTAATAGAGCGGGGTCGTGAGGTAATGGCGGCTCATGATCGACGTCCAGGCACGAAAGCCCGCGAGGGGTAGCCCCCGCGCAGAGGCTTGTCAACGACGCCGTCCTTCTGCTACGAGCCGCGTCGTTCGCCCTCGTAGCTCAGTTGGATAGAGCTGGGGATTCCTAATCCCTGTAAGTCGGAGGTTCGATCCCTCTCGGGGGCACACTCACTGCCCGGACGGCCCCACTCGGCGGCGGTCCTTCGAGGCCCGGCTCATGCTCTGGTCGCGTCGCATCGCGGTCCTCGCGCTCCCGCTCGTCATGGCCGCCGGCGCCGCCTGCGCCAGCGAGGCCGCCTGGACGCAGGTCATCCTGGTGCGCCACGCCGAGAAGGTCGACGCGTCGAAGGACCCCGACCTGAGCCCGGCCGGCGAGCGCCGCGCCCGCGCGCTGGCCGCGGCGGTGCGCGCCGCCGGCGTGCGCACGGTCTACGCCACGCAGTGGAAGCGCACCCAGGAGACGGTCGCGCCGCTCGTCGCCGAGACCGGCGTGCCGCTGGTCGTGGTCGACGCCCACGACGTGGCCGGCCTGTGCCAGCGCATCCGCACCCAGCACGCGGGCCAGGTCGTCCTGGTGGCGGCGCACTCCAACACGCTGCCGGAGATCGTCGCCGGCCTCGGGGCTCCCCCCATCGAGCCGCTCGGCGACGACGCCTACGACAACCTCTACGTCGTGACCCTCGGCGCCGGCGGTCGCGCCTCGGTGCTGCGCCTGAAGTACGTCGTCCCCGCCGACGCGCCCTGAATCGATCGGCTGGCCTCGCTCCGGCCGCCCGCATCCGGCTTCTTCCGGCGGCTCGCGCGCTCGCATGAGCCAGGGCTGCCCGGCGTCGCCAGGCCGTCGGGCTGATTGGCGCGAGCCTCCGTCCAGAAGCCGGGGCGGTGTGCGCCCGGAACCCTCGTCCGCGCGACGACGCCATGGAACTCTAGGCGAATCGAGTCTGAAAGCGTGTATACTGCGCCCGCCTGCGCGGGGACGCAGGCCCCAGCCGCCCGGACATGCGCCGGCGCCAACACGCGAGAGTCAAAGGAGGCCCCGATGCGCGCCACGACGACCATCATCGCCGCCCTAGCCCTGGTCGGTTTCGGCCAGGCCGCTTCGGCCCAGGTGCCGATCAACGCCTTCGACACCCCCGTCACCGAGAGCTTCGACGGCCTCGCCGACACCGGGACGAGCGACGTGCTACCGGCGGGCTGGCACATCTTCGAGACCGGCACGAGCTCCACCACGGTCGACCAGAAGTACGCCGCCGGCGACGGCACCTCCAACGCCGGCAACACCTACAGCGCCGGCACCACCGGCTCGACCGAGCGCGCGCTGGGCATCCTCCAGAGCGGGTCCAACCTGCCGACCATCGGCGCCGAGCTGGCCAACGCCACCGGCGGCAGCATCCAGGCGCTGGCCATCCAGTACACCGGCGAGCTGTGGCGCCTCGGCACCGCCGACCGCGTCGACCGCATCGACTTCCAGTACAGCCTCGATGCCACGAGCCTCTCGACCGGCACCTGGATCGACGTCGACGCGCTCGACCACGACAACTCCCAGTGCACGACGCCGCCGAGCGGTGGCCCGTGTGCCGATGACGCGCCGACCGGCCCGAAGGACGGCAACCTCACGCTCAACCGCCAGACCCACAGCGCCACCATCAGCGGGCTCGACATCGCCCCCGGCGCGAGCGTCTGGATCCGCTGGACCGACTTCAACGCCAACGGCTCGGACGACCTCCTCGCGGTCGACGACTTCTCGGTCACCGCCCAGGGACTGGTCGCCGACCAGGCCTTCGCGCTGCGTCGCTCGCTGACGGTCGCCGGCGGCTACGCCGTCGTCGGCAACGTCATCCTCGACTGCTCGACCAACCCCTGCCCGGCCGGCAACAACGGCACCCCGTTCACCTACGTCGACGCCGATCAGGACGACACCACCCAGGGCTCGTCGGCCGCCACGCTGAGCCTGCCCGCCGGCGCGCGGCCGCAGGCCGCCTACCTGCTCGTCACCGTCAACGGCTCGCTCGAGACCGGCACCAGCCCGCGCTGGGCCGACGCGCTGACCACCGCCGACGTCAGCGCCAAGCTGCGCGGCCCGAGCGACAGCACCTATGCGCCGCTCGTCCCCGACCACGTGAGCATCGACGACACCGGCCTCGCCTACCAGGGCCTCTACGACGTGACCAAGGTGGTGCAGGCGCAGGGCGCCGGCCAGTACTGGCTGGCCGACCCGACCATCTACCCGGTCGACGAGGCGTTCAACGCCGTGGGCAACTGGATCCTCATCGTCGTCTACGAGCAGGACGGCGCGCCGCTCCGCCTCGTCAACATCTATGATGGCGTGCAGGGCTGCTTCCGCTCGAGCTTCGACATCAGCCTCGGCGGCTTCGTGACGCCGTCGCTCGGCCAGGTCACGGGCCTCCTCACCATCGCCGCCGGCGACGGCTCGTCCAGCGCGGCCGGCGTCGACAGCGTGACGCTCAACGCCCTCGGCGTGCAGAACGCGCTGAACCCGGTCAGCAACATCGCCAACAACACCGTCTCCGGCGTCGACGGCCTGCCCTTCCCGCGCGTGCCCGACACCTTCAACGTCACGGACGAGCTCGTCGACATCGACACCTTCGACATCGCCGGCGCCTTCGAGAACGGCGCGACCACCGGCAACGTCCACTTCTCCTGCACCGACGACGGCGTCGTGTGGCACGGCCTCGTCCTGGCCTTCGACATCAACGCGCCGAGCGTCACGCTGACGAAGAGCGTGAGCCCGACCGCCCCCGGCCCGATCCAGGCCGGCTCGGTCGTCGACTACAGCATCACCGCCACCACCGACGCGACCAGCGTCGAGAACGCCAAGCTCGTGACCGTGACCGACGCGCTGCCGCTCGGCGTGACCGCGTCGGGCACCAGCATCAGCGTCGACGACGGCAGCGCCGTCACCACGCTCACGACCGCGGCCGACGGCGACGCCGGCGAGATCGTGAACGGCGTCGTCACGGTGCGGCTCGGCGACCTCGCCATCGGCCAGCACCGCACCATCACCTTCGAGGCGACGGTCGACGCCGGCGCCAGCGGCACCATCGCCAACACCGCGTCGGTGTCCTACCGCGGCGTCTCGAGCACGGCGCCCATCCTCGGCGCCAGCGCGCCGGCCACCTTCGACGTGGTCGACTGCGGGCTCAGCGGCTGCGTCAGCCAGGCGCTGGTCGTGGTCTTCTTCGACGACGACGGCGACGGCCTGCCCGGCAACAACGACGTCGGCCTGGCCAACTGGATCATCGACATCGGCCTGGACGAGAACGTCACCGACGCCCAGGGCGCGGCCTTCTTCGACAGCGCCGATCAGGGCACGCAGCCCTTCGGCGTCACGCCGCCGGCGGGTGGCGAGGCGACCTGGATCTTCGATGCGCCGCCGACCGTCGACATCAGCGACAACTCCACGGCCAACATCTTCTTCGTGCCGGTGGGCTGCAGCTGCGACGACGGCGACCCGTGCACCTTCGACTCGTGCTTCGCCGGCGAGTGCAGCCACGAGGTGGTCATCAACGAGGGCGTGATCGACGACACCTGCGACGGCGTCGACGACGACTGCAACGGCGCGACCGACGACGCCTGGGTGTCGATGACCGACCT
>JAXLYZ010000098.1:0-14997 GCA_046351155.1 Myxococcota bacterium
ATGGGCGAGCCCCGCCCCCGTGCCGGCCGCCGCCGCGCCGTCACCACCGGTCGCGGCGTGCGCCAGGCCGCCACCACCGGCGCCCTGCCGGTCGCGCCCTCGATGGGTCCGGCGCTCGCGAGCGAGAACATCGCGCGCCGCGCCGAGCCCATGCTCATCGGCCGCCGCACGCTGTGGCTCTCGGCGCTGGCCGTCGGCCTGGCCATCCTCACCGGCTTCGCGGCCGCGCTGCTGTCCGAGCTCATCGACTTCATCACCGGCCTGGCGTTCCATGGCCGCGCGGCGCTCGGCCCGTCGAGCCCGGCCGATCACGAGCTCGGCCCCTGGGTCGTGGTGGTGCCCGTCATCGGCGGCCTGGTGGTCGGCGTCATGGCCCGCTTCGGCACCTCCGCCATCCGCGGCCACGGCATCCCCGAGGCCATGGAGCGCGTGCTCGAGCACGAGAGCCGCATCCCGGTGAAGATGACCTTCCTGAAGCCGGTGTCGGCCGCGGTCGCCATCGGCACCGGCGGCCCCTTCGGCGCCGAGGGCCCCATCATCGCCACCGGCGGCGCCATGGGCTCGACGCTCGGCCAGCTCCTCGGCACCAGCGCCAAGGAGCGGAAGACGCTGCTCGCGGCCGGCGCCGCCGCCGGCATGGCCGCGACCTTCGGGAGCCCGGTGTCGGCGGTGCTCCTGGCCATCGAGCTCCTGCTCTTCGAGCTGGCGCCGCGCTCGCTCATCCCGGTGACGCTGGCGGCCGCCACCGGCGCCATCGTCGGGGCCATCCACCGCGGCACCGGCGCCGTCTTCCCGATGCCCGCGATCGAAGCGCCCGGCGTCGCCGCCTTTGCGCTCTACCTCGCGCTGGGCGCCGTCATCGGCCTCGCGTCGGTGCTGGTCACGCAGGGCGTCTACGCCGTCGAGCGGGCCTTCGAGCGCCTGCCCATCCATTGGATGTGGTGGCCGGCGCTGGGCGGCCTGGCCGTCGGCCTGGTCGGCCTGGTCGAGCCGCGCGCCATGGGCGTCGGCTACGACAACATCCGCGGCGTCGTGGCTGGCACCTTCGCGGCCGCGCCGCTGGCCGCTCTGGTGGCCCTCAAAGGGGTCGCCTGGATGCTCGCGCTCGGCAGCGGCACCTCGGGCGGCACGCTGGCGCCGCTCTTCACGCTCGGCGGCGGGCTCGGCGCGCTGGCCGGCATGGGCCTCGCCGCGGCCTTCCCCGAGGCCGGCGTCGACCCGCGCATCGGCGCGCTGGTCGGCATGGCGGCCATGTTCGCCGGGGCCTCGCGCGCGCTGCTCGCCTCGGTCGTCTTCGCCTTCGAGACCACGCGCCAGCCGATGGGCCTCGTGCCGCTGCTCGGCGGCTGCGGCGCGGCCTACCTGGTGTCGCTGGCACTCATGCGCCACTCGATCATGACGCGTCGCATCGCCGAGCGCGGCATCGCCGTGCCGGGCGAGGTCTCGAGCGACCCGCTGCAGCGCGTGAAGGTCGGCGCGCTCATGACCCGCCATGTCGAGACGCTGCGCGCCGACGACCTGGTCGGCCCGGTCCGCCGCTGGCTCGCCACCGCCGCGCCCGCCGCCGCGCACGGCGGCTGGCCCGTCATCGACTCGATCGGCCGCCTGGTCGGCCTGGTCACCCGCAAGGACCTCGCCCAGAGCTCGGTCACCGACGTCGCGCGCGTCGGCTCCATCGCGCGCCGGCCGGTCATGGTCGGCCACTCCGACGAGCCGGTGCGCGTGGCCCTCGACCGCATGGTCGCCAACGACATCGGTCGCCTGCCGGTGGTCGCGTCCGAGGACGCCGCCAAGCTGGTCGGCATCCTCACGCGCAGCGACGTCCTGCGCGCGTTTCGCGGACCGGCCTCGGATGACGTCATCGCCGAGGGCAAGCTGGCCGGCCGCTGGCGCCTGCGACCGCGGCGTCGGCCGTCGGTCTGAAAATCCCTGTGGGCGCCGACCCGCGCCGATGATATCCGCGGGCTGATGCTGCCTCGCCCGCTGCTCGCGTGTCTCGCGTTGGCCTCCTCGGCGTGCTCCGACGACGCGGCCGGCCGCGCCGACACCACGGCCGCGCCCGACGCGACCGCCGCCGGCGACCTCGACGACGACGCCCCGACCGGCCCGCCGGTGCCCGGCGGCGACATCGGCTGGAGCGCGCCGAGCGCGGGCTTCGCGACCACCAGGCCCGACTGGGCCGAGGCCGGCACGTGCGCGTCGGGCCAGTGGTGGCAGTACTCGGGCGACCACGAGTCGACCCACATGCACCCCGGCCGCGCCTGCATCGAGTGCCACACGCGCGAGAGCGCGCCCGCCTTCCGCTTCGCCGGCACCGTCTTCGCCGACGTGGCCGACGCCGACGAGTGCCGCGGCGTCGCCGGCGTCGACGTGACCATCCTGCGCGCCGACGGCGCCGTCGTCGCCGACCACCGGCCTCGGCGGCAACTTCTACTTCCCGCGGGCCTGGAATCGCCTCGCTGCCGAGCGCCCGCGCGCGCCTCACCTTCGAGGGCCGCACGCGCGAGATGACGAACGTCGTCGCGGGCTCGAAGGGCGACTGCAACAGCTGCCACACGACGCGCGGCGAGAATGACGCGCCGGGCCGCATCGTGGCTCCCTGAGCGGGCGCGAGCCCATCATGAGAAAATCCCCGTGCAACCTGGGCGAAGCCTGATATGGTCTTCGCCGCCTCGCACAGGAGACACCGTCATGCTCATCCGTTCGGGACTTTCCCTCGCCACGCTCACGCTGGCCCTCGCGGCCGCAGGCTGTGACTCCGGCTCGACCGGCGGCCCCGGCAGCGGCGGCGTCATCATCGACGAGAACGCGCCCAACCCGCTCCTCGACGAGGGCCCGGCCGACGGCAAGGCCGACACCCAGTACTACAACCCCAACGGCGTCGAGATCGAGGTCACGCTCGAGAGCGACATCGACGCGCCGTCGAGTCGGAAGGGCGACGGCCCGGCCATCCAGGGGCAGTTCGCGCTCACCTACTTCCGCCGCCTCGAGATGATCTACATCGAGTCGCTGGCCGAGCAGGCGAGCTCGTCCGACCGCGTCGAGTGGCTCGTCGACGGCGCCTGGAAGACGGCGCGGCAGGCCAGCTCGGTGAGCGCCGACAAGCTCACCCACTACCGCATCACCGGCATCAACGCGGTGCTCCTCGACGGCTACCGGAACGGCGTCGACGTCGGCAAGGTCTTCGAGGCCCCGGTGCCGAAGAAGCCCTTCACGCTGATGAGCGACGTCGGCGGCGCCTGCGCCGAAGAGGACAACCACATCGGCCTCGATCAGTCGGTGTACTGGTACCTGTGGGACCCGGACAAGGCGGGCTGCAGCGCGACCAAGACCACCATGAAGATCACCGTCACCAAGATGCTGCCGTCGAAGGTGCCGTACCCCGAGTGGGACCTCCTCACGGCCGACGGCAAGGTGACGATGGTCATCCTCTTCGGGCTCATCGACGACGAGCTCAGCAAGACCGAGACCGGCTACAAGGCCTTCACGCAGATGGCCTCGTGGCTCAAGCAGGGCAGCTTCACCGAGGTCAAGCCGGCCCCGGTCGGCCGCCGCTTCACGCGCACCGTCGGCGGCAAGGTCATCGAGATCGACCTCTACTCGCCGTATGACTTCTCGGGCCTCGGCGACTACGCCCACTTCCCGAACTTCCAGAAGGCGCTCGCCGAGCACGAGATCGTGACCTACGACGGCCACTCGATGCTGGGCGCCAGCGACTTCTGGAGCCGCCCGACCTACCCGAGCTTCTACCAGATCTTCCTCTACGGCGGCTGCCTCGGCTACGAGTACTACGTCGCGCCGATCCTCGCCGGCAAGGGTGGCTGGGACAAGCTCGACATGCTCTCGGCCGTGGTCGAGGTGTCGGCCAACGCCAACGAGTTCGCGGGCCCCTTCATCTCGAAGATGATCACGGCCCTCGGCAACGGCTACAAGACGAGCTGGAAGGACATCCTCGGCGCCATCCGCACGCGCGTCGGCGACTCGACCTTCGGCATGAGCGGCGTGCGCGACAACTGCTTCTCGCCGGCCGGTCCGCAGTGCGGCTCGGGCACGACCCCGGTCACGCCGACCGGCAAGACCAACACCTACAGCTCGACCGGCGGCGCCGTCGCCATCCCCGACGCCAGCTCGACCGGCGTCACCTCGCGCATCGACGTCAAGGACGACTTCACGCTCGACAAGGTCACCGTGAAGCTGAAGATCACCCACAGCTACATCGGCGACCTGGTCGTGACGCTCGAGCACGGCACCGTCAAGAAGACGGTGTGGGACGGGCAGGGCACGGCCGGCGCCAACATCGACAAGTCGTTCGACCTCACCGACTTCGCGGGCAAGTCGAGCAAGGGCGTGTGGACCCTGAAGGTCGTCGACAGCGAGGCCGTCGACACCGGCACGCTCGACAGCTGGTCCATCACCGCGACCTCTAAGTAAGGTCCCGGTGTCGGGGGCGACCTCCGCGGGCAACCCGATCGTCATCGTCGGATGCGGGTACCGCTGCGGCAGCACGCTGCTGCAGCGGATCCTCTGCGCCGCGCCGGGCACGATGCTGTGGGGCGAGTCGAACGACGCGCTGCCGCTCGTGCTCGACGCGTACGTGCGCATCGGCCTCTGGACCGGCATGAGCATGCGCCAGAAGACCGGCCTCGAGACGCGCGGCCCGGAGGCCTGGATCGCCAACCTGCAGCCGCCGCTCCCGCACACCTCGGAGGCGACGGCGCTGTGGATCGCCACGCGCTACGCGCGCATGCTCGACGGTAGCCCGGCCCAGCGCTGGGGCATGAAGGACCTGAGCCTCGAGCCGCTGCACGTGAGCACGCTGCTCACCACGCTGCCCGACGCGCGCGTCATCTTCATGCTGCGCCACCCGCGACCGATGCTGGCCTCGATGCTCGGCACCGGCTGGTTCCGCGCGACGCCGCCCGACGCCATCGTGCGGCGCTGGATCGAGCGCTCGCGCTGGGCCTGTCGCTCGAGCGACGCGCGCCTGCGCGTCGTGCGCTACGAGGCGCTGACGACCCATCCGGCGGCGACGCTGGCCGAGGTCGCGCAGCACCTCGGCATGCCGCCGGACGCCCTCGACGCGCGCATCGCGACGCTGGTCGTGCGCGGCACCGAGGAGCCGCCGCGCCTCGACGCGGCCGCCGAGGCGGCGCTGGCCAGCCCCGCGCTCATCGAGGCGATGGCCGAGCTCGGCTACGCCTGAGGCTCGGCGCGCGTCGTCGTACCCGCGATGCGCCGCGCGCGACCGTCGTCGCCGCGATGCGGCGGCGCGCGATCCGTCGGCGCGCCGGGCGCGTATGCGAGACATGACGTCACGCTCGGGTCTCCTCCGCTACTTCCATCCGGTCATGTCGGTGCGCGCGCTCGGCGCGAAGCCCGAGCGCATCCTGCTCGGCGGTGAGCGCTACGTGCTGTGGCGCGACGGCCGCGGCGTCCCGCGCGCGCTGGCCGACGCCTGCCCGCATCGCGCCGCGCCGCTGTCGCTCGGCCGGGTCGGCGCCGACGGTCGCCTGGCCTGCCGCTACCACGGCTGGAGCTTCGACGGCGAGGGCGGCGGCCAGTGCCCGTCGCAGCCCGGGCTGAAGGTGCAGACCACCGCCTATCAGGTCGTCGAGGCCTACGGCTACCTGTGGCTCGCCGAGCGCGACGTGCCGCGCGCGTCGCTGCCGGTCCTCGAGTGGGACGGCTACGTGCTGGCCGGCGCCTTCCCGACCGCGATGCAGGCGCCGCTCCACATCATGCTCGACAACTTCACCGAGGACGAGCACTTCCCCTACGTCCACCAGGCCTTCGGCTGGGCGCCCGAGGACTGGCCCCAGGTGCGCTTCGAGGCCACGCTCCACGACGACCACACCGAGGCCTGCTACGCCGGACCGCAGCGGCCCTCGCCGCTCGTGACCGCGCTCGGCGTGAGGCGCGGCGACTGGTTCCACAACCGCTTCGTGTCGCGCTTCGACCCGGTCCACAGCGTCTACACCAGCCACTGGGAGGACCCGGCCAGCGGCGAGACGCGGCCCATCATGGCCAAGACGGCGGTCTTCATGCTGCCCGAAGACGACAAGACGACCCGCTTCCACACCTTCCTGTTCCTGAAGATCGACCCGACCTCTGCCTTCCGCTTCGCGCGCCCGCTCATCGAGAAGATAGCCCTCGGCTTCGTGCGCCTCGAGTGGTGGATGGACGGCCGCTGGACGCGCCACCTCGCCGACACCGTGCCCGACCTCAAGGGTCAGCGGCTCGGCAAGTTCGACAAGACCGTCATCCGCAACCGCAAGCTGCTCGACTCGATCTACTTCGGCGTCCGCCCCGACCTGGCCGCGCGCCGGAGCGCCGACGGCGCTTGAGCCGACCCGCCTGAGGTCCTTGTGCCAGGCGGTCGGGAAGCAAGATGTAGAACGTTCGGTTTACTCTCTCGGGCGGGCTGCTCCTAGCCGGTGTGAGTGCGACACATCAGCCCACGAACCCCAAAGCGAGAGAGCGACATGAAGGTCAAGCACACGAACATCAAGGCCGGCACCACCACCACGCGGGAAGACCCCAAGAAGTGATCGTCGTGACCCACCGCCGGGTCACCCGAGGAGGAGCGCCGTGAAGGTCAAGCAGACGAACATCAAGGCCGGCAAGCAGCCCGGCGAGTCCGCACAGAAGTGACGAGGAGACGCACATGAAGGTCAAGAACACGAGCATCAAGGCCGGTCAGCCGGGCGAGCATCGCTGCAAGTGAGCTGAGGAGGGGCCCGCCCGAGCGCTGCTCGCCGGATCCTCCGAAGACTTGTTCCGACCGCTCGCTGCGCGAGCGCCACACTTGTGGGCTCGCTCCGCGCAATTCGCCCCCATGTCGGCCTCTGCCTCCGCCCCGCCTGCAGCGGGGCTCCGCGCAGAGTCCGCCGGGCGACCCGGCTTCGTCCGGATTGTGCCGCTGGAGGTGGGATTGCCACTTCCAGCGGCTTTGTCGTTTCATGGGCCCGAGGCCCACCCCCACCCGAGAGCCGCCATGTCAGGATTCGCCGGAGCCTTCGCCCTCGACGGCCGCGCGCTCGACCCCGCCGACGCGCTCGTCGTCGACGCCATGGGCGCCGCCATCGCCCACCGCGGGCTCGCCCAGCGGACGATCGTGCGCGACGGGCCGCTGGCCTTGGCCGTGCCGCAGCGCGACGGCCCGCCGCCATCGGGCACGCTGGCCGCCATCGACGGTCGGCTCGAGGCGAGCGACCTCGTCGCGCGCTATCGCGAGCGCGGACCCGACTTCTGCATCGGCCTCGCCGGCCGCTTCGCGCTGGCGCTGTGGGACTCCGAGCGCCGGACGCTCGTGCTCGCGCGCGACGCGCTCGGCGTGCGGCCGCTCTTCTACGCGCGCGTCGACGGCGCCGACGGGCCGCTCCTGGTCTTCGCCTCCGAGCTGAAGGCCCTGCTCACGCACCCGCGCTGCCCGCGCGCCATCGACTGGACCACCGCGCTCGCGCACCAGGCGATGCCGCGGAAGACCTTCGCCGTGACGTCGTACTTCCCCGGCCTCGAGCCCCTGCCGCGCGGCGGGCGCCTCGTCGCCGACGCGCGTGGCGCCTGCGCGGTCGAGGTCGTCGACGCGCTCGAGCGCCCGAGCGCCGACGCGCTGGCCGACGATCATCGCAGCGACGCGGAGGTGATCGACCAGTTCCGCAACGTCTTCGTGGCCGCCGTCGACGCCGCGCTCGGGCCCGATCTCGAGCACGCCGGCCTGCTGCTGAGCGGCGGCATCGACTCGGTCAGCATCGCCGCCGTGGCCGCGCGCCGGGCGCGCGTCCCGACCTTCACCGTCATGAGCCAGAGCACCTGGGGCAACGGCGACGCGCGCCTCGCGCACGAGGCCGCGACGCTGCTCCAGCTGCCGTCGCACCAGGTCGTCGTGCCCTGGGACGAGCCCATGACGCCCGATGCCTGGCGCCGCATCGTGTGGCAGTGCGAGTCGCCGCTGTGCGGGCCCCAGCACTACTACAAGCTCCAGCTCCATCGCCACGCCCGGACGGTGCGGCCCGACCTGCGCCTGCTCCTGAACGGCGAGGGCAGCGACGAGCTCATGGGCGCCGACTTCCGCAACCATGGCGAGGAGCGCGACGACGCGACCTTCGACGACTACCTGGCCGACCTCGCCGAGAAGCAGCGCGTCGACCTCCACAGCCTGGAGTCGCTCGCCATCGAGGGCTGGATGGGTCGGCCAGTGCAGTCGCGGGCGGCGCTGGCGAACGCCTCCGGACGGCCTCTGCCGCGGCACCCGTGGCACCGCCGCCTCGACTACGTCCTCGACGGCCTCGACCAGGACATCCTGTGGCGTGACGATCGCCTGGCCGCCGGCGAAGGCATGACGGCCGATGCGCCCTACGTCGATCGGCACCTCTGCGAGCTCATCCTGCGCCTGCCGACGCGCCTCTACGCCGACCTCTTCTGGCACAAGCGCATGCTGCGCGAGGCCATGCGCGGCATCGTGCCCGAGCCGCTGCGCAACGCGCCGAAGACGCCGTTCTTCGCCGGCGTCGACGGGCGCTTCACGACGCGCATGCTCTACGCCATGCTCATGGCCGACGACCGCGCGCTGGTGCGCGAGGCGCTGGGCGACGACGGCGACCACCCCGAGCTGGCGCCCGGCCTGGTGGACGCGCTGCTGGAAGACTGCGCGCGCGACCCGCAGCGCGGCTCGTCGCAGGTGCTGCTCACGCTCGTGAACCTCGGGCTGCTCGAGCGCATGGCCAAGGACGCGGCGGCGCGCCCGGGCCCGACCAGCGCCATCCCGGCGCTGTCGTCGATCGACCGTTGGGACGAGGACGCCATCGTGCGGCGGCTCGCGCAGGCGCCGGTCGACATCGGCCTCGACACGGTGCTGGCCTTCGCGCCGGGGGTCGAGCTCGTGCTCAAGGACCGCGCCGATTCGCCGACGCCGACCTGGTACGTGGTCGTGAACGACGCCGTGCGCTACGTGCTCGACGAGCCCGACACGCGCGCCTGGTGCGAGGTGCTGCGCCGCGTCGACGGCGTGCGCCCGCTGCGCGCCATCCTGGCCGAGCTCGATCTGGCGCTGGCCGAGGTCTCGAAGCATGCCGCCGAGGCCCTCGCCTTCGACGTCGTCGTCGTCGCCTGAGTAGACCGACAGGCCTCGAGCGGGCCTCAGCGCGGCGCGCTCTTCTCGGCCAGCTCGGAGCGACGGCGCGCCGCCTCGTCGTGGCGGCCGAGGCGCTCGAGCGCGTCGGCGCTGGCGCTGATCTGCCAGGCCGGCGCCTGCCAGCGCGCGGCCGGGTCGGCGAGCGGGGCGAGCAGCAGCCCGAGCGTCTTCTCGATGGCAGCCTGCTCCGCGGCGCCGTCCGGCCCGCTCGCGCCGGCCGGCAGCGCGACGAGCGTGGTCCAGTAGGGCTCGGCCGCGCTGGCCGGCGGCGGGATCTGCGCGAGCGCCGCCTCGCGCACCAGCGCGCGGTAGCGCTCGGGCAGCGCGGCGATGACCGGCGCGTCGAAGATGGTCAGGCGCTCGGCGATGCCCGGAGCTCCGTCGATGGCGCGCTCCAGCGCCGCACGCCCGGCCGCGGCGTCGCGCCCGAGCGTGTCGCGCCCGACGGCGGCCTCGAGCGGCCAGGTCGGCTGGCCGGTGCGCTTGGCGATCTCGGCCACGTACTCGGGCCGCACCGCGTGCATGAGCTCGTCGTCGCGGAGCAGGATGTAGAACTCGGCGCGCCGATTGCGCGCGCGCTCGTCGGCGCTCTGGCCCATGGTGAGCGGGAAGCGCTCGCCCATGCCGACGGCGAAGAGGCGCTCGGGCGCGACGCCGAGCTTCACCAGCACGTCGCGCACCGCGAGCGCGCGCCCGCGCCAGGCGCGCGCGACCGCCTTCGTGGCGGTCGGCGTGCCCCTCGATCGAGATGAGGCGGAGGTCGGGGTACTCCTTCAGCACCTGCGCGACCTCGTGCAGCAGCGGCATGGCCGCGCGCGGTATCGCCGACTGCCCGTTCGGGAACCACACCTTGTCGAGGATGCGCAGCTCGTCCTCCTGGATGCGGACGATGGCCCGATCGGGGCAGCCGTCGTCGTCCTGGATGCCGTTCCACGTCTCGGGGTCGCTCGGGCAGCGGTCGACGCCGTCGTCGAAGCCGTCGCCGTCGCTGTCGTCGTCGAGCTCGCGCGACTTCTTCTTCGTCTCGTCGCTGACCGCGGGCGGCGTCGTGCCCAGCTCGAGCGCGCGCTCGACCGCCTTCCAGCGCGCGATGCCGCGGCTGTCGTAGTCCTCGTCCTTCTCGAGCGCCAGCATGGCCGTGCCGGCCACGGTCACGCCCCACTGCCGCGCCACCGCGAGCGCGTCGGCCTTGGCGGCGTGCTCGGCCTCGAGCGCGCCGAAGAGGCGTGCGACGCCGAAGGCCGGCGCCGCGCGCTCGGGCACCTCGACGACGGCGCGCGACCGGCCGAGGTCGTCCTCGCGCACCACCTCGACGCGGCTCGGGCCGGCCGGCGCCCGGCCGATCACGACCACGTCCTGCCCGAGCAGCAGCGCGTCGACGTCGGCCGCCGCGCGCACCTCGATGCGCGGCCGCCGCGGCACCGACAGCGCCGCGACGATGTCGCCGTCGGCCACGCCGCGACCCGCGCCGGCCAGCGCCGCCAGGGCCGAGCCATCGGCCGCGCCCACACCCAGCGCGTGGATCGCCAGCGGCCGCTCGCCGACCGCGCGCGCGACCGCGGCCCGCACGCCGGCCGCGTCGAGGCCGGTCGTCGCGCGCCCGTCGCTCAGCAGCACGATGGCCGCCGGGCCGCTCCCGGCCGCGTCGCGAGCCGCGTCGAGCAGCGCGCCGAGGTCGGTCGCGCCGCCGACGTCGAGGCCGGCGAGGCACCCCTCGAGCTCGCCCGCGCAGGCCGCGGCGCGGAAGTCGCCGTGCACGACGCGCACCTCGCGACCGGTGGCGGCGATGCTGCGCGTCAGCGCGGCGGCCTCGGCGAGGCCGTCCCGGCCGATCGACAGCGACGTGTCGATGGCCACCACGATGCGCGCCGGTAGCGGCCCACCGACCGGGCGATCGAAGCGCACGACGCTGGCGAACATGCGGCCGTCGCCCTCGACCGACGGCGGCAGCGCCTCGACGCGCATGGCTCCGGCCTTGGCCGGCACGAGCCGGTGGCTGGTGATCGCGACGTGGCGCTCGCCGCCCGGCGGCACCGGAAAGACCTTCAGCGTCCACTGCCCGGGCGCCTCCTCGACCAGCAGCGCTGGGTCGCGCCGCGTCGACGGCGGCCGGACGATGGCCTCGTAGAAGCGCGTGGCCGACCCGTGCGGCAGCACCTCGCCCTCCATCCAGCGGCCGTCGACGTCGAGCGCCATGCGCCCGACCACCGCGTCGCTCGGCAGCTCGAGCGAGAGCGTCGCCTCCTGCGCCGTCGGTCCCCGGTTCGTGACGGTCAGCGTCAGGGTGTCGCTGCGGACCGGTCCGTCGTTGGCGATGCTGCCGCCGACGTCGACGCCGAGGCCGACCGTCGCGCCGACCAGGCGCACGCGCGCCACACGCCGGCCCGGGTCGGGGTCGGCCGCGCGGGCGAGGCCGCAAGCGCAGGCGAGGGCGAGGCCGAGTGCGACGGGCGTGCTGCGGAGCATGTCGGCCAACATGCACGCGCCGTCGTTCCTTCCGCAAGTCGGCGGCTCGTGCGAGACCACGGCCATGGACGGACGCGATCTCCTCCTCGAGCTGCGCACGCGCCTCATCGAGCGAGCCGACCCGGCGCGCGCGGCGGCGCAGCAGGCCTACATGAAGTCGAGCATGCCGTACCACGGCGTGACCAACCCGCAGGTGACGGCGCTCTGCAAGGACACCTTCTCGCGCTACCCCTTCGCGTCCGCCGCCGCGTGGCGCGCCGACGCGCTCGGCATCTGGCGCGGCGCCACCCACCGCGAGGAGCGCTACGCCGCCCTCGAGCTCACCGGCCACCGCAAGGCGCGCGTGCTCCAGGGCCTCCGCGCCACGCCGCGCGCCGAGCCCCCGCCCGACGCGCCGCGCCTCGCCGCGCAGGCCATGGTCGTCTACGAGGAGCTGGTCGTGACCGGCGCCTGGTGGGACATGGTCGACGTCGTCGCCTCGAACCGCATCGGCCCGCTGCTGCACGAGCACCGCGCGCTGGTGGCGCCGATCATGCGCCAGTGGATCGCCGGCGACGACCTGTGGAAGCGGCGCGCGGCCATCATCTGCCAGATCGGCCTCGGCGCCGACACCGACACGGTGCTGCTCATGGAGGCCATCGAGCCGGCGCTGCCGGAGAAGGTCTTCTGGCTGCGGAAGGCCATCGGTTGGGCGCTCCGCGCCTACGCCCGCACCGATCCGGACTGGGTCCGCGCCACCGTCGAAGACCTCGGCCCGCGCCTGTCCGGGCTGTCGCGGCGCGAGGCGCTGAAGCACCTCTAACCGCGCCCGCCTACGATTCGTCGTCGCCCTTGGCCGGAGCCTTGGGCTTCGGCTTCGGCTTGGGCGCGCGCCCGGCGGCCTCGAGCGCGCGCCTGAGGATGAACTCGACCTGCCCGTTGACCGAGCGCAGCTCGTCGTCGGCCCAGCGCTGCAGGGCCGCGAGGACCTCGGGGTCCACGCGCAGGAGGAATGCCTTTCGCTCGGCCATGCGGCACCGCCCGCTAGACCGAGGGAGCCGCGCGGCTCATGGGTACATCGTGCCGGCGTTCACGACCGGCTGAACCGATCGCTCGCTGCACAGCACCACGAGCAGGTTGGCCACCATCTGCGCCTTGCGCTCCTCGTCGAGCGACACGATGTCCTCGCGCGCCAGCCGGTGCAGCGCGAGCTGAACCATGCCGACGGCGCCGTCGACGATCTTCTGGCGCGCGGCGATGATGGCCGCGGCCTGCTGCCGCTGCAGCATGGCGTGGGCGATCTCGGGGGCGTAGGCCAGGTGGCTCACCTTGGCGTCCTCGATCTGCACGCCGGCCAGCCCGACGTGCGCCTCGATCTCGGTCTTGAGCTCGACCGCCATGGCGTCGGTGTTGCGCCGGAGCGACGGCTGCTCCTCGTTGCCGTCGTACGGGTGGCGCGCGGCCAGGTTGCGCAGCGCGGCCTCGGTCTGGGTGTAGACGAACTTCGAGTAGTCCTCGACGCCGAACACCGCCTTGGCCGTGTCGGCCACGCGGTAGACGACGATGGCGGCGATCTCGATGGGGTTGCCGTCGTAGTCGTTGACCTTGAGCTTGCCGCTCTCGAAGCTGCGCGCGCGCACCGACAGGCGCCGCCGATCGGCGAAGGGGTTCACCCAGCGCAGGCCGTCGCGGCTGAGCGAGCCGGTGTAGTTGCCGAAGAGCTGGAGCACCACCGACTCGTTCGGGTTCACTGCCACGAGCCCCTTCATGATGAAGATGCCGGCGACGAACGAGAGCGCCGCGCCGACGAGGTACGGCACCGACGCGCTACCCGGCCCGGCCGGCCCGAACATGCCGACCGCGCGCCACACCAGCCAGCCCGCGAACACCCACGCACCGAGCCCGAGCAGCAGCATCAGTGCGCCCGGAAAGCCCCGGGTCTCCTTCTCGCTCACATCACGCATGGTCCCCTCCGACACGCGGTGACTCCCTCACGGAGCCCGACCGCGTCAGTGCTACCAAGGTGATATCATCGAGCTAGCTAGTCAAGACATCCGCACGCGAGCCCGCACGGCCGCGCCGACGGCCTGCCGGGCGCGATCAGGTCACGACCTTCACGTTGAAGTCGGCGATCTTGAGGCTGCCCCAGAGCCGCACCCACAGCGCCAGGTACATCTCGGTGCCGCGCGCGGTGCCGATGTCGCCGAGGTCGACGATGTGCTTCCAGCCCATCTCCGCGAGGAGGCCGCTGACGATGGTCTTGGCCTGCGCGTCGTTGCCGGACACGAAGATGCTGTGATCGCCGTCGGCCAGGCGCCCCGGGTCGACCATGATGCCGGCGTTGACGGTGTTGAGGGTCTTGACCACCCGCGCCTCGGGGAAGGCGCGCTGGATGCGCTCGCCGAGCGAGTCGGTGTTCACGACGAACAGGCTCGGCGGCATGCCCTGCGAGAAGTCGAGCGGGTTCGACACGTCGATGAGCGGCTTGCCGGCGAGGTTCGCCTCGCCCGCCATTCCGAGCGCCGCGATCGACGCCGAGCCGATCGTGCAGTTGAGGATGACCTCGCCGTGCGCGGCGGCGTCGGCGAACGTGCCGGCCTTGCCGCCCTGCGCCGCGGCCCACGACTCGGCCTTGTCGTTGCCCTTCTCGCGCGCGCCGATGACGACGTCGTGGCCCAGCGACTTCAGCTTCGTGGCCAGCGTCTGGCCCACCATCCCGGTTCCCAAGACCCCGATCTTCATGTGTTTTCTCCGGTTCGTGGCCGCGCCGAGCGGGCCTGCCGCGCGCATCATTGCACACGTCCGCGCCCGGGTCAGTCGGGCCCGGCTCGATGCTCCGCCAGCGCTCGGCTCGCCCGCGCGAGCTCAGAGGATCAGTGGACCAGCTTCGGCGGCAGCGGGTAGTCGTGGATGATCACCGGCGCGCCGTCGCCGACGGCCGTCACCTCGGCGCTCGGCCACGCCACGTCGCACACGCGCCAGAGGTCGCCCTCCACCATCGCCACGCCGGCCCGCGCGTAGCGCAGCACGCCGTCGATGAAGACGCGGACCTCGGCGACCATCGCGGCGTAGGAGCCGTCGTCCCAGGCGTGGACCCCGACCTCGAAGGTGTGGTCGGGGGCCGGCTGCTCGAGCGCGATGAGCTCCGGTCCGGGGCCGTTGGTGTCGTCGTCGAAGGCGGTCGGGCCGGGGCGGCTGCCGACGCCCCAGGGCGGGTAGGGCTGCCGCGCGTAGACGTCCCAGACCGCGTCGAACCATTCGCCGGCGCCGACGTCGCGGAGGTGGAGGTCGAGGTCCGACCCCATCATGTCGTGGGGGCCCGTGCCGCGATCGAGCGCCGCGTCCTCGCCGAGCAGGTGCCAGCGGAGCTCGATCCAGAGACCGCGAGACGGCACTGGCGCGACGGTGCGCGCGACCGC
>JAXLYZ010000099.1:0-14517 GCA_046351155.1 Myxococcota bacterium
GTCACCACCGCCAGGTTGGCGCGCGCCAGCTGGTAGGTCGGGAGCAGGCCGAGCGCCTCGGTGAACTCGGTCTCGGCGTCGAGCGTGCGCCCGGCCTCGAAGTCGCGCACGCCGAGCGCCGTGCGCGTCGCGGCCGCCCCGGTGAGCGCGCCCTGCGCCGTGGCGTCGAGCGAGCGCGCCTTGTCGAACGAGTCCTGCGCGTCCTCGAGGCGACCCAGCACCCACAGGTCGCGGCCGCGCTCGATGTGCCAGGAGGCCTCGGCGCCATCCAGCGAGATGGCGCGCTCGTGCCAGGCCAGCGCGTCGGCCGGCTTCTGATCGATGCGGCGGAGCAGCGTGCCGAGCCAGGCCGCCAGCTCGGCCTCCTTCTCGCCGAGGTCGGCCGCCTTCTTGGCGTTCTCGATGGCGCCGCCGTGGTCGCCCTTCTGCAGCGCCACCTTCGACAGGCCGTAGTAGACCCACGGGTTCGACGGGCCCTCGCTGCCGGCCTTCGCGAAAGCTTCTTTCGCATCGTCCCAGCGCCCGAGACGCAGCAGACAGTCGGCCTTGAAGTACAGGCCGGGCCCGTTCTTCGGCTCCTTCTTCAGGAACTTGTCGAGCAGCGGCAGCGCGTCGCCGCAGCGGTCCTGCTTGATGCGCACGGCGGCCAGGTTGTAGAGGAAGCGCGCGCGGTCGGGGAACTTGTCGAGCAGGTCCTGGTACTCGGTGCCGGCGCGGTCGACGGCGCCCTCGCGGAAGAGCGCGTTGGCGCGGTTGATACGCGCCGCGACGTTGTCGGGGTGCGCGCCGAGATAGGTGTCGAGCACCTCGACGGCGCGGTCGAAGCGGCTGGCCTTGAGGTAGTAGGTGCCGATGAGCGCCAGCGACTCGATGTCGTCGGGGCGCGCCACATTGTAGTGCTCGGCGTGGGTGAGGCCGGCGTTCCAGTCGCCCTGGCGATAGTAGTGCAGCGCCAGGAGCCAGGCCGCGTCGAAGCGCTTCGGGTCGGCCGCCACCTGCTCGAGCAGCGGCACCGCCAGGCCCTGCTGGCCGGCGCGATAGAGGTGCATGCCGAGCTGGTGCGACACGTCGGCGTCGTCGGGCAGCCGCTCGTGAAACGGGCGCATGAGCTCGACGCCGTCGTCGTAGCGCTTCTGGAGGAAGTAGACCGACGACAGCCCGACCGCGGCCTCGCGCTGGTCGGCGTTCTGCCCGAGCACGCCGAGGTAGATCTTCTCGGCCTCGGCCAGGCGCTTCTTGGCGGCCTTCGACTCGCCGCGCGCCAGCAGCGCGCGCGCCGACTCCATGGCCTCGTCGGCGTCCTTCAGCTCGCGGCGGATGTCGTCGGGCGAGGCGGCGCGCGCGGTCTCGGCCGTGGCCATGGTCAGCGCGACGGTGCCGAGCGACGCGACCCACCCGCTCCATCCGGCCCATCCGACCGGGGCGCAGGCGACGAGGAGGGCGACGGCCCTGCGACCGGCAGCCGACATCACGCCACCCTCCCGACGACCAGCGTCACGTCGTCCGCCAGCGGCACGTCGCCGCGGAAGCTCTTGAGGTCGTTGGCGACGATGCGCACGACGTCCTCCGGCGCGTTCACGCGCGGGTCGATCTGCCCGAGCAGGTGGATGAGCTGGCGCGTCGAGTACTGGCGCCCCTGATCGTTGACGGCATCGACGAGCCCATCGGTGTACCACACGAGCAGATCGTCCTTGGCCACGCGGATGCGCTTGGCCTCGAAGCCTGCGGCGTCGCCGTCGCCCAGCCGATTGCCGCGCGCGGCGAGCCTCGACACCTTGATGCCGCTCTCGGTCCAGCGGAGCAAGACGCCGGGCGGATGCGCGGCGGCCGAGTAGTAGAGCGCGTTCTCGGTGGCATCCAGCACGATGGCGGTGGCCGTCATGAAGAACGCGCCGTGGCCGGCATCGTGGATCACGCGGTCGAGGACGCGCATGGTCTCGGCCACCTGCATGTCGCCGCCGTGCACGTGGCGCAGCGTGTCGAGGCAGCCCTTGGCGGTGGCGGTGAGGATCGACGCCGGCACGCCGTGGCCGGTCACGTCGCCGATGAGGATGGCGCTGCGCCCGCGCGGCAGCGCCGACAGATCCCAGAAGTCGCCGCCCACGTTGAAGGCCGGCTCGTAGTAGCCGGCGACCTCGATGCCGGGCGCCGCGTGCGTGCCCGGACCGGGTACGAGCACCGACTGGATCTCGCGCGCCAGGGCCAGCTCGTGCTCCATCTCGGCGCGCGCCACCGACTCGTTCAGGAGCTGCTGGATGCGGTCGGCCATGTGGTTGAACTGCACGCCCAGCGCGCCGACCTCGTCGCGCTGCGTGACCTCGACGCGCGCGCCGAGATCGCCCTGGGCGATGCGCGAGGTGGTGAGCGCGAGCTTCTTGATGGGGCGCGCGTAGCGGAGGCCCTGCACGAGCGACAGCAGCGCGCCGATGAGCAGCGCCACGATGCCGATCTTCAGCGTGAACGACAGCGAGCGCGCGATGGCCTCCTTCCGCTGCGTCTCGATCTCCGAGAGCGCCTGATCGAGCGGCGAGAGATCGTAGGTGAAGTCGACGACGCCGATGGCCGGCGCCTCCTTGCCGTCGCGCGAGGGGTCCTGGATCGGGCGCCGCACGATGAGCACGCGCTGCCCGATGATCGTGGTCTCGCTGGCCTGCGGCGCGAGGGCATCTTCAGGTCGCCGGTGAGCTTCTCGAGGTTCAGCGCCTCGACAGCGCTTCTTCAGGTCGGCCAGCACCTCGCCGCGCGCGTTGGCGATGCGCACGTGCTTGATGCGCGGGTCCTGCTTCACGAGCTGCTGCGCCGAGCTCGAGCGGCCGAGCTCGGTGCCCATCGAGGTGCTCAGAGACGGTCACGGCGATGACGCCGGCCAGGCTCTCGGCGAGCCCGAGGACCGTGCTCTTGAAGGCCTCGGTGCAGGTCTTCGCCGAACACGTCGTGCTCCTCGCGGATCGACACGGCGTGGGTGTAGCCGGAGAGCGACGACGATCGCGACGAGCAGGGTCGAGGTGACTGTCAACGACGCGCCGAGTGAGGTCCTCATCGGTTCACTCCAGCGTCATGAGAAGGTAGATGAGCACGCCGAGCACGGCCACCATGGCCGCGATGGCGCCGATGAAGCCGGTCGCCGGTGCGCAGGCCTTCATCGAGGACGATTGCGAGGGCACGGGCGTGGCGGGCCCTGGCGGTGAATGACGCTGCGGCTCGCGGCCGACTGCACGCCGCCCGAGCCGGACATGCCGAGCTGCGACAGCGCGTTGGCGCGGGCGGGCGAGGCGTTCAGGCGGCATCGGGCGCCACCGGCTGCGCGCCTTCGTTGGACTTCAGGAGGTCGCGCGCGAGCGTGGTCAGGCGCGAAAGGCGCTCGGCGTCGAACTGATCAGGCAGGGCGGCGAGGAACGAGGAGGTCTCCTCGTCGTCGTCGGGGGCGTTCTTACCAGTCGCTGCGCTCGCGGTTGAACTTCGGCAGGTTGCCGCCGTTGCTTGAGCGTGAGCGCGTCGAGGATGCGCGGCTCTCCTTCTGGCAGACCTGGCAGAAAGGCGGCACCTGGAACGTGGTGATGATCTGCTCCTCTGCGAAGTTCGCGGCCGAAGTTGACTCGATGCCGACCGCGGGCGGGCAGTCGAAGAGCACGATCGAGCCACTTCGTGCGCAGCGCGCGGAGCCAGTTGACCCAGTCGCGCACGCCGACCGAGTTCAGTCGCCGCACGCCGCCCATGTCGACCAGCAACACGTGGTTCTCGCCGCCGGTTCCCACGGCGGCCAGCCACTGGTCGAGGCCGTTGTGCTCGTCGATGATGCCATCGAGGCGCAGCGCGACGAACTCGTCGGCGCGCCCGATACGGCCCCGCAGCTTCCCGCTCTGCCCGGCTGTAACCCCCGTTTGCACGGCTCGCACTCTAATCGGGGTCGGCCGGTTCCGCAATGCGACCCGGGCGTTCTCTGATGACGGCGGGCGCGCCGTCTGCGGTTGCGCGGTCGACGCTGGCGCGGGCCGATGGTAAAGACGGCCCGCCATGCTGACCCGCATCATCACGGGCCTCGTCCTCGCGCCGTTGGTCGTCCTGCTCTTCATCGCGGGACCGGACTGGCTGAAGGCCGTGGTCATCATCGTCGCGGCCGGCATCTGCCTGGCCGAGCTCTATGCCATGGCGCTGCCCGGCCACGCGCTCGAGCGCTGGGTCGGCGTCGCGCTCGGCGTCGGCCTGCTGACGGTCCTGTGGCGCTCGCCGCCCGGTCAGGCCTTCGGGCTCGCGGCCGCGGGGCTGGCCATCCCGGCGGTGGTCGTCGTGCTGCGGCCGCTGCCCATCGAGACGGCGGCGCTCCGCCTCTTCGCGCTGTGGGGCGGCCTGATCTACATCGTCCTGCCGCTCTACGCCGCGCTCGAGCTGGCGCTGGCGCCCGACCCGTGGATGCTCTACGTCGGCGCCTCGGTGTGGATCGGCGACACCGCCGCCTACTTCACCGGCCGCGCCTTCGGTCGCCACAAGCTCCACCCCAAGGTGTCGCCCAACAAGACCATCGAGGGCGCCATCGGCGGGCTCGTCGGCAGCGCGCTCGGCGGCTTCGCCATGGTCAAGATCCTTGACCTCCCGCTGGCGCTGGCGCCGGCGCTCCTCTACTCGGTGGCGGGCGGCGCCATCGCGCAGATGGGCGACCTCGCCGAGTCGCTCATCAAACGCTCGTGCGGCGTGAAGGACTCGGGCACGCTGCTGCCCGGGCACGGCGGTCTGCTCGACCGCATCGACGCCCTCATCGTCGCGCTGCCGTTCTTCGCGCTGGTGCTCGTCCTCTACTGAGCCGCGCGGCGACGGGCGCGCCGCCGATGCGCGGAGCTCAGGCGGCTTCGTCGCCCAGCAGCTGGCGCACGATCTCCAGCAGGTCCTCGATGTCGAAGGGCTTGTCGAGGTGGGCGGTGGCGCCGTAGAGCGGCGCGGTGAGCGCGTTCATGCGCTCGCCGATGCCGGTCAGCATGAGGATCGGCATGTCGGCGAAGTCCTGCTTCGAGCGCAGGTACTTCGAGATCTCCCAGCCGGTGAGGCCGGGCATCATGACGTCGAGGATCACGAGGTCGGGCTGCTCGACGAGGATGGCCTCGAGGCCGTTCTCGCCGTCGTGCGCCGTCATGACCTCCCAGCCCTCGTCGAGGAGCGCGCCCTCCACGAGGCGGACGAGCTCGAGATCGTCGTCCACATAGACGATGAGCTTCTTCTCGCGCGGCTCGGGCTCGGCGGTGCTACGGGCGGGAATCCGGATGGTCTTCTTGGCCATGCGCGCAGCGCTAGCACGCAGGGCCGGTGCGCGGCAAGCGAGCCGCACCGCCGGGCGCCGGCGACCGGGCCACGGGTTCTGGCGGGCGGCCCGCGGCCGGGCTACGATGGACAGACCATGGCGGCACCGAAGCAGGACGACGAGAAGACCCGCCCGGGCGGCGAGCGGCTCGACGAGTCGTTGGGCTTCGTGCCGCTCGACCAGGTCGGCGACGAGCCGACGTCGGTGCGCGCGCCGCCGGTCCGGGGCATGGCCGGGCGCCCGCCCACCGGCGAGCACGGGCGACCGACCAGCGACTTCCTGCGCCGCCCGACCGAGCGCGGCGTGCTGCCGCTGGCGCGGAAGCCCGGCGAGCCGATGCCGGCCGCATCGCAGCCGACGACGCCGCTGCCCACGCCGCCGACGGCGCGCCTGGAGCCGCCGCCCGTGCCGCGTCCCACGCCGGCGCCGCCGGCTGCCGAGCCGGCCGCCCCGGCCACGCCGACCGCGCCGCCCGTGCGATCGACCACCGGCCCGCGCGTGCTGGTCGACAGCGGCCTCTTCCGCGAGGCCGCCGCGCCGCGCTCGCAGGTCGAGCCGACCGACCCCGACCTCGCCGCCGCCACCGGCGCGCGCCCCGAGCCGGGCACCTCGCCCGAGCGCGCGGCGGTGACCGCGCTGTCGCCGCGGCGCGTGCTGCCGGCCGAGGACGGGCAGGTGCACGTGCGCTCGCCGCTCATGCGCCGGCGCACCGTGCAGGGGCCGGCGAGCCGCGTGGCGCAGCGCCAGTCGACCGACATCAAGCCGCTGCCGCTGCCGCCCATCAGCCGCCCTGAGGCGCGCCCGGTCATCCGCAGCGGGCGCGAGGCGAAGCCGCTCGGGAAGCCCTCGTCGGTCATCGTGCAGGCGCCGTCCTTACCGCCGCGCTCGATCGTCGGGCCGCCGCCGAACGTGCCCAAGCCGGCGCTGCCGCCGCCGCTCCCGAGCGCGCGCAGCCTGCTCAAGCCGGCCCAGCGCGAGCCGACCGACACCACCTCGGCCGACGCCTTCGCCGCGCGCATCCCGACCGAGACCGGGCGCCCGGCGCAGGGCCCGAGCGAGACCACCGCGGTGTCGATGCCGGCCACGCCCGCGCCCGTGCCACCGGCGCCGGCCGCGTCGACGCTGGCGCCCGCGCACGGGCCGCCGGCCCGCGCCGGAGGCCAGCCCTCGGCCTCGCTGCGCACGCGCGTGCCGACCGATCCGCGCGCCCACGCGCTGCGCTCGCCGAGCTCGAGCCGGCGCGGCGCCCGGCCGCGCTCGGCCGCGACCTGACCACGCCGGCGCGCGCGCCGGTCGACTACTCGCGCCCGTCGCTGGTCATCGAAGCGCGCGACGCGCGCGCGGCGCGACGTACGCCGGGCCGCACCGAGACCGTGACGGCCGCGCGCGACGCCGGCCGGCAGCGCCTCTTCGGCACGCTGTCGCTCGTGACGCTGGTGCTCCTCTTCGAGGCGGTGGCGCTGCCGACCACGGCCGGGCCGCCCTGGGAGCTCGTGCTGCGCCCGACCGAGTCGAGCTTCATCGCGCTGGCGGGCTTCCTGCTCGTGCTGGTGGTGCACCTCCTGCCGTTCGGCCCGCGCCCGCGCGCGGCCTTCGCGACCGCGGTGGGAGCGGTGCTGCTGGCCGTCGCCTGCCTCGCGCTCCAGGCCGACGTGGCGCTCCACTTCGACGCGCAGCCGGCGCTGGTCGCGCTCTTCAGCGACAGCCCGGCGCTCGGCCTGGCCCTCGTGCTGGCGCTGGTGTCGGTGCCGGCAGGCCTGTTCCTGCGCGGCCTGGCGCCGCGCCACCTGGCCTCGACCGCGCTCATCGGCTTCGGCACCGCCATCGGCCTCGCGGTCGTGTGCGGCGTCGGCGGCATCTTCGGCGAGCCGCCGGTCGTGACGCTGGTGCAGAGCCTCGCCGACGCGCCGGTGCTCGGCGACCGCGTCGCCGCGGGCGCGACCCTGCCGGCCATCGGCGGCCTCCTCGGCGCGCTCGCCTTCACCTGGCCCGGCCTCGGCGCGCGCCCGGCGGCCGCGCTCGGCGTCGTGCTGTGGGCGCTGGCGGTGCTGCCGCTGCTCGTGCTGGCGCTCTTCGCCGCCAAGTCCGACGCCTGGATCGGCGTGCTCGGGCCCATCAAGCTGGTGACGTTGCTCGGCGCGGCGGCGCTCTACCTCGCTGCCGGCCTGGCTCACCTGTTCGCGCCGGTCGACCAGGCTCGCTCCCGGTAGCCCGGGCGAACCTGCGTCGACGCGGTCAGCGACGCCCCGTCACTGCGCCAGCGGCGCCAGCATCTTCCACGCCTCGGCGAGGTCGGGGTCGCCGTCGGGCAGGATGCGCACGGCGTCGACCAGCAGCGCGGCGGCCTTGTCCGGGTCGGCGTCCATCGCCGCCTTGGCGTCGGCCACCTTCTGCTTGGCCGCCTTCACGCCGGCCTCGCCGATGGGCTTGGCGTCGGCGTTGTTGGCGTCGAAGACGAGGGCCATGCGCGCCATGATCTGGGCCTTGGCGTCGGCCTTGTCGGCCACCGCCTTCTTGGCCAGCGACGCGAAGCCGGTGGCCATGGCGCCCTCGATCTTGGCCTTGAGCCCGCCGCCCACGAAGGCATCGGCGCGCCGAACATTGTAGAGCGCCGCCACCGCCTCGGCGGCCTTGTCGCCCTTCACGCCTTCGATCGACGTCGAGAGCAGGCCGTCGATGGTGAACACCGCGAGCTGCAGCGCGGCGGCGCGCGACGCGTCCGCCTTCGACGCCGGCTTGCCGCCGTTCTGCGGCTGGAAGCCGTCGAGCACGCCGATGGCGCCCTGCAGATCCGACTTGGCGTAGGCCGCGAAGAACGGCGCGAAGTCGACGGGCGGCACGTGCTGCTTGCCCTTCGGGTCGGCCGGGTCGGCGACGTCGAGCGTGTCGGCGCCCGGCGCCATGGCCTTCTCGATGGCGGCCTTGAAGCCCGCCGCCTCCGAGTTCTGGGCGAAGTCGTCGATGGCCAGGATGGCCTCCACAGCCGCCTTGGCGCCGGCGTAGTCCTTCTTGTCGTACGCCGTCACGGCCTTCTGGATGAGCTCGTAGGCCTGCTGGTTCACGACGTAGGTGTGCAGCTGGCGCGCGTCCTCGGCCACCGCCGCCTTGTCGTCGATCTTCTCGAGCTCCTTGCCGGCGTCCTGCCACTTCTTGTCGGCCGCGAGCTTCATGCCGGTGACCCACGACGACCACGGCGCGAGGCTCACCGTCACCCCGTCGAGGCCCTTCTTGGCCGCGTCGTTGGCGGCGTCGAGCTTCAGCGCCGCGGCGAAGAGCAGCTTGGCGGCGAGCGGCTGCTTGCCGTCGAGCGCCTTCTGCGCGGCGGTCGCCTTCTCGACCGCGGCCGCCTTCGGGTCGGCCGGCGGCGCCTCGGCGTCGCCCGGCGCCGCGGCCGCGGCATCGGCCGGAGCCGCCGCGTCATCGGCCTTGGGCTCCTCGGCATCGGCCGCGCTCGGCGCCTCGCCGGCGTCCTCGGCCTTGTCCTCGACCACGTCCGCCTCGGCCGGCTTCTCGCCGTCCTTGGGCTTGTCGCCGTCGCCCTCCTTGGGCTTGTCGCCGTCGCCTTCCTTGGGCTTGTCGCCGTCGGCGACCTTGTCGCCCTCCTTGGGCTTCTCGACCTCGCTGGTCTTCGGCTTCTCGCCTTCCTTCGGGAAGATGATGCCGAGGTTGGCGAACTTGTCGGCCGCGACGAAGCCGCCGCCCAGCACCGCGACGATGCCGAAGGCGATGGCGATCTTCTTGCCGGCGCCGCCCTTCTTGACCTCGACCTCCTCCTCGCCGCCCTCCTCGCCGTCGCCGCTCGGCCCGAAGCCGCCGCCCGACACGGGGACCATGTCGTCGGCCACGCCTTCCTTCCGGCCCTTCTGGCGACGCGCCTCCCAGGCGGGGTCGATCTCCAGCGCCGCGATGTCGGAGAACGACGTCTTCTCCTCGGGTGCCTTCCCGCCGCCGCCGGCGGGCTTGTCGTCGTCGAACTTCATGCGCCCGGCGTCGCGCTTCTTGACCGCCTCCGCCCCGGGCGAGCCGTCGGGCGACAGCGTCCGCCGCTTCACGCCCTGCATCATGTCGTCGTCGCCCCCGAGGCCGGGCGCGAGCGTGCCGGGGTGCTTCTGCGGCGGCGGCGCGTCCTCCTTCTCCTTCATCGTCTCGCGCGGCTTGCCGCCGGCCGAGAGCTTGCTGGCCGAGGGCACCGGCGCGGCGATCTCCTCGTGGACCCACTCGAGCGTCGTGCCGCCGGCCTCGACCTTCATGCCGTGCTGGAGCGAGATCTCGGTGACGCGGTTGCCGTTGACCTTGGTGCCGTTGCCCGAGCCGAGGTCGACGAGCTTCCAGCCGGACAGCGTCCGGACGATGTTGAAGTGCTTGCGCGAGGCCGACGCGTCGTTGATGACGAAGTCGGCGTCGAGGCCGCGCCCGACCAGCGTCAGGTCCTTGGCCAGCTGGTACACGCGGCCCACGTCGGCGCCGACGCGCACGATGAGCTTCGGGTCGACGTCCGCGCCGGGGGCGGGTCCGCCGGCCGTCGGCGGCAGCTCGTTCGAGGACTTGCTGCCACCGATCTTCTTCGGTGGCGGCGCCTTCACCACCGGGGGATCGTCGTCGTCGACGAGGAAGGTGCGGTCGGCCGCGGCCGGCTCGGCCTTGCCCTTCGACAGGCTGGCGCGCTTCTGCTCGAACTCCTCGAGCGACACCGCCTGCGTCTTCTCGATGACGGGCTCGGCCGCCTTCTTCGGGGCCGCCTCGACCTTGGGCGCGGGTGCGGGCGCCTTGACGGCCGAGGTCGGCTTCGACAGCGTCTGCGGACCCTGCGGCGCGGCGGCCTTGGGCGGCGCGGCCTTGGGCGGCGGCGCCTTGGCCGGCGGCTCGTCGTCGAGGTTCATGTCGCTCAGGTTGAGCGCCGACGTCTTCTCGTTGCCGTCGTCGACGGGGGCCGCGCGCTTGGCCGGCGGCGCGCTCCGCGACGGGCCGGCGCTCTCGCGCATGGCGCGCGCCACGTCGGCCGGCGAGGCCACCTCGGGGCGCTTGCCCGGCGCCGGGCGCGCGGGCGGCGCGGCCTTGGGCGGCGGCTCGTCGTCGAGGTTGATCTCGTTGAGGTTCAGCGCCGAGGTCTTCTCGTTGCCGTCGTCGTCGGCGAACGAGCGCGTGGGCGGCGACGGCGCGCGCTTGGGGGGCGCCTTCGGGGCCGGGGCCGGGGCCGGCATCTCGTCGAGGTCGTCGAGATTGACGTCGCTGAGGTTCAGCGCCGAGGTCTTCTCTTCGCCATCATCCGCCGGACGCGCCGCCGGGCGAGCACCCGGACGCCCCGCGGGGGGAGCAGGTCGGCGTGAGCCGCCATCGCCTCGATTCACCATGCCATCCTACCTTGGTTCACCCCGATCCCCCGGGTGTAAGGGCCGGCGTATTGTGCCGCTGGCGTCTCGAATGTCAACGTCGGGAGCGAGGCCTCCTACGCGCCCGCGAGCCGACGCCGAGCGGCGCCGCCCTGGCCCCGACCGGGGCTCGCCCCGGCCTCGACGCGCCGGCCGCGGCGGCCTCCGGCCCGCGCCGGACGGCTTTGACACCGCGCGAGCCAGCGTGTTAGCCGTCCACGGCCGGAGGGAGTCCCTGATGTTCATCGCCGCCGCCGCGCCGCAGGCCGCACAGTCCATCGACGTGTTCGGGCAGGTCCTCGAGTCCAAGGGGATGGTGCTCGTCGTCCTGCTGGTCCTCATCGGCCTGTCGGTCGGATGCTGGTTCATCATCGGCATGAAGACCATCGCCATCGGGCGCGCCATCGGCCACACCAAGCGCTTCATCCAGACGTTCCGCTCGGCGACGCGCCTGGCCGAGCTCTATCAGGTGTCGCAGGGCATGCCCGCCTCGCCGGCCCGCGACATGTTCCGCGCCGGCTACGAAGAGCTCGACCTCATCCTGCGCGAGCGCGAGGGACGCGCGGCGCGCCCGCGCGGCGACGGTCCGGCGGCCGCTCCGGAAGGGCAGGGCGCGGCCTTCGAGAACATCGAGCGCAGCCTTCAGCAGGCGGCCAAGGTCGCCACCGCGCGCCTCGAGAAGATGGTCGGCTTCCTGGCGACCGTCGGCGCGTCGGCCCCGTTCATCGGCCTCTTCGGCACGGTGTGGGGCATCATGAACGCCTTCGCCGACATCGATCCGAACCTGCCCATCCTCCAGACGGTCACGCCGCACATCGCGGAGGCGCTGGTCGCGACGGCCATCGGCCTCCTCGCCGCCATCCCGGCCGTCATGGCATACAACTGGCTCAACAGCCGTTTGAAGGCGCTCGAGGTGCACCTCGACGACTTCTCGACCGACTACCTCAACATCCTGCGACGCCACTTCTTCAGCTGAGCAGGGAGGCCGCGCGATGGCTCTGGGCGCACCGAAGAAGGACGGCAAGCGGGGAGTGCTCTCCGAGATCAACGTCACGCCGATGGTCGACGTGATGCTGGTGCTGCTCATCATCTTCATGATCTCGTCGAGCGTGCAGACGCTCGAGATGCAGTACGAGCGCCAGACCGTCATGGACCGCGCCGACGAGAAGCTCGACGAGGCCGAGGCGATGCTCCAGGACGTCGAGAAGAAGAAGAAGGAGAACACCAAGGTCGAGATCGATCTCCCCAAGGTCGACAGCGACGTGGTCAAGCTCTCCGAGGTGAAGAAGCTGAAGCTCGAGGTCGACGACGGCCTGCGCTTCATGATCGATGGCACCGTGCTCGTGGATTGCCTGAAGCTCTCGCCCGACATGGCGCGCTTCATGGGCAAGGAGCGCGTCGACAACGACAAGGACAAGGACGGCGAGATCGCCGCCTTCGACCCGTGCCTGAAGTCGCTCGGCGAGAAGCTGGTCGACAACAAGAAGCTCCAGGAAGACAAGGAGCTTTACGTTCTCGCGGCGCGCAGCCTGAACTACGGCCAGGTGCTGCGCGTGATGGCGGCGGTGCGCCAGGCGGGCGTGACCAAGTTCGGCCTGGTGGCCGAGCCGGGGATCCTGGGCGGCGCGGGCGTCGAGAAGACCAAGCCCGAAGTGCCATGAGCGCCGGCGCGACCAGCGGCCTCAGGTCCAAAAGCTTGCTCGCGCGTCTCCTCGGTATGAGGCTCGGCGCATGAAGAACGGCTCGTCCATCGGCATGCTCGGCGGCGTCATCTTGACGCTGGTCGTCCACGCCGCGCTCGGCGCGGGCTACGCGGTCTACCGCGCCTCCGACCGAGACGACGCGTCGCGCCACATCGACGTCGAGGCCGCGAAGCGGCAGCCGCCGCTCTTCTGCAAGGGTCGTCGCTGCGGCCGCCTCGAGGCGCGCCAGAAGCGGCGCGAGCCCGAGCCGCCGCCCATCAAGGAGCCGGAGATCCTCGAGGCGTCGATGGTCCCGGCGCTGGGCGGGGTCATGCCCGACCCGACCAAGCTCCCGGAGATCGAGACGGTCGAGCGCCCCGAGGTCTACGAGGACGCCGTCAACCTCGACAACTCGCCCTCCGAGCTCGCCAAGATCCTGAAGTCCGACGAGCACAAGGACGAGAAGGTCGACCCCAATCGCAAGGACAAGCTGAAGGACCTCCTGTCCGACGAGCCGCTCGATCCGCGCGCGCGGGCGAAGGATCTCTCACGCCTCACCGGCTTCAAGGAAGGCGAGATCGGCGCGCAGGGGATGGAGCTCCGGCTGGGCAGCATCTACTCGACGCAGTCGTCGAAGATCATCCGCAAGGAGTTCAAGCTGCCGCCCTTCTACGACGACGCCACGCTGAAGAAGCTGTCGGTGAAGATCCTCGTGAAGAAGATGCGGCTCGACGGCGCGGTCGAGGAGTTCGAGATCAAGAAGAAGAGCGGCGACCAGTCGTTCGACGGCGCGGCCATCGCGGCCATCAAGCAGTTCGTGCCCAAGGAGGGTGGTCAGAAGACGCTGCCTCCGCCCGACCCCGAAGTGCTGCGCTACATCAATCAGAAGGGCCTGCTCATCCAGTTCGACGGGCGCATCGTCAAGCTGCAGTGACCCGAGCGAAGCCGGGACGCCGGTCGGCGCCTGGACGGAGCTCGGCGCAGGCGGGCGTAGGAAGAGGCCGACGCGGGGGCGACCCGCGCGGAGCGAGGCCACAGGAGCGACGCCCGCGCAGCGGGCGGCCGGATCGACTCTGTGGGGAAGCGGATGCGACAGTCGGCGTTGCTCGCTCTGATTGCGGGGGTGGCGGCGCTCGCGGCGTGCAGCGACGGCGGCACGGTCGATCCGTGCCTCGACGTGCGCTGCGTGACGGCCCCGCCGCCGACCTGCGACGGCGACCTCAAGGTGGTCTACCACGCCGTCGGCAGCTGCAGCTCCGACGCGACCGGCGCGACGCACTGCGACTACCCGCTGGCCCAGCGCCAGAGCTGCGCCGAGCTCGGCGGCAAGGTGTGCAAGGACGGCCAGTGCGTGGCGCCCGAGGTGGTGCCGTGCGCGGGCGTGACCTGCCTCACGCCGCCGCCGCCCGACTGCGACGGCAACACCGCGCAGATCTATGCCGCCAGCGGCAGCTGCGACCCGAACGTCGGTGAGAACGGCGCCTGCGTCTACCCCATCGACGCGACGCTCGACTGCACGCCGAGCCACAAGGTCTGCCGCGTCGGCGCCTGCGTCGATCCGTCGTCGACGCCGTGCGACCCGAACCCGTGCGACGTCCCGCCGCAGGGCTCGTGCTCGGGCAACGTGCCCGACGTGCCGGTGGCGCTCGGCCAGTGCACGGCCGGCACGAGCGGCGCCGAGTGCGCCTTCCAGACGACGTCCGGCACCGCCTGCGTCGGCGCCACGCCCGAGTGCCGCTTCGGCCGCTGCGCCGCCGGCCTCGGCGCGCCGACGGCGGCCGGCGACCTGGTCATCAGCGAGGTCATGAAGAACCCGAACCTGGCCGGCGATCAGAGCGAGTGGTTCGAGCTCTACAACGCCACCGACCTCGCGCTCGAGCTCGACGGCTGCACCGTCAGCGACGACGGCGGCGACCTCTGGACCGCGCCCGACGCCGACCTGTTCGTTCCGGCCGGCGGCTACGTCGTGCTCGGCAAGAGCGACGTCCGCGCCGACAACGGCGGCTTCGTCCCCGACGCCACCTACGACGGCGTGACGCTCGCCAACAGCGCCGACGAGCTCGTCATCACCTGCGGCGGCACCGTCATCGATCGGCTGGCCTGGGCCACCGACTGGCCGACCGGCACCGGCCGCGCCATGAGCCTCGACCCGTCGAAGCTCGACGCCGCCGACAAC
>JAXLYZ010000100.1:0-13259 GCA_046351155.1 Myxococcota bacterium
CCGCGCACCGGTCGCATCGACGATCCCGCGCGCCAGTACGAGCTCCTGCGCCGCCTGAAGCCGTCGCAGCTGAAGACCACGGCGGACGCGCACTTCACGCTCGGGGTCGGGGCCTACACCCAGCTGACGAGCCCCATCCGGCGCTACGCCGACCTGCTCATGCACCAGCAGATCGCCGCCGTGCTGCGCACCGGTCGGCCCTGCTACACGGCGCGCCACCTCGACTCGCTGGTGTTCGAGATCGGCCGCCGCTCGGGCCTCGTGAAGCGCGTCGAGCAGGAGTCGCGGCGCTTCGCGGCGCTGCGCTGGCTCACCCAGAACCCGGGCCAGGTGCTCGAGGCGCGCGTCTTGCGCGAGCTCGGCAAGAAGACGCTCTACGAGGTCGACCGCCTGAACCTCCAGGACAGCGTGCAGCTCCGGCGGCGCCGCGCCTCGGGCGACGTCGTGCGCCTCCAGGTCGTGAGCGCCGACGCGCGCCGCGACACGCTGGAGGTCCGCGAGGTCGGATGACGGACGCCGCGCCGAGCGGGCCGCGTGCCGCCCTGACCTACGATCGGGCGACCCTCGTGTACGAGGGCGACCCGGCCGGCGCCGACCTGCTCACGCCGCTCGGCTTCGTGCCCGACGCGCGCATCGCCGGCCGCCTGCGCGGGGTCGCGCGCCACTACCGCATGGCGCTGGCGACGCTCACCAAGGCCGGCTTCGCCGTCGAGGACCGCGCCCGCGGCTACGCCGAGCTTGCGCTCACGCCGCGGCGCGTGCGCGCGGCGCACCCGCATCAAGAGGAAGCGTTGGCGGCCTGGGTCGCCAACGGGCGGCGCGGCGTGGTGGTGCTGCCGACCGGCGCCGGCAAGTCGTATGTCGCCGAATTGGCAATTGCCAAAGTCCAGCGATCGACATTGGTGGTGGCGCCGACCATCGATCTGATGAACCAGTGGGTGGGCCTCCTGCAGACGGCGTTCGGCAGCGAGCACGTGGGCTCGCTCGGCGGCGGCACCTACGACCTGAAGCCGCTCACCGCGACCACCTACGACTCGGCCCACCTGCACGTCGAGACGCTGGGAAATCGCTTCGGTCTCGTGGTGTTCGACGAGTGCCACCACCTGCCGTCGGCGGCCTACGCCACCGCCGCCGAGGGCCTGGTCGCGCCGTTCCGGCTCGGCCTCACCGCCACGCCCGAGCGCGGTGACGGCTCGGAGTCGCGCCTCGGCGAGCTGATTGGCAAAATCGTCTATCGCCGCGACATCCAGGAATTGACCGGCGAATATCTGGCCGCCTACGAGACGGCGCGCATCCGCGTCGAGCTCACCGAGGACGAGCGCAAGGCCCACGACGCGGCGCGCGCCACCTACCGCGCCTTCGTCGAGCGCCACCGCATCATGATGGGCGGCCCCGAGGGCTGGGGGCGCTTCCTGCAGACGGTCGCGCGCACCGGCAGCGAGGGGCGCGCCGCCTTCTCGGCCTGGCGCGAGCAGCGCCGCATCGCGCTGCGCAGCCAGGAGAAGCTGGCCGTGCTGGAGTCGCTGTTCGCGCAGCACGCCGGCGACCCGACCATCATCTTCTGCGCCGACAACGACACCGTGCACCTCGTGTCGCGGCGCTGGCTGGTGCCGGCGCTCACCCACGAGACGCCCGGCCCGGAGCGGAAGTCGGTGCTCGAGGACTTCAACGCGGGCCGCATCCGGGCGGTGGTCACGGCGCGCGTGCTGAACGAGGGCGTCGACCTGCCGGCGGCGCGCGTCGGCATCGTCCTGGCCGGCACCGCCACCGTGCGCGAGCACGTGCAGCGCCTCGGCCGCCTGCTCCGGAAGCAGGGCGACAAGGAGGCCATCCTCTACGAGATCGTCACGGCCGGCACCTCGGAGGAGGCCGTCTCCGACCGGCGGAGGGACCACGGTGCTTACCGCTGACCTCGTGCGGGCCCAGGTGCGAAAGGGCCTTTTGCTTCCGCGCTGGATCGACCCGACCCAGGCGCGCCTGCTCGACGGCGCGGCGGCGCTCATCGCGCTGCACCAGCAGCACATCGGCAAGCAGTCGGGCGAGCTCGACGATGCGGTGCTCGAGCTGACGGTGGCCGAGTCGGATCCGCTCCTGTGGAAGGGGCTCGTCAAGCTCCTTTCCGATCGCACGACGACCGAGACGCGCGCGCCGATCCCGCCGGCGACCTTGCGCGCGGCCGTCTTCAGGGAGGCCGGCGCGCGCTGGCCCATCGGCCCGGCGAGCCGCGCCGAGGTGCTGGCCAAGGTCGCGGCCGAGCTCGGCATCGACGTCGAGGCCATCGAGGTCGGCCTCTACGCCGACCGTCCGACCGAGCAGTGGGTGACCGCGTTCGAGGCGCCCGAGCCGGCGGCGCTCCTGCGCGAGTACAACCTGGCGCTGGCCCAGGCCGCGCTGTTCCGCGCCAGCGAGGTCACCGTCGAGCTGCCCGAGCTCGAGCCGAAGCGGGCGCGCGCGCTGTTCCGCGAGCTCAAGTTCCGGCGCCTGCTGGCGCGCATCGCGCCGGCCAAGGAGGGCTGGAAGCTGACCCTCGACGGGCCGCTCTCCTTGTTGCGACAGACCAGCCGCTACGGGCTCCAGCTGGCGCTGTTCCTGCCGGCGCTGGTGCGCTGCCCGCGCTGGCGCCTGGAGGCCGAGGTGACGCTCGGCGGCCGCGGCGCGGGCCGGCCGGCGCGCCTCGTGCTGAGCGAGGAGTCGCCGCTCGAGGCCGAGCGCGGCCACCACGACGACGGCGTCTGGACCTCGCCCGAGGAGGAGCACTTCGTGCGCGGCATGGAGGCGCTCGAGACGCCGTGGAAGCTCGAGCGCGGCGCGGTGCTGGTCGACCTCGACGGGCGCGACGTGCTGCTGCCCGACTACGTGCTGCGCCACCCCGACGGGCGCGAGGCGCTGCTCGAGCTGGTGTGGTCGTGGCGGCGCGCGGGCTTCGTGAAGCGGCTCGATCTGCTGGCGGCGCACGGCCCGCCCAACCTCGTCGTGGCCTGGGCCGAGAAGGGCGGGCTCGACCTGGCCGAGGGGGCGGCCCCCGGGCCCGACCTGGCGCCGAGCAAGGCGGGCGGGCGCGCGCTGCACCTCGTGCGCTTCAAGGGCGTGGTGCCGCCGCGGCGGATCGTCGAGATGGCCGAGGCGGTGGGCGTCGCCGCGGCGCGCGCGGTCGCCCCGGCGAAGGCGCGCAAGCGCGCCGCCAAGCGCGGCCACAGCAATTGACAGCGCGAGGCGCCCGCGCTAGGGCCGCCGAAGCTCTCTGCCTTCGAGGTTGATGATGACGATTCGGCGCATGTTCGTGGTGCTCGCGGCGCTCGCGGTGACGGGTTCGGCTTCCGGCTGCGGCAAGAAGGAAGAGCCGGCGCCCGCGAAGACGGAGGCGACCAAGGCGCCCGAGCCGAGCAAGGCCCCCGAGGCCGGCAAGGCGACGGAGCCGGCCAAGGCCGCCGAGCCGACCAAGACCGCCGAGCCCGGCAAGGTCGACGGCGAGCCGACCAAGCCGGCCGAGGCGCCGAAGAACGAGGCCCCGGCCGAGGCCAAGGCCACCGTCACGGGCACGAAGCTGCTCGAGGCCGGCGCCGATCCGAAGGTCGAGATCCGCATGAAGCCGACGGCCGGCTCGACGCAGGCGGCCATGCTGACCATGACCGTCGACGCCAGCATGACGGTCGCCGGGCAGGACGTGCCGATGAAGTTCCCGCCCTTCAACATGGGCGTCTCGACGACCATCGACGAGGTGCGCGAGGGCGGCGACACGGCCTTCACCTTCAAGGTGGACTCGGCCGACGTCGGCGAGTCGGCCGACGTGATGCCGCCGGTGATGACGGCCATGAAGGGCGCCATCGGCAAGGTCGTCGGCATGGGCGGCAAGTCGGTCATCGACGCCCACGGCGTCGTCAAGGAGGCCAAGTTCGACGTGCCGGCGGGCGCGCCGGACGAGATGAAGCAGGTCGTCGACAGCTTCCAGCAGTCGCTCGGCCAGATGTCGATCCCCTTCCCGAGCGAGCCGGTCGGCGTCGGCGCCAAGTGGCAGTCGACCATGACCCTCGAGCAGATGAACCTGAAGGTCGAGCAGGTCGCGACCTACGAGATCGTCTCGATCGACGGCAACATCATCAAGCTCAAGTTCACGACCCAGCTCAGCGCGCCGCCGCAGGCGATGCACACGCCGCAGATGCCGGCCGGCGTCGACGCCCAGCTCAACAAGTTCTCGGGCAGCGGCATGACCGAGGCCACCTACGACACGACCAAGGTCCTGCCGGTCCAGACCACCGGCAAGAACACCATGACCATGGACATGACCGTGTCGCAGGCCGGCCAGAAGCAGGACATGGGGCTCAAGATGAGCGTCGACATGAAGCTCGAGCCGAAGTGACGTCCGGCGCAGCTTCATGACGGCCGACCTCCTCGCGACGCTGCGTCGCAGCTGGGATGACCATCGGCTCTCGCGCGGCGAGGGTCGAGCCATCGAGCTCATCGCCTCGCAGCTCGGCGCCGACGGCCTCGCCGCGGCCCGGGCTCAGCTCTTCGGCGTCGCGCGCGCCATCGCCAAGGACGCCGCCGCGCTGCCCGGCGCGCCGGCCCTGCCCGCCCTCCTCGACTGGCTCGAGGGCGCGCTCGCCGCGCTCGACCGGGCCGCTGCACCGCGCGGCGCGGGCGTCGCGTCCGAGGTCTGGTTCGCGCCGCACCAGGACGTCTGCGGTCGCGTGATGCGCGCCTTCGACGAGGCGCGCGCGAGCGTCGACGTCTGCGTCTTCACCATCACCGACGACCGCATCGCCAACGCGCTGCTCGCGGCGCACCGGCGCGGCGTGAAGATCCGGATCGCCTCCGACGACATGAAGAGCGGCGACCTCGGCTCGGACATCGAGCGCATCGCCAAGGCCGGCGTGGCGGTGCGCATCGATCGCAGCGAGGCGCACATGCACCACAAGTTCGCCATCTTCGACGGTCGCGTCCTGCTCAACGGCAGCTACAACTGGACGCGCAGCGCGTGCAGCGAGAACCAGGAGAACTGCGTCCTCACCGACGACGCACGCCTCGTCGAGGCCTTCGGCCACGAGTTCGAGCGCATCTGGAACGACGCCGCCGTGTGGTGACGAGGCGCCGCCGCGACGGCGCGCGCTACATCGTCGGCAGACCGACCACCGGCGGCCCGATGAGGAGGTAGCGCCCGTCGAAGTCGGCGATGGTCCAGAAGACGCCGATGCGCTGCTCGGGCAGCGCGAAATCGAGCTCGAGGCGGCGCTGCCACTCGGCGGCCTTCGGGTCGGCGTCGGGATCGGGGCCGATGTGCGCCGTCGGCTTGATGCCGATGAGCGAGCGGTGATCGAGCGCCTTCACGGCCTCGAAGAAGGGCTTGGTGAAGCCGTCCTCGAGCTTGGTCACGGCGCACACCCACTTGCCGAGGCGATAGGCGTCCTCGGCGCGGGTGATGCCGCAGTCGCGACCGCTCGGCAGCAGCGGCCGCAGCACCTCGAGGTCGCCCATGGTCAGCGCGCGGCCGGTGGCCGACCCGAGCTCGGCGATCCAGGCGTCGCGGTCCTGGACCACCTCTTCGAGCTTCTTTCCGCCGCAACCCGCGACCGCCAGCGCCAACACGACGAGTGATGTTCGAAACCCCATGGCGCTACGATAGCCGGTACCGGCCGCGATTCAAACCGCTGGCGGCGCGGCCGGCACGGGCCCACACAAGCGCCCGGCGCGGCGTGGCGGCGCGCTCGACCGCCCGGACAAAGCCGCTCCTGGCCGAACCAGCGTCGAGGCACGAGCGCGCGTCGCGCCGCCATCGATCCCACCTGGGGCGCGGTTGAGCTTGCCGAGCGCGCGGTCTCCAGCTAAAGCCAGGGAGACGGGGGCGTCCGTACGCCGTCGCGAACCACCATGCTCCAGACCTTTGCCCTTGGCGCTCGCGTCAGGGTCGTCGTGACGACCCTCGTCGGCGGGCTGTGCGGTGCGGGCGTCTTCGGCCTGGCCATGCTGGTGCACGGTCCCAGCATCTTCGGCATCTGCGCGGGGGTCGTCGGCGCCGTGCTGGTGTCGGCCATCGTCGGGCTGGCGCTCCGCGGCTGGGTGCACGCGCCGGTCGCGGCCATCGCTTCGCAGCGCGGCGACGACAGCGGCCCCGTGCCGCGCGCTCCGGAGCAGGCCGTGGGTCGGCTGGTGAGGCACATCGACGACCTCGATCGCCTGGCCGCGGCCGAGCGGCAGGTGACCGAGCACGCGCGTGCCGCGCTCGACGCGGACCTCGCGCGGGCACGCGCGCAGGCCGAGCTGCAGGCCCACACCCTCGAGCGCCAGGGCCACGAGGCCGCGCGCTTCCTGCGCATCCAGCGCCTCTACCTGCTGGTGGTCGAGCCGATCCTGGCGCAGCTCGGCCGCGCCATCGAGCGCGTGATCGCCATCGACACGCAGCCGGCGGCGGCGCGCCCCCGCTTTGCGCGTGCGCGCGCGGCCGCGCTGTGGGCCGAGGAGGCGCTCGCGACGCTGCAGCACCGCCAGGACGTCGACACCACGCCGCGCGCGCCGGTCTCGCTGCGCGACGAGATCGGCACGGTCGCGCGCTCGATCGCGCTCGGCCTCGGGCGCGAGCTCTCGCTGCGCTTCAACGCCGACTTCCCGACGCTGGCCACCGCCGAGCGCACGCGGCTCCGCCTGGCCATGCTGGCCATCGCGCAGTGCGTCGCTCAGCGTGACCCCGACGGCGAGCTGGTGCTCGACGCGACCTTCCAGGACGTGGGCGCCTCGGGGCGGCTGCAGATCTCGGTCGACAGTCGCGTCGCGCCGCAGCCCGCGCTGACGTCGGCGCTCGACTCGAAGGACGAGGACGTCCTGGCGTTGGGCGAGCTGCTCGGGCCGGTGCGCGGCGAGGTGCTGGTCGGCGCCGACGGCCATCGCATGGGCTTCGCCATCGAGGCCGCACGCCAGCGCCGGACGAGCGGCGTCACGCTCTACGGCGTGGGCGCGCTGTCGGAGCGCAGCGTGCTGGTCATCGACCCGCGGCCGCGGGGCCGCGCGCTGCTGTGCGAGCAGCTGGTCGGCTGGCGCATGACGCCGACCGCGACCTCGGACGTGGCCTCCGCGCTCGAGGCCCTCGAGCTGGCGCTGCGCGCCAAGAAGCCGTTCGACGCGCTGTTGGTGTGCCCGCGCGTGCCCGGGCTCCGCAGCGACGGGACGCCACCCGAGCTGGTCGAGCTGTCGCGCCACGAGGCCTTCAAGCACATGAAGATCGTGAGCCTCGAGGCCTTCGACACGCTCACGGCCAGCCTGCCGTCCGAGGCCTCCGAGCTCGAGCCGCAGCGGCTGGCGCGCCCGGCCCCGCCGCTCGAGGTGCTCGAGGCGCTGACGCTGATGCTGGCGCCGAAGCCGGGCTCGCGCACGCCGAGCGCCGACAAGACGCGCGGCAACGGCGGCCGCTCGGTGCTGGTGGTCGAGGACAACCCGGTGAACCAGGCGCTGCTCGCCAAGATGCTCGAGCGCCGCGGTCACCAGGCGACGGTGGCACCCAACGGCGCCGACGCGGTCGATCGCCTGCAGGAGGCGCGCGGCGCCTTCGACATCGTGCTGATGGACATCCAGATGCCGGTGATGGACGGCTACGAGGCCACCACCGTCATCCGCATGCGCGAGGCGCAGGACGGCATGCCGCACATGCCCATCGTGGCCGTCACGGCGCACGCCATGAGCGGCGAGCGCGAGAAGTGCCTCGAGGCGGGCATGGACGGCTACCTCGCCAAGCCGGTCTCCGAGGCCGAGCTGATGAGCACCATCGACGAGGTGCTCCGTCGCGTGCACAGCCCGGAGCGCAAGCCCGCGCACGCGCCGGCGGCGCCGCCGCCCGACGTGTTCGACGCGCGCCGCGTGCTCGATTTCGCCGCCGGCGACCACGCCTTCCTGCGCACGTTGGTCGACATCTTCGCCGAGACGACGCCCAAGCAGATGGCGGCCATCGAGCACGCCATCGCGGCCCAGGACGGCGGCGCGCTGCTGCGCGCGGCGCATCAGATCAAGGGCTCGGTCGGCAACTTCGCGGCCGACCGCGCGCGCCGCCTCGCGGCCGAGCTCGAGGAGCAGGGTCGACGCAAGGACTTCGCCAGCGCGGGGCGCGCGCTCGACGCGCTGCGCGGCGAGATCGACATGCTCGGCCAGGGGCTGCGCCGCCTCATCAACGTCGACTGAAGCGCGCCGCGAGCTCGTCATTCGCGAGCGGGGTCGAGTCGGCCAGAATCGATTCGTCAATTACCTTTGGCATTCCGCCGCGCCGGCCGCGGTGTCGATTGCGAGCCATCGGCTCGGAGCCGTTCGCCCTCCGAGCGAAGATGGCCGGCTTGGACATTTTAGCCCCCCGGAAAGTCTTGGGCTTGACCTGATTCATGAGGTATGGAAACCTGGAACGGTATCCGGCTGTAGTAGTTGGGTTATCCAGCTGGGCCTTGGCTTAGTCCAGGCGACGAACAAAGCGCGCTCATCACCGCACGGCTCTTGGGGGACCGTGCAGGTCGGCTGATCGCGAACCGAACAGCAGGCGTGTCGTGCTCGCAGAGATGCGGGGCTGCATACGCTGGAGACGCGCCATACTCTCGCGGGCGAGAGTGCGTGGCGAATTTGTCACTCGAGGAGGGAGATGGCTACGTTCCATAGCAGCCGCCGCGAAGTGCGCGTCAAGCTCGTCTATTACGGCCCCGGCCTGTCGGGGAAGACGACCAACCTCGTGCGACTCCACGAGGTCTACCCGGACACGCAGCGCGGCAAGCTCGTCAAGCTCGACACCGATCAGGAGCGCACGCTCTTCTTCGACTACTTCCCGGCCAGCCTCGGATCGCTGCGCGGCTTCAACATCGCCGTCGACTTCTTCACGGTGCCCGGCCAGTCCTACTACAACGTCACTCGGCGCACCGTGCTGGCCGGCGCCGACGGCGTGGTCTTCGTGGCCGACTCGGATCCGCGCCGCGAGGAGGCCAACGTCGTCGCTCACGCCAACTTCCTCGAGAACCTCGGGCGCGCCGGGCTCGACCCGGGTCAGATCGCCATCGTCTACCAGTGGAACAAGCGCGACCTGCCCAACGCCCTGCCCGTCCGCACGCTGCAGGCCCAGCTCAACCGCGGCGGCGCTCCCGCCGTCGAGGCCTCCGCCTTCCGCAATGAAGGCGTGCGCGAGACCGAGCGGCTCGTCCTCTCCACCACCCTCAAGCTGCTCAGGAACGAGCTGAGCCAGTACGAGGACGCCAAATGATGGTGGGCGCACTCGGGAACCGCTCGACCGCCGCCGTCTCACAGACGCCCGCTCCGATCTTCGACGACGGCGAGGTCGATGCGTTCGTGAGCGCAGCCGGCATGGCTCGTCCGCCGAGCGGCGACCCGACCGCGCCCACGAGCGTCAGCGAAGAGGCCACCGCGCTCACGCGCCAGCTCGCCGCGCAGCACCTCGAGGTGCTGGCCCAGTGCGCCGCGGACGCGGTCGAGGGCCGCCGCATCACGTCCGATCCGCGCGTCGATCGAGCGCTCAACCAGACGCTGCGGCTGGCCCGCGAGATGGAGGACGAGGCGCTCGTCGGCTACCTCGAGCGCCTGCGCGCGCTCTTCGCGCGGGTCGCGGTCGCCGACGCCGCCGATCACGCCATCTTCGCGCGCCGGCTCCGCGACACGATGCTGTCGCTGGGCGAGCTCGCCGGCGGTCCGGCCGAGGCCCGCCTGCGCTCGATCTGCCTGCGGCGTCGCGGCCTGCATCCCCTGGCCGCGCGGCTCCGTGCCCTGAGCGGCATCGGCGATCGACGCCTGTCGAAGCTCTGGGAGGCCGGGCTGCTCTCGACCGAGAGCCTGATCGACGCCGACCCCTCCGACCTCGTCTCCGCCGCCCGCATCACCCGCGCCCTCGCGGTGCGCGTCATCCGCGTCGCGAACGAGCACGCCGTCCATCGCGCCGAAGCGGCCGCCGAGCTCCTGGAAGAGGCGGCTTCGGAGGCGGGCGACATCTACGCCGGACGCGGCCTCGACGACGCCACGCGCGAGCGCCTCGTGCGCGCGGCCACCGCGACGCGACAGCGGCTCGATCGCTGGGCGCCGCCGCCGCTGCCGGTGGCGTCCCAGCACCTGCCGCGCTGTCGGCCGCTGGCCCGGCTCGGCGAGGGCGGTGAGGCCGAGGTGCTGCGCGCCGAGTACCACGGCGCCGGCGGCATCCAGCGCATGGTGGCACTCAAGCGGCTCCTGCCGCAGCACGCCGCCGTCGCGACGCGACGCGAGCGGCTGCTGGCCGAGGGGCGCCTGCTCGCGCGCATCGATCACCCGCACGTGGTGACGCTCATCGACGTGGTCCACGTCGGGCAGGAGCCGCAGCTCGCGCTCGAGCTGCTGAAGGGAACCGATCTCCTGCACCTGCTCGAGTGCTGCACGGCCGCGCGGCGGCGCCTGCCGCCGAGCCTCGCGGCGCATCTCGCCATCGTCGTCTCGAGCGCGCTCCAGGCCATCCACGCCCTCGAGGTCGGCGGCCGCCCGCTGGCCCACGGCGACGTGTCGCCGGCCAACGTGATGCTCACCCACGACGCGCGGGTGAAGCTCGTCGATCTCGGCGTGGCCGCCTTCCAAGGCATCGCGGGCGCGACCCAGCGCATCCGCGGACACGCCGGCTACATCGCGCCCGAGACGGTGACCAGCGGCCAGATCACGCCGGCCTCGGACCAGTTCGCGCTGGCCACCCTGGTGTGGGAGACGATGACGCTGCGCCGCCTGTTCTGGGCCGGCGAAGAGGTCGCGACCTTCAAGGCCATCGCCGAGGCGCGCGTCGACGAGCGCTTCCGGCGCCACGCCTACGTCCCGACCGAGCTCCAGGCGATCCTGGCGCGCGCGCTGCAGCGCGATCCGGCGGCGCGCTACCCCGACAGCGCGGCCTTCGGCGGCGCGCTCGCCGGCTGGCTCGACGCGACCGCCGAGAAGCCCGACCACGACGACCTCACGCGCTTCGTGCGCGAGCTGGTGCCGGTGCCGTTCGAGGTGCCGCTCGACGCGCCCCGGCGCGCCGAGGTCGGCCATGGTTGAGACGCGACCGCGCGACGCCGCGACCTCGGGGCGCATCGTGACCCTGGTCCCGCAGCAGGAGCCCGCCGGGGACGATGGCGCCGTCGTCTTCGAGTCGAGCCTGCGGCTCATGCGCCTGGCCTCGGCGCTCCAGCTCGCCGAGTCCGAGGCCTACAGCGGCGTCGTACGCGTCGGCGACGACGGCGAGATCCAGCTCCAGGGCGGCCGCGTGATCGGCGCCCGCGCGCTCGGTCGCATGACCGGCGTGGCCGCCGCCATCGAGCTCTTGATGCGGGTCGAGGGCCGGCTCGTGCTCGCGCTCGATGCGCGGCAGAGCGGCGCGACGCTGGCCCGCACGCTGTCGCTCATCATGGACGGCGCCCAGCAGATCGACGAGTGGCGCGAGATCGCCAACGAGCGCTGGGCCGTCGCCGGCGAGCTCGACGGCGACGCCGACACGCGCAAGGTCGTCGCCGATCTGGCGGCGCGCATGGCGCGCGGCGACTCGCTCGACGACGCGGTGATGGGCCTCGGGCTCGCGCGCTTCGAGGTGAGCCGCCTCTTCCGACCGCTCGTCGAGCGCGGCGCGGTCACCCCGCTGGCGGCGACGCGTCCCTTGCTGGTGGCCGAGCCGGTGGCCGAGCCGAGCGCGCCGCCGGCGCCCGAGAGCGCGCACGGCGACGACCTCGACGACCTGGTCCTGCGCGCGCGCGCCGAGGTGCGCGCTGGCCGCCTGTCCGAGGCCGAGGCCCTGTTCCGGCGCGCGCTGGTGCTGCGGCCCAACGACCGCGTGATCGCGCAGAACCTGCGCCACGTGCAGCTCAAGCTTCAACGCGCATGATCGCGCGAGGGTGCCCCGCCCCCACGGGGATCGACTGGAGGAAGACTCAGGATGGCTAATACTCGTCACGATAACATCACCAAGCTCATCAAGGCGCTGGCCACCAACACGCCGGACGTCGAAGCCTCGGCCGTCATCGACAACGACGGCCTCATGATCGCGTCCGCGCTCGGAGCCGGCGTCGACGACGAGGCGGTGGCGGCCATGTCGGCGGCCCTGCTCGGCATCGCCGAGCGCATCGTGCGCGAGCTCGGGCGTGGCGCCTTCGAGATGGTCATGACGCGCGGCAGCGAGGGCTACGTGATCCTCATGCGCTGCGGCAAGGACGCGGTGCTGAGCGTGCTCACCACCAGCTCGGCGAAGATCGGCCTCATCTTCATGGACCTGCGGCGCACGGCCGGCGAGGTCGCGAAGCTGCTGGGCTGAGCGATGGCCATCCGGGGCACCCAGGCGGCGATCACCGCGGCGCTGTCGGAGCTGGCGAAGAACCGCGGCTTCCGCGGGGCGATCGTCTGCACCGAGCAGGGCCTGCTCGTCGGCAGCGCCGGCAAGCTCACCTCCGACGAGATGCTCGCCGGCTTCGCGAGCATGTTCGACGCCATCGTGGCCCGCGGTGCGCGCGATCTCGGCCTGACCGCCATCGACGAGGTGAGCGTGCTCGACCGACTGCACGGCCGGCTCGTGGTGCGGCCGCTGGTGGCAGGCGTCGAAGGGCGCCTGTTCCTGGTGGTCGTGCTCGAGCAGGACGCGGCGTGGCGGCGAGCGACGACGCGCTTCCTGCAGCACTCGGGTCCGACCTTCCAGCGCATCGTCGGCGCCGGGGTCGTGGAGGAGGTGGCGTGACCAGGACGGCCGGAGTCGTGGCCGACGACGAGCTCGATCAGCTGCTGTCGGGCGCGAGCGCCGTGCCCGGGCAGCCGCTCGGGCCGTCGCCCGGCGCGCGCGACCTGGCTCGCGCCGTCGGCGTGGCGTGGGTCGAGCTCATCGCCGACCTCGCCGGCCAGGCCATCCTCGGCCGTACGGTTCGGCACCCCGACAAGCTGGCCGGGGTGGTGACGGACGTGGCGCGTCTCGCGCGCGAGCTCGATGATCGCGAGCTCGTGGCGCTCGACGAGCAGCTGCCGCAGCTGGTCGCCGCGACCTTCGACGCGCCCGACGCCGAGGGCCGCAAGCAGGCGGGGCTGGCGCTGCGCGACTGGGTCGCGACCTACGCCGACATCATCGGCGGCGACGGCGGGCGCCGGCTGCGGCGCAAGGTCGTGCTGCGGCGGGGCGTGCATCCGTTGGCGACGCATCTCCGCGGCATCAAGGGCATCGGCGAGCGGCGGCTGGAGCGGCTCTACGATGCGCGTCTGCTGACGCGCGACGCGCTGGCCGACGCGCAGCCGGAGGAGCTCGCGGCGGTCGCGCGCATCCCCCTGGCGCG
>JAXLYZ010000101.1:0-12988 GCA_046351155.1 Myxococcota bacterium
AACCGCGCGGGCACGACCGCGCGCGTTGCGGCGATGCGCCGACGCCCGGCGACGGTCGGCTTGCGGCCGACCGGGGCGCGTGTCTTCTATAGGTGCCACGCGGTGCGCCGCGGACCCGGGGAGGCAGCGATGGCCGACATGCTCGACATGATGAACAACCAGCCGGGCGGCTGGAATCGGGCCATGGGGCTCCGCTTCACGACCGCCACCCCCGACCTGGTCGAGGCCGAGTGGACGGTCGGGCCCGAGCACCTCCAGCCCTTCGGCATCGTGCACGGCGGCGTCCACTGCGGCGTCATCGAGGCGGTGTGCTCGGTCGGCGCGGCGGTCGCGGCCGCGGCCCACGGCCACGTCGGCGGCGTGGTCGGGCTCGAGAACCACACGAGCTTCATCAAGGCGGTGCGCGCCGGCGCGGTGCTCACTGCGCTGGCCACGCCGCTCACGCGCGGCCGCACGACGCATGTGTGGCAGGCCGAGATCCGCGACCAGGCCGGCGGCCTCATCGCCACCGGCCGGGTGCGTCTCCTGTGCGTCACGCGCGATCAGCTGCCGAAGTAGCGCCGCGCTGACGTCAAGGTGCTTGACCGATGACGCGCAGCTCGGAGACCGCCAGGTCCTTCGGCCAGCGCGAGCCGTCGTGCAGCGACGTCACCGTCAGCTTGACGCTGGTGGTCTTCCGCGGCGTGAGCTCGAAGCGCTTGAAGCCGCGCTCGTCGGGGCCGAAGGCGATCTTCTCGCTGGAGCCGTCGGAGAACGTCAGCGTGCCCTCCTGGATGCGCGCGTTGAGCGAGAACATGTCGCCGTTGCCGTCGCGGCGCTGGAAGCCGTTGGCGATCTCGACCGCCGAGACGGTGGTCTCGCCCGCCAGCGTGAGCTCGACCCACGCGCCCGCGCCGCCGCCCTTCGAGGTGTCGGGCTGCCAGCAGGTGCCGGCGTCGCCGTCGACGAGCTGCGCGCCGCCGAACTTGTAGCCGCCGCCGTCGCTCGCCGCCGACACCACCTTCACGTCGGCGGCCTTGACGGTGCCGGCCGGCGCCGGCGGGCAGAGCTTCATGGCCTCTTCGTCAAGGACCTTGACGTCCACCGTGTTCACCACGTCGTCGCGCCCGACGTAGACGTAGATCGGTCCGCCGCTCGGCAGCTGCCACATGTGCCACATGGCCTCCTTGGCGTCGGGGGCGACCTGCGCGAACTCGTGCACGGCGCGCCAGCCGGTGGTCGACTTCAGCTTGAGCTTGTCGTCCTGGTACATGAACGGGACCATCATGCCGTCGATGGCCGCCGCGCCGCGGATCTCGGCGCAGCCGACGAGGCCGAGCTTGGTCGCCTCGTCGCTGATGCGCGCCTTGTCCTCGGCCTTGCAGCCGCGCGCCATGCACGACAGATCGATGTCGGGCTTGGCGCCCGGTCCGAACCACTCGATCGAGTTGGCGCGGCTCTGCGAGCTGTCGTTCTTGTCGACGTAGAAGCGCTTGAACGCCGCGGCCTGGCCGTCGGCGGTCATCGCCACGCAGCCGGTGGCGGCGATGTTGAAGGCCGGCGGCGGGCCGCCGAGCGGCTTGCCCTCGGCCGGGCGCGGCACGCACTCCGAGGCGCCGAGCTCGACCGCGCTCACGACCGCGGTCAGGAGCTTGCCGCCATCGGCGGCTTCGACCACGCGCAGGAACATGTTGCCGACGTCGGGCGACCAGTAGGCCGCGGTCACGGTGTAGGCCGACTCGCCCTGCTGGGGCACGACCACGAGCGCCTTCTGTCCGGCGATCTGGGCGACGATGTCGCCGCCGTCCTTCCGCACCTCGACCGGCACCGGCTTCGGCACGCTGAAGGGGGCGCCGCCGTCGGCGGCGAGCGTGGTCTGGCAGCCCACGAGGCGCAGCGACTTCACCGCGTCGAGGAGCTCGGTGTCGGCGCCGAGCGCGGTCGCGTCGGCCGGCACCTCGAAGGTGCCGGTGTCGGCCAGGCCGCGGTCGGCCGCCGACAGGTCGGTGATGCGCAGCTCGCGCTCGCCGCCGCGCTCGATGATCGACACCACCGAGCGGCCGGACTTGCCGATGCCGACGCAGCCCGGCTCCTTCTGCAGGAGCCGGAAGACCGCCTCGGGAGCCATCCCGGGCACCTTCGGCAGATCGGCCGGCAGCGCCACCGGCTCGACGTCGGGCGGCGCCACGGCCACGGCGCCGGCGTCCTCGACGACCGCGACGGTCGGAGCCTCGGCGTCCTCGCTCGGCGCGACGACGTCGGCCTCGGCGACGGTCGCGGGCGGCGCGGTCGGCTCGGGCGTGGCGGCGTCGGGCGCCGGCGTCGTCCCCGCGTCGGGCGCGGCGGCGGTCGCCGTCTCCTGCGCGGGCGGCGTCGTCGCGGGCGGCGTCGTCATCGTGCCCGAGGGCGGCGCGGGCGCGACGTCGGCGGCCGGAGGTGGAGTCTTCGAGCCGCAAGCGGCCAGGAGCAATGTGGTGAACAAGGCGGTGCTGCGCATGCCGCGGTTATGCACCAGAAACGGCCCGGCGAAAATGCCACCCGCCGCGTCCGTCATCGCGCCTGCACCCGCGAGCGCAGGCCGCCCCGGCCTCTGGACGGAGGCTCGCGCGAGAAGCGCGAGCCGCAGGAAGAGGCCGGATGAGGGCGGCCGGAGCGAGGCCATCCGATCAATTCGCCTTGCTGGTCTTCGGCGCCTCCTCCATGACCGGCGCGAGCTCGAGGCTCTCGCCCTTGTAGACCTCGATGTAGCGCCACCACCGATCGTAGCCCGACTTCTCGAAGCGGAAGAGGTAGCGCCGCCCGGTGGCGAGCTCGATGGGTCCGGCGAGCGGCGTCGTCCCGACCAGCACGTCGTCCTGATAGACCTCGACGCCCTCGGCCGGCGTCGTCTTGATGATGACCTTGCCCACCGCGGGCACCGGCGTGAGCGCGCCCTTCACCACCTGCGGCGCGCTGCCGGCGGTGACGACCAGGGCCTGGCTCCACGGGTTCCAGTCCTCCTTGGTGGCCGTGACGGTGTACTTCCCGGGCAGCAGCCGGATCTCCATCGCCGCCGTCGACGTCATCGGCACGTTGTTCACCAGCACCGGCGTCTCGAGCGGCGCCACGTCGAACTTGTACGCGACGGCGACCTTGCCCGCCTTGGCGCACTCGGCCAGCGCGGCCTCGAGGTCGTCGCGCATGGTCAGCGAGTCCTTCGAGCCCGGCTCGCGATAGAGGAACCCCTGCGCGTAGAGCACGACCTTGTCCCACAGCTTCAGCGTCTTCGAGACCTGGACGAGGTTGTAGTAGAGGTCGCTCGAGGTGTTCTTCCAAGGCAGCGCGCGCTCGAACAGCGCCAGCGCGCGGTCGGCCTTGTCCTGCTTCAGCGCGCGCACGCCGGCCCGGAACAGCACCTCGGCGTGCAGCATGTTCGGGTCGGGCTTCTCCTCGACCAGCTGCAGCCCGCCGCCCCCGCCGTGGCCGGCCCAGGCCGGACCGACGCTCACCAGGCTCAAGACGGACGTCGCCATCCACGCTACTGCCGAAGCTCGCATGCTCTCTGCTCCTCATCGTCGTGCGAGATCCCGCGCGCGTGACGGCGCAGCGAGCCTCACCAGTGCTATCGGCCACATTGCGACGTTTCGTTAACACAATCGTCCGCGCCCGCTTTCGGTGTAGGTAGGAGGCCCATGCGAAGCCTCGTCGTCGCGCTCGCCTCGCTCGCCTCCTCGCTCGCCCCGCTCGCCGCGACCGCCCCGACCGCCGCCGTCGCCGTGCTGGTCGCGGCCTCGGCCTCGGCCTGCGGCGACGACGCGCCGGCCCCGGTCGCGACCGGCCCGACCTTCACCGCCACCGTCGCCGACGACGGCGCCATCGTGCTGGCGCGAGACGGCGCGACGCTCACCCGCCTCGCCGCCGACGCGGTGACGGTCGGCGCGGTCGACGACCCGAGCATCGTCGACGAGTGGAACTGGGACCCGTGGTGGCTCGACTCCGACGACCCGCTGGCGGCGCTGGCCGAGGTCCCGCCCGGCCTCCGCTTCGGGCGCCCGGCCGACCTCGGCCTGACGCTCGCGACCAGCGTCGAGGCCGTGGACGGCCAGCGCTTCCACATCCGCCTGGTGCCCGACGCCGCCTCGGCCCGCCGCATCGTCTATATGAAGGTGAGCCTCGACCTCGCGCCCGCCTCCGACGGAAAGCGCCTCTACGGCGCCAGCAGCATGCAGCGCCACGTCCAGCTCCGCGGCTTGGCCTCGGCCAACCGCCAGCTCGAGGCCGACACGACGCGCAGGCGCTGTACAACGAGCGCCACGTGGCCGTGCCGCTGGCGCTGTCGACACGCGGCTGGGCCGTCTACGTCGCCTCGAGCGCGCGCAGGTCTTCGACGTCGGGCTCGCCGACCCGACGCGCCTCGCCATCACCGTCAGCGTCGGACCCGCGGCCGCCGAGGGCCTCGACTCTGGCTCTTCGCCGCGCCGACGCCGCTCGACCTGCTGCTGCCCTACTACCGCACCACCAGCTTCCCGCGCGTGCCGCCCGAGTGGGGCTTCGGGCCGTGGTACTGGCGGAACGAGATCGCCGGCCAGGCCGCCGTGCAGGGCGACCTCGCCACGCTGCGCGCCGAGCACCTGCCGGCCAGCGCCTACTGGATCGACCGCCCCTACGCCAGCGCGCTCCAGACCTTCGACTTCGACCCCGCCCGCTACGCCGACCCGCCGGCCATGCTGCAAGCGGCGCGCGCGGCGGGCTTCCGCGTCGCCGTCTGGCACACGCCCTACGCCACGCCGCAGGCCGCCGAGACCCACGCCGCGGTCGTCGCCGGCGGCTTCTTCCCGCCCACCCAGGGCATCGCGCTCAACACCTTCGGCAGCGCGCCGCTTGATTTGACAAATCCGGCCGCCGTCACTTACTGGCAATCTCGCCTCGGCGAATATCGCGCGCTCGGCGTCGAGGGCTACAAGCTCGACTTCGCCGAGGACGTCGTGCTCGGGCTGCCCGGCGCGCGCGGCAACCGCTGGGCCTTCGCCGACGGCCGCGACGAGCGCAGCATGCACGCCGCCTACAGCGGCCTCTACCACGCCACCTACCGCGCCACGCTGGCCGACGCCGACCAGGGCGGCTTCATCCTCGCGCGCGCCGGTCACGCCGGAGGCCAGGCGCTGCTCGACGCCATCTGGCCGGGCGACCTCGACGCCAGCTTCGAGCAGGCCGGCGACGACGGCGCCGTCGGTGGCATCCCGGCGGCGCTGGCCACGCATTTGTCACTCTCGGCCAGCGGCTATCCCTTCTTCGCCGCCGACACCGGCGGCTATCGCCATGGCCCGCCCGACAGCGAGGCCTACCGCCGCTGGTTCGAGATGACCGCCGTCACCTGCGTCATGGAGATCGGCGGCGCCGACAACCAGGTGCCGTGGGAGCGCGAGCGCTGGGGCTGGGACGCGACGCTGCTCGACGACTTCCGCCGCTACGCCTCCCTCCACATCCGCCTCTTCCCCTACGCGCGCGCGCTGGCCGAGGCCATCGCCCAGACCGGCCGCCCGCCGGTCCGCCCCTTCGGCCTCGAGCACCCCGAGCTCGGCCTCGACCCCGACGACGTCTACTTCTTCGGCCCCGACCTGCTGGTCGCGCCGGTGGTGGCGCGCGGCGTGACGAGCCGCGCCGTGCCGTTCCCGGCCGGGCGCTGGGTCGACTGGTGGGACGGCTCGGTGCGCGACGTCGCCGTCGCCGGCCCGATCGACGTCCCCGCCCCGCTCGGCCGCCTGCCGCTCTTCCTGCGCGCCGGCGCCATCGTGCCGCTGCTCGACCCGGCGATCGAGACGCTGGCCCCGGCCGACGGCTCGAGGGTCGGCGGCAAGCTGTGGGTGCGCGTCGTGCCCGGTCCGGCCGAGTCGAGCCTCACCCTCGGCGACGGCACGCGCCTCACCGTGACCCCGCGCGCCGACGGCAGCCTCCACCTCGACGCGCGCGGCGGCAGCCGCTGGGGGCCCGAGCTCGTGTGGCAGGTGATGGGCGACGGCCGGATCCGCGACGTCCCCGCGACGACGGCCTCGGCGATCGACGTCCCGCCCTGAGTTGAAATAGACTGGTCCTCGTGAGCACCACGCCCGCCTCCGTCGTGCCCATCGTCAGCGACGAGCTCGCCACGTTCCTCGGCGAGGGCCTGTCGATCGCCCTCGGCACGCGCGACGCCGCGCTGGCCCCCGAGGGCGCGCGCATCTGGGCGGTACGCCTCGACGACGATCGCAGCCACCTCGAGGCCTTCGCCTACGCCGGCGGCGTCGGCCCGACGCTGGCCAACCTCGAGGCGAACGGCCTCATGGCCGTCGTCTTCGATCGGCCGTACGACCACACCGCCTGCCAGCTGAAGGGCGTCTTCACCGGCTGGCGCCCGGCGCGCGACGACGAGCGCGCCTTCGTGGAAGAGCACTTCGAGAACCTGTGCCGCACGCTCGAGCTCATCGGCCTGCCGCGCGCGCTGTATGGGCCGAGCTGCCGCATCTGGCCGGCGGTGGCGCTGCGCATGCGCATCACCGACGCCTTCCGCCAGACGCCGGGGCCCGGCGCCGGGGAGCGCATGCCATGACGGCCTACGCCATCCCGCTCGAGAGCCTGACGCCGTGCTTCCAGGGCATCGTGCCGTCGTGGCTCTACACCTCGTCCCTGGCCGGCGTGCCCAACGCGTCGATCCTGAGCCACGTCGACTACGTCGACTCGCGCCACGTGGCGCTGTCGTTCCAGTTCTTCAACAAGAGCCGGCGCAACATCGCCGAGAACCCGCAGGCGGTCGTGCGCGTGTACGACCCCGACACCTTCCGCGCCTATCGGCTGGCGCTGCGCTTCGTGCGCTCGGAGACGAGCGGCCCCATCTTCGAGTCGATGCACCTCCGCATCGAGGCCATCGCGTCGTACACCGGCGCCAAGGGCGTCTTCCGCCTCATCGCCGCCGACATCTACGAGGTCCTGTCGGTGACCGTCACCGACGACGAGGTCGGCGCGCCCGAGCTCCAGGTCCGGCGCGACACGGCCGCGGCGGTGCCGTTCACGATGCGCGCGCTGCAGGTCTTCTCGGAGCGGCTCCAGCGCGCGCCGAGCCTCGACTGCATGCTCGAGTCGATCCTCGAGGCGCTGGACGAGCTCTTCGGCTTCAAGCACTCGATCATCCTGCTGGCGCTCGAGCGCCAGGATCGCCTGGTGACCATCGCCAGCCGCGGCTACCCCGAGCGCGGCGTCGGCTCCGAGGTCGGCTTCGGGGAGGGCATCATCGGCATGGTGGCCGAGGCGCGGCGACCCATCCGCGTGTCGGGGCTCATGCGCGCCCTCCTCTATGCCGACGCCGTCATGAAGCGCGCGCAGGCGGTCGGCCTGGCGCCCGACGCCCGCAGCGTGCGCCTGCCCGGCTTGGCGCAGCCGCAGAGCCAGCTCGGCATCCCGCTCATCGCACGCGACGAGCTCATCGGCGTCCTCTGCATCGAGAGCGAGACGCCGTACCGCTTCCACGAGGACGACAAGGCCTACCTCGAGGTCCTCGGCGGCTACCTCGCCATCGGCATCCAGAACGCGCTGCTCCACGAGAAGGCCGAGGACGGCGACCAGCCCGAGCCGGCCGCGACACCCGCCGCGAGCGGGCCCGAGCCGACCGCAACACCCGCCGCGCGCGCCGACGCCGCTCCGCAGCCGCGGCGCGAGATCGCCTACTACCAGGCCGACGAGTGCATCATGGTCGACGGCGAGTACCTGGTGAAGAGCCTGCCCGCCAAGATCCTCTGGAAGGTCCTGAGCGAGCACGCCGACAGCGGCCGCACCGAGTTCACCAATCGCCTGCTGCGCCTCGACAAGACGTTGGCGCTGCCACCGGTGAAGGACAACCTCGAGAGCCGCCTCATCCTGCTCCGCCGTCGCCTCGACGAGCGCTGCCCCGACATCCGCATCGTGCCGTCGGGGCGCGGCCGCTTCATGCTCGACCTCGCCTGCCAGCCGGCGCTGGTCGCGCGGCCCTGAGCCCCGACCCCGGCCTCATCCGGCGAGCGGCACGCCCAGCTCGCGCGCCCGCTGCCACGGGTCGGCCGCGTCGCGCACGAGGTCGAACGTGAAGGGCAAGAGCAGCTCGGTCACGAACTCGGGCGGCGTGGTCGTCGTCACGAGCTGGCGCAGGAGCCGCACGGCCACCGGGTACCAGCGCGCGCCCTCGCCTTCCCAGCGCACCTGCGGCCGCTTGTTGGCGGCCGGCACGCCGGCCCGCAGGAACGCGACCTCCTCGGCGAGGATGCGCTCGAAGGTGTCGACGCTGACGCGGCCGTGGTGGACCTCGGCCCACAGCTCCCAGCGCGACCGCTCGGTGGTGGCGAGGTCGTCCATGATGCGCACGAAGACCGGCTCGCCGCGCGCCGTCTTCATGGTGGCCGGCAGCGCCACGCAGCCGTTCCCCGACAGCCAGTCGGCGAGGTACTGCAGCGCCTGGAAGACGTTGTAGCGCACCTCGTCGGGGTCGTGGTTGGGGATGACCGCCGAGGTGCCGAGCTCGGCCGCGAGCACCGCGCGCGGGTAGCGCGGGTCGTCGTGGGCCAGGCCGGGCACGTCGGCGCCGTGGACGAACGCCATGAGCGGCCCGACCTCGTCGGGGTCGGGCACCAGCGCGCGCACCAGCGCGTCGAGCGCGCCGTCGGCCGGGTCGCGCTCGCGCCGCCGCCAGGCCTCGACCAGCGCCAGGCCGATGCGCACGAAGTCCGGGTGCGCCACCCAGAAGCCGTCGAGCCCGCGCTTCAGCTGGGTGACGACGTCCTTGATGAAGCCGACCATGCTGACCTGGAACGAGACCGGGTCATCGTCGGCGAACAAGACGCCGTACATGCCGCCGATCTTGAGCGCGCCGATCGGCCCGAGGTCGCGCACCAGGATGTGGTGCGACTCGCGAATATGCCGGATGACGATATTCGGATCGGCCTTCACCGGGATGCGATATCCCGGATCATGGCGGAACAGGCGGGCCGTCGACGCCAGGAAGTCGTGCCAGCCGAGGCTGCCGCCGAGGAAATACGGCGCCAGCATGGCGGCCATCTCGCGAATTCGGAAGATGGCGCGCGGATTCTCGAACACCACCAGCACGCGAATCTGTCCGAGCTCGTACTCGGGCACGCGCTTCTGGACGGCCTTCTCGATGGCGCGGAAGAGCGCCGCCAGGTAGGCCGCCTCCTCCTCGTTCTCGAGCTTCGGGAAGTAGAAGACCAGCGCCTCGGGCCGCGCGTGGTGGAGCGCCACGTGCTGCACGAGCTCCACCAGGTGGAGCGGCAGCGGCTCGCCGTCCAACAGGTGGTGGCCGTCGGGCAGCGCCAGCCCGGCCACGCGCTTCACCGGCAAGGACCGGCCGTCGTCGGCCAGCGCGTAGACCTTGCCGCTCTTCGGGTCCTCGAAGCGCAGCGTGCCGTCGAAGCAGCCGGCCAGGTTCTCGCTCGCCGTGAGCAGGTCGCGCATGCGCGGCGTCTTGCTGTCCTCGGAGTCGGCGCCCCAGCGCGGCACCTGCCCCGACGCCGCCACCAGCTCGGCCACGAGCGGCGGCTCGTCGGCGCGCCGACGATGCACGGCGTTCATGGCGTTGATGGCCAGCCGCGCCGAGTCGGGCGGCCCGAACAGCGTCACCTGCGACCCGCGCATGAACGGCGGCACGTCGACCGGCACCGCGTCGATCGCCGTCTCGAGCCGACCGATGACGACGCGGCCGTGGGCGTCGGCCTTGCCGATGACGGTGTCCCAGCTCGGGTCGTCGGCGCGCTTGCCGCGGTTCCGCTCGGCCGCGGCCAGCGTCTCGGCGTCGATGAAGGCCCGGTCGCTGGCGCGCCCCCCCCATACGCCCGCGCTCACCCGCACCGATCGGAAGACCTCGACCACCAGCGCGAGCGTCGCGTCGCTCTCCAAGCGCGGGAACTCGGCCCGCAGCCCGGGCGCCACGCGCAGCCCGGGCACCGCCGGCACGGGCTCCGCGACCGCGTCCAGGGCGGCCAGCAGGGGACGAGGCAGGAACGACAGGTAGGCCGGGTGGTCGGTGCTCACGCCGGCATCTTGCCCGAGGTCGGCCCGCTCGAACAGCCACCCACCGGGTTGCCATTCAGTTGACAGGTTCCGTCCGCGAGGAGACGAGACTGCCATGACCGCGAGCGCCCCATCCGCTTCGACGCCACGCTCGACACCGTCCCGGATCGACCCATCCGGCGACTGCCCGCGGCGGCGCCGCGCGGTTGCCGTCGCGCGGACAGGTGGCGGTGCGCGGCACCATCAACGGCCGCGACTTCGAGACCGTGCTGGAGCCGGACGGCGCCTCCGGCCACTGGATGAAGGTCGACGCGCGCCGCAAGGCGGCCGGCGTGCGGGCCGGCGACAGCGCGACCCTCGTGGTCGAGCCGACGAAGGGTGGCCGGAGCCGAGCAGTTCCCGCCGATCTCCGCGCGGCGCTGGCGGCGGCCCCCCAGGCGATCCAGGACGCATGGAAAGACATCACGCCGATGGCGCGCTGGGAGTGGGTTCGCTGGGTCAACGCCACCAAGAACCCCGAGACCCGCGCGCGACGCGTCGCGGTCAGCATCGCCAAGCTGGAGAGCGGGAAGCGCAGGCCCTGCTGCTTCGATCTCTCCGCGTGCACGGATCCCGATCTGGCCGCCAACGGCAAGCTCCGCGAGCCGGCCTGATCGCGCCCGAACGCTCCCGAACGTCGGACCGCTACGCCGCGGCAGGGCTCCGAACCAGGTCGTGAGCGCGTCGGCGAGCCCGGCGTGAGCCTCGTCTCCCACCCAGGCGACATAGCCGTCGGGCCGAATCAGCACGGCGCCGGGGCCGCGACCGGCCCGAGCGCCGGCAGCTCCCATGTGCCAAAATAGCGGGCGTGGATCGCGCGCACCCGGTCGGCCCACGGCGTGAGGTCGAAGCCGGGCTCGACGAGCTCCACCAGCAGCGGCCGCGCCGCGGCAGCAGGCTGTAGAGCCGCACCGGGCCGTCGGCCGTGACCAGCTCGAGGTCGGGCATGCGCCGCCCGAGCAGCGGGTGGCCCGCGCCGAGGTCGTAATGGATGTCGAGCCCCGACAGCCTGGCGCCGAGCCGTCGGCGCGCCTCGTCCAGCGTGAGCAGGTCGCTCACGATCTCGCGCAGGGCCTTCGTGCGCTCGTCGTCCCTGCGCAGCGCGACTGAGGCCATCGCGCTGCGGAGCGCACGCGCGCCGACCGGGTGGCGCTCGGCGTGGTAGCTGTCGAGCAGGCTCGGCGGCGATCTCCCGTGCACCACCTGGGCCAGCTTCCAGCCGAGGTTCACGGCGTCTTGAACCCCCGAGCTGGAGGCCCTGGCCGCCGTCGGGCGGATGCACGTGCGCGGCGTCGCCGGCTAGCAGGACGCGTCGCTCGCGGTAGGCCGCGGCCTGCCGCGTCATGTCGGTGAAGCGCGAGATCAGGTGGGGCTGTGGACGCCGTAGTCGCTCCCGTACACCGCGATGAGCGCCTCGCTGAGGTCGGCGAGGCTCGGCTCGCCCTTGGCGCCGACCGTCCTGACCTGGCGCTCGGTCACCAGCACGCGCACCGGCCCGCCGCCCGGCGTCTTGTTCAGCCCATGCAGACCGAGCGCGTCGCGGCGCATGCCCCAGGGCGGTTCCTCGGCCAGCTCGACCTCGGCGATGAGGTTGCTCGTCGTCGCGTCCCAGCCGGGGAAGTCGATGCCGGCGGCCTTGCGGACGAGGCTCCGGCCGCCGTCGCAGCCGACGAGATATTGCACCCGCAGCGACTGGCCGCCGGCCAGCGCGACGTCGACGCCGGCTTCGTCCTGCGCGAAGCCGACGACCTCGTTGCCGTAGTGGATGGGCACCCCCAGCTCGCGGACCCAGCCGGCGAGGATGCGCTCGATGTGGTTCTGCGTCAGCGCCAGCCCGTGGTTGTAGCGCGCCGGCAAGTCGCTGATGTCGAGCGGGATCATCGAGAAGCCCGCGACCTGCGCCTTCTGGCCCTGCGCGAGGAAGCGCTCGGCGATGCCGCGCTGCTCGAAGACCTCGAGGGTGCGCGCGTGCAGGCCGCCGGCGCGCGTCCCGGCCAGCGACTGGTCCGGGCGCCGCTCGAAGACCGCGACATCGATCCCGGCCAACGCCAGCTCGCCCGCCAGCATGAGCCCGGTCGGACCGCCTCCGGCGATCGCCACCGCGGGTGAGGTCATGGCCAGCTCCTCCTATCAAGGATCATAGGTGCGCGCCTCGAGCACATTGCCTTCCGAGTCGTGAAAGTACCAGGCGCGCCCGAAGCCGCGAGCGCCATACGACCGCTGCATCTCGCCGGCGATGACGACGCCGTTCGCGTCGAGCCGCGCCCTGAGCGCCGCCAGCTCCGCGGCCGAGAGCGCCAGACACACATGGTTGACCGGATGGCCGGCCGAGCCCGGCCGCGCCGCGAGCGCGTCGAGCGCGCGCGCCGCCTGGCGCGCCATCAGATCGAGGATGGCCCCGTCGCCGACGCGGACGCTCGGAAAGGGGGCCTTGCCGGCCCTGAACTCGTCCAGCCGCACGCCTTCGCATCCCACGATCGCAGTGTAGAAAGTGATTGCGCGCTCGACGTCGTCGACCCACAACACCACGTGATCGATGCTCGCCTGCATGGCTTCATGCTCCCGTAGGATCGGGCTCTTGGCAAGGCGAGCGCGGCCCCGGATGGAGGCTCGAGTGCTGGCGGTGATGCATCAGGACGGGTCGTGAGCAGCGGTCGTACGGGACAGGACCCGGAGCTCTTGCGGCGCCTCTTGCGCGCCAAGGACCGGATGGACGCCGCCTCGCACGAGGAGTGGCCGGTGGCGCGGCTGGCGCGCGTGAGCGGCGTCTCCGAGGCGCACTTCGCGCGCTCCTTCAAGGATGCCTTCGGCGTGCCGCCGCATCGCTACCTGCTCACGCGCCGCATCGAGCGCGCCACGGCGCTGCTCCGCGAGACCGACCTGCCCATCACCGACATCGCCATGGAGACCGGCTGGACCAGCCTCGGCACCTTCGGCCGCACCTTCCGCGACATCACCGGCGAGA
>JAXLYZ010000102.1:0-10287 GCA_046351155.1 Myxococcota bacterium
CCGTCTGGAGGTAGCTCCCGACCGTGTCGTTCGAGGCCATGAGCTGCTCGGGCACGACCAGGCCGCGCACGAGCAGCATGCCTGCCAGCGCCATGCCGATGCTCGGGAGCACCCAGGCGAGCACGGCGCGGGTCGTCCGGAGATCGATGCGCTTCTGCACGCGCCGAGACTAGCAGCCTCGCCAGGCGCGCGCGACCGCGCCGTGATAGCTTCGCGCCCATGCGAAGATTCGAGCTCGTCGAGGGCAGCGCGTCGAAGTTCTGGGAGGTCGAGGTCCGCGGCGCCGAGGTCGTCGTGCGCTTCGGCCGCATCGGCAGTGACGGCCAGACCAAGGCGAAGCCGTTCGACGACGCGGCCGCGGCCGCGCACGAGGCCGACAAGCTCGTGCGCGAGAAGCTCGGCAAGGGCTACGCGGAGGTCGGCGGCGCGCCTCCGGGCAAGGCCGGCGGCAAGGCCCCCAAAGCCGCGCCGGCCGGCAAGGCGCCGAAGAAGGAGGTCGCCGCGATGCCGGTGCCCGGGCGCGGCGCCGGCGACGATCGCGAGCCGGGGCAGCTCGCCTTCACGCGCACGCTCGACGAGCTCTTCGCCCGCGGCTGGCCCAACCTGCGCGTGCTCGACGACGAGGTCGTGCCGGCGGGCGCGGCCAGGCGCCAGGCGCTCGGCGCGCTGCAGGCGCTCGACCCGTACCTGCCGACCATCCTGCCGCGCGAGGTCGCGCGCCTCGTGCTGCTCGGCACCCCGTTCCATCCCTTCGAGGAGGTCGACGCCATCAAGGCCGCGTTCGCGAGCGACGGCGCCGTCGACGAGGCGCTGCTCCGGCGCGTGCTCGAGGTGAAGTACGGCGTCATGAGCAAGCGCGACGAGACCTACGACTTCCGGATCCGCGACACGCTGCTGTGGTTCGAGGCCTTCCTCGGCACCGACGTCGTCGCGGCCGCGGCCATCGACCACCTCGTGCGCGGCGCGCGCGACCTCGCGCTGTGGGGCAAGGACGCCTTCTTCATCGACCACGAGAACGCCAACCTGCGGCGCCTCGTGCCGCAGGTCGGCTGGCTCCGCCTGCGCCTGCCGGCCGAGCGCTGGCGCGCGCTGGTGAAGCCGCTCCTGAAGTGCGACAAGCGCCTGCCGCGCTTCGCCGCCACGCTGCGCGCGCTGGCCGACGACCAGGCGCCGGTCGAGGACACCTACGACGCGCTGGCCATCGCGCTGCAGCGGCGCGACCAGGCGCTGGCGCGCGAGCTGGTCGCCGGCAGCCTGCCCTTCGACGACACGGCCCAGGCCGTCTATGTCGTGGGGCCCGAGCTGCTCTTCGCGGCGACGCCCAAGCTCAAGACCTACCCGAAGTGGTGGCAGGAGCGCGCCATCGCCGAGCTCGGCACCATTCGCGCCGCGGGCACGGCCCACGTCATGGCCATGCTGCTGCCGAGCCGCTCGGTCGGGACCCTGGCCGCGAGCTGGCTCGCGTCCGAGCGCGCCTGGGTCGAGGCCGAGGCGCTGCCGGCGCTGGCGGCGCGCCCGGGCGGCGCCGCGGTGGTGGCGGCCATCCGCGACGCGTTGGGCGGGGCCACGCCGGTGGCGCCGACCAAGGCCCAGCTGAAGAAGGACCTGGCGCGCGTCTTCGCCGACCTGCCGGCGCAGATGAAGGCCTGCAAGGACGACGAGGCGGCCGAGCGCATCGCCATGCGCGCGGCCATCGATCGCTATACGGAGATCCGCGCCGCGCAGGGCGAGGTGATCCCCGAGGCCTACTTCACGCACCAGCTCGATCTCGAGGGGCGCCGACGAGGCGCGCATCGCGCGCTGGATCGACATCGCCGTCGACGTGGCCTGAGCATGGCGCGAGGCGACCCGGCGCCGATCGGCGGGTGGCCACGGAGGCCGTGCGACCTCGTCGGCACGCTCGCGGCCGAGCAGGTCGTGAGCGGCGTCCGGCGCGGGCCGCTCGGCCTCTATCAGCGGCGCGTGCGCGCGCGCGTCTTCGGCGAGCCGTGCTTCGAGGTCGAGCTGGTGCCGGCCGACGTCGACCCGGCGCGGCCGCACGTCATCGCCTTCGCGGCGTGGTCGCGCATGCGCGACGCGGCCGTGGCCGACGGCCTCGACGCGCGCGACCTGGCCATCCACTCGGCCTATCGCTCGGTCGCGCTGCAGGCCGAGGTGTGGGCCTATCGCCTCGACGAGCGCCGCCGCCTGCGCGAGGAGGCGGGGCTGCCCGCGCTCTCCGAGCGCGACCTCGCGCGCCTGCAGATGAAGTGGACGGCGAAGCCCGGCGCCAGCGCCCACCACACCGGCTTCGCCCTCGACCTCGGGCTCTATCGCCTGGGCAAGCGCGGCTCGCTGGCGGCGCCGGCCTATGCCTGGCTCGCGCGCCACGCGCGCCGCTTCGGCTTCTATCCGTACCTGCCCGAGGGCTGGCACTGGGAGTACAACCCGCCCGGGCTGGTGGCGCAGCTCGCGCGCCTGCGCGCCACGCTGGCCCTCGGCGAGGCGCCGGGCGACCTGCTCGGGCCGCCGGCGCACATCCCGGTCGCGCGCGCCCGCGCGCGCTGACCGCGGCCTGCCGTCGCCTCAGCAGGGGCAGTCGAAGTTCGGCGGGGCGAGGTCGAGCGTCTGCTGCCACACCGGGCCGACGCGCTGGATGAGGCCGTCCTCGAGCAGCATCTCGACGTCGCCGTCGCCGTCGAGGTCGACCACCTCGCGCACCTCGCCGGTCGGCCCGCCCTGCGGGTCGGAGAGCAGCACGAAGGTCGGCTTGCCGGCGCGGTTCTTCACCTCGAAGAGGGCGCCGAACGACGCGCCGAAGGCGCCGCAGCCGGTGCCGGCCTCGGCCACCACCTGCGCGAACGACCGGCCGCTCTTCTCGTCGGTCCACACGTGCACGGCCGGCGACGCGTCCTCCCAGGTGTCCACGTCTTCGACGTGACGGGCGGGTCGGCGTCCTTCGCCTCGGCCTGGATGGCCTTCCAGCCGTCGAGGCCGCGGAACTCGGCCAGCAGCGCGGCGCTGAGCTTGGCGTCGCCGGCGTCGTCGGCGTAGATGTCGGGCGCCGGCTTCGACGGGTCGCGCACCCAGGTGCCGTGCGAGCAGCCGGTGAGGTGGCCGGTGAGCTGCACGTCGATGCCCGAGCCGTCCCACGCTTCGGCGGCGATCTGATCGTCGGTGAGCGGCGTGGTCGGACCGTCGCCGGTGTCGGTGCCGTCCCAGTGCTGGACCGTGCCGAAGTGCGGCACGTAGCGGCCGACCAGCACCAGCCGGTCGATGGAGCCGGTGCAGCCGGTCTCGGTCGTGACCTTCTTGCCGACCCAGGCGCGCAGCTCGGGGCTGGCCTTGGCGGCGTCGACGTCGCGCAGGACGGTCGTCGGCTCGAGCGCTGCGCGAGCGTCGGCTTGCCCGCGGCGATCGCGGCGAGGTCGCCGTCGCCGTCGGGCAGGACCACGTAGCCCTCGTTGGCCGCGGCGATGATGGGCGCGAAGGCGTCGGGCGCGATGGCCTTGGCCTGGCCGCCGACCGCGTCGAGGGCCGACGTCAGCATCTCCTCGCGCGCGATGCGCAGCCCCTCCTTCGTGGGCACGAGCAGGAGCTGCTTCTTGCCGGTGTCCTGGTAGGTGCCCGAGGCCCACGTCTGGACGAAGGTCACGATGGCGGTCTCCGACGAGGCCGTGACGGCGATGTCGTCGGCCTTCACCGTCATGGCGTGCTTGAACATGCGCCCGCGGTCGGTCATCCAGCCGGCGCGGTGGAAGGTGCGCTCGCGCGGACCGGAGCGCTTCACGCCGATGAAGCGCGGCGCGTAGAGCGCCGAGTAGGCGGCGAAGTCGGCGCCGTTCTGCGCCGCGAGCCAGGTCGCGACGAGCTGCTTGGCCTGCTCGACGAGCGCCTGCGTCTTGGCGTCGGGCGCGCTCGGCGCGGTCGCATCGGCGGCGGTCGGCTCGCTCGGCGCGGCGGCGTCGGCGGCGGCCGGCTCGCTCGGCGCGGCGGCATCCGCGGTCGGCTCGGGCGCGGGCGCGGCCGCATCGGCGCTCGGCTCGGGCGCGGGCGCGGCGGCGTCGGGCGCGGCGGCGACGACGCCGGCGTCCTCGGCCGCGACGGTGGCGGGCGGGGTGGTGGCGGGCGCGGCGGTCGTCGGCGCGGTGGTCGGCGGTGGAGGGGCGCCTTCTTGCCGCACGCGCTGGTGGCGAGGGCGGACACGACGAGGGTCAGGGCGAAGCGACGCATGCGGAGGACTCCTGATGGGGCGCCGGGCGCGCGGGGATCACAAGCTGGTGAGGAAGGCGCGGACCGCGTCGGCGGCCACCGCGATGGGGTCGATGCCGGCGCGCTTCGGCAGCGCCAGGCCGTGGTCGGCGCCGTCGAGCTCGAGGAGCCGGGCGCGCGGCAGCGGCGACAACGCCTGACGCAGCAGCCCGATTTCAGCCAGCGCGTCGCGCGTGCCCGACACGAACAGCATGGGCAGGTCGACGGCCGCGAGGTGCGCCGCGCGCTCGACGCCGGGCCGACCCGCGGGGTGCAGCGGGAAGCCCAGGAACACCAGCGCGCGGACGCCGTCGAGCGGCGCGCGCGAGGCCGTGAGCGAGGTCATGCGCCCGCCCATCGACTTGCCGCCGGCCGCGAGGCGCGCCTTCGGCGCAGCGCGCGCGCATGCTCGCAGGCCGCGCGCGCCATGGTCTCGACGGCCGCCGGTCGGTCCGGTCGGCGCCCGCCGCGGGTCATGGCCGGCTGCTCCCAGCGCAGCGTGGCGATGCCGCGCTCGGCCAGCGCGGCGGCCATCGTCGCCATGAACGGGTGGCGCATGCCCGCGCCGGCGCCGTGTGCGAAGACGTAGAGCCACTTGGCCCCGCGCGGCTCGAGCCACAGCCCGGCCAGCGGGTCGCCCTCCCACGGGATGGCGATCGCCTCGGCGTCGTCGTCGGAGATCGTGCTCGGCACGCGCGCAGCCTAACCCTCGCCGCCCGGCCGCGCCAGGCCACCGCGTTGCGCCGCGGCGCCCGAAGCGCTACTCGGAGGTCATGCCGCCCACGCGCTCGCGCCCGCCCCTCGTCGCCGCTCTCCTGGCCGGTCCGCTGGCGGCCGCCTGCGCCGCCACGCCTGCGCCGCACGCGCCCGCGCCGGCCGCCAGCGCGCTCGCCAGCCCGGTGGTCGCGTCGCTGCCGTTCCGGCTCGTCGACAACCGCATCTGGGTCGACGCCTTCGTCGATCATCAAGGTCCTTTCGTGTTCGCCTTCGACACCGGCGGCGCCAACATGGTGACGCCGGCCCTGGCCGAGCGCCTCGGCCTCGCCAGCGTCGCGGCCGGCTCGACCACCGGCGCGGGCGAGGGCCAGGTCGCCTACGCCACCGCGCGCGTCGCGCACTTCCAGCTCGGCGCGCTCGAGCTCGCCCAGCAGGACTTCATGGTGCTCGACGTGTCGCCCATCCAGGCGGCCTTCGCGCTGCCCGCCTTCGACGGCCTCTTCGGCTTCGAGGTGCTCTCGCGCTACGCCGCGCGCATCGACTTCGCCGGCCTGCGCCTCGACCTCCTCGACGGCGTGGCGCCCGCGGACGTGGCCGGCTTCGACCGCGTCCCGTTCACGCTCGTGGCCGACAAGCCGGTCATCGCCGCCACCATCGACGGCGTCCCGGCGCGCGTGCTGATCGACACCGGCGATCGCTCGTCGCTCACCATCATGACCGCCTTCCTGGCCCACCCCGAGATCGCCGCGGCCTTCCCCGACGCCACCGCGCAGGTCACCGGCGTCGGCATCGGCGGCGCCATCCCGGCGCGCCTCGGCGCCGTCGGCCACCTCGCCTGGAGCCCGCGCGCCGCGCTCGACCACGTCGTCGCGCGCCAGCCCACCACCAAGGGCGGCTTCAACGCGCTGCCCGACCTCGACGCCTCGATCGGCAACGAGGTCCTGCGCCAGTTCACCGTCGTCTTCGACTACGCGGCGCGCGTGGCCTGGTTCGCACCCAACGCCCACTTCGGCGAGCCGACGCGCTTCACGCCGGTGCCGCACCCGCCCGCGGCGCAGGCCTCGGAGCGACGCGCCCTGAGCCCATCCGGCCGCGCGCGTCAGCCGCCCGCCTTCATGATCGCGCGGAACGACTTCGGTATCCACACCCAGTGGCCGTTCACGAAGACCAGCCCGTCGAAGGCCATGCCGCTCGACTCGCCCGGCTTCACGTACTTCCAGGCGTAGAAGGTGACGCCCGGCTTGAGCTTGTCGGCGATGCGCGCGTAGCCGCCGGGGAACTTCTTGGCGGCGTCGTTGCCGGCCTTGAAGTCCTCGCTGGTGGCGGCCATGAACACCACCTCGCTCTGGCCCTCCTTGGCGCCGACGCCGCCCAGCTCGGCGAACATCTTCTCGACGTGCTCGTTCACCGCGTCGACGACGCTGGCGTCGTAGATCGCCGCGATGTCCTCCTTGCTCGGCTTGAGCTTGGCGGCGATCGCCGCCATGTCGCCCTTCAGCATGTCGGTGACCATGGCCTTGGCGCCGTCGGCCGTGCCCGGGTAGTCGGCGCCGCCGGCCGACGACTCGCCGCCGCACGCGGCGGCGAGGGCGAAGGGCAGGGCGAGCACGAGGACCGACAATGGTGAGGTGAGACGCGGCATCTTCGACTCCTGGCAGAGGCCCACGCGGGCGATGCAACCGAGCATAGCACGCGAGCCTTGACCTGGGTCGGGGGACCCAAGATCATCCGCGCCCGACGTGGCTCGCCGAGGCGGGCGATGGCGGCCCCCGTCACATGGTCGTTGGAGACAGCATGCGCGGTGCTCTCTGTTTGCTCCTCGGGTCGATCGGGGTGGTCGCCGTCTCGGCTTGCGGCGACGCCGCCGTGCGCCCGGCGCCGACCATCCATGGCTTCACCCCGAGCGCCGGCCTGGTCGGGACCACCGTCTTCATCGACGGCGCCGACTTCACCGGCACGAGCGCGGTCGCCTTCGCCGGCACCCCGGCCGCGTCGTTCACGGTCGCCGCCGATCGCACGCTGGTCGCCGTCGTCGCCGCCGGCTCCTCGAGCGGCCCCATCAGCGTGACCACGCCGCGCGGCGCCGCCACCTCGGCCGACGCCTTCACCGTGCTCGTGCCGCCGACGCTCGAGTCCTTCGCGCCCAGCGAAGGCCCGGTCGGCACTACCGTGACCCTCACCGGCGCCCACCTCGCCGGCGCCACCGGCGTCTCGTTCGGAGGCCTCGCGGCCGCCTCGTTCGCGGTCGTGAGCGACACCTCGCTGAGCGCTGTCATCGCCCCCGGCACGCTCAGCGGCACCGTCACCGTCACCACGCCGGGCGGCGTCGTCACCACCAGCGACGCCTTCACCGTGCTGCCGACGCCGACCGTCCTCGACTTCGCGCCCGCCTCCGGTCCGGTCGGCACCGTCGTCACCATCAGCGGCTCGCACCTCACCGGCGCCACCTCCGTCGCCATCGGCGGCACCGCCACCGCCTTCACGGTCGTGAGCGACAGCAGCGTCACCGCGGTCGTCGCCGAGGGCACGAGCAGCGGCCCCATCACCGTCACCACGCCGGTCGCCACCGCCACCTCGAGCGACGCCTTCACCGTCGTGCCGGTCCCGAGCATCTCCGGCTTCACACCCGGCGAGGGCCTGGCCGGCGCCACCGTCACCATCAGCGGCGCGCACCTCACCGGCGCCAGCGCGGTCTCGTTCGGAGGGCTCGCGGCCGCCTCGTTCGCGGTCGTGAGCGACACCAGCGTGAGCGCCGTCGTCGCCGCCGGCAGCGTCACCGGGCCCATCAGCGTGACCACCCCGGGCGGCGTGGCCACCTCGCGCGACGCCTTCCGCATGCTGTTCGCGCCGACGCTCACCGGCTTCAGCCCGAGCTCCGCGCTGGTCGGCGCCAGCGTCAGCATCAGCGGCACCCACCTCAGCGGCGCCACCGCCGTCCGCTTCGGCGACACCCCGGCCGCGTCGTACACGGTCGTGAGCGAGGCCTCCATCACCGCGGTGGTGGCGGCCGGGACGGCCTCGGGCCCGATCACCGTCACCACCCCCAACGGCAGCGCGACCAGCACCAACGCCTTCACGGTGATCCCGCCGGTGCCCGTCATCGACTCCTTCACGCCCGGCGCCGGCGGCCTCGGCGCGAGCGTCGTCATCCACGGCTCGGGCTTCACCGGCGCCAGCGCGGTCGCCTTCGGCGCCATCCCGGCGGCCTCCTTCGAGGTCACCTCCGACGTCGCCATCAGCGCCGTGGTCGCGGCCGGGACCGCGAGCGGCCCGATCCACGTCCAGGCGCCGGGCGGCAGCGCAACCTCGAGCGCCGCCTTCACGTTCGTCCCGGCGCCGACCCTCACCGCCTTCGATCCGCCCGCCGGACCCATCGGCACGCGCGTCGTCATCACCGGCACCGACCTCGACAGCGCGCTCGGCGTGAGCTTCCACGGCACCGCCGCCGCGTCGTTCACGGTCGACAGCCCGACGCAGATCAGCGCCGTCGTCGCCGCCGACACCACCGCCGGACCCATCGCCGTCACCACGCTCGGCGGCGCGGTCGCCTCCGCCACCGACTTCACCGTGCGCTTCGCGCCGACCATCGTCGGGCTGTCGCCGGCCGCGGGCGGCGTCGGTCGCGCCGTGCTCGTCGACGGCACCGACTTCGTCGACGTCAGCGCCGTCGCCTTCGGCGGCACCGCGGCCGCGTCCTTCGAGGTCCAGAGCCCGACGCGCATCAGCGCCGTCGTCGCCGCCGGCACCGCCACCGGCCCGGTCACCGTCACGACGCCGCTCGGCACCGCCACCTCGGGCACGCCGTTCACCTTCATCCCGGCGCCGGTCATCAGCTCGTTCGCGCCGGCGAGCGGCGTCGTCGGCACCGTCATCACCATCCAGGGCACGGCGCTCAGCGGCGGACCGCGGTCAGCGTCGGCGGCACCGCGGCCGCCTTCACCTTCGTCGACGACGGCCACGTCACCGCCACCATCCCGACCGGCGCGCACACCGGGCTCGTACGCCTCACGACCGGCGGTGGCACCGCCACCTCGGAGGCGCAGTTCACCTTCACGCCGCCGCCGACCATCCTCGGCTTCTCGCCGCAGCTCGGCGGCGGCGATCTGGCGGTGCAGATCGGCGGTCAGTTCTTCACCGACGCGACCTCGGTCTCGTTCAACGGCACCGCCGCCAAGTCGTTCACGGTCGACTCCGACGTGCGCATCACCGCCATCGTGCCCTCGGGCGCCACCACCGGCCCCATCCAGGTCTCGACGCCGGGCGGCACGCGCGCCTCCGCGGCCTCGTTCACCTACGTGCGCGCGCCGCGCGTGACCTCGTTCGCGCCGACCTCGGGCCAGCCCGGCGACGTCGTCACGCTGGTCGGCGTCGACCTCGAGACGCTCACCGCGGTGAGCTTCCACGGCACGCCCGCGGCAGCCTTCCACCGCCTGAGCACCACGCGCGCGACCGCGGTGGTGGCGGCCGGGACGACCTCGGGCCCGATCGGCATCGTCACGCCGTCGGCGGTCGGCACCATCTCCACCGTCGCCAGCTTCACCGTGCTCGGCGCGCCGAGCGCCGCCGCCGTCGCGCTCGCCTCGCCGCCGTCCGGCTGCGTGCGCGTCGGCTTCGACCTGGCCCAGGCCCAGTCGGCGCCGGTCGACGTGGCGCTCGAGGTCGCCGTCGACGGCGGCCCGTATCGCCCGGCCACCACCGCCAGCGAGCTCGGCGGCGACGGCGCGCTCGGCCTCGGCACGGGCCCGACCGGCGCCGGCCACATCATTATTTGGGACTCGGCGCGCGACGTGCCGCGCGACGCCAGCGTGGCGCTGCGCGTCCGCACCGCGCTGCGCGGCCGCCCCGGCGCGGCCGGCGAGCTGGCCGCGCTGGCGCTGGCCAACGGCCTCCACCTCGGCGCGCCGAGCGCGCAGGCCGACGTCGCGGTGCACCAGGCCACGCTGGCCGACCTCGACGGCGACGGCTGGCTCGACCTCGTCGACCTCGCCTCGCCGACGGTCGCGGTGAGCCTCGGCCAGCCCGACGGCGGCTTCGCCGCGCCGCTCACGACCAGCGTCGCGGCCTTCGTCGCCAGCCGTCCGCCGCGGGTCGGCGACGTCGACGAGGACGGCTTCCCCGACGTGGTCTACTTCGCCGACGGCGCCACCTCGGCCTCGGTCCTGCTCGGCCGCGGCGACGGCAGCCTGGCCGCGCCGCTCGCCGTGGCGGCCGCCTCGGGCGCGACGACGCTCGCCGATCTGGCGCTGGGCGACCTCGATCGCGACGGCCACCTCGACCTGGTCGAGGTCGACCGCGACGCCACGACCGGCTACCTGCGCGTCCTGCTCGGCCGCGGCGACG
>JAXLYZ010000103.1:0-9093 GCA_046351155.1 Myxococcota bacterium
GGTGCGGGCGGATCCGGCGGAGGGGGGGGCTCGGGCTCGGCGCCGGGCCCGAGGCGCGTGGCCGCGAGCAGCGCGCCCGCGGCGACGCCCGACTGCAGCAGCGCGCGGCGACTGAGATTGCGGCCGAGACTCACGGGGCCTCCTTCAGCGACAGGACGCCGCGCCGCAGCGCGTCGACCGTAGACATGCCGCTCCAGTAGCGGCGCAGCGCGTCGACGTACGCCGAGCCGGCCAGGGCCAGCTCGCGCTTGGCGGCGAGGAGCTCGAACGTGCTCGCGTTCATGGCGTTGTAGTGGCGGACGAGCTCGTCGACGATGTCGTTCCGGAGCGGCAGCACCACGTCGTGGAGGCGCGTCGCCTCGGCGTGGGCCGCGAGCACCATCGTCCGCGCGCGCCGCGCCGCGGCCGGGACCTCGAGACGCAGCGCGTCGGCCACATCGCGCGCGCGGCGCAGCTCCGACTCGGCGCGCCCACGCGGGCCCTCTTGATGATCGAAGATGGGCAGCCCGATGCGCACGGACGGACCGACCTCCCAGCCCTCGCCGTCGCGCTTGGCCAGCGCCGCGCCGAGCCCGAGCGTCGGCAGCCAGGCGCGCACCTCGGCGAGGTCCAAGGCACTGGCGGCGGCCTCGGCCTCGGCGTGGTTGGCGGCCAAGTCGAGGCTCTGGCCGAGCGCCGCGGCCTCGAGGTCGGCCAGCGCGGGCGGCTCCTTCGGCACCTCGGGCAGGCGGCCCACGACCGACCATGGGCCGACGTCGCTCGGCAGCCCGAGCAGCACGCCCAGCGCCAGATGCCGCTCCTCCTTGTGCGCCTCGGCCTGATCGCGCTCGAGCTGAGCCTGCTCGCGTACGTCCATCTGACGCGCGAGCTCGAGGTCGCTGGCGTTGCCGGCGTCGTGCATGCGCGTCGCGAGCTCGGCACCGGCGGCCGCGGCGTCGAGCGCGGTCTGGCGCAGCTCGAGCTCCTGGACGGCCGCGACCGCCGCGTACCAGGCCGTCTCGACCGCGGCCACGAGGGTGATGGTGGCGGCCACGGCGCGCGCCCGCGCCGCGTCGCGCTCGGCCCCGGCGATGCCGCGGCGCTGCCCGAGCTGGATCAGATCGAGGACGTCCTGCACCACCGTCAGCTCGGTCTCGCCGCCCGGTCCGGAGACGGCGAACTTGTAGTTGAAGTCGACCTCGGTCGGCGGCAGCACGGTGGCCGCCGCGAGGCTGGCGCCGGCGATCCCCAGCGCCTCGAAGTCGGCCTGCAGGCGGCGGTTCCGCGCCAACGCAAGGCGCACCGCCGCGTCGAGCGCGAGCGGCTCGCGCAGGAGCGTCTGCGCCGCCTCTGACAGGGGCCCGTTCTTGGTCGACTCGTGCCAGCCGATCTCGCGGCCGACGCGGCGATCGACCTCGCGCGCCACCGGATCGAAGAGCGCGTCGCGCGAGGGCGCGCAGGCCGCGGCGAGGCTCGCGCCGAGGACGACGATGATACCGTTGCGCAGCGACCTCACAAGTCTCATAGGGCGAGCCTCCGGAGGCGCAGCGCGTTGGCGATGACCGACACCGACGACAGGCTCATGGCCGCGCTCGCGAGCATCGGGTCGAGCAGGATGCCGGCCAGCGGATACAGGACGCCCGCGGCGATCGGCACGCCGAGGACGTTGTAGGCGAAGGCGAAGAAGAGGTTCTGGCGGATGTTGCGCAGCGTCCCGCGCGACAGCGCGCGCGCCTTGGCGATGCCGCGCAGGTCGCCCTTCACGAGCGTCAGGCCCGCGCTCTCCATGGCGACGTCGGTGCCGGTGCCCATGGCGATGCCGACGTCGGCCTTGGCCAGCGCCGGCGCGTCGTTCACGCCGTCACCGGCCATGGCGACGACGCGCCCTTCGGCCTGCAGGCGCGCCACCGCCGCGGCCTTGTCGCCCGGCTGCACCTCGGCCACGACCTCGTCGAGCCCGAGCGTGCGCGCCACCGCGCCGGCCGCGACGCGGTTGTCGCCGGTCAGCATCACCACGCGGATGCCATCGGCGCGCAAGAGCGTCAGCGCCTCGGGCGTCGACGCCTTGATCGGGTCAGCCACCGCGACCACGCCGGCCGCGCGGCCGTCGACGGCGACCAGCATCACGCTGTGCCCGGTGGCTCCGAGCGCGTCTGCGCGCTGGTGGAGCGGCGCCGCGTCGACGCCGATCGTGCCCATGAGCGCGCTGTTGCCGACCGCGACCGCGCGCCCGTCGACCGTCCCGCGGAGGCCTTGGCCCGGCGTCGACGCGAACGCCGTCGCCTCGATCGCGGGGAGCTTGCGACTGTCGGCGCCGCGCACGATCGCCGCGGCCAGCGGGTGCTCGCTCTTCCTCTCGAGGGCCGCGACCAGGCCGAGCAGCCCGGCCTCGTCGACCGGACCGCCGGCCGCCGCCTCGACGACCACGAGCGTCGGCTTGCCCTCGGTGAGCGTGCCGGTCTTGTCGACGACCAGCGTGTCGACCGCGGCCAGGCGCTCGAGCGCGCGGCCTTGCGGATGAGCACGCCGGCGCGCGCGCCGCGACCGGTGGCCACCATGATCGACATCGGCGTCGCCAGGCCGAGCGCGCACGGGCACGCGACGATGAGGACGGAGATGGCGTTGACGAGCCCGAACGCCGGCGTCCCGGCGACCGTCCATATAATGAAGGTCACCACGGCGACCGCGATGACCGCCGGCACGAACCAGGCGGCGACGCGATCGGCCAGGCCCTGGATGGGCGCCCTCGTGCGCTGGGCCTCGGCGACCATCTGCACGATGCGCGCGAGCAGCGTGTCCTTGCCGACGCCTTCCGCGCGCATGACCAGCCCGCCCGTCCCGTTGACGGTCCCGCCGATGAGCTTCGCGCCCGGCGCCTTCTCGACCGGCATCGACTCGCCCGTCACCATGGCCTCGTCGACCGGCTCGCGCCGTCCTCGACCACGCCGTCGACCGGCACCTTCTCGCCCGGTCGCACGCGCAGGCGATCGCCGATCACCACGGCGTCCAGCGGCACGTCCTCGTCGCCGTGCGGCCCGATGCGCCGCGCCGTCTTGGGCGCGAGCGCCAGGGCGCTCTCAGCGCCGCGGAGGTCCGGCCGCGCGCGCAGCTCGAGCACCTGCCCGACCAGCACCAGCGTGGTGATGACCGCGGCCGCCTCCCAGTAGACCGGCACCGCGCCGTCGTGGCCGCGGAAGGCCGCCGGCAGGGCGCCGGGACGATGGTCGCCACGGCGCTGAAGAGCCAGGCGATGCCGGTGCCGAGCGCGATGAGCGTGAACATGTTGAGCGCGCGGTGCCGAACCGACGCCAGCGCGCGCTCGAAGAACGGCCAGCCGGTCCAGAAGACGACCGGCGTGGCGAGCGCCATGCCGACCCAGGCGAGCACCGCCGGCGCGATGGCCTGGCGCAGCGGTTGTCCGGGCACGAGGTCGGCCATGCCCGCTGTGAACAACGGCGCGGTGAGCACTGTCGCGATCACCAACCGCCGGCTCATGGCGCGGAGCTCGCCGTCGTCGGCTCGGCCGTGGGCTCCATCGGTTCGAGCGCCATGCCGCAGATGGGGCAGCTACCGGGGCCGTCGCGGACCACCTCCGGATGCATGGGGCAGGTCCACCGGGCCGGCGCCCCGCCGGCCGGTGCGGCGACCGCCGCCGGCGCGGTATGCGCCGGATGCGCGGCGTGCGCCGAATGCTCCGCGTGCGCCGAATGCTCCGCGTGCGCCGAATTCGCCGCGTGTGCCGAATGCTCCGCGTGCGCCGCGTGCAGCGGATGCGCGACCTGCGCGAGCGCGGTCGGGGCGATGAACGCGCCGGGGTTCGCCTCGAAGGTCGTGCGGCAGCGCGGGTTGCAGAACCAGTAGGTGTGGCCGTCGTGCTCGGCGCTCCCGCCGCGCGCCGAGCCGGGGACGACCGTCATGCCGCACACGGGATCCGTGGTGGGGGCGCTCATGGCGCGGCTTGCACGTCGATGACCAGCGGCACGGTCTCGACCTGCCCGTGGCGCTGGAGCTGGAGCCACAGCTTGGTGAGGCCGGGCTTCTCGAGGTGCGTGTGGAACATGATGTCGGGTCCGCCCCGCGCGTCGGCCGCCGGCTCGGCGCCCTGCGGGTGCGCGTGGTCGGGGTGGGCGAGGTCCCGGTTCAGGATGAAGAGGTGCCCCATGGCGCCGAGGTACGGCTCGAGGTCGGTGACCGCCGCGCCGCTCGCCGCGTCGCTGACGTGGTAGGTGAGCATGACGTCCTGGCCGGCGACGAGCGGGCTCGGGCTCGGCGTGAGCGCGACCTTCAGCCCGTCGACGACCTTGGCCAGCTCGGCGTCGGCCACCAGCGGCACCGGCGCGGGCGCCGCGCCCGGCACCTCGACCGGGGTCGCGGTCACGGTCGGCCCGTCGCCGGTCGACGTGAAGTCCGAATAGACGTGGTAGCGGCCGGGCGTCGGAAAGGTCACGGCGAGGTCGAACTCGCCGGGGGCGGCCGCGGCCTCGGGGTGCACGTGGGCGTAGGTGGCGAGGTCGTCGCTGATGACGAACAGGTGGACGAGCTCGGTGTGCGACGGCACGATGTCGCTCACCGCCGTGTCCGACGTGTGATGCCGATAGGCGAAGTTAACGGGCACGGGCTTGCCCGCCTCGAGCGTCGCACCGAACGTCAGCCGCGCCTCGATGTCGCTCGGCTTGCCGGCCATCGCCATACCGCCCATGCCGTCCATGTGGCCCATGCCGGCCATGCCGTCGTGGTCGTGGGCGGGCTCGGCCGCGGTCATCGGCACGAGCGTCATGCCGCACTTCGGGCACCGGCCCGGATGGTCCATCACGACCTCCGGGTGCATCGAGCAGGTGTACTTGGTCGCGGCCGCGGCGGGCGCGACGGCGTCGTCGCTGGCTTCGTGATGGTCGTGCGCCATCGTCATGGGAGGCGCGGTCGTCGTGGGGGGCGCGGTCGCGGTGTCGGTCGGGGTCTTCTTGCCGCAGGCCCACAGGCCGGTCGACATCAACAAGGGAACGAGAGCTCGAGACGAGAGCATGGAGAACTCCTCGCGTGATTCGGAGAGACAGCAGCGGACCATCGAACACTGAAGCGACGCACGCGAGGTCGGCGCATTACACGGCGCGGACGCGTGGCGTCCGAGCGTGCTGGGCCGAGGGCGTGCGACGCCCTAGGATCGACTCCGACTCACCGGTTCCAGGTCGCGAGGAGACTTCGAGACGGTGCTGGCGGTGGCAGCGACACCGCGACGACGGACGAAGTCCGCTCGACAGTCGGCGCACGCGGCGCCGGCAAGCTCGGGCGCGTGACGTCGAGCACCGCCGGCGCGTGCACCGCCGGCGCGCGCTCGGCAACCTCACCGGAGGCCTGGTCGATGTCGTGGTGGCGCGTCTGGCAGCAGGCGATCTCCATCGCCGGGCCGGTCGGACCCTCGTCGCCGTCGTCGCAGCAGCAGGTCGCCACCGTCGCGTGCGCCATCGAGCACCAGATCGACCAGCCGCCGTCGTTCAGCCCGGCGGCCGCGACGAGCGCGATGGCGATGAGGGTTGTGGCGAGGCGACGCATGCAGGCCGGAGCTAACTGGCCCAGCCGTGATCTGTCAAGCTCGAGAGCATCGCGCGGACCAGGTCGAATCCGCCCGTTCACGGCCGCTCCCGGCCGGCGCGGGCTTGTCTGTCGTCGCGCCCTCGGCTAGCGTCCGGGCATCGATCGCGTCCCTCATCGGCGCGCGTTGCCCTCATGGCCGAGCCCTGACGCGCACCTCGGCGCGGCATGATCCTCGACACCTCTGGTCCGGGGGTGCCGGATGACGACCTCCACCCCGCGCGCCAGCCTGACGAGCGCGGGCGGCGTGCGCCTCGAGATGGTTCGATGCTCACCCTGATCGTCGATCGACTCTGGCCGGGACACGCGCCCGGTGCCGCCGTCGCCCGCGTCGACCTCGCTGTCGATGAGGCCGCGGGCGACCTCGTCGCGACCGTCGACGCCCGCTTTGCCGGCGACCCGGCGCCACCGGGGCCGCCGCGGGCGCTCGACGGGCTGTGGGCCTTCGAGGTCGTCGAGGTGTTCATCGTCGCCGCGCCGTTCGACCCGAGCGCGGCGTACGTCGAGCTCGAGCTCTCGCCGCATGGGCACTGGCTGGCCCTCGCGCTCCAGGGCTATCGTCGGCGCGTGCGCGACGACCTGCCGCTGCGCGTCGCCGCGTCGATCCATGGCGGACGCTGGCGGGCCGAGGCTCGGGTCCGGTTGGCTGCGCTGCCGCCGCGGCCGTGGCGAGGTCGGCGCCTTCGCGCTGCACGGCCCCCGACGCGCGCCGGCATGTCGTTGCCGGCCCGCTCGGCGGCGACCGACCCGATTTCCATCGCATCTGGGAGCTGAGCGCGACCGTGACCTGAGGGCGCCGCGCCGCGAAGCGCATCGACGTCGCGCGGCGCGACCTCCGGCGACAGGTCGCGGGCGATCGCTTGCAGCGGCGCGACGCCGTGGCCGAAGCGCGCCATCGCGACGCGGTTCCGCTCGAGCTCGCCGTAGGGGACGTAGCGCAGCGCGAGCTCGCCGATGGCTCGGAAGGCGGGGCGCGCGAGCTGCGCGCGGACCTCGGCCTCGCGGGCGTCGGGCGCGACGATGTAGAGGCCGCGCACGGCGGTCGGCGCGCCGTAGGCGAGATCGAGCATGCGCACGATGCCCGAGTAGATCGACGTCGAGTGCTCCACCTCGAACGCGGCCGCGACGTGGTCGGCCTCGTCGAGCCACAGGACGTCGATGAGGCGGACCGTGTCCGCGCCGGGAATCCGGCCGAGCGCGGCCGGCAGCTCGATCCAGGCATCCATCCCCGAGCACGCCGTCGCCGAGTGGTCGGCCCCGGTCATTGGCCGCGACCCATACACGGAATCCGAGGGCCCGGCCGAGGTCGCGGACCCAGCCCTGGATATCGGTGTGCGTGTGGTCTGCGTCCCGCGTCGCGCCGCTTGGCGTCCTTCGCCGTGTCGGCGTGTACACGCTCCAGGTCTTCGCGCCAGCGCGCCTGGGCCTGGGCGTCGTCGGCCGCCGGTGGGGCCGGGTAGCGGCCGGAGCCGACGTCGAACAGGAAGCCGCCGATGGCGCCGAGGTCGTTCGAGAGGAGGGCGCGATGCTCCGCGTTCATGCGCAGGACCCCCTCGCGCATCGCCAGGTACTCGGACCACCGTCCGAGCTTCACGCGCGAGCCGGTGAGCGCGTTGTAGCCGGCGACGATGGCCGTGTTGGAGGGCGGCACATGGGTCGGGTGAAGGAAGTAGAGGAGGTTCGCGGCGGCCGGACCGAGCCCCTTGATGCCGCGGGAGTCCAGTGCCCGGATGGCCTGGACGAGCCCGTCTCCGCCGGTGCAGCACGCGCAGGTGTCGAGGAACCGTCCGAAGGCGCGCTGGTTGTCCGCGTCCTCGTAGATGTCGGGGATGCGAAGCTTCGGCTTCCACAGGAACGCGTGGTCAGCGCCGCGGAAGATCTGCCGTTGCTCGGCGATCGAGCCGACGACGGTCTCGAGCGACGATGGCCTCGTCTGCTACGCATCGATGGCCGGCGTCTTGGCCGAGGCGCAGCTCGAGGGGCGGATGCGCTTGCGACCGACGGCGATCTTGTGCGCGTCGGAGGTCCTCACGCCGGCCATTCGCCGTCGCGTCGCGGAGGCCTTCGGTAGTGAGCCGTTCGATGTCTACGGCGCCACCGAGACTGCGACCGTCGCATGCGAGTGCGCGGCCCATCGCGGCCTGCATCTGTTCGAAGATCTCGTCGTCAGCGAGGTCGTCGACGAGCGCGATCACCCGGTGCCCATCGGCCAACCCGGCGCGCGCGTGCTCGTGACGGTGCTCTTCGCTCGGACGCTGCCGCTCATTCGCTACGCCATGAGCGACGCGCCGATTCTGCAGGCCGGAGCGTGCGCCTGTGGACGCCCATATGCGCTGCTGGCGGGCGTCGAGGGGCGCGCGGACGAGACGCTGCGGCTACCGGGCAAGGCCGGCGGCGAGGTCGCCGTGCATCCGGTCGTCTTCTACCGGGTGATGGAGGCTGCTACCGGCCACGAGTGGCAGGTCGTACGCGAGGCCTCCGGCCTGCGCGTCGACGTCGCTCTCGCCGCGCAGGTCGACGCTGCGGCGGTCACCGCCGGCATCACCGCGGCGCTCGAGCGGGCCGGCGTCGCGCCGGTGCCGATCGCACTTCGCGCAGTGGCGCGGGTCGAGCGCGGCAAGAGCGGCAAGGCGGCGCGCGTGCGCAGCGAGGCCAGACCGGACCACACCCGGGCGTGAGCGGGAAAGACAGTTGGGCGCACGACTGGCCGCGTTGGTCGGCGGTCCAGATCATCGATCCGCTCTCGGGAAGGCCGACGTACGCGACGTCGACCGCCCGACGAGCCAGCTCGCCCAGCTCGATGAGGCTCTCAGGGACGACACGGTTCGCGAGCGACCCTCGCCACGCACGCCATTGACAGCGAGCCGAACCCGATCCACCGTCCGCGCACATCCAATCTCGCCGAGCGACCGACCGATCGGCGGCGGGATTCGTCATATGGAGGGCAAATTGAAGACTCACGATGTCGAGGATTGGATCGCGGTGCGGCGCATGCCGCCCGGACGGCGCCAGTGGGCGTTCAAGAATGTGCTGACACAGCTTCCCGAGGGCGCGACGGAATTGCGCGCGCTGGCCGAGGAAGGCCAGAAGGCGGACGCTGACCTCGTGTCGCTGCTCATGCGGTTCAAGAGCGGGCAGCTCGGATCGGACCCACTGGTTTGGCCGAAGGAGGTCGTGGCGCTCGACGTCGCGCTCGACCGCAAGATCGGCGACCTCAACGACCTCTTCCGGACGTTCGCCTCGCTCTTCGCCGGCAAGCCGATCGGCGCGCGCTGGCAGGCGCTGGTCGACGCCACGTTCGCCGCCGGCGCGGTCTACTACACGGCGAAGCCCTACATCGAAGAGGCCGCTGCCGTCGGCGGCCTGAAGCAGGAGCTGGCGAAGCCGGAGTGGAGCCCGCTCCTCTCCGAGTCGCTGGCCCAGCAGGCGCTGGCCGAGCTCGACGCCGTTTATTCGCCGTACGCGGAGCGGGTCGGCCAGTTCAAGCAGGCCAATCGGGTGACGTGGGATGAGGTGAAGGCGCTG
>JAXLYZ010000104.1:0-8702 GCA_046351155.1 Myxococcota bacterium
TCGCGGCCTGGTCGCCGACGTCGCAGGTGCCCTCGCAGTCGGGGCTGCCACCCTGGTCCATGCCGCCGCAGCTGCCGTCGCAGTCCGCGCTCGTGGCGTCGTCGTTCGCCTCGCAGGCGCCGTTGCAGTCGATGCCGGTGCCGCTGTCGACGGCGCCGCAGTGGCCGTCGCAGTCGGGGCTGCCCGGCTCGTCGCCCGAGTCGCAGACGTTGTTGCAGTCCATGCTCGGCGAGCTGTCGCCCGCCTGGCAGCGGGCGTCGCAGTCGGCGCTCGGCGAGCTGTCGTTCATACCGCAGGAGCCGTCGCAGTCCGGGCTCCCGAGGGCGTCGCCGGCGTCGCAGTCGCTGTCGCAGTCGGCGCTCGGCTGGGCGTCGTCGACGTCGCAGAACGAGTTGCAGTCCTGGCTGCCCGGGCTGTCGTTCATGCCGCAGTGGCCGTCGCAGTCGGGGCTGGCCGGCAGGTCCATCGAGCCGCAGGCGCCGTCGCAGTCGGGCCCGGGCTGAGCGTCGCCGCCCTCGCAGCGGCTGTCGCAGTCGACGCTGCCCGCGGCGTCCATGCTGTCGCAGACGGCGTTGCAGTCGAGGCTGCCCGGCGCGTCCATCGCGCCGCACGCGCCGTCGCAGTCGGCGCTCGGCTGGGCGTCGCCCATCTCGCACGCGCCGTTGCAGTCGGCGCTGGTGGCGTCGTCCATGCCGTCGCAGTGGCTGTCGCAGTCGACGCTGCCCATGAGGTCCAGCGCGCCGCAGCTGCCGTCGCAGTCGGCGCTCGCCGGGAAGTCCTGCGGGTCGCAGGCGCCGTTGCAGTCGGGGCCGTTCGAGGCGTCGCCGCTCGCGCAGCGCTCGTCGCAGTCGGGGCTCGGGCGCATGTCGCCGCCGTCGCAGCGGGTGTCGCAGTCGGGGCCGCTCGCCGAGTCCCAGCGCTCGCAGTGGCCGTTGCAGTCGGCGCTCGGCTCAGCGTCGCCGCTCTCGCACGCGACGTTGCAGTCGGGGCTGCCGACGGCGTCGCCGGCGTCGCAGTCGCCATCGCAGTCGGGGCTGCCGGGGCTGTCGTCGGCGTCGCAGAGGCCGTCGCAGTCGGCGCTGGCGGGGAGGTCGAACGTTCCGCAGACGCCGTCGCAGTCGGGGCTCGGCGCCGCGTCGAAGCCGGAGCAGTGACCGTCGCAGTCGGGGCTGCCGAGCGCGTCCTCGGTCCGGCAGAAGCCGATGCAGTCGGCGCTGCCGGCCGCGTCGCGCGCGTCGCAGACGTTGTCGCAGTCGACGCTCGGGCGCTGGTCGAGGCCGCTGCAGGCGCCGTCGCAGTCGGGGCCGCCGAGGCCGTCGCCGGCGTCGCAGGCGGCGTCGCAGTCGGCGCTGCCGGCCTGGTCGTCGCTCGCGCAGCTGCCGTCACAGTCGACGCTCGGGCGCGCATCGCCCGCGTCGCAGTGGCCGTTGCAGTCGGGGCTGCCGAGGCTGTCGGCGCCGTCGCAGCGGCCGTTGCAGTCCGAGCTCCCGACGGGGTCGGTGGCGTCGCAGGCGTCGTTGCAGTCCGCGCTCGGGTGCGCGTCGAGCGGGTCGCACTGGCCGTCGCAGTCGAGGCTGCCGACGCCGTCGAGCGCGCCGCACACGCCGTCGCAGTCGGCGGTCGGGCCCTCGTCGGCCGGGGCGCAGGCGCCGTCGCAGTCGGGCGAGCCGGCCGCGTCGGCGAGGTTGCAGGCGCCGTCGCAGTCGGCGCTGCCGGCGGCGTCGAGGCCGTCGCAGGCGCCGTCGCAGTCGCTGCTGCCGCCCTCGCCCGTCGCGCACACGCCGTCGCAGTCGGCGCTGCCGACGACGTCGCCGGGGCCGCACTTGCCGTCGCAGTCGGCGCTGCCGGTCTCGCTCGGCGCGCACACGCCGTTGCAGTCGACGGTGCCCTCCTCGCCGACCTTGCACACGCCGTCGATGGCCAGGTTGCAGAAGCTGTCGCTGGCGATCTGATAGCAGCGCGGCAGCGCCATGCGCGGATCGCCGGGGCGGTGATAGCCGGTCGCGACGGCGCCGTCGGCGCCATCGAGCGGGCTCTGGCGGCAGGTGCGCACGCCGTCGACGTAGAGGTCCTGGTGCCAGACGATCTTCGGGTAGACGCGATCGCGCGGCAGCTCGGCCCCGACCAGCGCGCCGTCGGAGGCGGTGCCGGTGAGGTCGATCGAGCAGCTCAGCCCGAGCGCCGAGAGCACGCCCTCGTCCATGCCGACGGCGACGTTCCAGTAGCCCTTCCGGAAGCTCTGGCCGTCGGCGTCGGTGAGGTCCTCCGAGCCGGCGTAGGCCGCGGTCTGGAAGATGGCGCGCGGCAGCGAGGCCGGGAAGTTGGCGCCGAGCATGCCGTGGCCCGACGGGTCGAAGGTGTAGTCGTAGGTCTGGCCGCCGTCGTCGTGACAGACGATGTGGAAGTCCTGCCAGCTCAGCACGGTGTCGCTGCCCGGACCGGCGGTACAGGCGAAGCCGAAGGCCACGGTCGGGCCGCGCTCGCCGCTCGTCGGGTCCTGCAGCAGCAGCAGCGGATCGTCGCCGCCGCAGTCGAGCTTGGCCGAGCAGAAGGCGTCCTCGAACGACACGGCGATGTCGAAGAAGCCCTGGCTGGCCTTGCGCATGATCGTGAGATCGAAGGTCACCTGCGCGTCGGCGTTCTCGACGCAGGTGGTCTCGAGTCGGCACGGCGAGCCGGCCGGACACGGGTTCCGCCAGTCGTCGAGGTCGGTCGTGCCGGCCTCGTCGCACGGCCCCGAGCACAGCCGCTCGATGGCCAGCTCGACGGTGTTCACGCCCGGCGCGACGCAGGTGCCGACGTAGCTCAGGCCGCCGACGCCGTCGCCGTAGCGATCGGCGCACAGCCCGGGCTCCGACCACACCGTGCTCGCACCCGCGCCGATGGCCGACGCGGGCCCATCGTAGACGGTCAAGTGGTAGCGGGCGTCGCCGACGCCGGCGAGGCTCAACGGCGCGACGCCGACCGCGAGGCGGCCACCGACGTCCCCGTGGTCGACGAGCGACCGCATGCGCCGAGGGCGACGACAGAGGCCAGCACCACACCACGGCCGAGCACCCCGAGGCCGCGCGGCACGCGCCCCGGGATCGAGCAGATCTGCATGTTCGACTCCCGCAAGTCGGAACGGCGGAGCACTGACGGCGGCTCCACGACGGGCAGGTTAACGGCCTTTCGTGCGGTGCGAAGGCCCTCGTTGCGCGTAACGGCCGAGGACGAGGTCCAGGACCCACCTTGACGGCCCGCGCGGACGCGCCAGAATCGGCGCATCCGGTGCTCCCGGCCCTCCGACAACCGAACGTCAGCGCGTCCGGCACGACAGGCGTTTCGGGCGAGACTGGCGTCGCATCCACGGGGATTCGCGGCCAGAGCGACGACGACCTCTACCCTCGGCCCCCGCGTCCGCGCCAGGCGCGAGCGCGCCGCCAAGCACCTCGACGACCTGCGCCCGCGGCGCTGGCGCAGCTCGCGGCCGACGCGTTGCTGCGTCCGCGCGTGTCGCCGACTGGGCCATCGCGCTGACCGGCGAGCTGCTCGCCACCTTCGGCGCGAGCGTCCCACCTTTGCCGGGCGAGCTCTCCGACGCCGCCTGGCAGCGCGTGCAGCGCGAGCTCGGCGAGGTGATGGGGGCAGCATGGCTTCGCGGCGCAGGACGTCATCGAGGAAGGCGGCGCCGACACTGGCGTCCTGGCGCGCAAGCGCGAGCTGCAACTGAAGATGCGCGCGCACGACGCCTTCCTCGGCAAGTGGGCGCGCGGCCTTCGAGGACGACGCGGTCGAGGCTCCGACGTGGCGCTGGTCCCCGGCAGCGGCACCGCCGACGTGCGCGGGACACCGTCGGCCAGATTGGCCATGTGGCGGCGCCACCCCGACGCGCGCGCCAAGAGCCCGGTGAGCGAGGCCTACCTCGACGAGGCCGAGGCCGACGCCACCGAGCTGCTGCCGCTCATCCGGACCGCGACTCCGATCCGGCGCGGCGCGAGCTGGCGCGTCGGGCGTACGCTGTGGTCCGACCTCTACAACCACATCCTGCGAGTCGGTCGCTTCCTGGGCGGCGACGGGGTGGTGGTCGGGCATCGCGCCGCCGGCGCGCCGGCGCGCGAGCCCGACGCCGAGGCGACGACGCCAGCGACCGCGGCGAGCGGCGACGACGGCCACGCGACGGCCTGACCTCGCGCGGTCGGGCTACGCGGCGCGCCTGTTCGATCGGGCCAGTCGACGGACTCCGTCGAACAGGCGCGCTGTTCGGTGGCGCCGGTCGACGGGCTCCTTCGAACAGGCGCCCTGCTCGATCGGGCCGGTCGACGGCCTCGCGAACGAGCGCCCTGTTCGATCGGGCCGGTCGACGGCCTCTCCTGGGCGCCCTGTTCGATCGGGGCGGTCGACGGCCTGTCCCGAACAGGCGCCCTGTTCGATCGGGGCCACGTCTGACTTGATCACCGTCTCGGGAAGCAGCAGGTGCCTGGCCGGCGCCGTCGAGCCCGCGCAGGACCTCCATCGCGCGACCGACGGCGCGGCCGGCGGCGTTCTCGCGGTACGACTTGCCGCCGCCCGAGCTGACTGCCCGCGCTTCTCGTGCTCGCCGCGCGCGAGGCCTCGGCCACCTCGAGCGGGTCGTCGGCCTCGGGCGCGCCGGACCCGCCGGGGCGCGCGACGGCGCGCTATCCTCGGCGTCGATGGCGTCGAGCTTCTTCCGGAACTCGATGGCGGCGCGGTCGCAGAAGCTCGTCTTCTCGCGCGGCGTCCTCGCCGGCCGAGGTGGCGCTGCGGCGACCTGGCGCTGGCGCTTCCAGCGCGCCAGGTGGTCCTGGCGCTCGCGCTCGATGCGCGCGCCGCGCTCCACCGAGTAGAGGTACTCGGCGGCGATGACGTCGCAGTGGCGCCCGAAGAAGTGCATGCGCGCCTTGCCCGAGAAGGCCAGCGAGAACACGTCGCAGTAGCGCGCCACGGCGTGGGCGAGGAGGCGGCGCCGCGCGCGCCGTCCTCGAAGACCGCCGCGGCGATCAGCCGTCTGCTCGTGCAGCCAGCGCTGTCGATGCGCACGGCGTAGTCGCCGAGGTCGTAGTCGGTGAGGTCGTTGGCGGTGGCGGTGGCGGCGATGCCCTCGGGCAGGCCGAGCTGGTTCGAGCCCAGCTCGCGCAGCTTCCGGATCTTGGTCAGCACGCGCGCCAGCTGGCCGTCGTCGCCGGCCTTCGCCGCCGGCGGCTCGCCGCCGCGCAGCGCCGCGCGGATGCCGGTCGCGACCCAGTAGTCGACGATGGTGTAGCCGCGCTCGAGGTGGGCGCGCGCGCCGGCCATGAACGCCTCGCCGAAGAGGCGCGCCGCGAGCTCCACCAGCGTGCGCTTGAAGGCGTCGCCGTGGACCTGGGTACGCGACAGCGGGTGCGCCAGCTCGTGCACGATGGTCGCCAGGATCTCGGCCTTGTCGGCGTTCGGGCAGGTGTTGAGGTGGACGCGCAGCGGCCGGAACGTCGCGTCGAACCACACCCGGCCCGAGGTGAAGCCGAGGCGGTTCTGGCGCCCGCGCACGAGCGTCAGCGGCACGTCGACGCCGACCTGCGCCGTGACCTCGGCGTACCAGCGGCGGATGTCGTCTGACGCGATGAAGGTCGCGCCGTCGTCGCCGACGGCGGCCTCGGCCGGCGCCGGCGGCAGCGCGTCGGGGCCGCTCACCAGGGTGGCGTCGTCGTCCTCGCCGCTCGGCGCGCCGACCACCTCGACGACGTGGCGCAGCGGCACCCACGGGGCCGGCCGCCCGTCGGCCTCGACGAGCTCGGGCTTCACGTCCTCGAGCGCTCGCAGGAGGCGGCTCGCGTGCGCGGCCGACAGCGCCACGCTGTACTTCGGATAGACGAAGACGAGGTCGCCGCCGACCTTCCCGGCCCAGGCCAGGCGGTGCGACGTGCGCAAGAGCTTGAGCGGCACGCCCACCCCGTCCTTCAGCCGCACCGCCCACTGCTCGGCGGCCAGCGCGCGGCCGCAGCGCTCGGCGCCGCACGGCCCCTCGACGACCTCGCCCTGGGCGCGGTGCAGCGTCAACAGCCGCCGCAGCGCGGCCACGGCGAAGTCCGCGGGCAGGCGCAGCTCGCGCCCGCCGCGCAGCTCGATGACCTCGGCCAGGGCGCTGGCGGCGGCGCGCTCGGGGTGCAGATCGGAAGCCGACGAGACGGGGGTCGGAGTCGTCATCTCCAGCGCATTACCACACCCGAGCCGCGCCCGGTCGGAATGGATGGACAGGTCGACGCCCGATGCCCATCATCCGCGCCCCATGAAAGTCCTGGTCTGGGCGACGACATTCGGGGCCGATCTGTGGAGCATGACGCGCTGGCTCGCCGAGCACGGGCGCGACGAGGGCGTCGAGGTGCGCGTCGTCATGGACGACCCGGCGCTCTTCCGGAAGGAGGGCGTGGCCGCGCTCTTCCCGCTCGACATCCCCATCGTCCAGCGCGGGCGCATCCACGACGTCATGGGCATCCCCGGCTATCGCCCCGACGTCACGCTGCTCGACAACCGCGTGCCGCTGCGCGCCTCGTCGAAGAAGGGCTTCGTCCTGTGGCACGGCTTCGGCTGGAAGGGCCCGAACGACCGCGACGAGTTCCGCGTCCTGCACGCGCAGCTGCGCCGCAACTTCGGCGAGCCGCTGGCGCCGAACCCGAACTTCCGCTGGTCGTGCTTCGGCCCCTGGGACTTCGCGCACCGCACCGAGGTCTCGGGCTTCGCGCCCGAGAACTGCCGGATGGTCGGCGCCGCCTCGCACGACGACCTGCGCGAGCCGTTCGACAAGGCGCGCGCCCGCCGCTTCTACCCCTTCGACGTGGTCGGCCGGAAGACCGTGCTGCTCGCGCCGACCTGGCACTACGGCGAGGTCTTCCAGCACTGGGGGAAGGACGCCGACCTCTTCGAGCGGCTGCTCTCGCACCTCGGTCGCCGCGGCGTGAACGTCATCCTGCGGCTCCACGACAGCTATCGCTTCGACCCGCCGTACCGCGAGTTCCTGCGCGCGCTGACGCGCCGCCACCCGCACGTGCTCTTGAAGTTCAAGGACCAGAGCCCGGACAACTTCCTCGACATGCAGGTGTCCGACGTCCTCGTCACCAACTACTCGTCGATCGCCAACCTCTACTACGCGACCCAGCGCCCGACGCTGCACGTCTACCCGGTGCGCGACGCCGACGAGGCCTTCACCTGGCGCACCTACTCCATCTTCGGCGTGCAGAAGCGGCAGGTGCGGAACGCGCGCTTCGTCTGGAAGCTGCGCCCCGAGGAGCACGGCGGGCTCCTCGCGCGCGACTTCGAGACGCTCATGCAGCAGCTCGATCAGGCGCTCGACGAGCCCGACTGCTGCAAGGCCGCCGCGCGCTCCTTCCTCGATCGCCACATGCTCGGCGCCGACGGCAGGAACCGCGCGCGCGTGATGGCCGCGCTGCGCGAGCTCGCCAACGCGTGACCCTCCTTTAGCGGAGGAGGCACGTGTAGATGTACTTGCCGCCGGCGCCGAGGTTGAGGTCCCCCTGCGCGGCGGCCGGGACGTCCTGCCGGATGCCGGGGTCGGGGTAGTTCGGGGCCCGCGCCCAGCCGTTGCCCCACTTGCAGATCTCGCCTTCCGCGCCGGGCAGCGTGCTCCAGACGGTGAACGCGATGTCCTTGATCGGGGTGGTGGCGGGTCCCGGCGTGAGCTTGAAGTAGAGGTACCTGCCGCCCGCGCCCGCGTTGAGGTCGAGGCGCCCCTGGGCGCTGTTGTTCTCGCGGTAGAGCTCGTCGATGCCGACGTTGGCCAGCGCCTCGCTGCGCGCGCCGTAGCGGACGCACGCATAGATGAACAAGCCGCCCGCGCCCTCGTTGAGATCCTGCTCGATGCGCACCATGCCCGCCGGGCAGGCGATGTCCGCCGACCCGCCGCCGACGGCCACGAGATCGGTCACGTAGCTCTGGGAGGCGTCCGAGGTCGACGGGCGCGGCAGCGTCGGCGTGTTGGGGACCTGGAGGCCGAAGACCTCGACCTCGGCCAGCGACAGGTAGTTCTTGCGGTGGAGCTCGACCCGCACGAAGCGCGCCGTGCCGCCGAGGTCGGACTGGTAGAGCGGCCCGACTTCGCCGGGGATGTTCAGCATGGTGCTCCAGCTGGTCCCGTCGAGCGACGTCTTCACCTCGAAGTCCTGGAGACGATCGCTGCAACAGTCCGTGCGGTTGTAGATGGCGATGCGCTTGAGGTCGTAGGTGCCGAGGAGATCGACCTGCCAGTAGGCCCGGTCGTCCTGGTTCGTGGAGGACACCGAGCACGCGCTCCAGTTGCTGTCGCGGTTGCCGTCGATGGCCTTCGAGGCGGTCGGATTGCAGACGTTGCCGTAGTCGCTCGACTGCTGCGCGTACTTGCCGCGCGAGATGTTCGGGAACGACCGCACCGCGCGGAAGATCGGCTCGGCGCCGGTGCAGGCGGTCGCGGTCGCGCCCATGGCGCCGCCGCCGCCGCCGATGGCGTTGACGAGCTTGCCGCTCGTGGCGCGGAAGCAGGTGAGCTCGCCGAGCGCGAGCGGGCCGGTCCCCGACTTCTGGACCGCGAAGAGCTCCGGGTCACCGAGCGAGTGGCTGCGTCCGCTGAGCACGCCGTCCGCGGTCGCTCGGACGTAGGTGCCGTCGCGCGAGCGGAGGGTCGCGAGCTGTCCCTGCGCGAGCTCTCCGCGCACGCCGACGATGTCGAAGGTCTC
>JAXLYZ010000105.1:0-8493 GCA_046351155.1 Myxococcota bacterium
GTCTTGGCCAGCTCGGCCTGCGTCACGGGCACCGGCGCGGTCACGTTGATCGGCCCGTCGAGCGCGGCGTCGCCGACGGCGCGCACGAAGGCGGCGACGACGTCGTCGAGGCCGACCCACGACATCCACTGCTGGCCGCCGCCGATCTTGCCGCCGACGCCGAGCTTGAAGGGCGTGAGCAGCTTCGGCAGCGCGCCGCCGTCGGGGCTCAGCACCACGCCGAGGCGCAGCCGCGCGACGCGCAGGCCGGCCGCGCGCGCGGGCTCGGTCTCGGCCTCCCCGGCCTGGCACACCTCGGCCAGGAAGTCGCTGCCGGGGGCCGCCGACTCGTCGAGCTCCTCGTCGCCGTGGGCGCCGTAGTAGCCGATGGCCGAGGCCGACACGAGCGCCGCCGGGCGCGGCTCGAGGCGGCACAGCGCGCTCACCAGCGTGCGCGTGCCGTCGACGCGCGAGCCGCGGATGGCCGCCTTGCGCGCGTCGGTCCAGCGCCCGTCGCCCACGTTCTCGCCGGCCAGGTGCACGGCGACGTCGACCGGCCCGAGCGCCGCCGGGTCGAGCTCGTGGCGCTCGGGCGCCCAGCGCACCTCGTCGGGCCCGGCCGGCGCGCGCCGCACGAGCTTCACCACCTGGTGCCCGGCCGCGACGAGCGCCGGGCACAGCGCGTTGCCGACGAGGCCCGAGGCGCCCGTGACCGCGACGCGCGTCACTGCGTCACCGTCAGCGCGCCGACGTCGACGTAGCCCGCGCCCTCGACGAGCACGCCCGGGAAGCCGTCGAAGCCGTCGTTGGCCGGCGCGCCCGCGGCCATCTTCAGATCGAAGCGCTGCGACTTCGAGCCGACCGTCACCGTCACGTCCTTCCCGACCGTGAGCTTCACGTCGTTCTTGCCGCCGGACAACCCGAGCTTGGCCGAGGCGATGACGTCGACCTGCAGCACGCGCTTGCCGTTGGCGCGCGCCACGTGCACGAGCTCGGCTTTCTCGCCGTCGAGACGTACACCGTAAGCGTCGAAGCCCGGGCCCTTGCCGGTGACGTCGCGCATGGCGAAGAGCAGCGTCACCTTGGGGCGGACGTCGCTCGCCACCTTGTCGGCCATCGACGCATACCAGTCGACGGCGCGCTGGTAGTCGAGGCTCAGCGCGAGGCTCGGCGCGCGCGTCGGCGTCTCGCCGAAGGCGGCGTAGAAGAAGGCCTCGGCCGCGACGCCGTTGTTGTTCCAGAAGTAGCGGAAGCTCTGCGCGCGCAGCCGGTCCGAGCTCGGACCGGACAGCACGTCGGCGCGCGACTCGGCCAGCGGCCACACCAGCGTGTCGCCGACCCAGTGGTAGTCCTCGCCCGGGTAGGTGGCCGACCACTGGCGCAGGTGGTTCAGCTTCTGGCGCGCCTTGTCGCTCAGCGACGAGCCGGTGAAGACGGCCTGCGCCTCCTTGAGCGGACTCGTCGGCGGCCAGGTGTAGTTCAGCAGGAAGAACTCCTTCCGCCACGGCGCCAGCGCGTCCGACTTCTCCAGCTCGGCGTGGAGGTCGCGCCCCATCTCGAGCCAGTCGGCGACCTCGTCGAGGGCGCTGGCGTCCTGGGTGTACTGGCGGATCTCGGTCAGGATCTTGGCGGCGCGGTCGGTGAGGCCGGCCTTCAGCATCTCCTCGGCCAGGCCCTTTCGCAAAGCGACTTTGCGATCGTTCTCGGCCTGCTTGTCGACGAGGCGCATGGCCTTCTCGGTGAGATCGATGCGCCCGAGGTTGTCGAGGTGGAGGCGCTTGGCCAGGTTGGCGCCGGCGTACGCGACGTTCAGGGTGTCGGGCGCCGCGGCCGCCTTCTGCGCCACCTGGCGCAGCTGCTTCCACCACGCGTCCCACTGCTTCACCGGGTCGTCGGGGAAGCCGTAGACGCCCGCACCGTCTCGAACGGGTAGAGCGGGATCTTCGGCGCGATGGCCTTCGCGTCGGCGACGTAGCGCTGCGCGAAGCGGTCGGACATGCGCGCCAGGACGAACGGGTCGGTCTTCTCCCGCATGTCGGCGAAGTGGCCGTTCATGCCGTTGTCGGGGTCGAAGATCTCGATGAGCAGCGAGGTGGCGATGGCCTTGTCGAGCGCGTCCTTGCCGCCCTCCATGGCCTTGGTCAGGCGCTCGAGCATGGCCTGGTCCCAGCTCGCGGCCTGCGCCGCCATGAGGCGCGCGCGCTCGTTCTCGGCGTCGTGGGCGGCGTTGGCGTGGCCGCGCGCGTCGGCGGCGAGCTTCTCGTACTCGGCCAGCGTGCGCTTGGCGAGCTGGAACGAGTCGTCGAGGCGCGCCGCCTTCTCGAGGTTCTTCAGCGCCTCGTCGTACTTCTTGAGGTCGAACTGGGCGATGCCCTCGGAGTAGGCGCGGAAGGCCTCGAGGTCGGAGGTGTGGATCTCGGCCAGCTTGGCGCGCTCCTTCGGCGCCATCTTGACGCCGGCGCCATCGACGAGGCGCTTCACCAGGTCCTTCTCGAGCTCGAAGAAGGCGTCCTTGTCGCCCTCGGCGGTAGCGGTCATCGACACGTCGCCGCTCTGCACGGTGATGAGGCGCGCGTCGAGGCGCATCTTGCCGCCGACCACCGTGAACGAGCCGGCGACCAGGTGGGTGGCGCCGGCGAGCTTGCCGATCTTGGCCGCGGTCTTCGGGTCGAGGGCTCCGGTCTTGCCGAGGGCGAGCTCGTTCTGCAGGTCGACGAGGCGCGCGCGCTCGACCACGGTGAGGTCATCGCGGCCGGCGGCGAGCTCGGCGATGTCGGTCGTCACCATCGACTGGAGGCCCTTGCCGAGCGCATCCCAGGCGGGGTCGGGGGCGGCGTTGGTGAAGTCGAGCACGGCCACGCGCAGTGCCTGATCGGCGCGCGCACGCGGCGCCGCGGCGGTCGCCGCCAGCGCGAGCAGGGTCACGGCCAGAGCGACGACGCGAGCGAGGACACGGGTCCCGGGCATGGTTCCTTCCTTCCATCTCTCGGGACCGCGACGGCCCAGCGAGGAAACCTCGATAGCACACTCGCAGCGCCGGGGAGAACGCGCGTCGAACCCGCGCCGGGCCGCGCCGATTCCGCTCGGGCGACCGCGCCGCGCGCGCTACTCGCCCTCGACGACCGCCGTCCCGACCGCGGCGGCGGCGCCGAGCGTGGCCTCGATCTGCGCCACCAGCTTGGCGAAGTCGACGGGCTTGGTGTGGTAGTCGCAGCAGCCGGCGGCCAGCGCGCGCTCGCGGTCGCCGCTCATGGCGTGGGCCGTCAGCGCGATGACGGGGATGGCCGCGCCCGACGGCTGCGCCTTGATCTGGCGCGTCGCCTCCCAGCCGTCGAGCTCGGGCATGTTCATGTCCATGAGGATGAGATCGGGCGGCTCGTCGGCGGCCATGCTCACGCCCGCCTTGCCGTCGATGGCGATGGCCACCTCGAAGCCGCGGCGCCGCAGCCGGCGCGACAGCGCGTCGCGGTTGTCCCCGTTGTCTTCCACCACCAGGATGCGGGGCATGTCGGTCCTTCAGGCGAGCGGAGGGTGCGCGCTCACGGCGGCGACGGCGCGATGAGCGACGTGGCCTGGCTCACCGTCTGCACGAGCGAGGTGGCGAGGTAGCTCGCGCCGGATTTGCGGAGCCGCACCAGCAGCCCGTCGTAGTCCGGCGACTGGCGCATGTGGGCCACCACGATGCGCACGCCCGGCGCCGCGCTCCGCAGCCGGCGGCACAGGGACGCCGCCTGCACGAGGCCGCCCGGCGGCACCACCGCGATCACCACCAGCTCCGGCGGATCGGCGGCGATGCGCTTCACGATGTCGCTCGCCAGGTCGCGGCTCGACACCAGCTCGCAGCGCACGCCGGGCATGGCGCGCGCCAGCATGGTGCAGGCCAGCTCGTCGGCCTTCCGGTGCGCCGGGCACAGCACGACGCGCCCGCCCGGCGCCAGCGCGGGCACCGCATCGGCAACCGGCGGCGGCGCCAGCCGATCGACCACGCGCGCCGTCGCGCCCTCGACCAGCGCCTCGTGGGCCGCGTCGACGACGCCGCGATCGTGGTCGCGGCGCGCCCGCCGGAGGGCCGGCACCAGCACCTCGTCGAAGGCCTTGGTCGGTCCGTGGAGCTCGGCGTGGGCCGTCGCCACCGCCAGCGCCTCGACCTCGTCGCCGGCGAGCAGCCGCTGATAGAACGCCGCCGGCGGCACCAGCACCGCCTCGTCGCCGAGCAGCACCCACAGGAAGCGCAAGGGCCGCGCGTGCTGCCCGAGCACCACCAGGCACACCGTGATGGGCGTCGACAGGAGGAGCCCGGGGAGCCCCCATAGCCAGGTCCAGAAGACCGCCGCCACCAAGAGCGCGAAGGGCGACACGCCGGTCCGGCGGCTGAAGACGATGGGCTCGATGACGTTGCCGGTGACGAGCTCCACCACCAGGATGAAGGCGGCGACGGCGATGGGCAGGCCCCAGCCGGGGCTCGTCGCGACCACGATGAGGATGGGTGCTGCGGCCGCGACGATGATGCCGATGTAGGGGATGAAGCGCAGCACCATGGCGGTGAAGCCCCAGACGATGGGGTAGGGGACGCCGAGCAGCGCCAGGCCGAGGCCGAACGTCACGCCGAGCCCGACGTTCACGGCCAGCTGCGCCAGGAGGAAGCGCGAGATGCGCTGCGCCGTCATGACCGTGGCGCGCGTGGTGCCGATGATGCGGCCGCGACCGAGGAGGCCGATGGCGCGGTTCCGGAGGTCCTCGCGCCGGAGCAGCATGAACACCACCAGCAGCAGCACGAGGAAGGCGGTGGCCACGTTGTCGAGCGCGGCCGGAACGAAGTCGGTGAGGCGCGGCAGCTCGCCGATGGGGGCGGCCGGCGCCAGCGCGACCGGCGCGGTCGCCGCCGTCACGGCGTGGCCGGCGTCGAGGTCGCGCAGCAGCGCGAAGAAGCGCCCGAGCCCGTCCGAGCCGATGCCGCGCACGCCCGAGAGCTTGGCCTCGATCTCGGCGCGGTGCAGCGGCAGGTCCTCGGCCAGCGACATCATCTGGCTGCCGAGCAGCCAGGCCGTCGCCAGGACGGCCAGCGTCGCGCCCACGACGACCATCAGCACGGCCGCCACGCGGCCGATGCGCAGGCGCTCGGCCGCCGCCACCAGCGGCGCCAGGATGAACGCCAGCAGCGTCGCCAGCACGATGGGGATGAAGAAGGGGCGCGCGAAGTAGAGGACGGTGACCACCACCGCCACGCCGAGGAGGTTGCTCAGCGCCGGCGCGCGCACGCGCCGCGGGCCGCGCCGCGGGGTCCCGGGCGGCGACTTCATCGCCGAGCCGAGAGCACTGCGACGAGCGAGACACGCAGGGCTCAGTTGGGCCCCGGCGTGGCCGCCAACGCGGTCATTTCGACGGTGCGTCGACCAGAATGACCGCCCGCGACGACCGCCTGCGCCGGCCCGGACGACCGCGCCGAGCGCGGCCCAGGCGCAGCGCCGCCCGCCGCTCCTGGCATCGCTCTTGCGAGACAGAGGGCGTTCGCGCGACTCGACCTCGCGTTCGATGCAGGAGCCGCGTTGTGGATTTTTCAGGCTCGTCCGATCGACCTGGGTGCTGGGCATCATCTTCGCCAGCTACAGTTGCACGGCGCTGCGCCGCGCCAACCCGCGCGCGCCCGGCGTCGCGGCGCGCATGCTGCGGCTGCATGAGAAGAACGCGCGCGCCGCGCCTATCGCGCCTGCGTGAAGCTGCGCGGCGTCTACATCAAGCTCGGCCAGGTGCTGTCGGTGATGGGCACGTTCCTGCCGGCCTACGTGAAGGCGCTCGAGGGCCTCCAGGACGCGGTGCCGCCGCGGCGCTGGAGCACCATCCGGCGCGCGCTGCGCCGCGGCCTCGGCAAGGATCCCGAGGAGGCCTTCGCCACCTTCGACACGACGCCCATCGCGGCGGCGTCGCTCAGCCAGGTCCACCGCGCCGTCATGCACGACGGCGAGCGCGTCGCGGTGAAGGTGCTCTACCCCGCCATCCGCGCGGCCATGCGCGTCGACATGCGCGTCCTGCGCATCGCCGTCTGGATCTACAAGCGCCTCTTCCTGCGCCTCGAGCAGCTCGACCGCGTCATCGATCAGCTGCAGGAGATGCTCGAGCGCGAGACCGACTTCGAGAACGAGGCGCGCTGCATCGAGCGCATGGGCCAGAACTTCGCGAGCGACACCGACGTCATCCTGCCGCGCGTGGTGGGCGACCTGTCGTCGAAGCGCGTCCTCACCATGACCTTCATGGATGGCGCCAAGATCACCAACCGCGAGTCGCTGTCCGCGCTCGGCCTCGACCCGCTCGCGGTGGCGACCAAGCTCGTGCAGACCTTCTACAAGTCGCTCTTCCAGGACGGCTTCTTCCACGCCGATCCGCACCCGGGGAACTTCTTCGTGCAGCGCGGCGAGCGCGGTCAGCCGCGCCTCGTCATCCTCGATCTCGGCAGCGCCACCGAGATCCGCCCGCACCTGGTCGACGGCCTCGGCGACGTCATCAAGGGCTTCGTCACGAAGGACGACGCCGCGCTCTTGCGCGGCATCGAGACCATGGGCTTCGTGGCCGAGAGCGGCGACCGCACCGTCCTCGAGCGCACCGTGCGCCACTACTTCCAGCAGATCCTGCGCCTCGACGTGGCCGACTTCTCGAACATCGAGGCCGGCCTCGGCAAGGTGAAGGAGCCCGTGCTCGACCAGGGCGACGTGCACGAGCTCATGCGCTCCATCGCCTATCCGCTCGGCTGGTTCTACGTCGAGCGCGCCGCGCTCATCCTCTTCGGCGTGTCGTCGCAGCTCGCGCCGAGCCTGAACTTCGCGGCCGCCGGCTTCCCCTACGTCGCCCGCTTCCTGGCCGAGCGCGCCGCCAAGCAGCGCGCCGGCGCATCCGGCGCGCTCGCCGCCTGAAGTCGGTCGCTCGGGCCCCTCGCGGGGCGCGACCTCACTCGGGCACCACCGTCAGCGTGACCTTCACGTGCTCGGCGACCGGCGTCGCGTAGACGTCGTCCTCCACCGGGCGCACCACGCCGAGCGCGTCGGCCGGGCCCTCGGGCGGCCCGCCGTGGACGCCGATGGCCAGCTCCTCGTCGGCCTCGGTGCCGGCGTCCCACAGCTGGATCCGGTCGGTGATGTCGCCGCTCAGCGGGGTCTGGCCGTCGAAGAGGGCGATGCCGTCGTCGGGCGTGCCGAAGAACCAGTCGTTCGACGCGCCGTACATCTGCGCCCACGACAGGCGCTCACCGGGGCTCGCCACGAGGTCGATCTCGTAGGCGCCGCCCGGCTTGATGGGCCCCACCGACGAGGCGCCGAGCGCGGTGGCGAAGCTGCCGCACTCGAGCGCACCGAGCGGCGGCGCGTTCATGCAGCTGGCGTCGAGGACCGAGATGTCGCCCGTCTCGGCGATCTGCTCGAGGCCCTCGCCGCGGTCCGGCTCGCCGTCGCTCCAGAACGGCATGCCGCCCTCGTGCAGCACCCACACGCCGGGCGAGAGCGGCGTGGCGACCCCGCTGTGGCCGGCCAGCGCGACCGCGAGGCCGCTCTGGTCGCCCATCTCGGCGATCTGCTCGAGGCCCTCGCCGCGGTCGGCGACGCCGACCGTGAAGACCGGCTCGCCGCCCGTGCCGAGCGCCCACACGCCGGGCGACACGCGCACCGGCTTCGCGCCTTCGGAGGTCATGAGCGTGGCGGCGTCGTCGGCGACGTTCTCGATGCGCAGCGTGAACTCGCGCGTCGCCGCATCGGCCGACAGCGTGACGGCGATCATGTCGCTCACGGCCGGGCGCGTGAAGCTGCCGCCGGCCGTGAGCGCGACCGTCAGCGGCACCTCGCGCACCAGCGGGTTCGGGTCGGCGGCGCCGGGGCCGTCGCTCGAGCTGGCCTGCTTCGGGCCGGTGTGGGCGCCGACGGCCGGCTCCTCGTCGACCTCGGTGCCGGCGTCCCACAGCTTGATCTGATCGGTGATGTCGCCCGTGATCGGCTTCTTGTCGGCGTCGAAGAGCGCGATGCCGGTCGGGTCGGGGGCGAAGAACCAGTCGTTCGACTGGCCGAACATGCTGGCGAACACCAGCCGGTGTGCCGGGCCGGCGGTGAACTTCACCTCGTAGGCCTCGCCGGGCGCGAGCGGCTTGCGCATGGCGGCGCCGACCGGGACCTCGAAGGCGCCGGCCTTGCGGTTGGTGAAGCGCGCGATGTTCTCGATGCGCAGCTTGAAGTGGGCGGTCGTGGCCGCGGGCGTGGCCGGGCCGTCGTCGGAGCATCCGACGACGAGGCCGGCGAGCGCCGAGCAGACGAGGGCCGTGACCTGACGGGCAGGTTGGAAACGCATGAGAGTACCTCCGAGCGAGCCGGCGCACGGTGGTGTGCGTCGCGGTCTGCCTCGGGTTCGCGCCTCGCCGCCGATCGTTACGCCGCGCCGGCGATTTCGTGCGCGGGGTCAGCCGACCTCGACCTCGACCTGGTGCTCCTTGCGGTCGTCGACCAGCGGCAGGTGTCCGTCGGTCTGCACCGCGCCGTCGAG
>JAXLYZ010000106.1:0-8175 GCA_046351155.1 Myxococcota bacterium
CGTCGAGGCTCGCGTGCTTCGGCAGGAGCACGTTGACGGTGCCGATGGGGCTCATCTCCGTCATGCCCCAGGCGTGCAGGACGCGCGCGCCGTGCTCCTCCTCGAAGGCAGTGATCATCGACGGCGGGCAGGCCGAGCCGCCGATGGTCACCTTCTTCACCGTCGTCAGCCGGCGCCCGAGCGAGCGCAGGTGCGCGAGCAGCGCGAGCCACACCGTCGGGACTCCGAGGAGGCTCGTCACGCCCTCGCCCTCGATGAGCTCGAGCAGGCTCTTGCCGTCGAGGCCCGGCCCCGGCAGCACCAGCTTCGAGCCGACCATGGCCGCCCCGTACGGCACGCCCCAGGCGTTGACGTGGAACATCGGCACCACCGGCAGCGTGACGTCCTGCGCCGAGATGGCCAGCGCGTCGGCCATCGCCGCGGCGTACGAGTGCAGCACCGTGGAGCGGTGCGAATAGAGCACGCCCTTCGGCTCGCCGGCCGTGCCCGAGGTGTAGCAGAGCGAGCTCGCCTGCCGCTCGTCGAAGACCGGCCACTCGAAGGTCTCGGGGCGGCCCGCGATGAGCTCGTCGTAGACCAGCAGATCGGCGATGCCGTGGCCGTCGGGCACGTGCTCGCGGTCGGTCAGCGCCACGAAGTGACGCACGCCGAGGTTGGCCGCGGCCAGCGCCTGGGCGTGCTTCACGAAGGTCGTGTCGAAGCAGAGGACGGCGTCCTCGGCGTGCGAGACGACGTAGCAGAGCTGGTCGGGCGGCAGCCGCGGGTTGATGGTGTGGAGCACCGCGCCGATGCCCGACACGCCGAAGTAGAGCTCGAGGTGGCGCTGCGTGTTCCAGGCGATGGTCGCCACGCGGTCGCCCGGCTTCACGCCGAGCGCCAGCAGCGCGTGCGCCAGCTGGCGCGAGCGGCGCGCGATGTCGCCCCAGGTGGCGCGCGCGATGGGGCCCTCGACGGTGCGGGTGACGACCTCGGTCGTCGGATGGAAGCGCGCGGCGTGCTCGATGAGCCGCGAGATGAGCAGGGGCTCGTCCATCATCAGGCCGTGCATGGCGTTCCTCGGCGCGTGGGGCTCGTCGGCGCTCCATCCGCGGCGCCGCGGCTACATGATACCCCGAGCGCCATTGACGTCGAGGCCCCCGCCGACGGAACCTGCTGCTGGTGACCGACCGACACACCCGACCCGACCATGGCATCCCCGGCGGCGGACCGTCCGACGAGGTGCAGGCGCTCGAGCGCGCGCTGCTCGCCGAGAAGGCCGCGCGCCGCGCCGCCGAGGAGGCGCGCGACGCGGCCGAGAAGCTGTCGAAGACGCGCGAGGAGATCCTCGAGATCGTCGCCCACGACCTGCGGAACCCGCTGAACCTGGTGAAGGTCGGCGCCGGCCTCCTCGCCCGCGCCGCCAAGACCGGCCTCGACCCCGAGAAGGTGCTCGACCTCACCGGCAGCTTCCAGCGCGCCTGCCGCCGCATGGAGCGCCTCATCGCCGACCTCCTCGACCTCGGCGCCCTCGAGCACGGCGAGCTGCGCCTCGTGCGCGGTCACGCCGAGGCCACGCGCCTCATGGACGAGGTCATCACCGAGATGCGCCCGATGGCCGACGACAAGGGCGTCGAGCTCGTCGCCGATCGGCCCGACCGACCGACCGTGGTCGACTGCGACAAAGACCGCATCGTCCAGGTGCTCGAGAACCTCATCGCCAACGCCATCAAGTTCACGCCCAAGGGCAAGAGGGTCACCGTGCGCCTCGTGGCCGAGGGCGCCGAGGCGCGCTTCGAGGTCGAGGACCAGGGCCCGGGCATCCCCGACGACGTGCTGCCCCACATCTTCGACCCGTTCTACCGCGCGCAGCAGTCGACCGGCCGCGGCTTGGGCCTCGGCCTGACCATCGCGCTCGGCATCGTGCGCGCGCACCGCGGCGCCATCTGGGCCGAGAGCGCCCACGGGCGCGGCGCGACCTTCGTCTTCACCATGCCGCGGCGCGAGCAGCGCTCCGACACGGTCGAGATCCCGGTCCTGCGCATCCCGTCGCCCGTCGCCAAGAAGTAGCCGAGCGGCACGAGCCCGAGCACGTCCCCGAGCACGAGCCACGAGCCCGAGCCACGAGCCCGAGCCGCGCGAGCTCAGCGCGTCGTCGGCAGCGCCGTCCGCGGCGTGGCCTCGGCCACCCACGGGACCCACAGCGTGACGCACGTGCCCCTGCCGGGCGCGCTCTCGATCTCGAGCTGGCCGCCGTGGTGCCCGACGAAGTCCTTGACCATGGCCAGGCCGATGCCGGTCCCGCCCTGCTCGCCGCGCGTGGTGAAGAACATCTCGGTGGCGCGGCGCGCGGTCTCGGCGTCCATGCCGATGCCCTCGTCGGAGACGCGGATGCGCGCCCGCGGCCCGACGCGCTCGACCGCCATCACCACGAGCCCGCCCTCGGGCATGGCGTTCTGGGCGTTCAGGACGAGGTTCATCACCGCCGACTCGAGCTGGGCCCGGTCGACGACCGCCGACACGTCGTCCTCGAGCGACAGCTCGACCCGCACGCCGCGCTTGATGACGCGCTTCAGCATGCGGCCGAGCTCGCCCACCGCCTCGGCGAGATCGACCGGGCGCGGCCGGCCGGTGGGCTCGCGGATGCCCAGCCGACGCGTCAGGTTGGCCCCGTCGATGGCGGCCGAGAGCGCGTCCTCGACCATCTCGCGGGCGTCGCCGTCGAGCTCGTGCACGCGCACCACCTCGGACAGGTTGCCGATGATGGTGGTCAGGAGGTTGTTGAAGTCGTGGCAGATGCCGCTGGCCAGCTCGCCCAGCGAGGCCATGCGCTGCGCGTGGTAGAGGCGGCTCTCGCGCGCCCGCTGCTCGCTCAGGTCGCGCGTGCTCCACACCTCGGCCGGCGGGGCCGGCGCCGGAGCGGGCGGCTGCGTGCGGCGCACGAGCGGCGGCGGCACGTCGGTGCGCGGTCGCGGCGGCGCCTCGGCGCGCACCGGCTTCTCGATCGGCGACTCCCACCACACCATGTCGGCGGGGGCTGGTTCGTGAAATGCTGTCATGGGTCGACGACCTCGGACGGAGGGCCTCGAGATGCCAGACGTGACCTCCGCCAGCCGCCTTAAACGCGATCGTGCTGAACCGACGCAGAGCCGCCTGGATGGCGGCCGCCAACGCATCGGCTCAGGTCACCACACCGTGCGCGGGCAGCTCGCCTCGAGGCCCTTCATGGCGTCGTCGAGCGCCGAGCGGCAGCTGGCCTCGAGCCTCGGGGTGGTCGACGCCGTGCCAGCGCTGGTCGACCTGGTTCACCGCCGCCAGCGCCGTCGCGCGCATGTCGACCGGCAGCTCCTGGATGCAGGCGCGGAAGCCGCGGAGGTAGCGCTCGCAGCTCGGCGGCAGCACCGGCAGCACGCCGAGCGCCATGCTCTTGCCGCCGTTGTCGCCGCCGCCGCCGCCCGGCACGGCCATGCTGCGCGCGGTCTCGGGCTTGCGCTCGGCGAAGACCTCGGCCCACGTCGTCACGTGGTGCTGCACCGGGCCGCGGCGCGGGGTGATGGTGACGTCGAGGCCGTCGCGGCTCATGAGCACGCGCACGTCGACGTCGATGAGGCTCGCGGCGCCGGCCTCGTCGGGCGGCACGTCGATGCGGCGATAGGCGTAGGCCTCGCCGAGGTCGTGCAGCGTCACCTGGCGATCGGCCACCACCAGGCCGAGGATGATCGAGGTCTGCAGCGAGGTGAGCACCGACACGAAGGCGTCGCGGCTCACGACGCCCTTCTGCGGCGCCTCGGCGCTCCAGCGCGTGAGCAGGCGCTGGCGCGGCACGGCGCTCGGCGCGCCGCCGTAGTCGAGGATGCCGTACTCGACGGCGGTGAGCTTCTTGCCCTTCACGACCACGACGTCGGCCAGGAGCTCCTTCGTGTAGTCGACGGGCGGCAGCGCCGCCGGGCTGGCCGCGGGTCCGGGCTCGGGCCCGGCCGCGAGGGCCGCCGGGGCCCGGTCCACGAGGGAGACGAGAGCGAGCATGCCGACGACAGCGACCTTCGAGCGCATGAGCGCGGAAGGTATCACGGCAAGCGCACCGGTGCCACGCTCGAGGCCGGCGACGACGCCGCGCCGAACACCGTTGCCGGCGCCCGCTCGACCACGCGCAGCGGCTCGCGCAGGGCGCTCGGGCGCATGAGCCGCACGCGCTCGAGGAAGGTCGGCGTGACGGTCGTGCCGCGGCGCGAGAAGAGGTGGCCGTCGCTGGTGCGGATCTCGTCGACCAGCACCATGCCGAGCGCCAGCTCGTCCGCGGCGATCTCCCGCGCCTCGTCGCCGTCCGGGCGATCGTCGCGGAAGGCGCGCATGAGCGCGTGCACCGTGCTCTCGTCGTAGCTCGAGGCCTTGGCGGCGATGGTGTCGATGGCGGTGCGCGTGCCGTGGCGCTGCTCGAGCGCGTCGAAGTCGACGGCCAGGCGCAGGACGTGCCCGCCGTGCACCGCCAGGCGCCGCGTCATCGGGTCGAGGCTCGACTCGAGCGGCGCGCCGACGAATGGCTCGAGCGCGCACTTCGAGAGAATGCTGCGCACCACGTCGAGGCCGGGCATGTGCGCCACCAGGCGCTCGGCGATGGCCGGCGCGCCGTCGAGCATGGCCTGCTCCTCGCGCGACAGCGAGCGGTCGCGCTCGACCTTGGCCATCACCTCGCGCGGCACGGCGTAGAAGCCGATGGGCCACAGGAGCGCCGCCAGCTCGAGCGCCCAGCGGTCGCCCGAGCCCAGGTGATCGGCGATGCGCGAGACCGTGTCGCGCAGCCGCAGCGCGCGCCCGAAGGCCACCGGGCAGGCGTTGGCCAACACCTCGACCAGCACGGCGATGCCGTCGCGCAGCCCGGTCGCGAAGTGGGCGCGCTCGGCCATGAGCTGGCGCCGGCGCGCGGCGGCGGCCTCGACCGCCTGGAGGAGCGGCGTCAGCGCCACCGGCTTCAAGATGAGGCGGAAGACCTCGGCCTCGTTGACGGCCGCCAGGAAGGACGGCACGTCGGCCTGGCCCGACACCAGGACGCGCGTCGTGTACGGCGCGACGCGCCGCACCTCGCGAAGGAGCGCAATGCCGTCCATGCCCGGCATGCGCAGGTCGGCCAGCACCACGGCGATGTGCGGCGAGCGCGCCAGCTCGAGCAGCGCGTCGGCCCCGGAGGAGGCGCGGATGACCTCGTAGCGGCGGCCGAGCATGAGCCCGAGGTGCTCGAGCATCTCCGGTTCGTCGTCGACACACAGGACCGCGTCACTGCGGCCGGCCGTGCGCGGGGTCGCTTCGACCATGGCGCTCGTCCTCCTTCCTGGCTGGGCTGTCGTCGCGTGGCCATCCGGATCATCGGCCGGGAGGGCACGCGGCATGAGGAGTCTTTGCGCCACAAGACGCCGGCCGCGCCCAGCCGGCAAGAAACCTGAAAGAAATTCCATATCCACGCCTTACGTCGCGAAATAAAACGTTACATTACAAGCCGGGGTTAAGGCGGCGGCCTCCGGACCCGTTGTCTTCGCCGGACGGCCCGAGAGGCGACCGTCCGAGCCCGGCCGTCGCACCCGCGGGGCCGCACCTTCCGTCAATCCCAACCGCATCGTCAGGGCACCCGATCCGCCGGGCCGCCCCGGCGCGAGGACCGATGAGCGAAACGAGCCCGACGGCTCCGATCGGTAGCCCGCCCGAGTTCGAACCGAGGGACCACACCTCGGAGCATCTCGTCGGCATCCGCTCGGGCTCGCTCTGGGATGGTCGCTACCTCATCGAGCGCTCGCTGGGCGACGGCGGCATGGGCTGCGTGCTGCTCGCCCGCGACCTCGGCCGGCCGCGCGCCGGACCGGTGGCGGTGAAGGTGCTGCAGCCGCGCTTCCGCGAGGTCGCGACCCCGTACTTCATGCGCGAGTACTCGGTGCAGCGCGCGCTGCGCCACCCGCACGTGGCCGCCGCGCTCGACCTCGGCTTCGATCACCAGGACGGCGAGGAGGTGCCCTACTTCGCCATGCAGCACGTGCCGGGCGTGCCGCTGTCCGACATCCTGCAGGACGATCTGCCGCCGCTGGTCGAGGTCTGGCGCTGGATGCTCGAGGCGCTCGAGGCCATCGACGCCATCCATCGCGCCGGCTACCTGCACCGCGACATCAAGCCCGGGAACCTGCTCGTCGACCGCTCCGCCACCGGCAGCGACCGCCCCATCGTGCGCCTCATCGACTTCGGCATCGCCGTGCCGCTGGCCGGCGAGTCGGAGACGTTCTTCATCGGCACGCCCGAGTTCAGCGCGCCCGAGCGCATCGAGTGCGACAAGCTCGACGTGCGCTCCGACCTCTATTCGATAGGCCTCGTGCTCTACGAGCTCATCGACGGCCGCCCGCCCTGGGAGGGCACCGACCCGCACGAGCTCGCCCACGTGCGGCGCACGACGCCGGCCCCGCCCATCGAGAACCCGGCTTGCCCGAAGGGCGTGGCCCAGCTCGTCGCCGACATGCTCGAGGCCGATCTGCGGGCGCGCCCGGCCACGGCCGGCGAGGTCATCGTGCGGCTGCGCGAGGCCACCGACTCGCCCGGCCCCATCGAGTCGCCCGAGGCCTTCGCCGCGCGCGTGGCCATGACGCTGCCGACCTCGGCCAGCTACAGCGAGGCCCTGCGCGCCGCGGCCTCGCCCGGCGGCAAGGCGCTGGTCATCAACGTGCCGCTCGGCCACGACGGCCAGGGGCTCCTCGAGGCCGTGGGCGACCGCCAGTCGCTGGCTGGCGTGCGCGTCGTGCGGCTGCGCCTCGACGGCCGCCGCGGCCCGCCGCTCCACGAGATGGAGGCGGCGCTCGACGTCTTCCGCCGGCTGCGCAAGCGCGACTCGAAGAGCCCGCTGGCGCTGCGCGGCATGGCCGGCGCGGCCACCATGCTGACGCGCCTCCACCGCCCGACCATGCTGTCGATCGAGGGCCTCGAGCGCGCCGACGCGGCCACGCTCATGGTGCTGGCCAGCGCCTTCCTCGGCGCCCACAACGCCAACCTCAGCGTGGTGGCGACCATGACCACCGGCGCGCGCCCGAAGGCCCCGGCCGCGCTCGCCGAGTTCCTGACCCACACCTTCGTGCGCCACGTCGGGCTCCAGCCGCTGACGCCGGCCGAGCTCGGGCGCCACATCGAGCTCCTGCTCGGGCCGGGCGTGGTCGACGACCAGCGCATCCAGTCCCTGCACGCCGAGTCGCGCGGCCTGCCGACCGAGCTCATGCGGCTGCTCGCGGCCGGCTATCGGCGCGGCATCCTGGTGCGCCGGGCCGACGACTACGTGTGGACCGGCGACGCCGCGCAGACGCACCTCGAGCCGCGCATCCAGGTCTCGGGCGAGCTGGCCGATCGGCTCTCGCTCATGCGCGTGCCGCTGCCCTACGACACCGTGCTGCGCTACCTCGAGGACCGCTCGGGCGTCGATCGGCTGGTGGCCGACGGCGTGCTCGTGAAGACCGGCGAGGACTGGCTCACCTGCGTCATGCGCGAGGTGCTGGGCCAGCGCTACGGGCTCTTGTCGACGCATCGACGCCGCGCGCTGCACCGGCGCCTGGCCGACGCGCTGCTCACCACCCCGCCCTTTGCCGGCCACGCCGCGCTGGTGGCGAACCAGCTGGTGGAGACGGCGCGCCCGGCGTCGGCCGCGACCTGGCTCGTGCGCGCCGCGGTCGAGGGGCTCGAGCAGGGCGCGGGCGGGCAGTTCGAGCTGCTCGACTGGGCCATCAACCTGCTCGAGGCCGACCACACCGACGACCAGGCGCTGTGGGACTGGAAGGCCGAGACCTTCGAGGCCACGCTGGTGCTGGCGCGGAAGGCCTGCGACCACGAGCGCCACGACGCCGCCATCGAGCTCCTGCTCCACCTGGGCGCCGCCGCCGGCCACCTGCCGACGCTCGAGAAGGCGCTGACGGCGCGCATCGATCGGTCCTACACCCAGGGCGATCTCGACGGGCTGAAGAGCGCCGTGTCGCAGCTCCTGGTGTTCCAGGAGAGCTGCGGCGGCGAGCCGGCCGCGGCGCTGCAGAGCTGGATTCGCGCCATCGACGCGGCCGTGGCCGGCGACGTCGCCGGCGCCTTCGCCGCCAGCGCCGAGGGCCTCGGGCTCCCCGGCGCCGAGCGCAGCGATGTCCGCGTGCGGCTCCTGGCGCTGCGCGCCGAGGTGGCCGTGGCCTGGTCGCTCGA
>JAXLYZ010000107.1:0-7350 GCA_046351155.1 Myxococcota bacterium
CATCCGCCGTGTCGACGGCGTCGCCGAGCGCGTCGCCGGAGGTGCTGTCGGCGCCGACATCGCCGCTCGCGTCGGCCGAGCTGTCGGCGCTCGAGTCGGCGCTCGCCGTGTCCTGGGTGGCGCCGTTGGGGTCGCTGTCGCAGGCCGCGAGGAGCGCCATCACGAAGGTGAGATAGGGCAGCCGGAGCTTCATGGCGCGGGAGTATGACTGCGCTGTGCACGCCAGCACAACCGCGCCGCGCGCGGCACGGCATCGATAGTTAGATTTTTGTGCACGGGCCTTGTGACGACTGGCCGGTCGGGCTAGGAACTGCGGTCGCTGCGACGGAGGGCTTCATGCTCGGACGACTCGATCGTGCCCGTGTCTTCGGTTTGGCCACCCTGGCCGCGACCCTCTTCAGCGCCGGCGCCGCTCACGCGCAGCTGCAGATCACGCCGAACACGGACGCCAACGCGCTCGTGCAGCGCCTGGTCCCGACCGGCATCAACATCGTCCACGCGTCGTACACGGGCGGCCAGACCTACTCGTTCGGCAGCTTCCTCTTCATGCTGCCGGGCACGCTGCCGGCGACCGGCTTCTACTCGCACGGCCCGAACGACATCCCCGACGGCATCATCATCACGAACGGTGGCGCCGAGCTCGCCAAGCCGCCCAACTCCTACGACGACACCTCGGGCGCGCTGTCGCCCCAGGCCGACTTCGACGGCGAGCGCGACGCGCTGTGCTCGAAGGTCATCGACGACTCCTCGATCACCGTCTTCGACCCGGTGCGCCTGACCGTCGACTTCACGCTCGGCGCCGGCTTCGACGGCCTGAAGGTCGACTACATCTTCGGCTCCGAGGAGTACCCCGAGTTCGTCGGCGACATCTACGCCGACGCCTTCGGCCTCTTCGTCGGCAAGGCCTCCGACCCCGAGACGAGCTACACCAACATCGGCCTCGACCTCGACCACAACCCGATCAACATCAACGGCCCGTTCTTCTCGGGTGGCCAGGTGGTCGTGCAGCCGAACGTCACGCAGTACGACGGCATGACCCCGCGCCTCACCTCGGCCATCACGCTGACCCCCGACGCCACCGTCTATCGCATGATCATCGTCATCTGCGACGCGGGCGACGAGTACCTCGACTCGGGCGTGCTGCTCACCGGCCTCGCGGGCTGCACCGGCGAGTGCGACGGCACCTACGTCTGCAAGCCCGACGCGCAGGGCCACGTCGACAAGACCTGCTACGGCAACGGCGGCGGCCCGACCGACCCCGGCGACCCCACCGACCCGACCGGCAACACGCCGCCCATCGCGCGCAACGACAACGCCACCACCGCGGTCGGCACGGCCGTGGTGATCCCGGTGCTCATGAACGACGGCGATCCCGACGGCGACTCGCTGGTCATCACCAACGTCGGCGCGCCGTCGCACGGCACGGCGGCGCTCTCGGGCGGCGCGGTGCGCTACACGCCGGCGGCCGGCTTCAGCGGCACCGACAGCTTCACCGTGACGGTGTGCGACCCGAGCAACGCCTGCGCCACCTCGACGGTGACGGTCACGGTCGGCGACGGCGGCACCACCGTCGAGCCGGGCGGCGACCGCGACGGCGACGGCCTCACCGACGCCGAGGAGACCGCCAAGGGCACCGACCCCGACGACCCCGACACCGACGGCGACGGGCTCAACGACTGGGAGGAGGTCGCGACCGACCCGCTCGACGCCGACTCGGACGACGACGGCCTCGGTGACGGCGAGGAGGTCTCGGTCTACCACACCAACCCGACGCTGGCCGACAGCGACGGCGACGGCCTCGACGACGGGCTCGAGGTGGCGCGCCTCGACCCCATCGCCGGCGCGACCTCGGCCACCGGCACCTCCTACGACGGCACCGACGTCACCGCCGGCCACTTCCACGTCGACGCCGACCCGGCCTCGAAGACCGACCCGACCAAGGCCGACAGCGACGGCGACGGCATCAGCGACGGCGTCGAGGACGCCAACCACGACGGCCTGATCAGCGCCGACGAGCTCGCCGGCGCCGGCCCCACCGGCCCGACCGGCCCGACCGGCCCCGGCGTCGGCGGTCCGGGCGGCGGCAGCGTCGGCCGCTCGTCGGCCGGCTGCAGCGGCGGCGAGCCTAGCCTCGTCGCCGCGCTGCTGGCGCTGGCGTTCTTCGCGTCTCGTCGCGTCGGTCGCCGGGTCTGAGCTGAGACGTCCCTGGGACGCGGCATTTGTCCCAGTGGTACACGCGCCGCGGTCAGAGGCCTCGCATCCGCATGGATGGCCGCTCAGCGGCCCCCGCGCCGAGCCGTCGGCGCGGCACGCCGCTTGCGATGTGTCCTGGCAACCCGGCCCCCGCGCCGGTCCACCCGGAGCACACGCCCATGTCCCTCGCTCACACCCTGCGTAGCCTCGTCCTCGTCAGCGCCGTCAGCGCCGTCGGCGCCGCCTGCGGCCCCTCGGCGTCGGCCGCGCCCGCGCCGCGCCCGGGCGCCCCCACCGCGCCGGCGCCCGCGCCCGAGAGCCGCGGCATCACCTTCAACGGCCGACCGGCCACCGCGTCCGACCTGGCCATCCTGGCGCGCTTCGAGCGCGCCTGGGGCGTGCAGGTCCCGGCCGGCGCCTACTGGTACGACAACGGCAGCGGCGCGGCCGGCCTCTGGGGCGGCCCGACGCGCGGCTTCCTGGGCGCCGGCCTCGGCCTCGGCGGCGCGCTGCCCGCCAACGCGTCGGGCGGCGGCAGCGGCCGCCTGACCGGCGTCTTCATCAACGGGCGCGAGCTCCACCCGCTCGATGTCCAGGGCCTCACCGCCATGCTCGGCCAGTCGCCGTGGCCGGGCCAGTGGTGGGTCGACGGCCAGGGCAACTTCGGCCCCGTCGGGAGCCCGGCCGTGGGCAACCTCGTCGTGCTCGCGAGCCAGCGCCAGCGCGGCGGCCAGAGCTACTACAAGAGCGACGTCGGCACCGGCTCGTCGACCTTCGTCGGCAGCGGCTGCGCCGCGGTCCACGGCCGCACGAGCCCGTCGGACTCCGACTCGAGCTACTCCTATTACGTCGGCTGCGAGTAGCGCCGGCCACGCGCGGGCAGTTACATCGGGCGGGCGATCGGCCACGGGAGATTTCTGAGAGGCGTCCGACAATCCGACTGACAAACCTGAACTCAGCCAGTACGTTCTGTCCCGGACTTTTCCGTGACGGCCAACCCCTCGACGTTCCAGGCTTCCCAGCAACGGCTCTGCCCGCGCTGCCGCTCGGTCTTCGCCAGCGCCACCTGCCCGCGGGACGGAAGCCCGACCGCGGTCGATCGCACCGAGAGCGTGGTCGGGGGCTGCCGGCTCACGGTGCTGCTCGACGTCGACTCGACCCGTGCCCTCTGGCGCGGCCTCGACACCCAGACCGGGAGCGGCGTCGTCGTGCAGCTGTTCGAGGTCGCGCCGCTCTTCGGCGCGCGCGAGATCGAGCGCTGCCTGGCTCGCCACAAGGCCTTCCGCCACCCCAACGTGGCCCCGATCGTGGCCCATGGCCGCACCGGCGACGCGCACTTCCTGGTCTACGCCTACGAGCACGAGCTGCGCACCGTCGCCAGCGTCATCGCGCAGGGCCCGCTCGCCTGGCGCGACGCCCTCGACGTCGCCCGCTACGTGCTGACGGCGCTGGCCAGCGCGCAGGAGGCGAACCTCCACCACGACGCCCTCACGGCCGCGACGGTGGGGGTCACCTATCAGGTCGACGGGTCGCTCTACCCCGTGCTGCTCGAACTCGGGCTGCACGCCGGCTCGTCCGACCCGCGCCTCGACCTCGAGGCCGTCGCCCGGCTCTTCCTCGACATGACCGGCGCGGCCTCGATGGACGCGCTCGGCACCGACGTCCCGGTCACGCTGCGCGACGCGCTGCGCCGCGCCTTCCGCGATCGGTCCGGGGCCTGGGAGAGCGCGCAGGCGATGGCCTACGCGCTCGCCGCGGTGCCCATCCCGCCCCGCACCCGCTCGGCCTCGCGCATCGGTGGATCGACCGCGCCGTGGGCGGTCAACCGCGCGCAGGCCGTCGCGCCCGAGGAACGACCATGACCCCGCCTCGTCCCGCCTCGGCGCCGCGCGCGGACCGCCGCCGTGGCTCGTCCTCGTCGTCCTCCTGCTGGTCGCGGGCGGCGTCGGCCTCGGCGTGTGGCTCGGAGGGCGCGGCGGCGACGATCGCGCGGCCGCCGGCCCCGAGCCGCGGCCACCCAGCGCGTCCCCGGCGCCCGAGCCGCGGCGCCCCACGACACCCCGATCGCCCCGGTCGCGAGCGCCAAGCCGAGCGAGCCGGCCGCGCCAGTCGCGAGCGCCAAGCCGAGCGAGCCGGCCGTCGCGGCCGCGACCAACCCGGCCGTGGCGCCCGCGCCCGAGCCGACCCCGACGCCCGCGCCCGCGCCCACGACGCCTACGCCGACCCCGGCGCCCACGCCGACGCCCGCGCCCGCGCCGGTCGCGACCACCGGCAAGGTGACGATCGCCAGCCAGGTCGAGGCGACCGTGACCATCGAGGGCATCGAGCGCGGCAAGACCCCGCTCACCGTCGACCTCGCGCCCGGGCTGCACTCGATCGTCCTGTCGGCCCCGGCCGCGAGCCGCGCCAGCTGGCCATCGACGTCGTCGCCGGCCACGACGCCAGCTGGAGCCTCGACCTCGAGGCCGCCCACACCGCCCCGCGCGCCTACTACCCGCGCCACGCCACCGCGCCCGCCGTCACGCCGCCCACGACCACGACCACCGCCACGCCGCCGGCGACCCCGCCGGTGACGCTGCTCCAGCCCGGCAAGCCCGAGGCGCCGGCCGTCAAGCTCCTCACGACGACGCCTGTCGCGCCGCCGGTGACGCTGCTCCAGGGCAGCAAGGCGCCCGAAGCGCCGCCCGTCAAGCTCATCCCCAAGTCGACCACGCCGCCGCCGGCGCTGCCGGTCGTGAAGCTCATCACGCCCCCCTCGACGCCCTGACGCCTCGCACCAGCGGCCCCGCGCGCTTCGGAGATCCCGTGCTCAAGCTCGTCAAGAACGCCCTCGTCATGTCGCTGTCGTGCGCCGCGCTCGCCGCGCCGCCGAGCCACGCGGCCGAGCCCACCGAGCCGGCGGCCAAGTTCGCCGCGCTCACCGCCGAGGCCGAGGCCGCCTACGCCGCGAAGAACTACCAGGGCGCCATCGCCAAGTACCTCGACGCCTTCGCGGTCATCGAGTCGCCCGACGTCCTCTACAACGTGGCCGTCATCTATGAGGACAGCCTCCACAAGCGCGACCTGGCCAAGAACTTCTACGAGCGCATCGTGCGGAACCCCGACTCGCGCGCGGACCTCGTCCGGCTCGCGACCGATCGCCTGGCCGACCTCGACAAGAAGGCCGCGGAGGAGACCGTGCGACCGACCATCCTGCGCCCCGGCGGCGGCGACGCGAAGGACGTCCCCCCGACCGTGGTCGCGCCCGCGCCCGCGTCCGGCCCCGGCATCGGGCCCTGGCTCGTCGTCGCGGCCGGCGGCGCGCTCATGGTGGTCGGCGTCATCGAGGGCGTGAGCGCGCTCGACGCGCAGTCGACGTACGACACGACGCCGCGCCTCGACGAGGCCTCGCTCGCCCGCGCCCGCGATCTGGCCGACAGCGGCGGCACCAAGGCGAACCTCTCGGACGCCTTCCTGTTCGGCGGCGGCGCGGTCGCCCTCACCGGGCTCATCTGGTACCTCGTGGCCGATCGGGCGCCCGCGGACGCCCACGGCGCCATCTTCTTCGAGCCGCGCCTCGGGCCGGGCGCGGTCGCCACCGACGTCGGAGTCCGGTTTTGAAGCGGACTCGGGAGATGATGATGAACCTCTTCGCGACGCTCGGAGCGCGCCGCCTGCTCCTCCCCGCCCTCGTCCTCGGCGCCGCCGCCCACGCCGGCTGCTCGGCCATCGTCGACTTCCAGGAGTGCGCGAGCGATGACGGCTGCCCGAGCGGCTACCGCTGCGCGAGCCAGGTGTGCGTGCAGTCGGAGGTGCCGGTCGGGAGCCGCGTCGCCGTCAGCGGCGTCATCGGCAAGGACACGAGCTGGGACGCCGACCACGTCTACGAGGTCAGCGGCATGGTCTTCGTCGACCCTGACGTGACCCTCGTCATCGCCGCCGGCACGCGCATCGAGTTCAAGCCCGGCGCCGGCCTCGTCGTCGATCGCGGCGGCCACATCGAGGCCGTCGGCACGCAGCTGAACCCCATCGTCATGACCAGCGCGCGCCCCGTCGGACAGCGCGCCGCCGGCGACTGGACCGGCCTCCAGCTCCTCGGCAACGCGCCCACCTCGTGGGGCAACGACGTGAGCTTCCCCGGCCTCGAGGCATCGGGTCGCAGCCACTACGGCGGCGCCGATCCCGAGTCGAGCTGCGGCACCGTCGAGTACCTGCGCATCGAGTTCGCCGGCGTGAGCAAGGACGGCGACCGCGAGCTGCCGGCCTTCGCCCTCCTCGGCTGCGGCGCGGGCAGCGACATCGACCACGTGCACGTGCACCGCTCGCTCGACCTCGGCGTGCAGCTGGTCGGCGGCACCGTCTCGGTCGAGCACATCCTGGTCACCTTCGCGGCCGAGATCGGCCTCGAGTACACGAAGGGTTGGACCGGCTCGGCCCAGTTCGTGATGATCCAGGCGGGGGTCGACGGCAACGTCGGCATCAACGGCGAGGAGGGCAACCTCGCGGCCTCCGAGCAGCCCGGCGCGCGCGGCCACATCGCCAACTTCACCGTCCTGGCCGACCCGGCCGGCTCGGCCCAGATCGGCGTGCAGTTCCAGTCCGGCGCGCGCGCCGAGATGTACGACGGCATCGTGGCGGGCCAGGGCCACCACACCGTCAACGTCGAGTCCGACGACGGCGATCCGCTCCTCGACACCGCCGCCCAGGCCGAGGCCGGCGAGATCTCCATCGCCAACACCGTCTTCTTCCGGCCGAGCGGCGCCGGCGAGATCTTCCCGCCGCCGAGCGAGGAGACCGGCGCCGGCGACGACGACAACGGCTTCGACGAGGACGCGTTCTTCAGCGACGCCGACAGCGACAACCTCTTCGACGTCGACCCGCAGCTCACCTACAGCTCGAGCGCGACGAGCTGGGTCCCCGGCAACAGCACCCTCGCCAGCGGCGCCAAGAGCCTGGTCGATCCCTTCGAGCCGGGCGCCTCCTACTACGGCGCCTTCAAGCCCGGCGTCCCGCCGTGGACCGACGGCTGGACCGCGATGCCGGCCAACTGACACGTGCGCGACGGCTCACAGCTCCCAGGCCGTGAGCCGGAACACGCGGCGCTCGGCGCACAGGACGAGCGCGTCGCCGCGGCCCACCGCGTGGGCGCGCCCGAGCGACGCGCCGTCGGCGTCGGCG
>JAXLYZ010000108.1:0-6942 GCA_046351155.1 Myxococcota bacterium
GCTGCTCGACGATCGCGACGAGCGCGCCGGGACGAAGTTCCACGCGGCCGAGGTGCTGGCCATCCCGATCGTGGTGGTGGCCGGCAAGCGCGCTGCCCAGGACGGCTTCGAGGTGCGGCGCGGCGCCGCGATCGAGATGGTGGCGCCCGAGGCGCTGGCCGAGCACGTCGACCGATTGCAGGGGTCGCGCGCGCAAAAGTGATCGCGCGGCGCAACCGAGCGGCGACCTGGCCCGTACCCGGGCCATGGTATCGACGCCCTCGCAGCGCCCGCCGAAGATCATCCGGCACGACGTCGCCACGCTCGCCGCGGGCTACTCGCCGTCGCAGCATCGCTGGAACATCGGCGGCCTCGTCGCCTTCGCGGCGCTCGGCGTCGCGGTCGGCGTGCACGTGTTCGCGCGGCCGCTCGAGGTCTGGCCGGTGGTCCTCGGCGTGCTCGCCGGCTGGGTCGCGACCGACCTCGTGACCGGCTTCGTGCACTGGGCGGGCGACACCTGGGGGCGGCCCGACATGCCCATCATCGGCCGCTCGGTCATCCGCACCTTCCGCGAGCACCACATCGACGCCAAGGCCATCACCCACCACGGGCTGGTGCAGACGCTCGGCGAGCAGGCCATCGGCGCGGTGCCGGTGATGGCGCTCTTGTGGCTCTGCGATCCCGACCCCGACAACGGCTTCGGCGCCGGCGCGCTGGTCGGCCTGTACGTCCTGGTGGTGGCGTCGACGGCGTCGAACCTCTTCCACAAGTGGGCGCACATGAAGCGGCCGCCGCGCCTGGCGCGCGCGCTCCAGAAGATGGGCCTCATCATGAGCCTCGAGCACCACGCGCGACATCATCGCGCGCCGCACCTCGAGGGCTACTGCATCGCCATCGGCTGGCTCAACCCGCTGCTCGACGGCATCGGCTTCTGGCGCGGCCTGGAGTGGCTCGTGTGGAAGCTGACCGGCGCCGTGCCGCGCGAGGACGACCTCGGCCGCGACGCCGCGCTCGCGCTCCTCGGTCGCGGTGGCTCGGCGCGCGAGTGACGGTCGCTCAGTTCAGGATGCGCGTGCGCGACTCGAGCTCCATCACCTTGAGCTCGGCGATCTGCGCCTCGCGTCGGCCGGCGAACGCCTTGGCGATGTGGCGATAGGTCCCGAGCGCCTCGGGCCAGGCGCCGAGGTCTTCGGCCAGGCGCCCGAGCTCGATCTGCACCGGCCCGTCGTCGGGCGCGAGCGTGGCGAGGAGCCGCACCGTGCGATAGACGCTCGTGCCGTCGCCCTTCTGGCGTTGGGCGTTGGCGAGGTTCCGCAGCACGCGGCCGGCGATGCTGCCGACGGTGGCCGGCGCCAGCCAGGCCGGGTCGAAGGGCCGGCCGGGCATGGCGCGCGCCGCCAGCTCGCGGCAGACCTCGGGCGTCAGGACGCGGCCGCCCTGGTACGGGTCGACGATGCGCTCGCCGACGGCGACGACGAAGTGGCCGGGCAACCCGATGCCGACGACGTCGAGGCCGGCGCGCGCGCCCACCAGGATCCACACCGACGACACCAGGATGGGCTGGCCCGCGCGCCGCGCGATGACGCGCGTCAGGCGGCTGTTGTCGGGCGCGTAGTAGTCGGACGCGTCGCCCACCAGGTGCTCGCCGTCGACCAGCACCTGCACCAGCGCCGCCACGGCGCGGTCGGTCGCGTGACCGGGCCTGGCGCGCGACTCGGCCACGGCCTGGCGCACGCGCGCCGCCGCGTCGTCGAGCCAGGCGCGCGCCGCGTCGGCCTCGTGGGCGGGCGCGCCGTCGATGGCCAAGAGCGCCCCGAGCAGGTCCTCATCGCCGACCGCGCGCATGAGCGCCGCCTCGGCGAGGCGATCGGTCGAGGACCACAGCTCGGGGATCTCCACCGCGGCCTCAGCTCTGGTAGAGCTTGGCGATCTGCTCGCCGTACTTGGCCATGACCACGCGCCGCTTCACCTTGAGCGACGGCGTCAGCATGCCGTTGTCGGTAGTGAAGTCCTCGTGCGTGAGGATGAACTTCTCCGGCCGCTCGAAGCCCTTGAACTCGGCGCCGAACTTCTCGATGTCGGCCTTGATGAGCTTGGTCACGGCGGGATCGGAAAGGAGCTTGTCGACGTCGCCGGCGGCCACGTTGTTGGCCGCGGCCCACTTCTTCAGCGCGTCCACGTCGGCGACGATGACGGCGATGTTGTAGGGGCGGTTGGTGCCGTCGACCATGAGGTTGGCGATGTAGGGCGAGAGGCGGAGCTTCTCCTCGAGCGGCGCCGGCGCCACGTACTTGCCGTTCTCGAGCTTGTACTGCTCCTTCACGCGGCCGGTGATGAAGACGAAGCCGTCGGCGTCGATGCGGCCCATGTCGCCGGTGCGGAAGCCGCGGTCGGCGGTGAAGACCTTGGCGTCCTCCTCGGGCAGGTTGTGGTAGCCCTTCATGATGTTGGGCCCGTGCACGACGATCTCGCCCTGGCCCTCGGGCGCGCCCTCGGCCGGCTCGAGCGACACCTTGACGCGCGGGATGGGCTTGCCGACCGAGCCGATCTTGCGGTTGTCGGGCCAGTTGGCGGTGGCGATCGGGCTCGTCTCGGTGAGGCCGTAGCCCTCGTAGACGGTGATGTTCAGGTTGTCGATGAAGTCGGCCACGTCCTTCGACAGCGCCGCGCCGCCCGAGAAGGCGTACTTCAGGCGGCCGCCGAAGCGGGCGCGCACCTTCGAGGCGACCACCTTGTCGAGCAGGTTCAGTTGCATCTGGCTGAAGAAGCCGAGCGACTTACCCTCGGCGGCGAGCTTCTTCTTCTCGGTGGCGAGCTTCATCAGGCGATCGAAGAGCTTCTTCTTCAAGCCGCCGTCCTCGGCCATCTTCTTGTTCACGCCGTCGTAGATGCGGTTGAAGATGCGCGGCACCGAGAAGAGCAGCGTCGGCTTCACCTCGGCCAGGTTGTCGATGATCTTCGAGACGCTCTCGGCGAGGCCCATCGAGGCGCCGTACGACAGCATGCAGTGGAGCTCGACCGTCTGGCCGAACGAGTGCGCCCACGGCAGGAACGACAGCGACACGTCCTCCGAGCTCATCGGGAAGACCTCGTGCACCGCGTTCACGTTCGAGCAGATGTTCTCGTGCGTGAGCAGCACGCCCTTGGGGTTGCCGGTCGTGCCCGAGGTGTAGATGAAGCCGCACACGTCCTGCGCGTCGGGCTTGATGCTCGGCACCGGCTTCTCGCGGCCGATCTTGCGCAGGCCGGCGAAGGTCGTCGCGTCGTCGGACACGCGCGACAGGTTGACGATGTGCTGGAGCGTCGGCACGTGCCCGAGGAACGACTTCGTCTTCTCCTCGATCTTGTCGTTGGCGACGAGCAGCACCTTGGTGCCCGAGTCGCGCAGGATGTACTCCCACTCCTTGGGCAGCTGCGCCTCGTACATCGGCACGTACTGACCGCCGAGGCCGTAGGTCGCGTAGGCGGCCACGGCCCAGGCCGGACCGTTGTCGGCGATGATGGCGACGCGGTCGCCCGGCGTCACCCCGAGCGACGCGAGGCCGCCGCGGAACTCGTCGACCTGCTTGGCGATTTCGGCGTAGGTGAGCCACTGGTACGCGCCGCCGGTCTTCTTGCGCCGAAGAGCGGGTCGGCTGGCGTACTTCTTGGTGCTGCGCTCGAACATGTCGACGAGGTTCTCGTAGGTTTCCATGCGGGGTGCTCCTCGTGGGGAGGTGAAGGGACGTGGGTGGCCGTCGGCGTCGGCGCCGAGCGGCAGGAGGTCACTCGAAGGCGCGCGCCTGCACGAAGGCCCGAGGAAGCGGCGCCAGTCGTTGCCGTCGGCGATCCAGCGGCTGGCTTGACGCGCTTCTTCTCGCCGCTCGCCTCGACCTGGAAGATGGAGCGGCCGTCGTCGAGAACCTCGGGCTTTGCCGAGGTCCTCGAAGTCGTAGCGGCGCATGGTCATGCCGAAGAGGTTCTTGAAGCTCGATGGCGCGCGGGGTCAGCACGAAGTACGGCTTCACCAGATAGAGGAAGCCGATGAGGCCGTTCACGGCGCCGACCAGCATCGACATGTTGAGGTGCGCCAGGAAGCCGAGCACCAGGCACAAGATGCCGAGGCCGAGCAAGAGCCCGCCGAAGACCTTGTTGTACCCGACCCGCACCGATGGTCCTTCGGACTCCATCTCGCCACCTGTTGCGCCACTGGCCCCGCGGCGACGGCTCGCCGGCCAGGCCCGCAAGCCGCCGGGCCGCTGGCGTCAAGCCGTGGCTCGGCGCCAGCGATGTGCGAGATGTGCAAGCTCCGAGCGCGGCCGGGTCGGCCGGCGGCCTCGGGCGTCGCGTCGCCGGAAGGCGGAGCGCGCGGCTGGCAGCGACGGAGGCAGGTGCATGGCGGAAGCGGGGCGCGTGGTCGGCGTCTTCGGCATGGGCCTCCTCGGCGGCTCGGTGGCCCTCGGCCTGCGCGAGCGCATGGTGGCGCGTCGTCCACGCCTTCGACGTCGACCCCACCGCGCTCGAGGAAGCGCGCTGGCGCTGGGCGCGGCCGACGTCGTGCACGCGCAGCTCGGGCCGTGGGTGGGCGAGCTCGACCTGGGCATCCTGGCCACTTCGAGTGCGGACGCTCGAGGGCATGGCGCGCGCGATCGCGCCCCATACGCGCGGCCGGGGTCGCTGTGGATGGACGTCGGCAGCGTGAAGGCCTCGGTGGTGGCGGCGCTGGAGCCGCTCCTGCCGCGCGCTTCGTCGGCACCCACCACATGGCCGGGCGCGAGGGCGCCCGGGGTGCAAGACGCGTACGCCGGGCTCCTGCAGAGCGCGGCCTGGTGCCTCACGCCGACGCCGCGCACCGACGCCGACGCGCTGACCGAGGTCGAGGCGCTGGTGCGCGAGCTCGGCGCCTATCCGTTCGAGCTCGACGCCGACGTGCTGACCACCTGGTGGCGCGCATCTCGCACCTGCCCTGGCTCTTGGCCGTCGGCTTGGAGCGGCTCATCGGTCAGCACCCCGAGCGCGACCGGCTCCTGTTTTCCTGGCCACCGGCGGCTTCCGCGACCTGACGCGCGTGGCCTCGGGGTCGCCTGGTCGGGCGCGACATGCTGTGCGAGAACCGCGCCGCGGTGGTCGGCGCCGCGCTCGCCGATCTACGAGTGCTTGTCGACCTCGAGGCGCGCCTCGACGACCCCGACGCGCTGCTCGAGGCCGCTGCCGAGCATCGGCGTACGCGCGACTCGCTGCCGATCGTGCGGCGCTCGCTCCTGCCGCGCGTCTACGATGTGGTGGTGGCCATCCCGATCGACCGATGGAGCTGGCCCGGCTCACCACGGCGCTCGGCGCGCCGGTATCAACATCCGCGACATCGGGATCCTCAAGGTGCGCGACACCGGCAACGGGCATCCGCGTCGGCGTCGCCAGCGCCGAGGACAGACGCGCGCGCGGGCGCTGGCCGCGGCGGGCTATCGCGGACGCTGAGGGCAGGTGGGCGTCAGGCAGCGACGGCGCCGTCGCCGGACTTGCCGGCGATGGGCAGGCGGATGCGGAAGGTGGTGCCCTTGCCGACCGTGCTGTCGTAGGCGAGGTCGCCGCCGTGCTTGTCCTTGATGACGCTCCAGGCGATGGCGAGGCCCTGGCCGCTGCCGCGGCCGACCTCCTTGGTCGTGAAGAACGGGTCGAAGATGCGGCCGCGGATGGCCTCGGGGATGCCGGTGCCGGTGTCGGCGATCTCGATCACCACGTCCTCGCCGTCGCGGCGCGCGCGCACGGTGATGGTGCCCTTCTCCTGCGTGTCGCGCACGACGTCGGCGATGGCGTGCGCCGCGTTCACGACGATATTGAGGACGGCCTGGTTGATCTCGCCGATGTGACAAATGACCGGCGGCAGATCGGCGTCGAATTTCGTGACGATATCCGCCACGTATTTGTATTCGTTGCTGCAGATGGTCAGCGTGCTCTGGATGGCGTGGGCGAGGTCGGCCGGGGCCATCTCGGCGCCCGACGGGTGCGCGAACTCCCTCAGCGAGCGCACGATGGTGGCGACGCGGTTGAGGCCGTCGAGGCAGCGGTCGAAGGCGGCCGGCATGTTCTGGCGCAGGTAGGGCAGGTCGGCCTCGCTCTCGGCGCGGGCGCAGGCGTCGGCGAGGTGTGACGCGTCCGGCGCGACCTGCTGCCAGACGCTGCCGAGCGTGTCGACGAGGCCGAGGATGTCGTCGCCGGCGCCGCGCAGGAAGTGCAGGCTGTCGCGCACGAACTGGATGGGCGTATTGATCTCGTGGGCGACGCCGGCGGCGAGCGTGCCCAGCACGGCGAGGCGGCGCGCGGCCAGGAGCTCGGCCTGGGTACGTTTGCGCTCGGTGATGTCCTGCGAGACGATGACCACGCCGACGATCTTGCCTTCGCTGCGGATGGGGCCGAGGTGGCTCGAGTACCAGAGGGTCGATCCGTCGGCGCCCGCGGTCGAGACCTCGCAGGTGGTGGCGACGCCGGTGGCGACGACGGCGTCGAAGTGCCGCTGCTGCTCGGCGGCGTGCTCGGGCGGGAAGTAGATGAGCCACGGAGAGCCGATGACGTCGGCCTTCGAGTACTGCGGCAGCACCCAGTTGATGTAGTCGATGGTGCCGCGCAGGCTGACGGCGATGATGAGGGCGGGCGCGAACTCGAGCATCGTCTCGAGGCGGATGCGCGCCTCGCGCCGCTCGGACGCCGCCTCGAGCTCGGCCGCCGTCGGGTCGGGCTGGGCGATGGCGATGAAGAGGAGGGGCTTGTCGCCGACCAGGGCGCGCTCGATGCTGAGCTCGAGCGGCTGATCGGCGGCGCCGTCGCGCCCGGGCAGGCTGAGGCCGCGGATGACGCCGTGCTCGTCGCCGCCGGCCAGCAGCGCCGCCAGCTGCGTGGCGCAGCGCTCGCGGCAGGAGGGCGCGACGAGCTCGGCCAGCGGTCGTCCGACGAGCTCGGCCCGCGGCCGCCCGAGCCGGCGCTCGCCCT
>JAXLYZ010000109.1:0-6531 GCA_046351155.1 Myxococcota bacterium
AGTCGCCGGCCGCGGACGCGCTCCACGCGCCGTCGGGAGCGCACAGGCAGCGCGTCTCGCCGCGCGCGCCGAGGCCGTCGCCGTCCGCATCGCGATAGAAGTCGTGGCAGCCGATGGCGCCTTCCTCGTCGGTCTGGCCGTCGCAGTCCTCGTCCTCGCCGTTACAGAACTCGGGGCTCGGCACGCAGCAGTCGACGGCGCAGGTCGCCTCCGTCTCGTGCAGCACGGCGCACAGCGAGCAGTCGCCGTCGCCGCAATAGCCGCAGTCGATCGGGCAGTTGAAGACCGCCTCGTCGCGCGCCGGGTCGCACACGCAGTCGCCGCAGAAGGCGTCGCAGTCCTGCGGGCACTTGTCGGGACCGCCGTCGGTCGACTCGCACACGTGGTTGCCGCAGACCTTGTGGGCGCAGTCGTCGGGGCAGGTGTACGGGCTCTCGCCCGGCTCGCACACGTCGTCGCCGCAGGCGTGGCCGCAGTCGTCGGGGCAGTTGGCGGGGCTCTCGCCGCAGCCGAAGCCCATGCAGAATCCGTCGCCACATCCGGTGGTTCCGCTCGGCGACTTGCAGCAGTCGGTGGGGCTCGTGAGCGGGCTCTCGCCGCACGGCGAGCACACGCCGTCGCCCTCGACGGCGCAGTCGCAGGGACAGTTGGCGGTGGTCTCGCCGCACGCTCCGTCGCACACGTCGTCGCCGCACGCGCAGGCCAGCTCGTCGGTCTGGCCGTCGCAGTCGTCGTCCTGGCCGTTCTCCACGTCGGGCGCCGCGTCGCGCGCGTCGCACGCGCTCCACAGGCCGTCGGCGCACGTGCGCTGGCCGACGCACTCGCCCCAGTCGTCGGCCTTGGTGCAGCGCGTCGGCTCGCCCAGGCGCTCGAGGTACGGCGTGCACGGGCACATGCCGGTGGTGTTGATGCAGCGGCGCGCGGTAGCGCCGCCGAGCGTCTCGACCTCGGAGCACGAGAAGCCGTCGGGGCACGCGCTGTCGTCGTTGCACGCGGTGGCGCAGAAGGCGCCGGCGCCGAGGTAGTCGACGCAGCTGCCCGGGTCCTCGGACGCGATCGACGCGCACGCCGAGTCGCCGCTGCACGGCCGGCACAGCGCCCAGAACGGCGACACGCAGTAGCTCGCCGGGCGGCCGTCGTCCCGCCGTGGCGCGCGCCGGCGGCGTCCAGCACGACCAGTCGTCGGGGCAGGGGTGGGTCGGGTCGCAGGCCTGCGAGCACGGTGTTGGCGATGGTGCACGCACACGCGCTGCGTGCAGTCGTCGTCGCTCGTGCACGGCGTGCCGAAGCCGGGCTCGGTCACGGCGTCGGCGATCTCGATGATGCCGGCTCGGCCGTGCACGCCGACATGCCCGAGGTCGCGAGCCACGGCGCGACGGCCAGCGCCAACCCGGCTATCGCGCGGCTTCGTATCTCGCGGGCATGGTTCCCCTGGCCTGACGCTGAGCCGCCCGTCGCGGATGACGCTGGAGCGCTCCCAATGTAGCGAGGCCGGGGTCGCTGCCAGCGGTCGCGTGCCCCCTGGGACTGCGACCGCGGGCAGCGTCTCAGGGTCACGGGACGAGGGTCACAGCGTCGAAGGCGGAATCGCCGAGGCGCTGCAGGAAGGCCGTCGCCTTGGCCGCCGCGGCCGCCCACTCACCGCGCCGGTCGCCCGCCTTCTTCGCGAGCAGGACCAGCACCAGCGCGGTCGCGACGCGCGCCTCGCCGTGCGCCGCCGCCGCCGTCCGCACCGCCGCCGCGTCGGCGCCGAGCCAGTGATGAGCGCCGGCGACAGCGCGAAGCTGCCGTCGGCCGCCTGCGTGAGCAGCACGTCGAGCGCGTCGCTGGCGTCGCCGAGCTGCCGGTCGACGCTCGACTCCTGCCTGGTGGGCCGCGCGCCGGCCGCTCGCGCCTCCGGCTCGGGCGCGGCCATCGCGCGCCGACGCGGCGCCGGCGCCGCCATCTCCTTGGGCCGATTCGCCGCCGCCGCGACCGCCGAAGAGGCCGCCGATGGCGTTGGCGGCGCGGGCCACCCGCTGCCCGCCTTGGGCGCCGCCTGCGCGAACGCGGGCCGTTGCACGGCGCGGGCGCGCCGGCCGGCATGCCCATGGGCGCGACCGATGACAGCACGACCGGCGCCGGCCGCATGCCGCCGTAGACCGAGCCGTGCCCGCCCCAGCCGGTGGTGAGCGCCACCGGCACCTTGCGGGAGCTCGGCCGGGCCGGTGGTCTTGTCGGCGTCGGCGCGGACCTCGACGGCGACGTAGCTCGTGACGCTCGACAGGAGCTTCGTGCTCGCGCCCGAGTTCGACAAGCTTCTTTCAAGCTTCGCCTCCTCGCGCCGCGCGCCCGTCTCGGGCCGCTGCTGCGAGCCGCCGTGGCGGCCCTCGTCGGCCTCGAGGTCGCGGATGGCGGCGCGCGCCCAGAAGCGCGCGACCGGCCCGCCGGCGGCCGCCGTCTCGGAGGTCGAGCGGCACCCCAGGCGTGCAGCCCGGCGCGCAGCGTCACGCGCGGCGCGGCGACCATCGGCGACCCCTGGCGCACCTTGCCGTACACGGTGAGGACCTCGCCCTGGAAGACCGGCGGCATGGCGCGCGGCGCCTGCTCGACCTCGAGCCCGCCCCAGTCGACGCGGATGTCGCTGAGCGTCGGCGTGCGCAGGCGGCCGAACTGGCGCAGCACCTTGGGCCTGATGCGCTCGCCCGGCGTGATCATCTCGACCTGGCCCTGGGTGCGCGCGCTGGCGCCCTTCACGAGGTGCTCGGACACGCCGGCGCCGATGCCGAAGGTGAAGATGCGCGCCTTGCCGGCGAAGCCCTGCGCCAGCTCGATGACCTGGGCCTCGTTGCCGACCTGGCCGTCGGTGTAGAGCAGGATCTCGCCGCGGCCGCGCCGGGTCGACGCGGCGCTGCAGGACGGCCTGGAGCGGCGCCATGGTCCCCGGTGCCGCCGAGGTCGGCGCCCATGCGCGCGATGTGGTCGACGGCCTCTGCAGGCTCGCCTGATCGAGCGGCCGCGCCTCGTTGAAGAGCGTGTCGAAGGTCGAGCCGAAGCGCACGATGTCGAAGGTGTCGTGCTCGGAGAGCGCGCGCACGCAGAGCTCGAGGGCGCGCTTGGCCTGGCTGATCGAGTCGCCCTGCATGGAGCCCGAGCAGTCGACGACGAACACCACCTCGCTGCCGCTGACGCCGGGCGTCGCGAAGGTCGGGATGAACTCGACCTGCACGTAGCGCTGGCTGGCGTCGTCCCGGCACACGCGCGCGCTCGGGGCCCGCGCGTCGGCGGGCTCGACCAGCAGCACGAAGTCGCGGTCGAGCGCCACCACGTCCTGGCCGAGCTCGACCGTCGTCGCCGTCGCTCCGAACGTCGTGCGGATGGGGTGGTCGGCGACTCGACGCGCCGCGTGGTCGCGCGCCGTCGACCTCCACGCTCAGCGTCAGGCCGTACGGCACGTGCAGGCGGCGCGGCGGATCGACCCTCTCGCGATCAGGCTGCCCGAGCTCCGCCGTCGCGGTGGCCGGGAAGTGCGGCGAGATGGTCGTCGGCAGCTGGAAGCGCACGGCCTCGCCCTCGAGCGCGCACGCCAGCAGGTAGCGGATCTGGATCGACAACGCTGGCGCCCGGCTTGAGGTTGCCGATCGACGCCGTGAAGATGTTCGGCCGCTCCTGGTCGAGGAGGAAGGCGCCGTGCCCGTCGGCCATGGCGTCGTCGTAGATCTCGAAGGCCTTCTCGCGCTCCTCGACGCGGCCCTCGATGCGGCGCCCGTCGACCTCGGCCTCGAAGCCGCAGACCGCGGCGTCGGTCGGCAGCGGGAAGACGTAGACCGCCTCGACCGGGCGGCTCTCGCGGTTGGTGTAGCGCTGGGTGACGGCGACCTCGCGCGGCGCTGCCGGCGAGGCGCGCGCGCACGGCCACGCCGTCGAGCGGGACGGCGACCGGGTCGTGGTCGGGGATCTGGATGAGGAGGCCGATCGGCGGGTGGTTCATGAGTTGCTCCATGAGGTGATGCGCGGAAGACGCGCGAGGGGGTTCGAGGGGTCTGGGACGTGTTCGAGGCCGCGCGCGCAGCGGCGGCAATGCGGCACAAACGCTGTCACATTGCAGGCAAATGTATGAAATCACGCCACTCTGCGGTGGCGGCCGTCGCCCTCCTCGCTCCGGAGGTGGTGGCGCAGGTTGGCGCTCATCTCGGCGAGCAGGTCCATCGGCACGCGGCGCAGTCGGTCGACGCGCACGTGGAGCCCGATGCCGTCGATCATCGGCATGCGGATCCACGACTCGACGAGGTCGTCGTCGTAGGGCTCGGCGTCTCGCGCTCGCGGCGGCGACCGCGGGCTGGCTCGAGCGCTTGGCCGGAGCCGGTCCGGCGGGCGCGCTCGCGGCCTTCGCCGCGGGCACGGTGGCCGCCTCTGCGCTCAGCGTGTAGCGGATCGCCGCGATGCCGAGACCCTGCTCCTGGAGCGCCTTGATGCGCCGCAGGTGGGCCAGGTGGTGGTCGGTGTAGAAGGCGCTCCGGCCGAGCCCGACCGGCGAGGGCAGGAGGCCCTGCTGCACGTAGTAGCGCACCGCGCGGCGCGTCACCTCGGCGGCGTCGGCCAGCTCGCCGACGCCTGCGCCGCCGCGCCGGGCGGAGGTGCTGTGGTCTTGTCGTCACTCATGATGGAATACGACACGAAACGTCGCATTCAAGTGTCGCATTGACGATCTGTCGCAGCCCTATGATCTCGCGACGAAAATAGTCACAGGCCGATGGGCTCGGGCAGTTTGCCGGTGCCGTCGCGGGTCAGCGTCATCTGCCCGCCGATCATGAGGGCGACGCCGTTGGGCACGAACGTCGGCAGGCCCCAGCGCCCGCTGAGCTGGCTCTGGTGCGAGAAGAGCTGCGCGTGGGCATCGATGGTCCCGCTCATCGACGGCGCCCGGAAGGCGAGGCCGATCTGTCCGTCGCCCTCTTCGAGGACGGTCGTCTGCGTGTCCATGGTGGCCCAGTCGGGGCAGTTGCCGCTCGAGCACTCGGCGCGGCCGAAGGTCACGATGACGCCCTGGTCGACGGCCGTCATGTCGACGTCGAAGGTGAGCCAGGTGTCGGCCATCACCTCGAGGTCGCCGCGGTAGTGCCCGCTGAGGCTCGCGCCGGCGGTGTCGAGGCAGTAGCCGGTGACCTCGATGCCGACCGTGGAGGGCGGCCGCGCGATGACCGCGCCGAAGGGGATGACGGTGTCCCAGCTGGCCAGCGGATGGCCCCACACGCGGTAGACGACGCCCTCTTCGACCGGCCGGCAGTCGACGGTGAGGTCGACGTTGGAGCAGCCGTGGGTCTGGCAGGTCCACGGCTCGAGCGGCGGCACGATGGGCACGCCACCCGCGTCGGCGGCCGCGCGCAGCCCGAGGCTGTAGCCCTGGTCGGTGACGGCTGGAGCCCCGTCGCAGTCGCAGGTCGGGCCGTCGTTGCAGGCCTGATAGGTCGTCCACGGCGCGATGACGCCCGCGGTCCTCACGTCGCCGCCCACGCTCGCGGTGCCGTTGGCGAGGTCCGCCAGCGGCACGAGCCCGACCGACGTGCACTGCGGATCGCAGCCGTCCATGGGGGTGCTGACGCAGGTGCCGTCGAAGAGGCACTCGTCGATGGTGCAGGGGTTGCCGTCGTCGCAGTCGATCGGGCCGCCGCACTTCGCGGTGCAGCCGGGCGCCGGCTCGTGGGCGCAGGTCGCGGTGACCACGCCGCAGCCGCCCGGGAAGGTGATGCAGAGGTCTTCGGTGCAGGCGTCGTTGTCGTCGCAGTCGGCGTTGCCGGTGCACTCGGGCGCGATGACGGCGCCGCCCTCGCCCGAGGCGGGCGTGGTCGGCGGCTGGAGGTGCTCGCACTGGCCGTCGGCGCCGCACCGATCATAGGTGCAGGGGTCGTTGTCGTCGCAGTCGCCGCACGACACGGTGTCCGAGTCGCTCGTGCTCGAGTCGCTCGTGCTCGAGTCGCTCGTGCTCGAGTCGCTCGTGCTCGAGTCGCTCGTGCTCGTGTCGCTCGTGCTCGTGTCGGGCGCGAGGCGACCGTCGTCCGCCAGGCAGCCCGCGACGCCGAACCCGAACAGCCCACACCCCACCACTGCGCCAAGTCCAAGTGCTCGCATTCGTCGGCCCTCCCTGCAGCATGGCTCAGCAACGGGCATGCCACGCGCGACGCGAGCATAGCCCAGGCCGGCTCACCGCGCCCGGCCGCTCGGGCTGTGTCCAATAAATACCCAGCGTGCTCGCCGGCCGCGCCAGGCGCGCCCGACTCGTGAGGGGGCGCTTGCGGGAATGCCGCGCATCGGCTGTTTGTCGTGGGCCCGCCATCGCGAGCCGCACACGCGCGGCGACGCCAACAGGGGGAGAGGTCGCATGACCGAAGAACGTCGCACGAGCTGGATCCGCGTCCTCACCTGGGTGCCGTTGGCGGTGGCCATCGTCGTGGCGGCGAGCCTCGCGACGAGCGGTGTCCTGCGCGTGAAGGCCTACGCCCAGCGCACGGTGGTCGTCACCGGCTCGGCCAAGAAGCGCATCACCAGCGACCT
>JAXLYZ010000110.1:0-5655 GCA_046351155.1 Myxococcota bacterium
GCTCTGTCCGCTCGCGCTCACCTCGCGGCTCGCGTTCGCTCCAGAGCAGGCGCCACGTTGCTGAGCTCCTGGTGACGGGTCGGTCTCGGGACCGGCCGAAGGCGAGAGGGTGCCGCCAAACCCGCCGAGATGCAAGCCGACCCCGCGCGTCGCGGCCTGCCGCAGGGCGGCGCCCTGGGCATCCGGTCAGGTTGTCCCTCCTCGGAGGTCATGGCATGCCTGGGTCATGCGGAACCGCTGGTACCACTTGCCGAAGCTGCATGTGCTCGTGCCCGGGCGCGAGCGCAAGGTGGGCTGGCTCGAGCTCTTCAACGACCTCGTCTACGCCGCCACCCTCATCCAGCTCGGCGAGGGGCTCTCCCAGAACGTCACGGCGCCGGGGTTCCTGGCCTTTGCCGGCCTGTTCTTCCCGCTGTGGTTCCTGTGGACGGGCTTCACCTTCTACACCAACCGCTTCGACATCGACGACGCGCTCCACCGCGGCCTCGTGTTCCTGCAGATCTTCGCCGTCGGCGCCATGGGCGTGGCCGCGCCGCGCGTCTTCGCCGGCGACCCGGTGCCGTTCGCGCTGGCCTTCGCGGGCGGGCGCGCGCTGCAGATCCTGCAGTACGTGCGCATCTACCGGAAGCTGCCCGAGACGCGCGCGCTGGCGCGCCGCTACGGGCTCACCTATGCCTTCGAGTCGGCCGTGTGGGCCGCCTCGGCGCTCGTGCCCGAGCCGTGGACCTACCTCTTCTGGGCCATCGGCGTGTGCGCGTCGCTGTCGATCCCGCTCTCGCGCGTGACCCGCGAGCTGTCGCTGCGCTTCACGCCCGACATCGGCCACGCCTCCGAGCGCTACGGGCTGCTGGTCCTCATCGTGCTCGGCGAGGGCTTCATGAAGATTCTGACGGCGCTGGCCGAGCACGGCGCCGACCCGACGACCGTCGTCAACGCCAGCCTGCTCCTGCTCGTGACGTGCAGCCTGTGGTGGATCTACTTCGATGACGTCGCCGGCTCGCGCATCAAGTCGTCGCCCGGCGCGACCTTCATCTGGGTGTACGCCCACCTGCCGCTCGGCCTGGCCGTCACCGCCGTCGGCGTGGCCATGAAGAAGGCCGTCTTCTTCGACCTCGCCGGGCACGCGCCGGCCGGCTACCGCTGGCTCTTCGCCGGCACGCTGGCCGCGGTCTTCGTCTTCGTCGCGGTCATCGATCACGTCACCGAGCGCCACCACGCCGAGGTCTCCGACGCCTCGCGCACCAAGGTGCGGCTGGCCTCGGCGGCGCTGCTCCTGCTCCTGGCGCCGACCGGCGCGGCCATGCCGGCCTGGGCCTTCCTGGCGCTCATCGCCATGGTGGCGGTGGCGCAGGTCATCCTCGACGTCGCCATGGCGCCGCTCGCCGACGAGAGCCCGGCCGAGCACGAGCACCACGCCGTGCACCACGACGCGGCCGCCACGCCGGCGGCGGCACCCGCGGCGAGCGGCGGTGCGCCCGCGCGCGCCGGGCCGTCGACGCGCGGCGCGTTCATGCCGGTGCCGCCCACCGGCGCGCGCAATCGCGCCGTCGCCAACCGACGCGGCGTGGTCGACGCCATCCGCCGCGGCACGCCCAACGAGCTCCGCCGCGACGCCTTCTTCATCCTGATGGAGGCCTCGTGGCGCCGTTACTTCGCCGTCATCGGCTCGGCCTACCTGCTGCTGAACCTGGTCTTCGCCTCGCTCTACCTGCTCGAGCCGGGCAGCATCAACGCGGCCCGCCCCGAGTCGTTCGCCGACGCCTTCTACTTCTCGGTCCAGACCATGGCGACCATCGGCTACGGCGTCTTGAACCCCGGCACCGACTACGCCAACGCGCTGGTCATCATCGAGTCGGCCTGCGGCATCGTGCTCACCGCCGTCGCGACCGGGCTCACCTTCGCCAAGGCCAACCGCCCGCGCAGCTCGATGCTGTTCTCGAAGACGGCCGTCATCAACACCTTCGAAGGCAAGACCACGCTCATGTTCCGGGTCGGCAACGTGCGCGGCAACGACATCGTCGACGCCGGCGCCAACGTCGCGGCGCTGATGGATCGCACCACGCTCGAGGGCGTCAACATGCGCCGCGTCATCGATCTGAAGCTCGTCCGCGACACCCAGCTCGTGTTCGCGCTGTCGTGGACGGTCATGCACGTCATCGACGAGACGAGCCCGCTGTGGGGCATCGACTGGGCCAACCCGAAGGAGCTGGTGGGCCTCATCATCACGCTGCACGGCCACGACACGACCTACAACCAGACCGTGTACGCGCGGCACTTCTACGCGCTCGAGGACTTCCGGCCCGGCCACCGCTTCGTCGACATGAGCAAGACGCTGGAGGACGGTCGCCTGCTGCTCGACTACACGCTCATCCACCAGACGAGCGCCGAGTAGGCGCGCCGCGCGCGTCAGGGTGTCGGCGTCGCCGCCCGCAGCGCCGCCAGGACGGCCATGAAGTCGGCCGGCGGCGGGTCCTCGAAGCGCAGCGTCTCGCCGGGCGCGCTCGGGCGCTCGAAGCCCAGCACCCAGGCGTGCAGCATCGGCCGCGGCGCGGAGAGCCGCTCCGACTTCGGCCCGCGCAGGTCGCGGATGTAGACCTCCTCGCCGAGGATGGGCGTGCCGGCCTCGGCGAGGTGGATGCGGATCTGGTGGGTGCGGCCGGTGTGCAGCTCGACCTCGACCAGCGCGCGGCGCTCGACCGGGGCGGCGACTTCGTCAATGCGCTTGACCATCACGTCGGAGCGGGCCGGCACGCCATCCTCGCCCGGCCTGGCCGCGCGCACGAAGCGGCCGTGCTGGAAGATGGGGATCTCGCAGGTGCCCTCGGCCGGCACGCCGGCGGTCACGGCCAGGTACTTCCTCCCGATGGTGTGGTCCCTGAACTGCGGCGTCAGCGCCTCGGTGGCGCCCGGGTTGCGGCCGGCGACGAGGAGCCCGCTGGCGCCCTTGTCGAGCCGGTGCATCAGGCGGAGCTCCATCCCGAAGCGCTTCTGCAGGTCGCGCACGAGCGAGCCGGTGTCGCCGAGCTCGGAGCCCTGCGACAGCTGGCCGGCCGGCTTCACGCACACGATGACGTCGGCATCCTCGTGCACCACGTCGAGCGGATAGCGCTCGGGCTCGAGCACGTCGGGGTGCCACGTAGCCGCGATGAGGTCGCCCTTCCGGACGAGCCACGACGCGATGCGCACCGGCTTCTTGTTCACGTGCACGGCGCCCATGGCGATGACCTTCCGCGCCAGGCGCCGCGACATGCCCGGCACCAGCGCGGCCAGCGCCTGATCGAGGCGCGTCCCCGCCGTCTGCGGCGTGACGACGACCTTGGCTTTCTGCGCTCCCGAGGCGTGCGCCGGCGCGTCACTCACAGGCCGCACCCGGATCCCACGGGTCGGGCAGCTGGCAGTCCCCGCCGTTGGCTCGCATCTCGGCGCACGGGTCGTCGGCGCAGGCGCGCGGCAGCCCGGGGTACTCGTCGAGCTCGGCCTGGGTGACGCCGTAGCCGCTCCAGGCGGTGGTGATGGGGTCGACCGTGGTCGGCGGATCGCCGAACTCGCCGCCCGAGGTCGACAGCGTGCCCGAGCCCTTGTCGTGGCCCTCGCAGGCGCCGGGGAAGTCGGCGCAGTCGGCGGTGGTGCCGCCGCCCGGGACGATGGTGCCCTGCACCTGGAAGCCCGACAGCGTCACCGGGATGGTGTTGAGCACGGTGATGTGGACGTCGAACGGCTCGCTCTGGAAGAAGAAGGTGCCGTCGTGCTGATCGATGAGGCAGCCGTTGAAGGTGACCGCCCAGCCGGTGCTGCTGAGCTCGGGCAAGTGCCCGTCCGGATAGGGATAGTTGGTCGGCAGCGTCGGCACGTGATCCTTGTCGACGCGCGCGAAGGTGCCGACCACGAGCACCTTGCCGGTGTGCGGATCGACGGCCAGGTCGAGGTACATGTGGAGCCAGATGGGCAGCACCTGGAGGTTCGCCACCATGGTGATGACGCCGGTCTGGAGATCGATCGAGATGGGCTCGTTGCCGCACAGCGGGTTGATCTGGAAGTCGAAGTCGGTGTCGACGTCGCGCGTCCGGCCGAGCGGGTCGGCGAGCCCCTTCTCGACGCGCAGGACCAGCGGCGTCCCGACCTTGTCGGCGAAGACGTCGTTCTGGAGGATGGTCGCCTGCGTCGCGTCCGCGTCCAACGTGAGCGTCATGCCGGAGCACGGCGAGGTCGCCAGCGAGCAGTGCTCGACCAGCGGCTTCACGTCGGGCCGGAAGTTGCCCTCGATGTCCTTGTCGCCGGGCCAGATGGTCACGACCAGCGTGGTCGGATCGATGGGCTCGGAGAAGTCGATGACGATGGGCGTCTCCGAGGTCCAGTAGCCGAGCTGCGGCTGGAACAGCGTGGCCTCGGGCGGCGGGTTGTAGGTCTCGCAGGCGGGGCCGGCGAAGCCGACCGCGAGCGCGGACACGATGATGGGCGAGGTGAAGCGCATCGCGACCTCAGGGGTGGAAAACGAAGCGGGTCTCGAGCATCCAGCTGTTCACCGCGTCGCCGTTCTCGTCGTGGAGCCCGCTGCCGGGGAACAGCACCGCCGCCTCGACGACGGCGTCGAACAACTGCTCGTAGTGGAACTCGAGGCCCAGATCGATCTCGGTGCCCCAGTAGCCGCCCGGCTTGCCGCCGTTGTAGTTGATCGCGTCGTCCGCGATGGCGTCGCCGTCCAAGCGGAGGAGCGACTGGATGGGGTCGACGACGTCGGAGGCGGCCCACGCGAGCAAGAGCCCTGCCTTCAGGCGCAGCGTCGGGAACGGATCCCAGAAGACCTGCGGGAAGATGGCGTTGACGTTCACGACGCGACCGTCGGTGGCGATCTCGGTGAGCGGGAAGCTCTCGGCCTTCACCTTCTTCAGGTTCTCGATGCCGACCGCGGCCGAGCGCGCGGTCTGGAAGGCGACGGTGTGCTCGAAGAGGAGCAGCCCGAGGTTGGTGTCGCGCGGCCAGGTCGAGAGCGTGAGCGGCGTGGTCGTGCGCGGGTCGTCGTCGCCGGCGGCGTAGGCCCACTCGAGGCGGAACGTGAGCTGGTCGGCGACGGTGTACTCGCCGACCGCGCGCGCCGTCATGAGGCGGATGTCCTGGTCGGTGACGGGCTGGCTGTTGAGCGCGGCGAAGCCGGCCGAGAGCTCGCGCGTGGTGCCGGTGATGTAGGAGAACTCGCCCAGGAAGACGAAGTCGGCGATGGAGAGCTGGAGGCGCAGCGGCAGCGCGAAGACCGACGTGTTGAAGCGGTCGTCCCAGCGGTAGGTGGTGGTGGCCGTGAAGCGGATCGGGCCCCACGCGTCGCCGAGGATCTGCGGGTGCTTCCAGCGGAAGTCGAGCTGCGCCGAGAAGCCCTGGAGGTCGTCGGCCGAGCTCTGGATCTGGTCCTCGACGAGGTAGTCCCACACGAGGCCAAGGAAGACGCCGTTGTCGAGCGAGCGGTCGACCTTGTAGGTCGGGCCCTGCGAGATGACACCGAAGAGCTCGCTGATCTTGGTGCCGAAGAGCAGGCGGTCGACCGACTCGTGGTACCAGCTGGCGCCCCACAGGTTCCGGCCGGTGCGGCCGTCGTTGAGCGACACGGTGCCGGCGTCGGCCAGCGGCTGGCGGCCGATGCGCAGGACGCCGAAGGGCAGGAAC
>JAXLYZ010000111.1:0-5173 GCA_046351155.1 Myxococcota bacterium
GCCCAGACGCTGGCCGCGACCTCGGCCAGCACCATCGTTCAGCACCCGACCTACGCCTTCGAGGTCCAGGGCCGGAAGGAGATCGTGCTGACGACGCTCGACACCGCGCCCGGACGCGCGCGCCTGGCCCTCGAGGACGCCGGCCACTACCTCGTCTTCGAGCGCTTCGGCGGCCACGAGATCGTGGCCGAGCTCGAGGCGCGCGCCGGCACGCAGCTGTCGCTGCCGCACGGCATGTACCTCGTGCGCCGCCGCGAGCCGGCCTCGATCTACGAGCGCGAGCTGGCGCTGGCGCCCGACGTCACGACCTCGCTGGCGCTGTCCGACATGCAGCAGGTGCCGTTCCGGAGCGCCGTGCGCAAGGGCTACGGCCTCACCGAGCGGCGCGCGCTGTCGCTCGGCGCCGGCGTCGAGGTGGCCGGGCCGGTGCTGGCTGGCACCGGCCTCGTCTTCCTCGGCGCGCTCGGCGCGCAGCTCGACCTCGCCGACATCGCGCTCCAGGCGCGCTTCCGCTACGGCCGGAACCTCGGCGTCGCCAACGACCTCGTGGCCGAGCAGCACGGCCTCCTGGGCGTCGACCTCGGCGTCTTCCACCTCTTCGACCTCGGCCCGCACGGCCTCGGCTTTGGCCTCCGCGGCGGCCTCGACTGGCTGGCCCAGCGCTTCTCGGGCGCCGGTCGCGCGCCGCCGGTCGACCAGGTCATCGGCCGCGTCGGGCCGTTCGCGCGCCTCGAGCTGGCGCTCGGCGGCCGCGTCACGCTGACGCTCGACGTCGGCCTCGAGGCCTACGTCATGGCGCTGGCGCCCGACCTCGACGGCAGCGGCGCGAGCGGCGGCGACACCGTCGGCGCGCGCGTGGTGCCGACCGGCAACCTCGGCCTCAGCCTGTCGCTGCCCTGATGCGCGGCGGCCGACGGCGTGCGCTGTGCCCGGACGCGGCGATGGCCGCGTTCGCGTCGCTGGCCGCGCTGGCCGCGCTGGGCGCGCCGATGGCGGCGTCCGGCTGCGGCGACGGCGCCTTCGATGCCGGCTTCCACGGCGAGCCCATCGGTCGGCTCGACGGCGCGGTGCTCATGATCTCGCTCGGCGTGGCGTTCCCCGAGAACGAGAAGTGGCGGACCGGCGCATCCATTGTATGGGGCGGGCCGGACGGCCAGACGGCCAGCGACGACCGCGTGGCGCTGGCGCTCGACCCCGAGCGGCGCTTCCACCTTACACTGTACGGCGAGCCGCCGGCCGGCGTCGTCCGCGCGGCCGAGCGCGGCAGCATCGCGCTCGGGCAGGTCATCTTCTGGTCGCCCTCGGCGCCGACGGACGGCGCGACGCGGACGACCCGCTCATCGGGCGCTCGCCGGTGCTGGTCGGCTGGAGCGCCGCCGGCGCAGGCGGCAGGCTCGTGCGCGGCGACGTCGGCCCGGGCTGCACGCGCTGCGGCCGAGCGCCCTGCGCGGTCGAGCCGGTCGCCGTCGAGCCGCTCGGCGCCGACGAGGTGGTGGTGGTGACGCTCGCCGCCGGCCGCGGCAGCCGGCCTTCTTCGACGCGACCTGCGACCCGGCGGACGCCCCGTGAGCGCGGCGCGCGCCGGCTGGTCGCTCGCGCTGGGCGTCGCCGGCGTCGTCGGCGCGGTGGCGGGTTCCATCGCCTGCGGCGACGGCGCGCGCGCGACGCGACGCTCGCGGCGAGCCCCTCGGCCGCGTGCCCGGCCTGCTGGTGGACGGCGCCCGCTCGCGCCCGACATCGACCCGCGCTGGCGGATGCGCGGCGGCATCCTGTGGAGCGCGCCCGGGCAGGCCGCCCTGCTCGACGAGCGCGGCGTCGTCGGCGTGCGGCCCGAGGGCCGCTTCGACCTCGACGTCTACGCGCCGCCGCCCGACCGCTTCCTGCGGAGCGCGGCCCGCGGGGCGGTGGCGCTGGGCCAGGTGGTGTTCTACGCCGACCGCGACGGCGATGGGCGGCGGAGCGACGGCGACGGCTGGCTCGGCGGCTCGGACGTGCTGGTGGCGTGGTCGCCGGGCGGCGCTGGCGGCGGGCTCGTGGTCGGCGAGCTGCCGGCCGGCCTGTCGCTCGTCCGCGCCTCGGCGCCGTGCGACGTGGCGCCGCTCCTCGTACACGCGACGCGCCCGCACGACCCGCTCGCGGTCAGCGTGCTGCCCGATCAGCCGAGCTCGGTGCTCTTCTCGGACGCCGGCTGCGCGGCGGCGCTCGACGACGACCACGCGGTCTGCCAGTCGCTCTCCGGCACGCGCTGGTGGTGCCGCTACGGGCCGGCCAGCGGCGACCTGTGCGCGCGCTGCGAGCACCTGGTGTTCCCGGTGGACGCGACGTCGGCGGTCTGCGACGCGTGGTACCAGCACTGCGCGACCGACCTCCGCCAGCGCTTCAGGGAGCCCGAGTGCTGGTCGGAGTGGCGCCTGTGTACGGCCGGAGAGCCGCCTCCGCTGCGGTCCTGCGACCTGGAGTGCGCGTGCGACCAGCTCGCGGCATACTGTGACGGCACGCCGGATCCGGCGATGCAGTGTCCCAGTGAGCTGGCTGGCTGCGATTGGCGCGAGGGTCCATGAAGGCGACGCGGGTGTGGATGGGCGGGCTGGTGCTCCTCGCGGCGTGCTCGAGCGACGACGGCTACAAGGTGCCGCTGGTCGGCGTCGACGCCGACGTGCCGTCGCCCGACGTCGCGGCTGTCGACGCGACCGTCGTCGACACGGCGCCGGCCGAGGTCGCCGGGGACGCCGCCCAGGAGGTCGCAGCACCCGACATCCCCGACCTGGCCGGCGCCTGCCAGGCGACGCCGATCGAGAGCTGCGACGGCGAGGACGGCTGCTTCCGCTGGACGCTGAAGGGCATCGAGGTGCCGCCCAACGGCGACCCGGCGCGCTTCGTGTGGCAGGTCGAGGCGCACTGCGCGGAGCCGCTCGACGAGGTGCTCTTCGCCTTCGACCCGGGCATCGATCGCACGGCGCCGACCGGCACCTACACGAGCCCCGAGGGCACGACCTGGAGCGCGGCCTTCGAGGACTCGGGCTGCGGCGGCTACCGCCTGACGCGCACCGGTCCCGCCAGCGCCGACGGCAAGGACACCTTCACGCTGCTCGCGGTGGCGAGCTCGGTCGAGCCGACGACCGTCTTCGAGAACCGCGCCCGCGCCGGCGCGACGACCGGCGTCTTCGCGACGCGCGCGTCGTCGTGCTTCGTGTTCGTGTCGCGCTGAGGCGAGTTCGGTTCCGCGGAGCCGGCGCGTCGAACCGTCCGGCCCGTCGCCGACAGGACCGAACCGCTGAGCCGCCTCCAGGGGAGCCCATGTCGTCACGCCTCACGGGCGCGTGGGCCGCCTCCAGTACCTTTCATCGTCGCTGCTCGGCTCCGCTGCGCGCGCAGAACCTCGTCGTCTGCCGACGACGCCCACGTGCGCGTGCTGGTGCCGCGCTGGCAGGACGGCGATGGGCCGACGCTGGCCGTGCGGGCTGCCAACGACCCGCAGCGGACCTTCGTGCGCTTCGACCTCGGCGCGCTGCCGCCGGGCGCGGTCGTGGCGCGCGCCACGCTGCGGCTGTGGAGGTGCAGACGGTCGGCGCGGCCGGCGCGGTCGACGTGCGCGCGGTGACCGCGCCCTGGTCGGGTGACGCTCAACGCCGCCGGCGCGCCCGCCGTGGCCGCATGGAGCGCGGGCGGCATCGCCATCAACGCCGCCAGCGAGGGGCACTGGGTGGCGCTCGATGACGTGACGACGTCATGCAGGACTGGCTCGACGGCGCGCTGGCGAACCAGGGCCTCGCGCTCCCTGCCGCTCCAGGGCGTGCGCGTCGCCTTCGACTCGAGGAGGCGCGACCACGAGCCGCGCGGCCGACATCGCCGTCGTCCTGCGCGCCGGCAGTCGAGGCCGCGGTCGACCGGACCGCCCGGTCCGCAAGGCATCGCCGGCCCCGCGAGGCCGACGGGTCCGCAAGGCATCGCTGGCCCACGGGTCCGGCAGGTTCACCGAGCGTCGCCGGTGCGCCCGGAGCGCCCGGCCCGCAAGGGCGCGGGGGCCACCGGCGCGCCCGGTGTTGCCGGCGCGCCCGGCCCTGCAGGCCCGGCCGGTCCGGCCGGCGCGCCAGGTGAGCCCGGCCCGCAAGGTCCTCCCGGCGACGGCGGCTTCGCCTGGCTCGAGGCCCGGAAAGGCGGTGAGGTGACCGGCGTACCCAACACCGGCTACGTCGCGACCGCCGCCGACCGCGTCGTCGTGAACCTGCCGCCGTCGGCCTCGCTGGCGGTGGGCGACACGCTGCGCGTGAGCGGCGCCGGCCCCGGCGGCTGGCGCGTGGCCCGCGCGCCGGGGCAGCTCCTGCGCGCGCCCTTCACCGACGGCGTCGGCTCGTTCCCGGTGCCGGCCAACGCCTGGTCGGCGCTCGCCCTCTCCGGCGACGCGTCGCGCATCGTGGCGGTGCTCGCGTCGGGGGTCGTCTACACCTCGGACGACTTCGCCGCGACGCTGCACGCCGGCCCGCGCTGCGCCGCCTGCATCACCGTCGCCGCCTCGGCCGACGGCCAGCGCCTCGCCGCGTCCGACGTGCACGGCGGCGTCCACATCTCGGCGGACGGCGGCAGCGGGTGGTTCGACGCGGCGCCGCTCGGCGCGTCCGGCGCGCTGGCGGTCGCCATGTCGGGCGACGGCGAGCGCCTCTTCGCCGTGGGCGTCGACGATGGCGTGCTCTACGCGTCGGACGACTTCGGCGCGAGCTGGGAGCCGCGCGTCGCGGGCGGCAAGGCGCCGGCGGGCTTCCTCTCGGTGTGGGCGGCGGCCGACGGCGAGCACCTCGTCGCCAAGGGCTGGGACACGGGGCTCTACACCTCGCCCGACGGCGGCTTCACCTGGTTCGCCGCGCTGCCGCCCAGCGACTACCGCGGCGTCGCCTCCTCGGCCGACGGCACGCGCATCGCCGCGGTCGACTACCAGGGCTTCATCTCGACCTCGTCCGACGCCGGCGCGACCTGGAGCGCGGGCAGCCAGCGCGCCGGATGGCTGACCATCGCGTCGTCGGCCGACGGCCTCCAGCTCGTCGCGGGCGCCGACGCCGACGCGCTCTATCGATCGGACGACGGCGGCGCGTCGTGGTACGCGACCTCGCCCGTCGGCAACTGGCTCGCGGTCGCGTCCTCGGCGGACGGCAGCCACCTCGCCGCGGTCGCCGCCAAC
>JAXLYZ010000112.1:0-5043 GCA_046351155.1 Myxococcota bacterium
CTTGGCCTCGATGGCCTGGTGGAGGCCGTCCGACCAGCGCCGGCCGGGCATCTTGCGGCCCGTGAACTCGTCGACGATGACGACCTTGCCGCCCTCGATGACGTACTTCTCGTCGCGCTTGTAGAGGGTGTGGGCCTTCAGCGCCTGGTGGACGTGGTGGAGGATCTCGATGCTCTCCACGTCGTAGAGGTTCTTGATCTTGAGCCGGCTCTCGACCTTGTCGACGCCGCTCTCGGTGAGGCTCGCCGAGTGCGACTTCTCGTCGACGACGAAGTCTTCGTCGCGCTTGAGGAACGGGATGATGGCGTTGATGCGGTAGTACCAGTCCGACGACTTCTCGGCCGGGCCGGAGATGATGAGCGGCGTCCGGGCCTCGTCGATGAGGATGCTGTCGACCTCGTCGACGATGGCGTAGTTCAGGCCCCGCTGAACGCGGCGGTCGACCGTGAACTTCATGTTGTCGCGGAGGTAGTCGAAGCCGAACTCGTTGTTGGTGCCGTAGGTGATGTGGGCGCCGTAGTTGCGCTTGCGCTCCATGTCGGAGAGGCCGTGCACGATGACGCCGACGTCGAGCCCGAGCCAGCCGTAGACCTGGCCCATCCACTCCGAGTCACGCTTGGCGAGGTAGTCGTTGACGGTGACGACGTGGACGCCCTTGTTCGAGAGCGCGTTCAGGTAGACCGGCGCCACGGCGACCAGGGTCTTGCCTTCACCGGTGCGCATCTCGGCGATCTTGCCCTGGTGGAGGACGATGCCGCCGACCAGCTGCACGTCGTACTGGCGCATGCCGAGGCGGCGCTTGCTGGCCTCGCGCACGGTCGCGAACACCGTCGGCAGGAGGTCGTCGAGCTTCTCGCCCTGCTCGAGCTTGAGCTTGAACTGGCCGGTCCGCGCCTGCAGATCGGCGTCGGAGAGCTTGGCGGTCTTCTCTTCGAGCTCGTTGATGCGCGCGACGAGGGGTTGGATGCGCTTCACGGTCCGCTCGTTCGCGGTCCCGAAGATCTTGGTCAGCCACTTGAACATGAGGTCTGTCTCGTTCTCGGGGCGCTGCCGCCGCCGCGTCGCGTGATCGCTCGCAGAATCCAAGCCGCTCTCGCAAGGGTCCGACGCCCGGATTCAGGGACGCGAGAGGATAGCAGAACATCGACACGTGCCAAGGACATTCAAGGTTTGGGACAAGTACTCGTCCTCGCAGGGGATCTGACCCGGAAGCGGGCGCGGACGGGTGCAGGAATCGGCACTCGTCGAGGCCGGCGCCGCCTGTCATTGTCGCCGCATGAACCGGAACGTGCTCATCGACCAGGCGGTCCGCCAGGCCACGGTCCTCGTCGCGCACCTCGCGACGCAGGGTGGCGCGCGGGCTCCGCTCTCCGACGTCGCCGACCAGGTCTTCAGGAGCCTGGTGGCCGAGCTCGACGCGCAGGCCGTCGGCCAGAAGGTCATCGCCGACATGTTCGGCCTGGCCTTGCGCACCTACTACGCGCGCGTCCAGCGCCTCGGCGAGTCGCGCACCATGCGCGGCCGGAGCTTGTGGGAGGCGGTGCTGAGCCACATCGGCGAGCGCGGGCCGCTGGCGCGCGACGCCATCATGCGGCGCTTCGCGGCCGACGACGAGCAGGTCCTGCGCGCCATCCTGCGCGACCTGGTCGACGAGGGCCTGCTCGCCACCAGCGGCCGCGGCGCCAAGGCGACCTATCGGGTCGCGCGCGCCGCCGACGCCGCGGCGCAGCCGGCCGCCGTCGACGGCATGGTGTGGGTGGCGGTGTTCCACGCCGGCCAGACCACCGCGGCGGCCGTGGCCGAGGGCCTGCGCCTCGAGCTCGGCGCGGTCGAGGCGGCCATCGCGCGCCTCGAGGCCCAGCAGCGCGTGACGCGCGCCGCGGGCGGCCTCGTGCGCGCCGACACCTGCGTCATCGCGGCCGACGACGACGCCGGCTGGGAGGGCGCCGTCTTCGATCACCTGCAGGCCGTGACCGGCGCGCTGTGCCACAAGCTGGCGCGCCTCGGCCGGGCCGGCGCCGCCGATCCCGGCGATCAGGCGCTCGACCAGGCCATCGGCGGCAGCACCTACACCTTCGACCTCTCGCCCGAGAACCCGACCTGGGATCGGGTGCTGGCGCTGCTCGCGCGATTCAGAAAGGAGCTTTCCGATCTGCGCGCCGAGGCCGACGCCTTCGAGGTCGCGACCAGCGCGCGTCAGCGCACCCGCTTCGTCTTCTACGTCGGTGCCAATGTCCACGCCGACCGTCTGCCCGCACGCCGGGCCGAACGCCGCGCCGAGCCGCGCCGCAAACCCACGAGGTGACCATGCAGACCCGTTCCATCGCCCTCACCGTCGCGCTCGCGTGCGCGGCCTGCCAATCCAGTGACCCGCAGACCGGCGGCGAGACCCACTGGCAGAAGACCTTCCTCGCCGGCTGCGTCAGCGACGCGCAGTGCGCCGCACCGCTCACCTGCATCCAGCACCTGTGCACGCGGCCGTGCACGGACGACGACGCCTGCGATGTCGCCCAAGGTGACGTCTGCGACGAGAGCGGCATCTGCGTCGTGCAGGAGCGCGAGGGCTGCACCAGCGGCGACCCCTGCGACGCCGATCACGAGGGCTGGCTCTGCGACGAGACGGCGCTCGACGCCTGCCGCTCCGAGGTGACGGTGTGCCGCGACGGCGCCTGGCTCGACGGCGTGCTCGACGTCTGCCGCACGCAGATGAGCGAGGCCGAGCCCGACGGACCCGACGGACCCGAGACGCTGACGGTGCGGCGCGCCGACGCCATCCAGCCGGTCGACGTGCTGTTCGTGGTCGACCAGTCGACGTCGATGTTCGAGGCCAGCGTCGCCGCCGGCCAGGCCATCCCGTCCTTCGTCGCGGGGCTCCGCGCGCGCGGCGTCGGCGACTTCCGCGTGGCGGTGACCAACGACGACACGCAGTGCGATCCAGGCGATGCGCAGCCGGTGAGCAAGGGCCTCTTCAACCGCTGGCCTCTGAACGCGATGCCTATCGCGACCGCGTTCGCGCCGCACCTCGCGTGCGCCGACGACGCGCCTGCGCCGCGGCCTGCGACGCGCTCTGGCTGCAGCGCGGCGACGGCGAGCTGGAGCTGCACCCAGTTCGGGTCCGAGGCGTGCGACGTCAACCCCAATGGCTCCATCAACGCGAGCTGCCGCCTGGCGTGCGCCACCGACGACGACTGCCGCGCGGTGCTCGGCGATGACTACGCCTGCGCCACGCCGACCGGGAACGTCTCCGGCTGCATACGAAAGCTGCCTGACGATTGCCCGACCGAGGTCCCGGCCGTGCTCGATGGCGACGACCTCGCGCTGGCCCCATGCGCCATGCGCATGCGGGCGAGCACGGAAAGCTGCTTCCGCTACGAGCAGCCGCTCGAGGCGGCGCGGCTGGCGCTCGACCCGGCCGGTCCGCACGCCGAGCAATGGAGCGCGCTGGTGCGCGGCGACGCCATCCTCGCGCTGGTCGTGCTCACCGACGAGGAGGACTGCTCGCCCCGGCCGGCGCCGCCATCGACGAGCTCGAGTACGACCACCTGCGGCCTGCTCGGAGACACCAGCGAGGGCGGCCCGCTCACGCCCGCCGCCGACTACATCGACTTCCTGCGCGGCCTGAAGCCGCCCGGGCGCACCTTCTTCGCGGCCGTCGGCGGCGACTCGATCGCCACTGACCCGGCCGTGGTCGGCGCCGATCGCAGCGCCTACCGCGCCTCGAAGCTCGGCCCGCAGGCCTGCAACGCCGCCACCAGCATGTGCACGACGCCCGACCGCAATCACCGCGTCGACTGGACGCCGCGCCTCTTCGCAGCCGTCGACGCCATGGCGCCCGACTCGCACGGCGAGAACCTGTGCACGCTCGGCGACTGGGATGACGCCTTCGAGCGCATCGCCGGGAGCCTGGCCGACGCGGCCACGCGCATCTGCCTGCCGCACGCGCCGACCCCCGGCATGACCGTGACGCGCGTGCTCGGCGCCGTGGAGACGCCGCTCGTCGAGGGCGCGACCGGTCCCGGTACGTGGCACCTGGTCGGCGGCGCGCGCGAGTGCCGATCGGGTCAGGCGATCGTGCTCGGCGATGCGCCGGCCGACGGCGAGACCGTGCGCGTGGTGTTCGCGCCCTGATGCGGAGCGGCCGCGGGCTGTACACCCGCGGCCGCCGCGCGCTACCGTGGACGCGATGGTCTCGTTCGCCAACGGCTACCTCGTCTTCGGTCAGCGCCTGCCGATCCGCTTCCACTGGTCCCTGCCGGTGGGCGCGCTCGTGCTCGGCGGCTTCGAGCTGCGCCCGTGGTTCTGGCTGGCCTTCGTGGTGCTGACGCTGCTGCACGAGCTCGGCCACGCGGTCATGGTCTGGCGCTACAAGAAGCGCGTCGTGGCGCTCGACGTGAGCGGCATCGGCGGCACCTGCCACTGGCGCGGCGCGGCGACGCCGTGGGAGGAGTCGGCCATCGCCTGGGGCGGCGTCCTGGCGCAGGCCGTCGTCCTGCTCGTGACCTACATCGTCGGGGCCGTGGCCGGGCCGCCCCAGCACGAGTGGAGCTGGGAGATCTACGGCGCGTTCACGAAGTGGAACCTGATGATCATCGGCATCAACCTCCTGCCCATCGGGCCGCTCGACGGCGTGCGCGCGTGGCGCATCATCCCGCTCTGGAGCCAGCGGGCGCAGCGCCAGCGCAACCTCAGCTGGGAGGTGAAGCGGCGCGTGGTCATCCACGACGCGCAGAAGAAGCGCGGCGCCGATGTCTTCGACCTCGAGAAGGTGCGCGACGCGCGGCAGCGGAGGGCCGTGGAGGACGTCGACGCCGAGGTGCGGCGGCTGGTCGAGAAGGCGCAGTCGTCGAGCAAGAAGAAGCCGCTGAACTGAGCGCATGCGAGCGGCGTGAGACCGGCGCGGCGAGCGGCCGCGAGGCCCTTACACTCCGCTTACATCTGCTCACGAATCTCGACGAACAATCGAATGGCTGGCCCGTAGACCACGCCATGAGGCGCTATCTCCAATCTCCGCTCCTGGCTCTCCCCTTCTCACTCCTCATCGCT
>JAXLYZ010000113.1:0-4742 GCA_046351155.1 Myxococcota bacterium
GGCCGGCCGCCTGCCCTCGAACGTCAAGTACCTTTCGCTCCACGGGCTCTCCGAGCTGAGCGGCATCGAGGTCAGCGACGACGCCGTGACGTTCGGCGCCATGACCACCTACCGCGACGTGCGCGCGAACCCGGTCGTGCAGGCCGAGCTGCCGATGCTGGTGCAGGCCGCCAAGGAGACCGGCGCCATCGCCATCCAGAGCCGCGGCACGCTGGGCGGCAACATCGTCAACGCCTCGCCCGCGGCCGACACGCCGCCCGCCTTGCTGGCGTACGGCGCGTCCATCGAGCTGCGCTCGGCCAGCGGCGCGCGCTGGGTCGACTACGCCGCCTTCCACCAGGGCTACAAGGTCATGGACCGCCGCCCCGACGAGCTGCTCACGCGCGTGCGCGTGCCGCGAGTCCCGTACGCCCGCGTGCACGTCTACGAGAAGGTCGGGACGCGCAGCTACCAGGCCATCTCCAAGGTGTGCCTGGCCGGCGTCGGCCGCGTCGTCGACGGCCGGGTCGCCGACGTGCGCATCGGCCTCGGCGCCGTCGCGCCGACCGTCCTCCTGGCGCGCGCCACCATGGCGGCGCTGAACGGCCAGGCCGCCGACCCGGCGCTCGGCGCCAAGGCCTTCGCGGCCATGGGCCAGGACGTGAAGCCCATCGACGACATCCGCTCGACCGCCGACTACCGCGGCCGCGTGGCGCAGAACCTGGCCGCCGACTTCGCGCGCCGCGTCGTCGCCGGGTCGTGAGCGCGCCCGCGTCACACGCGATCGGGCGCGTGCTCGTCACCGGCGCGGCGGGCGAGATCGGAAGCGCCCTGCGCGCGGCCATCCGCGGCCGCTACCCGGTCGTGCGGCTCAGCGACATCGTGCCGCTCGAGCCCGGCCCGGGCGAGGAGTTCGTCGCCGCCGACCTCGCCGACGCCGACCAGGTGCGCGCGGCGATGCAGGGCGTCGACGCCGTCGTGCACTTGGGTGGCATCCCCAACGAGCACACCTGGGAGCGCATCCGCGCCGTCAACATCGACGGCACGGCCCACGTCTACCAGGCCGCGCTGGCCGCCGGCGCGCGCCGCGTGGTCTTCGCCAGCAGCGTCCACGCCGTCGGCTTCGCGCCGCGCGCCGAGCGCGTCGGCCCGAGCTCGCCGGTCCGCCCCGACACCTTCTACGGCGTCAGCAAGGTCCTCGGCGAGGGCCTCGCGCGCCTCTACTTCGACAAGCACGGCATCGCCTCGGCGTGCATCCGCATCTGCTCGTACCAAGAGCGCCCGCGCGATCGCCGCCACCTCTCGACCTGGCTCTCGCCCGGCGACATGGTGCGGCTCGTGACCGCCTGCGTCGAGGCGCCCACGCTCGGCTTCGCCATCCTCGCCGGCACGAGCCGCAACACGCGCCGCTGGATGAGCGACGACGGCTGGGCCGAGGTCGGCTACGCGCCCGAGGACGACGCCGAGGTCTACGCCGCCCAGGTCGAGCACCTGCACGGCCCCGACGACGACGTCACCGAGCAGGTCCAGGGAGGCTTCTTCGCCGCCCGCGACTTCCGCGGGCTGGCGTCGACCTGACGGCGCCCGCGGCGTCGCCGCCAGGGCCGCGCGTCACGGGATGACGGGGCAGGGGACCTCGATCTCCTTGCAGTGGATGCAGGTGTCGACGTCGTCGCTGCACTCTTCGCCGCCGTCGGGCAGCGCGCTGCAGAAGGCCGCGCGGCACTCGGCCTGGCGATCGACCTGCTTCCTGTCGAACGCCAGCGCCGCGCCGTCGCCGCTCTTGCCCTGCAGGAGGCCGGACAGGCCGCTGGCGAGATCGCCCTTGTCGTAGTGCCAGGCGCCGCGCAGCGCGCCGTCCTTGAAGCCGAGCGTGTAGACGGCATCGAAGCCCTTGCCCGCGGCGTCGGCCAGGTGCACGGCGAGCTTCCAGCAGTTGGGTCCGAGCTCGGCGTCGTCGCAGCCGAGCGCGAGCGTCGCCTTGCCCTTCTGGACCGCCTCGGGCGCGAACGCCTTGTCGTCGATGCCGCGCTTCTCGACGCTCGCCTCGAGCTTGCAGCCGTCGCCCATGGCCAGCGTCAAGCCGTAGTGGCCGGTCGTGCCGCGGCCCTTGCCGTCCTTCGCGTGATAGACGCGCGTCGTGAAGCGGTAGGCGCCGACCAGGCCCGGCTCGACGAGGCAGGACTTGGGCTCGTGCAGCCCCGGCTCGACCGCCACCAGGTGGACCTCGCTCTTGCACGACAGCTGCTGCATCTCGGTCCACGACCCCTCGGTCGACACGAGCCCGTAGAGCGGGGACGCGCAGGCGCTGAACTCGACGCTCTTCGACATGCCGGCATCCGACGAGCCGTCGCACTGCACGTCGATCGGCTTGCCGTCGATCACGGCCTTGGCGAGGCCGCTGACCTTGTCCGGCTCCGGCTCGCCGGCCACGAGCTTCGTCTCCTTCATGGGCGGGACCGGCACGTCGAGCGTGCCGCCGGCCTTCACCGGATCGGCGTCGGCGTCGGCCGAGGTCGGGCACGTCTCGAAGTGCCAGAGGCCGTCGGGCCGCGCCAGGTAGCAGCCCGTCGCCTTGAGGGTGTTGTCGGCCGACGGGAAGTCGCCGAAGTAGGTGCCGCTGAGGCACCACGCGCCGTCGTCGCCTTCGGGCAGGCGCTTCACCTTGAAGTCGTTGGCGAGGCCGGGGATGCCGGCGTCGCTGAGCTGGATCGCGAAGCCCTTCAGGCCGTCGCGGACGTAGTGGAGCGTCACCGGCAGCGACGCGATCGGCAGGTACGGCGACGGGCCGGCCGGCGCCGCCACCGGCACGGGGTCGGCGTCGTCGCCCTGGGGCGGTGGCGTCGGCGCGGCATCGGCCTCGACCGTCGGGGCCGCGGCCGCGTCGGCCTCGGGCGTCGGCGCCACATCGGCGGCGGTCGGGCCGGCATCGGCGGCGGCGTCGACCGCGGTCACGGCGGGGGCCACCGCCACCGGGGTCGCCGGCCGACCGACGTCGGCCAGCGCGACGAGCGGTCCGCGCGCGACGGGGTAGATGCCGGCCAGGCGCCGGTCGCCCTCGGGCGCGACGACCAGGAACGCGCCGCCGACGTCCGCGCGCACCGAGGTGGCGTCGACCGCGGTCACGCGCCCGGCGGCGCCGCTCGGATCGACGACGCGATCGCCGACGGCGATCCGGGCGACGCAGCCGCTGTCGGAGTCCCAGCGCGGCGAGCCGCCCTCGGCCCAGGTCGAGCTCGGCGCGGGCAGGACCCAGCACGCGATGGGCGCGAAGCCCTCGCCCTTCGGCACCAGCAGGGCGACGCCCTTCTCGACGACGGGCGCGGCGGGCGCGGGCGTCGGCGCCGCGGCCGCATCATCGCCGGCGGGCGTCGTCGCCGCGGTCGCGTCATCGCTCGCCGCCGTCGTCGCCGCGGCGTCGGCCGTCGTCGTCCCGGTCGCGGGGGGCGTCGCGGTCGTCGCCGTCGGGCCCGCGCCGCCGTCGGCCGAAGCGACCGCGCTGGCATCGGCCGCCGGCCCGCTGGCGTCCGCCGCCGCCCCGACCTCGGCTCCGCCGGGCGCGGGCGCGGGCGGCGCGCTCTTGCCGCAAGCGGCAGCGGGGAGGAACGACGCCATGAGCGCGAGGACGGTGCGTGCCGAGCGGTGATGCATCGGCCTACGCTAAGCGGTGTCGCGCCCGCCAGCAAGCCGTGCCGGACCCGCCTTGCGGGCGGTCCAGCGCCAGTCGCGGACCTCGGGCATGTCGTCGCCGACGCGCTCCACGTACAGACGATGCTCGAGGAGCTTGTTGCGCATGAGGCCGGCCAGCACCTCGCCGCGCGGCCCGCGGTCGCCGATGCGCTCGAGCGCGCTCAGCACCAGGTGGAGCCGGTCGACGCGGTTGAGCACGGCCATGTCGAAGGGCGTCGTGGTGGTGCCCTCCTCGACGAAGCCGCGCACGTGCAGGTTGCCGTGGTTGGTGCGCCGATAGGTCAGCCGATGGATGAGCGTCGGGTAGCCGTGGAAGGCGAAGATGATGGGCCGGTCGCGCGTGAAGATGCGGTCGAAGGTCTCGTCGTCGACGCCGTGCGGGTGCTCGTTCTTCGGCTGCAGCGTCATGAGGTCGACGACGTTCACGACGCGCACGCGCAGCTCGGGCAGGTGCTGGCGCATGAGGTCCACCGCGGCCAGCGTCTCCATAGTCGGCACGTCGCCCGCGCACGCCATGACCACGTCGGGCTCGCCGCCCTCGTCGTTGCTCGCCCACTGCCAGACGCCGAGCCCGGCGTGGCAGTGCGCGCGCGCCGCGTCCATGTCGAGCCACTGCGGCGCGGGCTGCTTGCCGGCCACGATGACGTTCACGTAGTCGCGGCTCCGCAGGCAGTGGTTGACGACCACGAGCAGCGTGTTGGCGTCGGGCGGCAGGTAGACGCGGATGACGTCGGCCTTCTTGTTGACGACGTGATCGATGAAGCCCGGGTCCTGGTGGCTGAAGCCGTTGTGGTCCTGGCGCCAGACGTGCGAGGTGAGGAGGTAGTTGAGCGACGCGATGGGGCGCCGCCAGCGCAGGTTGCGGCTGACCTTCAGCCACTTCGCGTGCTGGTTGAACATCGAGTCGACGATGTGGATGAAGGCCTCGTAGCACGAGAAGAGGCCGTGCCGCCCGGTGAGCAGGTAGCCCTCGAGCCAGCCCTGGCACAGGTGCTCCGACAGCACCTCCATGACGCGCCCGTCGTGCCCGAGCTGCGTGTCGCCGGGGCGGATGTCGCCCATGAACTCGCGGT
>JAXLYZ010000114.1:0-3678 GCA_046351155.1 Myxococcota bacterium
GTGGCGCCCGCGAAGTCGGTCGCCCACCAGGCTCCGGTGACCGGCTCGAGGTCGACGCGGACGTTGCTGTCGCCGGCGTACGGGCCGGTGAGATCCCAGGTGCGCACGCCGTCCACCACGTGGCCGCCGGTGTCGACGCTCACGTCCTGGGCGATGGCGAAGGTGGCGTAGAGGCCGGGTCGCAGCGGCAGCTCGTCGGCGCTGATGCGATCGTCGTCGACCGGCGTGCACACGCGCGGGTCGCCGTCGCTGTCGTCGGCGACGTCGGCGCCGAGGTCGCTCGTGTTCGCATCCGCAGCATCGGGGCTGGTCGCGACGGCGTCGCCGCTGTCGTCGCTGGCGGCGTCGGCGTCGGCCGTGCCGGTGGCGGCGCCGGCGTCGGGCAGCGGCGCGCAGCTGCCATCGCCGTTGCAGACGCCCGAGGCGCAGTCGGCGCCGACGCGGCAGGCCGGCGTGGTGGCGTCGGAGCAGGCGCCGGCCAGCGCCGCGAGGGCGGCGGCGAGCGCAGGGACCGCGGCGGTGCGGAAGGCCATCACAGGCTCCGCGTCTCGCGCAGGCCCCAGGCCGGCACGACCACCAGCAGGTGGCAGACGGCGAGCGCGCCGATGGCGAGCGCGAAGCCGCCGGCGCCGTCGGCCAGGACGCCGGAGAGGAGCGGCAGGAGGAAGCCGCCGAGCTGCCCGACCAGCATGAGCAGCCCGAGCGCGCCGCCGAACCTGGCCGCGCCGACGCCCTCGATCTCGAGCGGCTGGGTGAGGAGCAGCGGGGCGAACGAGCCGCCGCCGAGCGCCGCCAGCACGAGCAGCGGGATGGCCCAGTCGGACGGCGCCAGCGCGAGCAGGCCGAGCGCCAGGCCCGCCACGAGGCCGCCCACCAGGAAGAGCGGGCGGCGCCGACGGCCGAGGCGATCGGACAGCCAGGGGCCGCCGAAGTTGGCGACGCCGGCGGCGACGAGCCAGGCGGCGACGGTGGCTCCGACCGCGGCGGGCTTCACGCCGGCGGCGAGGAGCGCGCGCGGCAAGAGCCCGAGCAGCGCGATGTAGCCGCCGAAGACCAGGAAGTGCATGAGCGCCACGCGCCGCATCGAGGCGATGCGCAAGAGCGCGAAGCCGTCGCGGAGCGACGCGTGCCGCGCCGGCACGAAGCGGTCGCGCATGACGCCGAGCCACACGAGGCCGGTCACCGCCATGGCCAGGCCGGCGACGATCGACGCGTTGCGCCAGCCGCCGAGCGCCGGCGCCAGCTCGGTCGCGCCCACATAGAGGACGAGCGCCGTGCCCATGGTGTAGGCGAAGAGCGCGAGCCCATTGGCGCGCGCCACCTTGGCGAGCGGCAGGTGGCCGGCCAGCGCCTTCGGGATGGCCGGCGCCACGAAGCCGATGTGCATGCCGAAGAGCAGCATGCAGCCGGCCAGCGACCAGGCGTCGGTGGCCGCGGCGCGCAGCGCGCAGGCCACGGCCCCGACCAGCATGGCGAAGCCCGCCACGCGGCGCGGGCCGAAGCGGTCGACGGCGGCGCCGCCGAGCGGGGCGGACACGGCGATGCCGAGCGAGGCCGCGCCCCAGATGAGCTGGCCCATGCTCTTCGACAGCGACAGCTCCTTGGCGACCAGCGTCATGGTGGCCGGCAGGAGCGACCAGCCGAGGCCGCCGCCCACCGCCTGCATCGCGGCCGCCATGCCGATGGCCAGGCGCGGGCGGGCCACCGGCCCGGCCGTCAAAGCGTCGCTCGCCACCGTCGCTGCCGTCACCACCATGGCCGTTCCTCGCCTTCGCATGCCGCGTGCGGCGCAGCATGCCGTTGCGAGGGAGACGACTATACCTGGCGCCGAGCGTCGTCAAGCGCCGAGTGTTGCAGTGCAGCAAAGCGGCCGCTTGCCAGCCCGCGGCGACGTTGGCATGGTGGCCGCCATGCGCAGCCAGGTCGTCATCAAGAAGTACGGGAACCGCCGCCTCTACGACACGGCCCAGAGCCGCTACGTCACGCTCGAGGAGGTGGCCGACACGGTGCGGCGCGGCGACGACGTGCGCATCCTCGACGCCAAGAGCAACGAGGACCTGACGCAGGCCACGCTGGCGCAGATCATCCTCGAGAGCCGACGCGCCGCAGCCCTCCTGCCGGTGCCGCTCCTGGTGCAGCTCATCCGCCTCGGCGACGAGGCGCTGGGCGAGTTCATCGGGCGCTGGGTGTCGGCGGCGCTCGAGGCCTACCTCCAGGCGCACGGCATGGCCGAGGCGGTGTCGTCGTACATGCCCATGGCCACGGCGCCCTTCGCCGCCACCAACACGCTGGCGCGCATGCTGTCGGGGCCCATGAGCCAGTTCGGGCCGGCCGCCTTCGCCAACGCCTTCCCGGCCGGCTTCAACGGCTTCAGCGTGCCCGGCTTCAACGTGCCCGGCTTCGTCCCGCCGGCGCCGCAGCCCGCGCCCGCGCCGGCCCCGGCCGCGCCGCCGGCCAGCGAGGACGACCTCGCCTCGCTGCGGCGCGAGGTCGAGGCGCTGCGGCGCGACGTGCGCCGCGGTGCCGGCAACGCCCCGGCGCCGACCCGGCCGCGCCGGCGTCGCGAGGCGTGAGTCGACGCGCTTTGTTGCGGTGCAGCAATTTCGCCTTGACCGCGTCGCCGTCGCGGCTATGCTGGGCTCACCAAGCGGCCAGCACGGCCGAGGAGTCAGGCATGAACGGGTTCACGCAGATGCAGCAGGACGCGCTGGCCGGGATGAAGAAGGCGTTCGACGAGCAGGTCGCCCGCTTCGGGAGCATGGCGGGCAAGGCCGGCGAGAAGGCCAGCGAGATCGAGCAGGCCACCACCGCCCAGGTCACGACCGCCGTCGACGAGTGGGCGCGCCTCATGAAGACGGCGTTCACCTGGCAGGCCGAGATGGCGGCCGCGTGGCGCAAGCAGGCCATCGAGGCCGTCGGCGCCTGGGCCGCCTTCCTGCCGCAGCCGCCCAAGGCCTGAGCCGCGCGCGGGAGGCGCCGCGGTAGTGGGCGGCGCGGGCGCGTGCTAGCTTCCGCGCGTGCGGCCACGACACCCGATCCGGCGCTGGCTCGCCGTCCAGGTGGTGGTCCTGGCGGCGGTGGCGCGCGCCTTCCGCGCAGGTCCGGTCGGGTCCCAGCCGGGCAGCTTCGGCTACCTGAAGAGCTCGCCCTACGGGTGGATGCCGTGGCTCGTGCTGCTGTCGCTGCCGGCCGACGGCCTGCTGCTGGCGGTCGCGCTGCCGGCCGGCTGGGAGGCGGTGGGCTGGGTCCTCCTCGGCGCGACGGCCTATCTCTTCTTCTGGGTCGTGGGCGTCGGCGTGACCATGCGCGAGCGGCCTCACCGCGTCTCGACCGAGCGCGTCGAGCTCCGGAACGGCGTGCTCGGCGCCGCGGTGTTCGAGCCCGCGGCCATCGCCGGAGTCCGGCTGCACCCCGGGCTGGCGCCGGGGACGCCGGCCGTGCGGCGCTATCGGCGCGAGGTCGGCTCGATGCTCACGCGGCCCGGGCCGTTCGTCGAGGTCGCGCTCGGCCGGCCGGTGACGCTGGAGGGCGTGGCGAGCGATCGCCAGGTGAGCCGCGTGGCGGTGCAGGCCGACGACGTCGAGGGGCTGCGGGCGGCGCTGGCGGCGGTCGCGCCGACCTCGGAGGCGACGCCGCGTTCGGTGCAGGGTGGGCAGGGTGGGGGCGGGCATGGATGAC
>JAXLYZ010000115.1:0-3606 GCA_046351155.1 Myxococcota bacterium
GAAGGCCATGGCCGCGCCCTTCCTCGACGTCCTGGTGGTGCTCGCCGGTGAGCTGCGCGCGACCCAGGCGCTGCCCGGCATCCGCTGGGCCGCGACCTCGGAGAACCGCTTCGTGTCGGTGCACGCGCTCGAGGTGCTGGCCAACCTGCAGGACACGGGCGGCATCCCCTACGTGCTGACGCGCGTCGAGGACGCCAACCCGACCATCCGCCGCACCGCCATCGACGCGCTCCAGCGCATCACCGGCGCCGGCTTCGAGACGGCCGCGCAGTGGCGCACCTGGGCCAAGGCCCACGCGCTCGCCGACATCCCCAAGGCGCCCTGAGGGCTCACGGCAAGGGCGGCAGCTCGTCGCCCGTCGGGACCGCCCACGGGCCGGCCGCGCCGTAGCGCTGGAAGAGCGCCGCGCTGCCGCTCTGGTCGCCGAGCTTGCGCTTGCAGTAGGCGGTGAGCCACAGCGCCGCGCGCGGCGTGTCGCGACCGAGGCCGCGCTCGAGCTCGGCGAGCGCGTTCAGCGCCTGCACGCAGCGGCCGGCGCGCACCGTCGAGAGCAGCGCCGGCAGCACCGCCGACACGTCGGGGGCCTCGCCGCGATCGGCGTCGGGCGCGCGGTCCATGCCGACGTCGATGTCGATGACCTTCTCGGGCTTCGGCGCCGGGCGCTTGGCGCGCGGCGGCGCGGCCGGATGACCGGGCGTGGCGGGCGTGGGCGGCGCGGCGTCGTCGTCCAGGGCCGCGGCCTGGAGCGGCGGGAACGTCACGCGCTCGCCCATCGACACGGGCACGTCGTCGCCGCCGGCGCGGCTGACGACCACGTGGCCGCGATCGACGGTGACGCGCGTCGTGCCGGTCGGCGTGCGCTCGACCGTGAAGATGGTGCCGCGCACGTGCACCGCGACGTCGCCCGACCACACGACGAAGGTCTCGTCGGGGGTCGCGCGGTTGACCTCGAAGCTGGCGACGCCGCGCTCGAGCGCCAGCTCCATGCGGTTCGCCTCCCAGTGGGTCACGGTCAGCGCCGAGCTCGACTCGAGCACCAGCGTGTGGCGCCCGAAGGCGGTGATGGTGCGGCCCGCGACGCCGCCCTCCAGGCGGTCGCCGGCCTTCACGTCGATGGGGTGCTCGCCGTCCTCGACGGCCTTGGCGGTCATCGGTCGGGCGAGCTCGGGCGGCGCCGGCAGCTCGGCGCGGCTCGGCGTGGCGAGGCCGCGCGCGGCCAACATCGGCGCGGGCTCGGACGACGCCGGCGTCGGCGGGCGCAGCGCCACCACCAGGGCGACGGCGACCGCGGCGGCCACGCCGAGGGCGAGGCCGAGCCAGGGCAGGAGGCTCCGGCGCGCGCGCGCCGGGGCCCGGTCGACCTTGGTGCGCACGCGCGCCCACACCGCCGGCAGCAGATCCGGCTCGGCCTCGTGGGCGCGCCGTGCCTGGGCGGTGATGCGGGCCAGCGCGAGCTCGCGCTCGTCGGCGGGCGGGGGATTCGGGTTCATGGCTGACCTCGCGAGGGAGGCGGGATGACGCCGCGCTTCTCGAGCTCCGCAATGAGCTCGCGACGGGCGGCCAGGAGGCGCGAACGCACCGTGTTCATGGGGACGTCGAGGATGTCGGCGATCTCTTGCGGCTCGAGGCCCTGGAGCTCGTGGAGCTGCCACACCACGCGCTTCTTCTCGGACAGCTGGCCGACGGCCTCCTGCACGAGGCGCAGCACCTGGCGGTCCTCGACGCGCTCGCGCCCGTCGACGATGGGCGTGGCGCGCGCCTCCTCGGCGGCCGGCGCGCCCAGCACGAGCCAGCGGCGGCGGCGCTGGCGGCGCAGGTGCTGGATGGCCACGTTGACGGCGATGCGATAGAGCCAGGTCGAGAGGCGCGAGCGGCCCTCGAAGCGCGGCAGCGCGCGGTGGACCTCGATGAAGACGAGCTGGAGCACGTCCTCGAGCTCGTCGCTCGGTCCGAGCACGCTGCGCACGACGGCGAGCAACGTCTGGCGGTGGTCGCGATAGATCGCGTCGAAGTCGAGCACGGCGGCGCCCTCGACTGCGGTGCGCGCGCCATCAGGTACGGCCTTCGCCCGCGTCAAGCTCATGAACCACGTTGTTTCGGACCCCGCGAGCAACGCCGCCTCCCGCCCCCGCATCGCGGAGGTCGAACGGTAGGTTGCGTCGCCCGGGCGGCTTGATCATACGATCTCACCCGCGCCGGGAACCCGAGGTAAACACGAGCGTCGGCGGTTGTCTCGAAAAGCCCTTGGCCGCGCTTTGACTCGCCCCTCCCCCGTCCGCATAGTGGCCCACCTATGCGATGGTCCGGGCTCGCAGTGGCGACGATGGGGATGGCGACCGCGCTGTGGGCGGCCTGCGGCGATCTCGTACCCCAGGGCGCCACGGGTCAGCCGACCGTGGCCACGACGCCCGACACCTCGACGCCCGACCCGGACGACATCGGCGAGCCCGACCCGGGCCAGCCGACCGACCCGACGACGCTGCCGCTGGAGATCCGCGCCGTCGACCCGAGCGAGGGCGACGTGCTGGGCGGCATCGACGTCGTCATCACCGGCCGCGCCTTCCGCGAGGGCCTCCAGGTCTTCTTCGATCAGACCCCGGTCGGCGACGTCTTCGTCATCGGCCCGACCACCGCCGTCGTGCGCCTGCCGCCCCACCCGGCCGGCCGCGTCGACGTGACCGTGGCCCACCCCGACTACCAGAACGGCGCGCCCCAGACCCTGCCGGGCGCCTTCCGCTACGCCGGCACCATCGCGGTCCTGGCCGTCGACCCGGCCGAGGGCGGCCTGGATGGCGGCGATGCGGTGGTCGTGTCGGGCCAGGGCTTCACCGCCGACGCGCGCGCCTTCATCGGCGGGCGGCCGCTCGTCCAGCAGGCCGTGAACGACGACGGCATCATCACCGGCATCGCGCCGCCCGGCCCGTGGGGCCCGGCCGACGTGCAGGTGGTGGGCTTCAACGGCACCGCGGTGAAGGACGACGCCTACTTCTATGGAGCGCCGCCGGTCATCGCCGGCCTGACGCCCATCAGCGGCACGGCCGGCACGCCGGTCGTCATCACCGGCACGGGCCTCGGCGAGGACAGCCTGGTGGCCTTCGGCGATCAGCCGGCCGAGGTCGTCGGGGCCGCGCGCGACGGGACCCAGCTCGACGTCGTGGCGCCGGCCGGCGCGGGCGTCGTCGACCTCCGCGTGTCGAGCCGCTGGGGCGTCGACGTGTGGCCCGACGCGTTCGGCTATGTCGACGCGGCGGCCGATCCGCTGGTGTTGGCGTGCACGCACCTGTCGCCGGCGAGCGGGCCCGAGGCCGGCGGCACGTCGGTCAGCATCGCCTGCCGCGGCCTCGCCTACCCCGAGCTGGCGGTGACCTTCGGCGCGCAGCAGGCGACGCTCGAGGCGCTCGACGCCGTGGCCGGCCGCGTGACGGTGGCGGCGCCGCCCGGCAGCGGCGAGGTGGTGGTGCACGTCGCGACCGCGGTGGCGGCGGTCGACGTGCCGGTGCACTTCCGCTACCAGGGCGCCGACGCGGTGGCCGTCACGGGGATCGATCCGAACGATGGCCCGCCGGCCGGCGGCACGCGCGTCGTCATCCACGGGCGCGGCTTCGC
>JAXLYZ010000116.1:0-3428 GCA_046351155.1 Myxococcota bacterium
TCGCCGGCCCGGGCGGCAACGGCCGGAACGGCGCGCGCGGCGTCGACGGCCTGAACGGCGTCGCCGGCACCACCGGCGGCGCGGCCCGGAACCTGTCCAGCGACTGCAATACATCGACCGCCGGCGGCAACGGCGGTGCGCGCGTCTGCGGCGGGGTCGACGTCGGCGGCGGCAAGGGCGGCTACGCCGTGTGCGCCTTGTGGCAGGCCTCGCCGCTCGGCTAGCAGGCCGGCGTGGCCGGCAAGGGACCGGGCGGCGGCGCCGGCGGCGAGGCCGGCTGGGACTTCCTCATCTGCGCCACCCAGGATGACTTCTTCGGCTCCCCCGGCTGCGGCAACGCCTACTTCGACTGCGGCGCCTGCCTGCTCCCGCCCGACCAGCATCGCTTCACCGGCGCCGACGGCCTCCCGGGCGGCAGCGGCGTGGCCGGCGACTTCGGCCAGGGCTGCGCGGCCGGCGCCGGCTCGGTGGTGAACGGCCAGTGGCTGGGCGGCGCCGGCGGCACCGGCGGCCTCGGCGCGAACGGCGCCGGCGGCGGCGGCGGCGGCTCGGGTGGCGGCGTCGAGGTCGACGGCACCGACTGCTCGGGCATCGGCAACGACGACCTCGGCGCGTCGGGCGGCGGCGGCGGCGCGGGCGGCTGTGGCGCGACCGGCGGCACCGGCGGCACGGCCGGCGGCGGCAGCTTCGGCGTGTTCGTGGTGGGCGGCGCGGGCGCCATCCCCAAGCTCGAGGGCAACACCATCCAGGGCGGGCGCGGCGGCGCGGGCGGCAACGGCGGCCCGGCCGGCGTCGGCGGCACCGGCGGCAGCTGCGGCCTCGGCGGCGCCTCGGGCGACTGCTTCGGCCAGGAGAACGTGCTGTGCGCGCAGGGCGGCGGCACCGGCGGCGAGGGCGGCGACGGCGGCCACGGCGGCGGTGGCGGCGGCGGTTGCGGCGGCGCGAGCTACGGCATCTACGCCGCGGTGCCCTCGGCGCCGGCGGCCTGGCAGACCGGCAACAGCTTCGTGGCCGGCGCGGCCGGCGGCGGCGCGGGCAAGGGCGGCGCCTCGGTCGACCAGACCAAGGCCGGCAAGGACGGCGCGGTCGGCTCGGCCGCCAACACCAATTTCTGAGACGGGGGGTGGCCTTGCGCGCCCGGCGGCGCGATGGGACAACGGGGAAATGATCACCCGCGCCATCGCTCCGTCGTTCGTCGTCCTCGCCCTCGCCCTCGGCCCGGCCGCGCTCGCGGCGCCGGGCCCGATCGATCCGAACGCGCCCGGGCAAGGCGACTCGGGCACGCCGGCCGAGCGCGCACGCGACCACGACGCCTCCATCGATCGCGGCTTCCTGACGCCGCACGCCGAGACCATCGGCGCCGGCAACTGGGCCATCAACAGCTACGAGCTCCTGTTCCTCGGGCTCACCTACGCCCCGAGCGACGACTTCGAGATCGCGCTCACGACCTCGCTGCCGGTGGCCGAGGGCTTTCCCATCCTGCTGTCGCTGGCGCCGAAGTACGTCTTCTATCGCTCGCCCGACACCGTCGTCGCGGTGCGCGGCCTGCTCTGGTACGGCAGCACGCTCGGGGAAGACGACAGCCTCGGCTCGTTCAGCGCCGGCATCGTCATCGATCAGTACCTCGACCAGCGCGGGCGCTTCGCCCTCCACGCCAGCCTCTCGGCCGGCGGCGCCTTCGGCAGCTTCGACAGCAGCGAGCTGACCGTCGCCAGCGGCGCGCTCTTCGAGCTCGATCTCGGCGTGACGCTCGGCGTCGCCTCGGTCGCCAAGCTGCTCGTCGAGGCGCAGATCTTCGCCGGCAAGACCGACGACGCGTTCAGGGTCGCGCCGGTCGTCCTCCTGAACTACGGCATCCGCTTCCACGGCAAGGGCCTCGCCGCCGACCTCGGCTTCATCCGCCCGGTCGGCGACGTCGAGAGCGACCTCATCCTCGGCCTCCCGTTCGTGGCCTTCAGCGCGCGCTTCTGAGTCTCTCGGATGCGCGCGAGGCTGCTGCGCCCCGAGACGTCGGCGCCTCACGCGCCGTGCCTCGACCCCTCCGGGGCTAGAGCAGCGATCAGATACCGACGCGTCGCGGCCGATGGGTGATTTCGGAGCAGCTCGCGAGCGCGCCCGGAGCCGCCGCGGAGGCGTGCTGAAGCACGCCGCACAAGGCGGCGAGGACGTAAGCCGCGAGATGCCCGAAAGCGCGCCTCGGACGTAGCAGCGGTTTCTGTTCGCTGCTCTACGGCCCGGTGCCGCAGCCCTCGCGGTCGCTCGGCGCGCAGTAGCGCGCCCACCACGCGCCGTCGCCGGCGAGGCTGTCGGTGAGCAGCGGCACGAAGTCGTCTGTGCCGTAGCGCAGGTGCATCGCCGCGTCGCCGTCGACCCAGGACATGACGACGTGGGTGAAGACCTCGCACGCGCCGCTGTTGGCGTGGGTCATCTCGAAGGCGTCCCAGAGCGCCATCTTGTCGGCCGGGAAGGCCCTCGGGTCGGGCATCGTGTAGCGCACCTGGAAGTTGCAGTCGGCCCAGACGGTGTCGGGCGCGCCGTGGCGATAGAAGACGAAGCGCGACTCGCTGCCGGCCTCGGCCGACGTCGTCATGACGATGCGCGACGGGTTGCGCTCGTCGTCGACGGTGGCCGGGCTCGTCGCATCGGCCACGCGCTCGCCGTTGGCGACCGCGTACGGGAAGTCGTCGGTCGCGCGCGTGCCGGCGACGGGCCGGTAGACGCTCCACCACAGATCGGGGGAGCTCGGCTCGGACAGGTCGGGACCGACCAGGACGTCGTAGTCGAGGTCGCCGTAGCGCAGCTGCAGGCCGGCCCTGCCGTCCGCGGTCGGCATGAAGGCCACGCGCGCGAAGGCCTGGCAGGCGGTCGCGCTGTCCGGCTCGAGGTCGAAGATGACCCACACGGCGTCCTTGTTCGCCGGGAAGCGGACGCTGTCGGGCTGTGAACGGTTGTACTGGTAGCGGCAGCCCTCGGCGATCGGCGTCGTGCCGCCGATGTCGGCGAAGAAGGAGAAGACCGACGGCGAGTTCGGGGTCTCCGGCGTGGCCAGCACCAGGCGCTTCGGGTTCCGCGCGTCGCTGTACGAGGGCTCGCGCGCGTCCAGCGTCCAGGTGCCTTGGGCCATGAGGTAAGCGGCGCGCGCCACGTCGGGCTCCGCGGCGTCGCCGCAGGCCGGCATGGCGCCGACCAGCGCGCCGAGCAGGCCGACCGAGCATGCGAGGACGGCGGCGCCGCGCCGCGCGTGGTCGGGGTCGTGTCGTTTCATGAGGTCCTCCATCTTGTCGTGGTGGGTTGGCTCGCGACGCGCACGAGCCGGCGAGAGCGCGCGGGTCATGGTGTCACCGGTCGCGCCCTCGCGAGCACACGCGCCACCTGCTCGGCCCAGTGCCCGAGGCCGAGCGCGACGAACGCCGCGTGCGCCGCCTCGA
>JAXLYZ010000117.1:0-3411 GCA_046351155.1 Myxococcota bacterium
CGTCGCGGACCCCGACGCCGTCTTCGCCATCCTGGGCGACGAGTCGGCCGGGCTCTTCTTCGCGGGCCCGGCGTATGCCGATGCGTTCCATGCCTGGCTCGCCGACGAGGCCGGCGGTAGCGGCGTCGCGCCGGCCGACCTCGGCGTCGCGTCCTTCGACGACGTCGCGCCGCTCGAGGACATGGGCTGGTGGCTCGTGCCCGAGCGCCGCCCCGATCCGAGCGTCGACGCGGCGGCCGCGCGCCGCTGGGTGTGGGCCTTGCGCTTCTGGAACGTGGCCACCGCGCGCGCCTTCGCGGTCGCGCTCGACGAGCTCGAGACGGCGGTGGGCGGCGACGTCGCGGCCGCCATCAACTCGGGCACGCCCATCGCCGCCGGCTATTTCCAATATGCCTACGGCACCGAGTACCAGACGATGATGGCCCAGCGCGGCGTGGATGCCTTCTTCGGCGAGGGCTTCCTGTCCTACCTCGACAACTGCCTGGCGTGGGACCTCGGCTTCTACGGCGACTGGGTCGCGGGCCAGCTCGAGCCGTGGGGCTCGGGCGCGTCGCGGCCGCGCGCGGCGACCTACCTCCACGCCTACCGCGGCGACTCGGGGCGCAAGATGCTCGAGCTCGCCGGGCGCGGCTTCACGTGGTTCAACCACTACGCCTACGGCACCTTCGACCTCTCGACCGGCGACGGCGCCGGCGGCTTCGGGGCCGGCTCGGTGCCGTGGCTCGAGCGTGTGGCGAGCGGCTCCGAGCTCCTCGCCAAGGCCGAGCCGGCGCTGGCCGGCGCGGCGCGCGAGCCGTCGCCCATCGTCATGCTCGGCAGCCAGTCCGACCCGGTGTGGAGTGACCTCCCCGCCGCCAGCGACGACGAGATCGGCTGGCACATGGCGCTCGTGCAGTCGCACTACCCGATCGACATCATGCCCGAGAGCGAGATCGAGGCCGGCCGCCTCGAGGGGCCGGCAGCGCCGAAGCGCCTGCTCTTCGTCCTGCGCAAGCACGTGTCGAAGGCCGCCTTCACGGCCATCCGGCGCTGGGTCGAGGCCGGCGGCACGCTGGTCCTCGGACCCGACCTGGCGAGCCACGACGAGTACGGCCAGCTCGACGTCGCGCGCGCCGAGTGGCTCGCCGTCGCGCCCGGCCCGGAGCACGCCGCGGCCGCGCACCAGTCGCTGCAGTGGGCCACCGACGAGGGCCTCGTCACCTTCTTCTACGAGGGCGGGTGGCGCGAGCTCGTCGGCATCGGCGGCACCACGCTCGCCGTCGCCGGCGACGACGAGCGGCCCATCGCGCTGCGGCTGGCGCGCGGGCGCGGTCGCGTGGTCGCGCTCGGCGTGGCGCTCGGCGAGACCTATCGGCGACCGACGCTGGCCTGCGGCAGCCGGCCGTCGGCGCTGCCGCCTGAGTACCCCGATGCCTTCGCCGACGCCATGCGCGCGGCCATGGCCAGCGTGCCGGCGTCGGTCGGGCTGGCCGAGGCGCGGCCGGTGTGGAGCGACGACGCGCGCGTGTCGCTGCAGGCCGTCACCGGTCCGAACGGGCCGGCGGTCATCGCCGTGGCGTGGGCCGACGGTCCGGTCGACGTGGCGCTGACGGCGCCGGCCTGGCAGGGCTGTAGCCGCGTGCACGACGTCGTCGGCGACGCCGATCTGCCGGTCATCTTCGGCAGCGTGCTGGCGCCCATCGAGCGCGCCGCGGTGCTGACCTGGGACCCCGACGAGTGCCAGCGACCGAGCAGCCCCGAGGCCGACGACACGGCCGAGGATCCGCCGAAGAAGGCCGCAGACGACGGCTGCGCGACGGGCCTCGGACCCGCATGGATGGCGGCGCTCGTCCTGGTCGGCGCGGCGCTCGCGCGGGCGTCACGGCGCGCGAGAGATCACTGAGCGCCAGCCGCGAAGGCCTCGTCCATGGCCGCGAAGACGGCGTCCCACTGCGAGGTCCAGTAGGCCCAGTCGTGGATGGCGCCGGGCACGAGCGCGAAGGTGACGTCGAAGTGGAGGCCCGAGCGCTGCATGGCCTGGCGCAGCGACTCGAGCTGGTCGGGGTGGACCGAGGCGTCGGCCGCGCCGTGGCCGATGAACAGGCGCGTCGTCGTCAGCGCGGCCAGGTTGGCGGGCGTGACGATGTTGTCGGCGACCCAGCGCGGCATGAACTTCTTGCGCGCGCCGTAGACCACCTTGTGGATCTTGTACTCGCCTTCGCTGGGCGCGAGCGTCATGAGATCGTAGGTGCCCGACAGGCTGCCGGCGAAGGCGAACTCGGGATAGCGCTCGGCCAGGAACACCGCGCCGCGCCCGCCGGTCGAGTAGCCGATGACGGCGGTGTGGGCGCGGTCCTGGCGCACGGCGTAGTGCGCGCGCAGGTAGGGCAGCACCACCTCGCCGACCCAGCGCGCGCCGGGCGCGCCGAGGCCGGTGCCCTTGGTCTCCGGGTAGAGGGCGGTCTCGTAGATGCTCTTGCCCATGGCCGGCACGGCGATGACGACCTGGTGGCGATCGGCCTCGGCGGCGAGACCGCCCTTGTCGCGGAAGAGCTCGGGCGAGTGGTTCCAGCCGGGCAGCGCCAGCACCAGCGGGTAGCGCGTCGCCGCGTGCTCGTCGTAGCCGGCCGGCAGGTAGACGAGCATCTTCGCCTTGGCCTCGACGCCGTCGATGACGCCGCTCACGGTGACGGCGTCGGTCCAGTGGCCGACGGCCGTCGGGGTCGCGCGCGGCGAGGCCGCGAGCACATCGGCCGAGCCCGACAGCATGAGCGGGAAGGCCTGGGCGAACCACAGCGTGAGCAGCGCCTGCACGATCATTCTTCCTTGGCCAGGGCGTGGAACTCGGAGACCGCGAGGTCGTTCCACTCGGTGCCCTTGAAGACGGAGTCGACGGTCAGCTTGACCCAGGTCACCGTCTTCGACTCGGGCAGCATGATGGTCGCCTCGCGCGGCACGTCGTCGAAGTGGATGGGCAGCTTGGTGCCGTCGGAGAGCTCGACGGTGGCGTTCTCGATGCGGTTGTTCATCGTGTAGAGATCGCCGAGGTCGTCGAGGCGGCGGAAGCCGTTCGAGAACTCGAAGCCGGTGAGCGTCTGCGGCTCGGTGAAGGTCATCTTGATCCACTCGCCGACGCCGCCCTTGGCGGTGCGGTTCGGCTGCCACGAGGTCCAGAGGTTGTCGTCGATGAGGTTCGGGCCCGTGAAGGTGTACTGCTTCCACGGCTTCAACGCCGAGGACGTCGTGAGGGCGGTCTTCTCGTTGGGCACGCGATAGCCGCTCTGGGCCGGCAGCGCCGCGAGCTCGGCGGCCTTCCGGCTGGCCCACGCCGACTCGGCCGCGCGGCCGAGCTTGCCGTAGGCCCGGGCCAGACCCGAGTACGCGGCGGTGGCGTTCCGGTCGTGCGCGACCCCCCGCTGGAAGGCGCTCGCG
>JAXLYZ010000118.1:0-3072 GCA_046351155.1 Myxococcota bacterium
CGCGGTAGAAGCGCTCGAAGATGTGCGCCTTGGCCTCCTTGTCGAGGCCCGGCCCGCGATCGCTCACGCTCACCACCGCGTGCTTGGCGGTGGCGCTCAGCTCGACGGCGATCGGGCCCTCGTCGCCGGCGAACTTCACGCCGTTGTGGACGAGGTTGGCGATGGCCTCGACCAGCATCTGGCGATCGCCCGCGATCGGCGGCAGCGGCTGGAGCCGGAGGTCGATGGTCGCCTCGCGCCCCTCGGGCAGGCGCGCGATGGTGCCGACCGCCTCGCGCACGGCCTCGCCGAGGTCGAAGGGCTCGTGGACCAGCGGCGCGCCCTGGTCGAGGCGGCGCCACGCCAGGACGCGCGACACCAGCGCGTCGAGGCGGCGCACCTCGTCGCCGAGCATCTCGGTGAGCGCGGCCAGCCGCGCCGGGTCGTCGCCGCGCCCGGCCTCGAGCGTCTCGGCCACGAGCCGCAGCCCGGCCAGCGGCGTGCGCAGCTGGTGCCCGGCGTTGGCCACGAAGTCGGCCTGCATCTCGGCCAGCCGCGAGGTGCGCCGCACGAAGATGACCGCGGTGGCGCCGCCGGCGATGGCCGACGCCGCGAAGGAAAGCGTCAGGACGCCGATGACCAGGCCGTACGACTCCCGCCACAGCGCCAGCGCCACGATGCCCACCGACAGCGTGAGGAGCGACGGCACGAGCACCGTCCCGAACAGCAGGGCCAGCAGCATCCGCGTGGGGCGGATGGGGTTCGGCCGGCGCTGCTTCTGGTGCCCGCGGACCATGGCGCTCAGGGTTGTCTGCAGCCGATGAGCCAGCGCCCGTCGCGGCGGAGGAGCGTGAGCTGCGTCGAGAGCGTGGTCTCGCCGAGCTGCACGCCGGCGATGTCGAGCTTCACCTTCTTCCCGAGCACTTCGGTCTCGGTGGTGGTGTGCTCGGCCTTGGCGGTGCCGGTGACGGTCGCCCGCACCGTGGCCTCGGTCTCGCCCTGGGTCAGCGGCTCGACCTTCACGGCCGTGAGCGTCATGCGCGCGCCGAGCACCACGTCGGCATCGACGTCCCAGACCTTCTCGCCCGAGCACGCCGGGTCGACCAGCGCGCGTGCGGCCGCGAGGTCGCCGCCGGCGCCGCCCGCCCGCAGGTAGCGCTCGGCGGTGGCGACCGCCGACAGGTCCTCGGCCGGCACGGCCGCCGGGGCGATCGCCTCCGTGGCCTTCGTCTCGGCTGCCTTCGTCTCGGCTGCGGGCGCCTCGGGCGCCCTGGCCTCGGGCGCCGGTGCCTTCGACTCGGGCGCGGCTGCCTTCGCCTCGGAGGTCGGCGCGGGCGCGGGCGGGGTCGGCGCGATCGGCACGGCGGGCGTGAACGGCGCCGGCGACAGCGGCGCGATGATCGGCTCGTAGTGCACGTTGCCCGGAGGCGGCGCCGGCGGCGAGGTCGGCGCCGAGGCCGGTGGCGCGCCCGGCGCCGGCGGCATGCGCGGCGGCGGCGCGGGCGGCGCCAGCGGCACGTAGACGACGTCGGGCACGGGCTCGGCGCGCAGCGCCGCCGAGCTCGTCACCGGAGCGACGAGCCAGGCGAGCGCGATGGCGCGGCGGGACCACATCCGCGCCAAGGTAGCCGCGGACCCGGGCCCTGTCAGGATTCCGGGTTCGTTCGGCCGTGCGGCGTCACTCCTCGTCGGCCTCGGGAGCCGCGTCGTCGCCGTAGAGATCGTCGGGCAGCGTCCACGGCAGGGCGTCCCAGCGCTCGTGCGCCACCAGGCGACCGGCGAGCGGCAGGGCGAGGAGATCGCCCGCGCGCTGGCCGGCGATGGCCATGCGCCCCTCGAAGGGCGAGCCGTCGTCGTTCAGCACGCGCAGGCTGCCGCCGTCGTTCACGACCAGCCGGCCCTGCGGCGCGAAGGCGAAGGTGACGAGGCGCTCGACGCCGCCGAGGCGCACCGTCTCGATCACCGCGTCGCGGCTGTTGGCGCCGCGGATGCGCACCAGGCTGCGACCGCCGACGCGGCCGAGCCACACGTCGCCGCTCTGGCTGTCGACGGCCGACACGAGCGCGCCGTCGCCGTCGACGCGCGGGGTCTCGAGCGCGAGCAGCGGCGCGAGGTCGCGATCGTAGAAGCGCACCGCGCGCTCGGAGACGGTCACCACGCGATCGGCGACCGGGTCGTAGCCGAGGCCGCTGGTCCCGCGATCGATGGCGACGGTCGCGGCCACGCGGCCCTCGCTGCCCTTGCGATCGATGCGCGTCAGACCGTCGGCCGACAGCACGAGCACGCTGCGCCCGCCGCCGGCCACGACCTTGGTGGGCGCCCGCACCTCGGCGAGGACGCTCGCGCTCTCGGCGACGAGGTCGAGCGCGAAGACGGCGTCGCTGCCCTCGGCCACCGCCAGGGCTCGCGTCGGCACGGTGTCGAAGGCGAGGTCGCGCAGCCCCTTGCCCGCGGGCAGCGTGATGCCGTGCGCGCGCATCGGGCCGAAGCCCTCCTCGAGCGAGAAGTCGCGGCGCTCGTAGGCCGCGGTGAGCGACTGCTGCCCCGAGCCGACGCTCTCGCCGGTGAGGAACGACAGCGGGATGAGCGCGAGGTAGCCGTTCAGGCAGCCCCACGAGCTGGTCGCCTTCTTGGGCTCGGGACCGAAGCACCACTGCTCCGACTCGGAGTTCCAGCGCATGCCGCGCGAGTGGATGACGAAGCTCGACTGCTTGTCCAAGCGACCCGAGACCGAGCCCTCGTCGGTGGCCGGGTTGGCGTAGCGGTAGGTGTAGTGCCAGAGGCCGTCGTTGGCCCACGACGGGCTCTTGGCCAGGCCGACGCCGGCCAGCATCATCATGTGGCGGCCGTCCTCGTCGTCGTGGTCGTCGCCCTTGTTCCAGCCGATGCGCAGCTTGACCTGCCCGCCCATCGCCATGAGCTGGGCCGGGAAGCCGAGGTTGAACTCGTCGTCGCTGTACCAGGTCGACCCCTGGAAGAAGTCGTAGACGCCGTGGGTCTCGAGCCACTCCGCCTCGCCGTCGAGCGCGTCGCCCTCGTTGGTGCCGTTCTGGGAGTCCATGTAGTCGCCCATGAGCCACAGGCGCGCGGTCT
>JAXLYZ010000119.1:0-2928 GCA_046351155.1 Myxococcota bacterium
CCTCGCCGATGACGCGGCGGTCGGGCGAGCAGAAGTCCGCCCAGTACGTCGTGCCGGCGCACAGGATGGGAGTGCCGGGCGCCAGAGGCCCGAGCCCCGCCTCGATGAACCAGCCCCGGCTCCGCGACTCGGCTGGTGACTCGCTCGCCGGATCGACGTGCTCGAGCGCGTCTCGCACGGCGACGGTGCCGGCCCACCCGAACTCCGCCGCGAGTGCCCGCTCGAGCTCCGCCCTCGCGTACGCCCGATGCTCGGGAGCTCGCACCGCGTGCCGCAGCGCGTTCTTCGTCTCCCCTGTGGCACGGGCGATCAGCAGCCGAGCCGCCGAGTCGAGGGGGATCAGCGCCGACCACAGGGGGCGCCCACGGGCGAGGTCGACCGCGGTACGAGCGATTCCGGTGCAGGGCAGACCGTCGACAACCGCCCGATCGTGCTCGGGTACCGGAGATGCGCGGACCACGAGGCCGGGTGTCGTGAAGCCGGTGCCGGACGGAGACACCAGCTGCACGACGTCCGGGAGAGTTGCGACTGGTCGGAACAACCCGTGGAGCAGTGCGGCGGAGTCGAACGACGCCAAGACTCCGACGCCGACGACCCCCAGCGAGGCGCGGACCTGGATGAGGTGTTCTCCCGGATCGACCTCGTCCGGTGCGCAGGCGGTCAGCACGCCGCGGCGCGGACTGAGGAGGAGCCCGCGGGTCACGGCCGTGCGCAGCGATCGGGGAGTGAATCCGGCGCTCAGCGCATCGGCGTACGTGACCGGGATGTGCCCGAACGTGGCGAGGAAGCGCTGGTGTGTCTGCTCGGGTCGATGCACAGCTGGCATCGGCGAAGAATGCGGACCATCACCGAACCGTCGCCGACACCATCCACAGGTGCCGAGCCGACCTCGCGCGTGATCTTGGTCTTGTTGTCGGATCCCGCGTGGGAACCGACAACTAGACCAAGATCACGCCGGGGGTGGGGCTGTCAGACGGCGTAGCCGCTGGGGGCGACCATCTTGGCGTCCCAGCCGGGCACCTGCTCGGGCTTGCGCGGGGCGGGGCCGACGTAGCGGGCGCTGGGACGCACGAGGCGGCCGGTGCGCTTCTGCTCGAGGATGTGGGCGCTCCACCCGGCCAGGCGGGCGCAGGTGAACATCGACGTGAACATGTGCGCCGGCACCTGGGCGAAGTCGAGGACGATCGCGGCCCAGAACTCCACGTTGGTCTCGAGCACGCGGTCCGGGCGGCGCTCGCGCAGCTCGGCCAGCGCCGCCTGCTCGAGGGCCTCGGCGACCTCGTAGCGCGGGGCGCCGAGCTCGCGGGCGGTACGCCGCAGCACGCGGGCACGGGGGTCCTCGGCGCGGTAGACGCGGTGGCCGAAGCCCATGAGGCGGTCGCCGCGGTCGAGGACGCCCTTGACGTAGGCGCGCGCGTCGCCGGTGGCCTCGATCTCCTCGATCATGCCGAGCACGCGCGAGGGGGCGCCGCCGTGCAGCGGGCCGGACATCGCTCCGACGGCGCCGGAGAGCGCGGCCGCGACGTCGGCGCCGGTGGAGGCGATGACGCGGGCGGTGAACGTCGAGGCGTTCATGCCGTGCTCGGCGGCGGAGACGAAGTAGGCGTCGACCGCCTTCACGTGCGCCGGGTCGGGCTCGCCGCGCCAGCGGATCATCATGCGCTCGACGACGGTGTGCGCCTCGTCGATGCGGCTCTGGGGCACCATCGGCTTGCCGATGCCGCGGGCGCTCTGCGCCACGAACGACATCGCCATGACCGACGCGCGCGCGAGCTCGTCGCGCGCGGTGTCGTCGTCGATGTCGAGCAGCGGCTCGAGGCCCCACGCGGGAGCGAGCATCGCGAGCGCCGACTGCACGTCGACGCGCACGTCGCCGGAGTGCACCGGGATCGGGAACGGCTCGGCCGGCGGCAGGCCGGGGTTGAACTCGTTGTCGACGAGCAGGCCCCAGACCTGGCCGTACGACACGCGGCCGACGAGGTCCTCGATGTCGACGCCGCGGTAGCGCAGGGCGCTGCCTTCCTTGTCCGGCTCGGCGATCTCGGTCTCGAAGGCGATGACGCCCTCGAGGCCAGGCACGAAGTCCGACATGCTGCGCTCCCGTGTCTCGTGGCCGCGTCGGCGGCCGGTCGGTGCGGCGGGAGTACGCCGGTGGGCGTTCCCGCGGGCGGTGCTGACGGGCACGACCGGGCTCCCGCCGACGCCGCGCGACCCGGTGGGGCTGCGGCGGCGTCGTGCCCATCCTGGCAAACCCCCTGCCCCGGGCGGCACCGGGTGCCCGAATCACCTCGGGCGTCCCGCATCGTGGACGCCGGCCGGGCGGCGACGCGCGCCCGTCGCTGCCACAGTGGTGCCGTGACCGAGCAGCCCGACCTCGCAGGCGTCCGCACGACCTACGACCAGGGGCGCCTCCTCGAGGGCGACCTGGCGAGCACGCCGCTCGCCCAGTTCACGGCGTGGTTCGACGAGGTGCTGTCCGCCGGGCTGGCCGGTCTCGCCGAGCCGAGCGCGATGGTGCTCTCGACGGCGGACGCCGACGGCACGCCGTCCTCGCGCACCGTGCTGCTCAAGCAGGTCGACCCCCGCGGCTTCGTGCTCTACACCAACCTCCAGTCGCGCAAGGGCCGCGACCTCGCGGCCAACCCGCGCGCGTCGCTGCTGTTCCCGTGGCACCCGATGCAGCGCCAGGTCGTCGTGGCCGGCGACGTCGAGCAGGTCGCGCGCGAGGAGGCGCGGGCCTACTTCTCCTCGCGCCCGTACGGCTCGCGCCTCGGCGCGTGGGCGAGCGCGCAGTCGACCGTCATCGCCTCGCGCGACGTGCTCAAGGCGAGGTACGCCGAGCTCGCGGCGGCCTTCCCCGACACCGGCAGCCCGGACGACGTGCCGCTGCCCGACGCGTGGGGCGGCTTCGTCGTGCGCCCGCGCACG
>JAXLYZ010000120.1:0-2916 GCA_046351155.1 Myxococcota bacterium
AGGCGTCATCCGGGTCAGCGCTGCGGTGCGAATGTCGTCGAGCCGGTGGTGGTAGCGCGTGTGCGCGGGCCCTGCCGGGCTCCTTGGCCTGGCCTGCCTTCGACGACTTCACGCCCGGCCTCCGCTGGGCCGTCCCCTTCTGAGGCGCTATGCTCGGCGCCCTCATGGCTTCGAGCCCACCGCCCGAGGATCACGTCGAGGTCGGCGCGCTGACGGTCTTCTTCCCGACCGGCTCGATGCGCTCGTTCTGGTTCATGCACGACCTCGCCGGGCTCTTCGGCGACGAGGTCAACGCCGACGCCGAGCGGCGGCTGCGCCTGGCGCTCTCCGAGCGACCGAAGGGCCGCCTCGGCCTCGACGTCGAGGCCGACTCGGTGCTCGTGAGCGCGTCGAACGCCGCGCTCATGCAGCGCGTGCTGGAGGCGGTGCGCGCGCTGTGCCGCGACCCCGAGGACCTGCCGACGGCGGCGCTCGCGGCGGCGCAGCGGGCGATGGAGGCGGCGCCCAAGCCCAAGCGCCAGCGCTGGCAGATCGGCAGCGTCTTCGCCGTGCCGCTGGCCGACGGCGCGTGGGCCTTCGGGCAGGTCGTCGACTCGCCCGGCCCGCGCCTCGGCGCCACGCTGGCCCTCTACGAGCACCGCCGCGCCGAGCCCGCGCTGGGCCCCGACGAGGTCCTCGACGTCGTCACCGCGCGCACGCTGACCATCCTCCACACGACGGCGAGCGACCTCGACGACGGCGTGTTCCGCGTCGTGGGCGAGGGGCCGATCGCGCTCGACCCCGGCTCGGGCCCGCACGGACCGCGCGCGGCCGGCCGCAGCTGGGACGGCATCGCGACCGTCGCCAACGCCTGGTACGGCCTCTACCCGTGGAACCTCCTCTATGCGCCGGTCGGTCTCGACCGCTCGATCATGCCCGGCCTCGCCCGCTCGCCGCGCGCCTGGATGCTCGACGCGCCGACCCTCGAGCGCCTGCGCAGCGGCGACCCGCGCGGCTCGGAGCTCGCGAAGCTCATCGCCGAGCGCGTGCGCGCCAGCCGCACGGGCGCGTGACGACCGGCCGGCGCGCTTGCCGGCGCGGGCGCTCCGCGCGTACGGTCGGGGGTATGAGCAGCCACCAGGACCCCGCCTCGTCGAGCCCCGATCCCGCCGTCATCGAGCACGTCATCGTCGGTCGTCCGAAGGACCTCGGCGACGGCTTCGTCGTGCGCCGCACGCTGCCGTCGTTACAGCGGCGCCGCGTCGGCCCGTTCGTCTTCTTCGATCACTTCGGCCCGGTCGACATGGCGCCCGGCACCGGCCTCGACGTGCGCCCGCATCCGCACATCGCGCTCAGCACCGTGACCTACCTCTTCGCCGGCGAGATCCTCCACCGCGACAGCCTCGGCTCGGTGCAGGTCATCCGCCCGGGCGACGTCAACTGGATGGTGGCCGGCAAGGGCATCGTCCACTCCGAGCGCACCGCGCCCGAGACGCGCCGCGTCGGCCAGCGCATGCACGGCCTCCAGGCCTGGGTCGGCCTGCCGACCGAGGTCGAGGAGTGCGCGCCCGCCTTCTTCCACCACCCGGCCGCGACCCTGCCCATGGCGCGCGGCCCCGGCTTCGAGGCACGCGTCGTGGCCGGCACCGCCTTCGGCCAGCGCTCGCCGGTCGAGGTCGCTTCGCCCACCTTGTACGTGGACGTGCGCCTCGAGGCCGGCGCGCGCTTCGAGGTCCCGACCGAGCACCACGACCGCGCCGTGTGCGTCGTCACCGGACCGGTCGACGTCGGCGCCGCGACCGACCTCGGCGAGGGCGCCATGGTCGTGCTGGTGCCGGGCCAGCCGGTGGTCGTGCACGCCGCCCAGGCGGCGCGCATCATGCTGCTCGGAGGCGCACCGCTGCACGGCGAGCGCTACCTCGAGTGGAACTTCGTCGCCAGCTCGAAGGAGCGCCTGGCGCAGGCCCGCGACGACTGGCGCGCGCACCGCTTCCCGCTGGTGCCGGGCGACGGGCACGAGCGCATCCCCTATCCCGGCGACGCCGAGTGAGCGCGCGCGCGACCGTCCTCGCCGCCGCGCTGGCGGTCTCCGGCTGCGCCAGCGCGCCGAGCCGCGACGCGGCCGACGAGGCCAGGGTCGGCGCCGCGCTCGACGACTTCCACGACGCCGCCGCGCGCGCCGACGAGGCGCGCTACTTCGATCACTTCGCCGCCGGCGGCGTGTTCCTCGGCACCGACGCGAGCGAGCGCTGGGACGTCGCCGCCTTCCGCGCCTACGCCCACCCGCACTTCGCCAAGGGCCGCGCGTGGGCCTTCCATGCGGTCCGGCGCGCCATCGTCGTCGACGCCGACGGCGCCCACGCCTGGTTCGACGAGGACCTCGCCACGCCGAACCTCGGCCCGGCGCGCGGCAGCGGCGTGCTGGTGAAGCAGGGCGGCGCCTGGAAGATCGCCCAGTACAACCTGGCGCTCACCATCCCCAACGAGCGCTTCGGCGCCGTGAAGGACGCGGCCACCACCGCGCAGATCCTGGCCGCCGCGGCCGACGACCCGCTGCGCGATCTGGGCTGGTTGGCCGGCGCCTGGGTGGTCGAGCGCCCCGTCGACGGCGCGGCCGACGGCGCCCGCGAGCGCGTCGAGGAGGTGTGGCTCGCGCCGGCCGGCGCCACCATGATCGGCTCGGGCCGCACCACGCGCGGCGCGGCGACGACCTCCTTCGAGCAGCTGCGCCTCGAGGTGCGCGACGGCGTCGTCGTCTACGTGGCCGCGCCGCGCGGCGGCGCGCCGAGCGAGTTCACGCGCGTCGCGAGCGACGACGCCGCGGCGCTCGTGGTCGAGAACCGCGGCCACGACTGGCCCAAGCGCATCACCTATCGCAAGGACGGCGACGGCCTGGCGGTCCGGGTCGAGGGCGACCCGGGCCAGCCGGTCGAGGCC
>JAXLYZ010000121.1:0-2649 GCA_046351155.1 Myxococcota bacterium
GCGCCGCTGGGCCGCCGAGGGGCGGCCGACGACCTACCACTTCCTCGATGTGAACCTCGACGAGCCCGAGGACTTCGACGCGGCGTGGCTCGACGCCGTGCGCGCGCGGGTCGCCGAGCTGCGCCCGGCCTGGCTCTGCGGCGACGCCGGCCTCTGGCACTTCGGCCCGCGCGAGCCCGGCCACATGCTGCTGCTCCCGCCCATCCTCACCGACGCATCGGCCAGCGCCATGGCCGACGGCGTGCGCCGTCTGCGCGAGGCCACCGGCTGCGAGGTGCTGCCCGAGAACCCGCCGGGCCAGGTCTTCCTCGGCGACCTCCACCTCATCGAGTACTTCGCGCGCATGGCCGAGCGCGCCGACACCGGGCTGCTCGTCGACTGCGCCCACCTCGCCATCTATCAGAGGACGCAGGGGCTCTCCTGGGACGCCTCGCTCGAGCGCATGCCCATGGAGCGCGTCGTCGAGCTGCACGTGGCCGGCGGCAGCGAGCGCCAGCACGACGGCTTCCCGTGGGTCGACGACGACCACGGCGGCCACGTCCTCGAGGACACCTGGGCGCTGGTCGAGCACATCGTCGCGCGCGCGCCGAACCTGAAGGCCATCGTCTACGAGTGCGAGCGGAACGACCTCGCCTCGGTGCTGCCCGGCTTCGCGCGCATCGCCGAGGTCTGGGCCGGCGCCGCCCGCGAGGTCGCATGAGCGCGGGCGAGCTCATGCGGACGGCCGTGCGCATGCTGCACGACCCGAGCTTCCTCGAGGCCGTCCTGTCGACGCCCGAGGTGGCGCTGGCCGACGTCGATCTCAGCGACGCCGAGCGCGCCATGCTGGCGGCCACCGATCGGCGCGCCTGGCAGGTCGACCCGCACCGGCGCTGGCGCGTGCTGACGGCGCTCGTGAGCGAGTTCCCGGTGGCGGTCGCGGCCCTGCGGCGACGGCCGAGCGAGCTCGACGGCTTCTTCCGATCGACCGAGTTCCACGCCGCCATCCGCGCGCGCCAGAGCCTGTTCGAGGCGTTCCCGGCGTGGCTCGCGCGCGACGTCGTGCCCGGTCGCCGGCGCGTCCACGGCATGATCGCGCTCGAGTCGACCTTCGCGCGCGTGCGCCGCGCGCCCACGCGCCCAGCCGCCCCGGGAGCGCCCGCCGAGCGCGTCGTGCTGGCGCCGTGGGTGGCCTCGCTGGGCGTCGCGGCCGGCGCGCTCGACGCCTGGCAGCTGGTCGTGGCCAGCCTGCGGCCGGGTGGGGCGAGCGACGCGGCGGCCACCGTCGACGCGCTCGAGCGCGGCGCGGTGGCGGCGTTCCCGCCGATGGGCCCGGGCCTCGAGTACGTGCTGTGGCCGGGCCCGACGCCGCGCCGAGCGCCCTCATCCACCGCGGGCTTCATCGACGAGGCGCTGCATCGCCTGCTCGACGACGCGCGCCAGCCGATCGCCTCGGCGCGAGCTGCGCGCGCGTCGAGGGCGACCGGCGTCGATGCCGCCGATGCCGAGGAGATCCTCGTCGACCTGGCGCAGGACGGGCTGCTGGTGCCCGTCGCGCCGGGGTGACTCAGGCCTCGCTCAGGCGAAGATGGCCTGGATGGCCTCGAAGATGCGGCGCGGGTGGATGTTCAGCCCGATGATGAGGAGGTCGTCCTCGGTCCGGATCTGAGCGATCTGGAAGACCGGCGTGATGGCCGCCAGCGCCTTCTGGAAGCGCGGGTTCTGGGCCAGCTTCGGCACCTTCATGAGCTCGAGCACGAAGCGATCGTCCTTGGCCTCGACCAGGAACGGCGGCTTCTTCGGCACGAAGTTGAGGAGCGACGCCGGCTTCTTCAGGTTGATGACGCCCGAGGCCAGGAGCTTGGCCAGGTTGCCCTGGAGGTTGTTCAGCACCGAGGCGCGCAGATCGCCGACCTTGAAGGCGATGCGCACGCTGTCGGTGGTGGCGTCGATGCTCTCGAAGGTGATGGCGCCGTCGACGCGGAGCTCGGTGCCCATGAGGTTGGCCGTGGCGCCGACGCCGATGGCCGGCGGCTGGGCGAGGACGGTCAGGTCCTTGGCCTGGCTCTCGGGGACCATGGTCGTCGCCCAACGCAGGAGATCCAGCGGGATGGCGAGCCGACGCCCGAACGCGTGGCGGGCGATGTCGCCGAGGACCCGGGGATGGGACGCCGTGTACTTGCCGGCGGACTTGATGAGCGTCGGGAGTGAAGCCATGCGCGCGCCTCTAATCCGGTTTCCGGTGCGCGCGCAAGAGCTTCCTTTCCCGCCCGCGCCACGCCTCACTCCGGCGGCGGCGGCGAGCCGCGGCGATAGGCGCGGTAGTCGAGCAGCGCGTCGCCCCGGCGCAGGAAATCCATGAAGCGCTGGAAGTCGTCGATGCGCCAGCGTCCGGCCAGCGCGCGATAGAGGCCGCGCGTCGCCTCGAGGCCGGCGTGCACCAGCGCGCGCAGCGTCCGGCGCGTGAGCTCGCGGCGCTTGAACGGCGCGGCGACATCCTTGAAGAAGTCGCGCTCACCCAGCGCCAGCTGGCGATCGATGGCCAGCACGTCGGGGCCGACCTCGGGCGCCTCGACGGCCGCGCGCGTCGTGAAGAGCGGGGCCAGCGCCTCGAGCGCCGCGGCCACCGCGCGCGGCGTGCCGGCGAGCGGCCCGAGCGTCAGCGCGGCC
>JAXLYZ010000122.1:0-2635 GCA_046351155.1 Myxococcota bacterium
GGTCGCACCCTGGGCCTTGCCGGTCAGGCGCACCTGGAACGGGCCGCCGACGTCGCCGGCGTACATGGAGCCGGTCGCGGGCTCGATGGCCGCGAGCGCCGGCGGGCCGCTCGAGTAGTCGTCGACGCTGCGCGGAAGCAGCTTGATGCGGTTCCAGGTGTAGCGCGTCACGCCGGTGATGGCCGGGAACGCATCGCCCACCGCCGGGAACGGCGTGATGAGGAAGATCTGGTCGTCGACGCTCAGGCCGCCGGTCACGACGAACTCGCCCGAGACCGTCTCGCCCGTGGCCGGGGTCGGGGTGATGCTGGTCACCGAGACGTTCTGGACCGTCACGAGCAGCGCCTCGTACTCGAAGATCTTCGTGCCGGTGGCGCCGATGTCGGCCGCGTTCACGACGAACGGGTCGGGCACCGGGCCGTTGGTCGTGCCCGCGGTGGTCACGAAGGTCGGGCTCGTCATCTCGGTCTGGCCGTGGAAGTCCTCGATGTGACCCTGGAGATCGATGGTGTCGCCCGGGGTGCACTTCAGGCCGCTCGCGCCGGCGAAGACGTAGAGGCCGTTGAAGTCGGGCGTCGTCGCGCCCTTGGTCTGCACGGTGAAGAAGTCCTTGCCGGCCGAGACGCACATGACGCCGGGGAGGAACACGTCCGAGCCCTTGAGCGCGGCGTCCTGCTTCACCTGCGAGATGGTCGAGGGGCACGCCTTGCCACCCTCGTTCGAGTCGTCGGGGCAGGCGTCGCAGAGGTCACCGATGTTGTCGTGATCGCGGTCTTCCTGACCGGGGTTGGCGTCCGACGGGCAGTTGTCGCTGTCGTTGAGGACGCTGTCGCCGTCGATGTCGTCGGGGTTCACCGACTCGCACGCCGTCGTGTTGGCCTGGAGCGGGCACGGATCGCAGACGTCGCCGAGGCCGTCGCCGTCGGTGTCGGGCTGCTTGCCGCCGTCCATCGGGCGGATGGCGTTGAACCAGTCGGGGCAGTTGTCGTCGACGCCGACCAGGTTGTCGCCGTCGGGGTCGTTGGCGCTGGTGGTGCCGTCGAACTCGCCGGGCCGGAACGGCACGCACGTCGGCTCGTCGGCCGGCGCGTCGCACACGAAGAGGTCGAGCGTGTAGCTCGCGTTGAGGGTCGCGCGCAGCTCGGCGAGCGTCTGGGTCGTGAAGAACGACGAGCCCGACGGCTTGGTCTCGAGCTGCTCGGCGACGCAGAACGACTTCGTCTTGCCGCACACGGTCACGTCCTCGCACGGCGGCGGGAGCTTCTTCTTGCTGTTGTCGGTCGCCGAGTAGATGGCCGGGTCGTACGACGCGTAGTTGAGCTGGCGATCGGAGAGCTCGGCGACCAGCGCCGGCTCGCCGATGAGCGGGCGGCCGCGGCGATAGTAGGTCGTGCCGCCGATGGAGGGCGGCGGGCCGCCGCGCATGGCCAGCACGACGTCGCCGTCGGTGGCGTCGAGGATGGCGCGGTAGCCGGTGTGGACGCGCGCGTCCCAGATGGCGATGTCGGCGACCTTGTTCACGGTGAGCGAGCCGAGCACGTCACCGAAGCCGAGCGCCGAGGCGGCCCAGCTGGTGACCATGTTCACCAGCTGCTGGTCGCTGAAGTAGTTGTCCCAGCGCTCGTTCCAGTCCTGCGCGCAGCGGAGCTCGCGCAGGATGGTGGCCGAGCCCGAGAAGGTCCAGTCGGTGCCGAGCGCCACCTGGCCGCCCATCTTGTGGTAGATGGGCGCGTAGGCGGTGAAGCCGTAGAGGACCGTGTTCGAGCGCGGCGACCACACGAGCTTGGCGTTCTCGCCGACGAAGATGCCGATGTCGGCGGCGGTCGTGCCGACGCCGTGGATGAAGCCGACGTTCTCGCCGACGATGTCGACGCCGCCGTCCTGCTGGCCGTCGAGGCAGATGAACTCGTTGCGCGCGCCGACCGAGACGCCTTCCGACACGTGCGGCACGTAGGCCACCTTGCCGTCGGCGATGGTGGCGGCGGGCAGCGAGTACTTGTCGCAGCCGCTGTTGTAGATGCCGCTCGAGCCGAGCGGGAACACGTCGTAGTCGGCCGTGCCGTGGGTCAGGCCTTCGAGCTTGTTGGCGACGTCGAGGTTGCGCAGCATGCCGAACGAGCCGCCCGAGGCGAAGATGCTGGTCGTGCCGGCCATGACCTGGCGCATCTCGCTCCACGCGGTGCCGCCCGGGTCAGGGTTCGTGTCGTACGGGATCTCGGGCTTGCCGTTCATGCCGTTGCGCCACTCGTTGCGGTGGTCGTAGCGCGTCGTGCCGATGTCGATGGGCTTGCCCTGGTCGTAGGTGATGTGGTCGTGGGCGTTGATGAGGCCCGGCGACACGACGCCCTCGGGGCAGTTGAAGACGGTCGCGGTCGCGGCCGCCGGCTTGCTGGCGCAGTCGCAGCCGACGCAGGTGATCATGCCGTTCTCGACCAGGACCTGACCCTGCTCCTGGATGCCCTCGGGCAGGACCAGGTCGGCGCGGATGAGGAGGGCTGCGTCGCTGCCCGGGACGACACCGCAGACCTGGCCCTCGGGCGCGGCCGGGATGGGATCCTCGCAGCTCGGCGGGGGCTCGACGGTGTCGGTGTCCGGCGACGTCGTGCTGTCGGTGGTGGTCGTGGCGTCGGTGCCG
>JAXLYZ010000123.1:0-2460 GCA_046351155.1 Myxococcota bacterium
CGCGCCCCCAGAGGGGGTACGAGAAGCCGAAGTACACCGCGGCCGAGGCGAGCCCGCGCGCCAGCCACCAGGGCCAGCCGACGACCACGCCGAGCAGGTGGAAGAGGCCCGCGTTGAGCGCGAAGGCGACGACCTCGATGGCGAGGAAGAGCGAGCCCTGGCGCACGACGTCGCGCGAGCGATCGTTGAAGGCGAAGTACTTGTTGCCGACGAACTGGACGAGCAGGCCGAGGCTCAGCGCCGGCACGTTGGCCCAGGCCTTCGGCATGTGGAGGACCTCGACCAGGAGGCCGAGCACGAGCATGTCGGCGAGGCTGGCGACCAGGCCCACGACCGCGCTGCGAGCCATCGGGCTCTTCTTCGCTGCGGTCGTGGGCCCGGTGTCGGGCGGGGTCATGAGGGCTTGCATGGGCTCTCTCTGCGGGTGAGCGCTGGTGGTTGAACCAGCTGGCGGGAAGAGGAGCCAGAAGCGTGCCAGCCCGGTCGCGACACGTAAGCCCTTGAACTCACGCCACACGGAGCGACCGCTCGGCAATTTCTTGCGCGCGGCGGACCGCCCCTTTGCGCACCGCGGCGTTCACACCTCGTGCGATCGCGGTGACGTCGCTCCGCGCGGGAACGGGTCCCTGGAATCGTTGTCTGCCTTCGTGCTCTACTCGCGAGGCCCCATGGTGACCGACGCGCTCATCAGACCCCTCGACGGCATGCGCCGGACGCTCTGGCGTTGGACCGCCACGACCAGCCTCGGCCGGGCCTGCATCAAGGACCGCAGCGCGCGGCACGCGGCGCTGGCGCTCGGCCACATGAGCGTCGCGCTGACGCTGACCGTGCTCGCGCCGCTGTGGCTCCTCCTGCTCGGGCCCATCGTCCTCGGCGTGCCGCACCTCGCCACCGACGTGCGCTACCTCTTGGTGCGGCCGCTGTTCCCGCTCGGGCGGCGCGGGCTCGTGCTGGTGCTCGGGCCGCTCGCGGCCATGACGCTGCTGCGCGTGCTGCCCATCTTCGGCGTGCCGTCGCTGCCGTATCAGTCGGCCGTCGAGACCGGCCTCGGCATGGCCGCCATCATCGGCGGCGTCAGCCTGGCGCGCACCGGCCCGCGCACGCGCCTGGCCTTCATCGCGCTGGCGCTGGCACTCGGCGTGGTCGGCGCCATGTCGGGGCGCACCGCGTCGCTGATCGTCGCCCACCTCCACAACTTCGTGGCCTTCGGCTTCTGGCTCTGGCTCTACCGCAGCGAGGCCCCGGCGCGCCGCACGCTGCTCGTCACCGGCGCCTACCTCGGCGCCTGCGCGCTCATCCTCGGCGGCGCCTTCGACGGCGTGCTCATGGCGCAGGCCAGCGGCCACGCCGGCCGCCTCGACCTCGACTACATGGTGCAGTCGGTCGCGACCGACATCGAGCCGGTCCTCGCCATGCGCCTCGTCGCGCTCTACGCCTTCTGCCAGTCGATCCACTACGCCATCTGGATCCGCCTCGTGCCCCAGCGCATGGATCCGCGCCCCGCCCCGCCCACCTTCGCGCGCACCGTCGGTCGTCTGCGCGAGGACTTCGGGCGCAAGGGCTTCGCCGCCATCGTCCTCTTCACGCTGGCCGTGCCCATCGCCGCCGTCTTCATGGACGCGGTCGACGTGCGCCTGGCCTACCTCGTCGTCATCGTCGGCCACGGCTGGCTCGAGCTCGCGGTCTTCGCCGCGCTCGGCGTCCAGGCGCTCGGCGTCGGCGCCGCCTCGGTCGACCGCGCGGCCGCGGCCCGCGAGGCCAGCGCGTGACAGCCGGCTGGATGCTCCTCTGGTTCAAGGCGTTCGTGACCACCGTGCTGGTCGAGACGCCGTACTACGCGCTGTTCCTGCACGGCCAGGTCGGCGGCGTGTGGTGGGCGGCGCTGGTGTCGCTCGGCCTGCAGATGACGACGCACCCGGTGCTGTGGCTCGTGTGGCCGCACGTGCAGAGGCTCGTCAGCTACCCGGTGCTCATCGTCGTGGCCGAGACGCTGGTCGTGCTGGCGGAGGCCGGCCTCATCATGCTGGTCATCGGCCGCGCGCGCTGGCGGCGCGCGCTGCTGGCCTCGCTGGTGGCCAACGCGGCCTCGACGCTGGTCGGCCTGCTGCAGTAGAGGTCAGCGACCGTTCTTGAGGTAGCCGAAGAGCGCCGGCAGCCCCTCGTCGTCGAGCTCGCTCGTGACGGTCAGGCGGTGCTCGTCGCGCCGCACCGACACGCCGCGGAGGTGCGGCGCCAGCGCGATGAGCGCCGGGAAGGTCGACGGCGGCGGCGCCGGCGTCAGCCGATCGAGGTCGGCGCTCACCGCCTCGAGCTTCGGGCGCTGGGTCGGCGGCGCGAGCGGCGCGAGCTCGGCGGCGATGGTCTTCAGCGCGTCGACGATGATGGCGGTGCGCGAGTCGGCCGAGCGCGCCAGCGCCGCGACGCGCGCCGCCTCGATGCGCGCCTCGATGCGGTTGGCGA
>JAXLYZ010000124.1:0-2319 GCA_046351155.1 Myxococcota bacterium
CGGGCGCACGCGGAGGCTCCGGGTGGTGGGGGCGGAGCTCACGGTAGCGCCGCCGCTTCCCAGAGCGCCAGGCCGGCGCGCCGAAGCACCACGAAGTTGTACATGTCGGTGTAGATGGAGAGCGGCATCGCCGCCTCGAGCGTCGCCGTGTCCTCGCGATAGACGATGGTCGTGCCGGGTCGCTCGAAGAAGCGCGCGCCCCAGGTGTGGAGGATGAGGTCGACCTCGGGCGCGAACAGGCGATAGCCGTGCGCCGTCTCGAACGGCAGCGCCGGGTCGCGCATCATGACGCAGTCCTGGAGCTCGCGCGTGCGGTCGCCGGCCGGCTTCGGGTCGGGCTCGACCAGCAGCTGGCGCAGCCGATCGACCGTCGCCGCGCGCAGGCCGGCCGGCTCGACGCGGTGGTCCTCGAGCACGAAGTCGGTGGACTTGCCGGCCTCGAGCGTCGCCACGTAGACGACGAAGGTCGCGCCGCCATCGCGCTGCACGACGAACACGTCGTGCACCGGCTGCGGGCCGTCGTTGCGCAGCACGTACTGGCGATGGTCCGCGCTCCAGGCAGTCCCGCGCGCCAGCCGGAGCGGCTCGCGCTCGCGCGTGTCGGCCTCGTAGAAGAGGAAGCGCTCCGACTCGGCGCCGCCGTTCACCCACAGCGCGTCGAGCTTGCGCGCCTCGTCGACCCAGGCCGAGGTGCTGGCGGCGGGCGGGTGCGCCGGCGTCGGGGCGAGGTCGAGGTGGTTCCACACGAGCTGGCGCGTCGGGTCGAGCGGCAGCGCCGGCGGGGCGTCCATGCGGCCTTGGCGCTGGAGGCGGGCCAGCAGCAGCTTGGCGCGCGCCAGCTGCGAGTCGGCGCTGTTGGCGTCGGCGGCCGTCCGGAGGAGGTCGACCTGAGGGAACCACGACGACGCCGGGCCGCCGGTGAAGCCGACCTCGACCCCCACCGGGACGGTCGCCTGCCAGTTCCGCGGCGAGTAGAAGTGGATGACCGGCAGGGCCCGGATGCCGCTGTCAACGGGCAGGTCGCGCACCGACGGGCCCGACGCGACGCCGCCCGAGGTGCTCGAGTGGAACCACGGCGGCAGCCCGGCCAGCAGCGACGAGCGCGCGCCGTCGCCGCCGAAGACGTGGACGCCCCACTCGTGGACCGTCAGCGCTTGAGCGCACCACGACTCGGCGTGCGCGGCGCCGACCGGCGCGAGCACCAGGGCGGCGAGCGCGGAGAGCGCGAGCGGGACGAAACGTTGCTGAGGACGACCGGCCATTCGCGCGCCTACGCGCCAGCCCGGGGAAAGTTTCAGCCTGCGGCCGTATCGGTCGCGTCCCCGAGAGGCCTGCGCCACTCGCCTGCGGCCGCCTTCGCCGACCTTGCGAGTGGCTCCGGCCTGGGGGCCGCGACCTGCCGTTTCAGCCGGCCGCCCGCGCCAGTGTCAGCGCCGGCACCTTCCACGGCGGGGTGGCGAACCACTTGACGAGGTGGTCGACGAAGGCGCGCGTCCTGGCCGGCATGCCGTCGCGCTGCGGCATGACCGCCGCCACCGTCAGCGGCGCGTGGCGGATGCCGTCGAGCACCAGCTCGAGGCGGCCGGCGCGCACGTCCTCGGCCACCATGAACCACGGCAGCGTCGCGAGCCCGATGCCGGCCAGCGCCGCCTGGCGGATGTTGGCGCCATCGTTGGCGGTGAAGCGCACGCGCAGCGGCACCGACACGCGCCGCCGCGGCAGCTTGAAGCCCCACTCGACCTCGAGCGGCAGGAGCCCGTAGTGGAGGCAGTCGTGGGTCACGAGGTGGCAGACCTCCTCGGGGCGGCCGCGGCGATCGAGGTAGGCCGGGCTGGCGACGATGACGCCGCGGTCCTCGGCTAGCTTGCGCACGACCAGCGACGAGTCGTCGTGCGAGCGCGAGATGCGGATGACCACGTCCCAGCCGCCCTCGACGACGTCGATGAGGCGGTCGTCGACGGTGAGCTGCACCTCGACCTCGGCCTGGTGCTCGAGGAACGCGCCGATGGCCGGCGTCAGGTACTGCTCGGAGAAGATGCCCGGCGCGTTGACGCGCAAGAGACCGCGCGGCTTCGTGCCCGAGCCGGCCACGACGTCGAGCGCGGCGCGCGCCTCGGTCACCAGGTTGCGCGCGTGCTCGAAGACCTGGAGGCCGTCGGTGGTGAGGCCGATGTTGCGCGTCGAGCGCGTGAGGAGCCGCACGCCGAGGCGCGTCTCGAGGTCGTTGATGCGGCGCGAGACCGCCGACTTGGCGATGCCGAGCTCGCGCGCGGCGGCCGAGAAGCTGCGCAGCTCGGCCACGCGCACGAGCACCGCCAG
>JAXLYZ010000125.1:0-2282 GCA_046351155.1 Myxococcota bacterium
GCCGTACGACGCGGAGCGACCGGGCGTCGCGACCTGCGTCGTCGGCTGGCCCGGCTCGGGCGCCTTGCCCGGCGACGCGGCGGGGCGCGGCGACGGGAACGTCACGCTGCGCACCTGCTGGGGCGGGCCGGGCGGACGATACGGTCCGACCAGCGTCCGCGGATCGACCGGCGCCGCGGCGCCGAGCCGCTGCACCGGCGCACCCGGCGGCGCGAGCGCGGCCGCGCCGGCCTCGTAGCTGGCGCCGCGCAGCGAGCGCTTGACGCCGGCCGCCGCGCCGCCCGCGCCGGCCTCGGCGACGCCCGCGCCTCCGCCCGTGGTCTGGCCCGCGCCCGCGCTGACGCGCTGGCTGGCTGCCGTCACTGCCCGCCCTTCGGCATGTACTGATCGACGCGCTCGAGCACGTAGGGCACCACCTCGAGCGCCGAGTCCTTCTGCTTGGCGGCGGTGGCCTCGGCGCGCAGGTTCTGCGCCTGGTTCGCCGACAGGTGGCCGACCTTGTGGGTCATCTGCGCCACCACGTCGTCGGCGAACTGGGCCGGCGTCCGCGGCGTGCTGCTGTCCTTCTTCTGGTCCGGCGCGAGCGCGGCCGCGCCCTCGGCGTACGACATGCCGCGCAGCTCCTTCTTCTGCACGGCGCTCTGTCCGCCCCCCGCGTCGGCGGCGCGCGCCGCGTGGCTCTGGGCTTCTGGCTTCCTCTGGATGACGGCTCCGAACATGGGTCCTCCGCAGGCGTGCTGGTGTGGCCTGGCTGACCCACAGAAACGGCGCGGCCGGGCCGCGGTCCAACGCCGGGGAGGCGCGGCGCGAAAATGGAGCAGCTATGCTCAGGCCCCCGCGGCGCTCGCCGAGGTCCGGTCATCTCTGCTAGGGTCCGGCCGCCGGTCACGCGTGGCCGGTGGAGGCAGCATGGACAAGGCCATCATCACCTGCGCCATCACCGGCGTCCTGACCGACCCGGGCCAGCACCCGGTGCCGGTCACGCCCGAGGAGCTGGCGCGCGAGGCGCGCCGCGCGCGCGACGCCGGCGCCTCCATCATCCACATCCACTTCCGCCGCCAGGAGCCGGGCCAGGGGCGCTTCCCGAGCTGGGATCCGGTGGTCGCCAAGGCCTGCTGCGACGCCATCCGCGCCGAGGTCCCCGACATCCTCCTGAACCTGTCGACCGGCGTCGTCGGCGACGACCTGTCCGGTCCGCTGGCCTGCCTCGAGGCCGTGCGCCCCGAGATGGCGGCGCTCAACGCCGGCTCGCTCAACTACCTGCGCACCAAGAAGGACGGCAGCTGGGCCTGGCCGCCGATGCTCTTCGACAACCCGGTGCCCAAGGTGAAGCGCTTCTTCGACGCCATGCGCGGCTGGGGCATCACCCCCGAGTGCGAGTGCTTCGACACCGGCATCGTGCGCAGCATCGGCCTCTTCCTCGAGAACGGCATGCTGAAGCCGCCGACGCACGTGTCGTTCGTCATGGGCGTCGCGTCGGGCATGCCGGCCAAGGCGAGCTGGCTGCCGCTGCTCCTCGAAGAGCTGCCGGCCGGCGCGCACTGGCAGTCGATCGTCATCGGCCGCGAGGAGGTGTGGCCCGTGCACCGGAAGACCGCCGAGCTCGGCGGCCACCTGCGCACCGGCCTCGAGGACACGTTCTACCTGCCGAGCGGCGAGCGCTCGACCTCGAACGGCCCGCTCATCGAGGCGCTGGCCGCCGTGGCGCGCGCCGCCGGTCGCGAGGTGGCGAGCCCGGCCGACGCGCGCAAGCTGCTCTGAGCCCCGCCGCCAGACCTTCGTCCGTGTCCCCCGTCGTCCCGAGGAGCCGCCTCATGCGAAAGCAGCTTTACCGTTTCGGCCTCGCGCTCGGCGCCGTCGCCGGCCTCGCCGCGCCCGGCGCCTGCGGTGACGACAAGGCCGCGAGCGACGCCGCCGACGCGGCCGACGTCGCCGACACGGCCGACACCGGCATCCCCGACCTCAGCGGCAAGTCGGCCTACCACGTCAGCATCACCGACGACGTCCAGACCTACGACCTCGGCCTCCGCGACCTCACCGATCTGCCGCAGTACTTCGCCTTCGGCAGCTCGCACATCGCGCCGGCGGTGTCGTTCGCGATGACCGACTCGGTGACCTTCCCGCGCACCATCAACTTCACGCTCGACTTCGGCATCGTCGTCCCGTCCGACGACCACCCCATCGCCACCGACGGCCGGGGCACGTACGACTTCTCGGCCGTCGCGCCCTCGGCCATCGTCTTCCTGAAGGGGCTCCAGTACCGGTCGACCAACCCGGGCGCC
>JAXLYZ010000126.1:0-2071 GCA_046351155.1 Myxococcota bacterium
GTGTCGGACACCGGCGTCGGCATCCCGCCCGAGCACCTGGCGCGCGTCTTCGAGCCGTTCTTCACCACCAAGGCGCCGGGCATGGGCACCGGCCTCGGGCTCGCGACCTGCTACGGCATCGTGGCCCAGCACCGCGGCAACATCAGCGTCGACAGCGCGCCCGGCCGCGGCACGACGGTGCGCATCGAGCTGCCGGTGTCGGCGCGCCCCGGCACGGCGCCGCACCTGCCGGTCACGCAGCCGGCGGGGGAGCGCGGCGCGCCGGCCACGGTGCTGGTGGTCGAGGACGAGGATCTGGTGCGCACGACGGCGGTGCGCGGGCTGCAGATCCACGGCTTCCGCGTCATGTCGTCGAACTCGGGGCCCGAGGCGCTGGCCATCCTGCGCACGACCGCCATCGACCTCGTGCTCTCCGACATCGTCATGCCGCAGATGAGCGGCCAGGAGCTCGCCGCCGCCATCCGCGCGGTGTGGCCGAGCATGAAGATCCTCTTCATGTCGGGCTACTCCGAGGCCGATCTCGGCGGCATCGAGCTCGTGGCCAAGCCGTTCACGCCCAAGGTCCTGGCCGAGCGCGTGAAGGCCGTGCTGGCCCGCTCCGCCTGAGCGGCGCCGACCCCGCCAGCCCAGCCTCGACCTCGCGAATGGACGGGCGTATCGTCCGCGCGCTCGAGGTGCTCGCGAGGGGCGCGACCGCCTGGGCGATGGCTCCCGCCGGCCTTCCGCGCGGGCGCCACGACGCGGATGCGAGGAAACCATCATGAATGTTCGAGTCCCTGCTATCGGCATTGCCTTCTTCGCGGTCGCCGCGATGGCCACCAGCGCGTGGGCCGGCGAGTCCAAGATCGTCGACACCGGCATCGCCGAGTTCGACGACGTCTTCGCCAAGGCCCGCGACATCCAAGGCTCGGTGCAGACCCAGAACCAGACCATGGTCGAGGGCCGCACCAACGTGAACACCGCCATGGGCGTGGCCGCGGACGCGCCGCTCAAGACGGCGCTCGAGGACCTGAAGACCAAGGCCAACGGCAAGATCAAGATCCTCATGGAAGGCAACGTGCCCAAGCTCCAGGCGAGCGAGGCCGTGCCCGAGAACGTGCAGAAGGGCATGGACTCGGTGAACGCCCTCTCCGACACGAGCGGCAAGACCAGCGACACGGCCGACCAGCTGCTGCCGCAGTCGGAGGCGCTGGTCGAGGCGACCAAGGACTTCCCGGGCAAGGTGCCCGGCCTCGTCAAGAACCCGCTCGACGTGGCCAAGAAGTCGAAGCTCGTCGACAAGAACGTGAAGGCCGTCGCGACGCTGCCCGACAAGGTGAAGGCGCTGAAGACCGAGGCCCAGGGCGTCTTCGCCGACGTGACGGCGGTCTTCGGAGGCTGATTCGACGAGCGCAGGTCGCGTGCCCGCCGAGCCGCGGGCGCGGCCTGGCGCGGCGGGTCGAGCGGCGCGGCGCGGTGCTCGCCCGGAGCGACCCGCCCGCGTATCATCCGCGCCTCACGGAGGTCACCGCATGGGCCGCAGGACGATCGCATCACTCATCGCCGCCGTCGTCGCGGGCGTGCTCGCTGCCGCCGCGCCGGCCCGCGCCACGCTGGTCCGACCGTTCTCGCTGAGCGAGCTGTGTCGCGCGGCGCACAGCATCGTGCGCGGCGAGGTGGTCGACGAAGAGGTGATCTGGGACGCCGAGCGCCACGAGGTCTACACGCTCAGCTGGGTGCGCGTCGACGAGGCGCTGGCCGGCGCCGACGCGCCGGGCGACCTCGTGGCGGTGCGGCAGATCGGCGGCGTCATCGACGGCGTCGAGCGCAGGGTCGTCGGCACCGCGACGCTCGCGCTGGGCGACGAGGTCGTCCTGTTCGCGCGCAGCGACGGCGCCTTCCACTACCTCGTCGGCATGGCCCAGGGCGCCTTCCACCTCGAGCGCTCGGCGCGCGCGCCCGCGGGCGCGGCCGTGGCCTCGCGCGGCGCGGTCGCGACGCTGGCCGAGCCGGGCGCGCCGACGCGGCCGCTGGCGCCCGATCGCATCGGCTGGGACGAGCTCCGCGCCGAGGTCGTGCGCATCCTCGCCGA
>JAXLYZ010000127.1:0-2056 GCA_046351155.1 Myxococcota bacterium
ATGGTCAGGCTCCTTGACGATCGAGAGAGACGACGGCGCACGAGAGAGACGACGGCGCGAGGGTCAGGCGCTCGCGCGACAGCGCGCGAGCAGCGCCTCGAAGGCGCTCAGGGCGAGCGCCTCGGCGTCCGGCTCGCGGAAGAGCCGGGCGTGCCGGCGGTAGCCGGCGAGGAGGTTCTGGAGCTCGAAGGCGAAGACGCGCGCGTCGAGGTCGGCGCGGAAGGCCTTGCTCTGGATGCCGGCCTTGGCGACCTGGACGAGGACGTCGAACCAGTCGTGCTCGCTCTCGACGAGGTAGTCGCGGACCGGGCCGTCGACGTCGTCGAACTCGCTGACGGCGGCCTGCATCGGGCATCCGCCGGGCAGCGCCTGGTCCCAGGCGATCCAGCCCTCGACGAGCTTTCTCACGCGCGGCTCGCCGCGCGGCTGCTTCAAGGCCGGCGCCACGACCGTCGACACGAAGCGGTCGACGGCGTGGCGGAGCACGGCCAGCTGCAGCTCGGACTTCTTGCCGAAGTGGGCGAAGAGCCCGCTCTTCGACATCTTCAGCTCGTCGGCCAGGGTGCCGATGGTGAGCGCCTCGAGCCCCGACACGCTGGCCAGCGCCAGGGCTCGGTCGAGGATGAGGGCTCGGGTGTCGGCGCCTTTGCTCATGCCGCGGAGCATTAGCACGATCGTTCGTACTGGCGAAAGCAACTTCTTCGCGCCCTGCTGCGACCCGCCTGGCGACCGCTCAGAAGGCGGCCGCGAGGCGCGCGCGCTGGGCCGGGGTGAGGATCGCGTGGGCGCGCTCCATGGTGTCGAGGGCGCGGTCCTTCATGCGCACCAGCAGGGCGACGCGCTCGTCGGCCATGCGCTCGGCCGTGATGCGGTCGAAGGCCTCGCCGCCGAGGATGCGCGCCAGCTCGCGCGGCATGTCGCCGCGGAGGCCGGCCGCCTCCTGACGCAGATCGCGGAAGAGCTGGCGCAGCTGATCCTTCTGCTCGCGGCTCAGGTCGAGCTGACGATACAGGCGCCAGAAGTGCATGCCGCGCCCGCGCGGGCCGTGGTGGCCGCGGTGGAAGCCCATGCGACGAAAGCGAAAACCGATGATGAGCCGAAGGACGAAGAGGGCCGCGAGGATGCCGAGGAAGACTTGCAGGAAGATCACGCTGAGGTCCTTTGAGAGAGGCCGCGTCATGCGGCGACCTCCCCACCATGACCACCCCTCATTGCCCCGGCGTTGCCCCTCTGTAAGCGTCGCGTAAACGCGCGCGGCCCGCCTGCCGTGCGGTCCGGACGCCACCCGCCCGCGCTCTCACAGGGTCGGGATCGTCAGATCGATGCGCGTGCCGGCCAGCGTCCTGCCGAGCGCGATGGTGCCGCCGTGGACGCTGGCGACGCGCTTGGCGATGGTCAGCCCGAGCCCGAAGCCGGCCGTGGCGCGGTCGCGCGCGCCGCGGGCGAACGGCTCGAACAGGCGGTCGGCCAGCTCCGGCGGGATGCCCGGCCCGGCGTCCTCGACCGACAGGCACACGCCGCGCTCGACCGGGATCGCCGTCAGCACGATGGGCGGCGCGCCGTACTTGCCGGCGTTCTCGACCAGGTTCCACAGCGCGCGCCGGAGCAGCGCCGTGTCGGCCATGATCGTCGTCACCGCGGGGCTCTGCTTGACGCGCACCTCCTTGCCGGCGACCAGCGGATCGTGCGCGGCGCGCTCGACGATGCTCCGGAAGAGCGCCGCCACGTCGACCGACTCGAGGTGCGTCGGCAGCCCTTGCGCCTCGAGGCGCGACGCCGTCAGCACGTCGTCGATGAGCCGATCGAGCTCGCCCAGATCGAGCGCGATGTCGGCCAGCCGGGCCTGGTTCTCCGGCGTCTGCGGCACCAGCTCGAGCGCGACGCGCACGCGCGCCAGCGGCGAGCGCAGCTCGTGCGACACGTTGGCCAGGAGCTCGCGCTGCCCGCGCACCTGCATCTCGACGCGCTCCGCCATCTCGTTCCACGCCTGCGCCAGCGCGAACACCTCGTCGAGCCCGCGCGGCTTGATGGCGCGCGTCGACACGCGCTGGCTGAA
>JAXLYZ010000128.1:0-1977 GCA_046351155.1 Myxococcota bacterium
CGGCCGACGCGCGGCCGCGCGCCTCGAGACGCCCGAGGGCTACACCACCACCGCCTACGCGGCGCTGGCCCTCGCCAAGCGCGTCACCGAAGGCCAGCTCACGACCGGCTTCCAGACGCCGGCCAAGGCGTATGGGCCCGACCTCATCCTGCAGGTGGTCGCCGGCTGCGTCCGCACCGACCTCGAATAGGCGTTCGTCCAGCGCGCGTCGATGGAATGCACGCGCGCGACGGTCAGCCCTTGGCGTCGCGTTCCGTGCGCATGAATTCGCGCAGGCACCCCGAGGTGCAGAACAGCATGAGCCGTCCATTGCGATGGAGGGCCTGCGTGGTCTTGCGCGGGTCCACCGGATTGCTGCACACCGGGCAGAGGTGCGGGTCTTTCACCGGGGTCTCTGCGGTCCGCTCGGGCGTCGGGTCGTCTGCAGTCACGCGCGGAGTGTGGCTCAGGTCGCCTTCGGGGGCAAGGCCGCTGTAGGGAATCGGCGCGCGCCCCTCCGGCGTTTGGCCTGGGTCGTCCGGTTGGGAGGAGCCATGAAGTCCGTCGCCCGTGCGCTCGGCGTCGCGTTGTCCGTCGCGTCCCTGGTCATGACGACCGCGCCCTCGGCGCTCGCCGGCGAGCGCTGTGACGTCGATCGCGCCGGCGACGAGACCTGCGTCGTCGGGATCCCGAGCGAGCGCCTCGAGCCGGTCACCGCGCAGCAGCGCATGTCGCAGTGGTGCTGGGCCGCGTCCATCGCCATGATCTTCCGCTTCCACGGCCACCCGGTCGCGCAGGAGCGCATCGTCGAGGCGACCTACGGGCGCATCGCCAACCTGCCGGCCATGGACGGGCCGACCATGACCGAGGCGCTGACCCGGCCCTGGCACGACGCGCGCGGGCAGGCCTTCCATGCGGACGTGCGCGTGTTCGACACGAGCTCGGGGCGCGACGAGATCGACAGCCAGGACGTCATCGACGAGCTGCGCGCCGAGCGGCCGTTGCTGGTCGGCACCGTCGGCCACGCCATGGTCGTGACCGCGATGCGCTATCGCAAGACGCCGTCGGGGCCCGAGGTGCTGGGCGTCACCGTGCGCGATCCGTGGCCGGGCGCAGGCCGGCGCGAGCTCGACTGGAGCGAGATGAGCCCGACCTACGTCGCGGCCGTGAGCTTCGGCGGACCGGCCCGCTCCGAGGCGGCGCGGCCGAGCGCGCGCCCGGCGGGCCCGAGCTGCGGCGCCCAGTGTGCGCAGCTCGAGGCCGCCTGCGTCGAGCAGGCCCCGACCGTCGCGGCGTGCGTCGCCGAGCAGGCCGCCGACTGCGTCACCACCTGCATCGACGACTGGGGCTATGCGCCGGCGGCGTGCCGCGGCTCCATCTGCGCGCCCGACGCCAACGCCTGGGAGGGCCAGTGCGAGCGGACCCGCGCCTGGTCGGTCGGCGCCTGCGCCGAGGCGGCCGAGGGCTGCGCCGCGCGCTGCGACTGAGCGATGATCGGATGGCCTCGCTCCGGCCGCCCCGGCTGCTCACTCTGACGCGAGCGCGTCGAGCGCGATGAGCAGCGCCCCGACCGCGGCGCCGACCGCCACCGTCGTCAGGCGCTGCGACGCCGCGAGCGGCATGAGCGCCGCGTAGATGGCGGTCGCGACGTGGGTGACCGCGGCCAGCCGATCGGCCGCTGGCGGCCGCGGCGGGGGCAGGCGCGGGTCGCGTGCGGGCGGCGCCTCGAGGTCGGCGACGAGCGTGGCCAGGTGTCCCGCGAGCGCCATGGCCCGCTCGGGCAGGAGCCAGCCGCGACGGCCGGCCTCGACCATGGCCTCGCGCTGCAGGCCCACCAGCACGCTGAGCAGCGCGCTGCCGCGGTGCTGGCCGCGCTCGAGCGCGGTGGTCAGCTCGACCACGTCCTCGTCGAGCGAGGGTTCCTTGCCGGCGCGCGCGGCGGCGGTCGCGGCCACCAGCGCGCGGTGGCGGCGCGCCAAGACGCGGCCGAGCTCGTCG
>JAXLYZ010000129.1:0-1945 GCA_046351155.1 Myxococcota bacterium
TGACGCCGTCCTCGGCGTCGAGCACCGCGGCCACGGCGGCGGCACGCGCCGCAAAGCGGGGGTCGCGCAGCTCGCGCAGGCGCGCCTCGAGGACGCTCGGCGCGAGGGTCTGGAAGGTCAGCGGCTTCGGCCCGAGCCCGCGCTGCGCGAGCGCGTTGGCCCAGTAGAACTGATCGCCGAGGTGGGGCATCGCGAGCGACGGACGGCCGGCCCGGCACACCTCGTGGGCCGTGCCCGAGCCTCCGTGGAAGACGACCGCGGCGACGCGCGGCAAGAGCGCCGCGTGCGGCAGCGGCTCGCGGACGACGAGCGTGTCCGGCTGCGGCGGCAACGTCGCCGGCGACGCGGCCAGGACGTGGACGATGGGGCGCCACCCGGCTCGAACGGCCGCGGCCGCCAGCGCGGCGGTGCGGCCGCTCACGTCGGGCCGCGCGCCGAAGCCGATGAGGAGCGCCGGCCCCGCGGCCAGGAAGTCTTCGACCGCGGCCGGCAGCGGCGCCGGCGGCGTGCGGTCGAGCCAGCTGCCGGTGAGCGTCAGGGTCGGCTCGGCCGGGAACGGCAAGGCCAGCGCGGGCGAGCCGGCGATGAGGTCGAGCAGCGGCGAGCGCGCGCGGAATGTGCGCACGGCGCGCCGCCCGCCGGTGACGGCGCTGAGCAGCTCGCCGAGCGCCTGGTCTTCCTGGGCCAGGGCGCGGTCGGCATCGGGCGGCGGCGGGGGTCGCGACGCCCAGCCCACCCAGGGGATGCCGGCCAGCTCGGCGGCGGCCTGGCCGACGTGGTCGAGCACGTTGCAGACCGCGAGCGTGTGCCCGGCCATGGCTTCGCGGCAGCGCGCGTAGTAGGCGCGCGCGGCGGCGTCACCGTCGCCGAGCCCGTAGAAGATGCGCGCGACGCGACGGATCTGGAGCCACGGCGACGGGAGCCGCAGCGCCTCCTCGAGCGACGCCGCGAGCTCGGCCGGAGCCACGTCGTGCCCTGCCGCGACGAAGTCGACCCCGGCCGGGAACAGGCCGCGATACATCGACCACGAGTGCGCCGTGACCGCGTGGCCGCGCTCGAGGAGGCCCCGCGCCAGGCGCGTGAACGGGACCACGTCGCCGGCCGTGCCGAACGTCGACAAGAAGATGCGCACGCCGCGAGGGTAACACGACGCGCGCCGCGCTCGCGAGCGTCGCCCTGGGGCCTCGCTCGGCCGCGCTGCGCTCGGGATTGCGAACGGCGCGGCGAACATGGGATGACAGCCAGCGGACCCGCGCGCCGAGGAGCTCAGATGCCGACCGATGACGACAAGCCGACCGCGACGGAGCCGGCCAAGACCGAGACCGACAAGGTCGCGAGCCCCGGAGCGACGGCCGCCGCAGCGGCGCCGGACAAGGTCGACGCGGTCGCGACGAAGTGGCTGAAGGAGGGCTTCGGGTTCCGCGAAGGCGCGGACGGGACCCTGCACCTGCCCGAGCAGGGCGAGCGCGGCGACGTCGCGGCGCGCGCCGAGCAGTTCCTCGAGGGCTTCGCGCGCACGGTCGCCGAGGCCTCGCCCGTCGGCCCCGGCGAAGCGCGAAAGCCCGAGGATGTGCCCGACGCGGGCCAGGCCGTCGTGCGCTTCCTCTCGAAGATGGGCGGCGCCGTCAGCGACGCGCTGCAGGGGTACCTGCGCCGGAACGCGCTCGACCCCCAGCACCCCGAGCGGCCGGTCGTGGTCGACGGGCAGTTCCTCATGCGGCATGGCGTGCCGGTCGTCGCCGAGATCGTGCAGTCGCTCGGCACCGCCTTCGAAGCGCCGCGGACGGGCGCGCCGGCGCCGTCGCCCGCCGCGGCGTCCGAGCCCGGGGCCACGAAGACCGGGGAGAAGGTCCAGGTCGAGATCGAGCTGCCCAAGCTCCTGAAGCAGCTCGTCGAGGCCTTCCCGTCCGGCGCCAAGGTGGCGACCGCGCCCGCTCCCGCCGCC
>JAXLYZ010000130.1:0-1918 GCA_046351155.1 Myxococcota bacterium
CTTCGATCGCGCCGCGCCCTCCGCGCTGACGCTCGGGCAGGCGGTGGCGCGCCTCAGCCTCGACGCGCGCGAGCGCGCCGCGGCCGAGCGCACGCTGTCGCCCGACGGTCGGCTGGTCGCTTGCGGCATCGTGGCGCTCGGGCGCGACCCGGCGGCCGGCATCGCGTCGACCCAGCCGCTACGGCTCACGACGCCGGCCGTGCGCTTCCTGCTCGAGCAGCCCGGCCTCGGCCCGGCGGTCGCGGCGCTGGCGCGCTGGGAGGTGCCCGACGTGCCGATGGAGCGCGTCGTGCTGCCCGAGGACACGCGCCAGAAGGCGCTCGCGCTGGCGCGCGCGCCGGCCCGCTATCGCGCGCTGGTCGCGACCTGGGGCATGGACGGCATCCTCCCGGCGCAGGGCGGGCTCGTGCTGGTGGTGTCGGGCGCGGCCGGCAGCGGCAAGACGCTGCTCGCGCGCGCGCTGGCGACGGCGAGCGCGGCGCCGCTCATCGCGCTCGACGCGGCCGACCTGCCGAAGACGCCGGCCGCCGGCGAGCTCGAGGCGCTGCTCGGCGAGGTCTTCACCGAGGCCACGCTGCGCGACGCGCTCGTGCTCGTCGAGGGCGCCGAGGATCTCTTCGGCAAGGCCGACCCGCGGCGCCGCGCCGCGCTGCGCGCGCTCGAGGCCTTCCCGGGCCTGGCCATCCTGACGACCGTCGACCCGGCCGCGCTCGACCCGACGCTGCTCCAGCGCGCCGTCACGCACCTCCGCCTCGGCCTGCCGAGCGCCGCCGAGCGCCGCCGCATCTGGGAGGCGCACCTGCCGCCGAGCATGCCCCGCCGCGGCGCGCTCGACCTCGACGCGCTGGCCAACCGCTTCGACTTCCACGGCGCCACCATCCGCCGCGCCGTGGCCTACGCCGTCAACGCCGCCATGGCCGGCGACGCGCCGCGGCCCGAGATGACCACGGCGCTCCTCGAGGAGGGCTGCCGCGTGCAGCTCGAGCAGGCGCTCGACGGGCTCACGATCCGCAGCACGACCCACCTCTCGCTGGACGACCTCGTGCTGGCGCCGGCGGTCGATCGGCGCGTGCGCGAGCTCCTGTCGGCGTGCCGCCACCAGTCGCTGGTCATGACCGCGTGGGGCCTCGGCGAGCGCCTCACCACCGGCCGCGGCATCACCGCGCTCTTCGACGGCCCGCCCGGCACCGGCAAGACCTACGCCGCCGAGATCCTGGCCGGCGAGCTCGATCGGCCGCTGCATCGCGTGAACCTGCCCGAGGTCATGTCGAAGTGGCTCGGCGAGACCGAGAAGCACGTGCAGGCGCTCTTCCAGCAGGCGCGCGTTACGCACGCCATGCTGCTCTTCGACGAGGCCGACTCGCTCTTCGGGCAGCGCGTGCAGGAGACGAAGTCGGCCTCCGATCGCTCGGCCAACATGGTCGTGAACCTGCTCCTGCAAGAGGTCGAGCGCTTCCCCGGCATCGCCATCATGACCACCAACCTCGTGTCGGGCCTCGACCCGGCGCTCATGCGCCGCATCCAGTTCCGCATCACCTTCGCCGAGCCCGACCAGCGCGAGCGCCTCGGCATCTGGCGCGTGCTGTGCCCGGCGCGCCTGCCGCTGGCACCCGACGTCGACTTCGCGCGCCTGGCCCAGCACTTCGAGCTGAGCGGCGGGCGCATCAAGAACGCGCTGCTCCGCGCCGCCTATCGCGCCGTCGACCGCGGCGGCGTGGTCAGCCACGAGCTCCTGGCCGAGGCCTGCCGCGACGAGTACGTGGCCGCCGGCAAGCTGCCCCGCGCCGACTGACGCGGCCGTCCGGACCGAGCGCGCGGCGGTCCACATACCCGCTTGCCGTCTATCCCGAGGCACGGCATGCTCCCGCGTCCTCGACGGCCGCCGCCTCGCAGGCGGGGCGCGTGCGAGTCCGGCAAG
>JAXLYZ010000131.1:0-1911 GCA_046351155.1 Myxococcota bacterium
CAGCGTGCCGCCCGAGAGGATGCCGATGTCGCCCAGCCGATCGAGCACGCCGAGCTCCTCCTGCGTCTGCGCGCAGGCGGTCAGGATGCGCTCGACGTCGCCGGCTCGGAAGGCGTGGACGAGCTCTTCGGTCTCGACCGCGAGCGGATCGAGGCACGCATCCAGCGTGTCCGGATCCTCCTCGCGCCAGGCCGCGACGCGCGTCAGCATGCCAGCCGTCGACGAGCCGCGGCGCGCCTTGAAGACGGCGCCGTAGAGCCCCTTCGGCCAGCCGATGCGCTCGACGCGCGGCGGGTTGGTGCCCGGTCCGGGCGTGAAGATGGTGACGCCGCCGACCAGGCACGCCGCCACGTCGTAGCCGCTGCCGCGGCCGCCCTGGGCCGCGCGGTGGGCGGCGATGATGGGCACGAGATCGGGCGGGGTGTGGTTGCCGGCCAGGCGATGGAAGGCCGCGAAGGCCGCCACGCACAGCGCCGCGGAGGTGCCGAGCCCGGGCTTGTTGGCGCCCGTCCCGATCTGCGAGCGCACGACGAGGCGGCCGGCGCGCGGAGCGCCCGGCACGCGCGCAAGCGCCTCGGCCAGGAACGGCACCTGCGCCAGCGGCGCATCGACCAGGCCCTCGCCCTCGGAGGTCACGCGCCAGCCGCCAGCCGGCTCGGCCTCGACCTCGACCGTGACGCGTTGGTCGACCGACACCGCCAGCGCCGGGGTTCCGCGCTCGACGACGACGTACTCGCCGGCCAGCATGAGCTTGCCAGGTGCGCTCGCTCGGATCACGCGCTCTCCGTCTTCGGCGCAGTCTCCCGTCCGGGCTCGTTTTGCGGGCCTACGGGAGCGTCCTTGGGACGCGGTGGATCGTTGTCGCTGGTCACCGAGACACCCTCACCGGGGGTAGTTCGAAAGATATGCTCCACGCCGGGGATGCTCGTCAATCGGCCCGCGACCCGAGCGGCATCCTCCGGGCGGCAGAAGACCTTGACGTTGGGCCCGGCGTCGAGCGTCGCGCCGCAGACGATGCCGTCCCGGCGCAGCGCCTCGACCTCGCGCAGAACGGCCAACGACGCGGGCTGCCAGTAGAAGACCGGCGGGTCGGCGGCCATCCCCGAGGCGTGCATGCGCCAGGTCGACAGCTCCATCGCGTGCAGCACCGCCTCGAAGTCCTTCTCCCGGACGGCGGCGACCGCGCGGTCGAAGGTCGAGCACGCCTGCGCCACCCAGGCTCCGTAGTAGGGCGAGGTCTGCGCCGTGTGGTTCATGCCGTCGCGCGATCCGACCGCCTTCCGACCCGCGCTGATGACGGCGATGACGACCTCGACCGGCAGGTGGTCGGGCGGCGCGACCGGCGTCGCGGCCGGCCCGTCCCAGGCGACCCAGCCGCCGAAGATGCTGCGCGCGGCACTGCCCGAGCCGATGCGCGCCAGGCGCGACAGGAGCGTCGCGTCGGCCGCGTCGGCCGGATCGAGGCCGGCGCAGCGGCCGGCGGCGGCGGCGAGCGCGGCCATGCCCGAGGCCGACGAGGCCAGGCCGGCCGCGGTCGGCACGTGGTTGACGCTGATGACCTCGAAGGGCGCGGCCACGTCGGCCGCGCGGCGCAGCGCGTCGAGCAGCGCCACGGCGCGGGCCTGCTCCTCGCCGACCAGCGCCTTGCCGTCGAGGCTCACGCGATCGGCCTCGAGCTCGGGCGCGAAGCGGGCCCACGTCTCGGTGTAGAGGCCGGCCAGGGTCAGCGACAGGCTCGGCACCGCCGGCAGGTTCACGTCGTCGGCGCTCTTGGCCGGCGCCTTCCCCCAGTACTTGATGAGGGCGATGTTGACGTTGGCGCGGGCCTTGGCCCAGCCCTCGAAGAGCAGGTCGCGGCTCACGAGCTCACCCCGGCGAAGAAGACGTGCTCGGCGCCCTCGAGCACCCGAT
>JAXLYZ010000132.1:0-1906 GCA_046351155.1 Myxococcota bacterium
TGGTCGCCGAGCACGCCGGCGAGGAACGCCACCAGCGCCTCGCCGCGCTGGCTCGTGGCCCCGGCCATGGCGGCCGCGACGTGGTCGACCTTGGGCGACGGCGCGCCGTAGGGCGCGTTCTCGAGCACGTGCAGGCCGGGCCCGAGCGCGGTCACCGGCGCCGCGTCACCGTCGCCGCTCATGTCGAGGTAGAAGAGCGCGTCGCGGTCGCCGCACAAGAGCCAGGCCGGGTTGTAGTCGCGCGGGCGGTGCTCGGCGACGAAGGCCCGGACCGCCTCCGCGGCGGTGGCGTGCTGCGCCAGCGCCAGCGGCAGCGCGCCGCGCGAGCGCTTGGCGCCGGCCTGCGCCGGGCCTGCGAGCGCCGGGCGGTTGGTCAGCGCGGCCACCACGCCGTGCTCGTTCGTGGCGAGCCAGGTGCCGCCGGCCAGGAGGTCCTTGCCGCCGTGGATGCGCGGGCCCGCCTCCTGGAGCACGGTCATGGTGACGCTCGGGCGCGCCAGGAGCTCGTCGCGGTTGGCGGCCACGACCAGCGGCCAGTCGGGGTGCGCGCGGTGGAGCACGATCGCCAGGCACATGGGCGCCTCGTCAGGCGGACGCGGCCGCGGCCGCGATGGGGAAATCGAGGCGGAAGGTGGTCATCACCCCCGGCGTCGAGCTCACGTCGATGTGGCCGCCGAGCGCCTCGACCGCGGCCTTCACGACGGTCAGCCCGAGGCCGTAGCCGTCCTCGCCCTTGGTCGAGAAGAAGGGCTCGAAGATGTGGGGCAGCACGTCCGGGTCGATGCCGCGGCCGTTGTCGCTCACCGCCAGCGACACGTGCGGGCCGCCGTCGTCCTTCACGCTGATGGTGACCACGCCGCCGCCGGCCAGCGCGTCGCGCGCGTTGACGACCAGGTTCACCAGCGCGCGCTCGAGCGTGCCGCGGTCGCCGACGAACGAGCGCACCGACGGCGGCAGCTCGAGCGCCAGCCGCCCGCGCCGCCCGACCAGCTTCTTCAGCGGGCGCTCGAGGCCCTGCGCCAGCTCGACGAGCGACACCGGCTCGGGCCGGGCGCGCGGGCTCGCGAGCCGCAGCGCCTGGCGCGTCATGGCCACGCACGACAGCGCCGCCTCGTGGATGTCCTCGGCGATGGGCCCGAGCTTGTCGTCGCGCGGGCCGAGCTCGCGCAAGAGCTCGGCGCCCGGCACCACCACCGCCAGCGCGTTGGCGATGTCGTGCAGCATGGCCGCCACCACCACCGCCTGCCCGTCCTCACGGGCCTCGCGCGCCTCGGCGGCCGCGCTGGCCTCGCTCGGCGCCGGCGCCGGACGGCCCAGCACGCGCGCCACCGCGGCCAGCAGCTCGGCCGGCACGAACGGCTTGGCCACGATGGGCAGCGCCGGGTCGGCGCCCTGCGCGTCGAAGTAGCCGCTCATGAGCAGCACCGGCAGGCCGTGCTCGACCTGCACCCGCTGCGCCAGCTCGACGCCACCGAGGCGCGGCATGACGACGTCGCTCAAGACCAGGCCGACGGTGTCGCGCTGCCCGAGCAGCGCCAGCGCCGCCAGCCCGTCCTCGGCCTCGAGCACGACGTAGCCCTCGCGCGCCAGGAGCCGCGCCACGCTGCGCCGGACGCGCGCGTCGTCGTCGACCACCAGGATCTCGCGCGTCGCGGCCAGCCCGGCGATGCTGAGCGCCGGCGCCGTCGGCGTCGCGCGCCGCAGCGACTGCCGCTCGACCGCCTGGAAGCGCACGACCGCGGTCGTGCCCTGGCCCGGCGCGCTGCTGATGTCGATGCGTCCGCCGTGGCGGTCGAGGATCTCGCGCGTCAGCACCAGACCGAGGCCGGTGGCGTCGGCGCGCGTCGTGAAGAACGGCTCGAACAGGCGCTCGCGCGTGGCCTCGGACATGCCGACGCCGTCGTCT
>JAXLYZ010000133.1:0-1871 GCA_046351155.1 Myxococcota bacterium
ACGTCGCCGTCGGGGAACCACAGCCCGCGATCCCACACCAGCATCGGCCCGCCGCCGTACTGCCCGGCCGGGATGACGCCCTCGAACGACAGGTACTCGACGGGGTGGTCCTCGGTCGCGACCGCCAGCCGCTTCACGGCCGGGTCGAGGCTCGGCCCCTTGGGCACCGCCCAGCACTTGAGCACGCCGTCGAGCTCGAGGCGCAGGTCATAGTGCAGGCGCGTGGCGTCGTGCATCTGGATGACGTACTGCAGCGGCCGATCGCCGCGCTTCGAAAGCCCGCCGCGGGCAGGCGCGTCGGATGGCTCGGGCGTGCGCGCGAAGTCGCGCTTGTGCCGGTAGACCTCGAGCGACCGCGGCCTCGCCATGCTCACCGCCCTGGCACGAGCGCCGCGCCGGGCATCACTGGCCGGCCCGGGGCGACATCAGTCCGTCGCCGCCATCTGCGCGCAGCTCTCGGCGCATGCGCGGCAGCTGCGCGCGCACGCCTGCATGTCGGGATCGCCCGGGCCGATGCGCTCGCACGACTCGGCGCAGCGCGCGCACACCTCGGCGCAGGCGCGGCAGATGCTCGGGTGGAGCGGCGAGCCTCGGGCCATGAAGGCCGCGCTCGTGCGGCAGATGTCGGCGCAGTCGGCGAGCAGCCGGATGTGGTCGGCCTGGGCGTGCTCGGCGCCCTTGCCGAGGCAGCCGACCATGGTCTGGGTACAGACGTCGGCGCAGCGCGAGCACAGATCGATGCAGCTCTGCAGGCTCGCGCCGGGGTCGCTGTCGGGCCTCCCGGCAGGGGGCGGGCTGGCTCGGTCACTGCGGTCGGGTCGGCGGGCACGATCGGGTTGGCTGTTCATGGCGACCTCCGGCCAAGGCCATAGGCACTGACGCTCGCGCCGCGGATGGGGAAATCCCCGAGTGACTCGACCGGCGGACGTGCGGCCACTCGCCAGCGAAGCGGAGGTCCCGATGCACCCACGCCCCCGGTCGATGCCCTCCCCCGCGCCCTTCCGCAATCGCGCCGAGGCCGGTCGACTCCTGGCGCAGCGCCTCGCGGCCGCAAGCCGACAGCCGAGGCTGCGCGTCCCGCCGGGAGCCCGCGCATGAGCTCCGAGGTCACGACCATGACGACGCTGGCCACGCGCTACGAGCCCATCGGCGGCGGCGAGCGCGACTACGCGACGCTCCTGCGCGCGGCCGAGCGCGCGCGCTTCGTGCTGCTCGGCGAGGCCACGCGCGGCTCGCACGAGCTCTACGCCGAGCGCGCGCGCATCACGCGCATGCTCATCGAGCGGCACGGCTTCGACGCCGTCGCCGTCGAGGCCGACTGGCCCGATGCCTACCGCGTCAACCGCTTCGTGCGCGGCGAGCCGGGCGACGCCAACGCGCGCGCGGCGCTGTCGGGCTTCGAGCGCTTCCCGACGTGGATGTGGCGCAACGCCGTGGTGCTCGACTTCGTCGCCTGGCTGCGCGAGCACAACCTCGGCCCGAGCGCGGTGCGCCCGGTGGGCTTCTACGGCCTCGACATGTACAGCCTGTACACCTCGATCGGCCTCGTGCTGGCCCACCTCGACCGCGTCGACCCGGCCGCGGCGCGCGCCGCGCGCGACTGCTATGCGACCTACTCGCGCTTCGGTGACGACGCGCTGGCGTACGGTCTGGCGGCGCTGCGCGGCCTCGTGCCGTCGAGCATGGTGCGCTGCGAGGAGGAGGTCGTGCGCCGTCTCGTCGCCGAGCGGAAGGCGCTGGCGGCGGGCGGCGTCGCGGCGGCGTCGCGCGACGAGCGCTTCCAGGCCGAGCGCAACGCGCGCCTCGTGGCCTCGGCCGAGGCCTACTACCGCGCCATGTATCGCGGCCGCGACAGCTCGTGGAACCTGCGC
>JAXLYZ010000134.1:0-1795 GCA_046351155.1 Myxococcota bacterium
CGATGCGGCGCACGCCGGTGAGCTCGGCCGAGCGGCTGCCCTTGGGCGGAGCGAGCGTCGGGGCGTCGCCGTCGAGGACCTCGATGCGAGCCGCCTGAGAGGCGAAGATCGGGCAGCACACCGAGCCGTCGCACAAGGCCGGCGCGCCCTCGCCGAAGCCGCTGTCGGCGTCGGGCACGCAGCGCTCGACCTGCGGCGACTGGATGGTCTCGACGTGCGCGCGCGGCCCGAGGTCGTCGGTCATGACGCGCAGGCCGCTCGACCACGTCAGCTCGCAGAAGGGACCCTGCTCGAGGGCCTCCTCGCAATGCTCCTGGTCGGGCGGGCCGAGCAGAGCCTCGACGTCGGCGCGCTTCATGCCCTCGCCGACCGCATCGGCGGCGGTCAGCGAGAAGCTGCCGCAAGCCTTGGCATCGGCGGGCCAGCGCGGTGCGGCGGCGTTCGCGGAGGCGGCGAAGAGGGTGGCGTAGAGGGGGACGATGAGGATGTACCTGGTCATGGGAGCTCCGTGGTTGCAGGGGCCGTGGTTGCAGGGGGCAGGGGATGGTCGTCGCGTGCTACTCGCCGTCACACAGCCGCGCCGCGCGGATGCGCAGGCGGTAGGTGCGGTTCGCGTTCAGCGGCACCGACGTGCGCTCGAGGCACTGGCCCGTCACGAACACGCGGCCGCTCCCGCGGATGCGCACGTCGATGACGCCGTTGCCGTCGCTCGGGAACACCATGTCACCGACGTGCACGTCGACCCCCTCGAGCCCGGGCCCGAGCGAGAGCGTGCGCACCCCGCCGCCGCCGTAGCGGTACGGCGCCTTCGTCGGCACGACGCGCGCGACGAGGTGCACCTCGACCTCGGGAGGCCGTGGCGCGGCGGGGTCGATGTGCTCCACGGAGTCGGCGAAGGACTCGACCTCGATGAACGGGCGGCCGCCCGTGGCCGGCGTGCCGCCGCGCAGCTCGAGCACGCCGATGCGGTCGTCGAAGCTCCGGCGCCACAGCTCGTCGCCGCGCTCGGCGTCGAGCACCACCACCGATCCGCCCTCGGTGGCGAAGAAGACCCGGCCCGCGGCCAAGACCGCCGGCACCGACTCGATGATGCCCGCGTCGTGGCTCCATGCCAGCGTCGGCGCGGCGTCGGGCGTCACGTTCCAGCGCTGCACGACGAGGACGCCGAGGGCGATGACGAAGCCGTCGCCGGCCAGTAGACCGCGCGCGGCCGGAGTGCCATCGGCCCGATGCACCGCGCCGCGCGCGTCGATCATGGCGATGAGCGCGTCGCCGTCGAGGTGCGTCGAATCCAGGACGACGACATCGCCCACGCGCGCCAGCGCGAAGTCGCCGGTGAAGGTGTGCGACCAGGGCGCGGCGCCAGCGGTGGTGCCCTCGAGGGTCAGCGACTCGTAGGCGTAGGGTGCGCAGCAGTGCGTGGAGCGGGCGACGACGTGCGTGGCGCCGAGCGTCGTGTCGAGGACGACCTCGGAGCGCCAGGCCTCGGGCGGGGCGCCTGGCTCGGCTCGGGCTGCAGGCGCGCTCGCGAGGCCGGTGACGGCGGCGCTCGCGAGCGCCATGAGGGTGGTGGTGCGCATGGCTCAGTCGTCCAGGTAGAGCGACGCGGTGGCGAGGGTCCAGCCGCCGCCCGCGGCCGAGCCGGTGAGCTCGTAGCCGCTGATGTCGTCGAACCAGAGGAGGCAGCTGAAGCCCTCCACGACCGAGTCGCAGTCGAGGTGCATCTGCTTCGTGCGCTTCTTGGGAAGGAACTCGGCCGCGTGTGCGCCGAGCGTCATCTGGGTTCCCTCGAGCT
>JAXLYZ010000135.1:0-1768 GCA_046351155.1 Myxococcota bacterium
AGGGTCAGCGCGGCGCCGCCCGACGGGGCCCAGATGTCCTCCGACTCGGAGCGCACGTTGCCCGAAGTCGTCAGGCTCTGGTCGCCGTCGGCCTCGATCATGCGCGCGCGTAGCAAGGTCGGCGTGGCGCTGTGGTCGTTGTTGGGGCGGCGCTCGTCGATGTGCCAGATGGCGACGCCCTCGCCCAGCGCCTCGTCGTAGGGGAAGCGGTGGAAGCGGCCGACCTCGCCGTAGTGCTCGACCAGCAGGTACTCGCCGTCGGCGAAGCCGTCGTCGATGCGGAAGACGCCGTCGCGCGTGGTGGCGCTGCGGGGCACGAGGAAGACCAGGCCGGTCGCGCTCGGCAGCGAGTGGATGCGCTGCGGCGCGACCCAGCCGAGCAGCGCGCGCGTGTAGGCGTCGAAGGGGCCGGGCCGCGCGCCGCCGCCATTCCAGCCGCCGCCGGCCATGAGCGACCAGTTGCCGAGGCCCGAGCCGTCGCCGAAGGCGGCGCCGTCGGTGTCGTAGTAGTCGCGCACGCCGAGGAAGTGGCCGAGCTCGTGGCAGGCGACGCCGATGCGCGCGATGAGCTGCGTGCCGTCGAGGTCGCGCAGCGCCGAGATGGTGGTGTAGCGGGCGGCGCGCACGCCGTCGAAGGTGACGGCGTCGATCGAGCTGGCGTGCGACCAGACGTAGTCCTGTTGCCCGTTGCCGGCGGCGGCGTCCCAGCCCGAGTGGACGACGGTGAGCATGTCGACCCAGCCGTCGCCGTCGCCGTCGACGCTCCCGAAGTCGAAGCCCGCGGCCTGCAGCGCGACCAGCGCGTCGCGCGCCAGGCGGCCGCCATCGTCGGTGCCGCGTCCGTCGCTGTTGGCGTAGCGCGCCTGGACGTCGGGGAGGCGCACCCAGGCGGTGACGACCGAGTCGATGTGGAGCTGGCCGTTGGTGGCCTCGTCGAAGTAGTCGGCGAGCGAGCCGGCGGCGCCGTCGGCGGAGTGGCCGGGCTCGTTCATGAGCGCGGCGTAGCGATCGGGGGCGAAGCCGTAGCGCGCGTCGACGGTCTGCTTCGAGTAGTCCCACTGGTCGGCGAAGGCGGCCAGGATGACCAGGTGCCGCGCGGTGCCGAAGCTCGCGGCGCGCAGGCCGGCCGCGGGCTGGTCGGGGGCGACGAGGAGCGGCGCCGGCGGGCGCGGCGGCTCGGGCGCGCGGGCGAGGCGCTGGAGGTGCGGCACGAGGCCGGTGAGGCCGGGGTCGACGGCGCCGACGACGAGGTCGGTCGGGGCGAGCTCGCCGTGGGCGTCGAGCTCGGCGAAGACCCAGGTGCCGTCGGCGGCGCGCACGATGCTGTAGCCGTCGAGCGTCTCCATGTGGCTGTCGCGCTCGTCGCCGCGCAGCACGCGCAGGAACGCGCTGCCGTCGGGCTGGCTCGCGAGCTGGGGCTCGGGCGTCGCGGGCATGGCGCGGGCGCGCGTCGCCGAGACGACGACGGAGAGGGCGAGGGCGAGGCCGAGGAGGGGGCGGGCGTGCGGGGCCATGACCCCGAGTAACGCCGGCGCGGTCGGCGCTCGAAGGCCGGCGCGGGGCGCGCGCGGCGAATGAGCAGGGGTGCTCAGGCGCGCGGCCGAAGCCGCTCGGACAACGAGCAGAGCTGCTCTTGCGGGCGCCTTCGCCGAGCGCCCACGCTGTCGTCATGCGCTGCCGCCTCGCCTCGTGTGTCCTGGCCGTCGTCCCGGCCGTCCTCGGCGGCGTCGCCTGCGGCGACGAGTCCCTGCCGCGGCCCGACGCGACC
>JAXLYZ010000136.1:0-1730 GCA_046351155.1 Myxococcota bacterium
GCTCGCGCGGCGCGACGCACGCCATGACGGTCGCGCGCTTCCGGGCCGACGCCATGGCCGACGGCGACCTGTCCGCGCCCGAGCGCTTCTGCCGCGGCGGCTGGGGCGAGGGCTGCAAGGCGGTCGACCTCTTCCGCATCGGCGCGCCCGAGTTCTCGGTGCACGTCGACGCGCGCGGTCGCTGGGTGTGGGTGGGCGGCGGCGGCTACGGCTCGACCAACATCGTGTGGCGCGTGGCGCCCGCGCCCGAGGGCCCGTGGAGCGACCCGACCGACGTGCTGCGCCCGCCCGAGTCGTTCCGCGACGGCGCCTTCGTGTATGCGGCCAAGGCCCACCCCGAGCTCGACGGCGGCGACGGGTCGCTGGTCGTGACGTACGTGCCGGCGGGCTTCGGCGACTTCCCCGACGCGCTCGACGGCGTCTACTACAACCCGTTCTTCGCGCGCGTGTGGCTCGAATGAGGCGCCGAACGACCGGGCTCGCGACCGCATGGATGGCCGTCGCGCTGGCGTTCGTCGCGCTGCGGGTCGAGGCGCGCGCCGAGCCGCCGTGCTGGCGCTGGTTGCCGGGCGAGACGCGCGCGGTGCCGCTCGCCGACACCGCGTCGCGCGACGCGCCGGTCCTCGAGTATGCCTTCGGGCCGACCGGCCAGGTCTCGTTGGGGCACGCGCTCGGGCTGGTCAGCCGGACCGGCGGCGCGGTCGGGACGCACCTCCAGCTGACCGGCCTGGTGGCGCTCGAGGACGCCTCCGGCGCGGCGCTCTTCCCCGACGAGCTGGCGCGCGTCCGGGCGACGACGAGCATCGCCTGGTCGTGGGATCGGGCCATGGCGCGCGCGCTGGGGCCGGGCGCGACGCTCGAGCTCGGCCTCGAGCTCGGCCTGGAGCGGAGCCGCGAGCTGGTCGCGGCCGAGTCGGATCGGGTCGACCTCCGCATCGAGGGGGACGACATCCCGTTCGGCGGCGGCGGCGTCTGGGTCGGCCTCGACCTGTCGCTGCGCGCGCCGCTCGGCGGAGCGTGGACGCTCGAGGCGCGGCTCGCCGACCGCATGTTCACGAACGCCTTCCCGCTCTTGTTCGGGCTCCGCGCCGAGTCGAACGTCGCCGCGAGCTTCATGGGTGAGGGCTTGAGCCACGCGCCGAGCCTGGCGCTCGGGCTGCGCTGGGCGGCGACGCCGAGCGTGCAGCCGGTGGCGCGCGTCTTCGTCGAGGGGCTGTTCGCGCGCGACGACAACGCCGACTCGTCGTACTTCGCGCGGCTGATGGTGGGCAGCGCGTTCCCCGGTCGGGCGGGCGAGCTGCTGCCGTTCGTGTCGCTCGACGTCGGCGCCGGCAAGGGCCTGTTGGTGAATCGCCACGAGCTGCGCTTGTCCATCGGGGTGCGCCATGCGTTCCGCTGACGCGCTCGTCGCGGCCGCGCTGCTGGCGGCTCTGGGCCATATCGGGGGATGTGCCATCGACCTCGACGAGGCGCCGACGAAGGCATCGCCGGACGCGGACGTGCCCTTGCTCGCGAGCTGTCCGGTCCTCGCCGCGCCGCCCGAGCGCGTCGGCGCGACCGGCCGCGTGCAGGTCGTGACGCTCGCCGGCGGCGACAACCTGGTCGTCGTCGACTCCCTCGAGGGCCGCGACGCGAGCGTCCCGAACGCCGTCTGGGAGGTGCCCGCGGCGACGCCGGTCGGCGCCTGCCTCGAGGGGCTCGCGGCCGCATCGCAGGGGGCTGCGAGCGGG
>JAXLYZ010000137.1:0-1716 GCA_046351155.1 Myxococcota bacterium
CCCGGGCGACATCGACGGCATCGGCGTCACCTACCCCGACCTCGCGCAGGACGTGCACCCGGGCGACATCCTGCTGCTCGACGACGGCCTCCTGCGCCTGCGCGTCGACCACGTGAGCGGCCCCGACATCCACACCATCGTCGAGATCGGCGGACCGCTGTCCGACAAGAAGGGCATCAACGTGCCCGGCCGGCGCCTGTCGACGCCGGCGCTCACGGCCAAGGACCGCCTCGACCTGGCCTTCGCCGTCGACGTCATCGGCGTCGAGTACGTCGCGCTGTCGTTCGTGCGCACGGCCGAGGACGTGCTCGAGACGCAGCGCCTGGCCAAGGGCACGCCGGTCATCGCCAAGATCGAGAAGCCCGACGCCATCACCAACCTCGAGGCCATCCTCGACGCCGCCGACGGGGCCATGGTGGCGCGCGGCGATCTGGGCGTCGAGGTCGGCGCCGAGAAGGTGCCGCTCCTCCAGAAGCGCATCATCAACGAGGTGAACAAGCGCCGAAAGCTGGTCATCACCGCGACGCAGATGCTCGACTCGATGATCCGGAACCCGTCGCCGACGCGCGCCGAGGCGGCCGACGTGGCCAACGCCGTCATCGACGGCACCGACGCGCTCATGCTCTCGGGCGAGACCGCCAGCGGCGCCTACCCGGTGCTGGCGGTGCAGATGATGGACAAGATCATCCGCGAGGTGGAGACCGACTGGCTCACGCGCGACCAGGCCAAGCGCGACGTCAGCAAGGCCTTCGAGAACGAGTGGGCCTTCTCCGACGCCGCCGCCAGCGCGGCCGCGCTGCTCAGCTACGCGCTGCCGCTCGAGGCGCTGGTGGTGTTCACGCGCGACGGGCGCACCGCTTGGCTCTTGAGCGAGTATCGCCCGCGCGCGCCCATCGTGGCGCTGACCTCGAACCGCGGCGTGGCCAACATGCTGGCGCTGCACTGGGGCGTCATGCCGCGCGTCGAGGTGCCGCCGGAGAATTTGCAGGAGACCCTGCGCGTCGCGACCGGCCTGCTCCTGCGCGAGGGCATGTGCAAGGTCGGTGATGCCTTCGCGCTGGTGCTCGGCTGGCCGGTCTCGTCCGGCACCAACACCGTGAAGCTCCACCGCATCTGAGCGGGCCGGGGCGCGCTACCGACCGAACGGAGGCTGTCATGCATCATGTGAAAGTTGCTTGTCTTCTCGCCGCGCTGTCGCTCGGCGCGCTCGGCGGCTCGGCACAGGCCGCGCGCCGCGGGCCCTGGTTCGCGCACGACCCCGGCTTCTTCATGCGCCTGTCGGGCGGCATCGGCTACGGCTCGGCCTCGCTCCAGCAGGACAGCGACACCGGCTTCCGCGGCGTGGCCGGCCAGGGCTCGTTCGCCTTCGGCGGCACCGTCACGCGCAACCTCGCCGTGCACGCCGACCTCTTCGGCCTGAACATGTTCGAGCCGACGGTCGAGGTCGACGGCGTCGATCAGGGCAACGCCCAGAACACCACCACCAGCCTCGGCGCGATCGGCATCGGCGTGACCGGCTACGTCATGCCGGCCAACCTCTACTTCTCGGGCTCGATCGGCGCCGGCGTCGGCACGGTGAAGACGCGCGCCCAGTTCCTGGGCGGCGTCATCACCTTGAAGGAGGACACCGACCCCGGCCTGGCCGTGAACCTGATGGTCGGCAAGGAGTGGTTCGTGTCGCCGCGCTGGGGCCTCGGCGTCGCGCTGCAGGCCATG
>JAXLYZ010000138.1:0-1616 GCA_046351155.1 Myxococcota bacterium
CGTGGAAGGTGGCCGCCTCGGAGGCCGACCGCAAGGCGCTGTGGCAGCTCCGCGCCAAGGGCGTCGGGCTGCTCGGCAACACCAAGGGGCGGCGGAAGCCGGTGCCGTTCGTCGAGGACACGGTGGTGCCGCCCGAGCGCCTGGCCGAATATGTCGCCGAATTTCGCGCCATATTGGACGCCGAGGGTCTCACCTACGGCATGTTCGGCCACGTCGACGTGGGCTGCCTGCACGTGCGCCCGGCGCTGGATCTGCGCGACCCCGAGGACGAGAAGCGCGTGCGCCGCATCTCCGACAAGGTGGCCGCGCTGTGTGACAAATTCGGCGGCGTGATCTGGGGCGAGCACGGCAAGGGATTTCGATCGGAATACAGCCCGATGTACTTCGGTGGGCTCTATCCGATCGTCCGTCAGGTGAAGCGCATCTTCGACCCCGACGACCGGCTGAACCCCGGCAAGATCGCCGTGGCCGGCGACGCGGCAGCGGGCGGGAAGCCGTCGGCTCTCGCGAGCATCGACCAGCCGCTGCGCGGCCACTCCGACCGCCACGTGGCGCGCGCCAGCCAGGACGACTTCGCCATCGCCATCGACTGCAACGGCAACGGCCAGTGCTACTCCTGGGACCCGGGCCACGTCATGTGCCCGTCGTCGAAGGTCACGCGCGACCGCGTCCACACGCCCAAGGGGCGGGCCGGCGTCATGCGCGAGTGGCTGCGCCAGCTGTCGAACAACGGCGTCACCGTCACCAAGGCGCGCCGGCCGTCGCGGCTCGGGCAGGTCTTCGGCTGGCCCGTGCGCGCGTGGAACACGGCCTTCAAGCGCTACGACTACTCGCGCGACGTGCACCGCGCCATGGACGGCTGCCTCGCCTGCAAGGCGTGCGCGACGCAGTGCCCGGTGAAGGTCGACGTGCCGAGCTTCCGCGCGCACTTCCTCGAGCAGTACCACACGCGCTACCTGCGAAAGCCGTCGGACGCGCTGGTGGGGCGGCTCGAGGGCGCGCTGCGCCTCATGGCCAGGCTGCCGCTGGTCTTCAACTTCTTCCTCGGCATGCGCTGGTTCCAGAAGCTCATGGGCGCCGTCACCGGCCTCGTCGATACGCCGCTCCTGGCGCGGCCGACCTTGCGCCAGCGCCTGAAGGCGCGCGGCCTGGCGGAGCTCGACTGGCGCCGGCTCGAGCTCGGCGGCGCGCCGCCCGACAAGACCGTCTACCTGCTCCAGGACGCCTTCACGACCTTCTACGAGCCCGACATCGTGCTGGCCGCGCGCGACGTGCTCGAGGTGCTCGGCTGGAAGCCGGTGCTGGTGCCGTTCTTCGAGAACGGCAAGGGGCTCCACGTGAAGGGCTTCCTCGGCCGCTTCGACAAGACGGTGCGGAAGAACGTGGCGCTGCTCGAGCGGCTCGCGCGGACCGGCGCGCCCATCGTCGGCATCGAGCCGGCGGTGGTGCTCACCTACCGCGACGAGTACGTCGCCACCCAGCGCGCCGCCGGCCGTCCGGCGCCGAGCGCCAAGGTCGAGCTGCTGCAGGAGTTCCTGGCGGCGCGGCTGCCGAAGTCGGTGCCCGCGTCGCCGTCGCCGGCCGTCGGCGTGCGGCCGCGCTACCGCCTCTTCGGG